>NZ_LDES01000032.1 GCF_001015195.1 Sphingomonas sp. Y57 | reverse complement strand
GGCAGTGAAATGGGACATCCGCCCTTTCATCGGAGGCGGCTATACCTCGTCTACGGCGGAAGGACGCTTCGCCACCATCCATCCCTTTGATGAGAGCCCGCTTGCCGATGCCTCGGCCGGGGCGGGGGACGATGTCGATCGTGCCGTGGCGGTCGCCCGGGCGCGCTTTGAGGATGGCTGCTGGAGCGGCCTGCCATCGTCGAAGCGCGCTGCGATCCTCATCGAACTGGCGGATCGCGTGGCCGCCCACCGCGAGGAACTGGCGCTGCTCGACTGTCTGGAGATGGGGAAGCCGATCAGCACAGCCTTGTGGGATGCCGGGAGCTTCGCCCCGGCGGTGCTGCGTTCGGCCGCCGGCTTTGCCGACAAATTGTTCGGCGAGAGCGTTCCCCTGTCCGACGATGGCCTGTGGATCAACAGCTATGAACCGCGCGGTGTGGTCGGGGCGATCACGCCGTGGAATTTCCCGCTGGTCAACGCCGCCTACAAGATCGCTCCGGCACTTGCCGCTGGGAACACGATCGTGCTCAAGCCGTCCGAAATCGCGCCCAGTTCGACCCTGCTTCTCGCCAGGATCGCGCTGGAGGCGGGGGTTCCGGAAGGGGTGATCAACGTCGTTCCCGGACTGGGCGCCACCGTCGGGGCGGCACTGGCAGCCCATCCCGAGGTTGACCTGCTGTCCTTCACGGGATCGACTGGAACGGGCCGGCGGATCATGGCGCTGGCCGGCGGATCGAATGGCAAGCCACTGCTGCTGGAGCTGGGCGGGAAGTCGCCGCATCTGGTCTTTCCCGACGCGGATGACCTCGACGCCATCGCGGATGCCGTGGCGCAGGGGATATTATGGAATGCGGGGCAGGTGTGCAGCGCCCACACGCGTCTCATCGTCCATGAGGGTGTCGCCGATGAACTGGTCGCGAGGATCATAGTCCGCGTGGAGAACCATGCGCCGGGCAATCCGCTCGACCCGGCCACGACGTTCGGCCCGCTGGCTAGCGGCCGGCAGCGCGACCGTGTGAAGGCGCTGCTCGAACGGGCCCTTGTCGATGGCGCGGAGGGGCGGCTCGTCGGAGCGATCCGGAGCGAGGGGGGCGCCCACGTCGCTCCGAGCGTGCTGGACCGTGTGTCCGCAGACATGGAGATCGCGCAGGAGGAGGTGTTCGGCCCGGTGTTGGCGGTGCAGCGTTTCACGACCGACGACGAGGCGCTGAGGCTGGCCAATCAGAGCGCTTATGGCCTGGCGGCGACGATCTGGACGCGGGATATGGGGCGCGCCAAGCGGCTGGCGCGGCGTATCCGCGCGGGCTCCGTCACGGTGCGGACATCGGGCGTGGAAGGGCCGCCATCGGGAAGCCAGCTCAGCCACGAGCCGCAGCGCGGATCGGGTTTCGGCGCGGAGCTGGGGATCAAGGGGTTGCAATCCTATTCCACCCTCA
>NZ_LDES01000031.1 GCF_001015195.1 Sphingomonas sp. Y57 | reverse complement strand
GGCAGCGCTGATCGCAGCGGGCATGCCAAGCGCCTTCGACCAGCAGCGTGCGGACCTGTCGGGGCTCGCCAGCGGTGCGCGCCTCGCGATCGATGACGTGGCGCACGCGACCTTCCTGCGCGTCGATGAGGAGGGCACCGAGGCGGCGGCGGCAACCGCAGTCAAGATCGTCGTGACCAGTGCGCGGATAGAGCCTCAGGTGCCGGAGATGGTGGTCGATCGTCCTTTCCTTGCCACCCTGCGAGACCGAAAGAGCGGCGCGGTGCTGTTTTTCGGGCGCATCGCCGATCCGACAGCGATTCCATAGGCGCACTCAGGCCATGCTCCGTTCAGCCGTGCGGGCGTAGCCTCCCGGTATGATGATGGTGTCGCTATCGCGAGCGATCGGCACGGCTCTGGCCGGTGCGGCGTTGAGCG
>NZ_LDES01000030.1 GCF_001015195.1 Sphingomonas sp. Y57 | reverse complement strand
GGCAGCGCTGATCGCAGCGGGAATGCCAAGCGCCTTCGACCAACAGCGCGCGGACCTGTCGGGAATCGCCAGCGGTGTGCGCCTCGCGATCGATGACGTGGCGCACGCGACCTTCCTGCGCGTCGNGCGCCTCGCGATCGATGACGTGGCGCACGCGACCTTCCTGCGCGTCGATGAGGAAGGCACCGAGGCAGCGGCGGCAACGGCGATCAAGGTGGTGGTGGTCAGTAGGCGGATGGGGCCCCAGGTGCCGGAGATGGTGGTC
>NZ_LDES01000003.1 GCF_001015195.1 Sphingomonas sp. Y57 | reverse complement strand
CTTCTCGCATCTGAGCGACGATAAGATGAAGCTGCCCGAGGCGGAGACCGGCCGCTGGGGCGGTTATATCTTCGTTCGCGAGAATCCGGGCGGCCCCGGCCTGATGGAATATCTCCATCCGCTGCCCGAGCATTTCGCGCGTTGGCCGCACGAGGAATGCACGACCTCGGTCTGGGTCGGCAAGGTAATCCACGCCAATTGGAAGGCCGTGATGGAGGCCTTCATGGAGGCGTGGCACAATTACTGCACGCATCCGCAGATCACGCCGTTCGTCGCGGACGCCAACAGCCGCTACAACATCTATGGCGACCACACCAACCTGGCCCTTTCGGCGCAGGGGGTTCCTTCCGCCGGCGTCGACATGGACGGGCGCACCGAGCAGTGGATCGTCGACGCCTATCTTGAGCATAACGGCCGGTCGGCACTCAAGGACGGCCGTCCCGCGATCGAGGTCGAGCAGGGGCTGACCGCCCGTCGCGTCCTCGCCCAGCGCGCGCGGGAGGATTATACCGAACTGTTCGGGCGCGACCTGGAGAAGGCGACCGACGCCGAGCTACTCGACGCCATCTATTACTGCGTCTTCCCCAATTTCGAGCCTTGGGGCGGACATATGCCGAACATCTCCTATCGCTTCCGGCCGTGGCCGGACCAGCACAACACGCTGATGGAGGTCCGCATTCTGACACGGGTGCCGCCCGGTCAGCCGATCCCGCACTCGGTGCCGATGACGCTGCTGGGCGAGGGTGAGGGCTGGGCCTCCTCGCCGGTGATCGGCAAGGCGCTGGGCCAGGTGCTCGACCAGGATGTCGCCAATGTCGAGGAAGTGCAGCGCGGCCTGCGCGCCTCCAAGAACGGCGAAGTGCAGATCGGCGACTATATGGAAATCCGCATGCGTCAGTTCCACCAGACGCTCGACAAATATCTGGCGCGCTGAGGAAGACGATGCGGGTCCATGTCGACTGCTCGCGCTGCATGGCATCCGGCGCCTGCATGGCGCACGCGCCGGACGTCTTCGATCAGGCGGAGGACGGCACCGTCGTGGTGCTGCTGCCCGAACCGCCCGAGCATCTCCATGCGCAGGTGGAGGAAGCCGCCGCCGCCTGTCCCGCCAACGTCATAACCATCGAGTGAGGCGCCCGTCCGGCGGCCTCCGGAGCATCAGCGAGTAACAGTCTTGGATATCGACCTGTTCAGTCCCGAAGCGATCAAGAATCCCTGGCCCTATGTCGAGCAGGTCCAGGCGGCCGGTCCCGTCGTCTACAACGAGCGCATCGGCACCTGGATGGTCACCGACGACCAACTGATCCGCAAGACGCTCGCCAATTCCGATCGCTACAAGATCGAGGGCAGCATCGCAGAGGAGGTGTTCGGCCCGGAAGCGTTCATCACGATGGACAACAAGGCGCGGCACAACGCCTTGCGGGGCATCTGGTCGGTCGCCTTCCAGCGGGACTCACTCGAAAGGCTGGGGACGCTGATCGCGGGCATCGCCGACGAGATGATGGACAAGATCGAGGACCGCTTCCGAGCCGGCGAGACGATCGATGCGATGGCGGCCTTCGGTCGCGAGCTGCCCGCTTATGTCATCGCGCATATGCTGGGTGTTCCCGACGAGGCCCGGCCCAAGATCGTCGAATGGAGCGATCGCATCGGCGAAGGCGTCTCGGAGCCGCCCAACTTCTCCCGCGACAGCAACCCGGCCTGGCTCGCCTCCGAACAAGCCAAGGCGGAGCTGGCGGACTATATCCTCGGCCAGATCGAGGAGCGCCGGCGGCGGCCGGGTGACGATCTGATCAGCCAGATCGTGCATTCCGATGTGGGGCGCGGCCTTTCCGACCACGCGATCATGGCGAATACGCGTCAGCTCCTGTTCGCGGGCAACGAGACGACCGCCAAATGGCTCGGTCATAGTCTCGTCGTCCTTGCCCAGCATCCAGACGTCCGCCGCGAACTCGTCGCCAACCGGGGGCTCCTGCCGAACGCGCTCGAGGAGATCATGCGGTGGGAGCCAGTGGTCCTCATCATCCCCCGGCTCGTCAGTGGCGGCGATGCCGAGATCGCGGGCACACGGATACCGGAGGGGGCGGATATTTCCCTGATCACCGCCGCCGCGAACCGCGATCCGTTGCGTTACGAAGACCCCAATCGCCTGAACATCCACCGCGAGTACAAGGCGAATCTGGGCTTCGGCTACGGCCTGCACAGTTGCCTTGGCGTCACGCTGGCACGGCTGGAAGCCCAGGTCACCATCTCGCGCGTCCTCGATCGGATGCCGGATTTCGTGCTGGCGGGCGACGTCGATTACGGCGCCTTCCAGCTACGCGGCCCTCTCAACGTCCCGCTCGCGCTGAATTGACGACCATGACGATCGAACAGGGGACCATGATGGAAGATTTCAGGGAAGTCGGACGCCGCCTGAGCAACTGGGGGCGCTGGGGCGCCGACGATCGCATCGGCACGCTCAACCACATCACGCCCGAACGGCTAGTGGCGGCGACGCGGCTTGCGCGGACCGGCAAGCTGTTCGATCTCGGCCTGGTGGTCCAGTCGCGCGGCATCCAGCCGGCGGGCTGGGCGCGCGCCAATCCGATCCACCTGATGAACATGACGCCGCTCGACCTGAAGGACGATCCGCATCACATGTGCGTCGCGGACGATTATATCATGATGCCGCTGCAGTCCGTCACCCAGTGGGACGGCCTCGCTCATGTCGGCTATGACGAGCGCCTCTACAACGACATCCCCGCCGCCAGCGTCACGACGATGAACGGCAGCCAGGAGCTGTCGATCCACCAGATCGCGCGCAAGGGCGTCGCCGGGCGCGGCGTCCTGCTCGACATCACCCGGCTGAAGGGCGTCGAGCGGCTGGCTGCGCCCGAACCGATCACGCCCCTCGATCTCGAGGCCGCCATGGCGCGGCAGGGCGTCGAGGTGGGGCCGGGCGACATCCTGCTGATCCGGACCGGCTGGATCCGCCATTTCCTGGTCGACGGATGCGCCGAAACCTTCTGGCAGGGAGAACCGGGCCTGACTCTCGAATGCGCCGAATGGCTGCATGCGCGCGATGTCGCTTCGGTCTGCTCCGACAATTGGGGGATCGAGACGATGGTGCCCGACATGTCGGGCCCGCTGCCGCTCCACTGCGTGCTGATCCGCGACATGGGAATGACCTTGGGCGAGATTTTCGATCTCGAGGCGCTGGCCGAGGATTGCGAGCGCGACGGGGTCTGGGAATTCTTCTTCTCCGCACCGCCACTCAAGGTCGTTGGTGGCGTCGGTTCCCCGATCACGCCGCTGGCGGTCAAATAGACCGGCCCCTGGAATGGCGAACTTCACTTTCCAGCTTTCGCGCGACGCGCGGCCCATTTCCGTCGAAGGCTATCGCCGCGCGGCGAGGCGGCGGCTGCCGGAGATGGTGTGGGCCTATGTCGACGGCGGTGCCGACGGGCTGGTGACGATGACGGCGAACTGCTCCGCCTTCGATCGCTGGCGGCTGCGGCAGCGTTGCCTTACCGCGATCACCACGCCCAAACTGGGTCGCGTCGTCGCCGGCACGGCCCTGGAGATGCCGGTCGCGCTCGCCCCCACCGGTATCACAGCGATGTCGCACTGGAGCGGCGATGTCGCGGTGGCGCGCGCGGCGGAACGACTGGGCACGCGGTCGGTGCTCAGCACCGGATCGTCCTATACGCTCGAGGAGGTCGCGGGCCGGTGCAGGCAGAACCACTGGTTCCAGCTTTATCCCTTCGGCGACAAGGCGAAGGTCGGGGACCTGATGAAGCGCGCCGAGCGGCAAGGCTATTCGGCGCTGTTCGTGACCGTCGACGTTCCCGTGCGCGGCAATCGCGAGCGGGAGCGCGAGACGGGCATGGCGGTTCCCGTGGTGCTGACCCCACGCGGCATGCTGGACGCGGCACGGCATCCCCGCTGGTGGTGGGCCTGGCTGCGGCATAAGCGGGTCGCGGCGATCCACTATATCGAGGCGAGCGCATCGGGGCCGAGCGCCGGCGTGGAATCGGTGCGGGCGCAGGAACGTTACATGCAGGGCGATCTGTCCTGGGACGATCTGCGCTGGATGCGTGATCACTGGCGCGGGCCGCTCTACGTCAAGGGGGTGCTCGATCCGGACGATGCCGCCCGGGCCGTCGACGAGATCGGGGCCGACGGCGTCGTCGTCTCGAACCATGGCGGACGCCAACTCGACCGCACCTTGGCGACCCTGGAGGCGCTGCCCGCGATCGCCGATCGGGTCGGGGACCGCGCGGAGGTCCTGTTCGACGGCGGCGTCCGGCGGGGGACAGACGTGCTGATCGCGCTCGCGCTCGGCGCGCGCGGCGTGTTCATCGGCCGGCCCTATCTCTACGGCCTCGCCGTACGGGGCGAGGAGGGGGTGGCGGACATCCTCTCGATCCTCAAGGATGACATGGCCCGCGCGATGGTGCTCATGGGCTGCCCCGACGTGGCGGCGCTCGACCGGAGCTGGCTGTTTCCGGCGCCGGGGACCGGCGCATGACCGGCCTGCATTCCGCCTTCATCGACGCCCGCGATGGCGATGTGCCGGTCATCGGCGGATGGATGATGATCGATTCGCCGATGGTGGCGGAGGCGTTGTTCGGCACCGGCTATCGCTATGTCGGGATCGACACCCAGCATAGTCTGATGACCGTCCAGGATGCGGTGCGCCATCTCTATGCGGGCCGCACCGACGACCTCGCGACATTGATCCGTGTGGGCGCCAATGACGTCGCTGACATTGGCCGTGTGCTCGACGGGGGCGCGGACGGCGTGATCGTTCCCATGATCGACACGCCCGGGCAGGCGGCGACCGCCGTGGCGGCCTGCAGCTATCACGGGCGCGGCGCGCGCAGCTTCGGACCCTATCGTCGAGGCATGGGCGCCGATGCGCCCGCGCTGGAGGCACGCGCCGCCTGTTTCGTGATGATCGAGACGCTGGCGGGTCTCGATGCGGTCGAAGGCATCGCCGCGATCGAAGGATTGGCCGGCCTCTACGCCGGCCCCGGCGACCTGGCGGTGGGCTTCGGCATGCCGGTCTCGCAGGTGCCGACTTCCGAGCCGCTGCGCGGTGCGATGGTGCGCATCGCCCAGGCCGCACGCTCCGCGGGCCTGATCGCCGCGACCCATGCGGTGTCGGTCGCCCAGGCCATGGAGTTCGCGAGCTTCGGCTTCGGCATGATCACCCTGGGAGCCGATATCTCCTACCTCGGCAACGCCGCCACGGCGGCGCTCCAGGACGTGAACGCGGCGCTGGCCCGGAGGAACCCGGATCGTCCCGACGCCTAGCCATCCATCCTGACCCATGATCGAGAGAATGTCCCCATGAAAAGAACGGCGATTATCCGCTTCAAGGCGACCCTGACCACTGCATCCGCCCTGGCCGCACTGACCCTGGCGATGCCGGTGGCCGCGCAGACCGCGACGGGCGCCGCGCCGCAGCCGGCGGATGCCGAAGGCGGCCTGAGCGAGATCGTGGTCACCGCCCAGAAGCGGGCCGAAAATCTCCAGTCGATCCCGTTCTCGGTAAGCGCCGTGTCGTCGGACTTCATCGAACGCAACCACATCGTCGACATTCGGGACCTGACCGGCCAGATCCCCAATGTCCAGTTCCAGCCGATCACCAACCAGAGCCTCACCGCCGCGCTCACGATCCGCGGCATCGGCATTCCCACCAACCCTGATCCGTACACCGGAACCGAGGTCGCGATCGTCACCGACGGCGTCGTCGCCGGCACCCGGCTGACCGGGCTCGTCGATCAGTTCGACGTCGAGCGGATCGAGGTGCTGCGCGGTCCGCAAGGCACGCTGTTCGGCGCGAACACCACCGGCGGCGTCATCAACATCGTCACGAAGCAGCCGACGGGCGAGTTCGGTGTCGAAGGGCGCCTCACCCTCGCCAATTATCATGAGTTCGATGCCGCCGCGGCCGTGAACTTCCCGCTGACCGAGACGCTGGCGGGCAAGGTTACGGTCAGCCATCGCAGCCGCGACGGATTCTACACTAATCTCGCCAACGGCCGCGACCTCGGCGGGATCAACACCAGCAATTTCCGTGGCTACCTCAAATGGGATGCGGCCGACAACATCGATACGACGGTGATCGCCAGTTATGATCGTGTCCGGAACGACTCCGACGCCATCCCCAATATCTCCGGCCCCGATCGCCTCTTCTACCAGGCGCCTGGCTTCAAGAAGGTCGATTTCAAGGTCTATAGCGACGCCACCGGCGTCAACGACGCCAACATCTACTCGATCACCCAGACGACCAATATCGATAGCGGTACGCTCGGCCGGATCACCGCGATCACCAATTATAGCGACATGAACGCCTTCAACATCCAGGACGTGGACGGGCTCCCCGCCTTCCTGCTCAACGCCGGCCGCGATCTGAAGGCCTGGCAGTTCTCGCAGGAATTGCGCACCTCGTTCAAGATCGGGGATTCGATCGAGAGCACGATCGGCGCCTTCTATCTCGACGTGGAATCCAAGGTCGATACGCTGACCATGCCCAACGGCGTCGCGCCCGGTATCGAAACGGAGCAGTTCGTCAAGCATCGCGCCCGTTCGCTGTCCGGCTTCGCGCAATTCTACTGGGACATCACCGACAGGCTGCGCATCGGCGCAGGTGGCCGGCTGACCTGGGAGAAGATCAAGCTGTTCGAATCCAACGACACCTATTCCAACCCGAACCTGCGGCCCGACGATCCGGTGGGCAACATCGCCAGCGGTACCTTCGTGACGGGCTTCTCCTCATCGGGCAGCGATACCTGGACCAACGTCGGCGGCAAGCTCAGCATCGACTATAAGGTGACGCCGGGCACAATGCTCTATGGCTATTATGCGCGTGGCTTCAAATCGGGCGGCTTCAATGGCCGCGTGACCGATCCGCGCGACATCGGCCCTTATGATCCCGAATTCGTCGACACGTTCGAGGCGGGCTTCAAGTCCGACCTGTTCGATCGCCGGCTGCGATTCAATCTCGCGCTGTTCCTCAACAAGTGGCGGGACATGCAGGTGGGCCAGTCGGTCTATCGCGGCGCGGTCGCTTCCTCGGTGATCCTCAATGCCGGGCGCGCGGTGACCAAGGGCTTCGAGGCGGAGATGCAAGCGGCGCCGGTCGACGACCTGCGCATCTCGGCCTCGGTCGGCTATCTCGATGCACATTACAAGGAGTTCAGCGACAACGCGACGGGCATCGATTATGCGGGCGTGCCGCTGCCCTATGCTCCGAAATGGTCGGGTGCCGCCGGAATCGACTATACGATCCATACTGCGGGCGGAAAGATCGTGAGCCAGGCGCAATATACCTATCAGGGCACGCGCTGGGGCAATTACACCCAGCATCCGACCGAGCGGTTGCGGCCGCTGAGCCTGGTCAATGCCAACATCAGCTATTCGCCCGAAAGCGATCGCTGGTCGGTGACGCTGTGGAGCCGCAATCTGTTCAACAAGAAATACATCGCGAGCGCGCTTGACGTGCCGCCACTGTTTTCCTTCGCCAGTTATGGCGCGCCACGGCAATATGGCGTGGATTTCGGTTTCAAATTCTGACGGAGGAGACATGAACAGGACGGTGCAGCAGCTCGCGCTTTCGGACGACGCGCTCGACGAAATCGTCGCTGCCGCCCGTTCGGCCGCTCTGGCGGAAGGCATTCCGGTCAGCATCGCGCTCGTCGATGCGGCCGGGAACCTGGTGCGGTTCGTGCGCCAGCATGGGGCGATCCTCGTCAGCGTGGGGCTGGCGCAGGACAAGGCGCACACCGCCATATCGTTCGGCATCGCCACTCATCTCTGGGGCGATTTCATCGAGAGCGATCCTCAGATACGCTACGGAATTCCGCATATTCCGCGTCACATCGCGATCGGCGGGGGCGTGCCCATCAGGGTTGACGGCCATCTGGTCGGCGGGCTGGGAATCAGCGGAGGCCATTATGAGCAGGACCGTCGGATCGCAGAGGCCGCGGTCGCACATCTTGCCTGATGATTAGTCAATTCATGAGTGCTAAGTAATTGCTTGACTAAAAAGCCCCGATGCGTCACTGATTGCGAGGTGATGGTGCGTTCGGCCGTCGCAAATACAGAAAACAGGGCGGCATACGCCCCGCAAAGGAGGGGTTATGAAAATCACATCGTCGTCTCGTGCCGCCACGTTCCGGCTGATGCTGTCGGTGGGCGTCAGTCTGGTCGCCATCGGTGCCGTCGCTCCCGCCCAGGCGTTGAGCGCGGCTCCCGCTGCGGAAGCCGCCCCGCAGGTGGCCGAAGAGGGCGTCGTCGGCCTGCAGGAAATCGTCGTCACCGCCCAAAAGCGCGCGGAAAATCTGCAGAATGTTCCGATCGCCGTCACGGCGGTGGGCGCCAACACGCTGAGCGCGATCCATGCGACCTCGCTGCAGAGTCTGCAGGGTGTCGTGCCGTCGGTACAGCTCAACAATTATGTCAACACGCCTGCCGTCGCCGCCTTCTATATCCGCGGCATGGGTATCCTCGAGGCCGATCCCTATGCCGGGCAGACGGTGTCGATCGTGGTCGACGGCGTGCCGCAATATTTCTCGATGGGCGCGTTGCTCGACACGTTCGACCTCGATCGGGTCGAGGTGCTGCGCGGGCCGCAGGGCACGCTATTCGGCGCGAACACGACCGGCGGCGTGGTGAACGTCGTCACCAAGCAACCGACTGGCGAATGGGGCGGCCGCCTGGAGGCGACCTATGGCAACTGGAACCGCTTCGATCTGCTCGGCTCGCTCGATTTCCCGCTGATTGACGGCGTGCTGGCCGGCAAGGTCGTGTGGAACCATACCGAGCGCAAGGGCTGGGTCACGAACATCGTCGACGGCAGTAGCATGGGCGATCGCAACCATGACGACATCCGTGCTTTCCTTAAGCTAACGCCGTCCGACAATTTCGACGCTACGCTGATGGTCGAATATGACAATGGCCGGGACGGCGCGCCGATCGTCGTTAACGGCGGCGTCCCGGGCGAGGCGCTCTACGTGCCGGCCGGCACTACATTCCCCAACTCCCAGCTGCCGATGTATCAGTCACCCTGCGTCTCGCTCACGCAGAAGTGTAAAGCACCCAACAAATATTACAGCGCCAACGACTCGGTCCGCGACGTCAGCAAGCTTGACAGCTATTTCGGCGTCCTGACGATGAACCTGCGTGACACGCCGATCGGCGACATCACCTCGATCACCGGCTACAAGCACATCAAGCTGTTCGAGCAGACCGACCAGGACGGCACGCCGGCCTTCCTGCTCGATACCAGCCGCAACACCACCCTGTGGCAGTTCAGCCAGGAACTGCGCAGCTCGGTGGACATTACCGACCGGATCAATCTGGTTTATGGCGGCTTCTACCTGCGCGATCACTACGACCATATCCAGTCGCTGCGCCTTCCCTATGCGCTTCCCGGCGTGCGCCAGGACAACCCGCAGGAGTCGAGCAACTATTCGCTGTCGGCTTTCGCGCAGAGCTATATCCAACTCACTGATCAACTCCGCCTACAGGCGGGGATCCGCTACACCCACGAGCGGACCAAGCTGGCGGCCGCGATCGAGCGCTTCTCCTTTGCCTCGGGCGTGGCCGAGTTCGAGGGCGGCACGCCGTTCCCGGCGGGCAGCTTCTCGGCCAGCGGCAAGAAGAGCTGGAACAACGTCGGCTGGAAGCTCGGCCTGGACTTCAAGGTCGACCAGAGCCGGCTACTTTATGCTTACTGGGCTCGTGGCTTCAAGTCGGGTGGCTTCACCGGCCGTCTTGGCATCCCCCAGGATATTGGTCCTTATGATCCTGAGCATGTTGATACCTACGAAGCCGGCATCAAGGCCGACTGGTTCAACCGCCGCCTGCGGACGAATCTGGCGCTGTTCTATACCAACTACCGGGACATGCAGCTTTCGCAGCAATATTTCACGACCGACGCGAACGGCCTGTTCGTCCAGGGCAATACCATCCTCAATGTCGCCTCGGCGCACATCAAGGGCGTGGAGTTCGACGGATCGGCGGTGCTGTTCCCCGGCTTCACGGTCAACGGCTCGTTCACCTATCTTGATGCGAAGTACAAGAAGTTTCCCTTCCTGGAAATCAGCGTGATCGGATCGACGGTCCGGGACCTTTCGGGCTTCCGCTTGCAGAACTCGCCGAAATGGGCGGCCTCCATGGGGGCTACCTATGAGTTCCCGCTGGGCCCGGGCAAGATGACGGTCAACGGCCAGTACAACTATACGGGGCAGAAATTCCTGACCTCGCAGGTGGACGCGCCGCGCTCGATCATCCAGCCGACCCATCTGGTCAACGCCAATATCGACTGGAGCCCGGATGGCGCGAACTGGTCGATCGGCGTGTGGGGAACGAACCTGCTCGACAAGCGGTACAATGCGAACGTGTTCGACTTCCCCGGCACCTTCGCCTTTGCGAGCTATGCTCCCCCGCGCGAGTGGGGCGGCACCGTTCGCTACCATTGGTAAGCGGCACACGCTGACTTCCGGAGCGGGGCATGAGGGCGGGCGGATCGCTTTTTGAGATCCGCCCGTTCATCTCGCTAACCGAAGATCAGGTCCGCGACGATTCCGAATATGGCCTCTGGGGTCCAGGCCGCTCCCCGGCGCTGGGCCCCAAGCCGATGGTGGTCTCCGTTCCGGGAGCGATGAGATGAGGGAGCGAGGCATGGACCTTCGAAAGCGCTTGGACATCGGGACCGCGGTGGCACGTCCATCCTATCTCGCCAAGCTCAACCAGCTCGCCATCACTGAAGGGCGAGCCCATGATTTCTACCTGGCCTGGGCCGATGCCAGCAACGACGCCGAACTCAAGGAAGTGATGAAGTTCGTTGCCATCCGCGAGATCGAACATAGCTGGGCATTCAAGAAGCGGATTCGCGAACTCGGCTACGAGTTCGAGGACGGCCCCTGTGCGCTGTGCGACGAATGGCACGCGCTCTTCGCGTCCGAGGCCAGCGATATAGACAAATTCAAGGGGTTCGGCTTCCGGTCGCCTGACGAGCTGCCGCAGGACGATTTCGCCGATCTGTTCGACGACATGACGCTGGATGCCGAGACCGGTGCCCTGCTCGGCCGGTTCGTCGCGGAAGAGCGGGACAGCGCCACTATGTTCCTCCACGTCTATCAGCGCATGCTTCGCGAGGAGCTGGCACAAGCCTGATCCTTTCGGACCGGCGAATAGCCGGGCCAAGGCGCTTCAAGGGAACTCCGAAGGCGCCGGATCCGCTTCAGGATGTGGCGGCCGTCGCTTTTGCGACGACCCGCCGCCGCCGCTGGAGCGAGCGTGCCAGCCTGTGCCGGCACTATCGCCGCCGCCAGCCAGCAGATCAGCCCGGCTCCGATCGTAGCGGACGCATAGCTGGGACGTGGCCGGCGATCCGGGCGAAGGCGAGGTCCGCCGCCGGACATGCCGGTCGTCATCGCCTGGATACCGAAGAGGGGCGAAAAGGCGCCCATGTCGAAGGGGCGCCGGGTGAACAAGGCCACGAGATCGGCCTCCGATCCTTGGGCCAGGTCGATGAGCAACGCGCGATCGCGTTGCCCCCGGACCGAGCGATGCATCGCCGAAGTCGAGGGCGCACGCCCCGGTGTGGAGATCGCTAACACCAATCGCGACCATAGGCGGCCAATAGTGATCGAGGCAGAGGCCGACGGCGAGGCGGCCGAGAAATATCGACGGCTCGCTGACGGCGCCGGCCTCGACCGCGCTGAGGCCAGGGAGGTGTATTAGTCTCTCATGCGGCGGCAGGCGTGGTTTCGCGCTGCTCGACGCGGTGCACGGTACCGCGCGTGCCGTTCACCAACACAACCTCCCCGTTGTTCAGCATCAGCGCGGCGCCTCGGGCGCCGATGATGACGGGCAGTCCATATTCCCGGCCGAGCACGGTCGCGTGCGACAACATTCCGCCCTCTTCCGAGATGACGCCGCCGATGATGCCGAAAACCGGCGTCCAGGCGGGGTCGATCGCCTGGGTAACGACGACCTCGCCAGGCTGCACCTCGCGCAGCTCCTGCATGTTGCGGACCAATCGCACCGGCCCGGTGGCGACGCCGGGGGCGCCGGGTGTGCCGACGATATCGGTTCCCTCCGGCAGGTCGACGTCCACGATATGGGGCTGATTGCCGCGCAACAGCGCCGGCGGCTCCTGCGAGACCGCCGCCGTCCACCATTGCTTGCGCCACTCCGCCCGCCGCCGGGTCCGATCGGCGGTGAGGCGCCCGTCGATATGGTCGTATATCTCCCCCTTGCCGAGGAAGAAGATGTCGTTGGGCTCCGACAGTACGCCCGTCTCGGCGAAGCTCCGCCCGATCGCGCGATAGGCGCAGCGTAACTCGTAGAAATAGCGATCGAAGGTATGCCGCTGATTGTCGCGATGGATCCAGTAGCGCTGGGTGGCACGGAGGATGGTACGGAACTGGCGGACGCGCAGGGCGCCGAACACGCCGCGTCCGATCCGTGCTTCCAGGTCCGCTTCCAAGGCCTTGCGGCGCTTGGCGGCGCGATCATGCGCCGTCGCTGGATCGGCCGCGGCGCCGAGGCGGATCAGGTTGCCGACCTGCTCGAGCATGGCGCGGCGGGTATCGCCCCAGCGTTCCTGCATCAGGTCGCGGTCCGAACAGCCGCGATGCGGTCTCAGTCGGCGGAGATCGTCGACCGCCGCGAGGAACGGTGCGCTGTCCGGCAGGGTTTCGATCTTCTGCCAGTCGCCCGCCGCCAGCAGCGACGCGATCGCGGGCGTCTCGTCGGCGCGTCGCGCCAGCGCCCATAGCTGCAGATTCTCCTCGTGCGTCAGCGATCCTTCGGTGCCGCTGGTAAGGACGCCCACGGCCTCCTCCGGGGCGTCCGGCGCCCATTTCTTCAACCGGTGCTGGAGCAGGCCGAGCAAGTCGCTCGCAAAACCCACTCCGCACGCCGCGTAGAGGCTGCGCGCGCGGCGCTGCGTCTCGACGAACTCGATGAAGCCGCGCACCTCCCGCGGCGTAGCCTGATCATAGGCCGGGCGGCGCGCCTCGATCTCCGGGCCCCATTTGGTCCGCCAGTTGCGGTAGTAGCGATCGATGTTGGTCCATATCGCCAGGGTGCGCGGATGCTTGGCGCTCAGCTTCAGTGTGGATCGCCAGGCCGGGCTGGTCAGTCCGATTGGCTGGACTGTGCCGGCCGGGTCGGCGGTGCTGCTGAATTCCTGGTTGGTGTAGGTGAAGCCATTGAAATAGCGGAACTCCTTCCGCTTCGCCGCACTTGCCCCATGCAGCGCAGCGATAGCCGGGAACATGTCCGAGAAGAAGGCTGCCATCTCCGAATAATAGAGCGGCGAGGTCGGCAGGCTCGAAATAGGCGAGCCGCGAACCCATATGGCGTCGGGATCGTCGGACAGATGCCGGTCCCCCGCCCATTGGTCCAGGAACCGGGTGTAGAAGGCTTGCGCACCGGTGGTGATGGGGCGCGCCTGCAGCATGCGGAGCGTGTCGTCCTCGAAGGCCCATTCGGCGTCGATGGGTTGGTCGTAATGCGCCTCCAGCGCGCGGGCGACGTCGGCGAGCTGGCGAAGCTGCGCGGCCGACAGACTCGGCTGGCCCTGCATCTGGACCGGTGTCGGCAGATCCTCGACGCCGTTCGCGACCTGGGTCGTCGTGATGCGCTTCGATCCGATCAGCGCCTCGATCACGGCGCCGCTCGCCTTGTCGAGAACGAAGGTGTCCGGCTCGGCGCGACCGGATACGACCGAGTCCCCCAGCCCGAAATTGGCGTTGAGCACGACCTGGTCGATACGGTCGCTGACCGGATGCATGGTGAACAGCACCCCGGCCGCCGAGGCGGGGACCAGTTCCTGCACGAGCACGGCCATGGCGGCGTCGGTCGGGGTGCCATGTTCTATCCGATAGGCCGTGGCGGCGGTCGACGACGCCGAGGCCCAGCATGCGATGACTGCCTCGATCAGCTGGTCGGGCGTCCGCACGCCCAGGATCGTCTCATATTGGCCGGCGAACGACGCGTCGGCGCGGTCCTCGGCCGGGGATGAGGACCGCACGGCGACCGGCGCGCGCAACCCGGCGAACGCCTGCAGGATCGACGCGCGCGCGTCGGGCGGCATGTCGCCCGTCTCGCGCCAGTCGCGATAATAGTCCACCGGAATGCAGAAGCCGTCGGGCACGTCGAGCCCGGCCTGGATCAGCTCGGTCAGGCTTGCTGCCTTGTTGCCGATGCTGTCAGCCAGCGTGGGATCGGCGTCGCGAAGGAAGATGATCTGATCCATGGCCGGCACCGTCAACGGCCCCGCCGCATGACGCGGTGGAAATAGTCTCGGTTCCAGAAGAAGGACAGGATACCCGATCCTTTCAGGCGGCCGCCGTCGATCTCGAAAGTGCAGTAATTGTCGTTGTTCCAGATCGTGTCGAACTCGGTGGGCGCGGAAGCGAAGCAGGTACCGTCGACCCGCGTGATCCGCGCTTCGTCGTCGGTGATGTTCATTGCCACGGATCGGTGCAGCCCGTCCTCGTCGTAGAGGGGCGCGATCTCGACCTTGGTGATGGCCGACATCTTCTGACCGTCCCACACGAAGCCGTAGGGCCGCAGCCCACCGTCGATGCCTTCGATCTCGATGAACGAGAAAGCGAAATCGCGGCCGCACTGCCCGGCGATATATTTGCTCTTGTACAGCGGCTCCCAGCGGCGGGGCCCCCAGCTATGGTCGGAATCGCCCAGGAAATCGAGCGGATAGTCCTTGCCGTCGAGGGTCATCTTGCCCTTGGCGGCATAGGGGCGGTGATAGCGGTCGCCCGCGAGGAATTTCGGCGTCTCGAAGAAGTTATCGATATAGTGCCAGTTGCCGGCATAGAGATCGACGTCGATCGAGAAATCGAGCCGCTTGCCGTCGTTGAACGATATTTCCCAGGCCTTGAGCGGCTCGATCCGCTTGAACCGCGCGATACCTGCGACGTCCAGGTCGTCCCAATCGCCCTCTGGGATCGGGAAGGTCTGGTCGAAATGATAGAGCAGGGTGTTGGGCTCGCGGTTCCAGCCGCGGGTGATGTACATGATCAGCCGCGCCGACGGCGTGTCGCCGTTCGGCATATAGCTGTAATATAGCGCGCCGCCCATTTCATATTCGGGCATGTCGAAGCAGTACCACATGCTTTCCCGCCATTCGCGGATGCTGGTGTGCGGGTGCATCAACTCGTCTTCGGCACGGAGGACCATAGTCTATATTTCCTTTTGAATGTCAGGCGGATGCGTGGTTCGGGTCGGTTGCGCGTTCGAGGATGCGGACACTGCCGTCCGCCCCCGACAATAGCAGGGTGTCGCCGTCCCGGATGATCGAGGCCGCCCGTTCGACCGCCGTGACGCAGGGCAGGCCGAACTCGCGGCATAGCGAGGCGCCGTGCGCCAGCGCGCCGCCGGTCTCCAGCACGAGCCCGGCGATGCGGTTGAAGGCGGGGGTCCAGGCGGGATCGGTCTGGCGGGTCACGAGGATATCGCCGGGCTCGAGCGCTGCCAGGTCGGAAATCTCATAAGCGATGCGGGCGCGGCCCTGCACCAGGCCGGAACTGGCCGGGATGCCGGCCAGGATATCCTCGGACTGAACGTTCGCCGGATCGAGATGGACGGCGTAACCGCCCCGGAGGAAGCGCGGCGGCTGCTCGCGCAGCGTGTCCGCCCATTCGCGCCGGCGCAGCCTTATGCGCTCCGCGGCGAGCGCCGGATCGAGCGTGCCGTCGAAGAGTTGGGCGATTTCCGTGCGGCACAGATGGAAGACGTCGTCCGCCCGTGCAACGAGCGCGCGGGCGGCCAGCCGGTCGCCCTTTTCGAGATAGGCGAGGCGGATCAGCCACCAGACCGAGTCGTAATAGAAGCGATGATTGTCGCGGAGCGACGCATAGATGGCGTTGTACCTCAGCAGCCATGTCAGCAGCGGACGCCGATAGAGGCGGCGCCAGCCCCGCAGCGCGCCGAGAGCCTTCTCCTTGGCCACGATCCGCGCCTCGGCAGCCCTTCGGTTCACTATGCTGGGACGTTCGCCAGGGAAGTCGAGCAGCGGGCGGATCTGCTGCCACAGCAATTCCGGCTCGTCGCCCCAGCGGGGATGGATGATATCCTTGTAGTTCGCGCCTCGATGGCGGTGGCGCGTCAGAAAGGCGTTGAACCGGTCGACGATGGCGTGGGTCGTGGGCTCCTCGCCGGATGAGAAGGTCGCCCAGTCCTCCGCGCGGGCACGCGCGACAATGGTGGGATCGGTCTCGCGAATCGCAGCGGCGATCTCCCAGATTTCCTCGCTTTCGCGGATGGTGTGACTGCCCGGCAGACCGCCCGAAAGCTGCGCGTAGAGCTCGTCGCCTCCACCGATCCAGCGATCGAGCAGGCCCGACATCGTCAGCTTGAGGTCATGCGCGTGGTAGAGCACGGCGACCTCGCACTCGACGCCGACCATGAGCGCGCAAGCCCAGATCGCGTCGATATGGCGATTCAGCTCCGCATCGTTCAGTGCCTGCCGGTCGACCTTCGCCAGCCGATCGGCCTCGGCCATGAAATTGGCCCAGTGCCGTTCGAGGAAGCGGTGGTTGTGCGCTAAACTGTGGCGTTTCCGGTTGCGGAGTTCGAAGATGTTCAGCCGCGACAGGATCGGAGCGATGCGGAACGGCGCATTGCGCACCGTCTCGCGCAGCCCGGTCGGCAACTGGCTCAGCAGCCCTTCGCGGCGCGATACCGGCGGCAGGTTGCGATAGACCTTCGCGAGCACCTCCGCATCGGCATAGGGGGCGGCGCGATAATATTTGAACACGCCGTCCGAGCCCTTCGTACTGCCGCCCTCGTTGCTGATGCGGGTCAGCAGATGGTGGGTCAGGTTCTGGATGTCGTAGAAGAGCGGGCTGACGGGCGGTGTCCAGACCTCGTCGGCATAGGCGCGCGTCCAGATCCGGTCGTCGTCGTCCAGCCTGCTGCGCGGCGCGGCTTCGAGCGCGCCGTTGTGGTGGACGGCGGCGATCGTCGTGATAGGCCGGCTTTGCAGCAGATAGAGGCCGCCCTCATGCGCGGCCCATTCGAGATCCTGGGGGAAGCCGGCCTGGTCCGCAATCTCGATCGAACGGGCGAGGACCTCCTTGAGCAGCGTATCCGGAAAGGCGGGGGCATCGCCGGGCCGGTGCCGCGACAGGACCTTCCCACTTGCGCGATCTACGCGGATCTCCTCGGGGTTGACCAGTCCGGAGACAAGGGCTTCGCCGATGCCGGGGGTGGCGTTGACCACGACCACCGACAGCGCCTGGGAGACGGGATCGGCGGTAAACGACACGCCCGACCAGGTGGCCGCCACCATGCGCTGGACGATCACCGCCATACCCTCGTCGACGTCGATGCCGCGTTGGCCCCGATAGGCGTCGGCCCGGCCGCTCACATGCGATCGCCAGCAGGCCTCTATGGCCTCGATCACGCCGGCTTCGTCCTTCACGTCCAGGATCGTGTCGAAGACGCCGGCGAAGGAGTTGTCGAGCGAATCCTCGGCGATCCCCGAAGACCGGACCGCGAAACGTCCGTCGCGGCCCAGCCGGTCGAGCGCGGCGGCGACGTCCGCTCGGACGCCGTCCGAGACCCGTCCGTCGGGATGCGCGCGAAACGTTTCCGCGGTCAGCACGAAGAAGGGCGGGACGCGGGCCCCCATGGCGATCAATCGGAAAAGCGAGCTGGCCTTGCCGCCGACGCTTTCCAGCTCGGTTGCCCCGGGGGACCAGGAGGCTGAGATCAACGCCATTCGCCGCGATGGAGGGCGGCTGGCGTCACCCGGGCGGGCCAGAAATAAGAGCTGAGTCCCTTCACCGTGCCATGGCCCTTAACCTCATAGGTGCCGACGCCCTCATATCCCCAGAAATGGTCGGCGGTGCCCCATCCCACGAAGGATTGTAGCTCCCCCATCGTGGCGCGGATCGTACGGTCGCGGTCGTCGGTGATCACCAATTCGACATGGTTCTGGACCCCGTCGCGGTCGAAGCGGGTACGGCTCTCGACGGTGCGGGCGGACGCCATCTCGCCATCGATCGCCACGAAGCCGAGCGCGATGTCGGTGTCGCCAACGCCCTGTTGCAGGACGGACAGAGTCAGCTTGCCGTCATCCGTCTGCAGCGACCACATCTTGAACAGGTTGTCGCCGAAGGTCGCCATGTCGCGGAGACCCCAGCTATGATCGGAGTCGCCGTGGCAGTCGACGTCGTAGCTCTCGCCCGCGATCCGCAGCCGGCCGGAAATGTCGTGCGATCGATGATAGCGGTTCTGCGCCATCCAGGGCGGGGTGGGGTTGACGCCATCGCCATAATCGAAGGGCGGCGAGGTGAAACGGCATTCGAAGTCGAAGCCATTGCCTTCGCCGTCGTCGAAGGTGATCGCATAGCGCTTCAGCGGTTCGATCCGGCGCAGGCGCAGGCCGCAAATCTCGAAATCGTCGAAATCGTCGGCGATCAACTCGCCGATGTTGCGCTGGAAGCAGTAGATCCAGCGGCCGTCCTCCTGTAGCCGGTGCCCCGGCGCGGCCATCGCCTTCTCGTTAACCGCGAGATCGGGCCAATGGCCATGGTAGAAGCTGACGAGCATTCCCGAAGGCTGCGGCTGATTGGGTACGACCCACAGATAGATCCAGCCCCCGATGCCGTTCCGGGCGTCGTTGAAGTTGAAATAGAGGCTCTCGCGCCATGGCAGCTCGGGCCCGGATGGGTGACGCAGCTCGTCGCTGGCCTGGAGAACCATGATTCAGCCCTTTCAATGTCGCTTAGCGGCCGGCAGGAAGGCGCGCGGATAGGGGGTACGCAAGCTCGCTCTTCGCTCACCAGGTCATCCTCTCGCCATCGGCCGCTAATCGGTTGCTATCTGTCTTTCTACAAGCTAGTCGATTAATTAGTTTTGGCGCAACTGTAAATTTCGGCCCGAATCCACCAGAAAATGATATCGCATGGCTACGGAGGGAGCGAGCAAGATGGCTGTTGAAAAAGTGCCCGATGAGATTGCCAAGGCACTGGTCGATCCTGCCTGCTATGCCGAGGATACGCCGCTCCAGACCGCGTTCACCTGGCTTCGCGCCCATCGCCCGGTCGCGCCGATCGAGGTGGAAGGGTTCGACCCCTTCTGGGCGATCACCCGATATGCCGACATCGTGGAGATCGGCAAGAATCCCAAGAAATTCCACAATGGCGATCGACAGACCACGCTGACCGACCAGGCGAACGACGGCCGTATCCGCGAGATGACGGGCGGTAGTCCGCACCTCATCCGCAGCCTGGTGCAGATGGATCCGCCCGATCACCCCATCTACCGCGCGTTGACGATGGACTGGTTCACCCCGGGCAACGTCCGCAAGCTGGAGGGACGCATCCGGGAGATCGCCCGCGCCGCCGTCGCCCGGATGCGCGCGATGGACGGTCGCTGCGACTTCGTGAGGGACGTGGCGTTGGGCTATCCGCTGCACGTGATCATGGAGATCCTAGGCGTTCCCGAAGAGGATGAGGGACGCATGCTCATGCTCACGCAGGAGCTGTTCGGCGTCCATGACGACGACCTGAAGCGTGGCGACGATGCCGGTTCCTCGATGGAATATGCGCAGCAGATCCAGGCGGTCGTCGCCGATTTCGACAGCTATTTCAGCGCGATCAGTGCCGGTCGCCGCGCGAATCCGCGCGATGATCTCGCCACGGTCATCGCCAATGCGCAAATCAACGGCGAACCGATGGGCGGTTTCGAATCGCTCTGCTATTATATGCTCGTCGCCACCGCGGGCCATGACACGACCTCCTCCTCCACGGCCGGCGCGATCTGGGAACTGGCCAAGGATCCGGCGGAGTTCGCCAAGGTCAGGGCCAATCCCGGCCTGATCCCGTCGCTGGTCGACGAAGCGATCCGGTGGATCACGCCGGTCAAGCATTTCATGCGCTCCGCGACCATCGACACGGAGATCCGCGGCCAGGCGATCGCGGCCGGCGACTGGATGATGCTCTGCTTCCTGTCGGGCAATCGGGACGAGGACGTGTTCGACGACCCTTTCCGCTTCCGGGTCGACCGCCAGCCCAATCGGCACATGGCCTTCGGCTACGGCGCGCATGTCTGCCTGGGGCAGCATCTCGCCAAGCTCGAGATGCGGATATTCTTCGAGGAGCTGCTGCCGCATCTGACCCATGTCGAACTGGATGGCGAGCCGACGCGATCCAAGGCGTCGTTCGTCAACGGGCCCAAGAGCGTGCCGATCCGCTTTCGCTTTCAATGAGCGGCTTCGGGGAGGCGGCGCCCATGACTCAAGAAGATCCGATGATCGACATTGGCACGCTGGCCGAACTGCTGCCGCGGCGTGCGGCGCTGCATCCCGATCGCATCGCTTTTTTGGGGCAGGGCGCGCCCATCAGCTATGCCGAGCTCGATCGCCGGTCGCGGAAGGTCGCGGCCGGTCTGCGCGCGAGCGGGGTGCGGCATGGCGATCGGGTCGCCTATGTCGGGCGGAACAGCGCCGATTATTACGAGCTGCTGTTCGGTATCGCCCGGCTCGGCGCGGTGATGATGCCGCTCAACTGGCGTCTCGCCGATGCCGAGCTCGAATATATATTGGACCACGCCGATGTCGCGATGCTCTTCGGCGAGGAGGCGCATCTCGGGCGTGGCGGCGTGCCGCGACGCGGCGCCGAGCACGCGATCGCCATCGACGTCCTGCGGCCCGACGGATCGCCCTATGCCCGCTGGCGCGACGGCCATGTTCCCGAGCCGGGCGACGTCGACATTCGCCCGAACGACGTGGCGATGCAGCTCTACACGTCGGGGACCACGGGGCGGCCCAAGGGCGCGATGCTGTCCCATCGCAACATCCTCGCCCTGCGCACCGAAGTGCCGCTGGCGGAGCAGCTTCCCTGGTATCGCTGGACCGCTAAGGACGTCAGCATCCTGTCGCTGCCGCTCTTCCATATCGGCACGGCGGCGTGGGGCATCATCGGTCTGCATCATGGCGGCAGCCTGGTCATCCAGCCCGATTTCGACCCGGGCGAGACGATCGCGGCGATCGCTCGCCACGGCGTGACGCGTCTGGCGCTGGTGCCGTCCGCACTCCAGATGATCATCGAGCATCCCGCCGCCCGCGATGCCGATTTCTCGTCGATCGACTATATCTTCTATGGCGCCTCGCCGATGCCGCTGGCCTTGCTGCGGCGGTCGATGGAGGCGATTGGCAGCGCCTTCGTCCAGATCTACGGCATGACCGAGACCTGCGGCTCGCTCGTCGCGCTGCCGCCGGAGGATCACGGGCTGGAAGAGAACCGGCGGATGCTGTCGGCGGGCAAGCCCTTCCCCGGCGTCGAGGTTGCGGTGAAGGATGCGGATGCCCGCTTCCTGCCTGATGGGCAGATCGGCGAGATCGTCATCCGCAGCCCCAGCAACATGGTGGGCTATTACCAACAGCCCGAGGAAACGGCCCGGATCATCGATCCCGACGGCTGGTTGCACACGGGCGACGCGGGCTTCGTCGAGGACGGCTATGTCTATGTGCAGGACCGGATCAAGGAGATGATCATCACCGGCGGCGAGAATGTCTATCCCGCCGAGGTCGAGGCCGCGATCGTCGCCCATGGGGCCGTCGCCGACGTCGCCGTGATCGGCGTGCCCGACGATCGCTGGGGCGAGGCGGTCAAGGCCGTGGTGGTGCTCGCGGCGGGCCGGCAGGCCGACGAGGCGGAGATCATCGGCTGGGTGCGGAGCCGCATCGCGGCGTTCAAGGCGCCGAAGTCGGTAGACTTCGCCACGTCCCTGCCACGCAGCGCTTCGGGCAAGCTGCTCCGCAAGGACGTCCGCGAACCTTATTGGGCCGGACGCGAACGCCGGGTGAATTGAAGGAGGAGCCGCCGGATCGCGGCGGCTCCTTTCCTCAGTCGAAGACGCGCTGGTAGACCGGGTCGGTGCGGTCGCGGCGGGCGCGGTTGTGAAGCGCCACCGGGCTGCGCTCTGACGCGGGCAGCCAATATTCCCATTCGACGAAGCAGACATGGTGGATGATGCGCCACTCGTCACCGCGCCGTTCGAACTTGTTGACGTAGCGGCCGCAGGCGATGGCATCCTCGTCCTTGGTGACATCGTGGCCCGGAAAGCCGTCGAACACCTCGTCGTCATTGACCTTCATGTTGCCGACGTAAGGGCTTTTCGAGAAGGAGGCGGGCGCGAGGTCGCCCTTCGGCACGCGATGCCACGCGGTGAACAGCGCCTCCTGATAGGCCACGTCGCCGTCGACCTCGACGACCACGTTCGAGGCGTAGTGGAGCGCGGCTTCGATCCGGCTGAGGAAGAACAGCGCGCCGCGCCAGAAGCCTTCGGCCGGACCACTGAAGGCGCCGTGATGCGCGATCGCTTCCGGCCAGAAGATCGTCTCCATCAATTCGAGGTCGAGCCTGTCGCAGGCCCGACAGTAGAGGAACAGCTTCTCGGTGATGCGCTGGCGGTCCGCCGTCTCGCGCAGCAGGCGAAGATCGGCGGCGGTCACGCCCAGATCAAGCGAGGTGGCCATGCTTCGTCTCCTGTCCGGCCCTTAGCGGGCGAGATACTTGTCGGCGGTCTGGTGGAACTGCCGGATGCGGATTTCCTGATAATCGCCGAGCTGGATCTCGCCGGTCTTGGAGGCGCGCAGGCCGCGCTGTAGTTCCTCGACATTGGCGACATCCTGGTCGAGCACCTGGCCCAGCGCGGTACCGATCATCGGCGAAGACGCCCAGGTCTCCCCTTCGCCCAGCAGCGTCATCGGCACCGAGCGCGGGATCGGTTTGCCCGGCGGCATGCGGGTCAGGATGCGGACCTCCATCAGCGTGGTGTGCTGGTCCGGCCACGGCCGGAAGCGATAGTCGATACTGGGCATGAAGCCGCCCCAGGGGCCCCAGTTGGGAAACACGCTGTAGAAGATCGAATCCATCAGTTCGGCATCGGTGGCATGATCGAGATCGCGGCCGCAGGCCTGCGCATAATCCTCGCGCGCACGGGCCCCCAGGGCGCGGCGCGCGGTGCCGCCTTCCGGCACGATGATCGGAGGACGGCCGTCATCCAGCGTCGACCGGCCGTTGAAGCGGAGGAACTCGTCGACGACCCATTGTTCGGTCTTGCCGGTGGGATCGATCGCCGGGGACATCGCGCCGAGCGCGTTGAAGCCCACATTCACATTGTCGCCATAGATATTGTAGCGCGTGTTCGTATCCGAGACGAACGGCGTGATCTGCGGATGGGTGCAGTAGGAATGCCACGCCTCCATGAAGGCCTCCATCACGGCCTTCCAGTTGGCGTGGATTACCTTCGCGACCCAGACCGAGGTCGTGCATTCCTCATGCTTCCATCGCTCGAAATGCTCGGGCAGCGGATGGAGATATTCCATCAGGCCGGGGCCACCCGGATTCTCGCGCACGAAGATATAGCCGCCCCAGCGGTCGGCCTCGGCCTCGGGCAGCTTCATCTTCTCGTCGCTCAGATGCGAGAAG
>NZ_LDES01000029.1 GCF_001015195.1 Sphingomonas sp. Y57 | reverse complement strand
GGGGCCAAGCGGAAATAAGGGCCAAGTCGGCTTGACCTCTGTACAAAAGTTTCGATGAGAAGAAAAGGGGAACGCTGTCGCCACGGCTCTAGCTTGATACATCACCCGATCGGCAGCTTCCGCCGGGACCGGACGTTCAACGAAGTTGATACGAACGACCGGCTGTGGTCGCAAGCAGCCGTTCAGCTTTGCCGATGCGACGCAGAACTTATTTCGATCGACGTGCCGTTCCCTGAAACCCGCAGCTCATACCGTGATGGTTCATGCATACCTCGTCCTCACTTATCGCAAGCGCGTCGCCTTGCTTCTGGAGGCTTACGCGGCAGCTGCTTTCCTGATGGTCACCGTCTTCATACGGTGCCTTGGTCACCGTGATGACATCACCGTCCGGTCGGTCGACAATCGCATCTATTCCGCCCGCACAGCTTGCGCCTGCCATGCCGATGGCAATGGAGAGTTTGCCGTCTGCTGCGCGGGAAATATCGATTCCGCCTGTCGCGTTGTCGAATGTCCCCTCATAATGTCCCGACCAGTCGTCAGCCGATGCCACTCTAGCGGACGTTGGGCGTTTTTTCGGGACCAGGTCAACGGCTGAAGCCGGGGGGCGAACTGCCTGCTCTAGGATTGCCCGATCGGGAGCCCTGTCTTGCTGATATGGCGACGGTCCACCCGTCACCAAGATCATTGGCACAGCGAAGATGATCGTAGCGACGCTGATACGAGGTGCACCGTTCACCCAACAGCTGAACCGTGATCCGTTACCGTGCAGTAACATGCGGACTATCGGCGAGATAAGAGCGGTGATCACGGCGATAAACACGACCGGCGTAATGAGCCGGAAGTTCATGCCGAACAGCGTTACGCTATCAAACCCTTCAAGTTGCCGCCCGAGCCCCGTCAGACCGAGAAATAGGAATAGAACGAACGAGTAGCCGGCCATTCTGAGGAGAAATTTTAGCCGCTGCCCCCAGGCGTTCCAGTCCGGCTCGACGACCAGTTCCGCGTCTATATCACGATCCGGCGCTGGCCCGGCCAGACGTGGGCTTGGGGCTCCCTCCAATATCTGATCCTTTTGAGTATCGCGATAGGCACGCCCTGCGTCTGCGTCCAACGCCGGCTCTTCTGATCGAGCGCGGACATGTTGCGAGGCAAGCGCCGCCAGCGAAGGCACGTTGATCGACGCCTGAATGGCATCTCGGATGCGCAGGAACGCCATCTGCTGCGAACTGCGAAAGCCGACGACATTCGGGTGGATCAGCTTATCCCAGCCTGGGTCGGCTTCGCCTAAAATGCCGAACTTGACGAAGCCGGGGGAGAACATGCCCGCCCGCCTGAATTGCACCGAGGTGATGCTGGACAGGGGGACGGACTTGTCGCCGCCCAGCCGGGAGCCCGCTGCAAACAGCCCGGTCCGCTTGATGAGGATGTGATGGTCGAACAGCTCGACCTCGCAGTTGATGCCCTTCGCTCGGACAACCATGATGCTTCTCCGATCGAAAGTTATTGCGCGATTTTGAAATGGCAGCTGGGAGCGAACCCGAAGTTGGCGTCCAGAACTGTCTGCCCCCACGTCCCGCCGCGCGCTTCGCAAGCCAGCCGACGACGGCGCTCATCGGCCACTTGCGCGGCTCTGCGGTTCGCCTCCGCTCTCTGCTGAGCGGCATATTCCGCTGGATGCTTTCTGATCCATTCTCGGCGTGCGGCTGCCGCCTGATCAGCTTGTTGCTGCTCGACGGCCTTCTCTTCGGCGTCGACCCGCTTGGCCTCGGCGATGCGAGCCTCTTTCGCGGCGTTCAATCTCGCCTGCACGAGCGCCTGCGTGAAGGGGGCGAGGAAACGCCGGAACGAATTGTCGCCTGATCCTTGATAGTCGGTGATGCTGAGCAACTTCCAATGCGTGTCCCGCGCTTCCATGTTGAACCACATGTCACCGCGAAGGACATTCTGGCCGCCCAGCTTCGAGACATAGGCGGCGGGCAAGGTCACCTCCATGTCGAGATGACAGGCGCCGCTGACCGAATTGCCCTCCCACTTGGCCGATTTGACGATAAGGAAGGTTTGGCTGGTTAGCTCTTCTGCAAGCGACTCTTCGGCGCGGGACTCCTCGTCGGTGCTGCTGCGGCTTTCAAGATGGCCAAACATTTCGAGCACAAACGCGCGCTTGAGGAAGCCGCTCGTGCAGACGGGTACCATCTTCTTTGCGAGATATGCCTTCTGGACGCCGAAGGGATCGTCCACCGATTGCGCCGACAGGGCCGTTGAGGCGAGCGCTAAGGCTCCTATCGCCGAGCGACACAGGCGCGATCCAATTTGATGTGAAAGCGGCAAAGCCACTCAGCTTGGTGTCCCACAGGAACTCGTCCCGTCCAGATGAGGAGAGATTCTCGACAACGGTTTGGGTGATCTTCCGTGCTTCCACTATGCCCCTCCAGTAAGCACCTAGTAAGCACATTACGTGGGAATGAGGGTGATCGCAAGGTAGGCAACTAGAGCAGAAATCCAGAAATATAGCGCTTTTCGAACTCGGTCGCCCGTCCTATCGCCGCCTGTAACGAAAATACCAGACCTCGTGCCCCTTGGCGCGGGCCTTGGCCTCGTAGCGGGTTTCGGGCCAGTCGTCGGGGCGGACGAGGAAATCGGATGGGTGTTCGCCCAGCCATTCGAAGTCGGGCGACTGGCCCATCACCATCATCGCCCAGCGGACATAGACCGGATGATCCGTGCCGAAACGGAACTCCCCGCCCGGCTTCATCTTGCGCGCGATCAGGCCGATCGGGCCGGCGTTCATGAAGCGGCGTTTGGCGTGGCGCGCCTTGGGCCACGGATCGGGGTGGAGCAGCCAGGCGCGGTCGAGCGATGCGTCGGGCAGCCGTTCGAGCACCTCGATCGCGTCGCCCATGTGGATGCGGACATTGGCGAGGCCGAGCTCGTCGACCTTCATCAGCGCGCCGACCACGCCGTCGAGGAAGGGCTCGCAGCCGATGAAGCCGTGGTCCGGCCGCTGGCTCGCCTGCCACGCCATATGCTCACCCTTGCCGAAACCGATCTCGAGCTCGAGCGGGCGGCCCTGCCCTTCGGCATCTCCGAACAGAGTCGACGCGGTCAGCTCGCCCGTCTCGGGTACGGAGATTTCGGGCAGCAGCCGCTCGACCAGTTCGGCCTGGCCCTGGCGCAGCTTGTGGCCCTGGCGCCGGCCATAGAGGCGGCGGATCGTCAAAGGGTCGTT
The DNA here is from genome assembly GCF_001015195.1 of Sphingomonas sp. Y57. Classification (GTDB taxonomy): domain Bacteria; phylum Pseudomonadota; class Alphaproteobacteria; order Sphingomonadales; family Sphingomonadaceae; genus Rhizorhabdus. Next base: position 94,389 of record NZ_LDES01000029.1, on the reverse strand, counting down.
CATCGGAAAGCCATCACTCGTCGATGCGGCTGATCTCGTAGACAGCGGCGGGCGGCAGGTTGCGGAGCGTGCTCGACAGCCGGCGCGCCTTGAGGCCGAGCCGCTCGAGCACCGGGCGACGGACCGGGCAGACCGGGCTGTAGCTGAATTGATAGAAGCGGCCGCCCGGACGCATCAGCCCGAAGCAGCCGGCCATGATCTTCATCTGCTGCCCGGCGTTCATGCTGAGGATGGGCAAGCCCGAGATCGTCGCCCCGGCGAGATCGCCGTCGAACAGCGCGCGATGCCGGCGCACCCGCGCCGCATCGCCGCGCAGAATGCGGGCCTGGGGGAAACGAGTCTCGAGCAGGCGGGCGAAATCGGCTTCGTTCTCCACCAGGACCAGGTCGGACTGTCGGAGGCCGCGCTCGATCAACGCCTTGGTGAAAACGCCGGTGCCGGGGCCCAGCTCGATCACAGGCGCCATGGCGGGAGTGATCTCGGCAGTGATCAGTCGGGCAAGCGACGGTCCCGACGGTGCCACCGCTGCGATGCCGAGCGGATCCTTCGCCCAGGCGCGCAGGAAGGCCGCGAGATCAGACATGGTCGCTCCGCTCGACGTCACGCGGTGTCCCTAGGACCATTTGGGGCCGGGTGGAAGCACCCGACCGCTCCGAAATCGCGAAAAGCGTCCCGGCTACCCCGCACGGACCGCTCCCCCGATGGGCCGGTCCGCGCGGGCACGTCCGGGCCTCAGGCCAGCGCCGCCTTGAGCTTGTCGACGAGGTCGGTACGCTCCCAGGGGAAATAGTCGCCCTCGGCCTTGCGACCGAAATGCCCATAGGCCGCCGTCCTGCGGTAGATCGGCTTGTTGAGGCCAAGGTGCGTCCGGATGCCGCGCGGGGTGAGGCCGCCCAGTTCCTTGATGCCCTGGATAGCCGCCTCGATCCGGTCGTCGGCGACGGTGCCGGTGCCGTGGGTGTCGACATAAAGCGACAGCGGCTCCGACACGCCGATCGCGTAGGCGAGCTGGATCGTGCAGCGGCGGGCGAGGCCGGCGGCGACGATGTTCTTCGCCAGGTAGCGGGTGACATAGGCGGCCGAGCGGTCGACCTTGGTCGGGTCCTTGCCCGAGAAAGCGCCGCCGCCGTGCGGCGCAGCGCCGCCGTAGGTGTCGACGATGATCTTGCGCCCCGTCAGCCCGGCGTCGCCATCGGGGCCGCCGATCTCGAAGCTGCCGGTCGGGTTGATATGATAGACGGTCTGGTCGGAGAGCAGCTCGGCCGGCAGCACGTCGGCCACCACCTTCTTCACATAGGCCTTGAGCTCGGCCTCCTTCGTGCCCTCGTCATAGCCCTTGCCGTGCTGGGTCGAGACGACGATCGCGGTCGCAGCGACGGGCTTGCCGTCCTCGAAGCGTAGAGTCACCTGGCTCTTGGTGTCCGGCTCGAGGAAGGCAGCGGCGCCGGAATGCCGGTCGGCGGCCATGCGCTCGAGGATCTTGTGGCTGTAATAGAGCGTCGCCGGCATCAGGTCGGGCGTCTCGTCGCAGGCGAAACCGAACATGATGCCCTGGTCGCCGGCGCCTTCGTCCTTGTTCCCGCTGGCGTCCACGCCCTGCGCGATGTGCGCCGACTGGCCGTGCAGATTGTTCTCGAAGCGGAAGGTCTGCCAGTGGAAGCCGTCCTGCTCATAGCCGATCGCCTTGACGGTCTCGCGCACCGTCCGTTCGATCTCCTCCTGCGCACCCGGCGCCCAGGCGCCATCCTCATACACGCCCTTGCAACGAATCTCGCCCGCCAGCACGACGAGTTGGGTGGTCGTCAGCGTCTCGCACGCGATCCGCGCCTCCGGATCCTTCGACAGGAACAGGTCGACGATCGCGTCGGAGATCTGGTCCGCAACCTTGTCCGGATGGCCTTCGGACACGCTTTCCGACGTGAAGAGATAATTGCTGCGCATGGGTATCGATGAGCCTTCTTGAATGACGGCCGCCTGTTAGCCAACAAACGGACATAAGGATATAAAGACTTCGTTATATGTCCCTTAGCGGCGCTTGAACGCGATGGCAATTCCGCCCGCGATCAGCAACGCCGCGAACAGCAGCGGCAGCAGGTTGCCGAAGCGCGCGAAGGGCGTCGCCGGGCGCGGCGCCGGCAGCGTCGCATCGATCGCACCGGCCGTGCGCCAGGCAAGGCTGTGGAGCAGCCGTCCGTCGGCATCGACCACCGCCGAAATACCGGTTGGCGTCGAGCGGATCACGGGAATGCCTTCCTCCACCGCGCGCAGCCGCGCCTGGGCGAGGTGCTGGGGCGGGCCCCAGCGGCCGAACCAGGCATCGTTCGACGGATTGAACAGGAAATCGGGGCGATTGCGCGCATCGACGACCTGGCCCGAGAAGATGATCTCGTAGCAGATCTGGATGCCGGCCTTGCCGAAGCCCGGCACCGCCATCGTCGCCGGCCCGGGACCAGACCAGAAATCGACGTCGCCAGGCACCAGTCGCGACAGGCCGATGGCCGACAGGATCGTCCGTGCGGGAAGATATTCGCCATAGGGGACGAGGTGCGCCTTGTCGTAGCGCCCCAGGATGTCGCCCCGCGCATCGAGCGCGAACAGGCTGTTGTGCGCGCCGGCCAGTTCACCCGCCTTGTCGAAGATCAGCGCGTCGCCGCCGAGCAGCACCTTATCCTGCGGGCCGAGCAGGCCGGCGATCCGCGCCCGCGCCGGGGGATCGAGTTCGAGGAAATCGGCGGTCGCCGCTTCGGGCCACAGAATCAGCCGCGGCTGCGGGCCGGGCTTGCCGCTCAGTTCGCTGAGCCGCCGGAAATTGGCCAGCTGCAGCTTCGGATCCCATTTCTCATTCTGGTTGATATTGGGCTGGACGACCACGATGCGCGGCCCGGCTCGTGGCGGCAGCGGTCGCAACAGCCAGGCCGACAGGATCTGCGCAAGCATCGCGACGAGCAGCGCCCAGCCAACCCGCTGCCATCGCTGGCGCTTGGTGCCGGGCAGAAAGGCGAGCAGCCAGATGCCCGAGAGCAACACGATCCAGCCGGACAGGCCATAGGTCCCGACGATGCGGGCGAGGCCGATCCAGGCCGGTTCCGCGCTGCCCGGCGCCACCATGACGGCACCAAGCGGGTTCCAGGCGAAACCGGTGAAGGCGACGCTGCGCAGATATTCCGCTGCGATCCAGCAGCCGGCGAACAGTGGAACGAAGGCGAACGGATTGGCCGGAGCGACCGGCGGAAGCGGCGCCTGGGGCTCCATCCCGGCGGGAATAAGCCCCTTCAGCTTGCTGAGGCGCTGATCGCGCTCGATCCGGATGCGTCGCACAGCCACCAGTCGCGGCAACCGGTTGAGCGCCCAGGCACCGACACCAGCGAGCATCGGGAAGACCGCGAGGTAGAGCGCGAGCAGGAACACGGCGATGCCGCCCAGCCAGTGCGGCATCGCGTCCTGAAAGGTGAAAGCGGTCGCGATCCAGTTGTTGCCGAAGGTGAAGTGGCCGACGCCGAAGCACCAGCTCCGCCACGCCGCGTCGCGCGCACGCGGCGCGTCGAGCAACAGCCCCATCAGCCCCGCCATGCACAGCAGAGTGACGAACCACCAGTTGAGCGGCGCGAACCCGAGCGCCGAGACCAGCCCCAGGCCGAATGCGATCGCCGGGTATTTGAACGGGATAAGTCTACGCATCACCCAGCTTGAACCATAGGGACGCCCCCCCCATATCGCGACCGCCGCACCGCCGGGAAGAGGCGCGTTCGCCGATCGGTGAAAAAATGCCGCGGGGGCCGGGTTGACAGCCCCTGGGGTACTTCACATATGTCTGCTGGCACTCGCCTCCAGTGAGTGCTAAAAGTTTCCAACCTGAGGGATTCGGCGGGCCGGGCCGGCACTGCCGAAAGATTGCTAGGAAAGGGTGAAGCGCATGAGTTTCCGTCCGCTGCACGATCGCGTGCTCGTCCGCCGCGTCGAGGCCGAGGAGAAGACCGCCGGTGGGATCATCATCCCCGACAGCGCCAAGGAAAAGCCGCAAGAGGGTGAAGTCGTCGCCGTCGGTGGCGGCGCCAAGGCCGAGGACGGCAAGGTCACGCCGCTCGACGTCAAGGCCGGCGACAAGATCCTGTTCGGCAAATGGTCGGGCACCGAGGTCAAGATCAACGGCGAAGACCTGCTGATCATGAAGGAATCCGACATCCTCGGCATCGTCGGCTGATACCGACGGAGCCGGATCGTCGGCCGTGCCGACGGACCCGGGTCATCCCATTCGACAAGCACATCATTCTAGACAGAGGAATTTCAGATCATGGCAGCGAAAGACGTCAAGTTTTCGCGTGACGCCCGTGAGCGCATCCTGCGCGGCGTCGACATCCTCGCCGACGCGGTGAAGGTTACGCTGGGCCCGAAGGGCCGCAACGTCGTCATCGACAAGTCGTTCGGTGCGCCGCGCATCACCAAGGACGGCGTCACCGTCGCCAAGGAAATCGAGCTTAAGGACAAGTTCGAGAACATCGGCGCGCAGCTCGTCCGCGAAGTCGCCTCGAAGACCAACGACCTGGCTGGCGACGGCACCACCACCGCCACCGTGCTCGCCCAGGCGATCGTCCGTGAGGGCCTCAAGTCGGTCGCGGCCGGCATGAACCCGATGGACCTGAAGCGCGGCATCGACCTCGCGGTCGGCAAGGTCGTCGAGAATCTCAAGGCCCGCTCGAAGCCGGTCGCCGGTTCGAACGAAGTCGCCCAGGTCGGCATCATCTCGGCCAATGGCGACAAGGAAGTCGGCGAGAAGATCGCGGAAGCGATGGACAAGGTCGGCAAGGAAGGCGTGATCACCGTCGAGGAGGCCAAGGGCCTCGAGTTCGAGTTGGACGTCGTCGAGGGCATGCAGTTCGACCGCGGCTATCTGTCGCCCTACTTCATCACCAACCCGGAGAAGATGCAGGTCGAACTGACCGACCCGTACATCCTCATCCATGAGAAGAAGCTGTCGAACCTGCAGTCGATCCTGCCGATCCTCGAGGCGGTCGTGCAGTCGGGTCGTCCGCTGCTGATCATCGCCGAGGACATCGAGGGCGAGGCCCTGGCCACCCTGGTGGTCAACAAGCTGCGCGGCGGCCTGAAGGTCGCGGCCGTCAAGGCGCCGGGCTTCGGCGATCGCCGCAAGGCGATGCTCGAGGACATTGCGATCCTGACCAGCGGCGAGCTGATCTCCGAGGATCTCGGCATCAAGCTCGAGAACGTCACCATCGGCATGCTCGGCACCGCCAAGCGCGTCACGATCGACAAGGACAACACCACCATCGTCGATGGCGCCGGTGCTGCCGATGCGATCAAGGGCCGCGTCGAGGCGATCCGCAAGCAGATCGAGATCACCACGTCCGACTATGACCGCGAGAAGCTCCAGGAGCGCCTGGCCAAGCTCGCCGGCGGCGTCGCCGTCATCAAGGTCGGCGGTGCGACCGAGGTCGAGGTGAAGGAGCGCAAGGACCGCGTCGACGACGCGCTGCACGCGACCCGCGCGGCCGTCGAGGAAGGCATCGTCCCCGGTGGCGGCACCGCCCTCCTCTATGCGACCAAGGCGCTCGACGGCCTCAAGGGCGCGAACGACGACCAGACCCGCGGCATCGACATCATCCGTCGCGCCATCTCGGCTCCGGTCAAGCAGATCGCCCAGAACGCCGGTCAGGACGGCGCGGTCGTCGCCGGCAACCTGCTGCGCGAGAATGACGAGACCAAGGGCTTCAACGCCGCGACCGACGTCTATGAGAACCTCGTCGCCGCCGGCGTGATCGACCCGACCAAGGTCGTTCGCACCGCGCTGCAGGACGCGGCCTCGGTTGCCGGCCTGCTCATCACCACCGAGGCGACGATCGCCGAGCTGCCCGAGGACAAGGCTCCGGCCATGCCCGGCGGCGGCATGGGTGGCATGGGCGGCATGGGCGGCATGGACTTCTAAGCGCGGAGCCGTCGCAGCAGGCGGACCTTGTCCGCTGTGGTCGACGGGAACCGCCAGCGAAGTCCGGCCGACCATCCGGTCATCGGAAATGGGAAGGGCCCGGGGAGCGATCCCCGGGCCCTTTCCTTTTCCAACAGAACAGGAGCGACCGCGGCCGGCCTACCGCCTCGCGCGCGCCGGCGGCAGCGCATTGCAGATGTCGATTGCCCCGGCAGGCCGGATGAAGAAGTCGTCCCTGCGGTTGGCCCGCGCGGCAAGCCAATCGGCGAAACTCTGCGAATCGCTGCGCATCAGTTCGAAGGCCGGCCGCTCGGCCGCGGGCATGTCCGACGCGAGGCGCGCCGCGACGATCGCGGGGCGCGGCGTTCCCTCCTTGTAGAAGCCGAGCGCCTCGCTGCCGCGCGGCAGCGCGCTCAACGCTTCGATCCCGGACAGCACCCGCCCGACCAGCGCGATGTTGCGGTCGAGATGGCGCGGGCCGTGGCCGATCACCGCATAGAGTTCCGCACCGGTGCCGGTGTCGGGAGCGAGGTTCCGCCCCACCCCGACCATGCCGTAACAATGCGGCAGCCAGGCGAGCTGTCCGTCGCTCGCCACCGGCCAGCCGCCGGCATGGCCGACCTTCGCGGCATAGGCGTCGCGATAGGCCATCGGCCGGAAGCCGAGCCCCTTCGCCATGCGCGCATATTCGGCAGGCGGACTGCCGACGATGCCATCGGGCAGCGGCTTCTTCTCGGTCGCGTCACCCCATTGGACAACATAATTGTCCTGGACGCGGTTGACGGTGATGCCGGCGAACCAGCCGCTCCGCGCAAGCCGCCGGATGTTGGCCACATGGACCGGCGCGAAGCCAGGCGCGAGCGCGACGACGACCCGCGCGCCGCCGTCCAGATCGAGGACGAGCAGATCCTCCGGCGGAACCGCGATCCAGGCCTCAGCGGGCGCCGCCGCGACGATATCGGCCGACGAGATCGGCTTGGCCGGCGGAGTCGACGCACCGAGCGGCGCCCCGATAAGCGACAGGGCGGCGAGCGGCCGCAGGGCGGAGCGAAGGGGAGATTCCATGCACGCATGATACATGCTCCGGCGCCTTGCGAAACCCGCCGTCACCCGCTAGGGAACCGGCCTTCCAGCGTATGCGGAGCGGTGGCCGAGTGGTCGAAGGCGCTCGCCTGGAAAGTGAGTATACGGCAAAACCGTATCGAGGGTTCGAATCCCTCCCGCTCCGCCACCGGGCCCTTCGCAAGGGTTCGCAGAGGTCCGATAGGATCGACATTTTCTCCCTGATTACCGACGCTTAGCTGACCTTTTCGGCTTCGGCCGTTCGCGCCCGTTCGTGCCCATCCGGTGATTCGGTTGGTACTTTGCGTGGTACGCGAGGTCAAAAAACGTGGTACTTTTGGAGAAAGTAATATGCTGACCGACGTCCAGATCAGGGCCGCCAAAGCACAGGAAAAGCCGTACAAACTGACCGACGCCAACCGCCTCTTTCTGCTGGTGACCCCCAGCGGCGGAAAGTTGTGGCGATGGAGCTACAAATTCGACGGTAGGCAAAAGGGGATGACTTTCGGCGCTTGGCCGAAGGTCTCCCTCGCCGACGCCCGCGCGCGGCGTGAGGAGGCAAGCGCACTTCTCGCCGAAATGCGTGATCCGGCTGTCGCGAAGAAGCTGAAGCGAGAAGAGGCGTTGGAAGCTAGCCGCCAGACCTTCGAATTGGTGGCGCGCGAATGGTATGAAGTGAACCGCGCCAAATGGGCCATCGTCCATCAGAATGATGTGATCCGCAGTCTCGAGCGCGATGTTTTTGCCGAGATCGGCGACATTCCGATCTCCCAGTTAACGCCGCCCCTGGTGCTGGCGGTCCTGCGCGAGATCGAGGCGCGCGGGGCGATCGAGACGGCCAAGCGAGTTCGACAGCGCATCTCCGCCGTCTTCGTTTACGCGATCGCGCAGGGCATTGCAGACAAGGATCCAGCGGAGAAACTTGGCGCGGTTCTGAAGCCGCTCCGCAAGGGGCGCCAGCCTGCCATCACTGATCTTGTTCCGCTTCGGAAAATGATCTTGGCAGCCGAGGAAGACTATGCCCGGCCAGTAACGCGCCTTGCCATGCGGCTTCTCGCCCTCACCGCTGTCCGTCCCAGCGAACTGCGCGGCGCCGAGTGGTGGGAATTCGAAGATCTGAACGGCAAGGCGCCTCTGTGGCGCATCCCGACGGCCCGCATGAAGGGCGACCTTGACCGCAAGGAGGAAATGGGAGGCGACCATCTCGTGCCGCTGACGCCGCAGGCGATCGCGGTATTGCGCGCGCTCCATCCGCTGACCGGTGAGGGGCGCCTGCTGTTCCCCAACAACCGTCACTCCCATCGGCCGATGAGCGAGAATGCGATCGGCTATCTGCTCAATCGGGCGGGCTATCACGGCCATCATGTGCCGCACGGCTTTCGCGCTGCCTTCTCGACGATCATGAACGAATGGGCCGAGCGCGAGGGTAAGGAGCACGACCGCAAGGTCATTGACTTGATGCTGGCGCACGTGCCGCCGGGAGAAGTCGAACCAAGATATAACCGCGCGGCGTATATGCCGCGGCGTCGGGAACTCGCCACGATTTGGGCCGACATGCTGAGCGAGGGATTGCCTGACCCCGTGGTCCTGGTCGAACGGCCGTCGAAAGTGATGGGCGCCCGAAGCCGGCGGCGGTTGCCGGCACCCGTCGGCTCTGATTTTCGTTTTCCGACGCGCTTGCGCGCTGCTTAGGCCATGAGGGGTGCGGCGTCTTGCGTCGCACTCCGTCCGGTTCTTGTCACTGCCGATAGTCGGCTGGATTCACGTAGGCGACGGCTTCGTTCAGAACAGCGTGGGCTTCCACGATGAGCGTGCGATCGCGTGCCCATTGCCCTTCCGGTCCGCCCGTGAACTTCTCACCATGGATAAAGCTGTTTCGCACCCGGCAGACACCCTGAACGATCAGCTGATGCACATTGGTCAGCGGGGAGGTTTTGTCGGGCGACCAGGTCATGTCCGCCAGCAATCGCCGGGGAGGGTCGCCAATGAGAGTTTTTGCGATGCCTTTATCCACGACATAGGCGAAGAAATCCGCTCCAAGGTCACGTGCGAACAAGTCCCAGTCGGCTTCGGCGACATCCTTGTCCCGCCGAAGATATTTGGAACGCTTCAGCGCATATTCGGCGCTCGCAAAATCCAGTGCGAACGCTCTTGCAGCTTCATACGGATTGTCGTCTGCGTCGGCCATTGAAGGCACTCAACCACCCCGTGAGCATCAGAGCAACATCCGTGTCTGGCTCGGCTTTCGCTTGGTAGGCGATCCCAGCTCCTCCACGAAGAACACATGTGCGGGTGGCGTCACCAGCAATTCGTATTCAGGAACCTTGGCACTTAGCCAGTCCATCACCTGACGGCGTTCGATCATCGCGCCATGTCGATCCTGATAGCGCTCGACATCGGGGTTCGCGGCCACGGTGATGACCCTGAACGCCAGCGGCCAGCCCGCCATCGCCGGCTCCCACACACCGGCGAGGTAGAAGTGGTTGCCGTCGTCGCGGGTGACCCGGTAGTTCTTCGAACCGACCTTCATCCGGAAATCCGACACCGGCACGAGGCAGCGGTGGCTCGGGAAGGTCTTTCCTTCGGATCGCACGAACCGGTATTCGACGCCGTCGCTGAACCGCGGATTGGTGCCCCAATGTGCGTTCACCAGCTCCTGCTTGCCAGAACCATCCGGCTTCATGCGAATTATATGATGCGTGGTGCCGTCCGCCGCATCCGAGTCGAACGGTGTGGGGTTCAATGCCATGGCGAGAACATATATGGAACATCAATGAGTCGCAAGACGAAGGAGCGTTGACCGGCCGGCATGTGCAACGACTATCGCCAGGAGGTCGAGATCGCCTCGATCATGGAGGATTTCGACGATCTCGAAATCAACATCGAGACGCCCGAAGGCGTTCCGCAAGACAATCCGCGCGCCGACATTAAGATGACCGACACGGCGCCGATCGTGCGCGCCGTCGATCGACCGCCCGGCAATTACCGCGCCGTCGGCGAACTGCTCAACCGCCGCTGGAGTTGGCCGGGGCGACAGGGGCCGGTCTATAATTTTCGAACCGAGGGCTTCCCGAACAGCCCGCCGCCAGACCTCAGCGTCAATCGCTGCCTGGTGCTGTGTGACGGCTTCTACGAATTCACCGATCCGAAGGTGCCGCGGCCGAAGGACAAGCGCCTCGACAAGTGGCTATTCGAGATGAAGGGCCATCGCTGGTTCTGCATGGCCGGCATCTGGCGCAATGATCCCAAGGTCGGCGAAGCGTTCACGCTGCTCACCATGGACGCGGGCGATGAGATCAAACCCTATCATCACCGACAGATCATCCCGCTCACGCGCGATCAGTGGGCGGACTGGCTCAATCCCGAAGTGCCAGCCGAAGATGTCCTCAAATATCTCCCCAAAGGCGAGCTGACCGTCACCCAGGTCTGGCCGCCTCCGCCAGTGGGGCCCGAACAACCGGCACTGGCGCTGTAACTTCCCGTCGCCGCAAGCCGCTTGACGAACAGCATGACTCATCGGAACATAAAGGGAACAAGTGAGTCGATGCTGACCGATGCCCGCACAACCGTCCGCCTTGCCTCGGCCTCCGGCCGAGATGCTCGCCGCGCTTCGCGAAAGCCTTGCGGCTGCGCGTCATACGCGCGGGCCGGCGCTGGCGTTCGGCCTGCCGGATATCGACCAGAGGCTTGCCGATCGCGGTCTGGACGCGGGCGGGCTGCATGAGATCGCGGCCGCATCCGCTAGCCTGAACGACGACGCAGCCGCGACGCTGTTCCTCGCCGGCATCGCCGCGCGCTTCGCCGACCAACCGGGCTTCAACGTCTTCTGGGCGGTGACCGCCTTCGACCTCTACGCCCCCGGCCTCGAACAGGTGGGGCTCGGGCCGGAGAAACTGCTCTACGCGCAAGGCCGCAAGGACATCGACGTCCTCGCCATGGCCGAAGATGCGCTGCGCGACGGGTCACTGGCCTGCGTGATCGCCGAGGTGAAGGCCGCCGACATGACCGCCACGCGCCGGTTGCAGCTCGCCGCCTCCGACGGACAGACGCCGATCCTGCTCTATCGACGGCACCGGTCGCGCGAGCGCTGTCCGCTTACCACCCCGTCATCGGCGATGACCCGCTGGCGGGTTGGCTGCCTCGCGTCGGAACGCCTGCCGTGGCCGGGAGTCGGACGGCCGCGCTGGCAGGTCGAGCTGGTCAGGCAGCGCAACGGCGATCCCTTCTCCCTCGAACTGGAGGCGTGCGATGCAAAGGGTCGCCTCGCTCTTCCTGCCGCAACTGCCGATCGAGCGGCTGCGCAGGAACGAGCGATCAGTCACGCCGCCTGAGTCTGGCCGCGCGATAGCGCCGCGCTTCCCCGAACCGATCGACGACGATCCTGGCGCCTGCTCGGTGCCGCGCGGCGGCGGGTGGCGGCCGGGTGCGCGCTGGGCGCGTGACGGCGCCCTCGGTCGCCGATTGTCACAGTCCGACCTAGACGCCCTGCCGGCGCACCACCGCCCCACGATGCGCGAGATGGGCCGCCGGAGCGAACATGCCGAGCATCCGTTCAAGGCGATGCGATCGGACGACGGACATGGCGTCGCGCTGACTGCCGCGCCGACCTGGGCGACATTGTGGGGCACGCCGACCGTGCTGATCGTGCGCACCGGGCAGAAGGACGTCATCACCGCTGCCTGTCCGGAGGCGCTCGAACTTGGTCTGAGGCCAGGCATGGCCGCCGCGCATGCGCGCGCCCTGGTCGCCGATCTTGACGTTCGCGATGCCGAGCCGGACGCCGACCGCGCGTTGCTCGATCGGCTCGCGCTCCATGCCGCGCGGCAATGGACGCCATCGGCCAGCGTGTCCGGCCCCGATGGGCTGTGGTTCGACCTTACCGGAACGACGCACCTGTTCGGCGGCGAGGAGCGCTTTTGCCGCAGGCTGCTCGCATTCCTGAAGCGGCTCGGCTTCACCTCAAGGATTGCGGTCGCCGGAACACCAGGCGCGGCGCATGCACTTGCGCGGTTCGGTGGCAAGGCGATCACGCTGCTACCGTCCTGCGAGGAAGCGGAGGCGATTGCCGAGCTTCCACTAGCCGCGCTCCGCCTGGAACCGAAGGCGCTGGTCGCCGCGGGCCGGTTCGGGCTGGAGCGGATCGCCGACCTCTATCCGATGCCTCGCGGACCGCTGGCGCGCCGGCTTGGCCTCAAGACGGTCGAGCGTCTCGATCAGGCGCGTGGGCTCGTCACCGAGCCGATTGTCCCGATCGTGCCGACCGACGCACCGATGGTGACCCGCCGTCTGCTCGAACCGATCGGCACCCCCGAGAGCATCGCACAGGTCATCGGCGACCTTGTCGACGATCTCGTCATCCTGCTGCGCGCCCGCGGGCTCGGCGCGCGCAATGTCGTGCTGATCGCCGACCGGGTCGATGGCGAAGCGCAGCGCCTCGGCGTCGGCGCATCGCGGGTAACGCGCGACGAACGGCATCTGAAGCGCATGTTCGCGCTGAAGATGGCGCAGCTCGATCCCGGCCTAGGTATCGAGGCCATGCACCTCGTCGTTCCCTGGACCGAGCCACTCGGTGCGCAGAGCGCCGGCGCTCTCCTCGAAACCTCCCGCAAGGTGCGCGACCTAGCACCCCTCGTCGATCAGCTCGGCACGCGCGCGGGCGCGTCGGCGCTGTTCCGCATGTCCGCCCAGGAAAGCGATGTCCCCGAACGCGCGATGTGCCGTGTGCCGCCGCTCGCGACACCGCAGGGCTGGCCGGGCTGGAAACGCCCGGTGCGGTTGCTCAAGCGCCCCGAACAGCTCTCCAACGTCGTCGCATTGCTTCCCGATCATCCACCGCGCCGCTTCACATGGCGACGGCAGAGATACCGCGTCGTTGCCGGCGACGGTCCCGAGCGGGTCCATGGCGAGTGGTGGCGGTCGCCCAAGGAAATGTGGGCGGTGCGCGATTATTTCCGGGTCGAGGCGGAGGGCGGCGCGCGCTTCTGGCTCTTCCGGCGCGGCGATGGTGTCGAAGAGACCACTGGCGATCTCAGCTGGTACATGCATGGGCTGTTCGGCTGATGACGAACCCCGTCACGACCTATGTCGAACTCCAGGTCACCAGCCACTTCTCGTTCCTGCGCGGGGCATCGTCGCCCGAAGAACTGTTCGCGGCGGCGGCCCTGCTCGGACATGGCGCAATGGGGTTGGCGGACTGGGGCACGGTCGCCGGCGTGGTGCGCGGGTGGGACGGGCAGAAAGCGACCGGCGTCCGCATGATCCCTGGCGCCCGGGTCGATCTGAGCGGTGATGAAGATGGGGGCCGCGCGCTGCTGCTCTATCCCCGCACCCGAGCGGCATGGTCGCGGCTGACCCGGCTGTTGTCGATCGGTAAGGGTCGCGGCGGCAAGGGCAAATGCATCCTCGAATGGGCCGATATTGTCGCTCATTCCGATGACATGGTCGGCATCCTCCTGCCCGACATGCCCGACGACATCACCGGCGATCATCTCCGCGAACTGCGCGATGTGTTCGGCGCGCGCGGCTATTGCGCGCTGTCGCTCCGCCGCCGGCCGGATGACGCCGAACGGCTGCACCGGCTCGACGCATTGGCCCGTGTCAACGGCGTCCGGTCCGTCGCGACCGGTGACATTCTCTATCACAGCTCGGAACGGCGGCCGCTTCAGGACGTGGTGAGCGCGATCCGCGAGAAATGTTCGATTGACGAACTGGGCTTCCGCCGCGAGCGGTTCATGGACCGTGACCTCAAGTCACCGGAGGAGATGGAACGCCGGTTTGCTGCGTTCCCCGATGCGATCCAGGCCAGCGCCGACATCGCTGCGCAATGCACCTTCGATCTTGCCGAGATCCAGTATCAATATCCCTATGAGCAAGTGATCGAAGGCCGGACCGCGCAGGAGGCGCTGGCCGCGCTGACCGAGGAAGCCGCGGCAACGAAGTTCCCCGACGGCATTCCGCAACGCTACCGCGACCAGATCGACCATGAGCTGACGCTAATCGGCCAACTCGGATACGCGCCCTATTTCCTGACGGTCAATTCGATCGTCGCGGAAAGCCGGCGTCGCGGCATCCTGTGCCAGGGCCGCGGGTCGGCGGCTAACAGCTGCGTCTGCTACCTGCTCGGTGTCACCTCGATCGATCCGATCCAGCATGAGTTGCTGTTCGAGCGGTTCGTGTCGGGCGAGCGCCGCGAGCCGCCCGACATCGACGTCGATTTCGAGCACGAGCGGCGCGAAGAGATCATACAGTGGATCTACGAGACCTATGGCCGTGACCGATCCGCGCTGACCGCCGTCGTCACCCGCTATCGCACGCGCGGCGCTGTCGCCGAGGTCGGCAAGGCGCTCGGCCTGCCGCGCGACCTGACGAAGATGCTGACCGGCCTCGTCTGGGGCTGGAGTATGGACGGCATTCCGCAGGAGCAGATCGAAAGCCTCAACCTCAATGCCGAGGATCATCGCCTCAAGCTGACCTTGGAGCTGGCCCGCCAGCTGATCGGTACGCCGCGCCACCTGTCGCAGCACCCCGGCGGGTTCGTGCTGACGCAGGACCGGCTCGACGACCTCGTGCCGATCGAGCCGGCGCGGATGGAAGACCGGCAAATAATTGAATGGGACAAGGACGACATCGACGCGCTGAAGTTCATGAAGGTCGATGTGCTCGGCCTCGGCATGCTCGGATGCATGAACCGCGCCTTCAACCTGCTGGAGCAGGACAAGGGCATCCGCGTCACCATGGCCGACCTCCAGGACGACGATCCCGACGTATACGCCATGATCCAGAAGGCGGACACGCTGGGCGTTTTCCAGATCGAAAGCCGGGCACAAATGTCGATGCTGCCCCGCATGAAGCCCAAGGAATTCTACGACCTCGTGATCGAGGTGGCGATCGTCCGCCCCGGCCCGATCCAGGGCGACATGGTGCATCCCTATCTTCGCCGTCGCGAGGGGAAGGAGAAGCCCGAATATCCCCGGCCCGAACTACGCGCGGTGCTGGAGAAGACCCTCGGCGTCCCACTGTTTCAGGAACAGGCGATGAAGGTCGCGATCGTCGGCGCCGGGTTCACGGCCGTCGAGGCCGACCAGCTGCGCCGCGCAATGGCGACATTCAAGCTGACCGGCGGTGTCAGCCACTTCTACGACAAGCTGGTCGGCGGGATGGTGGCGCGCGGCTACCCCAAGGACTTCGCCGAACGCACCTTCAAGCAGATCGAGGGGTTCGGCTCCTATGGCTTCCCGGAAAGCCACGCCGCCTCGTTCGCCAAGATCGCCTATGTCTCCTGCTGGATGAAGCATCATCATCCCGAAGTATTCTGCGCCGCGCTCCTCAATGCGCAGCCAATGGGCTTTTACGCCCCCGCGCAGATCGTCCGCGACGCCCGCAACCATGGCGTTGAGGTGCGGCCGGTGTCGATAAACCACAGCCATTGGGACTGCACGCTGGAGCGGACCAACGGCCGCTACATGGCGGTGCGCCTCGGCTTCCGGCAGGCGCGCGGCCTGGCCAATATCCACGCCGCGGCGATCGTCGCGGCGCGCGGACCGTCTCCCTATGACAGCGTCGAGGAAGTGTGGCGCCGTGCGGGCGTGCCGCGCGCCGCGATCGAACGGCTCGCCGAGGCCGACGCATTTCATTGCCTTGCCGAGGACCGGCGCCAGGGCCTTTGGAAGGTGAAGGGCCTGGGCGAAGCGCCGCTGCCGATGTTCGCGGCTGCCGACGCCCGTGAGGGCGGTTTTTCGCCCGAAGGGATTGAGCCGGGCGTCGCTCTCAGACCGATGACCGCCGGCCGCGAGGTGGTCGAGGACTATCGCTCGCTCCAACTCTCGCTGCGCGGCCACCCGCTACAGTTCCTGCGCAACCGGCTCGATGAGATGCGCATCGTCAAATGCGCCGATCTTCCCAACATCCGCGACGGCCGCAATGTCGAGGTTGCCGGCGTCATCCTCGTGCGCCAGCGGCCCGGCTCGGCCAAAGGCGTGCTGTTCGTTACGATTGAGGACGAAACCGGCGTGGCGCAGGGCATCCTGTGGCCCGATCGCTTCGAAATCTACCGTCGCCAGGTCATGTCCGCGTCGATGATCGCGATGCGCGGCCGGCTCCAGAAGGAAGGCGAGGTCATCCACATCATCTGCGACCGCATCGTCGATCATGACGCAATGTTGCGTTCGATCGGGCGCATGGAGTTCACAGTAGCGCCCGGGCGCGGTGACGGCGCCTCGCATGGCGGCGGTCCCGATCCGCGGGATCCGGCATTCCCGCGCGGGCGCACGCTGACATCGCCACCATTCGGCACCGCCCAAGAGCAGGAAGAAATCGTCCGTATCCGAAGCCATGACTTCCACTGATGCGAACCACCGCGCCGCAGGGACGATCAAGCGGGCACTTAATGTCCTTCGCGAAGCCACCGCCGCCAAGGAGAAGGCGCAGAGCCGCGGCGTGGCGCTTGCTCTCTGGGATTTGCGCCCCTGGTGCCCCGACGACTGGCTGGTCGCTTTTTGGGAGGCCGCGGGCTCGGACCATGACATCGGCCGGAGCCAGGGATTGCATGCTGCCTACAATGGCATTGTCCGGCAACTGCGCATCCGCGGTGGCGTGCTGGAGAGCTGAAATGAGGATCGCTCCCCATGAAATTGCCTCGGTCCAATCCTATATTAGACGCTCGCGACAATCACCGCAGGAACAGGCGAGCATGGCCAATGGCTGGGCGCCCGACGGCGCCGTTCAGGAGCAGATCGAAGACAGCGTGAAGGATGCGCTGGCGAGTGCGCGCGCTCGCATGCCGTCGGGCCCGGGCCTCGCCGATTGCGAGGAATGCGGAGACCCGATCCCCGAAGCGCGTCGCCGGGCGCTTCCCGGCGCGCGAACCTGCGTCGCCTGTCAGTCCGGCCGCGACAAACGCCCTGCATTTTCCGGCATCAACCGACGCGGCAGCAAGGACAGCCAGCTGCGGTGATGATTATCGCATGAAATACCACCTCATCGCCGTGCTCGCGGCGGCATTCTCCTGCGCCTGGGCGGTACCTGCGCTGGCCGACCCGTGCGAAGGCGCGCTCCCGGCGAAGGGAACGACATTCTCCGGTGTCGTTCGCTATGTCAGTGACGGCGACGGCCTGTGCGTCGGCCCCGCCGGTCGGCCCCACCGCTGGATCGAAGTGCGCCTCGCCGACTTTTACGCGCCCGAGCTGCACGAAGCCGGCGGCATCGATGCCAAGCGCCGTCTCGAACGGATCGTCATGGGCAGAGTGCTGGTCTGCCGTGCGGGCCGGCGCAGCTTCGACCGCGTCGTCGCGGCCTGCACGCTCGGCGGACGTCCGTTGGGTACTCTCTTGCGGGAAGACGGCGGTGCCGA
The DNA here is from genome assembly GCF_001015195.1 of Sphingomonas sp. Y57. Lineage (GTDB taxonomy): Bacteria > Pseudomonadota > Alphaproteobacteria > Sphingomonadales > Sphingomonadaceae > Rhizorhabdus. Next base: position 77,038 of record NZ_LDES01000029.1, on the reverse strand, counting down.
GGGCGGTCGGGGCCGGCCAAAGTGAACGCGATGCTCGACCTGTTCGATACGCCTCCCGTGCCCGGACTGTCGATGCGCGAGGATGTGATCACCGCGGCCGAGGAAGCGGCGCTGATCGCGCGCATCGGCAATACCAGTCTCAGCCCGTTCCGGTTCCAGCAATGGACCGGCAAGCGGCTCACCCACAGCTATGGTTGGAGCTACGATTTCGCGACCGGCGCGTTCGCACCGACCGAACCGATGCCTGACTGGCTCGATGAGGTGAAGGCGCGTGCCGCCAGTTTCGCCGGCCTCGCGCCAGACGACCTCGTCCAGGCACTGCTGATCCGGTACGACCCCGGTGCCGGGATCGGCTGGCACAAGGATCGCCCGGTGTTCGAGCACGTCGTGGGCATTTCGCTTGGCCATGCAGCAACGCTGCGATTGCGCCGTCGTGGCGCCAAGGGGTTCGAGCGGGCCAAAGCCGATCTGGCGCCGCGCTCGATTTATCATCTCGAGGGCGAAGCGCGGCACGCGTGGGAGCACAGCATCGCGCCCATCGAGCTGCCGCGCTGGTCGATCACTTTTCGCAGCTTGTCCAGCAAGGCGAAAGCGTGAGCAAGCCGCCGTATCCGACTATGCCCGATGGCCGAAATTCGCGGTGGGCGGACGGTTGTGGCGGACCAGCAACCCCGCGCTCGACCCTGAAACCTGCCACCGCCTCGTCGGCGAACTGATGGCGGCGCGGTGCGCGGTTGGCGTCGCAAAGCGGAGCGGCGACCATGGCGCAGAACCGGCCGCGCATGATGCCGTCAACCGCGTGAAGGCCGCGCTGGAAGAACGCGGTCCGGGCATGGTAGGATGACGGCGCGCCTGATCCCAACGGCCATCTCGCGCGCGCCCGTCCTTATGCAGATTGGAATGCCGAAGGGCCCAACGCTAGCCTTTGTGTTTGCGCTTCGATTCACATGAGACGCTTCGGGTCAAGCGACTGAAGATTGCAACCGATCTGCGGCCTTGCTGGCGAGCACGTCACCGCGCCTGATTTCCAGCGGTTCGGTGAACAGCGAAGTCGCGTTGGCCATCAACGCTGCAGCCACCCGCCCAGAAAGGTGCGCATCGCGCCCGGTTTCGTCGGCGAAAAAGTCGACGATCGCGAAGCGGTCATGGGCGAGGCGCAACGCATACCACGCCAATGTTTCGGGTTCCGCCGCCACTAACTGTTCAGCTCCGGTCAGCAACGAGGCTACCGCCTCTTCCTGTCCCGGGCGCGCGCGCAGGGGAACATGCAGCGTCAATGCCGGATGACGTTCGCCCACCGGGAGCTTGGCCGCGAGAACTTGCGCCGGCTGGATGTCGGGCAAACCGTCGAGCACTGTGAAGGTCTTTACGATCAGCGCACGCCCAACTTCCCCCAACAGATGCTTCAGGCGCCCGACATTTCCAGGAAATGTATCGAAGATCGCAAAATGCCTCGGGTCGAAGCGAAGTGCATACCAATCGCGCGTATCCGGCTCATCCTGAACTGGCCCCAGCGCGCCGCGCAGAAATTCCGCTACGTCCGATTCCTTGCCGGCGTCGGCTTCGATGTCGACGAATAAGGCCTTGGGATCCATGTGTGCCACTCCTTAAGTTGGCGAAAGCAGCTGTTGCATCGGCCTTAATGACCGGCTTCGAGGGAAGTGTCGCGCATTGGCAACTCGTGGCGTGAGCACTCGATCCCGCAGGCGCGGCGCTCCGAGTTGTTTTCACGACCGATTTAAACCCCGCCTCTCCCGTCCGGTCGCCATGTCGTTGCACCAACTGCTTCGCAGTGGCGCAATTGCCTATCCATCCAAACGTAATCCCCGGACAAGCGGACTCGTTCCGGCGCTCGTCTGACTCGGCTGACCGCACGTCCGATACCCATGCACAAGGCCAGGCAACTGCCGCCTCCGCGCTGCGTTTCCGGTGCAGCCACAGATATTTACCAGGAGACACGCCATGGCCGACGACACGACGCTACGCAGCCCCCAGGACCGGTCGCGGATCGCGCTCGGCGAGGATTATGAGGTGCGCTACTGGTCGGAGAAATTCGGCGTCAGCAAGGACCGGCTCGAGGAAGCGGTGAAGGCCGTCGGCAACAGCGCCGATGCGGTCGAACGCCACCTCAAGGGCTGACCATCCTCAACCGATCGCCGGACCCGATCTGCCGCGCCCGAACTGCCAGCTGATCCCGTCCGCCCGCAGGATGCCCGAAGCGGCTTTCCCAATGTTGCGTTCAAGGACATCGCGCCACGGCACCAGCGTGAAGTCGCGCGACCGCTCGACCAGCGCGTGAGGCCCGCTTTCGAGGTCCACGCGCCGGGCGATCACGCCCTCGATCCGCTCGCCCATCCCGGCCGGTTCGAAGCGTTTGCCCAGCTCCTTGCCCAGCCGCTCTCCGGCGTTTTCCAGCTCGCGCAGGCGAAGGGTCTCCAGCGCCCCGCGCCGCAGACGGAATGCCTGCCCATCGCCATCCGCCAGTTGCTGCTCGACTAACCATTGCCGACGGGCCGTCAAGGCACTGCGCACCTCACGCCCGAACCCGGCATCCCGGACCGCGCCTGACGCGCCAGTCGCCAGCTCGCGATCGAGCCAGGTCGGCGCCTGCATGCCGACAAGATCGCCGACCGGCCGCGGTGACAGGATGGCGAGGGTGATCGGCCGGTCGCGTTGCTGGCGCTGCGCGAAGGTTTCGGCGCGTGCCAGATGATCGCCCGGAATGGTCCAGCTGCCATCGGGCTGGCGCTCCGGGCCGGCGCCCGCGCGGCGCATCGCTTCCAGCCGGCGGACATGGCTTTCGGCAAAGGCCTGGCTGGCCTGCGGGTCATGGCGCAGGTGGAGGTCGACCGAGTAGCGCCCGCCATTGGCGCGGGCGACCGCATCGACAGTGCGATCGGCATTCGTCGGTTCCGCCTTCGTGGGCTCGATCCGGACCGCCGCGCTCTCGGGCACCGAAGGGGTCGCGTCGCCGCGTCCGATATCGACATAGTGAACCCTGCCGTCGACGCCATCGACCATCATGTAGTGACGGTCGCGATGCTCGTCGGAAAAGCCCCGGCCGATCAGTCGCCCGACGACAGGCTCGCGCAGCTCGGTCGCGACCACCTGCTCGACGCCAGCGCGATCGAGCCGGCGCGCGGTCAGTTCGCGCTGCATGACGCGGATGATGTCGCCGCGCTCGCCCATGCGGCGGAGCGTCTCCTCCATCCCGTCGGCGATCCGGTAGCGACCGCCGCCAATGTCCTCGGCCAGATCCATCGCCCTGAGCTTGCGCAGGCGGCCGACCGCGATCGACTGCTGGAAAGGATCGTTATCGGTGGCCGAGACGGTGCGATCCGCATCCATCCGGCGTAGCAGGCGCCGGTCGATCGCCGTCAGCCGCTCCTGATCGACATCGTGGCGGAGGCGGTCTTCGATTTCGCGATCGGTGCGCGGGCCGAGGTCGAGCGTCACGAGCTCGGACGCGCGCTCTCGAAACCCGTGCGCCATATACTCGCGCGCGATGATGAGATTGTCGCCGCGATCATCGATGCCGCGCAGCACGATATGGGTGTGCGGGCGCTCGGTATTGAAGTGATCGACCGCCACCCAGTCGAGCTTCGTGCCGAGATCCTGCTCGACCTGCGTCATCAGCCGCCGGACATAGGACTTGAGGTCAGGATACTCGGCGCCGTCCTCGGCCGAGACGATGAAGCGGAACTGGTGCCGATCGCCGGCGGTGCGCTTGAGGAAATCGTCGCCATCGGCCCGATCGGTTTCGGGGCCGTAAAGCTCGCCCGGCAGACCCTCGCGCGTGACACCGTCGCGCTGAATGTAGCGCATGTGCGCGCGGGCGACCTGACCGGCCTTGCCCTGCAGCCGGACCAAGCTCGCCTTGACCACCGCGCGGCGACCCCGGAAGCCAGCAAGCCGATCGCGGCTGGAGAGCAGCCGCCCCATGCTCGCGCCGCGCCCGATCCGGCTGCCGTCGAACCGGCGTGATCGCACGCCGGTCTTAGCGCCGGCAAGCCGCGCGGCGGCGAGGATGCGCCCGCCATATTTGACGACCTTCTTGCCATCCTTCCTGCGTGACCGGCCGAGCTTGGGCGTGAAGTCGTCGTCAGACATGCCAACGCCCCCGAGTCTGGCGATTTCGGCCCGGGAATGGCGGATTTACGCCATTTCTTGCGCGACTATCTCGCAGCCGCAGGCTGCTGTCTCTCCAAAAAAGGATGTGCAGACAATCCCTTAGGAAGTGTCGCGAGACACTGCCTTTATCTTGTTTCCCCCCTTTCCCTTCCTCCCCGCCGTCCCGGCTCAAAAAAGGGGGAGAGACGAGCGCCTTCCGACGCCGCCTCTCCCCGTGGATATGTACCCGATCAGTGCGCATGGAGCATGGCATCCCGCGCCCGAACCAGTGACCGGAATGTCCTGCATCCCATCATCCCGCGGGCCCGACCATCGCCATCCACGAGCATGGTGGCGCAGAACCACTTGCCATCGAGCCGCCCGCAAATCGCGATCCGGTCGAGTTCGAATTCCTCGTCGTCGATGCTCTCGTAGGCGCCGATCCAGCGCTCCTCGACCCTCGCATCCCAGCGAAAATCCGCTTCCTCCGCCTCCAGAAACCGATGCGCCAATGCCTCCCCGGCACCGCGTCCGAATTCCAGTTCGAGCCCAGCGATCAGTGCGCTCATCACGCGATCCGACGCCGTTCCGATGCTCTGAGACATGTCCATTGTGACCTCCAACGCTGATGTTCCCATCATCGAGAACGGCGTTTGAGGGACGGGTGGCGGAGCGGCTGTCAGGGCCGCGGAGCAAAGCGCAGCGCCGCGAAGCGGACGTGGGGGGAACCGATTTTCGAAGAAAATTGGGGGGCACCCGCAGGCCTTGATAGCCGTTCCGCCAGCCGTCATGCTGGGTCTGTCGAGACGAGCTTCCTCCCTCTCCGACACGCACGACATCTCGATCAATCCCGCTGCGACAGAGCGACGAAAAGCGACGACCCTGGGGTAGGATTGGCCTCCGCTGGACCCGCCGCCCGCACATCCCTGCGCACCGCGAAGATCGATGGCGGTTGCGCTGGAAGCACCGGCGCCGAGACCGGGCCGCGTGCGGCAGGCGCGACGCTGGCGAGATACCCGACCGTCTCGGATGGAAGCCGAGCACGCCCGGCGAGATAGTCGACATAGCGCTTCGGACCGGCATTGTAGGCCGCGAACAGGCCGGGATATCCGAACCGATCGTACATCAGTCGGAGGTAGAGGGTGCCGGCGAGAATGTTGTCGCGCGGGTCGTCCGGGCTGCCGCCGAGGCCGAGCCGGGTGCGCATGTCGGCCCAGGTCGGCGGCATCAACTGCATCAAGCCCATCGCGCCCGCCGATGAGCGGATCGGCCGCCCGTTCGCGGTCGTCCGGCCTCCGCTTTCTGCCCGCATCACGCGCTCGATCCACGCCACCGGCACCCCGAACCGGGCGGAGGCCTGATTGATGTAGGGCCGCCAGTCGGCGACGGATTCGGCCTGCGCGGGACGGACGAACACCAGCGATGCGGCGACGATCCAGAGCCTCACCGTGCCCATAGCAGCCGCGCCTTGCCGATGATGTCGCCGCCCTCAGTTATCCCGAAATAGCGCCCGTCGAACGACGCCGGAGCGTCCATCAACAGGAACAGCTGCCGACCGCGCAGCCGGACGCAGGCACTCCACATCGGCATCGGACGGCCCGCGCCATCGAGAACCAGGCGCTCGGCGATCCAGCGGCCGTTGACGAAGATTTCCTGCCCGAGCGCGCAGACTTCGTCGCCGGCAGCGGCCGCCACGCGCTTCACCAGCGGCACGTTCATCGGCAGGTAGCGGCGGGTCGCTGCGAGCCGCCGCCAAGGCTCGGGCACCCGGGCGATCACCATGTCGCCGGGCTCCGCGAGTGCGCCGGGCGAGACCGAATAGAGCCCGATCGGCGCGCTTGCCGAGGCGTTCCAGACGAGCCGTGGAGCGGGCGGAAACGCCGCCGAGCCGAGCACGATCGCAGCGCCGATCGCGGCAGCAGCGATGCGCTTTTCGAGCCGGCGGCGGCGCAGCTTCGCTGCCCGTAGCGCATCACCCCAGGCGAGCAGCGGTGCGTCGCCGCCAGTCCCGCGAGGCCCGCTCACCGGCCTTTCTCCTGCGCGCCGCTGTCGCGGCTCCAGCTGTCGAGGTCGTCGATATGATATTGGACGAAGCGGCAATGGCGGCGGAACGCCGGCCCCTTGCCGTCGCGCCGGAGCCGCTTCAGCGATTTGCTGGAGATTTTGAGATAGGCCGCGGCCTGATCGGTCGTGAGAAAGGGCGAGCCGCGCTTGGCGCGGCCCGCCCGGTCGATCTCGTTGTGATCCTGCATGTCAATTGGGGTCCGAATCTGGCGGCGGCGAGAGTGTCGGCGCGTCCCCGAACCTCTCGCGCCGGACCCGGCGGCGGGAGTGTCGAACCGATTTCCGGTTTCGACACCCCCGGGGTGCGGATCACCGCGACCAGATCAGCTTCCACTCGGGAAGGTCGCCTTGGACGAGCTGCGCGTAGATCGGCGCGGGCAGCGACGGATCGTCGATCTTGAGGCTGAGATATTCGGTGCCGGTCTCGCGCGCGGACTTGGTCCAGGCCGCCCCGATCTCGACCGCGCCGGCGTAGATACGATGGTCCGGTGCCTTGTCGTTGTCGCGCTCGCTCGGCCGGATGGTGGCCTTGGTGTTGAGGGTAAGGGTCCGGATCGTGCCGGAGAAGATGCCGCTCTCGTCGCGGGTGAAGGTGCCGATCTGTGCCATGATGTCGTCTCCTTTGCTTGCGAAGCCGCCCGTTGCGGCCTCGACAGGCGGACATCGGCGGCAGCCAGGACGGCGCTGCACCCACAGGGCCGAAGCGCAGCGGAGGACGCGGGAAGCGGGCTATCTTGCTGCGCGAGGAGGGCGCGGAACGCGCTCGGGGAAGATAGTTCGCGGCCCGCGTTGCGGTGCCGGACGGTCTGCCGCAGGCCGCCGTCCAGGAGAGGTTGTCGGGCGGTATCGATCGGACAAATACGGCATCACAGGCACGGTCGGCGTTACCCAAAAGCCGTGATCGGATGTCTCAGGCGGGCGTCGGCTCCGCAACCCTTAGCGGAGCCGGCATCCATCTGAGGGGCGCTACATTGACCAGCAAGGACATCGCCGATGCGCTCGCCGCGCGCCACGGAATCAGCAAGGCGGAGGCCCGCGCGCAGGTTGCGGCGGTGCTCGAAGCGATCACGGACGGTGTCGCCAAGGGCGATGTCGCGCTCGCCGGGTTCGGGAAATTCTCGGTTTCGCGGCGCGCCGCGCGTCCCGGACGCAATCCACGCAGTGGCGAAACATTGGTGATCGGACCGACGACGCGGGTCCGGTTCCGGCCCGCGAAAGCGCTTAAGGACCGGCTTGTCAAGCGGTGAATGCGAAGGTTTCCGAACTCGCCGACAGCCTGATGCGCGATGCGAGCGGCCTGCAGCGACGCGCCGATGCGCTGCTCGAAACGATCGAAACCATGATGCCCACAGGCCTCTCGACCGGCATGGCGGCGCAGGCGGCCATTGACGATCTCGCGGCCGCCGCGACGCTGGCCAGAACTTCAGCACGCGCGCTCGACGCCGCCACTGTGCGGCTGCAATTGCTCGGCGCGGTAATCACGGCGCTGTCCGTGGCGCTTGAGAATGATGGCGAAGCCGACGATGACGCGCTCGCGGAAAACGCCCGGCAACTGCGCCTGCTGCTGCTTGACTGTGTCGGCAGCCAACCCAATTAACCGCGCGCCAAGCCTTGGGCGCGGCGCGCGGCGCGATTTTTCAGGCCTTGGACCACACCGGGGTGGCGTGGGCGGATGGACAGCCCGCCCGCGCCATTCGATCAGGCGGCGAGGCGCTGCTCGTCCTCGGCCGCCTCGCGCTCCGGCTCAACGCGCATCGCTCGCATCGCGGCGGCGACGGTCGCGACACCGCCGCGCGCCGTGTAGGCGGCGGGCGGAAAGCGCATCCAGCGCGGCACCCAGCGCTCAACCTTGGTGCGTCCATCGGCCCCCGCGATATGATCGCGGGCGATCTTGCGGACGGTCTTCGCCTTCTCGTTCTCATTGGCCTTGGCGACGACATCGCCCGCGATTTCGGCGAGCAGCGCCTGCGATACCTCGCAGTCGCGGACCAGATCGAAGAACGTCGCGTCCGCCTCCCACCAGTCGGCCATGTCGATGACTAGATGATTGCCGACCGCATCGACGGCGGCGCTGCCGACCGCCAGCGTCTCGCCAATGACGACCGCAACGATGTCGAGAGCGACGCTATCCGGAAGCTCCAGCAGGCGGTGGAATAGCTGGCACAGGCCTTGATCGTCACCATTGCCGCCGGTGACGGTCGGCTCGTCGGGCGAGAGGTCCAGCACCGCCAGCACGGCACGGCGATGCTCGTCGAACCGGGTCTCGGCGAGGCTGGTTTCGACACTCTCGCGCACATCGTCGTTGCGCGTGGACTGGGCGTCGGGGCGGACAGTCCAGAGCGGCGAACCGACGATGGCATGGGCGACCATCAAGCGCAGCGCCACCCCGCCATGCCCACACATCGCCGCGCGCACGGCGGCATGGCGGTGCAGGTCGACATAGGTCTGCATGGCGCTGGTGATCTCGGGCCGCGTCGGCTTCTCGGCGCTCGCCACCGGCTCGCCGCGCGCGACGCGGCGGGCCTCGGCCCGGGTCAGATACCCTTCATGGAAGGTCACCTCGCCATTGGCGCGGACATCGACATAGACGCGCCCGCCCTTGCGCTTCGCCGCCTTCTCATATTCCCAGGCCGAGAAATGCTCGCTCGGCGGCACGATCACGACATCGCTCCATCCGGCGTCGAGATAGGCTTCGCGGCGCTCGTCAATGGCGGCATTCTGCGCGGTCCAGAACGCCTCGGCATCCGCGAAATAGCGGTCCTCGCCGAACAGATCAGCAACCAGCGCGCCCTTGAAGGCTTCGAGGTCGAACAGCGCATGGGCGGCGCTGATCGACTGCCCGCCGAGCAGCCACGCCTTGAGATTGTGGCCGGTCGGGACATAGGCTTTGGGGTCGTCGAGCAGCGCCAGCCAAGCGCGTTGCTGCGCCTTGCTCGCCATGGTGAGATGGCGGACGGTCGTCCGGTCGATCTCCTCGCGGCGATACAAGTCGCGGACGCGCGGCATGAGATTGCCGAGCGCCAGCACCCGCCGGATGGTGAGTTCGGGAAGGCCGAAGGTCTCGGAAATATCCGCTACCTCGCGCCCTTCCTTGACCAGCCGGGTGAAGGTTTCCCACTGGGTCACTTCGTCGGCGTCGAGCCTTGCCAAGTTCTCAATCATCGACGCCTCGATGGCGGCGGCATCGTCGCCCGCCGCCAATACACGGCACGGCAGCGGCTCGGCTTCGCCGGTCTCGGCGGCGACCAGCTGCGCGGCATGGAAGCGCCGCGCGCCCGCGACGATCTCGTAATCACCTTCGGTTTCACAAGCGCGGACCAGCAGGGTCTGGATCACGCCGCGCTTGCGGATGGTGGGCAGGATGTCGCTGACATCCGGGGCTTTGCGGCTGTGCCGCATGTTGGTCTTGCTGACCGACAAGCGATCCTGCGCGATGAACATAAGGGTCATGGGTCATTCCTTTCCGATGAAAGCCGGTCCCCGCCGGGACCGGCGGGCTTGCTCACATTTCGGGCGGCGGCCCGATTTCCTGACCTTTTTGCATCCGGCGCAGCAGCGCCTCGCCGTGGATGATCGACCCCGCGCGGCGGCTCCATGCCGCCCAGACCGACAGCGCGAACCGGCCCTCGAACGCGATGTCGCGCTCGATCCGCAGGCCGTAGGGCAGCCGCACCGATGCGATTTCCGACAGGCTGAACGGCCCGAGTTCGGGACAGCCGAACCCAAGATCGGCGAGGCCGAACAGCGTGTCGTCATCGTCGGCAAGCTCTGTCGCGAGCCATGTCGCCGCGCCGAGCGGGTTGAACAGCTTGAGGACCGGGACGGGATCGAAGCGCTCGCCTTTCCGGTCGGCGGCGCGGCGATTGATGTCGTTGGCGCGGAGCGCGAAACGAAGCTCGGGAGGCAGGAGGATCATGCCGCGATCCTTTCCTGCGCTGCGGCCTCACCGGCCTCGCGGTGGCGAGCCAGCAGCCAGTCGGCGGCCTTGCTTGCCGCGCTGGCGGCGCGGAAGATCGCGCGATTGTCCTCGCGCAGCACGGCGAGCCAGCTTGCCAGATAGTCGGCGTGGCGAACGGTCGGCACGATGCCGACCGCGGCGCAGAGGAAGGCCGAACCTAGCTCGGCGACCAGTTCCTCGCGCGCGTAGCCGGGCGAGCCGAAGGCGTTGGCGAGGTCGCGCCCGACCCGCTTGGCGTGGCCGGTGGCGTGGGTCAGTTCGTGCAGGCAGGTGCGGTAGTAATTGACCTGATCGAAAAAGGCGGGCTGCGGCGGCACCTGCACGAAATCGAGCGAGGGCACATAAAACGCCTTGTCGCCGCCGATCCGGAAATCGACGCCCGATGCCGCGATCACTTCCTCGGCGACGGGGACGATCTCGCGCTCGGGAAGTGGTGCGGGATCGAGCGCGAGGCCGGGCCGCAACCCCTCGCACTGCGCGATGTTGAAGACGGTGAACCGCTTGAGGAACGGCACCGCCTTGGCCTCGCCGCCCTCACGCGCGGCGCGCGCCTTCTCGGCCTCGGGCGTGAAGCGGTCGGCATAGACGACGGTCTGGCCGCGCTCGCCCTTGATGATGCAGCCGCCCGCCTCGCGCGCCTGCCGGAAGGTCAGCCAGCTTTGCGAGGGGTAGCCATTGGCGATCACCGCGCCCCACAGCAGCAGGACATTGACGTCCGAATAGCTGCGGCCGGTCAAGGCATTGCGCGGCAGCGACGGCGCGGCACAGGCGGCGCTGCCCCATGGCTGGACCCAGGGCACGCGCCCGGCCTCAAGCTCGGAGATGATCCGTGCAGTAACCTCGTCATAGAGATTGACGCGAGGTTCGGCATGGTCGCCAGCAGCCGCGCCACGGGCACGACGCTTCGGATTACGGGACACGATAGCCTCCAGACCCGCCCAAAAGCCCCATGGCCTCCCCCGAGAGGCGGGGGTGGGCGGCGAGACGCGACCAGAGGAGGCCCGGCTCCAGCGGCGGGCGCACCCAAAGGGGCGCAATGGCATGAAGCACCCCGCAAGGCGGGGTTGCGCCCGCCGCGACGGGCCTCAGGCGGAAGCGCCGGCCACTCCCGCCGACGAGGGAAGGCCCACCAGACTACGCCGCCGCGTCATCGGACGCGGCGACCTCGGTCACGTCAGCGATCGTCACCTTCGGCCGAGACCCGCAAGCGGGGCTCGGGGCCGCGAAGCAGGCCTAGAGCGCGGTCGCGGACGGCGAAGCAGCGATGCATCGCGCTGCCAGGCGCGAACAGGGACACACCCTTGCAGGCGGACGGCCAGCGCGGCGGCGTGCGCGCGGGGCGCCCGGGTGAACAGCGCCCCGCGCTGTTCAGGTCATGCGCGGCATGACCGACCCGAAGCACTGGGCCAGCCGCCGCCGCGCCACGGCCGCGCAAGAGTGCTCACGCGGGCAAGAACGACGCGCGATCCCTGGCGGCAGCGCAGCGCCGCCAGAGTGCGCCCGTCAGATCCCGCGGTCCTCCGCATCGCCGCCGTCCGCGAGGCGCCGACCTATTTGCGGCGGAACATCCGGTTCAGGCTGTCTGGTCCTTGAACCGGGGCATCACACTGAACGCCTCGGTGGCAGCGTGCAGGCCGTCGCCGATGATCCAGCGCGCGCGGGCGAGATGGCTGGTCCAGGCGCATTGCGCGAGATCCGGGTTCGCCGAGGGATCGATCCCAAGGATTTCGAGCGAGCCTTCGCGCCAGGAGACTCCGGCATCGTCAGCGTCGACCAGCTCGGCATAGATCAGGAGATGCTGGCGGTCGTAGAGGACCACGTCTCCGCGGGGTGCTTCGCGTCTGATCAGGTGCTCAGCCAAATCGGCGTCCAGTGTGTAACGCGGCAATCCCGCCGCTCGCAACCCTTACATCAAGTTGGTGTAAGATGCCACCGAAGTCACGGTCGTCACATCAAATTGATGTGAGGGACTGGTGGCGCGAGGCATCCACGATAGTCGCTATCGCTGGGTGATCGAGCAACTGATCGAAGCCCGCAAGAAGCAGACGCTGACACAACAGGTCGTGGCCGATAAACTCGGCAAGCCACAGCAGTTCGTCTCGCGCTACGAGACCGGCGAGCGTCGTCTGGACATCTTCGAGTTCATGGACGTGGCCGCTGCGCTCGACGTCGATGCCTTGGCCCTGGTCAGCGCAGGCGCCAGCAAGTCAGACCCGGCCGGCTAGAACTTCGCGCGGTCCAGCCCGCACAAGCTTAGTAGCGAATGGAATCATCCGGCGCACCAGCGACTTAAGATGCTCGCCGTCGCCTGGCCAGTCATCGCCGAAGATGCCGAGACCGATCTCCCGCTGGCTGGCACCATCGGCCAGTGCGTCCGCTACCCGCAGCACAGAAACGAGCCGGGTCAGTTTTACCTCGCGACGGACCGGTTCGGGCGCGCCGTCCAACAGCGCCGCCAGCCGGCGCGCGGAATGAAACTGCGGCTCAATCGGTCGGGAAAGATCGATGGACAGCCTGACCCAGACAGCCGCTCGGTTGTCTTCGGCACCAAGCAGATCGAGCTGAATCGTCCCGGCCGGCAATTCGAGAAGCAGATACGTATGACACTCTCCGCGCATCATCCGATGAGGGACGCGTGAAAGGTCGAGCAGGCGCCCGGCGGCATCGACACATATGTCGAGCACGAACGGGTCCATGGCGCCGGTCCACAGCGGAACGGCGCGGGCGCAATCCAGCATCGGATCAATCGCGAAAGTGCAGCCCCCATTTCGCGGTGAATGTCGCGACCTGATCGTCCGCAGCATCAACACCGGCCAGCGCGACATAGTCCGCCTGATAGGCTGGGTCGCGGCGCAGCAGTTCCCACGCAATCGCCGGGCGACCGCCAGCGAGCGCCGGCGCATAAGCGTCGGTATCGCGCCAGTCGGGCAGCCCGGTGAGCGGCATCAGCCGTCTCGATCGGTTCGATACGCCTCCGCCAGCGCCTGCTGGTCTGGCCGCAGCGCATCGATCGCGCCGAGATGCGCCGGCACGACATCCTGCAACAGGACCGATGGGCATTGCCCTTCGACATTGCCGAGGTTCGGGCGGTGCTGGGCATAGCCGACCAGAGCGGCGAGCTCGGGCGAGAAGTGCCGTGCCACGTCAGGCGGATAGACCAGCCATTGCAGTTCGAATGGCTTGAGCCAGCCAAGGCAATAGCTGACGATCACGCCGCGCCGAGGCGCAGCGGACAGGTTCGCACCTCCGCCATGGAGCGTCGAGCCGAGGAACAGCAATGCGTCGCCGGGCATGAGTTCCGGCACGATTACATCCGCTTCCGGCAGGTCGCCGACCTCCTGATCCACATGGCTGCCCGGCCACAGGCGCGTGCCGCCATTCGTGGTTGTGAACGGATCGATCGGCCACATGACGTTGACGAGATATTCGACGCTGCCCTTTGGTCCGGCCCACATGTCTTGGTCGCGGTGCGGGAACTGCGAGGGCGCGCCGGGATGGATGTCGATCGCCTGGGTCAGATTGAGCGCGATCCGTTCGCACCACGGCAGCAGCATGCGCTCGGCGATGGCGAGGACATGAGCGTGCTGGACCAGTGCCTTGGTCCAGTCGGACCGGCTCAAAAGCCCGCCGAACCGGCGTGTCCGCTCCCCATAAAAGGCCCCCTGGCACATCGGCGTCGCCGCAAACGACGGCGCCAAGTCCACAGCGAGGGTGGTGATCGTGGCGGGATCGACCGCCCCGCGCAGCACACACCAGCCCTCGCGCGACAACTCGCCGGCAGCGATGTCTACCACCGGGCTCACGCCGCCATCTCCAGCGGACCGGCCCAGGTGCCGGTCCATGCGAGCCGCTCGCGCATGTCGGGTGTCACCACGATACGGAATGCCCCGATCGGGCCACCCTTGATCCGGACGGCTGGACCAAGCGGCTCAGCGCGCCAGCCCATCGCCAATACCTCGCGGCGGAAACCCTCGGGGATGACGCCGGTTATTTCGGCGATGCCGCGCGCCAGCGCGAAGTCGGCCATCGCTGAGATGAGTTCGTTACGCAGTTCACGCCGCCGGGCCGCGCCATGCCGACTCGGCAGGCAGAGCCGCGTGCTTTCCCAGATGTCAGGACCGACCGGCACGCCACCGATACAGAGGTGCGGGAAGATGTCGCCGAGCAGATGCGGCAGCCAGCTCGGCAACATGCGCAGCGACGCCTCATGCCGACCGTCAGGTCCGAGCGCGACGATGTAGACGACGGCGGCGGTGTCGAACTGGTCGATCTCGTATTGGCCGTCGACGACGGGCACATCCCAGTCGAAGAAGTCGACGAACTGCGCCTTGCGGTCCGCGAACATGGTTTCGAGCGCAAGCGTGTGGGCGCTCTGCGGGTAGTTTTCGATCGTGAGGATCATGTGCTGCTCCCATGGCTAGATGCGCCATGGGAGGAAGCATTTTGCGCCGTTCAGGATCAGAGCCCGGATTTCACGGTAGCTGGTAGATTTCGTCGATGCCGATCTCGCCGGCGAGCACTGCGGCGACGCGCAGTTCCTTGGCCGTGCGCACGCCATAGGCGCGGCAGGCATCGCGAAGGTAGCTCTCGACGGTGCGTTCGGTGAGCCCCAGCCGGTGGGCGATCTCCTTGTTCGAATGGGAGCGACCCGACAGCACGAGGCAATCGCGCTGGCTGGGCTTCAGCCGCGGTGGCGGCGCGATCGGCGCCGGTGCGCCGGACAGCTGACGGGCACGCGCAAAGGCGAACAGGCCGAAAGTCTGGGCCGGGCCGACTGCCAATTCGGCGCGCCCCGCGTTGGCGAAGCCAGCGAAGGTGCAGGAGCCAAAGCAGTAGCCGAGCTTTGCGCAGGGCACGGTCACGCCTTCGATCAGGTTTTCGCGCCAGCCCAGCTCAATGGCGATGCGGTCGGCCTCGTCGAGCGTCAGGCGCTTGAAAAGCTCGGTCCAGGTCGCGGCCGTCTCGATCAGCAGCGAGCCGCGCATGATGACATCGCGGCGGAAGCGGCATTTGTCGATGATCCGGCGCGACGCGCCTTCGGGATAATGGCGGATATCCACCATGCCCGGCCGCCATTCGCGCAAGTCTTCATGCGTGATGAGTGCCCACCACGGCGCGCCGATGAAGTTGCCGAAATCGCCGATGAGGCTGCGCATCGCGGTCTCGTCGTCGATGCTGCGTATCGACTGGATGATGTCGTGCGAGAGTTCGCACGCGCCATCGCGCCACAGCTCGTGTCGTAGAGCCATGCCTTGGTCTCCTGCTGCGGGCACTGTAGATCTCCGTCGCTGACAGCACGCGCCGGCGAGCAGCTGGAGAATGCGCTGTCGCGTAGAATCTGCGAGTTCAGAGATGGCATCGGGCTTTGGGTTCCATATTCTGCTGATCAGTGGATTAGCGCCCAATCTCCCATTGATGCGACTGTCCCTCCGATTTCACCTCAGGCCGGCCCAGTGGAGGGCCTTAATCTCAAGGTACTCGTCGATGCCTTCGCGACCACCCTCGCGGCCCAACCCAGATTGCTTGACGCCGCCAAACGGGGCCGCAGCCAGCGATACGCTGCCCGAATTGATCCCGACCATTCCATATTCGAGTGCGTCGCCGACACGCCACGCACGAGCAATATCGCTTGTGTAGAAATAGGCGGCGAGCCCCGCCGCTCCGCTATTGGCGAGGGCCACCGCATCAGCCTCATCATCGAATCTGAAGACCGCAGCAAGCGGGCCGAAGGTTTCCTCATGAGCGACACGCATATGGGATGTCGCGCCGATCAGAAGCATGGGCGCGGCATAGCTGTCGATGCGCGATGCAAGCGGGGCTTGTGCGACAAGTTGCGCGCCCTTTGCGAGCGCGTCGTCCGCATGGGCACGCACCTTTGCAGCCGCCTCGGCATGAATGAGAGGCCCAGTCGTAACCGCGGGATCGAACCCGTCTCCTACATTCAACGCGCTGACCGCCTCACCCAGCATCGTGACAAACCGGTCATGGATGCCGGACTGGACCAGCAGCCGATTGGCGCAGACGCAGGTCTGGCCAGCATTGCGAAACTTGCTCGCGATCGCGCCTGCCACTGCCGCCTCCAGATGGGCGTCATCGAACACGATAAAGGGCGCATTTCCGCCAAGCTCGAGGCTAAGCCGTTTGATCGTGCCCGCGGCATCGCGCATCAATTGGCGACCGACGGAAGTGGAGCCGGTGAAAGACAATTTGCGCACGCAATCGCTTGCCATCAGCACCTCTCCAATCGGAGCTGGAGTTCCAGTTACGACATTGATGACGCCGGGCGGAATTCCGGACTCGAGCGCGAGCCTCGCTAGCGCGAGTGCGGTGAAGGGCGTCAGTTCCGAGGGCTTGAGGACGATGGTGCAGCCAGCGGCGAGGGCCGGCGCGAGTTTGCGCGTCACCATCGCCGCCGGGAAGTTCCATGGGGTGATCGCCGCAATTACGCCGACTGGCTGGCGGGCGACGAGAACGCGACGGTCCGGCGAGAGTGCGGGTACGTCATATCCGCCAATACGCTCTGCTTCTCCGGCGAACCATGCAATGAAGCTCGCGGCATAGCGAATTTCGTCAAGCGCCTCGGCAAGCGGCTTGCCCTGCTCGGCAGTGAGCAGCCGGGCGAGCGCCTCGCTGTGTTTGAGCACGCGGACATGCCAGGCGCGCAGCAAAGCGGCGCGCTCGGGTGCCGCTCGCGCGCGCCAGTCGGTTGCCGCCTTGTCGGCGGCGTCTATCGCTGCGCGCGTCTCTGCGGTGCCGCAATCTGGGATTTCGCCAATCACCGCGCCGGTCGCCGGGTCGGTGACCGCGACGCGGATCGGCAGTTCGATCCAATCGCGGCCGATCAACGCGCGCTCGATGACCAGAGTTCGCGGATGGCGTTTGCCATTGAGAGAATTCATACGTGCGCGGTCGTGCGCAATGCTTGCGCGACGTCGGGCATCGCGGCGACTTCGTCAAGCGTGCGGGTCAGCCGCTCGACGAGCAGATCGACCTCTCGCGTCGTGGCGACCAGCGGCGGCGCTATGCCGATCATCGAATCGCCAAAGGCGCGGAAGATCACGCCGTTGCGATAGCCTATCCTGGCCAGCGCATCAGGCACGCCAAGCGCCGAATCCGGCCGGGTCTTCGCCGCTTTGTCAGTGACAATCTCAATGCCGGCGAGCATGCCGCGCGTGCGTATGTCGCCAACGAGAGGGTGGTCGCCGAGCGGCGCCAGCGCGGTTGCCAGATGCCGGCCGCTGGTTACGCCATTGGCGATGATCCCGCCCTCCTCATAGAGGCGCAGCACCTCAAGTCCGACCGCGGCGCTAACCGGATGTCCCGAATAGGTCAGCCCATGGCCGATCACGGCGCCTGGCTTGCTCTCTTCGGCGATCGCGCGATAAATGCGCTCGGAGAGCAACACCGCGCCCATCGGTGCATATCCCGCCGTCAATCCCTTTGCGAGCGTCATGATATCCGGCTCGACGCCATCATACTGCGACCCGAACATCGGCCCGGTACGGCCAAAGCCGGTGATGACTTCGTCGGCGACGAACAGCACGCCACGTTCGCGACAGGCCTCCCGCATCGCGGCATACCAGCCATCGGGTGGCACGATCACCCCACCAGAGCCGATCACCGGCTCGGCGAAAAAGGCGGCAACATTGGCTTCGCCCAATTCGTCGATCTTGGCATGAAGTTGTGCCACCGAGTCGGCGATCAGCTCAGCCGGCGTACCCGCGAAGCGATAGGGATAGGCTGCCGGAATATGGTGCTGGAAGGGCGATGGTGCGTCGAAATATATGTGGAACACCGACAGGCCGGTAATGCCCGCACCGATGCTGCTCGACCCGTGATAGCCGCGATCAAGCGCGATCATATGCTTCTTGGCCGGCCGGCCCGTGACGTTGAAATAATAGCGGATCATCCGGATCGCGCTATCGACAGCGTCCGACCCGCCCTGTGTGAAGAAGACGCGATTAAGGTCGCCAGGCGCGCGAGCTGCGAGCGCGGCGGCGAACTCGACTGCGGGCTCGCTCGCGAAATGGAAATAGCCGGTGGCGTAGGGTAACCGTTCCATCTGCGCCTTGGCAGCCTGCACGACGCTGTGCTGGCCATACCCGATATTGACGCACCATAGACCTGCAAAGCCATCAAGCAGGACATGGCCGTCGGCATCGGTGACGAAGATACCTTTACCCGATTGCAGCATCGTCGCGCCGCGGCGTTCATGTGTTGACCAGGACACCGCCGAATGGATGAGGTGCCGGCGGTCCTTCTCGATCAGTTCACTGCTTGTCATACTCGGTTGCCCCGTGCGTACGACCCGGCCGCCCGGTCATCGGGCGAAGCACCGGATATGCGCGAGGGGCTATCTGCGCGAAGGCTGGCAGCGGGATGAAGGCGCTTTGATTGACAGGATGGTGACCGTTAGGCACCATTCATGCTATCATCGGCCGAGCGCCAGCCAAGCTGAGACCGAAACGCCAGGCAGCCAAACTCGCAAGCACGAACATCAAATTATGCAGTCTTCTTCCGGATCGCAGCAAGGGCGGGTCCCGCCATCGAACACCCGCCAGCTACCCCCATTCGCCGCGCTACGCGCCTTCGAAGCCGTGTTCCGCCGCGGCGGCATCCGTCGCGCGGCTGAACAGCTCGGCGTCGACCATGCCGTGATCAGCCGCCATATCAAGCTGCTCGAGGAATGGTTCGGGGTGGCGCTTATTGCGCGCAGCGGCAACCGGCTCACGCTGACACCGGCCGGCAAGCGCTATCATGCGCGCATTGCCGCCGCATTCGCCGAACTCACCCTGGCGACCGAGGAACTGACCGACGCACGTGAAAATGCGCCACTCCGATTATGGTGCGTGCCTGGGCTGTCGATCCAGTGGCTGACCGCGCAGCTCGGCGAGTTCGAGCTCGAGACCGGCATGCGAGTCGAGCTAAAGCCGACCGACATCGCGCCCAATCTATCGGTGCATGAAGCCGATGCTGATATTCGCTATTATCGCGACGACGATCCTCAAAACGCGCCCGAGCGCGCCCTGCGACGCTTCGAGCTCGCCCGGCCCGAAGTAATTCCAGTCGCCAGCCCCGCGCTTGCCGCCGAGCTCGAAGCCAAGGGTAGCGGCGCGATCCTCGACTGGCCCTTTCTTCACGAAGAGAATGATCAGGAGTGGAAGGCCTGGTTACGACTCAATGGTATCGCGCCGCCCGAGCCTGTGCCTGGCGCATTGTGCTGGCATGCCCATCTTGCGATCGCGGCGGCGCGCCAGGGACGAGGCGTCGTGTTGGCGAGCCGTTTCCTGATCGAGGACGATCTGGAGCAAGGCAGTCTGGTGCCAGTCGGCGCTCCGGCGTTGCGGCCGATGGTCCTGGGTGGTTACGTCATGGTCGCGCGTGAGGACCGCTGGTCGATGCCGACGCTCGCGAAGTTGCGGCACTTCCTGCATGCCCGTGCGCAGCCGCTGACTGCACTCAAATGTCGCACTCCGCAGCCTTGAATGGTGACCTCTGGTCACCATCGATAACTTGTTCGCACCTTCCCGCTGCGCGCATTGGCAATATTTCTGACGCTCGATCGGCGCTGCATGCCGACAAGACAGCGACAGTCAGGGGGAATGCGATGAACGCCGCTACCGCATATCGCAGCTTAATGATGACAAGCGCCGCAATGCTCGCCCTGAGCGCGGCAACGCCGGCGCTTGCGCAGCAGGATCCAAGTGCGAGCACATCGCAAGACGGCCAAGAGATTGTCGTCACAGCGCAAAAGCGCGAAGAACGGCTGATCGAGACACCGCAAGCGGTTTCGGTGCTGTCGGCAGACACCCTCGACAATCTCGCCGCCGTGCAATTTCGCGATTTCGCCAACACCGTACCGGGTCTGACCTTCGAGAGCTCGGGCAGCGGATTCAACCAGGTGACCATCCGCGGCGTCACCACCGGCTATCAGGTCACGCCAACCGTCGGCGTGGTGGTGGACGATGTGCCTTACGGCTCGACCAGCGCCTTTGCCCGTGCCGCGCAATTGTCACTCGACGCAGGCCTGTTCGACGTCGACCGCATCGAAGTGCTGCGCGGACCGCAGGGCACGCTTTACGGCGCCAGCACGATGGGCGGGCTCATCAAATATGTAAACCGCATGCCAAGCACCGACACCTTTGGCGGGGAAGCGCAGGCCGGGGTCTCGACAACGCGCCATGGCGGGATCAACTACAATGTCGCCGGCGCAGTGAACGTGCCGATCGCAGCCGACAAGGCAGCCCTGCGCGCCAGCGCCTATCAGTCGCACGATGGCGGCTATGTCGACAATATCGCGCTCGGCCGCAAGGACGTCGATCGCTCGGACACTTATGGCGGCCGGCTGGATCTGCTGCTGACCCCGACCGAGGGGTTGAGCATTCGCGTCACCGGGTTTGCGCAGAATATTGACCGTGACGGCGCCCCTACGGTCGATTTCACGATCGGCGGGCGGCCGGTCAATGGCGACCTTCAGCAGGAGCGACCGCTCGCCGAGCCGTTCGAGCAACAGTTCCGGCTGGTCAGCGGGACGATTGCCTATGATTTCGGTGGCGCGACCGCGACGTCGATCAGCAGCTACCAAACCGTGCGCTCAAGTTTCTCGGTCAGCGACTCCCCCGCGCTGGTCCCGGTGCTCGCAACCTTCTTCGGGCGCAACTATAGCGCGGTGAACATCCAGAACCGCGTTGCGACCGACAAGTTCAACCAGGAGATCCGGCTGGCTTCGAACGGCAAGAGCAGCATCGAATGGCTGGTCGGTGGCTATTACACCAGCGAGGACAGCAACAACCTGCAATATGTCGATCTGTTGCTGCCGAGCGGCCAGCTCGATGTGAACGATTTGTTCCGCTACGAGACGCCGTCCAAATATGAAGAGATCGCGGCGTTTGGCAACGTCACCGTGCGGTTGAGCGACAAATTCGATATCTCGGGCGGCCTACGCTATTCGCACCTTGACCAGACCTATACCCAGTTCGGGTCTGGCGCGTTGATCGGCAGCTTTCCCAAAAACAGCTCGTCCGACGACGTCACTACCTATCTCGCAAATGCGCGCTATCATTTCAGCCGTAACGCGACCGCGTATTTCCGTTTTGCGACCGGCTATCGCCCAGGCGGTCCGAATGTGGTCGCGCCCGGCGCGCCGACAAGCTTCCAGCCCGACGAGCTCAAAAGCTATGAATTGGGCTTCAAGGCGGAGACCGCAGACCGCAAGCTTGGGATCGACATGGCGGCCTATTATATCGACTGGACCAACCTTCAGATTCTGACGACGACTGCAACCGGCGTCTCCTATTACGCCAATTCGCCCGCGCCCGCCGAGATCAAGGGTGTCGAGTTGACACTCACCGCCCGCCCGACCCGCGGCTTCGTCGCGACCGGCGCATTTGCGTGGCAGGATGCCGAACTGACCGATAATTTCGCGGGTCTCGGCGCCGCCAAGGGCGATCCGCTTCCCAATGTGCCTCGCTTCACCGCCGCGGTGAGCGCAGACTATAAGTTCGACGCGGGCACGATCAGCCCGAGCTTCGGGTTCACGTTGCGCGCGATCGACAAGCGCAATGCCAGCTTTGACGCCAACCCGTTCATCGCGCAATATCGCCTGCCTGCTTACGCGACGCTCGATCTGCGCGCGGGCATCGAGATCGGCGGGGTGGATCTCACCGTATACGCGCGAAACTTGTTCGATGAGCGGGCGCAGCTGACGAATTCGAGCGGCGTGTCGAGCCTGACTGGACCGGTCGAGGTCTCGATCCTCCAGCCGCGCACGATTGGCATCCTCGCCAAGGCCCGCTTTTGACAAGGGGGCGGCGGCGCCGAGGCCGAGCCGGCACCGCCGCATCGTTGCGAACCATGCCACACACGCCTGAGCGGCGGCGAGGGAGAACATAGAAGATCATGAGCCAGTCCGAGCGAATACTCACCTCCGATAGTCTGTTCGCGCTCCGCTTTCTCCATGATGCGCAGTTCTCGCCCGACAGCGCGCAAGTCGTATCGGTCGTTTCCGATATTGAGGGAGAGACCGAGCGCTTCCGTTTGTTCCTGGGCGCTTGCGATGCTCTGCCGGGCGCCCCAATCGAATTTGACGGCGATGCTGCAACGCCGCGCTGGTCGCCCGATGGCACGCAAATCGCATTTATCGGGACGCTCAACGGCGCGACGGGATTGTGGCTGGTCGATGTCGCGGGCGGCGCCACGCGCAGGCTTTCGGTCGATGGCGAGCAGATCCAGGGACCGCCCTGCTGGTCGCCCGACGGCACGCGCATCGCCTGCACACGGGTGACCCGGGTCGTTAGTACGGGCCCGCGCCGGGTGACCGAGCGCATCTTTCGGTCCGAGGGTATCGGGATCGTCGACGATCTGCGGATGGACCTCCAACTGATCGCGCTCGATGGCACTGTCGAAACACTCGATCTCGGCCGCAAGGTCGCGACCTTGCCGCAATTCAGCCCGGATGGCGCGCAGCTTCTGTTCCAGGCGTCGGATGCCGCGGTCGGTGAGGCTTCGCTGATCGGGGGGTTGACCTTATGCACGGTCGCGTTGTCCGGCGGGGCCGTTACCGAAGTGCTCGGCGAAGGGTGGTTCATTGCCGCGTCGGCCTGGGATCCCCATTCGTCCCGGATCGTCGTCGCTGGCGACCGCAACAGCGCGCTTATCGTCCCCAAGACAAAGCTGTGGGTCGTCAACCCCGATGGCTCAGGCCTGGCATGCCGCACGCTGGGACAGACCGGCAATGTCGGCTTTCGCACGCATCACGACATGCCGACCTGGATGACCTCGCAGGACAATATGCTGCGCGTGGTCGAGCCGGGACATGCCTATGCGACCGTGCTCATCCGCGGCGCGGCCGAGATCCATCGCATCGCACTCGACGGCACCGAGCAATCGACCCCGCTCGTCACGGGGCCGCGCGCTTGCCTGATCCTCGACGTTGCGCGCGAGAGCGGCAGTCTGCTCTATGCGGTCAGCGATCTTCACACGCCGTGGGACCTGTATCGTGCAAACAAGCACGGCAAGGCCGAGGAGCGTCTCACGCACCTCAATGAGGCGGTGCTGGCAAGCTGGCCCAAGCTTGCAGTCACCCATCTTGAATATGAGGCGGCCGACGGTCTTGCGCTCGAGGGCTGGCATGTTGCGGGTGCGGACAAGACCGGACCGCAGCCGACGGTTATGTTCATTCATGGCGGCCCCTACATCGCCACCGGCCATACCTTCCGCTTTGACTTTCACCTACTCGCCGCCAATGGCTATTCGGTGCTGGCCAGCAATTTCCGCGGATCGTCCGGATATGGTGAACCCTTTATGCTGGCGATGATCGGCGACTGGGGCAGCCGTGCCTACGGCGATCATATGGCCGCAATCGATGCGGCAATCTCGAAAGGATTGGCGGATCCCGATCGGCTGGGCGTGTGGGGTGCCTCTCACGGCGGCTTCGCGACGTGCTGGCTGGTCAGCCACACCGATCGGTTCAAGGCCGGTGTCGCTGAATCGGCAGCGACCAATTTCGTGTCGCTATACTATCTGTCCGACGCGCCTGAACTGTTCGTCAAGGAATTAGGCGGGCGGCCCGATCAGGTTCCGGATATCTATCGCTCACGCTCACCGCTCACCTATGCGCACAAGTGCACGACACCGACGCTGATGCTGCATGGCGAAGAAGATCTGCGCTGTCCGATCGCCGAAGCCGAGCAGTTCTTCCGCGCGCTCAAAGACGTGGGATGCACCACCGAGCTCGTGCGCGTTGCGGGCATGGATCATATGGGCGATTCGATGGGGCCGCTCTCGGCCCGGGTCGAGCAGAACGAGGCGCTGCTCGACTGGTTCGAGCGCTACCTCTGATCGTGGCTGACGAGGACTCCGCGATCCGAGTTAGCAGGGCGCTGCCCGAAATAGCGACTGAACGCGATATTCGAAGCACCACACTCTACCGTGAGGCCGAGCAACTGGCGCACCGTCTGCGCCAGCCAGGGCATGGCGCACTGAGCGATGCGTTCGACCTGCATGCCTCGCCATGCGGACGCCATGCGAGCTTTACGGGCGTCATCGTCGATACGCTCGAAGGCACCCCACCGACAGGGATCTTCCGCATCGCGCTGGAAAGCGGCGAAGTTACGCCAATTGGCGCCAACACCGGCAAGGCGCGGCACGCGCGCCACTCACCCAACGGGCGCTGGCTGGCGTTCATTGCCGATGCGAGGGGCATCGGCGATGACCAGCTGCATCTCGCCGACCTGACCAACGGCTCGGTCCGCACCGCCGCGCGAGTGACGGGCTGGGTCGAGACGCTGCGCTGGTCGCGTGACGGCACGCAGATATTGCTAGGAGTCGCCGGCACGAGCGCGGATGTATCGAGCGGGCAAGGCGCGACGACGCACGGCGGCGAAATGAATGCCCACGCCGCCTGGATGCCGCGGCTGGACGGAACGGCCGGTACCGACCGGCGCAGCGCGTGGGTCTATACAATGGCGAGCGATACCGCCCGCCCGCTG
Organism: Sphingomonas sp. Y57; assembly: GCF_001015195.1. GTDB lineage: Bacteria > Pseudomonadota > Alphaproteobacteria > Sphingomonadales > Sphingomonadaceae > Rhizorhabdus. Next base: position 52,417 of record NZ_LDES01000029.1, on the reverse strand, counting down.
TCCCCGCCAAACTGCAACATCTGGGAAGCCGACTGGGCGGGAGGCGCGAGGCTCGTCGCGATCGCATCGGCAGGTGCGCACGAAGGTGCGTGGTATGACGCGCATCTCACATTAATCGAAGCGCGCACCGGCGTGACACAGCTGGCGTACCAGCCGAATGCCCAACTCGGTTGTCTCGCCACATCCCCCGATGGTCGGTGGGCGGCATTCGTCGAAGCATTGTGCAGCGATCGGTTGATCGTTGCCGGCGATCTGATGCTGGCCGATCTTGACAGCGGCGATACGCGGCGGCTCGACACGGGCGGCGTCGACATCACGTCGCTCGAATGGCGCAGCGCCGACCAGCTGCTGCTCGCCGGGCACCAGGGACTGGCGACAGTCATCGGCTGCTGGTCATTCGAGCATGGCTGGCGTGAGACATGGCGCAGCATCGAACGCACCACCGCTGGCCGGTATGCGACGATCGCAGGGATTGGCGACGACGGTGATTGCCTGATGATCGGCGAGAGCTTCTTCGTGGGACCGGAGATCGCGCGCGTCGCTGCCGGTGCCTACCAGACGATTCGTCCGCTTCACGACGAAGCGAAGTCGGATCTTACGGATTTCTCCAGCGTCGCGCCGTTTAGATGGCAGGCCGCGGATGGCCTCGAACTTGAGGGCTGGTTGTTGGGCTCATCAGGCGATGGTCCCGCGCCACTGCTGGTCGACCTGCACGGCGGGCCGATCCTGCACTGGCGTGCCAGCTGGCTCGGCCGTTCGAACCTCGTTTCACTGATGCTGCTGGCGCGCGGTTATGCGATCTTCCTTCCCAATCCGCGTGGCAGCTCCGGGCACGGTCAGGCGTTCGCGCGCAGGGTGCTGGGCGACATGGGCGGTGCCGACAGTGCCGATTGTCTGGCGGGGATCGACGCGTTGATCGCCGCCGGCATCGCCGATCCCGCCCAGGTCTCGCTCACCGGCCTCAGCTATGGCGGCTATCTCGCCGCCTGGCTGGCGACACAGGAGGATCGCTTCGCCGCCGCGGTACCGGTCGCGCCGATCACCAGCTTCGTGACGCACCATCTGCAATCCAACATCCCCGAATTTGCGCCTTTGTTCCTAGCCGATGCGCCGACGCGGGCCGGCAGCCGCTTCTGGTCGCGCAGCCCGCTGGGCTTTGCGGAAAACGTCCGGACGCCCGTGCTCGGCATTTGCGGCGCGCTCGATCGATGCACACCACCGGAGGAAGCCCGCCAGTTCCACGACGCGTTGCGCGCCCGTGGTGCAACCTCGGCGCTGCTGACCTATCAGGAGGGCCATGGCGTGCGCAGCTGGCCTGCGGCGCTCGATGCCGCCGCGCGGACGGTCGGCTGGATCGAGCATTTCAGCGCAGCCCGGCGTCATGCATCGGAGATGGACATATGACGATCGTCGCCGAAACACCGGTCTCCCGTGCGAGCGCAGGTCTCGGCGCGCGCGCCTATTGGGGACAACTGCTGGTGCTGGCCAGTGCGATGGCAGCGGCCGGCCATGCGAGGACCGCACTCAGTCCGTTACAGGAAGCGATGCGTCTCGATCTTGGATTCACCGACACGCAGATGGCGTTGCTCCAAGGTGCAGTCATTGGCGCTCCGATTGCGCTGAGTGCGATCCCACTGGGCCTCGCGATCGACCGATGGAACCGCAAGCGCCTGTTGATCGCGCTGGTTCTGCTTTCCGCGCTGGGCAGCGCGCTGACCGCGGTCCTGTCGGACTTTACCGCACTGGCTGTGGCGCGCTGCCTTGCCGGTGTCGCGGCACTCAGCATCGTGCCGGTCGTGCTGTCCCTGGTGTCCGATCTGGCTGTGCCGGAACAGCGCGGCGGGGCGACCACGGTCGCAATCGTCGGCCAAGTCGCCGGCAATGCAGCAGCGTTCGCGCTGGGCGGTGCGCTGCTCACCGCGCTGCCGTCCGCGGACGGAAGCTGGCGTATCACCATGGGTTGGCTGACCGTGCCGCTGCTACCGGTGGCGTTGCTTTTATTGATACTACGCGAACCCGCGCGCGCGCAGGGCGAGATGCCTCAAGCTGGCTTGGGCGCGGCGCTGCATGGCCTGCGCGGCAGACGTCGTGCGCTCGCCGCGGTGACCCTCGGCATCATGCTCACTGAAACCGCAATTGGCGCGATCCTGATCTGGGCGGCCCCGTTTCTCGCACGTCAGCATGCGTTGCCGCCCGACCAGATCGGGACTCTAATGGCACTTACGATGTTGGCCAGCGGACTGATCGGGCCCCTGCTCGGCGGCTTGCTCGCCGACCGCAGCCAGCGCGTCGGTGGGCCGCGCCTGACCCTGACCATGCTCGCCGGCCTGTCGCTGCTCGCCGCGCCGCTGGCCGCATTTGGCTGGGTGAGTTCGACCGCGCTCGTTGCAACGTTGCTGATCTGCTCGGCAACCATGCTGCTCGCGATCGCGGTCATGGGGATAGCCTTGTTCACGATCCTGGCGCCCCCGGCGATACGCGGCCTTTGCAGTTCGCTGCTGATGGCCGGCATTCTGCTGTTCTCGCTCGGGCTTGCGCCGTCGTTGGTCAGCGAGACGACGCGCTGGTTGGGCGGCGAAGGCCAGCTTGGCGCTGCGCTGTCGCTGATCGGCATCACTGCGAGTCCGCTGGCCGCGCTCGTGTTCGGGCTTGGAAGCCGGCGCAGCGCAGCGCCCAACGCGCTGGCGACCGCATGACGATCGAGACGATCAGGTTGGCAGGAACCCCCGCCGAACGCGGCGAGCATCTGGGGCGCGCGCGCGCCGATGCGGTCGCACGCTGGCTGACCGGCTGGCTTGGCAGCATCGCCCGTTGCGGGATCGCGAAACCCAAAAGCCATGTCGCCAGGATGCTGGGCGGCACCGCATATTTGCAGGCGATACAAGTTCATGCCCCTGACCTGCTCGAACAGGTGGAAGGCATCGCGCGGGGCGCCGCGTTGCCAGCGGAGCTGATCTTGGCCGGCCAGCTGATGGACGAGGAATGGGAATATCGCCGGACCGAGCTTGGGCAGCCGCGGCCGGGCAAATGCACCAGCTTCGCGATCCGCGACGGGGGCGTGACCTGGATCGGCCAGAATATGGACCTCGATCCGTTCACCCATGGCCATCAACTGGTCATGGAGCTAGACGCGTTTTCGGGTCAGCCGGCGGCGCGCATTTTTACGGTCGGCGGCATGGTCGGGCTGATGGGTGCCAATGCCGCTGGAGTCGCGGTCTGCGTCAATGCGCTGCCTGACCTGCCCGGTCGACCGGACGGAGTGCCGGTCGCATTTGTAATCCGCAAGCTGCTGCAGCATCGCAGCGCCAAGGGCGCGATCGCATGGCTGGCGCAGATCCCGCACGCCACGCCGCAACATTATCTGATCGCCGATTCAAGTGCGATTCGCTCGATCGAGGTGACGCCGTCAGGGCTTAATGCCAGCGCCGCGGTCGATGCGGATCTCGTTCTCCATACCAACCACCCGCTTGCGATCGATACGCCGCCAGTATCGCCTCGCTATCGGTCCAATTCGGTAGCCCGGTTGCAGGCGCTGACGGGGCATCTCGTCGGAGGCGCGGTGACCGTCGAGCGTCTGATTGCAGCACTTGCCTCTCGCGATGATCCTGCCAATCCGATCTGCCGGTGGATCGGCGATGATACCCCCCCCCGAACGGCGACCACCAGTTTCACAACTGGGGCAATGATTTGTCAGCTCTCTGAGCGGGCGTTCCCGCGAACGTGGTTCAGCGCTGGCCCGCCCAGCGACCAAAGCTTTACCGCATTTGAACTTTGACGTCGGATCAAACTTCACTGGCGATGGTCTGGCGAGCGCCCAGAAACTCACCTGAATGATCAGCGACCTGCTCTCAAAGTCAGACGCGTTCCAAATGTGTCGTCATCTTCCGATAACGAGGGCAGCCCAGAGGTAGGCCCGATAGCCATGATCCGCTCCCAGTTTGTTTGCCTCTCGGCGCAGCAAACCAAGGCCGATGATGCTGTCGGTCGGAATGGCAGACATTTCCAAGAGGACTGCGGCAACCCAACCGCGATTTGTGGCCTCCCAGAAGGCGGCGCGCACTGACGCCTGATTAGGCCCGCCGGCGAACCCATCGCGCCCCCCTTCTCAGCGCTGAGGAACACAAAGATCGAGGTCAGGAATACCGGCGGCTTTCAACGCGCCCTCGGACAGGGCCGGCTTTTAGCCGAAGTTGAGCATCTGCGCTTCAGCGCGGAGGCGGTGGTCACCGATATACGTCTAACATGTGCCTGACACGGTCATGCATCTGCTCCCCTAATGTCTTTGCGATTTGCGGAAAGGCCGCCCGTGTCTCGGCCGATCATACCCACATGGCGAATCTAGACAGCCGAAATGCGACTTTAGGTAACGGCTGACCTCACTAGGGCCATCGCAGACCCCAGTGGGGCACTGCTCCCAATCCCGCCCATCTGAGAAGTTAGGGCCAGCCCGCAGACACTGATGTCGGCCAAGCGGGAAGGAGCCCGCATGACCCCCACCAAGCTGCTCATCGGCCAGATTTTCGTGGTGCTCGCGATCATCGTCGCGAGCATCTGGATCGCGACGCAGTGGGCGGCGGCGCAGCTCGCCTACCAGCCCGAACTCGGCCCGCCGTGGTTCGTCGCGTTCGATCAGCCGATCTATTACCCGTGGTCGATTTTCCCATGGTGGTTCTCGTTCGACGCCTATGCGCCGATTATCTTCGATGAGGCCGGTGCGATCGCCGCGGCGGGCGGGTTCATCGGCTGCGGTGCCGCGATCTTCGGATCGCTGTGGCGCGCGCGCCAGTCGAACAATCTCACGACCTACGGCTCGGCGCGCTGGGCCAATCACCGCGACATCAAGGCCGCCCGGCTGCTCGACAGCAACGGCGTGGCGCTCGGCCGGATCGGCACCGACGACCTGCGCCATGACGGGCCCGAACATGTCATGGCGTTCGCGCCGACGCGCTCGGGCAAGGGTGTTGGCCTCGTCGTGCCGACGCTGCTCAGCTGGACCGGCTCGACCGTTATCCACGACATCAAGGGCGAGAACTGGCAGCTGACCGCCGGCTGGCGCGCGCGCTTTTCGCACTGCCTGCTGTTCAACCCGACCGACGCCCGCTCGGCGCGCTACAATCCGCTGCTCGAAGTGCGGCGCGGCGTGAACGAAGTCCGCGACGTGCAGAATATCGCCGATATCCTCGTCGACCCGGAAGGCGCTCTCGAGCGTCGCAACCACTGGGAAAAGACCAGCCATTCATTGCTGGTCGGCGCCATCCTCCATGTCCTCTACGCCGAGGAAGAGAAGACGCTCGCCCGCGTCGCAACCTTCCTGTCCGACCCGCAGCGCAGCTTCGCCGCGACCCTGCGCCGGATGATGGCGACCAACCATCTCGGCACCGCCGAAGCGCCGCTGGTCCACCCGGTGGTCGCATCGGCGGCGCGCGAACTGCTCAACAAGAGCGAGAACGAACGCTCGGGCGTGCTTTCGACGGCGATGTCGTTCCTCGGCTTGTATCGCGACCCGACCGTCGCTGCCGTCACCGCCGCGTCCGACTGGCGCATCGTCGATCTCGTCGAGGCGGCGCATCCGATCTCGCTCTACTTGGTCGTGCCGCCCTCCGACATCAGCCGCACCAAGCCGCTGGTCCGCCTGATCCTCAACCAGATCGGTCGGCGGCTGACCGAGGAACTGCACGGCACCGGGAAGGACGGCGAAGCCGCGCAGGGCCGTCATCGCCTGCTAATGATGCTCGACGAGTTCCCGGCGCTGGGTCGGCTCGATTTCTTCGAGACGAGCCTCGCTTTCCTCGCCGGATACGGTGTCCGCGCCTTCCTGATCGCGCAGAGCCTCAACCAGATCGAGAAAGCCTATGGCGAGCACAATGCCATCCTCGACAACTGCCATGTCCGCATCGCCTTCGCGACGAACGACGAGCGCACGGCCAAGCGGATCTCGGACGCGCTGGGCACCGCAACCGAGCAGCGTGCGATGCGCAACTATGCCGGCCACCGGCTCGCGCCGTGGCTCGCGCATGTCATGGTCAGCCGGCAGGAGACCGCCCGCGCCCTGCTGACGCCGGGCGAGGTCATGCAGCTCGCGTCGACCGACGAGCTGGTGCTGATCTCGGGGCATCCGCCGATCCGCGCCAAGAAGCTGCGCTACTATGAGGACCGCCGCTACACCGCGCGCGTCCTGCCCGCGCCGGCGCTCAACGCCGACGGCTACCGTGATCTTCCCGCCGCCCGTCCCGACGACTGGGCCGGACAGGTCCGCGGTGCCGACATGCGCCTCGTCGGCAGTACCGATGGCGAGGAAGGCGCCGACGCTGGCGGCCTCGAACAGGCCCGCCATCCCGCACACGAGATCGAGCCCGCCCCGGTAGTCGAGCCCGAGATCGTCGATCCGCTCGGCCTCGGCGAGGACGACGGTGACCAGGCCGCGGAGCGCCGCGCTATGGATCGCGTCCAGCAACTCGGGACTGCGCGCACCGTCTATGGCCTGGACGCCGCCTCGGGTCGCCCCGACGACCTGCAGCTGGGGTTCTGACCGATGGAGAAGGTCCGCCACCAGCTGTTCCTGCCCAAGCCGCTCTCCGATCGGCTCGAAGCACTCGCCGCCAAGCCCGGCGCCAGCAAGTCGGCGATCCTCGTCGACGCCGTCACCGCCTGGCTCAATCGCCGCGGCGCCTCGGAGTTGGAGGACCGGTTCGCGATCCGGCTCGACCGGCTGACCCAGGCGATCGGCCGGATCGATCGCGACACCTATGTCGTCCTCGAAACGCTGGCGCTGTTCATCCGGTTCGAACTCGCGATCCAGACGCCGCTCGCCGAAAACGACCAGGCCGGCCGCGCGCTCGGCGCGAAGCGCTTCGAAGCCTTTGTGACGCAGGTTGGCCGACAGGTGTCGACCGGACGCCGTTCCCTCGGGCCCGCGCCAGCCGCAAATGCGGAGGACGGCGAATGACCGCGAACCTCTCCGCCGAACGCCGCCGCCGCATGCTGATCACGGCGCTCGGGACCGACATCGCCGCGGCCATGCGCGACAGCCAAGTCATCGAGATCATGGTCAATCCCGACGGGGCGCTGCGGCTCGACCGGCTCGGCGAAGGCCGCACCGACACCGAGGTGCGGATGGAGCCCGATCAGGTCGAGCGGATCATCCGGCTCGTCGCGTCCCATGCGCGCGCCGAGGTCCATGCCGAGCATCCGATCATCTCGGCCGAGCTGCCGCCGCATATCGAAGGCGGTGCCGGCGAACGGTTCGAAGGCGTGCTGCCGCCGGTCTCGCCGGCGCCGTGCTTCTCGATCCGCAAGCCTGCGCAGAAGCTGCACACGCTGGACGACTATATCGCCGACGGGCTGATGACGGAGCGCCAGGCCGATGCGTTGCGGGCCGCGGTCACCCAGCGATACAACATCCTCGTCGCCGGAGGCACCAGCTCCGGCAAGACGACGCTCGCCAACGCGCTGCTCGCCGAGATGGCTTGGGTGGATTCCCGCGTCATCCTGATCGAGGACACGCGCGAGCTGCAATGCCCGCTGCCCGACACGGTGGCGCTGCGCACGCGCCCGCCGCATGTGACGATGACCGAGCTGGTGCGATCGACCATGCGCCTGCGTCCCGATCGCATCGTGGTCGGAGAGGTCCGCGGTCCAGAAGCGCTCGACATGCTCAAGGCATGGAACACCGGGCACCCCGGCGGGATCGCGACGGTCCACGCCAACAGCGCGATCGCCACGCTCTACCGGGTCGAACAGCTGGTGCAGGAGGCGGTGGTTACCGTGCCGCGCCAGCTGATCGCCGAAGCCATCGATATCGTAGTCTTCATCTCCGGGCGCGGCACCAACCGCCGTATCTCGACCATCGCGCGCGTGGCCGGGCTCGATCCCGACACCGGCACCTACGCGCTCACCGACCTCCCCAAGCTCAACCCGAAGGAGACCTGAGCCATGACCCGTGCCCAACTTTCTCGCATTTCCACCAACCGGCATTTGCTGGTCGGCGCCGTGCTCGGCCTCGCGCTGACGCTCGCGACCCAGGTCCAGGCTGCCGGCTCCGGCATGCCGTGGGAGGAACCGCTGCAACAGGTGCTGGAGTCAGTACAGGGTCCAGTTGCCAAGATCGTTGCCGTCATCATCATCATCGTGACCGGCCTAACCCTCGCGTTCGGCGAGACAGCGGGTGGGTTCCGCCGTCTGATCCAGATCGTGTTCGGCCTGTCGATCGCGTTCGCGGCGTCGAGCTTCTTCCTGTCCTTCTTCAGCTTCGGCGGCGGAGCGCTGATCGCATGATCGGTGGCGGCCAGCATATCGACGGCTTCGAAGTGCCGATTCACGGCTCGCTCGGTTCGCCGCTGCTGCTCGGCGGCGCGCCGCGCGGCCTCGCGATCGTCAACGGGACGCTGGCCGCCGCGGTCGGCCTCGGCCTCCAGCAATGGGTCGCCGGGGTGCTGCTCTGGGCGGTCGGCCACAGCATTGCCGTGATGGCCGCTCGCCGCGATCCGAGCTTCGCGCCGGTTCTCCTGCGCCACATCCGTCAGAAGGGGTATTTCGCATGCTGAGGCACTTCTCATGATGTTCTTGGGCGAATATCGCGACCGCGCCGAGCGCCTCGCCGATCATCTGCCATGGGCGGCGCTGGTCGCGCCGGGCGTGGTGCTCAACAAGGACGGCAGCTTCCTGCGGGTGCTGGCATTTCGCGGTCCCGATCTCGAATCCGCGACCGAAGCCGAGCTGGTCGGCGCCTGCGCGCGGGCGAACAATGCGCTCAAGCGGTTCGGCAGTGGCTGGGCGCTGTTCTTCGATGCCGAGCGGCGCGAGGCACTGGCTTATCCTGACAGCGACTTTCCCGATGCCGCGAGCTGGCTGGTCGATGGCGAGCGCCAGGCGGCGTTCGAGGCCGAAGGCACGCATTTCGAGAGCCGCTATCACCTGACCCTGACCTGGCTGCCGCCGGCGGACACGACCGACCGCGCGGGGCGCAGCCTCGTCGAGCGGCCTGACGGCGATCGCGAACGCGACTGGCGGGGCGCCCTCGAAAGCTTCATCGCCGAGACCGACCGCGTGCTCGACCTGCTGTCGGGGTTCATGGCTGATGTCCGCCCGCTCGACGACAGCGAGACGCTGACCTTCCTTCACGGCACGATCTCCGATCGCCGCCATCCCGTCGCCGCGCCCGAGACACCGATGTATCTGGACGGCATTCTGGCCGACACGCCGCTGGTCGGCGGCCTGGAACCGAAACTTGGCGACCTGCATGTCCGCACGCTGACGGTGATGGGTTTCCCGAGCCTTAGCCGTCCCGGCATCCTCGACGCGCTCAACCACCAGGATTTCGGCTACCGCTGGGTCACGCGCTTCATCGCGCTCGACAAGACTCTGGCGACCAAGACGCTGGCATCGCTGCGGCGCCAGTGGTTCAACAAGCGCAAATCGGTCACCGCGCTGCTGCGCGAGGTGCTCTATAATTCGCCGGCGCAGCTGCTCGACAGCGATGCCGACAACAAGGTCATCGATGCCGACCAGGCCCTCCAAGCGCTTGGCAGCGACCATGTCGCCTTCGGCTATCTGACGACGACGATCACCGTCACCGATCGCAGCCGGGCCGCGGTCGAAGACAAGGTTCGCGCCGTCGAGCGCATCGTCAACGGCCTCGGCTTCACCTGCGTCCGCGAAACGGTCAACGCGGTCGAGGCGTGGCTGTCGTCGCTGCCGGGGCATGTCTATGCCAATGTCCGGCAGCCGCTGGTCCACACCCTCAATCTCGCGCATCTGATGCCACTATCGTCGGTCTGGGCCGGGCCGGTGCGCAACGGCCATCTCGACGGCCCGCCGCTGCTGGTCGCGACGACCGCCGGCTCGACGCCGTTCCGGCTCTCCACCCATGTCGGCGATGTCGGGCACATGATGGTCGTCGGACCAACCGGCGCCGGTAAGTCCGTGCTGCTGAGCCTGATCGCGCTCCAGTTCCGTCGCTACCGGCAAGCGCAGGTCTACATCTTCGACAAGGGCAACAGCGCGCGCGCTGCGGTGCTGGCAATGGGCGGCGCGCATCATGCGCTCGGATCAGCCGAGGCGGACGGCGAGGCGCTCGCCTTCCAGCCGCTCGCCCATATCGACGATGCCGGCGAGCGCAGCTGGGCGGCCGAATGGATCGCGGCGCTGCTGACTCACGAGAATGTGCCTGTCACCCCTGAGGTGAAGGACGCGATCTGGACAGCGCTCGGCAGCCTTGCATCCGCGCCGCGCGAGGAGCGGACCATGACCGGCTTCGCGCTGCTGCTCCAGTCGAACGCGCTGCGCATCGCGCTCCAGCCCTATACGCTCGAAGGGCCGCACGGCCGATTGCTCGACGCGGCCGAACAGCATCTCAGCCTCGCCGATGTCCAATGTTTTGAGACCGAGGCGCTGATGGGCCAGGCCGGGGCGGTCGCGCCCGTGCTGACCTATTTGTTCCATCGGCTGGAAGAGCGGTTTGACGGGCGGCCGACGCTGCTGATCCTCGATGAAGCCTGGATCTTCCTCGACCACCCGCTGTTCGCGGCGCGCATCCGCGAGTGGCTGAAGGTACTGCGCAAGAAGAACGTCGCGGTGCTGTTCGCGACGCAGAGCCTCGCCGACATCGCCGGCTCCGCGATCGCGCCGGCCATCATCGAGAGTTGCCCCCAGCGCATCCTGCTGCCCAACGATCGCGCGATCGAGCCGCAGGGCCACGACATCTATGCGCGTTTCGGTCTGAACGACCGACAGATCGAGCTGATCGCGCGGGCGACGCCCAAGCGGCACTATTACCTCCAATCCGCGCGCGGCAACCGGCTCTTTGAGCTGGGCCTAGGTCCGATCGCCCTCGCGCTGTGCGGATCGTCCGACCCCGCGGCACAGACCCGGATCGACGCGGCGCTCGCCGAAAATGGCCGCGACCGCTTCGCCGAGGCCTTCCTGCGCGATGCCGGCCTCGACTGGGCCGCCGATCTCGCCGCCGACTTTCCCGGCCCTCCCGCTCCCCAAGCCCACCAAGAAGGAGACAAGTAATGCGTATCCCCACTCGAAAGCATGTGATCGCGGCCGTCCTTGGTCTCGGTGCCTGCGGCTCGCTCGGCATGGGCGTGGTCACGATGACCGCGACGCCGGCCCATGCGCAGTTCGGCGGCGTCGTGTTCGATCCCAGCAACTATGCGCAGAACATCCTGACAGCCGCCCGCACGCTGCAGAGCGTCAACCAGCAGATCCAGCAGCTGCAGAACGAGGCGCAGATGCTGGTGAACATGGGCAAGAACCTCAGTCGTATCGACTTCCCGCAGCTCGACGCGCTGAAGCGCAAGCTCGCCGAGATCGACCGGCTGATGGGCCGCGCGCAGGCGATCGACTTCCGGGTCGACCAGCTCGACGACAAGTTCCAATCGCTGTTCCCGCAGGACTTCTCGTCGGCGCTGCGCACCGATGCCCGCATCCGCGATGCCCGCGCGCGGCTCGATGCCAGCATGGGCGCGTTCCGCCAGACGATGACGGTGCAGGCGCAAGTGGTCGAGAACATCCAGACCGATACGCGGGCGCTCGCCGACATCGTCGCGCGCAGCCAAGGGGCGGAGGGATCGCTGCAGGTCAGCCAAGCGACCAACCAGCTCCTCGCGCTCACCGCCAAGCAGCAGTTCCAGCTCCAGCATATGATGGCCGCGCAGTTCAGGAGCGAAGCGGTCGAGCAGGCACGCCGCGCGACCCAGGCGGCGGAAGCCCGCGCTGCGACCAAGAAGTTCCTCGGTTCCGGATCGGCCTACACGCCGCAATAGCCCCCGTCGGCCGCACGGCCCGATCCGGTCATCAGCGACTGACGGCTCCCCCTCCAGCCGCCGGTCGCCGTCGCGGGGCGCGGCGCAGCTCCCCAGCCGCGTCCCGCGACATCCCTTTCACGCACGCAGGAAGAACCGCCTTGAACGACCTGAACGTCATCGATCGCTTCCTGCAGGCGTTCATCACCTACATCGACAGCGGGTTCGGACTGCTCGGGCCCGACGTCGGCTTCCTGACCGCGACGCTGATCGGCATCGACATCACGCTTGCCGGTCTGTTCTGGGCGATGGGCGGCGAGGACAATGTCATTGGCCGCTTCCTCAAGAAGGTCCTTTATGTCGGCGCATTCGCGTTCATCCTGAACAGCTTCTCGACGCTCGCCGACATCATCTTCCGCTCGTTCGCGCAGGCCGGGCTGACCGCCGGTGGCGGCATGCTCTCCGCGGACGACCTGCTCAAGCCCGGGCGGTTGGCCGGCACCGGCTTTTCGGCGGCATGGCCGCTGCTCGAACAAGCGAGCGAGATGGTCGGGTTCACGACCTTCTTCGACAATTTCCTGACGATCATGGTGCTGCTGTTCGCCTGGGCGCTGGTGATCGTCGCCTTCTTCATTCTCGCGGTGCAGATGTTCGTCTGCATCCTCGAGTTCAAGCTGACGAGCCTCGCCGGCTTCATCCTCGTGCCGTTCGCGCTCTGGAACCGGACCAGCTTCCTCGCCGAGCGTGTGCTGGGCAATGTCGTCAGTTCCGGCATCAAGGTGATGGTGCTCGCCGTCATCGTCGGCATCGGCTCCAATTTCTTCACCGAGTTCACTGAAGCCCTGCAGGGCCAGGAGCCGGACATCGGCCAGGCCATGAGCCTGGTGCTCGCCAGCCTGTCGCTGTTCGGCCTCGGCATCTTCGGGCCGTCGATCGCGTCCGGGCTGGTTTCGGGTGCGCCGCAGCTCGGTGCCGGTGCGGCGCTCGGCACGACGCTCGGCGCGGCCGGCGGCACGATGCTGGCGGGCGGCGCGGCGGTTGGCGGAGCGCGCGCACTCGGTGGCGCAGCGCTGGGTGCGGTTCGCTCAGGCACCGCAATGGGGTCGGCGGCATCGACCGCTTACAGCCTCGGCAAGGAAACGGCGCCCGCGCCTTCGGTCAGCGCCGGCCTCGGCGGCGTCGCGCGTGCGGCCGGTAACGCCGCGCGGTCGCGCATGAGCGGTGCGCTCGGTCTCAAGGAAGCTGCCGCCGGCGGTCGGCAATCGGCGTGGGATGCCCTCAACCAGAACTCTCCGTCGCCGTCATCGGGAGGACCGGGCGGCGGCGGGGAGACCGGCGGCACGCCCGCTTGGGCACGGGCGATGCGTGACCAGCAGACCAGCCGCCATCGCCGCCAACTCGCTATCCATACGCTCCAGCAAGGCGATCGCGGCGGCGGGTCCGCCACTCCCGACATCAAGGAAAGGAACGATTGAGTCATGTTCTTCAAGCGAAGTGCGCAGCGCTACGGGCGCACGCCACCTCCCGAGACGCCCTACCAGCGCGCCGGACAAATGTGGGACGAGCGGATCGGCTCGGCACGGGTGCAGGCGCGCAACTGGCGGCTGATGGCGTTCGGTTGCCTCGTCCTTACCGCGGGGACCTCCGCGGGCCTTGCCTGGCAGTCGCTGCAAAGCCGCGTCACGCCCTATGTGGTCGAGGTCGACCGGCTCGGCGAGGCGCGCGCCGTGCAGGCCGCTGATGTCGACTATCGCCCGACCGACCCGCAGGTCGCTTGGCACCTCTCACATTTCATCACCAATGTTCGCGCGGTGTCGCTCGATCCCGTGCTGATGCGGCGGGACTGGCTCGAAGCCTATGACTTCGCGACCAAGCGCGGGGCGCAGTTCCTCGGCGAATATGCCCGATCGGCGTCACCGTTCGCGAATGTCGGCGAGCGCACGGTGTCTGTGCAGGTCACCAGTGTCGTGCGGGCGTCCGACAAAAGCTTTCAGGTGAAATGGACGGAGACGGCGTTCGAACGCGGTAGCCAGTCGGGCGTCAGCCGCTGGACGGCGATCCTGACCACGGTCATGCGTCCGCCGGCATCGGCTGATGTGCTGCGCAAGAACCCGCTCGGGATCTATGTCGACGCGATCGACTGGAGCCGCGAACTCGACACGGCTCCGGCTTCGCCTCCGGTGCCACCGCCGGCACCTAACCTTCCGCTCGGCTCGCCGCTCAATCCCACCCTCGGCGCTCAATCCGAGGCGCCGGCCCTGTCCAACTCGCAGGAGAAGAACCCATGAAATCCATCCTTCTGCCGGCGATTGCCGGATTGATCCTCGCCGCGCCGGCGCTCGCGCAGGACCGTCCCGAATCATCGCTCAAGACGGTGCGCTCGGCGACGCGGAGCGCCACGATCGAGCCGGCCGCTGCCGGGTTTGTCAGCGGTGCGCAGGTCTATCCGTTCAGCGAGGGCACGATCTTCCAGGTCTATGCCGCGCCCGGTCTGGTCACCGATATCATGCTCCAGCCCGGCGAGTCCCTCGTGGCGGTCGCGAGCGGTGATACCGTCCGTTGGGTGATCGGCGACACGACAAGCGGTTCTGGCGAAGGCAAGCAGACCCATGTCCTGGTGAAGCCGTTCTCGGCCGGACTGCTCACGAATCTGGTTATAACCACGGACAGGCGCGCCTATCACGTCCGGCTGGTCAGCACCTCGGCAACGGCCCTGTCCTCGATGCGGTGGACCTATCCGCAGGACGAGTTGCTGGCGCTGCGACGCAAGGCCGAGGCGGCACAGGCGGCTGCGCCGGTGGCGACAGGGCTCGCGGTCGAGCAACTGCATTTCAATTACGCCATCAGCGGCGACCGGCCCGTGTGGCGGCCGCTGCGCGTGTTCGACGATGGGGCGAAGACCTATGTCGAGTTTCCGGCATCGCTGGCGAATGGTGAGGCGCCGCCGCTGTTCGTCGTCGGTGCGGACGGTAAGGCGGAACTCGTCAATTATCGGCTGCGCGACCGCTTCTACGTCGTCGACCGGATCTTCGACACGGCGGAACTGCGGCTCGGCCTCAAGAAGCAGCAGGTCGTCCGCATCGATCGCGTCTCCCGCACCACCAAGCGGAGGGGCGCATGACCGACGCTCGCCCCACCGATCCGCCGATCACAGCGCCGAAAGTTGATCCCGAGACGCTCAGCATCCGCTCGCGGCCGGCGCCGGCGATCCGCTTCCGGCGTGGCGTGATCATCGGCGCAGCCGCGCTCGGCTCGGGCAGCCTCATGGGCATCGCCTGGATGGCGCTCAAACCCCAAGTGTTCCGTCAAGTCGCGCAGGAAAGTGAGCTGTCGCAACCGATAGCGAAGCCGGCATCGGATGCGCTGTCGGGATTGCCCACCAGCTATGGCGATGCGCCCAAGCTCGGTCCGCCACTGCCGGGCGATCTCGGCCGGCCGATCCTGCGGGCGCAGGAGCGAGCCGAAGCGACCACTGCCCCCACCTCGGTCGATACCGCGGCGGCCGCGCGCCAGCAGCGGCTTGCCGACCTCAAGGCTGCGCGGGAATCCGGGCTGATGGCGCAGACCACGACCGGCCGCAGCGCAGTGGCGCCGACAGCATCCGATGGCGGCGCTCCGATCCCAGAAGCGCACACCGCGAGCGCGTCGCCGACAGGCACCCGGAAGGAGCAATTCGCCTCGACCCGCGACACGGGCGGCGATCTCAACTCGGGCGCGCTGGTCGCGCCCGTGTCGCCCAACAGCCTGCTTGCCGGGAGCGTGATCGCGGCGAGCTTGATAACCGGGCTGAACTCCGACCTTCCCGGCATGGTCACGGCGCAGGTCACGCAGAATGTGTTCGACACCGTCACCGGCGATATCCTGCTCGTGCCGCAGGGCGCCCGGCTGATCGGCAAATACGATTCGGTGGTCGCGTTCGGGCAGCGGCGCGCGCTGGTCATCTGGCAGCGGCTGATCCTGCCCGATGGCAGTTCGGTCCGCCTTGACAATATGCCGGCGACCGATCCGGGAGGATATGCTGGGCTCGCCGATCGGGTTGATTTCCACACGTGGACGCTGCTCAAGGGCGTCGCGATCGCCACCTTGCTCGGCGTTGGTTCGGAACTCTCGATCTCGGGCGAGAGCGATCTCGTCCAGGCGATCCGCGAATCCGCTCAATCGAACACGGCACGTGCTGGCGACCCGATCACCCAGCGCAATCTCGACATCCAGCCGACGATCACCATCCGCCCCGGCGCGCCTGTGCGCGTGCTGGTGACCCGCGACCTTGTGCTGGCACCATGGCCGAGGAGGACCATCTGATATGGCCGATCTCAAACTGGGCAAACTTCCCGACCGCACGCCGGTCAAGCTAACCATCACGATCACGCCGGACCTTCAGGCCGGGCTTCAATCTTATGCCGCGCTCTATGCTTCTACTTATGGTGTCGAAGAGCCGGTGGTCGATCTCGTGCCGGCGATGCTGGCCTCGTTTCTTGAGAGCGACCGCAATTTCGTAAAGACGCGCGATGACGCGCGGCGGGCGAGGACAAAATGACCGGAACTGCGCAAGCCGAAGATCGCCTCGTCAGAATTGATGAGGTGAAGCGTCGGGTCGGTCTTGGCAAGACCATGATTTACCAGCTCATTCAGGAAGGAAGATTTCCTGCCCCTTATAAGATCTCGCCGGCCGCCGCGCGTTGGAGCGATCGTGAAGTAACGGCATGGATCGATGACGTGAAGGATGGCTTCGAGGGCAAGCGCAGGAAGGTGTAAATCGGTTGGATCAGCGTGCGCCGTCATGGCATTGAGTAGCTTCTTGGTGCGGCACATATGTCGCGGGGCAAAATCGATCGCGCGGACCGCATGGGACCTTTCACCGTCACAAAAGAGCTTGTCGCCGACGCGAACGACGTCTTGCTTCGATCGCTTTTGGAAAGATTGCTGGAGGCGGAGGCCCGGCAGCGCAACATCCCCCTTTCTGCTATCGCAGTTGGGGGCAACCAGACCGCAGGCGATGGCGGCGTGGACGGCTCGATTGAATGGGAAGGTGATCCTGAACCGAACGGCTGGCTGCCGCGCCGCTCGATATTCTTCCAGTCCAAGGCCGAGGTGATGGCCGCGGCGCGGCTCAAGAAAGAGATGCGGCCCAAAGGGGTTACGCGACCGATTTTCGCCGAACTCGCAGCGAAACAGGGCGCTTACATCGTCTTCTCGACGGATGACTCGTCTAAATCAGCCTATGACGAGCGTATCGCCGCTATGACCGAGGTGCTAGCCGAGGTGGACGGCGGTGACGCGGTGCTGCTCGATTTTTACGGCGCGGACAAGATCTCCCGATGGACCAACAGCCATCGTGGCGTCGCCATGTGGCTACTCGGCGAACTGGGTCGCCCCATTGGCGGGTGGCGGCCCTACGGGGATTGGTCTGCTCAGGGCGCGCACGCGCAGCCCTATCTGTTCGACGACACCGCCAGGGTGGAAATCGACGGCCGCACTGTGACCATCCGCGACGCATTGATCACGATGCGTAAGCTCCTGAGCGTGCCGGGTAACGCCATGCGGCTCATCGGATCATCAGGCATGGGCAAAACGCGTCTGGCCGAAGCCTTGTTCGACGATCGGTTTGACCCGGCGACTGCGCTTATGTCGTCGCTCGCCATCTATGGGGACGCCGGCTTGGAACTGGAGGTCGGTCCGGCCCTCGTGGCCGAGCAATTGGCGGCTTCGAGCATTCCGGCCATCATCGTCGTCGATAACTGTCTCAATCGGACGCATGGGCAGCTGGCGCAGATTGTCGCTCAAAACGCCAGTCGGGCGAGCCTGATCACCATCGATCATGACTTGCTGGGCGAAAAACCCGCGGGGACATTGGTCCGACTTCTCGGCAATAGCGAGGACATACTGGCGGGGCTGTTATGGCAGCGCTTCCCAAAGCTAAGCGACGCCGAGCGGCGCCATCTTGCGCAATTTTCCGGAGGTAACGCACGTATCGCATTGAAGGTCGCGGAAGCCGGTGCCGCCGGTATCGACCTGTCCAAGCTAAACGACAATGAGCTTCTCGACCGGCTGTTTCAGGGCGGACGGCAAGCCTTGGACCCCGCAGCGCGGGCTTGCGCTGAAGCGGCGTCGCTAGTGCACGCCTTCTACGTGAGAAAGGGCGATGGCCACGATGCCGAACATGCGGTCTTGGCCGATATCGCAGAGGTCAGTGCCGACGCCTTCTATCGTTTGATCGCGACATTTCTCGAATGGGGGGTGGTCCAGCAACGAGGCCCGCAACGGGCGGTCATGCCCCAGCCGCTCGCCAACATGCTCGCCGCTCCGCACATCCGTCGCAGCGATCCCGAGGGTTTGGTCGGGAAGTTCGTGGCTGGCCCTGAACGGCTGCTTGCATCATTCGCGCGCCGGATCGGACAATTGCATGATGAGCCGGTGGCGGTTGAGATCGCGAAAATTCTGTTCGGCGATGGCGGCGCTCTGGGCGCACCGGCACGACTTCACGGCCCGCTCCGTCACGGTTTCATCAAGGCGACACCGGCTGCACCTGAGGCCGCCTTGTCTGCGCTGGAGCGCTCGCTGGCCGGTCCTGATCGCGCTGCGCTGCTGGTCGCGAATGAGGAGCGTAAGGAGTTGACCCAGCTCCTCGTCCACCTCGCTCATGACGCGTCGCTTTTCGCCCGGGCGGCAGACGTCCTGATCGCGTTCACCCTTGAGGATGGCGATGTGCGGGACGAGCTGCGGGCACGCTCCCATTTGCTCGAGCGCTTCTGGCCGATCCTATCTTTCACATTGGCGAACCAGGAACAGCGACTGGCAGTTATCGACCGCATGCTCGAAGACCGGGACGCGCGAGTGCGGGCGCTCGGAATTGAGGCCCTCGATCACGTTCTGGACTCGGGACATTTCAGCTCGTCTCTCAATCTTGAATTTGGCGCCCGGGCACGCTGGACGGAATGGCGCCCCTACAATGGCGCGGGCTATCCCGCGTGGTTCAATGCCGCTTATGACCGGCTCATCGCTATTTCTGCTGCTGGAGGCGAGGGTTCGGAAAGGGCGCGCGAGATCGTTGCCGATCATTTCCGCGAGCATCTCAACGCGAACATTCCCGACAAGAACGTCCTCGCACTGCAAGCGGTCAAGGGAACCGGCTATTGGGAGAAAGGGTGGCGGGCGATAAGCGACGCGCTTCACTTCTTCCAGCGCCGCCCAGCATCGGAGAAACCGGAGGAGGCCGAAGCACTCAAGACGCTCGTGGCGCTTGAGCAGGAGTTCCGGCCGAAGTCGGTCGACGACCATTTCGACACCTTCGTTCTCGGTGAACCGTGGCGGCACTGGCATCCCAGTGGTCGGCAGAAGTCCTCGGTTCGCAATGTCCGACGTCTCGCCCAGGCCGTCGGGCGCGCAATCGTTCGGCAGGGCTTGGACCCCGCGCCGTATTTGGATCGTGCCGCCTATGCCGAAGGGACGAACTCAGTCTGGGCGTTCATGTCCGGGTTGGCGGGTGCGACTGCCGATCTGGAAGGACTGTGGGACGCTGCGTATGCACGGTTCGCGGCCGATCCAAAGCGCGCCGTGCCGGGGATGCTGGGCGGTATATTGGAGGGTGCCCGGCGCAAGGACCGGGCGTTCGTCGATTCCAAGCTCGATCTGGTGGTCAAGGATCCTCTGCTGACCGAACAGTTGGTGACATTACAGAACGCTGTCCCGCTCGATGCTGACGCCATTGGTCGCTTCAGCCAGGTCCTCAAGGAACGAACGATCTCGGTCGACCGCTTCGCGCAGCTGATGATGGGCAGCGTCACCAAGCCGCTCCCGCCTGCCTCCCTTGCGGCGTTCCTCCGTGAGTTGATGAAGCTCGACGAAGGTGTCAGCCCGGGCGTGCAGATCCTCCATATGCGCATATTCGGTGACCGCACGGACAGCGTGGCGATCGACCCTGCGTTCGTGGAACTGGGGCGCGAAGTGCTGGCAGACAGTCGCGTATATGGGCTCGACGACCGCCATAGTGACCACGGGTTGGTTGAAATCGCGGAGGCCGTTTTCGCAGAGAGTGATGCCGAGCCTGTCGCACGGGCTATTTGTGTCGCTATGCGCGAGCGCGCTGGCAACGACTATGTCAGCGACCATGAATTCGGCGAATTGGCTCGGTTGGTGATGCGCCGCTTTCCTCGCGTCGTGCTTGAGGAGATCGTGGGCAGCAGCAACAATGAGTATCTCATTGAGCGTTTCTTCGGCGATCGTTCCGATGACGACGATACTGGCCAGACAGAAGCGGAGATCGCGCAGGAAGCGGTATTGGCGTGGGTCGCAGAAGATCCGGAAATACGCGCGGTCAAAGTCGCACATGTCGTCCGTTATGCCGTGAACGACGGTCAAACCAATATGAAGGCTTGGTCGCCGATCGCTTTGGCCATCATCGCCCTCGCACCCGACCCCGCAGCGGTCCTTCGCGCGTTCGAGAACCGATTCTTCACGGGAGCCGGTTGGGGACCCATCTCGCTTCGTTTCGTTCGTCGCCGACCGCTGGTCGAGGCGATGATGCGTCACGACGACCAGCGCGTGCAGCAATGGGCACGGCGTGCCAGCGAGAACCTCGAGGAGAGTATCAGGCGCTGGGACGAGCGCGACCGGGAATCCGACAGTCGCTTCGAGTAGACATTGCGGAGCCGATGCGCCGGCTATCCGTCCTTGATTCTGGTAGTCGGTTGAACGGCCGGCAGCTGGTTGTTCTGCAACACGAGCTTGAAGACCGCGATCGCGAGGGTGATCATGTCGCCTAACAGCGTCGCGGCCACGATCGTGACGACATGCGCCGGATAATCGTCATGGCGCAGCAGGATGTAGGTGCAGGCAGCCGCGACGCCGAGCAGCAGCAGGTTGATGCCATAGCCCATCCTCAGCTTGTAGCTGAACCACTGGGCACCTTGGCTTTTGGCCTGATCGAAGGATTCGCGCTCCTGGCGCAGTTGCTCCAAGGCGCGAGCATCCTTCACTGCTCGGCGTCCAGCGCTTCGCCCTCTTGAATCGAGCGTTGGATATTGCGCTCGGCATGCGCGAGAATCTCTTTGTACAGCGGAAACGCTGGCGACAGTCGCGACATCTTTGCCAGAATAGTGTTCGCATTGTCCCGCGCGGACAGATCGCGGGGCATGGGCTCGCCAACCGACCCCGACCAGCCGCCGCTGAGCGCACCGGCAGAAAATTGATCAAGCCCAAACGCGACCGCTTCCTGATCGATCTGTTTGCAGCGGTCGAAATAGCGCAGCACGAAAGCCTGGTGCTTGAACGGGAAACGGTGATGGCCGTGACGCACAATCCTGGCGATCCAGCGAAGATCGGCAGCATCGGCCCTCGCAAGCACGGCGCCGAAGAATGCGACGATGCGATCGTCATCTGGCCGAAACATCTTCGCGATGAGGCTGGCCCGGCGGTAGTGCGCCCAGCCGCTGTCATCATCATGAGCGCGCAGCCAGGACCAGGCTGCTGCCAGGATCGTCGCCAGCGCCGGTGACTTTTCGAAGCCGAGGTGATCCCGACGCGCGGCAAAGCCGAGGACGGAAAAATCATCATCGCGCTCTTCGCGGGTGAGTGACCAGTCGGCGCGTGCGAAGAGGAATTCGGCGAGTGCGGCCGCGTGATGCTCCGCAAGGTGCTGCAGAATTTCCTCGACAAAATGGCCGTCGATCCGCGGCAACCGCTGCATGCGCGAAAGCAGGAGCGTCACGTCATTATCTTGCAGGCGCATCAGCAAGGTCTTGCGTTGGCTGCAGAGCAGGCCGGCGACATGATCGAGCAGAAGGGGCTCTTGATCGAACCGGACCATCAGCGCGAAGTCGATAATCGCGCGAGGCTGCAGATTGCGCCATGTCCGTACTGCCGTGATTGCGATCGACGCGACGTGTGCGTCTTCCGATCGCAAGGCGCGTTCTAGCAGTTCGTGATCGGCGTCGCCATAAGGACGCTTCAGACCAATCAGCGCGCGTGCAGCTCCTTGCCGCAGATTGTCGTCCGGATCGTCGAGCAGCAAAGCGACAAGACGACGACCTTCCTCCGGCTCGTTTTCGAACTTGGCGCCGACTGCGATGCCGATGAAGAAGCGCAGTCGGTGCGATGGGCTGGATCGGACAATGTCGATCAGTGCGTCGCCGACCCGCGGATCGGCGGTGATCAACTTATCGATGAGCTGACCAGACTGGCCGGTTGCCTCGCCCGCCGCGTCGAGCTTTTGCAGCCGATCCGAAATCGCTTCAAGCAACGAGGCTGGCTCGAATTGGCGGACCAGCTCTTCGGCGAAGGCCTCCTGCCAGTTCTTGTCTTCTTCCCAATCCACATAGGCGATCTGACCGGTGAAGTTCCATTCGGCACCGTCAGACAGCGCGCCGTAGAGCCGGAAATCTATGCTTCCCGGCAGAGCGGCGAAGATGTCCCGCACAGCATCGCCGAGCGCACCTTCGTCAAACTGCGCGTGCCAGGAGAGGGAGCGGACCAGGCCAATTAGGGTCCAGGGTTCAAGTTCACCCTGCTCGACCAATTGGCCGATCTTCGCGATCGTACCGGCAAATTCACGCTGATAGGCTTGATCGAGCTCGTCCGGCGCAACCGTGTTCAACATGCCATAAGGTGCACGGACCGCGTTGTTGAGGAAAAGCGCTGCCCTGCGGGCCGTGCGCGGGTGGTCGTTGGTCAGGAGGGCGATCGCGCTGTCGATCACACGCTCGCGCAGCGAAGCGACGACGGATTGATTGACGAAGAAAGGTTTGAGCGAGAATTCGCGGCCGGTCGAATGGGTGGTCATCCCCTGTCCGCTCAGGAGCGGTTCGAGGAGGTCGAGCGGCGAATAGATGCTGTTCCAGGCATCCGGTTCCTCAAGCAGACCGAACGCAAAGCGCGAGAGATCCTCGTTAAACGCGAATGACTTATGCTCCTCATAGCCAATCAGATCGGCGAGAATGCGGATGGGATGATCCGGATTGGGACCAAGGTCGCGTGGGTTATCGCGGCCCAGATCCCATAGCAGTCGGAGCGCGGCAGTGCGATGTTCAGCGCTGAGCGCGATACGCCGCAAGATCGTCCCAAACTGCGAGTAGATTTGATTTCTTGCGATCATGGCCTCGACAAAGTCGAGCGCTTGGCCGGGCTGATAATAGGCCACCGCTTCAATGGCCTGGAGGCGCCCATCATATTCGGTGTCTATGCCGCGCAACGCCGTCCAAATCGGGTCGAGGAGCTTGCTCGCCGAGGGGTCGCCTTCGGACAGACGCCAGTCCATCCGGCCGAGATTGACTAGCACCTGTTCAAGCTTCTGGTGGCCGACTTCTTCCGCAATCTGTAGTGCGAAGGGGGTGAGCGCGCCGTCGGCACCGACGCAGCTCTCTTCGATTAGGAAGTCGCCAAGTAGGTCAGGCATCAGCCGGTATAGGTGACCGCGCTTGAAGATGACGCCACCATCAATCAGGATTTTCAGCGCCCGCGTCACGTCGTTCATTGTGACGGTTGGCCGGGTCTTCGAGATAAGGTCGGCGACGCTGCGGTCATCGACATGGAAGGGCTGAATGACAGCCAGCACTTCCATCACCGCATGCAACATCGGTGCGTCATTTGCTGCGCCGAGGTTGCCCGTTATCACTTTGGTGAAACGCGACAGCATGATCTGACGTAGACTCTTCTCCTGCCGCGCAAGTTCTGGCGGAATGCCGTCGCGAGCGACGACGCGGGCAGCCATGGCTGCAATCAGCGGGCTGTCCTGCGCGATCTCAGAAATCGCGTTAGCAAGGTGATCATCGCCGCCGAAAGTGTCGAGCACCTGCGCGATCAGCTGTTTGAGTTCGGCCCTGCTCTGGCGCTGGAGCGTGATCGTCAGGGGATCGACGATGTTAAAAATGGCAAGTTCGTTGCGAATGCGCTGCTCCGCATATGGTCGGGTCGCAATCAGTAGCCGGGTCTTGTTTGCGGGGTCAGCGGCATATTCAATGAGCACGCCCAGCCCCTCACGGTCATGCGCGTCATCGATAACTAGAACTTTGCGGCCGTGGCCAAGGGTTTCGAGGCTGGCCCGGCTGACGTCGCGGGCTGCGGACAGGAAGCGAACCAGCGTGGTCTTCTTCTTAGCCTGGAAGGCGGCGACACCTTCTTTGATGATGCGCGTCTTGCCCATGCCGCCAGGCCCGGTCAGCAGAACGACCGGAGTCTCGTCCTTGTCGGCAAGGCCTTCGGCAAGCCTGGCAATTTCCGCTTCACGCCCGACCATTGCCCAGTCGTGGCTGAACACCGCGTCTCGTCCGCGGAAGGGAGCAAAATATTGATCGGCCGTGATCCACGGCCCCGGCTCGCTGCGGCCGAGGAGAGCAAGGCGCTGACCGCTGAAATATATGTCGACCAGACGGTCCTGCGTTTCCGCAGGGAGAGTTCGGACGAGACGGTTGATGTCGTGCTTGTCCCAAAGGGTCCAGCCGTCGTGGGCGGCTACTGCCTGTGCAGCTTGCGGGCTCGCAACCCGGCTGAGGACAAGGAACCGTCGATCGGCCTTGAAGCTGTGATGTCGGACGACCTTGTCGACGTCGGCCGGTCCGAACCGTTCGACACGTTTGCACTGGACGCTCCATGTCGTGCCATCAGGGAAGGTGGCAACGACGTCGGTTCCGTCCTGGGTATGTCCGCTTCCCCCCTGGACGGACACTCTCGCTTCGGGGTGCTTTGCCTCTAGAAGATCGGCGACGAACTGTTCGAGGGCTGCGGGCGATAATGCTTCGAGCGGAAATGGCGGCGGCACCGTGGCAATCGTCGGTTGGCCGTATCCGGCAAGGAGCATCAACTCGGTCGGATTGGCGTCGATCGCTCGGGCCAATGCGGGTATCTGCTCGACGGATGGCCGATGGGTGCCAGCTTCCCAACGGCTTACGCTCTGCTGCTTGACGCCCAGTTGGTCGGCGAGATCGGCCTGTTTGAGATTTGCGTCATTCCGTCCCGCGACGATGCGAAGAGCGAGATCGGCATAAGGCTTGGGGCGAGTCATTCGCACACATTAGAGGAGTGCGGTAAATTCCGCAAACATTTGATGTGTGTGAAGCGGCGCGTTGATCCCGGCTCGGAATAGTTATAAAACCTCGGACATGAGTGAACAGATTACAAGGAAACATAACAAAGCCGGCGACGGGCAAAGGGCGCATGTCTTACGCCTGCTTGGCCGGAAGGGCATGATGCGCACGCGGGAATTTGTAACCGAGGGCGTCGCCGCTACGACGCTCGCGAGAATGGAGCGCGACGGAGAAATCCTTCGTCTCTCTCGCGGCCTCTACCAACTGGCCGACGCCGAGTTCGACACACATCATGATCTTGCCGAGGCAGCCAAGCGCGTACCCAAGGGCGTCATCTGCCTGGTGTCCGCCCTCGCATTTCATGGGCTCACCGATCAGATACCGCACCGCGTTTGGATGGCCATCGGAGCACGCGACTGGGCGCCAGGAGATCACGGCCCGAAACTGCAACTGGTCCGGATCGGCTCGGCACAACGCGACGTCGATATCGAACTGCACACCATCGAAAATGTCGAGGTGCGCATCTTCAATGTGCCACGAACCCTCGTCGACTGTTTCCGCTTTCAGAAGCGAGTCGGTCTCTCGGTCGCGATCGAGGCTCTTCGCGAAGCGCTGCGGCTGCGGCGCGTGACACCTTCAGACATTGCAGCGCGCGCGCAGAAGAGCGGGACCTGGTCGGCGATACGGCCCTATCTCGAAGCGCTGACGATCGATGGCTAAACCGGTCCAGAATCTGGGTGCATCGGTTCGGGCACGCCTCCTCAATCATTCGCGCGCGCACGACCAGAGCTTCGAACTCATTCTCATTCGATTTGCGCTAGAGCGGCTGCTGTATCGCTTGAGCCAATCGGCGCACGCCGACCGCTTCATCCTCAAGGGCGCAATGTTGCTCTCGATCTGGTTCGATGATCCGACCCGTCCGACGCGCGATCTCGATCTCCTCGGTTTCGGCGAGGCGGACAGCGAGGCGATACTCGCGACCTTCCGGGATATTCTGTCGGTCGAGGTCGACGATGGCATCACATTCGACCTCGCCTCGGTCAGGATCGATCGCATCAGAGAACAGCTTGAATATGGCGGCGTTCGTCTCCAGGCCGATGCTCATGTCGGCGGCGCGCGCGTCCGCGCGTCGGTCGATATCGGTTTTGGCGATGCGCTTGAACCTGGCGTCGAGGAACTGGATTACCCGGTTCTGCTCGATTTCCCTGTCCCGAAGTTGCGGGCTTATGCTCAAGAGACGGTCATCGCGGAGAAGTTTCAGGCCATGGTGCTGCTTGGCCGTGCAAATTCGCGAATGAAAGATTTCTACGACATCTGGCTTTTGAGCCGATCGTTCACCTTCGATCCCGACCGGGTCGCACGGGCGATCGCCGCCACATTCGGCCGTCGCAGGACCCCAATCCCGCTCGAACTGCCCGATGCCCTGACTGACGGCTTTGCCGGCGATGCTGCCAAGCTTGCGCAGTGGACTGCCTTTGCACGCGGGCTGGACGCGGCGCCTGCGGATCTCGGGCAAGTCATCGCAGATATCCGAGATTTCCTGATGGAAAATGCGCGGCGCGCGGCGGCGCTGGGCTAGGCACGTGTCCAAGCTCACGGCCAACCAGCACTATGTCTGGCAATATCATCTACGTGCCTGGGCGACCCCGAAAAAGCTGTGGTGCAAGCGACACGATCAGCCCGAGCCGTTTTCGACCACGCCGCGCAACGTCGCCAGCGAACGCTATTTCTACGAGTTCCAGGAGCTGCTGCCTGTCGATTTGGCCTATATCGAGCAGTTGATCGATCGAAGCGGTGACACTGGCTTGCGTGAAGCAAACCGAGGCTGGGTCACATTCTTCCAGAGGACTTTTGTCATCAGGCGCGCGCTTGCCGATCGCACTATCGCTGTGCCGCTCAAGGCGCAACTGGAGACAGAGCTGCGCAATATCGAGCGCATGCTAGGCGAGACGTATCATCAGGGCATAGAAGGCCGGACGGTGCCGTTGCTGGACGCATTGAGGCGCCAAGATGCATCCTTCCATGACGACGAAGGACAATGCGCCACGTTCATACAGTTTCTGACCCTGCAATATTTCAGAACCGCCAAGCTCAGGAACGACATGCTGGCCATTGCGAACCCGCTGCCCCACGACATGGCTCGGACCTGGCCGATCGAGGCGTTCATTTACGCGACCAACGTGGGCGCGAGCTTGTATCGGCAGCGCCGATCCTATCGGCTGCTGTTCCTCCCGAACGAAACCGACATTCCCTTCATCACGGGCGATCAGCCGATCATCAATCTCATCGGGATCGAGACCGAAGAGCTGGACTTCTACTATCCACTCTCGCCTAAGCTGGCCATGATCTACACCGCGACACCCGAGCGCTACCCCGGCGCTGGACGCCCGACGTCGCGCTTCCAGGTCGAGCATTATAATTTCCGGATGTTCGCGCGCTCCGACGCGCAAATTTATGGCAACGATCCGGCCTATCTCAAGGCTGTGGCCGCCCTTCCCAAAAGCTCGGATTGGTCGGGATAGCGGCTAGGCGTCGGACCGCCGGCGTACCTTCGGAATTGAGCCGACGGCGAACGCCTGCTATGAGGTTGGCCGTCGAGATGTCGGACCAAGTGCCGGTATTTGGGCGAGAAGATCATCATGTTTGGCACTTTGCGTGGTACGCGAGGATAAAGGCGAGAGATCGGCCGCGATAAATCAATCGCTTGCAGGCTGAGTTCGAATCCCTCCCGCTCCGCCACTTCGGAACAACGGTGGGCACTCCGCCCGCCGCCGTGGCTACGCCGTTGGCCGAGAGCAACCGTAGCAGGCTGCTCTTTGAGCCCATGATTCGGACTTCCCCGCGATCAACCTCAACCCGCTGCGCCAGCGCGCGAAGATGGTCGCGGCGGTAGCCGCCGCCCTCCACGCGGATGCGTCGCCGCGCGGTAGAGGCGAACTTGTGCAGCATCGTCGGCGTGATTGCCTGTTGCGCCGAGCTGTGAAGCAGTGCCGAGGCGCGTTCGGAATCCGCCCGCGCTTGGTCGCGCGTCGCCTTGAGGCCGTCAATGCGATCCTTGAGCGCGGGATCATCCAGATCGGCGATGCCGCTTTCGATCGCATCATAGAGGCGCTTCAAGCGCAGCTCCGTTTCGGAGGCGCGCCTGTTCAGTTCCGCGATATGCTCGCGGCGCCGGTCGGATCGCTCCTGCCGACGATCGAGCACATCGGACAGCACATCTTCCAGCCGGTCAGGATCGAGCAGCCGTTCCGAGAGATAGCCGGCGACGAGATCGTCTAGGCGCTCCATTGCGACGGTCATTCCTTCGCAAGCCGTCGCGCCCTGCCGCGCCTTCATCGAGCACGTATAGTAGCGGTAGCGCCCACCTTTGCCCGTGCGGATTGTCATCGCGCCGCCGCACTTCCCGCAATAGATCAAGCCCGTCAGCAGCGTCGGGCCACCGACGACCTGCGGATGGGCGACCTTTGGGCTGCGCGATTTCAAGTGCGCCTGAACCGCGTCGAAGGTCGCTTGGTCGATGATCGGCGGAACCTCGACCGCGATCACTTCGTCAGCCGGCTTCAATTCCTTCGACTTGCCGCGCTTGTTGAACTCATGCCGACCCGCATAGGTCGCGCGGGTCAGCATCCGATGCACCGTGCCAATCCCCCAACGTCCGCCGTCGCGGGTGAAGATACGGCGTTCGTTGAGGTGCTTGGTGATCGTCTTTACGCCCATCGGCCCGGACGTGCCGTCGCCTTCCAGCGCCAGCTTGAACGCCAGCCGCACCGTATCGGCGTGCAGCGGGTCAATCTCCAGCTTCTTCTTGACCTTCGCGCCGCGCTGCTCGGCCGCCACGACGCGGTAGCCGATCGGCGGCAGCGAGCCATTCCAGAAGCCCTGCCGGGCATTCTCCTTCAACGCGCGCAAGACGTGCTTTGCGTTCTCCTTCGACTGATATTCGTCGAACAGCGCCATGATCTGCCGCATCATCACGTGCATCGGATCGTCGCCCATCTCCTGGGTGATCGACAGCAGCTTGACCCCGTTCTTGGCGAGCTTGCGGACGTAGAACTCCAGCTCGAAATGGTCGCGGAAGAAGCGCGAGAAGCTGTGGACCACGACGACATCGAACGGCGCGGGCTTGGACGTGCCCGCTTCGATCATGCGTTGGAACTCCGGCCGACGATCATTGGTCGCCGACGCGCCCGCCTCGACGAAGGTGTCAACCAGCTCCAGCCCGCGCGACAGGCAATAGGCTTCGCCTTGTTTGCGTTGATCGGGGATCGACACGTCATGCTCCGCCTGCCGCGCCGTCGAGACGCGCAGATAGAGGGCGGCGCGCAGCGGCACGGTCATGGCAACGAACTCCTCACATCATTGGCACGGCCCGAACAACTCGTCGAAGACATCGCCGAACCATGCCTCAAATACATCCACCTCGGCGGTCGTGACCGGGATGCGCTCTGGCCAGTCGTCTGTGACGGTCCAGGCCGAAAGATCGTCCTTTGGCGGTCGCCCGGCACCCGGCCGGACAACAAACGCCATTTCGGCATAGTCCAGTAGATCGTCCGGGCATTGCCGGAGACGGCGTGGGGTTCGGCGACGGAGCTTGCGAGGCGCGGCCATTCCGACAAGGTGCCGTCCACCCGCCCCGCGCGCAAAGCCGCAACGTCGGCGTAGCGCAGATAGGAGCCGAGGGCGGCGTGCGGCAGGATCAACCGATGTGCATCAGTCGGCATGGTCAGTCTTCCGACTCGAAGCTGCGGTTCTCGCGGCAGTGCCAGAGGCGTAGAATGAAGATCGTTGCGTCTGCGATTTCGTAGCGCAGCTCGTAGTTGCCGACGATGATCCGCCGGACCTCGCGCGGCTCGTAGGCTTCCAGCTTCTCGCCGATCCGGGGATAGTCGAGCAGCCGATCCGGCGCGCGTGCGAGTTGCTGCACCACCCTCGCCGCAGCGTCTGGAGCAACCGGGCGTAGGTGCTCGTGTAGTCGCACGAGATCTGAGGACGCCCTGCCGGTCCACTTGATCCTCATGCTGACGGCGGCGGCAACGGCGTGTCGGTGCCGAGGCTGTCCGCCCAAGCCTGTATCGCTTGATGGTCGATCACCCGCCCCGCGTCCACATCCGCCAAGGCTTCGAGCGTCATCCGATGACGCTCCTCTTCCTGATCGACCCAGGCGGCGAGCGCCTGTTTCATTACCCAGCCGCGCGAGCGTTCGAGCCGCAAGGCCATCGCCTCGACCTTTTCCGCCAGTCCGATGGGGACGTGCGCCGTCAAAACTTTAGTGTCTGTGGCCATAGTAGCACTCTCTATCAGTGTGATTAAAATATAATCGAAAAGGCGATGGGAAGCAAGTTGGCGCCTCCCTACGGGACGCCGCTCTATCTTCGCTGCGCTCCGACCGAGCCCCAATGGGTCTCGGCCCTACCGGGTGACGATCAGCATGGCGAGCCGGCGCTGGCGCGCCGATAAGCCAATCCGCCGGGCGGATTGCAGTTGTTCGAGAGTACGGAGATCGGGCCAGGGCTACGCCGTCCCGATCGCATTGTTTGTTTCTCTCCCCGTCGGTGGGGTGGGCGACGCTTCTCTCTAGGCCCGCCGCGCCGGGCGGCAACGCGCACGCGCGTCCTCCACGATGTTCCGGCCCGGAGGGTGCCGCCCGGCTCCGTCGGCGGGCCTGCCGATCCGCTTTTTCGCCGCCCACCCCATTCCGGGGTGAGTGCGGTTTTTAGGAGAAGTGTGATGAACGCTGTTACCGAAACCGTAGCCGCCGAGCCTGTGTCGGGCGTCGAGATTTTCGTGCCCCTCGCCAAGCTCAAGAAGTCCCCCCGCAATGCCCGCAAGGTGTCGCACGGGGAAGCCGCTATCGAGGCGCTGGCCGCTTCGATCCAGCACAAGGGGCTGATCCAGAACCTTGTCGTGGAGCCGGAGATAAAGGAGGACGGGACGCCGACCGGCTACTATCTCGTTACCGCTGGCGAAGGCCGCAGGCTGGCGATGCTGCTGCGCGCCAAGCGCAAGCAGATCAAGAAGTCCGAGCCGGTGCGTTGCTGGCTCGATACCGCCAACGACCCGTCCGAAATCAGTCTCGACGAGAACGTAACCCGGACCAACATGCACCCCGCCGACGAGTTCGAGCGGTTCCGCGAGCTTGCGGACGGCAAGGGTTGGGGAGCGGAGGAAATCGGCGCGCGGTTCGGCAAGACGGCGGCGGTGGTGAAGCAGCGGCTTCGCCTTGGCGCTGTCTCGCCCAAGCTCTTGCAGGTCTATCGGGAGGACGGGCTTACGCTCGATCAGCTTATGGCGTTCGCAATCACCGAGGACCATGCCCGGCAGGAGCAGGTGTTCGCGGGCCTGCATCACAACCGCGAGCCGTGGATCATCCGGCGCGACATGACCGCGAGCAATGTTCCGGCGACCGACCGGCGCGCGCTGTTCGTCGGGGCCGACGCCTATGTCGAGGCGGGCGGCAACATCATCCGCGACCTGTTCAGCGAAGACCGGGGCGGGTTCTTCGAGGATGCGGGCTTGCTCGACACGCTCGCCGCCGAGAAGTTGCAGGGGGTTGCCGAGGAAATTCAGGCCGAGGGCTGGAAATGGGCCGAGGCCCATATCGACTACCCCCACGCCCACGGTATGCGGCGCTTCTATCCGCAGTCGGTTCCGCTGTCCGACGAGGACGAGGCGCGGCTGGAGGCGCTGTCCACTGAGCATGACGAGCTTGCCGAAGGCTATTCGTCCTACGACGAAATGCCGGAGGACGTGGCGGCGAGACTGGAGGCGGTGTCCGATGAGATCGACGCCATTTCCGAGAAGCGTTCCGCCTACGACGCCCACGTGATCGCCCACGGCGGCGCGTTCGTGGTGCTTCACCATGACGGCAGTGTCAGGGTCGAGCGCGGTTTCGTCCGTCTTGAGGATGAGGCGTTGGCGGACCCGCAGCCCGAACCGGAGGCCGAAGGCGATGCGCTCCCTCCGCAGACCGTGGAGGACGAGCAGCCGGAGGACGGCGACGAGGACGTGCAGGATGTCGAGGGGGACGAGGAACCCGGCAAGCCGATTTCCGACAGCCTCACCCGCGACCTGTCCGCCTATCGGACGCTGGCGCTGCGCGTCGCCTTGGCCGACCAGATCGATATGGCGTTGGTCGCGCTCACCCACACGCTCACCGCGCAACTGTTCTACAGCTATGCCGAGGCGGGTTGCCTTGAGGTGCGTCCGACCGTGACCCCCTTGGGGAGCCACGCTGACAGAATCGAGGACACCCCCTTGGCGGCGCGGGCGGGTGAGCAGCGCGAGGCATGGGCCGAGCGTATGCCGCGCGACGTGGCGGACCTGTGGGGCTTCATCGTCGCGTTGGACGACGAGAAGCGGCTGGCGCTGCTGGCGCATTGCGCGTCCCGCACCGTCAACGCCCTGCGGCTGCCGTGGGACCGCAAGCCCCGGACGCTGCAAACGGCGGACAGGCTGGCGAGCGCGCTGGCGCTGGACGTGGCGAAGGACTGGACGCCAACCGTGGACAGCTACTTTGGCCGCGTCACCAAGGCGCATATCGTGGAGGCCGTCGCGGAGGGCGTGTCGGAGGACGCCGCTCGCCGGATCGCGGACATGAAGAAGCCGGACATGGCGCGAGCCGCCGAGCAGCTCCTGGCCGGGACCGGCTGGCTTCCCGCCGTGCTGCGGACGCCGCAGCCGGAGGGCGAACAGCCCACCGAGGGCGAAGCGATTAAGCCGCAGGACGCGGACGAGGACGCCTACGCCGTCGCTGCTGAATAGCGGCAGCGGGCCGGGGCCGCGCGAGCGGTCCCGGCCTTTTCGCGCTTTGACCAGAAAAATTTGCGGCCGCGCCCGTAAGGGGCGCGGCCGCCTCTGCCTTATCGCGTCGCCACGGTCTTGAGCGCAGCGAACGGGGCTAGCGCGAACACCGCTAACAGCCAGAATGCCGCTGCGGACGTGCCCGCGACCCCGCCCGGGTCGGTCAGGCCGCCGAGATTGGCGACCATGCCCGCGAGCGCCGCGCCGATCGCGGTGGCGAACAGTTGCACGGTGGTGATCGAGGCCGAGGCCAGATCCCGCTCGTCGTCGGGCGCGACCTTGAGCACGCGGGTCAGGAGATGCGGCCAGCCCAGGCCGACCCCGAACCCGACTGCCGCCAGCGCTACCGCGATTGGGGCGAGCACATTCCAGGCGCCATCGCTCGGCCGGGGCACGAGCCCCGTCAGCGCCGCCATCCCGATCAGCGCGATGATCGGCGCAGCCTGGACCGCGCGGCGCGCGCCATGCTCGCTCGCGCCGGAACTCGCGATCGATCCCAGCGTCCAGCCCGCTGCCATCAGCGCGGCGAGATAGCCGGCGGTGAGCGGCGTCTGCGCGTGCAGAACCTGGAGGAACAGCGGCACGAAGATTTCGGTCGAGGTCACCGCGACCGCGAGCAGCGCCATCGTCGCATAGAGCGCGCCGAGCGGCGCACCCAGCCGGAACGCCCCGCGCGGCAGCAGCCGGTGGCGGGCCTTGGCTTCAACCACGATCAGCGCGCCGGCGGCGATCAGCGCGGCGACAATCCCGGCGAAGTTCCATGCCAGGACGTTCGAGACGCTGCCCGCAGATACGGCGAGCACCGCCGCGGTCAACAGCACGAGCTGAGTCGTCGGCGTCGCCGTGCGGTCGTTCGAATCGCCACTGCGCCGGGGCAGGACCGCTAGCGCGAGGAACGCGAACAGCGCGACCACCGGCAGCAGCGACCAGAACGCCCAGCGCCACGCATCGAGCTCGGCGAACACCCCGCCGACCGCGGGACCGACGAGCGTGGCGACGCCCCACATTCCCGAGACCAGCGCCATCGCGCGCGGCCACAGTCCTTCGGCGAACACCAGCCGGATCATCGCGTAGGACAGCGCGAACAGGAATCCGCCGCCCAGCCCCTGGACGATCCGCCCGCCGAGCAGCACCGGCATCGACGGCGCGGCGGCGCATATTAGTGTGCCGAGCGCGAACAGCGCAGCGGCGGCGACGTAAGCGCCGCGCGGCCCGGCCGCGCCGAGCAGCCGCGCCGAGGTCGCCGAGCCAAGGATCGAGGCTACCACGAACAGCGTCGTGTTCCAGGCGTAATAGTCGAGACCCCCGATGTCGCGCACGACCGAGGGGAGAATGGTGGTGGCGATGTAGACGTTGACAGCGTGTAGCGCAACGCCGCCCGCCAGCGCCAGCGAGCGAACGCCGTTGCGGCCTGACAGCAGGTCGGCCCACCGGGCTACGGGTGCGGGCCCAGGTTCGGTGATGTCCATATCGGCTCCTTTCCGGCGGGACTCGCCGCGGGCTTGATTGACGGCCGACATCTCTGATAAAACCTCAACCATTGTTGAGGTCAAGCCCCTTATGACGCAGCGGATCGACACGACCAGGGCGCTCAGCGTCGGCGAGGTCGCGCGACGCAGCGGCGTCGCGATCTCGACCGTGCATTTCTACGAGGCCAAAGGGCTGATCGAAGGCTGGCGCAGCGGCGGTAATCAGCGCCGCTACACGCGCGACGTGCTGCGCCGAATTGCGGTCATCCGCGTCGCGCAGCGCGCGGGTATCGGACTCGCCGACATCCGCGCCGCGTTCGCTGCCGTGCCAGCCGGCCGCACGTTGACCGCACAGGACTGGGGTGCGCTGTCATCGGCCTGGCGGGCCGAACTCGACGCGCGGATCCGCGCGCTCACGCAGCTTCGCGACGAACTGGACGGCTGTATCGGCTGCGGCTGCCTATCGCTGAGCGACTGCCCGTTGCGCAATCCCGGCGATCGACTCTCGGAAACGGGAGCCGGCGCGGTGCTACTGGAGCCCTCGGGTCGATGAGCCGCTAGCGACCGGGTGGTGCCGCAGTTCGCATGACGATCCATCCCGCATCGGCGCGACCGCGCGGCCTCTCGATTGGCTTGATCTAACCGGGGCCGGCTTCGCCTCGCTCGGCCTGGCGCAACGCCGCCGCGCGGCCTTTTTTCCGCCGCCTTCGGCTTTGCATCGCGAAGCAAAAAAGCCGCGCGTCGCCATCCTCCGCTGCGCTTCGGCCGCAAGCGGTGCGCGTCCGATCGTCCCCGCTTCACCGATCGCCATCGAGGCCGCGGCGGTCGTGGCCCGAAAGCGAAAGGAACTTCGACATGGCGACCATCGGCACCTTCACCAAAGCCGACAAGGGCAACTTCAACGGCACCATCACCACCGCGACCCTCAAGCTCAAGGCGACGCTCCGGCCGATCGACATGGACGGCGACAAGGCGCCCGACTACCGGCTGACGGTCGGCACGGTCGAGTGCGGCGCGGGGTGGAAGAAGACCAGCCGCGAGAACCGCGACTACATCTCGGTCAAGTTCGACGACCCGACATTCCCGGCTCCGATCTACGCCACCCTATCCGAAACGGAGACCGGCGGAGAATACGCGCTCATCTGGTCCCGCTGACCCCATACGGCGCCCCCGCTCCACCGGAGCGGGGGCGCCTCTCGCGTTGAATAGGGCAACTAACCAGACAGCGAATCGAATAGCGGCAGCGGCATTGGGCTGCGCTCCGGCAGCGCGCCGGCGTCATAGGGTGCGATTGTCACCCATTCGACGCGCCAGTCCAGCGTCAGCTCGCCGTGACCAACGCGCGAGATCCCCGCGCCGTCCACCACGACCCGGAAGTCGAAGCGATCTTTTTCGGCTTCGAGGCGGCCTTCGATCAGCGAACCGTCGCTCGCCGCCAACAGGAAACGCTCCTCCACCTCGTCATAGGGAACGCGCAGCGTCTTTGTGATGTCGCCCGCGACCGCGATGCGCTGGCCGGGCTGTCCTGTTATGGTGATGCTCATACCGACTCCTTGTTGGTGGTGTGGATCAAAACAGGAACAAATGGCAAGCGTTGTTTGCTGGCACCGCAGGCGACGCGGTGCTTGGGGCTCTGCCCCGGCGCACTACAAGCGGCTTCCGCCCAGCTTCCTCCACGCGCGAGCGCGTTCCGTGCAGCCGGTTCCCCGCGAAGCTGCTTTCCGTTTGCACCCCCGGTCTCGCCGACGGGCAGGGTTTCAGCGCGGCGCTCCGCTGCGCGGAAACCCAAGCCCAAGGAGGCCAAAATGCACTATCAGCTTGCCACCCGGTTCGGCCGCAACGCCCACCAGATCAGCGGCCGGGAGCCGCTCGACAACGAGGCGCTGTATCGCCACGTCCCGTCCATCTTCGCGCGCGAGGCGCACGACAGCCGTTCAGATCGCTACGTCTATGTTCCGACCATCGACATCGTGGAGGGGCTGCGCCGGGAAGGATGGTTCCCGTTCTTCGCCGTCCAGTCCGTCCCCCGCGACGGCAGCCGCCACGGCCACGCCAAGCATATGCTTCGCCTGCGCAGGGATGACGGCATCGGCAAGCCGGAGGCCGCCGAAGTCATCATCGTCAACAGCCATGACGGGACCAGCGCCTATCAGATGTTCGCCGGAATGCTGCGGTTCGTCTGCACCAACAGCATGATTGCCGGTGAGCGGTTCGAGGAGGTCCGCGTGCCGCACAAAGGCAATATCGAGCATGACATCATCGAGGGCGTTTACACGGTCGCGGAGGACTTCCCCCGGCTGATCGACGCCAGCGAATCGATGAAGGAGATCCAGCTTTCGCCGGATGAGCAGCGCTTGCTTGGCGAGGTTAGCCTTGTTGCGCGCTATGGCGACGACGAAAGCCCGGTTCGGCCCGAGCAGATCATCGAGCCGCGCCGCCGCGAGGATGTGGACCGCAGCCTGTGGACCACCTTCAACGTCATTCAGGAGAATGTCGTTCGTGGCGGGTTGCAGGGCAGTAAGCGCAACGCCGAGGGCCGTATCCGCCGCGCGCAGACCCGCGCGATCAATGGCATCGACCAGAATGTGACGCTCAACCGCGCGCTCTGGACGCTGGCCGAAGGGATGCAGCGCCTCAAAGCGGCCTGACCCATAATTACCGCAGGGCCGGAGTTTCCGGCCCTGCGGCTTTGCCATTTTCGCGCCGATCCGCTGCGTCGGATCGGCGGCGGCCGCGCGTCCCAAGGTCCGCGCGGCCGCAACGGCGCGCTCGCCGGGCTGGCGCCCGGCTCGCGCTCAAGTTTTGCGAAGCTAGTCGGTTTCGGAGGGATCGAGTTGGGCGATAAGATCGGCGGGCGTGACACCAAGCGCGGAGGCCAAGTGAAACAAGGTGACGACCGTTGGATTGCGCAGGCCGCGCTCCAAATCGCTGACATATTGTTGGGTAAAACCGGACGTCTCGGCAAAGCGCTCCTGGGTAAAGCCCTTATCCTTCCTCAGCTTGGCGAAGTTCAATCCCACTAGGCGGCGCATATCCATGCGCGCGAAGCTGGACGCTACATCTCATCCGGTTTATCCCATATCAGTTGTATTGGCTAAATCGCACTATCCGCCGCTG
Organism: Sphingomonas sp. Y57; assembly: GCF_001015195.1. GTDB lineage: Bacteria > Pseudomonadota > Alphaproteobacteria > Sphingomonadales > Sphingomonadaceae > Rhizorhabdus. The sequence continues at coordinate 15,268 of NZ_LDES01000029.1, read as the reverse complement.
CGGGATGTGCATCTAGCGATGCAAGGCTTGCGCATATCCGGTTCTGTTTTTTGAGCTAGACTGGTTAACGGGGACACCATGAGCACCAGCCAATTCGCTGATCGCGCGCCGGAGGTTTCGCAGCTCACGGCCTATGACGAAAGCCATCTCAATGTCTATTTGCGGCTGCTCGATGCGGACGAAGTAGGAGCGGACTGGCGCGAAGCGGCGACCGCGATCCTCGGCGTAGACCCAGCCGCCGAGCCGCAACGAGCCAAGGCGATGCACGATAGCCACCTTGCGCGCGCGCGGTGGATGACGGAGGTTGGTTATGCGCATCTGCTCGGCTGCGAGCGCCCGCTAAGGCGTTAAGTTTAATCCATTTTGGTATCGATTCATTGCTTTCGTCGCAGCGCGCGCGGCACGGTTGAGCGCAACCTTGGCGCTATCGTGCGTCGGTCGAGCCGGAGATGTTCGTCCCCCGCAATCCGCCCTTAGTGCGGTTGGGAGGATGCCATGCCGACGCCCCAGCGCCGGCGCGAGCGACGCGGCGGCAATCTGTCCGACGCGCTTGGTCGCGCCGATATAGCCGCCGAGTTTTTGCGGCGAAACCACACGTATCGCGCCGAACATGCGCAGATGCAGCAACGCATCGCGGACGGCGCCGTCGTCAAGGACGCCGCCGAGACGGCGTTCGCTCGGCGCTGGGGGTTATCCTTTCGCCACTGCGCCGGATGACCTTTCAGACCCGGTCGTCTGGCGCCCGGAGCTGACCGCCGTCACGGTCATTCTCGACGCCGCGCCGGATGGATTCGAGACCGCCGCTCCGGTCGATCCGCGCGCGCTCGGCGCGCTGCTCGCCGACCTAGCCGGGATCGATGGACGGCATGTTGTCGTCGCCGATGCGGCCGGCGAGCATCGGCTGTGGCTGCGTGATTCGCAGCCTGGCCGCCCGCTCGCCGCGGTCATTCCGCTCGACAAGGATTTCATCACCCGCATCGCCAGCCTGTTGCGTTTCCACCGTCGCCTGCTCGGCCGGGCGGCCGGGCCGCTACCGCGCGGCTGGCCGCTCACCGCCTATCGGCTGGCGCGGCTCGACCTGATGCTCCGCGCGCTCGACCTGCGCGATGAGGGCGCAACTTATCGCGAGATCGCGACCGCCTTGGGCCGCGACGACGCCGCCCGGCTATCCGCGAGCGACTGGAAAATGTCGGCGTCGCGCTCTTTCGTGGTGCGCTTGGTCCGCGACGGCATCGCCATGATGAACGGCGACTACCGCAAACTGCTCCGCATCCGTTGATCCGATTCCCCCAGCGACACCTTCTAGGGGGTGGTCGCATCCGTGCAGCCGCACATCTTCATACCCCACCCGGCCGCCTCGGTTCTGACAATTACGCCTCCTGCCGCCACCGCCCGCAGGAGCCGTCACTTGTCCGATACGCCCACCAATCTGCCACCCCGCTTCCTGCGCACGCCGGAAGCCGCACGCTTCCTCGGCCTCTCGGGGCGCACCCTGGAGAAGCACCGTTATTTCGGGACCGGTCCGGCCTACCGCCGGATCGGCGGCCGGGTGGTCTATTCGGTTGATGACCTGCGCGCCTGGGCCGACATCGGCATCAAGCATTCGACCTCCGATCCGGGGCAAGACGACCTCATGCCGCGCGCGGATTCCGCTATCGCCCGGAGCCGGCGATGACCGTCCCGCCGTCACCCATGCGGCACCGCCAGCCGTCCGAAGACGGCATGACCCGCGTCGAGCTGACCTGGATCGAGAAGCGGATCGAGCACTGGATCAGGTTCGGCCGCGTCGCCGTGGACGAGATCGTTGATCGCCGCCGCCGCATCGTCCGCTTCCGGCTAGGCGCGATCTTCGCGTTCGTCCGCTGGGCGGCGAACGACTACGGCACGGTCAGTTCGCGCATCGACATCGTGCGCGCGGTCGGTGCAGGCGAGCCGTTCACGACGCTCCCGTTCGTGCGGCCAGGCGGCGAGATCCTGCTCAAGATCGAAGGCTGGCCCAAGGTCAGCCAAGTGCTCGCCGCGATCGACGCGACCGAGGCGGCTGGCGTCGATCCGTGCGACGCCGCGCCGGATCATTGGCGGCACGTCCACAACCGCATCGCAGCCGGACAACCGCCGCGCCCCTATACGATGGAGCGACATCGCGCCTGGCTCAAACGCCAGGAGATCGAGCGATGACCCGCCGCAGATGGGCCATTGCGACGGCCTCCGCCGCCTCGCTGTTCGGCGCGTCGTTCCTCGCCGTGGCGGTGTTCGATCCGCTCCCGCGCGTCGTCTGGAACGCCAGCGCGAGCGCGCCGATCGGGCTCTACCGGATCGAGCCGCTTCCCGATCCGCCGAACGGTGCATTGGTCGCCGTGACGCCGCCACCGGTGCTGGCGCGCTGGCTGGCGGAGCGCGGCTATCTCGGCGAGCGCGTGCCGCTGTTGAAGCATGTCGCGGCCCGGCCGGGGCAGATCGTTTGCCGCATCAACGCAGTCGTGAGCGTCGATGGGCGGCCCGTCGTCGTCGCCCGGCAGCGCGACGGCCGCGGCCGCCCGCTGCCGGTCTGGCAAGGCTGCCGCACGCTGCGCACCGGCGAGCTGCTGATGCTCAACCCCGACCACGCCGACAGCATGGACGGCCGTTATTTCGGGCCGCTGCCGGCCTCCACCGTGCTCGGCCGCGCCATCCCGATCCTCACCCGCGACACACCCGAGGCGCCGCTCATTTGGCGCTGATCCGATTCACCGCCTGCCAACTCAAAGGAGATCATCATGCAGATCGGCAGCTTCTTCCGCACCGCCAAAGGCTACGAAGGCATCATCGAGACGGCGACCCTCGACATCCGTATCTCGATCGTTCCGGCTGAGCAGAGCGACGCCGACAAGGCGCCGGACTGGCGCGTTCACCGCGGCGACGGCGGCGAAGGCCCGGAGATCGGCGCCGGCTGGAACGAGAGCGGCGAGCGCGCCGGGGATTATGTCTCGCTGCGCATCGACGATCCCGCGTTTGCGCAGCCGATCCGCGCCGCGCTGTTCCAGAACGCCGCCGACAAGTCGGCTTGGTCGCTGCGCTGGAACCGCCAGCCAAAGTCGCGCGAGCAGGACTGATCCCGTGCGGCCGATCATCATCCCTTTGTTCGCGGGAAAGCCGTCTCATCCCTTCGTCCCGCTCGGTCGCAGGCCGGCCGGGGCGCGCAGCGAAGGTCAAGGGCGGCCAAAGGCCGGCGCTTTGCGCGCACCCTTGACCGCAGCGAGCACGCCGGCAGGCTGGCGACGGAGCGGAGTCGGATCGGCAGTGGTGCTCGCCGTCGTCCTGCTGTCCGGCGGCGTCGCGCCGGCCCCGGCGATGGCGCAGGAAATGCCGGTCGCTCGATCGGCGCTTGTGCATCCATACGCCGCTCATGTCGCCTCGGCCGCGCGGCGGTTCGGCATCCCCGAGGCGTGGATATGGGCGGTGATGCGCGTCGAGAGCGGCGGCAATGCCCGCGCCGTGTCGCGCGCCGGGGCGATGGGCTTGATGCAGATCATGCCCGCGACCTGGGCGGGCCTGCGCACCCGTTACGGCCTCGGCCCCGATCCGTTCGACGTGCGCGACAACATCATGGCGGGTGCCGCTTATCTGCGCGAGATGCACGACCGCTACGGCAACGCGAGCGCGATGCTGGCGGCCTATAATGCGGGACCGGGCCGCTACGACGACTTCGTGTCTCGCGGCCGTCCTCTGCCTCCGGAAACGGTCGGATATCTCGACCAGCTCGCACCGATTACGGGCGTATCAGGCGCGCTGGAGGTGGCGGCGAATGCTACGCCTGATCCGTTCGCATGGCGTCGTGCGGCGCTGTTCGTCCGCACCGCTAGCGCCGCTTCGGAAACTGTCGCCGGGGAGTCGGGCGGCGAAGTAGCCGCATCCGAACCACCGACCGACCGGCCGACGCCCGGCGACGTTCGCGCGGCTGAGCCGTCCGCTAATGAGCCGCGCGACACGCTGTTCGTGCCCCGCGTCCGCGCGGGCCGACCGCGATGATCCGCGCGGGAGCCCCATCCTCCGTCCGAAGCAGCAATGGCGCTGGGGAGGAGGAAAACGGCAGGGACAGACGAGGGCAAGATATAAGCCGCACCCCGTTCAGACGAAAAGCCGAGGCTTTTCCGTGGCTTCACGCGGGGGCGTCAGTCGACGCGCGTGCCGCGCGGAAGGGAAAAGCCAGCAAAAACAACGCCTCGAATGGCACCGCAGGCCATTTTCGGCCGAAGGCGGCCCGGCCGTGAGCGAGGACGGCGAGTTTCGCGTCCGGCCGGGCAAGGCCAAGCGCAGCAAGGCGCAGGGCCGCAACGCGCGCGGCCTGATCGCCGAGGTGCTTCGCGTCGCTGCGATCCACAGCGGCGGCCGGCGGGGCGGCGCCAGCGGCGCGCGCCGAGGCGCGCAATCGACCTTCGGGCGTGGACGCACCGCGTTCGCCCGCAGTCGCCTGTTCGGCTCGGGCCGGCGCGTCATGGTCAAGATGCTGCCCGTTACCACGCGCAGCCGGGGCGGCCGGCGAATGGCGCCGCTGTCCGCGCACGTCGCCTATCTGAAGCGTGAGGGCGTCACCCGCGACGGCTCGCCGACGCGCATGTTCGATGCGGCCGAGGACAACGCTGACGATCGCGGTTTCACCGAGCGGTGCAAGGATGACCGGCACCATTTCCGGGTCATCGTGTCGCCGGAGGATGCCGCCGACCTGACCGACCTGCGTGAATACACGCGCGACCTGATGCGGCAGATGGAGGCGGACTTGGGGACGCGGCTCGATTGGGTTGCGGTCGATCACTGGAACACCGACAATCCGCACGTCCACTTGCTCGTGCGCGGCGTTACCGATCAGGGCGCCGATCTCGTTATCTCCCGCGACTACATCAGCCACAATCTTCGCTCGCGCGCGCAAGACCTGGCGTTCGCCGAGTTGGGGCCGAAGCCCGAAAATGAGGTGCAGCGCGCGCTCGACCGTGAGGTGACGGCGGAACGCTGGACCCGGCTCGATTCCGAGATCCAGCGTTCCGCCGATGAGCTGGGCGTCATCGACCTGCGCCCCGAGTGGCCCGGCCCCGACGATCCGCGGCTCCGCCGCTTGATGATCGGGCGCTTGCAGCACCTGGAAACGATGGGGCTCGCTGCCGAAGGCGATTCCGGCCAATGGGCGGTGGCGAAAGGCGCGGCGGCGAAGCTGCGCGAGCTGGGCACGCGCGGCGACATCATCCGCACGATCGGCGCGGCGCTAAGAGACCGCGGGCAGGATCGGCCACTCGACAGCTACGCCGTGGTCAGCGGCGCGCCCGAGAAGCCAATCGCTGGCCGGCTGATCGACAAGGGCTTGCACGACGAGCTGACCGGCACGGCCTATGCTGTGATCGACGGCACCGATGGCCGCACCCACCATGTCCGGCTACCCGGCATCGAGGCGCTGGAGCACAGCCCCAAGCTCGGCGGCATCGTCGAGCTGCGCGCGATCGAACGGGCCGGCGAGGAGAAGCCGACCTTTATCCTCGCCACCCGATCGGACCTCGACCTTGCCGCGCAGGTGAAAGCGCCTGGCGCGACCTGGCTCGACCATCGGCTGATCGAGCGCGGCGCTGGCGTCGCCGATGGCGGGTTCGGCGCCGAGGTGCGGCGCGCGATGGACGCGCGCACCGACCATCTCGTCAAGGAAGAGCTGGCGCGCCGCTTCGGCGAGCGGACGGTGTTCGAGCGCGGGATGCTCGACACGCTCCGCAAGCGCGAGCTGGACGCGGTTGGCGCGAAGATCGCGGGCGAGACCGGGCTTGCCTATCGGCCCGCCGGCTCTGGCGAGAAGATCGCTGGCATCGTGCGCCAGCGCCTCGCGCTCGCGTCAGGCCGCTTCGCCATGATCGACGACGGGCTCGGCTTCCGGCTCGTTCCGTGGACCAGCACCTTCGAACAGCAGCTCGGCCGTCAGGTGTCCGGCGTCGTCCGCGCCGGCGGCGGGATCGACTGGACGCTGGGCCGCAAGCGCGGCCTTGGCATCTAAATCAGGAGACCTCCATGTCCGCGACCAAGATACTCTGGGGCCAGATCATCACCGTGTTCCTGATCGTGCTCGCCGGGGTGTGGGGTGCGACGCAGTGGACCGCCGCCGCGCTCGCCTATCAGCCCGAGCTTGGGCCGCCCTGGTTCGTGGCGTTCGGCTGGCGGGTCTATCCGCCGCCGGCTTTCTTCTGGTGGTGGTTCTCATTCGACGCCTATGCACCAAGCATATTCCTCACCGGTGCTTACATCGCCGCGTCGGGCGGCTTCGCGTCGATCGCCGTCGCCATCGGCATGTCGGTGTGGCGCGCGCGTGAATTGAAAAACGCCGAGACCTACGGGTCGGCTCGCTGGGCGACTGAGCGCGAGGTTCGCGGCGCCGGGCTGCTCGGGCCGAACGGCGTCGTGCTCGGCAGGCTCGCCCGCGACTATCTGCGCCACGACGGCCCTGAGCATGTGCTGTGCTTTGCCCCGACCCGTTCGGGCAAGGGCGTCGGCCTGGTCGTGCCGTCGCTGCTGACTTGGCCGGCGTCGGCGATCGTCCACGACATCAAGGGCGAGAACTGGACGCTGACCGCCGGTTTTCGCGCACAACATGGCCGCGTGCTCTTGTTCGATCCGACCAACGCGGGGTCGGCGGCCTACAACCCGTTGCTGGAGGTGCGGCGCGGCCAATGGGAAGTGCGCGACGTGCAGAATGTCGCCGACGTTCTGGTCGATCCCGAAGGCTCGCTGGAGCGCCGAAACCACTGGGAAAAAACGAGCCATAGCTTGCTGGTCGGCGCGATCCTCCACGTCCTCTATGCCGAGGGGGACAAGACCCTGGCCGGCGTCGCCGGATTCCTGTCCGACCCGGCGCGCACGATCGAACAGACCTTGGCGGCGATGATGGCTACGCCGCATTTGGGCGAAGCCGGCGTGCATCCCGTCGTTGCTTCGGCCGCGCGCGAGTTGTTGAACAAGTCGGACAACGAGCGATCGGGCGTGCTCAGCACCGCCATGTCGTTCCTCGGCCTCTACCGCGATCCCGTCGTGGCGCAGGTCACACGCGCCTGCCAGTGGCGCATATCGGATCTGGTCGAGGGGGATCGGCCGGCGACGCTGTATCTGGTCGTGCCGCCCAGCGACATCTCGCGCACGAAGCCGCTGATCCGCCTCATCCTCAATCAGATCGGGCGCCGCTTGACCGAGGAGCTGACGCCGAAGGGCAACCGCCATCGCGTGCTGTTGATGCTCGACGAGTTTCCGGCGCTCGGGCGGCTCGACTTCTTCGAGTCCGCCCTGGCGTTCATGGCGGGATATGGCCTCAAGGCGTTCCTGATCGCGCAGTCGCTCAATCAGATCGAGAAGGCTTACGGTCCGAACAACGCTATTCTCGACAACTGCCATGTGCGGGTGAGCTTCGCGACCAACGACGAGCGAACCGCCAAGCGCGTGTCGGACGCGCTCGGCACCGCGACCGAAATGCGGGCGATGAAGAACTATGCCGGGCATCGCCTGTCGCCGTGGCTCGGGCATTTGATGGTGTCGCGGTCCGAGACCGCCCGCCAGCTCCTGACGCCCGGGGAGGTGATGCAACTCCCACCCGACGACGAGATCGTCATGGTCGCGGGCGTTCATCCGATCCGCGCGAAGAAGGCGCGCTACTATCTGGATCGCCGCCTGTCCGAGCGGATTGCGTCGGTGCCCGCACCGGAGGCGGCTAGGGTGAGGCCCGATGACTGGACCGGGCGGCAGGCATCCGCCGATCCGAAGCAGGTCGCGCGCATCGTCCGTGATGTTGAGGACGCGGCCAATGGCGGGCTGCGCCGCGAGCCCGAGTTGCCCGAGCATGTCGCCATCGCGCCCGAAACCGCGCCGGCACCGTCCCAAGAGTTCGCAATCGTCGAGGATGAGCAGGACGAGGCGGCTCGGCAGGCGGCCGTGCGTCGCCGGATGCAGGGGCTAGCACGGCAAGCGTCGCTCGATCCCGGCGACGGCATCGAATTGTAGGAGGCCCGTCATGCGAACCCGACTGAACGTTTATTTCCCACCCGCGCTCGCCAAGCAGGTGGACGAGTTGGCGATCCGCCGCCGCATATCACGGTCGGCAATCGTGGAGGCGGCAGTCGCGTCTTACCTTTCGCCAGACGGCGCCGACCGGATGGAGGCGGCATTCGCGCGCAGGCTTGATCGCCTGTCGCGGCAGGTCCAGCGGCTGGAGCGCAACACGGGCCTCTCAACTGAGGCGCTGGCGCTGTTCGTGCGCTTCTGGCTTTCCGTGACGCCTCCGCTCCCCGACGAAGACCAGGCGGCCGCGCAAGTCAAAGGGCGCAAGCGCTACGAGGGCTTCATAGAAACACTCGGCCGGCGCTACGCGAGCGGCAAGAATCTGATCGACGAAATCCCGGAAGACCTCTGGCCCAAGACCGGCACTGAAACGGACTGATTCCCATTTAGACCCGAAGGTTGTCGAGGTGGTCGTCAAGCGAGATGAAGTTCGACGCCGTCTCGCGCAGTTCCTTGCCGGCGTGACTCCAAAAGACGACATCGACTTGGAAGCCGTCGTCTCGAAGCTGTTGTACGGCCGGGACATAGTCGTTGTCGCCCGACACGATGGTGAAGATGTCGCCCGGTTTAGCGTTGCGGTACGCGTCGCGGGTGAGCGCCGCGACCAAGCCGGTGTCGATCTTCTTCTCCTTGTTCGCGACGTTGCGGTCGTGCGTCACGACTTCGAACCCAGCGCGCTTCGCGATATCCCAGATCGCGTCGTTCTCGGGCGGGCGCGAGCCGAACAGCATAGCGCGCGCGGTGTCCGCCCTGTTTTGGCCAGCAACGAACTCGTAGAGCTTACCAAAGCTCATACGATAGTCGTTGTCGAGGATGCGATAATGAAACGCGTCCCAAATGTCGGGCGCGAGCCCTAGCTTCACCGCGCTGACACGCTTGCCCTCGATGAACACGTTGGAATTGTCTACGTAAATCCAGTCAGCCATCGCCGATCCCCAATTCCGCAATCGCGTCGCTATGCGCGCTCAATAGCGGTGCTCCAGCGCAAAGCTTTAGAACAATTTTACTCTGCCGCCGATTCGGATTCTCGGACGAGCACGCCAACCGGCTTCTGCAACGAGCGAAATCGCCGTCGACCGCGTATCTACCGCCCCCTCTACTACGCCCGCGAGTAGCTGTTGCAACGGCTGAGTTTCTGGCTCTCTTGATGTGCTCCTGACGCCGGGCGGCGGTTCGCCCGGCTCATTTCAGGGGCCAATCGTTGACCATCCACCCGATCCGATCCGAGGCAAAATCGCGCGGCGCGCGGATGCTGCGCACCGCGCTCGGGCCGTCGATCGCGGGATGGCTCGACGACCCAGCTGTGATCGAGGTGATGTTGAACCCGGACGGCCGGCTGTGGCTCGACCGGCTCGGCGAGGGCATCAGCGATACGGGGGAGCTGCTGAGCGCTGCCGATGGCGAGCGCATCGTCCGCCTGGTCGCGCACCATGTCGGTGTCGAAGTTCACGCCCAATCCCCGCGCGTGTCGGCCGAGCTGCCGGAAGGCGGTGAGCGGTTCGAGGGATTGCTGCCGCCCGTCGTCGCGGCGCCAGCCTTCGCCATACGGAAGCCCGCCGTCGCTGTGTTCACGCTCGAGGATTATGCGCGCGCCGGGATCATGTCGGCGGTTGAGGCCGAGGCGCTGCGCCACGGTGTTGAGACCCGCGCAAACATCCTCGTCGCGGGCGGCACCGGCGCGGGCAAGACCACGTTGGTCAACGCGCTATTGGCGGAGGTCGCCAAGACCACCGACCGCATCGTCCTGATCGAAGATACGCGCGAGCTGCAATGCGCCGCGCCTAACCTCGTCGCCATGCGGACCAAGGATGGCGTGGTGTCGCTGTCTGAGCTGGTCCGCTCGTCGCTGCGACTGCGGCCCGACCGCATACCCATCGGCGAGGTGCGCGGCACCGAGGCGCTCGACCTCATCAAAGCCTGGGGCACCGGCCACCCCGGCGGCGTGGGCACGATCCACGCCGGCACCGCGCTCGGCGCGCTGCGGCGCATGGAGCAGCTCATCCAAGAGGCCGTTGTCTCGGTCCCGCGCGCGCTGATCGCCGAGACGATCGACCTGATCGCCGTGCTGGTCCGCGATGCGCACGGACGCCGGCTGACCGAGCTGGCCCGCGTCGAAGGGCTCGACCCTGCGACCGGCGACTACCGCCTCGCACCGCTCATCACCCCCCAACCCGGAGACCTGCCATGATCCATGCCCTTCGGCGTGGCGCGCGCCGCGCCATGCTTACCGCCACCGCCAGCGTGATTGCGCTGACCTTCGCCGTTCCGGCCCATGCCGGCGGCTCGTCGATGCCGTGGGAAGCGCCGCTCCAGTCGATCCTCGAAAGCATCGAGGGGCCGGTCGCCAAGATCATCGCCGTCATCATCATCATCGTGACCGGCCTCACGCTTGCCTTCGGTGACACGTCGGGCGGCTCGCGCCGGCTGATCCAGATCGTGTTCGGCCTGTCCATCGCGTTCGCTGCGTCGAGCTTCTTCCTGTCGTTCTTCTCCTTCGGTGGCGGAGCGCTGATCGCATGAACGGCGCGGCCGATTATGGCGAACCGGTCGCAGGCTATTTCGCCCCGGTCCACCGGGCGCTGACCGAGCAGATATTGCTCGGCGGCGCCCCGCGCTCGCTCGCCATCGTCAACGGGACGCTGGCGGGCGCGATCGGCCTCGGCCTGCGCCTGTGGATCGCCGGCCTAGTCATTTGGGCCGTCGGCCACGGGCTGTCCGTCTGGGCCGCCCGCCGCGACCCGCAATTCGTGGACGTGGCCCGCCGCCACCTCCGTTACCCGACATGGATGCGGCCATGATAAGCTTGCGTGAATATCGCAGCAAGGCTGCGCACCTGGCCGACTTCCTGCCCTGGGCGGCGCTAGTCGGCGAGGGCGTCGTCCTCAATAAGGACGGCAGCTTCCAGCGCACGGCGCGCTTCCGCGGTCCCGACCTTGACAGCGCGACGCCGGCCGAGCTGGTCGCCACGACCTCGCGGCTGAATGGGTCGCTGCGCCGCTTGAGCTCGGGCTGGGCGATCTTCGTCGAGGCGCAGCGGACGCCGGCTCTCGACTACCCGGCCTCCGACTTCCCCGATCCCGTATCCGAGCTGGTCGATATGGAGCGGCGCGAGCAATTCAGCGAGGAAGGCGCGCATTTCGAGAGCGCCTATTATCTGACGTTGCTGTGGATGCCGCCGGCCGAGGAAGCGGCGCGCGCCGAAGGCTGGCTTTACGAGGGCCGCTCCACATCCGGCGTCGATCCGTGGGAGCTGCTCAAGGGCTTCACCGATCGCAGCGACCGTGTGCTCAATCTGGTCGAAGGCTTCGTGCCCGAGGTTCGCTGGCTCGATGACGCGGAGACGCTAACCTATCTACACAGCACGGTTTCGACGCGCCGCCAGCGCGTGCGCGTGCCGGAAACGCCGATGCACCTCGACGCGCTCCTGGCCGACGAGCCGCTGACCGGCGGGCTGGAGCCGCGCCTGGGCGAGCATCATCTGCGCACGCTCACCGTCGTCGGCTTCCCGAGCGTAACCTTCCCCGGCTTGCTCGACGAGCTGAACCGCTTGGCCTTCGAGTATCGCTGGGCGACCCGCGCGATCATGCTCGACAAGACCGACGCGACCAAGCTGCTGAGCCGCATCCGCCGCCAGTGGTTCGCCAAGCGCAAGAGCGTCGTTGCGATTCTGAAAGAGGTGATGACCAACGAGGCGTCGGTCCTTGTGGACAGCGACGCCTCGAACAAGGCCGCCGACGCCGACACCGCCCTGCAGGAGTTGGGCGCCGACTATGCAGGTGTGGCCTATGTTACCGCCACGGTGACGGTATGGGACCGTGATCCCGCAATCGCCGCCGAGAAGCTGCGGCTGGTCGAGAAGGTCGTCCAGGGTCGCGACTTCACCGTCATCCCCGAGGGCATGAACGCGATCGAGGCATGGCTGGGGAGCCTCCCCGGCCACACCTACGCCAACGTCCGCCAACCCCCGATTTCCACGATCAATCTCGCCCACCTGATCCCCCTGTCAGCAGTATGGGCGGGGCCGGAACGGGACGAGCATTTCGGTGCGCCCCCCTTGCTCTATGGCAAGACCGAAGGCTCGACCCCGTTCCGGTTTTCCCTTCACGTCGGCGACGTCGGCCACACGCTGATCGTCGGCCCGACCGGCGCCGGCAAATCAGTGCTGCTCGCCCTCATGGCGATGCAGTTCCGACGCTACGAACGGGCCCAAGTCTTCGCCTTCGACTTCGGCGGCAGCATCCGCGCCGCCGCGATCGGCATGGGCGGCGACTGGCAGGATCTCGGCGGGATGCTCGCCGACGAGGCCGGTGACGGCGTGCAGCTCCAGCCGCTTGCCCGGATCGACGATTCGGCCGAGCGCGCATGGGCCGCCGAATGGTTGGCGGCGATCCTCACGAGCGAAGGCGTTACAGTCGATCCGCAGGCCAAGGAGCATCTGTGGTCGGCGCTCGGCTCGCTCGCCAGCGCGCCCGTACCGGAACGCACGCTGACCGGCCTCGCCGTGCTGTTGCAATCGCAGCAGCTCAAACAGGCGCTCGCTTCGTATTGCCTCGGTGGGCCGTGGGGCCGGCTGCTCGACGCCGAGGGCGAGCGGCTCGGCGAGGCGTCGATCCAGGCGTTCGAGACCGAGGGTTTGGTGGGCGCCGGGTCGGCCGCCGCAGTGCTGTCCTACCTGTTCCACCGGATCGAAGGCCGGCTGGACGGCTCGCCCACGCTCATCATCATCGACGAGGGCTGGCTGGTTCTCGACAGCCCGGAGTTCGCCGCGCAGCTCCGCGAATGGCTGAAAACGCTGCGCAAGAAAAACGCCAGCGTTGTGTTCGCCACGCAGAGCCTCGCCGATATTGAAACCTCGAACATCGCGCCGGCCATCATCGAAAGCTGCCCGACGCGCATCTTCCTGCCGAACGAGCGCGCGGCCGAGCCGCAGATCGCGGCCATCTACGAGCGGTTCGGGCTCAACGCCCGCCAGATCGAAATCCTGAGCCGAGCCACGCCCAAGCGCGACTATTACTGCCAGTCGCGGCGCGGCAATCGGCTGTTCGAGCTGGGGCTGGGCGAGGTCGCGCTGGCCTTCGCCGCCGCTTCTTCCAAGACCGATCAGCTCCGCATCGCCGAACTGGTCGAGACCCACGGCCGCGAACGCTTCGCCGCCGAATGGCTGCGTCATCGCGGCCTGGCCTGGGCGGTCGATCTTCTTCCCGAACCCCAACCCGATCCGCTGGCCGGCCCGCGGGAAGATGTCGGCCAGCTCCCCCTTGCCTTGAAGGACATGACCCCATGAAACCCAATATCCTGCGCCGCGCCATGCTGGCAGGCGCTATCGCTACGTCGAGCCTGATCGGCATCACCGCCGCCACGCCGGCGCACGCTCAGTTCGGCGGGATCGTCTATGACCCGACCAATTATGCGCAGAACGTGCTGACGGCCGCGCGGTCGCTCCAGCAGGTCAACAATCAAATCCAGCAAATTCAGCAGCAGGCGACCAGCCTCATAAACGAGGCGCGCAACCTGGCTTCGCTGCCCTTCAGCTCCCTCCAGCAGTTGCAGCAGCAGGTGCAGCGCACCCAGCAACTTCTCGGGGAAGCGCAGCGCATCGCCTACGACGTGCAGAACGTCCAGCAGGTATTCAACGACCGCTACAAGGGCGCGGCGCTGACCGGCACCCACGCGCAGATGGTCGCCAACGCCAATGCGCGCTGGGAGGATAGCGTCGGCGCGTTCGAGGATGCGCTGCGTGTTCAGGCCGGCGTCGTCGGCAACATCGACGGCGCCCGCACGACGATGGACGGCTTGGTCACCTCCAGCCAGTCGGCGACCGGCGCGCTTCAGGCTGCCCAAGCGGGCAATCAGCTTCTCGCGCTGCAATCGCAGCAGCTTGCCGACCTGACCGCGCTGCTCGCCGCGCAGGGCCGGGCGCAGGCGCTAGACTCGGCGCGCAACGCCGCCGTCGAAGCCGAAAGCCGCGAACGGCTCCGCCGCTTCCTGACGCGGTCCACCGGCTATCAGCCGGGCAACGCCCGCATGTTCCACGACTGATCGTCATGGACACCAAGCTCCTCGCGCGCGTCGGCGCCGTCATCTTCATCGCCATCGCCATCACGATGACGGCGATCGAGATGAGCCGTGCGCCAGAGCCACCGCGCGCGGGGCCGGCGACCGTCGCCGAGACACCGGCGACGGACCCGCTCCTGATCGAGTTGCGCCGCTGCCAGTCGATCGGCGCGGCCGGGGCGAGTGACCCGGATTGCCTGCGTGCCTGGGCCGAGAACCGTCGCCGGTTCCTCGCGCCCGGCGCGCGCCCCGCCGCCCGCATCGCCGACGGCGCCACCTCGCAGGAGAATTGATATGGGCGGCACCGGCGTCGTCGATCGCTTTCTGGATGTCTTCACCCGCTACATCGACAGCGGGTTCGGCCTGCTGGGCGGCGAGGTGGCGTTCATCGCCACCACCCTGATCGTCATCGACGTGACCTTGGCCGCACTGTTCTGGACGTGGGGCGAAGGCGACGACATCATCGCGCGCCTCGTCAAGAAAACTCTCTTCGTCGGCATCTTCGCCTACATCATCGGCAACTGGAACAGCCTGGCGCGAATCGTCTTCGAGAGCTTCGCCGGTTTGGGGCTGAAAGCATCCGGCACCGGCTTTACGGCTGCCGAGTTGCTCCAGCCCGGCCGCGTCGCGCAGGTGGGCTTGGACGCGGGCCAGCCGATCCTCGAATCCATTTCCGACCTGATGGGCTGGGTGTCGTTCTTCGAGAACTTCATCCAGATCGCCGTGCTGCTGTTCGCCTGGGTGATGGTCGTGCTGGCCTTCTTCATCCTGTCGATCCAGCTTTTCATCACGTTGATCGAGTTCAAGTTGGCGACGCTCTGCGGCTTCGTCCTCATCCCGTTCGGCCTGTTCGGCAAGACCGCCTTCATGGCCGAGCGCGTGCTTGGTCTGGTAATCTCGTCCGGCATCAAGGTGCTGGTGCTCGCCGTCATCGTTGGTATCGGCTCGACTTTGTTCGACGAGTTCCGCGCCGGGTTCGGGGGCGCGCAGCCCAGCATCGAGGACGCGATGGCCGTCGCGCTCGCCTCGCTCTGTCTTCTCGGCCTTGGCATCTTCGGCCCATCGATCGCCAATGGCATCGTGTCGGGCGGCCCGGCGCTTGGCGCCGGGGCCGCAGCGGGAACCGTGCTCGCAGCTGGCGGCGCGCTGGCCGGCGGCGCTG
>NZ_LDES01000028.1 GCF_001015195.1 Sphingomonas sp. Y57 | reverse complement strand
CTACGCCATATTCGCCGAACTCAGCCGTGCCTTCGATGACGGGCGCTGGGAAGCGACCGGCGGGCTCCGCTATTTCCACGACAACCTGCTCAGCACCCAGCAGAGCGACTTCTTCGGCGGCGGCGCCGGCGTGATCGCACCGCGCAAGGCGAATTTCGAGCGGGTCACCGGGCGGGGCGTGATCACCTTCAAGCCGAACCCTGACCAGATGCTGTATGCTTCGGTGGCGACTGGCTTTCGCAGCGGCCTCAACCAGGCCCCGGCGGTGACGGACCTCAACTTCCCGTCGCTCAACCCGGATTCGCTGATAACATATGAACTCGGCGGCAAGGGGCGGGCAGCCGGCGGCCTGCTCACCTATGATTTGGCGGTACACTATACCCGCTGGAAATCGGTGCAGCAGAGCTTGATCGTGCCGCTGGGTTTCCTGGCGCGAGTGAACGCAGGCAAGGCGAATGGGCTGGGGGTCGATGGCAGTGTAACGCTCCGTCCCGGCAAGGGATTGAGCCTGACCGCTTCGGTGGGCTGGAGCGGGCTTGAATTCGACGAGGATGTCGTATCGGGCGGCCTGGTGCTGTTCGGCAAGGGCGACCGAGTCAATCTTTCACCCCAGTGGACATTCTCGCTTGGCGGGGATTACCGTACGCCGGTCACCGACGATCTCGAACTGCAGCTGTCGGCGGACTACAGCTATCGATCCAATGTATCGCTTCGCTATCTGAACGGTGCTGCACTTGCCACGACGAGCACGGGCGGCCTGAATTCGCTCAAGGCCAGCGTCGGCATCGAAACGGGCCGCTGGACGGTGTCGCTCTATGGCGACAATCTGCTCGACAATGTGAACAAGGTGACGCCGGCCGACCTGACCTTCGACAACCAGAGCGTGCGCCAGAGACCGCGTACCTTCGGCGTCCAGGCGAGCTTCAAACTGTAGATCCCTGGCCCGGTGGCGCGGTGGAGGCTATCGATGAGTGATTGGCACAGCCGGGCAGCGGCAGTGAAATGGGACATCCGGCCGTTTATCGGAGGCGCCCATATTTCCTCGGCAGCTGAAGGACGCTTCGCCACCGTCCATCCCTTTGACGAGAGCCCGCTGGCCGACGCCGCGGTCGGGGCGGGGGACGATGTGGATCGTGCCGTAGCCGTGGCTCGGGCGCGCTTCGAGGATGGCTGCTGGAGCGGACTGCCCTCCGCGAAGCGCGCTGCGATCCTCATCGAGCTGGCGGATCGCGTAGCGGCCCGCCGCGAGGAACTGGCGCTGCTCGATTGCCTGGAGATGGGGAAGCCGATCAGCGCAGCCTTGTGGGATGCCCAGTGCTTCGCCCCGGCGGTGCTGCGGTCGGCCGCCGGCTTTGCCGACAAATTGTTCGGGGAGAGCGTTCCCCTCTCCGACGATGGCCTTTGGATCAACAGCTATGAGCCACGCGGTGTGGTCGGGGCGATCACGCCGTGGAATTTCCCACTGGTCAACGCCGCCTACAAGATCGCTCCGGCGCTCGCCGCGGGGAACACGATCGTGCTCAAGCCGTCCGAAATCGCGCCGAGCTCGACCCTGCTTCTTGCCAGGATCGCGCTGGAAGCGGGGGTGCCCGAAGGGGTGATCAATGTCGTTCCCGGCATTGGCGCCACCGTCGGGGCGGCGCTGGCCGCCCATCCCGATATCGATCTGCTTTCCTTCACGGGATCGACGGGAACGGGCCGGCGGATCATGGCGCTGGCCGGTGGATCGAACGGCAAGCCGTTGCTGCTGGAACTGGGCGGGAAGTCGCCGCATCTCGTCTTTCCGGACGCGGACAATCTGGACGTCGTAGCGGACGCGGTGGCGCAGGGGATATTGTGGAATGCAGGGCAAGTGTGCAGCGCTCACACGCGCCTCATCGTCCATGAGGACGCCGCCGATAACCTGGTGGCGAAGATCGTCGGCCGCGTCGAGGGCCATGCGCCGGGCGATCCGCTCCACCCGGCAACGACGTTCGGCCCGCTCGCCAGCGGCAAGCAGCGCGACAGGGTGAAGGCGCTGCTCGATCGCGCCCTGGCCGATGGAGCGGAGGGGCGGCTCGTCGGCGCGATCCGAAGCGAAGGAGGCGCCCATGCGGCCCCCAGCGTGCTCGACCGGGTATCCCCGGGCATGGAGATCGCACGGGAGGAGGTGTTCGGCCCGGTGTTGGCTGTGCAGCGTTTCTCGACCGATGACGAGGCGCTCATCCTGGCCAATCAGAGCGCCTATGGCCTCGCGGCGACGATCTGGACGCGGGACATGGGCCGCGCCAAGCGGCTGGCGCGGCGTATCCGCGCGGGCTCGGTCACGGTGCGGACATCGGGCGCGGAAGGCCCGCCATCGGGCAGTCAGCTCAGCCACGAGCCGCAGCGCGGATCGGGGTTTGGCGCGGAGCTGGGGGTCAAGGGGCTGCAATCCTATTCCACCCTCAAATCGGTCCATTTCACGGGATCATGAACGAAAACTATGAATCAGGTCATGGAGATGATGCGATGATCGAGGTGACCTCGGGAATGACGACGGTTCCGGTCCATATCCTGGTCGAAGGTTCGCGCCGCTTCGCTTGTCCGGCGGCCGCGGCCTGGCGGCATGTCCTGAACTATACCAGCTGGCAGAATTATTCCATTTCCGAGCCGGTCGCCGGCGTGCCCGGCACGGAGGGCGAAGTCGTGCTGCTCCGGAAGGACGAGGAAGGCGTGACCTTTCCACCCTATTTCGCCAGGACCATCCATCTCGACCCCGGCAAGAGGGTGATCTGGAAAACCTATCCGCGAGATCCCGAGCCGGGGAACGACTATTTCGGGTTTGTCGACTTCGCGGTGGCAGCGGAAGGCGAGGCCACCCGCTTTTCTTACCGTTTCCTCTATGAACTGATCGTCCCGGCCGCGCCGGAAGCCGAGCTCGCGCGCTACAAGACCGATCTGATCGCCGCCACGGAGAGCGTGAACGAGACGATCTTCACCAAGCTGCAGCGGCTTGTCGAGGCGCGTTGACCAAAGTGACCCAGATGAGCGCCAGGGATGACCGGCCGAGCCTGCCCAGGCTGGTGGCGTATGCCGCCCCGGTCTGCGCGACCAACTTTCTCTGGATGCCGACGGTGAGCATCTTGCCCGGACTCTACGCGAAATATTTCGGGCTCGGGCTGGCGCAAATCGCGATGGTGCTGCTCGTTGCCCGCATCGCCGACGGGATCAGCGATCCGATCATCGGTTATGCCGCCGATCGCCATCGCAGCCGGGGCGGGAGCTATCGCAGCTGGGTCGTC
>NZ_LDES01000027.1 GCF_001015195.1 Sphingomonas sp. Y57 | reverse complement strand
GGGGCGGTGGTGGTGGTGGTGGTGGTGACACCGGCCGCGGGATCGACACACAGTTCCCGCCATTGAGCTCGCAATTGGCCAGATCTGCCGCGAACGTGCCACCCGCATCGGTGTAGAAGTTCACCGTATGGGCGCCCTCCGCCGCTAAGGTGCTTATCGTGAAGGGGGTTTCGGGCGACGTGCCGAGCGTAACGGTGCCATTGCCCACCGAAACCTCGCTCTCCGTCGTCGGGTCGAGAAACACGTTCTGATACTCGTTGGTCGGGGCCAACTCGCCATCAGCATGCACCGTTCCGTTCGAGATCGTCAGGTTGCCGCCATTAGCGGCGATCAGGAAGTTGCCGGCGGTCGTCGGCCCGGTCGGCGCTTCGGGATTGCCGGAACCCGATACGTCGGCGAGGAGCGTACCGATCGAAAGCAATTGCCCCCCGACCGTGGTCTGGTAGCGATAGGTCGAGAGGATCGCGAAACTGCCCCCCTTGCCGGCGCCATTGGCCCCATCGGCGCCGGAGGCGTTCATGCCCGTCCCGCCGGCGCCACCAACCCCACCCTGCGCATGGGCGATGAGGGTAGCCGTACCGATCGTCACCGGAGCGCCCCGCGAGAGGATGGCCAGGCTACCGGCATCGGTCCCGCCGCCACCGATGCCCTGTCCGCCTGCACCGCCGGCGCCGCCCGTGCCGGTGCTCGACGAACCGCCGGCACCGCCCGAGCCGCCAAGGCCCGCCGCATTCATGTTGAGGCTCTGGATATCGGCCGAGCCATTGGTCTCGTCGGTCTGTCCGCCGCTGAAGACGCCGGCCTGGACATTGCCGCCGATGCCGGTCCCGCCGGCACCACCAGTGCCGCCATCGCCTTCGCTCGGCGAGGCGCCCTCGGCACCGTCGCCGCCGATGCCCGTCACGGAAAGCAGAGCCGTGGTCAGGGAGAGGTGACCACGGCCGGCATAGGCGCCCATGATGACGACACCTCCCTGGCCCGTGCCGCCGGAGCTGCCGACGCCGTCGGCGCCCGCGTCACCACCATTTCCGCCTTGACCAACCGCCGACATCTGCACCGAGGGGGCGGTGATCGTCGCCGAAGCCGTGGACCCGCCGGCATTGGTCGCGAGCATTTCGGCATAGCCGCCCGTGCCGTTGCCCGCCTGACCGACGTTGGTGCCGTCGGAATGGGAGCCGCCGCCGATGCCGTCGGCCGCCAGGATCAGGCCGCCCGGCGCGTTGATGGCACCGTTGCTCGCCCGCGCATAGACGCCGTAGAAGGGATCAAAGTCCCCGTCCGCCAGACCCGGCGGGCGCCCGCCCACGCCGTTGCCGCCGGTGCGGCCTTCGCCGCCGTTGCCACCGGCAACGGCGATCGCCAGACCGTTCAGGGTAAGCGTAGAACCAAATGCCTCGAAGCCGGCCGCGCCGCCGGTGCCGGTACCGCCGACCCCGGTGCTGATACCGTCCACCCCGCTGTCGCCGCCGGTGCCGCTGGCATCGAGCGTGATGCCGTCCTGCCCTCCGCCCAGGGTGATCGCGCCGCCATTGGCCAGGATCGTGGCGGCACCGCCTGTGCCGTCGCCACCGGCGCTTACGCCCGTGCCGCCCGTACCGGTCGCATCGATATAGCTGCCGCCCGCGACGGTTATCGAGCCGCCCTGCGCTTCGACGATGGCCTTGCCGCCGACGCCGTTGCCGCCCGGCCCGCTGCTCGCCTGGTCACCGCCCTGAGCATAGACCTCGGCGTTGAGCGAGGAGAGCTCGATCGTGGCGGAACCGCTCGACTGCATCCGGAACAATCCGCCCGTCGCGTTACCGCCGCTAAAGCTGCCGTCGCTGCCGATCTGCGCATAGGCCCCGGCGTTCACACTGCCGTTGAAGGTGATAGCGCCGCTTCCACCCGATGCCAGCACTTCGACGGCTCCGGCGTCGGCCGCGCCGCCATTGCCGCCCCGGCCATTGGCGTTCAGGTAGACGTCCACCGGCGTGTCGACACCGCCGAACGTGATCGAACCGCCGTTCGCCTGCAGCGCGACATAGGACTGCGGCAGACCGGCGCCGCCGGGCAGCACCGACAACGCGTTGCCGGCCGCGCCCGTCTGGAACGCCTCGCCCCCGACCGAGCCCGCATCGAGCGTGACGGAACCGTCTTCCACCGTGATGCCGCTGGCGGCGGCGGCGGTGAGAACGATCGCGCCGCCACGGCCGTTGCCGGCATCTCCGTCATTGGAGTTTCCGCCGCGACCGATGGCGGTCAGCGACATGCCGTTGTCGGCGGTGATCCCCGCCTCCCCTTGGGCGGTGAGCGTGATGGTGCCGCCAAAGCCGTCCCCGCCGTCGCCGGACGAGGCCGGCGTACCGCCCCGGCCATCCGCCGACGCCGTAAGGCCGCCATGGAAGAGTATCTCGCCAAGCGTCCCGCTCGCGGTGATTGCGATCGTACCGCCCGTGCCGCTGAACGATTCGAAACCCTCCGACTCTGCGTAGAGGGCGACGTCATCGCCGAAATCGATTCCGCCTCCCTCGGCAAGGATCGAAATATCGCCAGCCTGGCTCGGCCCGGTGAGGTTGAACGACGCCGAGGTGTCGATGGTGACGGTGCCGGCGAAACTGATGTTGGCGCCAGCGTCAATGATGACGGGCGCGCCGTTGGTGATGATCTCCACATCGCCGGTGATGTCGAGCGGAACGCCGGCCTGAATCAGCGTGCCCGCGTTGAGCGACGGGATGTCGGAGATGGTAACCGAACCGGTGCCTGCGCCTGCCGAGACGGGGCCGCCCGCGTCAAGCGACCCGAAGGCTATGTCACGGCCGGCGGACAGCACGATCCCGCGCTCGGTCGCCTCTGCACCTTCCGCCACCTGGAAGCCGATATTGCCCCCCAGCAGCAT
Organism: Sphingomonas sp. Y57; assembly: GCF_001015195.1. Classification (GTDB taxonomy): domain Bacteria; phylum Pseudomonadota; class Alphaproteobacteria; order Sphingomonadales; family Sphingomonadaceae; genus Rhizorhabdus. The sequence goes on along the minus strand of NZ_LDES01000027.1, from coordinate 110,566 downwards.
CGAGATCGCATCATTCTTTGGCACCGCGACGAAATAGATCGGATGGACCAGGCCATCGGCGGTATCGATCACGCCCCGGCTGGTCCCGCCGTGGACGATGCCGCCGAGCGCGTCGGCGCCCACCCCCACCTCGATATTGAACAGGCCGCTCGTGTCGTCGATCGACAGTTTCGCCTGTTCCGCCGAGATATAGGCGATGCCGCCCCGGGATTCGACGGTGCCACCCTGATCGATCTTCGGCGCGAGGATGCCGAAATAGTTGCCGGTCAGGATGTCCGCCCCCTCCTGGATCGTGACCGCAGCGCCAGCAATGCTGGTCTGGGTGTCGACCGAGGTGACATAGCCGTTGCCGTCCAGCTCGACGTCGCCGGCAGTGATGTTCGAGGTGGTCAGGAGGAGACCGCCCACGTCGAAGGACGCGGTGGAACCGACGACGATGCCGTTGGGGCTGTAGAACCAGACATTTCCCTTGGCGGTGTCGGTCGTGATCGTGCCGTTCAGCGCGATCGACCGGCCCGTGGCGTTGGGCTGGGGTACGATCCGGTTGAGGACCGTATATTCGCCGTCGGGCAAGGCGCCATTGGCGACGAAGTCGACCCTGTTGCCCGACGGCAGGAAGTTGATCGCGTCCGCAACCGAGGCTGTCCCGCCGTTGGTGTCGTTAGGGACCCAGGTGATGATTGCGGAGGGGCTGTTAACCGTAATCGTGTCGGTCCCAAACGGAGTTCCCGTTTCCAGGACAGCCCCAACACTGCTCGATATGGTCCCTTGGAACCCGTTCGCCGCGAGGCTTTCCTTGACCGGCATGGCGAGGACGGTGGCGAGCACCGCCATCGAGGTCATCGTGCGCGGCATGGACCGCTGGCAGCGCCGCTCGGCGGCGAAGATGTCGGAAACGCTGCTACGCATGATCAGTTGCCCCACGGCCAGAGCTTGGTCACCAGAGATACGAGGAAACGCGGATCATGGTTGTGGGTCTGCAGACCCGCCGCCTTGAGCGGCACCGCGACCGTCCCCTCGAGCCGGAAGCGGTTGTCGAGCACCGCACGGAAGCCGCCGCCCGCCGAGGCGAGGAAATTGGGATTGGCCGGCCGCGGGAAGGTGAAGGCGTTGCTCTTGTTCCAGACCCAGGCAAGGTCGGTGAAGACGAAGGGCTGCACCGCCAGATGGGTCTTCTCGAGCGGCTGGAAGCGCGGCAGGCGCAGCTCGAAGCCACTGCCCAGGCCGCTGTCACCGATGATGGTGCCCGGATCATAGCCGCGGCCGATCGAATAATTGCCCGCCGAGAACTCCTCGAAGCTGAACAGCGGATTGAAGGCATATTGGAAGCGCGGCAACGCCGCGAACCAGAAGCCCTTGCCAAGATTATATTCGATCGCCGCCGATCCGCGGATCAGGCTGGACGTCGGATCGCCGTCGCCGCGCGCCGGACGGACTACCGGCAGCGGAAAGCGCGGACGGGGCGATGCATCGAACAGGTCCAGCCCCTGCCGGAATTCGAGCGAGCCCGAGGCCCGCCACGTCGGCGCACGTCCCTCGGGCACGTCGCCCATATCCATGTCGAGCCGGAGGAAGCCGACACGCAGCCGGTCACGGGTCAGGTCGGCGCCGCCGAACCTGACCGTCTGGTTGACGAAGTCGAGGCCGGCCGCGCCGACCAGGCTGAAGCGCTGCGTGCGCACCAGCGGGTAGCGCACCTCGCCGGTGGCGAACAGCGTCCGTGCGGTGAGGTCGAGTCCGGGAAAGCCCGGTATGCGGACGTCGGGCTTCGACCATGCGTATGTGAAACTGCCACCGACCGTGAGCCCCTCGCCGCCGAGCCTGGTCTCATAGCCGAGCTGGACGACCTGCTGCTCCTTGAAATCGGCGGTGCTCGACACCGACGCGGTCAGCCGGTCGGCGCCGAGCACGCCATAGGCCTGCGCCTGCACCGCGCCGGTCCAGCGGCCGGAACTGCGCGCCGAGAAATTCTGGAGGACGGCGTTGATCTCCAACGGGGTGTGCACGACACTGACCTCGCCCACCAGCTCGCCAGGCGCAGTGCCCGCGGGCTTGAGCACGAGGCGGACCTCATAGCCCGGCATATCGCGCGCGAGCAGCAGGTAGCGCTCCGCGACATAACGGTTGAACACCTTCTCCTCGGTCAGGTGGGACAGGTAGGAGGCGAGCACCGTCTCGGCATTGCCGGCCTCGCCGCGCACGCGGATCTGGACGACCCTGGCGAACAGCACCTCGAACCGGACGACGCCGTCCTCGATCTTCTGCACCGGCACCAGGACCGCGGCGAGATAGCCTTTGCGGCGCAGCGCGGTCGCGGCGGCATCGCGGATCGCGCAGATCGTGCTGACCGGCCGATCGGCGCCGAGCAGCGCAGCGTAGGATTCGCGGAGTTCATCCGCGCTAACGCCCTGGAGATTGTTGAACTGGACCTCGTTGATCGTGACCCGCAGATTCGCATAGGCGGGCGAATCCAGCGCGCAGGGGGAACGTTCGATGTCGCCTTCGACCTTGAGTCGCGGCGCGCGCGCGGGCTGCTGCCGGGTCCGGTCCTGGAGCTCGTCACGGCCGGGGGCGATTTGTTGCCCGGTGCCCGGGGCGACGATCTGCGCCCATGCGATCTGCGACGACGATGCGGCGAGCAGGGCCGTGAGCACGGCCGTCGAAAAGAACGAGCTACGCAAGAATGCCCCCTGATACCCCTTAGCGACGATCCCCATCGTCTCCGCGCCTTCATATCCGGCTTTGACACCCATGTCATCGCCTATCGGAGGTCCATCAATAGCTTGGCACCCGGGCTCGGGTGCGTGCGCCCCGTCACGGCCCTTGCGATCGGCGGGCTCCGGCCCTACAGGCCACGGCGCGACAGGTTCCCGGAAACGGGATGAAAGGGAATTCGGAAGCGGGGTCGTCCCGCGAGCCGAAGCTGCCCCCGCAACTGTGATCGGCGAGCGATCGTCCATCCCGCGTCACTGGATGCCCAGGCATCCGGGAAGGCCGGACGAGACGCGACGACCCGAGAGCCAGGAGACCTGCCCGTCGCGGTCGTTCCATCATGCGGGCGGGGTGCACCACATGATCGAGGCGAAAACCTCGCGTGACGACGCCGACTGGGGTCGTGCGCGGGGTGCGTTTCCGAAGCCGCGCGTCCGGCCCCGATGGATTGATCCATGGGAGGACCTAAATGCGGACTTTCACCACATCCCTGCTTGCGGCGCTTACGATTTTCCCTAATGCGCTGCTCCCGGCCGCGGGCTACGCAGAAGACGTCGATGCCGATAGCATCGTTGTCACCGCCGATCGCACCGAGACGAAGCTGTCCGAGGTCGGCAAGTCGATCTCGGTGATCGACGCGGCGACGATCGAGCAGCGCCAGACCGTTCCGCTCGCCGATCTGCTCCGGACGCTGCCCGGCGTGACCATCCAGCGCAACGGCGGCCTCGGCACCGTCACCAGCGTCTTCATCCGCGGCGCCCAGTCGGACCAGACCGTGGCGCTGATCGATGGGGTCAAGCTCAACGATCCGTCGGCACCGGGCGGCGGCTTCAACTTCGCCGACCTGCTGACCGACAATCTCGATCGGATCGAGGTGCTGCGTGGACCGCAGTCCGTGTTGTGGGGAAGCCAGGCGATCGGCGGCGTGATCAACCTGATTACCCGCGAGCCCACCGACCGGTTCGAGATGCGGGCGACCGGCGAATATGGCCGCTACGAGACCGGCCGTCTGTCGGGCGCAATCAGCGGCAAGGTGGGCCCGACCGCGATCAGCGCGGGCGCGGGCTATCTGACGACCGACGGCATCTCGGTGGCCGACAGCGGCACGGAAAAGGACGGCTACCACCTGTTCGGCGCACATCTCAAGACCACCACCGAACTGAGCGGGCAGCTCTCGCTCGACCTGCGCGGCTTCTATACCCGCAGCAAGGTTGACCTCGACGGCTTCCCAGCCCCCAACTACACCCTCGCCGACACGGACGAATATCAGCGCCAGCAGCAGATCGTCGGCTATGCCGGGCTCAATGCCGACCTTTTCGATGGCCGCTTCCGCAACCGGATCGCCACCGCCTTCACTCGGATCGACCGCGACAGCTATGATCCGGCGATGGCGCCGGTGAAGAATTTCGATGCGCGCGGACACAATCTGCGCTTCGAATATCAGGGCGTAGCCGAACTCGGCATCGTCCGGACGACCTTCGGCGCCGAACATCAGGAGGAGAAGCTCCGCACGATCAGCACCGGCTTCGGCCCGCCGGCGACGGCGCGCGCGAAAGCAAACATCGACAGCGTCTATCTCGATGTCCACGCCCGCCCGGACGAGGGCCTGAACCTCGGGGCGGGCGTCCGCTACGACGACCACAGCCAGTTCGGCGACGCAACCACGCTCAGCGCCGACCTAGCCTATACGCCGAACACCGGGTCGACCACCCTGCGCGCCAGCTATGGCGAGGGATTCAAGGCGCCGTCGCTCTACCAGCTCTACGGCGACTACGGCTTCCGGGACCTCCGTCCCGAAAAGGCCAAGGGCTGGGACGCGGGCATCGCCCAGAGGCTGATCGGAGACGCGGTCGAGGTGCGCGCTACCTGGTTCCAACGCAACACGACCAACCTCATCGACTTCGATCTGGGCACCTTCACCTACGCCAATATCGCGCGGGCGCGCGCGCGAGGCGTCGAGGCGGAACTGCGTATCGCACCGACCGGCGACCTGTTGTTCACCGCCAATTACAGCTTCACCAACGCCCGCAACCGCGAACGGACCGATCCCAATTTCGGCCGCCAGCTGGCCCGCCGGCCACGCCAGACGGTGAACGTGACCGGCGATTATCGCTGGCCCTTCGGGCTGAACACCGGCGCGACGATCACTCATGTCTCGCGCAGCTTCGACGACCCCGCCAATAGCAAGCGGCTTGGCGGCTATGTGCTGGTCGACCTGCGCGCGTCTCTGCCGCTGACTGAGGCGATCGAGCTTTACGGGCGGATCGAGAATCTGTTCGATGAGCGCTACCAGACCGCAGTCGGCTACGGCCAGCTGGGCCGGGCGGCGACAGCGGGTCTCCGCTTCCGTTATTGATCCTTACCCGTCATCCCGGCCTGGCCGGGATGACCCCGCCGGCCTGGCTGCGACCTGCGGCCAGCCGGCGATCGCCGCGGTCCGGATCGCCGCCAGGATCGACGGCGCCCCGATCGCCGCCAGTGCCCGGGCGCGATGAACCTGCACCGCGCGGGGATCGAGATCGAGCATCCTGGCAATGTCCTGGTTGGTCTCGCCGCCGACGAGCAACGCGAGCACCTGGGCCTCGTTGTGGGTCAGGCGGGCCAGGCGCGCCTTCGCCTCCGCCACCAGCGCGGGCGGCTCGCCGCCGTGCTCGAGCAGGTGGAAGGCCCGGTCGATCGCATCGAGCAGCGCGCGCATCTCATAGGGCTTGTGAAGGAAGTCGACCGCACCGGCGCGGAACGCCTCGATCGCGGTAACCAGATCGCTGAAGCCTGTGACCACGATCGTCCGGAAGCGGTCCTTCCGCTCGGCCAAGGCCTGGATCAGCTTCGATCCGCCGATTTCGTCGAGCTGGAGATCGAGCACCACGCAGCCGGGTTCGATCGCGTCGATCGCAGCCAGACACGCCTCCCCGCTGGCATATTCGCGGCATTCAAACGGCCCGTGCGCCTGCACAAGGCTCACGATCGAGGCGCGCACGATCGCCTCATCGTCGACGATATGAATGATCCGCCGTGCGGTCATCGCGTGCCGCCGCCCCCGCGCACCATAATAGCCACCCCAAAAGCCCTGCGTTTATAGATACTTATCTCAAGCCCGCAGGCGGTCAAACAAAAAACCGCAGGAATTCGTTTCGGATACGTAATTTTCTATGAATTTAGTCGCGGCAAAGTACCGCTTCAACGGACGAGTTGAAGATTTCAGTCACCGGTACGGCCAATATCCACCGACGTCACACGTTGCCGCGACATTCCATCCTGATAATTTCGGATATTTCGCCCAATTTCTGTTATAATAGACAAGTATCCCTGTACTTTTTGAAACTTTTTTTCAAAATTGACCAACCATCGCTTGAACGCGTTGTTAAAGCTCCTTCGTCCCACGGTAGCCATTACTGTTGTCCGGCCGGGCACCCGCCCCGCGGCGGGCTATGCAAATGGCTCCTGAGCGGAAGCTGCGGCGCCATGGCTATAATCCATGGCCAAGCGCCGCTTCCCCGGATTTTTACCTAGAGCGCGATCGTCCTCCTGAGCTCATTGCCGTTACGGAATCCGTCCCTGCTGATGATGAGTCATCCTTTCGTCCAAGCGGACGGGACGCAACAGGCTGTTAACCGCTTTTCGCTATCGGATGGGACGGGGCGAGAGGTCCCGAATGACGGGAAGACGGGCGTGCCCAAGATGATCCTCACGGTGGATGACTCATCCTTCATCCGCAAATTGCTGCGCATGACCCTGACCGGTCAGGGCTTCCTGGTCGCGGAGGCCGAGGACGGCGTCGCCGCGCTGGAATGGCTCGACGCCCATGACCGGCCCGACGTCATGATCACGGACATCAACATGCCGCGCCTCGATGGCTTCGGCCTTGTCGCGGCAGTACGCGCTCAGGACCGCCACGACGACATGCCCATCCTCGTCCTGTCGACCGAAAGCTCCTTCGACAAGCAGGATCGGGCGCGCACCGCCGGCGCCGATGGCTGGCTCGTCAAGCCCTTCAATCCGGCACAGCTTGCCAGCGCGATCGAGAGCGTATCGTCATGAGAAGGCTCCCGGCATGATTTCCGTCCGTACCCGGGCTCGCGTGCTCGTCGTCGACGACTCCCTCACCATGCGCGCCTTCTTCGGGTCGATCTTCGACCGCGCGCCCGGCGTCGAGGTGGTCGGCACCGCCGCCAGCGCCGAGGAGGCTCGGCAGATGATCGCCCGGCTGCGCCCCAATGTCATGACCCTCGACATCGAGATGCCCGGCATGAACGGTCTCGACTATCTGGAAGAGGTCATGCGCGACCGGCCGATGCCGGTGATCATGCTCTCGTCGCTTACCCAGAAGGGGGCGGAGGCTTCCTTCCAGGCGCTGGAACGCGGCGCCCTCGACTGCTTCCCCAAGCCGACGTCGGAGAATCGCGAGGAATTCGCGCAGCGGCTGAGTACGCTGGTTGTTGCCGCGGCCAACGGCTCGGCACGCTCAGCGCGCTATGCCAGAGATGTCCCGGCCCGCGCCGGGGCGCATCACCATCATCAGCACCACTCGGCTTTCGACTGGAACGGCAGGATTGGGGTGATGAGCGCGTCGACCGGCGGAGTCGACGCGCTGCTCCATCTCCTGCCCGGCCTGCCGGCCGACACCCCGCCTGTCGTCATCTCCCTGCGGATCGAGCCCGAACTCGTCCCGCCGCTGATGCAGCGGCTCAAAACGCACTGCCAGGCCAGGGTGGTGCTCGCCGAGGACGGCCGGCCGCTCCGCCAGGGCGAAATACAGATCGCCTGCGATCCCGCCATGCACGCGGTGATCGACCGCTGGCCCGATCCGTCGGTCAAGCTGCTGCGGACCGACCCGGTCAACGGCGCGCGCCCCTCCGCAAGCCTGCTGTTCGCGACCGCCGCCCGCACCGCCGGAGCCAACACGGTCGGCGTGATCCTGACCGGCATCGGGACCGACGGTGTCGCCGGCATGAAGGCCCTCCACGCCAGCGGCGCGCTCACCATCGCCCAGGATTCGCCTAGCTGCCTCGTCGACCAGGCGCCGGCCGCCGCCCGCGAGGCCGGGGCAATCACCCGCGATCTGCCGCTCGACGCGATCGCCGCCGCGCTCCTCGACGGCTGCCGCGCCGCCGCCCACGCGGCGGCCTGAGTCCCAGCCGTGGCATCGGTCGACCGCCCCCGACTGCTGGCACTGCTTGCCGACGAACTCGACGCGGCGCGCGCGCAACTCGAAGCGCTGGGCCTCGCCCTGATCGATGATGAGGTCCTCGCCCGCCGCCACCTCGGCCAACTCCAGGCCCTCGATCATGCGGGCCAGCGCTGTGCCACCGTTGCCGCCATTCTGCGCGCCGACGATCTCGACGCAGCGACACGCGGCGCCCCGCTCGAAAGCCTCACCGGCCGGGTCGGCCCGCCCTAGTCCCCCGCCGCGAGCAGCGCGATCAGTTCGGGGGCGATGCGGTCGAGGTCGTGGCGGGCGGCTATGCGCCTGCGCGCCTCGGCCCCCATCCGCGTCAGATCGGCCTCGGTCGCATCCATGGCCGCGCCGATCGCCGCCGCGAGCCCCGCGGCGTCGCCGGGCTCGACCAGCCAGCCGCACGGTTCGTCGACCAGTTCGGGTATAGCGGCGATACGGGTAGCGATCACCGGACGGCCGAGCGCGAACGCCTCCATGATGACGATGGGCAGTCCCTCGGCATGGCTGGGAAGCAGCAGCGCGCAGGCCTCGCCCATCCGGCGCCGGACATCGGCGTTGTCGCGCCAGCCGAGCAGCTTGATCCGCCGGTCGGTGCCCGTCCTCCTGATCTCCCGCTCGATCGCACCACGGCTCTCGCCGTCGCCGATCAGCTCCACCGACACTTCGGAATGGCCAGCCGCGACTGCCGCTGCGACCGCCGCCGGAATCTCGACCTGCGCCTTCTGGGGACAAAGCCGGCCGACCGACAGCAGCCGCCCGCTCATCGACGGCGCTGGTGGCTCCGGCGGATAGGCGTGCAGGTCGAGGCCGCATGGGATGATCCGAACCCTGTCCCACAGGCTTTCGGGAAGATGTGCGCACAGCCGGTCGCGGCAATAGCCGCTGATCGCGATCACCGCCCGAGCGTGGAGCGCCTTTTCGGTGAGGCTGTTCGCCCCGAAGCCCTCCAGCTCATCAGGCCCATGGACGGTGAAGCTGTAGTGCGGCCCGCCCAATTGCCGACACAGCATCGCGACAGCGGCCGCGTTGGTCGAGAAATGGGCATGGACATGCGTGATACCGAGCGCGTCGCAACGCTGCTTCAGCCGTATCGCCTGGGCCAGATAGGCGACGTGGCGGATCACTCCCCCGCCGGCCGCGCGGTATAGCGCCGTCGCTGCCGTCAGCCCTGCGCCGAACCGGCGCGGATGACGGAGCGCCTGCGCGGCGAGACCAGCGGCCAGCCGGCCGGCCCGTGCCGTCATCAGATATTCGGTCCGAGCCTGCTCGGTCCTGTCCTGCGGATCGATCAGCCGCTCGGCCCAGTGCCGCACCGCGAAGCGCTTGACCGGCACTCCCGCCCGCTCGATCGCGGCGATCTCCCGCCGGATGAAGGTGGTGCTCGTCATCGGATAGCTGTTGAGAAGATAGGCAAGCTTCATGCGCGGCGTGCCTGCTCGACGAGACGGGCGACTTCGACCATTCGCGCGTGGCTGACCACCGGGCTCTCCACCGCCCCGGCGCGGTAGAGCGCGGCGAAATGTTCGAGTTCATGGGCGTAGGGGCTGACGCCGAACGGATGCCAGCGCGCAGATCCCCGGCTGCCGAGGTCGGCCAGGCGTCGCGCCAGCGGATTCTGCCGGGCATGGCGCCACAGCCGCGAAGGTGCCGCCCGGCCGGGACCGGTGAAGCGCAGCCGCTGTGCGGTCAGGAGAGGCGGCTGGACCTCGACCGCGCCAGCGTCGCCGGCAATATGCAGGCTGTTGTCCAGGCATTCGACGAACGAGACCGCCAGATCGGAGCGACCGCCGCCCTCATGGTCGAGCGCGATCCGGGCGGCAACGTCGGTCCCCCTGGCGTCGCGATCGACGGTGGCGCGCATCGCTCGCACCGGGCCGAGCGCGATCAACGCGAGCATCAGCGGATAGACCGCCCGGTCAGCGAGCACTCCCCCGTCCGCCTCGAACAGGCGAGGACGGTCGGCGCGCCGCACGCGGTAGCCGAAGCTGGCCTCGACATGGGCGGGCGTGCCAAGCCGCCCCGACCGCGCCGCGCCCAGTGCGGCCGCCACTGCGGGCAGAAAGGGCGTGGCCACCGCCTCCATATAGAGCAGTCCGGTGCGACGCGACTCCGCCACCACCGCCTCCGCTTCCGCGAGGTTCATCGCCGCCGGCTTCTCGCACAGCACCGCCTTGCCGGCGGCGAGCGCGGCCAGCGAACGGGCGGCATGGTCGCGATTGCGGCCGGCTATATAGACGGCCTCGGCCTCGGCCTCGCCGACGTCGCCGACCAGTGCGCGCATCGTCGCCGCCATCCGGCCGCGTCCGACCACCGAAAAGCGCAGCGGCGGGGGGGTCACGCGCCCCAGTCCATCGGCGCGATCGGCGCGAAGCCGGTGCGCGGCCGATAGTCGCCGCCCGCCTGCATCGCCAATACGACCTCGGTCAGATGGAGCGCGAAATCGCCGGCGAGGCGCGGGGTGCGGCCCTCGGCGATCGCCCGTGCCATCTCGGCGACGCCGAGCGCGAAGTTCATGGACGCCGCGCCGCGCCGCCGGACCATGGGGTGGCCGGCCCCGCGCGGACGGACCGTCGCCGCAAAGGGGTTGTCGATAAGCCGGCGGCGGAGGACGTGGCGGCGTCGGACGCGGACCCGGGCGTCATTCGCCCAGGCCTCCCCGATCTCGAGCACGCCGTCATCGCCGAAGATACGGAGCCGATGATCGTGGCGGGCGACGATCGAGCAGGTGAGCCGCGCCACCATCGCGTCAAAATACAATGTCGCCGACGCATAATCCGGAGCAGCATGGCCTGTACCGGTCTGGCCAGGGTCGAGCAGCCGTGCCGACCCGCCGACGATCCGGCGCGCCGGTCCGAACATCGCCATCAGCCAGGACAGATAATAGCCGGCATGTTCGACCGTGCAGCCGGTGCGGAATTCGTCGTCCGCGGGCCAGGGCGCACCGCTCGCCGAGCGCCAGCGCGGATAGGGCGCGGCCGGCAGGAAGCCGTCGTCGAGCTCGGCATAGACAAGCCGTGCCGTGCCGATCCGTCCCTCACGCAATGCCGCCCAGACGGTCTGCGCGGCACGCCCGAGCACGCTGCATGGCGCCGAGGCGAGGTGAAGCCCGCGCTCCCGCGCGAGCAGGGCGAGCTCCTCCGCCTCGCCGAGATCGAGCGCGAGTGGCTTCTCACTCCAGACATGGCAGGCGGCTTCGAGCGCCGCGCGGGTGACGCCGGCATGGGCGTGGGGATTGGTGAGGTTCAGGACGATCGCCGGCCGCCGGGCAAGCAGGTCGGCAAGGTTGGCGGCAGAATCGATCGACCACTGCCCCGCGAAGGCGGCGAGGCGGATGGGATCGACGTCCCAGGCGCCGACGACCTCCAGCCCGGGGAAGGTACGCAGCGAGGGCATGTAGAGGTCGGCGACATAGCCCGTCCCCACGATCGCGATTCGGCTCGCCTGCCGATGGTCCCCCGCCGCCATGGCGCGAGCCTAGGGGCCGCGCCGGATGATCGCAATGCTCAGCGGCGTGGTATCGACGCCCGCCCGCATATCAATGCCCTATCAATGCCGGAGCCATGTCACGGGGCATGTCACCGTTGCTTCATCAGCCGCGATCATGCCTCTCCCTTGTGTCGGATTTTACACAGTCGAGGATTGGCGATATGATCGGTGCCATGGAATCGGATCGCATAGAGAAGCTCACCGAAGCGCAGCGCGTTTGCCTGCGTATGGTTCTCATGCATCTTTCGTCCAAGGACATCGCGCGCGAACTGGGCATATCCCCCCATACCGTCGACCAGCGGCTGCGCATGGCGATCCAGACCCTGGGCGTCGCAAATCGCTTCGAAGCGGCGCGAATCCTGGCGAAATACGAGACCCCGAACGCATATCAATCAGCCGTATATCAATCGTCGCATGTTGCTCCCCAGCCCGTCCATGCCACTGTCGGGCTGTCCGACATTCATGGGGTTCGGCAGGAGGACAGCGGCTACCACGGCAGTGCAGTTCGGGAAGAGCAGATCGCGTTCCGGACACCCGCATTCGCCACCGGCGGCTTCGTCAACCTGCCCATCCCCACGCCGGGGAGGGAGCGTAATGACCTAAGCATCGTGCAGCGTCTGGGGTGGATCGTTTCGATCGCCATTGCCTCGGCGCTTGCATTCGGCGGACTTCTCGCCGGCCTCGACGCGCTGAAGCGCCTTTTCCAGGCCTAAGCGCACCCGAATACCATTCATCGTCGAAACAGGGACGTGCGGCCTGCGGACAGGCCGTGCGAAGGGAGCAGCACATGTTCAATCGCCAGACCATTCTCAAGCGCCGCGAAGTTGCCCAGGGCGTCGCCGACCGGCTGATGGCCGCCGAGCATGCGATCGACCTCGCCATTGCCAAGACCGCCGAGCTGACCGGCTTCATCCCGGCTGCCCGCGCCGAGGCCGACCTGGCCTGCGAAGTCGCCCAGGAAGCGCTGGAATATGCCGCGGAGAGCTTCTCCACGCTGGTCAAGGCGCGCGCCAAGATCATCGCCAGCCACCGCGAGCTGGCTGCCACCAAGGACGAGATCGGCCTGAAGACCTATGGCCTGGGTGGCCTGGTCGGCAAGCCGTTCAACTCGGAAGTCCGCCACCTCACCGAGGTCGCAGCCGCCTGAGGCTCGCCCCGCTGGCAGCGGGGCGTCGCAACCATGCTTGACCGGGGAATGTCCTTATGATTCGGTCGCCGCATGCTGCTCGCCCTGTTCTTCCAGCTCTTGTACCTGTTCGCGCTGGTCGCCGTCGCCTCCTATGCGGGATGGCGCGGCGGCTGGCCCGAAAGGGTCGGAGCGGCGATCATGGTCGTCGGCTCGATCCTCACCGTCGTGGCAGCCAACTCCTTCTATCCGGGTTGGCGCTCGCCCGAAGCGGGGATCATCATCGTCGACCTGCTCGTGCTCGCGGCCTTCGGCAATCTTGCCCTCTCCAGTGATCGATATTGGCCGATATGGGTAACATCCTTCCATTTGATCGCGGTGACCATTCACCTGGCCAGTCTAGCCGATCGCTCGGTGGCGGCCTTGGCCTACGCGAACGCGCAGGAATTCTGGGCATATCCCATGCTGGTGGGCATAGCGGTCGGAACGTGGAACTTCCGCCGGAGGCAAGCCTCGATCCCCAGGGCGAATGTCGCGAGATACTAGAAGCGCTGCTCCAGCCGCTCGCGCTCGCGCATAGCGGCGCGATCGTCGACGAGCTGCTCGATGAATTCGGCAGCCTTCCCGCGATCCTGGCGGCCGAGCCCGGCCTGCTCCACGCCTGCCTTCCCGAGGACGGTCAGGTCGTCGACTTTCTGGTCGCGATGCGCGTCGCGATGCTTCATTCGCTGCGGACCCGGCTCGGCCAGAGCCCGATCCTCTCCAGCTCCGAGGCGCTGACCAATTATCTGTTCGCCGCGATGGCCTACAACGCGATCGAGCATCTCAGGGTACTCTTTCTCAATTCGACCAACCGGCTGCTGCGCGACGAGGTGATGGCGCGCGGCACGGTGAACCAGGCGCCGCTCTATCCGCGTGAGATATTGAAGCGGGCGCTGGAGGTCGGCGCGACCGCGTTGATCGTGGTCCATAATCATCCGTCGGGAGATCCGACCCCCTGCCAGGCCGACGTGAAGGCGACCGCGCATCTTGTTGCGGCGGCCCGGACGCTCGACATCGCGGTGCATGACCACCTGATAGTGGCGCGCACGGGCTGGCGCAGCCTGCGGGCCGAGGGGTTGATCTAGGGCATGTCCCAGCCGTTGGAGAAGAAGAGTAGTAGCGTCATGGAGACCAGTATGATCCGGGACTTCGCGCGAAGGGTGATCGACGATTTCGGCGATCAGACCGACAGCTATGTCGCCAGCCGCATCGGTGTGCTGATCCGCGACGGCGACAGCTACGGCGTCGGCCTGTGGAAAGCGGTCGCCACCGAGATCGAGCGGATTCGGCTGCCGGAAGCGAACGTGCCGCGCAGCCGCCACTGAGGCCAACGCGACCCAGGGTTTCGGCGTAAGCCGAACAAAGGTGCCCGGCCGGCTGTCCTCCCCCCGATCCGGCCGGCCGGGGACACACAGGGAGGACTTCCAGCCCCCACAGGGCGGCGGACCGGCAAGGGGCATTGCGGTCCGCCGCCCGATTTTTTGAGCGGACGAGGGACATATCAGCGATTGATATGCGGCCCTCCGCCGCGTCCTAACCTTCGTCGCCCATCCGCAACGCGGCGATGAACGCCTCCTGCGGGATGTTGACGTTGCCGTATTCGCGCATCCGCTTCTTGCCCTCTTTCTGCTTCTCGAGGAGCTTGCGCTTGCGGGTGGCGTCGCCGCCATAGCATTTGGCGGTCACGTCCTTGCGCATCGCCGCGATCGTCTCGCGTGCGATCACCTTGCCGCCGATAGCGGCCTGCACCGGGATCTTGAACAGGTGGCGGGGGATGAGGTCCTTGAGCCGCTCGCACATGTGCCGGCCGCGCGCCTCGGCGGCGGCGCGGTGGACGATCATGCTGAGCGCGTCGACCGGTTCGCCGTTGACCATGATGCTCATCTTGACGAGGTCGCCCTCGCGATAGCCGATCTGGTGATAGTCGAAGCTGGCATAGCCCCGGCTGATCGACTTGAGCCGGTCATAGAAGTCGAACACCACCTCGTTAAGCGGCAGCTCATAGGTGATCTGCGCGCGGCCGCCGACATAGGTCAGGTTCTTCTGGATGCCGCGCCGATCCTGGCACAGCTTGAGCAGTGAGCCGAGATATTCGTCGGGGACATAGATGGTCGCCTCGATCCACGGCTCCTCGATCATGTCGATCCGATTGGGATCGGGCATGTCGGCCGGGTTGTGCAGCTCGATGACCTTGGCGTCCTCGGTCTTGGAATGGCTGAGGTGGAGGCGATAGACCACTGACGGGGCGGTGGTGATCAGGTCGAGGTCATATTCGCGGGTCAGCCGCTCCTGGATGATTTCCAGGTGGAGCAGGCCGAGGAAGCCGCAGCGGAAGCCGAAGCCCAGCGCCGCCGAGGACTCGGCCTCGAAGCTGAACGAGGCGTCGTTGAGACGCAGCTTGTAGAGGCTCTCGCGCAGCTTCTCGAAATCGGCGGCGTCGACGGGGAACAGGCCGCAGAACACCACCGGCTGGACTTCCTTGAAGCCCGGCAGCGGCTCGGCAGTCGGTTTCTTTGCATCGGTGATGGTGTCGCCGACGGCGGTCTGGCTGACCTCCTTGATCTGCGCGGTGATGAACCCGATCTCGCCGGGGCCCATTTCGCCGAGTTGCTCGATCTTCGGCCGGAAACAGCCGACACGGTCGACCAGATGAACGGTATCCGCCTGCATGAACTTGATCTGCTGGCCCTTGCGGATCGTGCCTTCGACGACCCGGATCAGGATGACGACGCCGAGATAGGGATCGTACCAGCTATCGACGAGCATCGCCTTGAGCGGCGCGGCCGGGTCGCCCTTGGGCGCCGGGATGCGGGCGACGATCGCTTCCAATATCTCATCGATGCCGATGCCGGACTTGGCACTGGCAAGGACGGCGTCGTCGGCGGGCAGACCGATGATATCCTCGATCTCCGCCTTGACCTTGTCGGGTTCCGCGGCGGGCAGGTCGATCTTGTTGATGACGGGCACGATCTCATGGTCGTGCTCGATCGACTGGTAGACGTTGGCCAGGGTCTGCGCCTCGACCCCCTGCGCCGCGTCGACGACGAGCAGCGCGCCCTCGCACGCCGCCAGGCTGCGCGACACCTCATAGGCGAAGTCGACATGGCCCGGCGTGTCCATCAGGTTGAGAACATAGTCCTGGCCATCCTTGGCCTTGTAGTCGAGGCGCACGGTCTGCGCCTTGATGGTGATGCCGCGCTCCTTCTCGATGTCCATATTGTCGAGCACCTGCGCCGACATCTCGCGGTCGGTCAGGCCGCCGGTGCGCTGGATCAGGCGATCGGCGAGGGTCGACTTGCCATGGTCGATATGGGCGATGATCGAAAAGTTGCGGATGCGGTCGAGCGGAACGGTCACGAAAATCTCGCATAAGGCGGAGCGGTTGGCGGGCGCCATAGCAATGCGCGCGCCCGGAAGCAAAAGCGCGATCGATCATCGGCCCTTTGTCGTGGCATTCTTCCCCGAATTCAGGAATCGTAAGGGCGGGCCGGACCGTTGAATCGCGTATTGCAGCGATGTGGTTTCGGCCCGGAGAGAGAACGGGGGTTCATCATCATGAGATACGTCATTCCGGCGGCGCTTCTTGCTGCCCTGATTTCGGCGCAACCGGCCTTCGCGGCCGACGCGCCCGTCACCCTGTCAAGATGCGACAAACCGATCGGCAGCATCGCCGTCGTCGACGGCGAGACGCAGGGCTGGACCAAATATGGCCTCAGCAGCCCGCGCGACCTGATCGCCGCGATGGCGGTGCAGAGCAATTGCTTCACACTCCAGAACAGCGGGGGCGGCCAACCGGTCGACTTCCTCGTCAACGCGATCGCGGGCGACAAGGAGGAGGTCGATCAGGGCACCAGCCTGGCGCAGACCGCCCTGACCGAAGGGCTGGTCCGGTCCGGCATGGCCGGCAAGATGGCGGGCAGCCTTCCGTTCGGCGGCCAGGCGCTCAGCATGTTCGGCGGCTTCGGGGGCAAGAAGAAGACCGTCGCGGCGGGCCTGCGCATCATCAGCCCGGCCAATGGTCAGACCCTTGTCACCGGTAGCGGCACGCAGACCAAGACCCAGGTGTCGATCGGCGGGCTCGGCGGCATCGGCGGCAATCCCTGGGCCGACGCGGCCCGGGCCCAGATGACCTCGATGGGCTATGGCGACTATGCCAATGGCGGCTATTCGACATCGAAGGACGGACAGATGCTGACCGGCGCCTTCGTCATCGCGTTCAACAACGTCGTCGCGCAACAGGCCGCGCTCACCTCGGCGAGGCCCGCCGCCCTTGCGGCTGCCGCCCCGGCTGCGGCCAAGCCCGGCTTCACCACCGCCGTCGACACCAAGCTGTTCGCCCAGCCCGAGCCCGGAGAGGCGGTTCGCTCCCTGCGCGCCGGCACCGCGCTCACCCCGACCGGCGTACGCGAGGGCCTCTTCGTCGAGGTCAGCGACGCCTACGGCACCAAGGGCTGGGTCTCGGTCGAAGATCTCAAATAGCTGGGGGAGCGCCGCCGGCCCTCTGGGTCCGGCGGCGCAATTCCCTGCAAACGGCGCCTTTCCAACGCCGCACCGGAAATATGTATTTCGCTTGCATCTTTATCCCCACAAGGATAGATGCACATAAGATACATGTTTTCGGAGTCGGGCGATGTCGGGATTGCGGATCGACGATCAAGGGCTGAGCCGTCTGGTCGATGCCTTCTACGCCCGCATCCGTGCCGATGAGCAGCTCGGCCCGATCTTCAACGACGCGGTCGAGGACTGGCCCGAGCATCTCGCCAAGCTGACCGACTTCTGGTCGTCGGTGATGCTGACCAGCGGCCGCTACAAGGGGCAGCCCGTTCCCGCCCATGCCCGCCATCGCAGCCGGATCACACCCGCACTGTTCGACCGGTGGCTGGCGATCTGGACGCGGACCACCGACGAGCTGATGGAACCGCGCGCCGCCGCCGCGCTCCAGGACAAGGCCCGGCGCATCGCCGAGAGCCTGCAACTCGCCCTCTTCTTCCGCCTCGCTCCGCCACCGCATCAGCCCCAGCGGCGACAGGCCGGCGCCGCCGGAGGCGCCGCGCAATGACCGCGCCCGTACCCTATCGCTCGACTCCGATGTTCGACAACGCCAGCCTGCCGATGGCGCTGCAACGCCGCCACATGACCAAGGCCGGTGTCTGGGGCATCGTCCGGGTGTTGGAGGGCCGCTTGCTCCTGACCTATCTCGACCCCGAATCGGAGGTCGTCCTCGACGGGGGGCAAGCCGCCGTGCTGCTGCCCGAACAACCGCATTTCGTCACGCCCCAGGGGCCCATGAGGATGCAGGTCGACTTCTACGACCGGCCGCCCGGCTAGGCCCGGCCTCCCCTTCCGTTCGACCATAAGGAGACGTTGATGTCCAAGACACTCAACGAGCGCACCATTGCGCTCGTCAAAGCCACCGTGCCCGCGCTCGAGGCGCATGGGCTCGACATCGTGCGCGAAATGTATGCGCGCATGTTCCAGAACCCCGAGATTCGCGACCTGTTCAACCAGTCGCACCACGGCGATGGCGGGTCCCAGCCGCGCGCGCTGACCGGCGCGATCCTCGCTTATGCCAGCAACATCGAGAATCTGGCCGCGCTCGCCCCGGCGGTTGAACGCATCGCCCAGAAACATGTCGGTCTCCAGATCCTGCCCGAACATTACCCGCATGTCGCCGATGCCTTGCTCGGCGCGATCAAGGCGGTGCTCGGCGATGCGGCGACCGACGAGATCCTCGCCGCCTGGGGCGAGGCCTATTGGTTCCTGGCCGACATCCTGATCGCCCGCGAACAGCGCGTCTATGGCGAGCAGAAGGCCGCGGACGGCGGCTGGAACGGCTGGCGCGAATTCCGGATCGAGCAGGTTGTCCGCGAGAGCAGCGTGATCAACTCCTTCGTGCTGCGCCCGGTCGACGGCCAGGCGGTGATGGCCCACAAGCCGGGGCAGTATCTGACCTTCTGGCTCGAAATCCCCGGCCATCCGCCGGTCAAGCGCAACTATTCGATCTCAGGCGCAGCCAACGGGGAGACCTATCGCATTTCGGTCAAGCGCGAGCCGCAGGGTCTCGCATCGGGCTGGCTGCACGATCACGCGCAGGTCGGCACCGTCCTGAAGGTCGCCCCGCCGGCGGGCGAGTTCTTCCTTCCCGACCACCCCGAGCGCCCGGTGGTGCTGTTGTCGGGCGGGGTCGGGCTGACTCCGATGGTCGCGATGCTGGAAACGATCGCGGCGCGGCATCCGGCGCTTGCCACCCACTATATCCACGGCACCCACGACCGCGAAACCCATGCGATGCGCGACCATGTCCGCGCGCTGGCCGCGCAGGGCGGCGCGATCCGCGCCACCGACTTCCACCAGACGCCGTTGCCTGGCGAAAGCGCGGGCGTCGATTACGACCACCCCGGCATCATCACCGACGCATGGCTGATCGCCAACACGCCCGTGGGGGAAGCCGATTATTATATCTGCGGTCCGCGCCCCTTCCTGCGCGCGGCGGTATCGGCGCTGTCGCTCGCCGGCGTCGCGTCGGACCGCATCCATTATGAGTTCTTCGGTCCCGCCGACGAGCTCCTGGCCGCCTGAGGCGCAGGCGATGGACGGCATCATCGCCCGCGTCGTGCACATCGTCGCGATTCTTTTCTGGATCGGCGGTGTGGCATTCGTGACGCTGGTGGCGATGCCGTCGATCAGGCGCCGCCACGACCCATCCGAACGGCTGGCCGCCTTCCACGCGCTGGAAGAACGCTTCGCCGGGCAGGCCCGCCTCTGGGTCGTGTTCGCCGGGGCAAGCGGACTATGGATGGTCTGGCGCGGCGCCATGTGGGATCGCTTCCTCGATCCTCACTTCTGGTGGATGCACGCGATGGTCGCATTGTGGGCACTGTTCGCGGCGATGCTGTTCGCCATCGAGCCGCTGCTCCTCCATCGCCGGCTGGCGGCCTCGGCCGATCCGGCACGCGCCTTCGCCCGGATGGAACGGATGCACCGGCTGGTGCTGGCGGCGGCGGTCGTGACCGTGGCCGGTGCGGTGGCGGGGAGCCACGGCATCTATTGAACCGATTGGAACGGCGTCCGTCGAGCGGTCCTGACAAGTTCCGAGATTCCGGTGTCCCTCGGTTTCGCTCGGGACGAACGGTCCGATCTGACGAAACGACGACCCGCATCCCGGCCCGCGGAAAAATTCTTGCTTCCTGCTACCAAAAACATTCGTTTGCGACCTCGCCCCAAATGTCACAGCCTGCCTTCGCAGGCCGGACGACCGCGGCTTGCCCCCGGGGACCTTCTCGCCTGGGGCGGAGGGGCACCGTGCTTTCCGCCGAGGCATTGGAGCGCCCCTCCATAAGGTCGAGCTGGGAGAGGATGCCTCATTGAGGCCGTTGCCGGGGCACGGTCGGCGCACGCCCCGTTCGCCGGGCAGCGCGCTGGTGTTCGCGGCGGCCGGATCGCCGAGTTGCCCGCGCTCGCAGCCGAACAGGCCGCCGCTGAAGGCCGGCGCTGCTCGATCAGAAACACCGCGCGCCGTTCATCGCACTGGGCGGCGGATGGACGGTGAACCCCTAGACCACCAGGCGGGTCTCGGACAGGTCCAGCTCGCGAACGAGCTTGCGCGCGGCTTCGCTGCCGAGTTCGCGGTCACGCACGCGGCGGAATATCTCGCCGCGCTCAGCCTTGAGTGCAGCGAGCCGCAGTTCGCGTTCGATCCCCTGATCGCGCCGCAGCAGCGCCATCTGCTCGGGCTCGGTCGCCTGCTGGTCGATCCGTTCGCGATAGACGTCCATCAGCCGGGATGCGACGGCGACATAGGCGTCAGCATCCTTGCGGCCCTCCGCCAGCCGGTGCTGGGTGCGTTCGATCTCGGCGATGGCCGCTTCGGCAGCGGCGATGCGCGCAGCTTCGACCTCCGCCTCTCCCGATGGCTCTACCGGCATCTGCAGCCCGCGCATCATCAGCGGCAGGCCGATCGACGCCGCGATCAGCGACAGGATGATCACCCCCATGGCGAGGAAGATGGCGAGGTCGCGGGCCGGAAAGGGGGTTCCGTCCTTCATCGCCAGCGGCAGGGTGAGCACGCCCGCGAGGGTGATCGCGCCCCGCACGCCGGCGAAGGACATGACACCGATGATCCGCCAGTTGGGCCGGGTGCGGCTCTCCGGGCGCCGCAACAGGGTCAGGCGGAAGGAGAGCCACACCCAGGCGAAGCGCAGACCCGCCAGGCCGAAATTGATCGCGACGACGTAGATCGCCAGCCACCAGGGTTCGTGATGGCCGGTGACGCGGACCGTGTCGGCCGCTCCGGCGAGGATCGTCGGAAGCTGCTCGCCGAGGAGGACGAAGATCGTCCCGTTGGCGGTGAACTGGATCATGTCCCATACGGTCGTCCGCCGGATCCGCGTGGCGGCAAGGGCGTTGCCGCGCGCCTCGACGAAGCCCATGGTCAGGCCCGCGGCGACCGCCGCGAGAATGCCTGAGCAATGGAGATGCTCGGCGACGAGATAGGCGCCGAACGGGATCAGCAGGCTGATCAATATCTGCGATCCGCTCTCCTCGCCCAGCCGCCGCGACAGCGCGGTCTTGCTCCACCCGACGAGCCAGGTGAGGCCCGCGCCGACCGCGATGCCGCCGATCGCCACCCACAGGAAGTTGAGCGCGGCGTCGCCCAGCGAGAAGGCCCCGGTCAGCGCCGCCGCCACCGCGAACCGCAGGCAGACGAGGCCGGACGCATCGTTGAGCAGCGATTCACCCTCCAGAATGTGCATCATCCGCTTGGGGATCGGGGTTCGCTGCGCGATCGCGGAGACGGCGATGGGATCGGTCGGCGAGACCACCGCGGCCAGCGCAAAGGCGACTGCGAGCGGCATCGCCGGAATCATCCAATGGATGAGGAAACCCATGCCGAGCACGGTGAACACCACCAGCCCGAGCGCCAGCTCCAGAATCGTCGATCCGTCCTTGAACAGGTCCTCGCGGGGGATGCGCCAGCCGTCGAGAAACAGCAACGGCGGCAGGAAGAGCAGGAAGAAGATGTCGGGATCGAGGGTTACGCGCCAATCCGCAACCAGCCCGATCGCTGCCCCCAACGCGATCTGAACCAGCGGGCGGGGCACCGGGAAAGGCAACATTCGGGCGATCAGGCCACTCGCGACCACGGCGACGAGCAGGGTCAGGACGATCGTAATGGTTTCCAAGTGTGTCCTCAGTCAGCTTTGCGAATGCCCCTCCTTACCCATGCCGGCCGCGCGCGCTACCCCCGACGCTCTCTCCTGCCAGTCCGGGACATGGGCGCATAGCGGACCCCGGTGGGCAATCCCCCTGCCGGAGAGCCGTTCGCAAAGCTGCGGGACGACGGATGTGCTGCCTAGGCCGGCGTCCCCACCGCGTCATGGACGGGCCCGCTCTCCCCGGCCCGGCTTGCCCGGTCGTCGACGAGGATGGCGAATTTCGGACCGGGATAATGAACGTCCGGCCGATGCCAGGCACGCGTCACGACGAGGAAATCGCCGTCGATCTCGATCTGCTCGCCCGGACGGGGCGAACGGGCGAAATGGAAGCTTCCCCTTGCGGTTGCCGAACGGCGGTCGCGCCCGGCAAAGACATCGATGAGCATGTCGTCCTCCTTCACTTGGCAGAGCCGGCCCTGGCCGCCGGGTAGCGCCAGGGTTCGCCGTGGCCGAGCGCCGCGCCATATTGCCGGTCGGCGAAGTGCCAGTTGGCGAGCATGCTCCACCAGATGGTGAGCCAGCCGGCGCGGTCCTGACGATGGTCGATATAATAGGCATGTTCCCAGACGTCGCAGGTGAGCAGCGGCGTCACGCCATCCTCGACGATCGGAGAGCCCGCGTCATGGGTCGAGACCACGTCGAGCGTGTCGCCGCGCGCGATCAGCCAGACCCAGCCGGACCCGAAATGCCCCGTACCCTCCGCGATGAAGCGGCGGCCGAGCGCCTCGACGTCGCCGAAGGCCGAGGCGATCGCGCCGGCGAGGAGTCCTCCCGGCCGCGACGTCTTCGGCCGCATGCTTTCCCAGAAGAAGGCGTGGTTCCATGCCTGGGCGGCGTTGTTGAACAGGGCGCCCTCTCTGTCGGCATGGGCGCTCCGGACGACGTCCTCCAGCGCGCACGGCGCATCGGGACGGTCCGACAGCAGCCGGTTGAGCGTCTCGACATAGCGCGCATGGTGCTTGCCATGGTGGATCTGCAGCGTCTCGGCCGAAACGACAGGCTTCAATTCCCCGGGCCCATAGGGCAGCGGCGGCAGGCCGAACAGCGGGCCTGCTGCGGGGAGGGGGGCAAGGGTAGTTGTCAGGCTCTGGTCGGCCATGGCGGGTCTCCTGAAAAGAAGGCGGAACGTCGGAACTGGTGCGTGGGCGCGCCTGGTGGTCAGGGCGGTCCGGCGAGCCGTGCCCGTAGGGCGGCAATGCAGAGCGCGATCGGCTCGATCGGATGCGAGCCGGTCCATTCGCCTGCGGCGCCCGCAACGGTGACGGCGGGACCGCCCTTTTCGATCCAGCAGCCCGCCGGGACCAGCGTGGCGGCGGCGGACCAGACCCCGGTGTAGCGCAGCGCCCGGACGCGGCCGCCATCCTCGTCCTGCCAGACGCCCGGTTCGACAGGCGACAGCGCAGCGAGCGCCGGGAACATGACGACTGCGATCCGCGCGTCGAGTTCGCGGCTGGGCGCCGCCGCAGCGCGGCACCCCACGATGGCCGACGCGGTCTGCGCCAGGCCGGCCCGGCGGTCGCCGCCCGAAAGGGTGGACGGGCTGCTCATCGCGTGCCCGATCTTCCGCTCGTCCGCCCCCGGCTCATTGCCCGGACGCGGACAGTTCGACGATCCGCAGATAGGGCTTGAGCGTCTTGTAGCCCTGGGGGAACTGACGCGAGGCTTCCTCGTCCGACAATTTGGGGGAGATCACCACCGGCTCGCCCGGCTCCCAATTCACCGGGGTGGCGATGCTCCGCGCGTCGGTGAGCTGGATGCTGTCGATCGCGCGCAATATTTCCGCGAAATTGCGTCCGGTCGAGGGCGGGTAGGTCAGGATCAGGCGGACCTTGCGGGCCGGATCGATCACGAACACCGACCGCACCGTCACCGTCGGGTCGCACCCCGGATGGATCATGCCGTAGAGCGAAGAGACCCGTCCGTCGGGATCGGCGATCATCGGGAAGTCGAGCCTGGCCCCCTGCGTCTCGGCTATGTCGACCTCCCATTTGTGGTGCGCGTCGACCGGATCGACCGACAGCCCGATCGGCTTGACGTTGCGCCGGTCCCATTCGGCGCGCAGCCGCGCCACCTCCCCGAGCTCGGTGGTGCAGACCGGGGTGAAGTTGCGAGGATGGCTGAACAGCACGCCCCAGCTCGACCCGAGCCAGTCGTGGAAGCGGAGGCGGCCATGGGTACTGTCCTGTTCGAAATCGGGGGCGACCTGCCCGAGCTGGATGGTCATGGGAGCTCCTTCCCGCTGCGCCCTGCGAAGCAGGCGATCAGCGCAGAAAATTGAGTGATTTTTGTGGGTTACCGGGGAGAAGGGTGCAGCTATTTCTCCTCCTCACCGGTGGGAGCGAGGCAGCCGAGCGTCAGCAGCATTACCGGCAACGCGACCAGCATCATGCGATTGCTTTCTTCGGCGCCGATCACGCCCGCGCTGTCGAGCAGCCACAGGAACAGCCGCAGCGAGGCGACGGTGATCGCCATGGCGATCAGCCAGCACAGCCCGGCCGGCAGATGGTGGCCGTGCCTGTCGCGGCCGGTGCTCACGGCTTCCTCTTGGAGAAGCTGGGCGCCTCGCCGTCCCCGTCCTCGCCATCCTGGCGCGGCTTCTCGGGCGGCCAGACGAAGTGA
Organism: Sphingomonas sp. Y57; assembly: GCF_001015195.1. Lineage (GTDB taxonomy): Bacteria > Pseudomonadota > Alphaproteobacteria > Sphingomonadales > Sphingomonadaceae > Rhizorhabdus. Next base: position 86,187 of record NZ_LDES01000027.1, on the reverse strand, counting down.
ATGTCGAAGGGCGGCGGAACCTCGTTGCTCCGCGCGCGGGCGTCGCGGCGCGCCTGCCGCTCGATGTCGATGGCGACGATGATACCTGCCGGCACCGCAATGACCAGCGCCATCGCCGCGACGTAGAACTCGTCACCGATGCGGCCGGCGTCGTGCAGGCAGTAGAGGCCGAGCCCCACACCGAACGCCATCGTCACCAGAGGGACGATGACCGAAAGCAGGTCGAACTCGGGCGGACAGGGCTCCGGGCGAAAGGGTCCTTGGTGTTTCATGGCACGTCCGGCCAGCACGCTGGCCCCGTACCGAACGATGGCTCGACCATGGCGGTCTCTCCTTGTGGAGACATCTTCGGCGCGCTACCATCTATCAAGCAAATGAATATTATTGTTCATTGAGCATAAGGATTTTGCGGGATGGATATCAGCGTCGCGCGGACGTTCCTGGAAGTCGTGAAGACCGGCAGTTTCGTGCGTGCCGCGGCCAACCTGAATCTGACCCAGACAGCGGTCAGCGCGCGCATCCGCGTTCTTGAGGATCAGCTCGACCGACCGGTGTTCATCCGCAACAAGGCGGGGGCAAAACTGACCCCGGCCGGCGAGCAGTTCCTGCGCTTCGCGACGACGCTGGTGCAGGTGTGGGCGCGGGCGCAGCGGGCCGTTGCGCTGCCGCCGGGGCGCGAGACGGTGGTGACGATCGGCGCCGAGCTGAGCCTGTGGAGCCCCCTGCTGCGTCACTGGCTGCTGTGGATGCGGCGCGAATGCCCGGAGATCGCAGTCAGCACCCAGATCGATGCATCGGAACGGTTGATGGAGCAGGTCCAGGAAGGCTCGCTCGACGTCGCGGTCCTCTATGCCGCGCCGAGCCGCCCCGGCGTCATCGCTGAGCTGCTGTTCGAGGAGAAGCTGGTCCTGGTCCGGACCACGCCGACGAGCGCGCCGCTGGCGCCTGAAGACCATGTCCAGATCGACTGGGGCGAGGAATTCGCCGCCAGCTACCAGGCGGCCTTCCCCGATCAGCCCAATGCGGTGGTCTCGATCGGCTATGGACCGCTCGCACTCGACTATATCCTGGCGACCGGCGGCAGCGGCTATTTCCGCAAGGGGTTCGTCCGTTCCTATCTCGAGGAGGGACGACTCGCGCTGGTCCCCGGCAGCCCGGAATTCTCCTATTCGGCCTATGTCGTCCATTCGACCAAGGCCGATCCCGGCGTGATGGACCGCATCCGCGCCGGGCTCCGCGCCGCGGCGGCGATCGCGGCATGACCGGGGAGCCCACCTCCCCCATATGCTACGCCGCGGAGGGCAGCGACGCCTATATGGGCTATGCCACGCGCGACGAGATCATCACCGCACTCAACGAGCTACTGGAAGCCGAGCGTGCCGGGGCGCGGGTCGCGCTGGCCAGCGCCAAAGCGGCCGACGATCCGCGGCAGAGTGCCCTGATGACGATGATCCGCGCGGACGAGGCGCGGTGGTGCGCGATGCTGTCGCGCCAGCTCAGGCGGCTCGACGCGACGCCCTCGCGCAAGACCGGAGCCTTCCACGGCAAGGCGATGGCGATCGCCCGTCCGCTCGAGCGGCTCGCCTTCCTCAACCGGGGGCAGGCCTGGGTGGTGCGCAAGCTGGAAGCGTTGCTCCCTCGCGTGCGCGACGAGGCACTCCACGGCGACCTGAAGGCGATGCTCGACAGTCACCGCACAAACATCGCCGAGGCCGAGGGCCTCCTGGCCGCCTGCGGCCGCGGCGCCGCACAGCCCTGACAGGCACGCACCGCGGCCAGGTGGCGGCTTGCGTCGTGCACATGTCCCGTTGCGACGGCACCGATCAGTTTCCAGAAAAATTATTGCGTTGAAAGTCCAATAATAATCATTTGCTTTATGGAGAGCGCCGCGCACAATCGGCGGCGGCGCGCATCGTCGGGATCGGCCCCGGCGACGAGGATTTGGACGACGCCATCTTTCGTCGGCTTCGTCCGCCAAGTGACCGAAGGACGTTTCTTCCATGACCGACCGCGACGAAGGCCCACCCCGTCCGCAGACGGTAGCGGCCGCGCATGGCGTCGCGACCGATGCCGGCTTCGGCGCGATCGCGCCGCCGCTGTACCTGTCGAGCACCTATGAGTTCGCGGGGTACGACCAACCGCGCCGCTACGACTATGGCCGGGCCGGCAACCCGACCCGCGACCTGCTCGCCGAGGCGCTGGCGACTCTGGAGGGCGGCGCGGGCGCCGTCATCACGTCGAGCGGCATGGCCGCCCTCGACCTGCTCGTCGGCCGGCTGCGCGCCGACGACCTCATCCTTGCGCCGCACGATTGCTACGGTGGGACGATGCGCCTGCTCAAGGCGCGCGCCGAGCGCGGACATTGCTCGGTTCGCTTTATCGACCAGTCCGACCCCCGGGCGTTCACCGGGGCTCTGGACGAGGTGCCCGCGCTGGTCCTCATCGAGACACCGAGCAACCCGCTGATGCGGGTCGTCGACATCGCGGCGCTGAGCGAGAGAGCCCGCGCGGCAGGGGCCGAGGTCGCGGTCGACAACACCTTCCTGTCACCGGCGATCCAGCGGCCGATCACCTTGGGCGCCGATTATGTGATCCATTCGACCACCAAATATCTCAATGGTCATTCCGATGTGATCGGCGGTGCCGTGGTGGCCGCCGATCCCGCGCAGGTGGAAGCGCTACGCCACTGGGCCAACGTCGTCGGCAGCGGCGGCGCGCCATTCGATTCCTGGCTGACGCTGCGGGGGCTGCGCACCCTGTTCCCGCGGATGGAGCAGCAGCAGATCAATGCGATGGCCGTGGCCAGCCATCTCGAACGCCACCCCGCCGTCGCGCGGGTCTATTATCCGGGGCTCGCCTCCCATCCCGGCCACGTCATCGCCTCGCGCCAGCAGCGCGGCTTCGGCGCGATGCTGAGCTTCGAGCTGGCGGGCGGGATCGCGGCGGTGGGCCGTTTCATTGAAGCCGTGCGTTTCTTCACCCTCGCCGAATCGCTGGGCGGCGTCGAAAGCCTGGTGGCGCACCCGGCGACCATGACCCACGCCGACATGGGCAAGGAAGCGCGAGCGGTGGCGGGGATCAGCGACAGCCTGCTGCGGCTGTCGGTCGGGCTTGAAGCCGAGCGAGACCTGATCGCCGGGCTCGACCGGGGATTGGCCGCATGCAGCGCCTGACCTGCCGCTCCGTCGACCGGTCCACCCAGAAGGAGAAGGCCCCATGCCGGCCTATGTGATCGTCATCGACTTGTTCGGGATCGTCCTTGCCGTCATCGGCTTCAACATGGCGTTTCGCCAGGCCGCCGTCCGACGCCTGCTCGGCCGCCCCGCAGGCCCGCCCTCGAGCAACGACGAGGACGACGCGCTGACCTATATCCTGCGCATCGCAGGGGTGATGATCATGATCTTCGGGATCGTGCTCGGCGGAATGATGACGCTTTTCCACCTCACCTAGCCAATGAGCGGCGTCGTCGGCATCAAGCGGATCTACGAGCCGCCCGCCGGAACCGACGGCCGGCGCGTGCTGGTGGATCGCCTCTGGCCGCGCGGCGTCTCGCGCGCGGCCGCGGCGCTCGACCTGTGGCTCAAGGCGATCGCACCCAGCCCGGCGCTCCGCACCTGGTTCGGCCATGATCCGGCGCGCTTCGCGGCATTCCGCGATCGCTACCGGCGGGAGTTCGACACCAACCCCGCTGCAGTCGCCGAACTGTGCGCGCTGATCGACCTGGGCGACGTCACCCTGCTCTACGCCGCGCACGACGCGGAGGCCAACCATGCGGTGGTACTGGCCGCCTATCTGGCCGACCGGGGCTATGCCGTACGGCGGTGATGGCGCTTCCACCTCGGACGATCAGGCTCTAGGAAAAGGGCATGACCCCGAACGACATCGACGATTTCGACGACGCCCTCTCGCTCGACCCCGGCTTCGCCGACCGCTTCGAGCGCGACGAGGCGCGGCCGCCCTGCAAGCTCTACCTGATCTCCCCGCCGACGATCGATACCGGTTTTGCCGAGGCGCTGGCGCTGGCGATCGACGCGGCGCCGGTCGTCGCTGCCTTCCAGCTCCGCCTCAAGGGGATCGACGAGCACCGGATCGCCGAACTCGCCCGGCCGCTCCAGGCGGTCTGCGCCTCGCGCGGGGTGGCCTTCATCGTCAACGATTCGATCGGCCTTGCCAAACGGCTCGACGCCGACGGCGTCCATCTCGGCCAGGACGATGGCGACCCGCGCGATGCGCGGCAGCTGCTCGGTCCGAAGGCGCAAATCGGCGTCACCTGCCACGACAGCCGCCACCTCGCGATGGAAGCTGGCGAGGCCGGGGCCGACTATGTCGCCTTCGGCGCCTTCTATGAAACCGGGACCAAGGCGACCAAGCACCGTGCCGACCCCTCGATCCTCGGCTGGTGGTCGACGCTGTTCGAGCTGCCCTCGGTCGCGATCGGCGGGATTACGCCGGCCAATGCCGCGCCGCTGATCGCCGCCGGCGCCGATTTCCTGGCGGTGTCGGGCGCGGTGTGGAACCATCCGGACGGCCCCGCCGCCGCGGTGCGCGAATTCGCCGCGCTCAAGGGCATGGGGTGAACGTCAGCCAGTAACGGCCCGCTCGATCAGGGGGATATCGGCGCGCCACGTCGATTGATGGACGTCCGGCCCCTCGGCCTCGATCGGGCTGACGACCGCCGTGTAGCGCAGGCGCTTGACCTGCCCCAGCTTCAGGAATGCCTGGTGCAGGTAATTTTCCTGATGCAGTTCGACGATGTGCGGGCCGGCCTCTCCCGGCGTGAACAGGATATTGGTCAGCGCGGCACCATGCTGGGTGACGATCTGCGCCGCATCGCGGAACAAGGCGATCTGATCGGCGAGACTGAGTTCGCTCGCCAGTACGGTGACGAAGCCGAGCGCCTCCAGCCGGGCGCGCAACTCCTCCTCATTGACCATCCGGCGCTTCACGGTGTCCAGGCGCGCTATGTAGACGCGCATGCCGGCGAAGCGGGACGGGGCCGGCGGACGGGCAATCCGATCGAAGGCGGCGACGATCGTCGGATGCGGGAAAAAGGCGAAGTCACCGGTCGTCAGGTTGCTGTGGATGCCGAGCGCGGGCAGAGCCGCCTCACCGGGCCGAAGCTCGATCATGCGCTCGAGCGCGATACCGGCAGCGGCTACGCTCTCCCGCTGGACCGGCGTCAGCGGCGGGACGAGAAACCGGCATCCGGGGGCGATCCCCTGCTGCTCGGCGATGAGGATCGGTGCGAGGCACTGGACCAGCCAGTGATAGTGGTTGTCGGCGACGGGATTACCGGCGATCAGGACCGGTTCCTCGACCATGCGGAACGCGGTGACCGCTGCCAATGCATCGCGCCAGCGACCATCGGTGAGATAGGTCGAGCCCGGCACCAGCCCGCTCCGTTCGGCAACCGTCAGGAAGCTGCCGCCGATCGTCAGCAACGGTTCGGGAGAGCCGAAGCGGATTTCGGGGGCGGTGAATTTGGCCGGGGACCGATAGCCCAATATGTCGAGCCGCTCGGACGGCCGCACGGCGTCCGACACGGCGATGACTGGCGCCCAGCGCGGTACGACGATCGGCTCGAAAGCCGTCCGGATGCCCACCAATGCCCCCCGAACCCGCGTCAGCTCAGCTTGCCGAATTCCTTCTCGAAGCCCGCGATGTCCCCCTGCTCGAGATAACGGGCCTGCTCGACCCATCGATCACGGAAGATGCGGCCCTTGAAGGCGCCCAGCCGGGCGTCGAGTTCGGCCGCCTGGGCTGGGTCGAGCGCGGCGAGCTGTTCGAAGCGGTGGACGCCGAGCCCTGCGAGCACCGTCTGCGCCTTCGGGCCGAGACCCTTGATACGGGTCAGGTCGTCGGACGGGAGGTCGGGGTGAGCGTCGACGCCGAGGACCGGACCGGACACGTCGAGGACGGCCGCCGCCGCGCTGTCGGTGATTCCGTGGCCTTCCTTGGCGACCGGCTTCGCGGACGGAGCGGGCTCCGGAGCGGGCTTCGCCGCCGGCGCGGGCGGCGCCGCATCGCTCAGCGAAACCCGCTGGGTCGGCTTGCGCAGCAGCAGGAACAGACCGACGATCGCGAGAATCGCGATGATGGCGGCAACGATGAGGGTGGTGTTCGACATGCCCCGTCCTTTGTCTTTGCTCTACCTTATCCAGATCTAATGCTGTCTAGTCCAATGCGGTAGCGGCCGATACGTTCCGCTGCCGTGCCAATTCGCGCCACCCTATGTCACGACGGCAGAAACCGCTCGCGAAATCGAGGGCGTCGACCGCGGCATAGGCGCTGTCGCGCGCCTCGCCGATATCCTGTCCGATCGCGGTGACGTTGAGCACCCGGCCACCATTGGCGACAAGCCCCCCCGGTCCTTCCGCCGTGCCGGCATGAAAGACCTTCGCGCCCTTCGCCTCGGCCTCGGCGATGTTGCGGATTGCGCCGCCCTTGGCCGGAGTGCCCGGATAGCCCTTCGCCGCCATAACCACGGTCAGCGCGGTGTTGGGGGACAGGCTCGGCCGCGCCAGTTCGGACAGCCGCCCCTCGGCAACGGCAAGCATCAGCGTGACGAGATCGTCCTCGAGCCGCAGCATCAGCACCTGGCACTCGGGATCGCCGAAACGGGCATTATACTCGATCAGCTTCGGGCCATCCGCGGTGAGCATCAGCCCGGCATAGAGCACACCCGAATAGGGAATGCCCGCCGCCGCCATCGCCCGCACGGTCGGCTCGACGATCTCCCGCATCGTCCGCACTTCCAGTTCGGGCGTGAGCACCGGCGCGGGACTGTAGGCGCCCATGCCGCCGGTATTGGGTCCGGTGTCGCCGTCCCCGACGCGCTTGTGATCCTGCGCGGACCCGAACGGGACCACGGTCGTCCCGTCGGTCAACGCGAAGAAGCTCGCTTCCTCGCCGGTCAGGAACTCTTCGATCACCACCTCCGCGCCGGCAGCCCCGAAGGTACCGCCGAACATGTCGTCGATCGCATTCTCGGCCTGGACGCGGCTTTCGGCGATCACCACGCCCTTGCCCGCGGCGAGCCCGTCGGCCTTTATCACCACCGGCAGGCCGAAGCTGTCGAGCGCCGCCTTGGCCGAGCCGGCTTCGCGGAAGCGGCCATAAGCGGCGGTGGGAATATTCTCGCGCTGGCAGAGATCCTTGGTGAAGCCCTTCGACCCTTCGAGCTGGGCAGCCGCCTGGTTGGGCCCGAAGGTGAGAATGCCGTTTTCGCGCAGCCGATCGGCGAGACCGGCGACGAGCGGTGCCTCGGGGCCGATCACGACCAGCCCGACATTCTCCTCGCGCGCGAAAGCGACGACCGACTCGACATGGGCCGGATCGAGATCGACGCATTCGGCGTGCTGCGCTATGCCGGGATTGCCGGGCGCGGCGAAGAGCTTGGTAAGCCGTTCAGATTGCGACAGCTTCCAGGCCAGCGCATGTTCGCGCCCTCCCGAACCGAGCAGCAGGATGATCATGGACGAGTTTCTCCCCGATGGGACCCAAGGTGACAGGCCCCGCCTGTTAGCCGAGGAGCAGCCGGGCGACAACGCGCCCGCGCTCTCCGTGTCCGAATTGTCGGGCGCATTGAAGCGTCAGGTAGAGGAAGCCTTCGGCCATGTCCGCGTGCGCGGCGAGATTTCGGGGTTCAAGCGGCACAGCTCGGGCCATTGCTACCTGACGCTGAAAGACGACCGCGCCTGCATCGACGGGGTGATCTGGAAAGGGCAGGCCGCGGCGATGCGCTTTCGGCCCGAGGACGGCATCGAGGTGATCGCGACCGGCCGGCTGACCACCTATCCTGGCCGGTCCAAATATCAGATCGTGATCGAGCGGATGGAGCTGGCCGGCCAGGGCGCGCTGATGGCACTGCTCGACCAGCGCCGCCGCATGTTCGCCGCCGAGGGGCTGTTCGACGAGGAGCGCAAGCGGCCGCTGCCGTTCATGCCGCGCATCATCGGCGTCGTCACCTCGCCGACCGGCGCGGTGATCCGCGACATCCTCCACCGGCTGGAGGATCGCTGCCCGACCCATGTCGTGCTGTGGCCGGTCGCGGTGCAGGGCGAGGGCGCCGCCGGGCAGGTGGCGCGCGCGGTGCGCGGCTTCGGCGCGATGGCGCCGGACGGCCCGGTCCCCCGTCCCGACCTGCTGATCGTCGGGCGCGGCGGCGGGTCGATCGAGGACCTCTGGGCGTTCAACGAGGAGGAGGTGGTCCGCGCCATCGCCGAATCACCGATTCCGGTGATCTCCGCGGTCGGGCACGAGACCGACACGACGCTCGCCGACTTCGCCGCCGACCGGCGCGCGCCGACCCCGACCGCGGCGGCGGAAATGGCAGTGCCGGTACGCGCCGACCTCGCCCATCACGTCCGCGAATTGGGTGCCCGCGCCGAGCGGCTGGCGCGCCGCTATCGCGAACGGGCGGGCGAGCGGTTCGAGGCGGTGGCCGAGCGCTTCCCCGCGCTCGACAGCCTGTTCGCGGGGCAGCAGCAGCGGCTCGACGACGTCGCCGACCGGCTGCCGCGCGCGCTCGGCCAGCGGATCGCGGTGGCGCGCGGCGACCTCGCCCATGCGGCCGGCGCGCTGCGGCCCTCGCTGCTCGATCGCAAGCTCGACCGCGCCCGCGACCGGCTCGAGGCGATCCGGCTGACCGACCGGCCGATCCGCGCACGGATCGCCGATGGCGAGGTCGCGCTCGAACGGCTGTGGCGGATCGCCGAGCAGCTTCACCCCGACAAGCCGCTGCAGCGCGGCTATGTCCGCGTCGAGAAGCGCGGCGGCGGGGTGCTGACCGAGGCGGCGGCGGCGCGTGCGGCGGGCCTGCTGACGCTGCATTTCGCCGATGGTACGGTCGACGCGCGGGTCGAGGCGGGCGGGAAGCCGCCCGCCGGGAAGCCCCGGGACGACGGCCAGGACGCTCCGCGCCAGCAAAATCTCTTTTAGTCCGGCCCGCGAAGGCCCATATGCGCGGCGGAGGAGATCGTCATGCTGATGAACGCGGGCCGCCGGGCCCGGCTCAACTATCTTGCCAACGGCTTCCGGGTGCTGGTGTCGGGCGACCATGTCGTCTGCGCGGTCTCAGGGGCGGCGATCCCGCTCGACGAACTTCGTTACTGGAGCGTCGCGCGGCAGGAAGCCTATCTCAGTGCGGTTGAGGCGACGAAGGCGGAGCAGCAGGGTTGATATCGGCCCGAGGCGGCCGCCATGGCCGCTGGCGCGCGGCGCTGCTGGCTCTGCCGCTCGCCGGCTGCACCCCGGCCCTGGTCCCTCCGGCCGCGCCTGTCCCGCCGCCCGCACAGGCGCCGCGCGTCGTCGATAACGCCGACTTCCACCTTTCGGGAGCGATCGAGCAGGGCGGGCTCGCGATGGGAATCGTGCCGCCCGGCACGAGCGCACTGTTGCTCGACGGCATACCGATCGGCCATGCCGCCGACGGACGCTTCATCGTCGCCTTCGACCGCGATGCCCCGCCAGTCGCCCGGATCGAGGCGCGGCTCGCCGACGGCGCGATCCTTCGCCGGTCGCTCGCCGTCTCGCCGCGCGGCTGGCAGATCGAGTCGCTGCCGACCCTGCCGCGCGGTACCACCCCGACCCCCGAATTCCTCGCCCGCCGCAAGGTCGAACTGGAGCAGATCGCCGCCGCCCGCGCGGTCGACACCGGCAGCGGCGGATGGCGCCAGCGCTTCATCTGGCCAGTCATCGGGCGGATCAGCGGCGTGTTCGGATCGCAGCGCATCTATGCCGGCGAGCCGGGTGCCTATCATTCGGGAGTCGACGTAGCGCGCCCGACCGGTACGCCGATCGTCGCCCCGGCCGACGGTGTGGTCATCCTCGCGGCCGCCGCACCCTTCACGCTGGAGGGCAACCTGCTGATGATCGATCATGGCATGGGCCTCAACTCCGCCTTCCTCCACCTCTCCCGGATCGACGTGAAGGTCGGGCAGGCGGTCAGGCAGGGCGAGCTGCTGGGCGCGATCGGCATGACCGGCCGCGCTACCGGCCCGCATATGCACTGGGCGATCAAATGGCGCGACGCGCGGATCGATCCGGCGCCCATCGCTGGCGCGATGGGAGAGTAGTTGTTTGTCGGGCTCGCTTTCGCGGGCAGCCCTCAGGCGCCGGGCGCGAGGCATCCGCCTCGCTTGGCTACCTCGCATAAGCGACGGCGCAGCCAGCGCGGAATGCTGGCGAGCACGGAGCTCGGGCGCACGTTCGCGCTTGCGGAGCCCCGTCGGGCTCCGTGTCCTTTCATCAAGTCGGCGTCATGCCGGCGGAGGCCGGCATCTCCGGCGGCTCCAGCCTCGACCCCATCTCCCCTCTTCCGAGATCCCGGCCTCCGCCGGGATGACGGGGAAACCAACCTCTATTCCACCCGGCGAAAACGCACGCCGCGATTAATGCCGACCTGGCCGAGATAGCTGCCGAGCGACGCTTTCTTGATGCGGACCTTGTCGCCCGAACGGGGCGCGTCGTTGAGCGCGCTCATCGTTTCCCAGGTGCCGCCCTCGACCAGGCTGAGCGACCAGTTGCCGCCACTGATCATGCGCGCCGCCTGAACGCTGCTCTGCAGCTCGGTGACGGCGTCCTTGTCGTCGCCGTCCTCCTTGTCGCCGCCACCGAAAAGGCCGATCTTGGGCAGGGTGAAGCCGAACAGCGACTTGCGAGTCTCGCGGATTTCCTTGCGATCCACGACCACCAGATCCTTCTTCGCCTCGGCCTGTTCGAGCGCGCTGGTCGACTGGTCGTAGCAAGCGAGCCGGGCCGTATTGTCGGCGATGGCGCGGCAGTTCAGGAGGTTTCGGAACAGTTCGGGCCGCTCATGCGTCTTTTCCGCCGACGCTGGCGCCGTAACGGCAAGGGCCGCAGCGAGAATGACACCGATTTTGCGCGCCCCGACCATCGCTATTCTCCTGATGTTGAAACATTATAACCATCCCCAGCGGTAACAAAGCAACGAGATTTCGCGACTGTTGCATAAATACGACAACACGGCCGCAACATGTCCCGCGGATGAACCTGCGCTTTACAGCCTGATCGCATTTCTTGCACATCTGCACCATGCCTTCATGGGCGGATGATGGTGTGCCAGCGCCCTCATCCCTCCAGGAAGGTTGAGCGCGGGACGCAAAATCGGCCCCGCTCACTCCAGAAAAGGGACTGGAAAGTGATCACTAAATTCAACAAGGTCAGCCAATTCGGGCTGGGCTGCAGCGCTGTTGCGCTGAGCATCGCGGCTTTCGCGAGCGCGCCCGCGTTCGCGCAGGGCGCTCCCGCCGCCGAGGAAGAGGGGCAGGTCATCATCGTCACCGGCTCGCGCATTCCGCAGCCGAACCTGACCAGCGCCGCGCCCGTCACCGTCGTCGGCAGCCAGGAGATCAAGCTGCAGGGCACGACCCGCACCGAGGACCTCCTCAACAGCCTGCCGCAGGTGTTCGGCGACCAGGGCGGCAACCTCGCCAACGGCGCGACCGGCACCGCCACCGTCAACCTGCGCAACCTGGGCTCCGAGCGCACGCTCGTCCTGATCAACGGCCGCCGCCTGATGCCGGGCGACCCGACCTCGTCGGCCGCCGACCTCAACTTCATCCCGGCCGCGCTCGTCAAGAACGTCGAAGTGCTGACCGGCGGCGCCTCGTCGACCTATGGTTCGGACGCGGTCGCCGGCGTCGTCAACTTCATCATGGACACCGACTTCGAAGGGTTCAAGATCGACGGCCAGTACAGCCTCTACCAGCACAGCAACAGCAACAGCACCCTCGAGGCTGCTCACGCCGCGCGCGGTTTCCCCTTCCCTAAGGGCAACACCGTCAACGGTGGCACGATCGACCTCACGGTCGCCTTTGGCGGCAAGTTCGGCGACGACGACCAGGGTCACTTCATGGCCTATGCCGGCTACCGCAAGCTGAAGGCGGTCACGCAGAACAAGTATGACTATTCGTCGTGCGCCTCGCAGGTCAGCGCCGCCGGCGCCGTGAGCTGCGGCGGTTCGGCCACCTCGCCGAACGGCACCTTCTTCGACTGGGCGTCGAACACCTACCAGATCGGTGCGAACCGCACCTTCCAGCCGGGCTTCACGCCGTACAACTTCGCCCCGCTGAACTATTTCCAGCGGCCGGACGAACGCTACACCGCCGGCGTCTTCGCCGATTATGAGATCAGCCCGGCCTTCCATCCGTACATGGAAGCGATGTTCATGGACGATCGCACGATCGCCCAGATCGCGGAATCGGGTAACTTCGGCAACACGCTGAGCGTCAACTGCGACAACCCGCTGCTCTCGCCGCAGCAGCTCGCAATCGCCTGCGCCCGGGACAATCTGGTGACCCGCCTGACCGAAACCGGCTTCCCGCTGGTCGATGACGGCAGCGATCCGATGTATCCGAACACCCCGCTGACCTTCTTCGACCCGGTCACCGGCAACCAGTACAATCGTGGCTTCCTCCAGGCGCTGCGCCGCAACGTCGAGGGCGGTCCGCGCCAGGACGACCTGCAGCACACCAGCTTCCGCATCGTCGGCGGCATGCGCGGCGAGATCAGCCCGGCCTGGTCGTACGACACCTCCTATGTGTTCGGCCGCACCAACTTCTCCGAGACCTATCTGAACGAGTTCTCGGCGTCGCGCCTGAACAACGCGATCGACGTCATCATCGATCCGCGCACCGGCCTGCCGGCCTGCCGCGTGTTCGTGTCGGGCGTCGACACCAACTGCCGCCCGTACGACATGTTCTCGCTCGGCGGCGTGACCCAGGACGCGCTGGGCTATGTCCAGACCCCGGGCTTCCAGCGTGGCAACACGCAGGAGCGCGTGTTCAACGCCAACATCACCGGCACGCTCGGCGAATATGGTCTGAAGACTCCGTGGGCGGACCAGGGCCTCGGCATCAACGTCGGCGTCGAGTACCGCAAGGAATCGCTCGAACTGAAGACCGACGTTGCGTTCCAGACCGGCGACCTCACCGGCCAGGGCGCGGCGACGCTCCCGGTCAAGGGTTCGTTCGACGTCAAGGAAGTGTTCGGCGAGTTCCAGCTGCCGATCGTCCAGGACGGCTTCATCAAGGAACTGTCGGTCGAAGGCGGCTACCGCTATTCGCACTACAGCACCGGCATCAACACCGACACGTACAAGCTCGCCCTGAGCTTCGCTCCGGTTTCGGACCTGAAGTTCCGTGCCAGCTATAACCGTGCGGTCCGCGCGCCGAACGTCCAGGACCTGTTCGCGCCGGTTCGCGTCGCCCTCAACGGCAACAGCGATCCCTGCGCCGACGGTTCGGCCACGGCGGCCGAGTGCGCCCTCACCGGCCTGCCGGTGGGCAACTATCCGGTCGCGGGCAACCCGGCGGGCCAGTTCAACGGCCTGATCGGCGGCAACCCGAACCTGAAGCCGGAGAAGTCGACCACCAAGACGATCGGCCTGGTCTTCCAGCCGAGCTTCTTCCGTGGTTTCAGCGCCACGATCGACGGCTACGACATCAAGGTGACCAACAACATCGGCACCTATGGCCAGGACGTGTCGATCCAACAGTGCATCAACACCGGCGATCCGACCTTCTGCTCGCTGATCCATCGCGACGCCACCGGCTCGCTGTGGCGTTCGGCCAACGGCTATATCGAGGACCTCAACCGGAACATCGGCAGCGTCAAGACGCGCGGTGTCGACGTCGGCGTGAACTACTCGACCCGCCTCGGCGCCAACTCGCTGTCGTTCAACCTGCAGGGTACCTATCTTGACAAGTTCAAGACCGATACCGGCATCCCGGGCGTCGCGGCTTATGACTGCGCCGGCTATTATGGCCTGGTCTGCGGCACGCCGGCTCCCAAGTGGCGCCACAAGGCCCGCGTGACCTACAACATGGAGAACGGCTTCGGCCTGTCGCTCGCATGGCGTTACTTCGGCGACGTCAAGCTCGACCGGTCCAGCTCGAACACCACGCTGAACGGGGTCTTCTCGCCCTTCAACCGGAAGATCAAGGCCGAGAGCTATTTCGACCTCGCCGCGACCTTCAACCTGAACGACTCCTACACCTTCCGTCTGGGCGTCCAGAACCTGCTCGACAACGATCCGCCGATCATCGGTGCGAACGGCACGTCGTCGGTCATCAACGCCTGCACCGCGGTGTTCTGTTCGGGCAACACCTTCCCGAACGTGTACGACTCGATGGGTCGCTACATCTACGCCGGCATCACGCTCAACTTCTGATCGTTGGGCTGACGCCAGAGGAGGCGGTGGGGGCAACCCCGCCGCCTCTTTCTTTTGGCGGCCTTCAACCTAAAGTGTCCGCCATGGCTTCCTCCTCCCCGTCCGCCGAACTGCAGCGGTCCGCCGACGCCGCCGCGGCCCGGGGGGCGCTGGGAGAGGCGCTGGCGCTGCTCGACCAGGCGGCCGCGGTCGAGCCGGGCAGCTTCGATCTCCACCTCAAGCGGGCGGCGCTCCATCGCGCGGCGCGCAATCCCCTCGCCGCGCTCGAGGCGGTCGGCGCGGCGCTCGCTCTCTCTCCGCTCGACTTCATGGCGCTGATGCTCCGGGCCGGCCTGAAGGAGCAGCTCGGCCAGGACGATGCCGGGGAGGCCTATGCCCAGGCGCTGGCGCAGAAGCCGGCGTCGATCGCCAACCCCCAGCTCGCCGCCGCCGTGCAGCGCGGCGAAGGGCTCCGCGACCGCTGGATCGCCGCGAAGGAGGCGAGGCTCGCCACCGCGATGGCCGCCGCCGAAGCGCAGGCCGACGACGAAGAGGCCGCTCGCATCGCGCGCTTCCGCAGCAACACGCTGCGCCGCACCCGAGTCTGGCACGCCGAGCCGACGCATTTCCATTTCCCAGGCCTTGTCGAACGCGAGTTCCACGACCGCAGCCTGTTCCCCTGGCTCGCCGAACTGGAAGCCGCGACGGACGTGATCCAGTCCGAGTTCGAGGCGGTCGCGGCCACTGAGCGGGCCGAGCTGGTCCCCTATATCCAGTATCCCGACGGCGCTCCGCTGGCGCAGTGGAAGGCGCTCAACCACAACCGCGACTGGACCGCGATCCATCTGTGGCAATATGGCCGCCGGATCGAGGCGAATGCACGTCATTGCCCGCGGACGATGGCGTTGATCGCGGGCTTCCCGCAACCCCGGATCGGCGGCTGCTCTCCCAATGCGATGTTCTCGCTGCTGGCACCGGGGACGAGCATTCCCCCGCATCACGGCGTCGCCAACACCCGCCTGGTCTGCCACCTGCCGCTGATCGTCCCCGCCGGCTGCAACTTTCGGGTGGGCGCGGAAACGCGGCCGTGGAAGCGCGGCGAAGCCTGGATATTCGACGACACGATCGAGCATGAGGCGAGCAACCCGAGCGATGCCCTGCGCGTGATCCTGATCATCGATGTCTGGCATCCGGGATTGACCATGGCCGAGCGGGCGGCGGTGACGGCACTGCTCGAAGCCGAGGCCGGCGTCGTGGCGCAGGGACTGTGACGATGATCGATGATCTGCTGGCCCGGCTGAAGCTGCGCCCGTCCGATGCCGCCGCCGCCGAGGAGCTCGCGTCGGCCGCGCTCGATACGGAGGCGGAGGAGGTGGCGTTACCGCTCGTCACTTCCGCGGCCGAGCGGCATCGTGGCAATGCCCGGCTGTGGCAATGGACCGGCCTGCTCCACCGCGCGCTCGGCGAGCATGACAAGGCGCTTCCCGCATTCAACGCGGCGGCAAAGGCGGCTCCATCCGACCCCAGCATCGCGCAGGGGCGCGCGCAGGTGGCGCTGGAAGCGGGGCTTGAGGCAGTCGACCTGTTCGAGGCGGCGATCGCCCTGGCACCAGTCAATGGCGATCTGCTGCTCGGCCGTGCCGCCGCCCGTGTCGCGGCCGGCGATGCCGCTCGAGCCATAACCGAGATCGAAGCGCTGCTCGCGCAGCATCCCGGCTGGTATCCCGGCCATGACCGGCTGATCCAGCTCCGCTGGATGATGGGCGAGCGCGAGCGGGCCACCGAGCTGGTCGAGCGGACCCTCGCCACCCATCCAGGCGACCTCACCCTGTGGCGCATCCTGCTCAGCGCGCTGGTCAATGCCGGGCGCCATGACGCGGTGCTCGACGCGGTCCGGCGCGGCCGCGCGGCGCTCGGCCAGCAGCTCACCTTCACCGCGAACGAGGCGACTGCCCTGTCGGAGACCGGAGCCGTCGCCGAAGCCGACCGGCTGTTCGAGCTGCTGACCCGCGCCGACGACCTGTCGGTCGCGGTCCGCCACATCCGCCATTTGCTGCGCAACCAGCGGATCGACGCGGCACTGCCGATCATCGACCGCTGGGCGAGCCCGCAGGGCGACCGGCGCGGCATGTGGCCCTATGCCGCGATCGCCTGGCGACTGGCGGATGACCCGCGCGCCGCCTGGCTGGAGGATGATCCCGCCTTCGTCCGGGTAATCGACCTGGCGGATCGCATCCCCGATCTCGATCGACTCAGCGAGGTCGTACGCGGACTGCATCGCGCCCGGGGCGAGCATCTCGACCAGTCGGTGCGCGGCGGCACCCAGACCGACGGCCCGCTGTTCAGCCGGATCGAGCCCGAGATCCGTGCATTGCGCGCGGCGATCCTCGACGCGGTGTCAACCCATATCGCCCAACTCCCCGATCCCGATCCCCGTCATCCGCTCCGGGCCTATGGCCGCACGACACGTCCGCGCTTTGCGGGTTCCTGGTCGGTGCGGCTGACCGGCGAAGGACATCACGCCAACCATGTCCATCCGGCCGGACTGATCAGCTCTGCCTTCTACCTGACGGTGCCCGACGCAGTGCGGGACGGCGGAACCGACGGCTGGCTGACCCTGGGCAGCCCGCAAGCCGAGCTCGGTCTTCCGATCGAACCCTACCGGACGGTCGAGCCGCGGCCCGGCCGCCTCGTCCTCTTCCCCTCGACCATGTGGCACGGCACCCGGCCGTTCCGCGACGGCGAGCGCCTGACCATCGCCTTCGACATCGCCCTTCCCCTGCGCTGAGAGACTCCATGACCGTGCCGCCCCCGCACCTCTCGCCGATTTTCGCCCGCATCAAGATCGGCGACCTGCCGGGCGCGCGCGCCGCAGCCGACCAGATATTGCGCTCGCTGCCCAACGATCAGCCGCTGCTGGCACTGGCCGGGATGCTCGCCTGCCGCACCGGAGACCTGCCCGGCGGCATCGCCCGCCTGCGCGAGGCGCTGAAGCTCGCGCCGGGCGACCAGTCGACCCGCAACAACCTCATCCGCGCATTGATCGAGACCGGATCGCTCGACGAGGCGGCCAAGGTCTGCGCGGGCGGCGAGCGCGATCCGAAGATGCTGCGCCTGTCGGCCTATATCGAGCATCAGCGTGGCCATCTCGATCGTGCGGTGGCCGATTATGAAGCGGTCGTCGCGGCGCTTCCCGACGATTTCGAGAGCTGGAACAATCTCGGCAACCTCTATGCCGCGACCGGCCATGGCGAGCGGGCCGAGGCGCCGTTGCGGAGGGCGATCGCGCTCCGGCCCGACATAGCATTGCCCTATCTCAACCTCGCCAAGCTGCTCGGCGGGCTGTTAAGACCCGAGGACGCCACCGAACTGCTCCGCGCCGCCGCCGGCGCAATCCCGGACAATGCCGAGATCCGGGCCGAGCTGGGCCTTGCCGAAGCCGTGCTCGGTCATTTCGACGCAGCCGAGCAGGCCTATCGCGCGGCGATCGAGCTTTCCCCCGGCTTCACGCCGGCCTGGCTCGATCTCGCGGTACAGCTCGACAGCCTCAACAAGGTCGACGCCCTGGCGGCGCTGGCGGACGAGGCGCGCGGGAAGGGGGTCGGCGAGACCGAAGGGATCGGCTTCATCGAGGCCGCGGCGCTGCGCCGCCGGGGCGCCCATGCCGAGGCCCTGGCCATCGCCCGGCGCATCCCGGAGACGATCAACCCGGTCCGGCGCAACCAGCTCGTCGGCGAGCTGGCCGACCGCACCGGCGATACCGATCTCGCCTTCGAGGCCTTTACCGCGATGAATGCGGCGGCCCGCGCGCAGGCACATCCCGAGGCGCTGGGCCCTGCCTTCATCGACGAGATCGTAGGCAATGGCGAGCGGCTGACGGCGGCCCGCGTCTCGGCGTGGAGCAAGGTCGAGATCGAGGCCGCGCCGCCCGCGCCGATCTTCCTGGTGGGCTTCCCACGCTCGGGGACGACACTGCTCGACACGCTGCTGATGAACATTCCCTCGCTCCACGTCCTGGAGGAGTTGCCCGTCGTCCGGGCGGTGCAGCGCGCGCTCGGCGATCCCGAGCGGCTCGACCAGCTGACCAGTGCCGAGGCCAATGCGCTGCGCCATACCTATTTCGAAGCGCTCGACAGCCTCGCGCCGCCCGAACCGGGGCAGCGGATCGTCGATAAATTCCCGTTGCACATGGCGCGCATGGCGGTGATCCACCGCCTGTTTCCCGACGCCAAGGTGATTTTCGTGGAACGGCACCCGTGCGATTGCGTGCTGAGCGGCTTCATGTCGAGCTTCGAACTTAATCCCGCGATGCTGAGCTTCACTTCCCTCGAAGGCGCGGCGCGGCTCTATGATGCCGCCGCGACCGCCTGGACGCGGGCGGAGGCGCTCCTGCCGATCGACGTTTGCCGGGTCCGCTACGAGACGATGATCGACGATCTGGAGGGCGAGATGCGGCGGCTGCTAGGCTTCCTCGGCATCGCCTGGGACGACGCCGTGCTGGACAACCGCGGCAGCGCGGCCCGGCGCGAGCACATCCGCACCGCCAGCTACGCGCAGGTAACCGAACCGATCTACAACCGGGCGATCGGCCGCTGGGAACGCTATCGCTCCCAGATGGCCGACATCCTGCCGATCCTCGCGCCGTGGGCGGAACAAATGGGTTACCGCGTCTGATCTTCGCCGTTCGTGGACCACGAAAAAAGAGCCGGGACACCATCGATGTCCCGGCCTTCTTTTTCTGCGGCTCAATTGTTCTTGTAGCGGCCGCCCTGATTCTGCTCGAGTTGCATCCGTGTCAGGCGGCGGTCCTCGTCCCACTGTGCCTTGGTCATGCAACGCTTGGCCTTGGCGAGGCGGCTGCCGATAACGGGTTCGGAACGGCAGATCATCCGGTCGGGATTGCTCTTGTCGGCCTTCTGGCTGGGTTCTTCGGCATGAACCGAGATCGACAGGCCGGCCGTGGCGATCAGGGCAAGATAAGCAAGCGACTTCATCAGGCGTGATTCCCAAAATAGACGTGTCGCAGCGAAATAACACGGAGCCGATGGGCGGTCATCCGCTTTTGCGTCCATCTCGGGGACATCGCCAATAGCGCGCGCCGACCCTGTCCGCTTATTCTTCGGCTGCCTTCGACTGGAGCTGGACATAGTTCTGGATGCCCATCCGCTCGATCATCTCGAACTGGGTCTCCAGCGTGTCGACATGCTCTTCCTCGGATTCGAGGATGGACTGAAGCAGATCGCGGGTCACGTAGTCGCGGACCTGTTCGCAATAGGCGATACCGTCGCGAAGCTGCGGAATCGCATCATTCTCCAGCGCGAGATCGGCCTTGAGGATTTCCTCGACCGTCTCGCCGATCCGCAACCGACCGAGCATCTGGAAATTGGGAAGACCATCGAGGAACAGGATGCGCTCCGCAAGCCGGTCGGCATGCTTCATCTCGTCGATCGATTCCTCATATTCGAACTTCGCCAGCTTCGCGATGCCCCAATGATTGAGCATGCGGTAATGCAGGAAGTACTGGTTGATCGCCGTCAGCTCGTTCTTGAGCGTCTCGTTGAGGATTTCGATGACCTTGGGATCACCCTTCATATCGGCCTCCGTAAAATATCATCCCGCTCCTAGAGAAGCTTGACGCGGATGGAAAGAGGCCGGATCAATATTGCCTCGGAAAAAACCAATAAAAAGAATTACTTGAGACCAATAGTCATTCGCAATGCGCGCGATGGCTTTTCATTCGCAAGAACGAAAAAGGCCGCCCGAAGGCGGCCGCTTCATCCCCGATGCTGCCAGGTCAGGCGGCGACGCTTTCCTCGTCGATGATCGAGCGGGCGAAGGGAAGGCACTGGCCGCAGCGCGGGCGGCGGCCGAGCGCCTCATAGGCGCTGCGCGGACAGTTCGCGCCTTTGCGGGCGGCGTCCCGAACCTGGCTTTCCTTGATCGCGTTGCAGACACACACAACCATGCGGCACCTCTCGAATCTAGAAATAGCGCTATTGCAACTGACTATCAATAGAGATCACGGCATCATTCTTAATTTTTGCGCGCAAGGCGCGGACGCTGATGCGGACGGCGGCATTTTCCCAAGGAAACCGTTACCCGCTTTTCCCGAAAATGCTCTAAGGCCCCGCCCCGATGGCCGACTTACCCCTCCGGCGCAGAGCGCGAATCGCCGCCGCTTTCGGCAGTGCGGACAATTATGAATCGGCGGCGCTGGTCCAGCGGACGGCGGCCGACCGGCTGGCCGAGCGGATCGCGGCACTCCCCCTCCCTGCGAATCCGCGCCTCCTCGAACTGGGCTGTGGCACGGGCTTCCTGACCCGTGCGGTGGATCGGACGATCGGACCGGCGCGCTGGACGATCAGCGACGTCGCCCCGGCGATGGTCGACCGCGCCCGCGCCGGACTTGGCCTCGACGCCGACTATCGGGTGATCGACGGCGAGACCGTCGACCCCGCGATCGGCCAGTTCGACCTGATCCTCTCCGGCATGGCTTTTCAATGGTTCACCGACCTCCCCGGCGCGCTGTGGCGGCTCTCCGGCCTGCTCACACCGGGCGGCGCGATCGCCTTTTCAACGATGGCCGCGGGAAGCCTGGCCGAATGGGTGGAGGCTCTGGCGGCGGAAGAGCTGCCATCCGGCATTCCCGCCTATCCCACCGCGGCGGCGATGGCGGCGATGGCGCCCGCCGGGTTCGAGGCGGAGGTGACCATCGCGGAGTTGCGCGAACCGCAGGCCGATGCACGCACCTTCCTGCGCGGCCTCAAGACGATCGGCGCCGGCACCGCCGCCTCCGGCTATCGCCCGCTTCCCCCAGCCACGCTACGCCGGGCAATGGCGCGTTTCGACGCGGGACCGCGCCAGGTCACTTATCGGATCGCCTTCTGCCTGCTGCGCGCTCGCTGACCCGTCCCTCTCAGAGGTGATGGGTGCAGAAGGCCAGCAGGAGGATGAGCGGAATCGGAACGCCGATCAGCCAGAGCAGCATAGAACGCATGTCGAGGGGTCCTCCAACAGGAGGGTCCAACCCGCGAGAGCGTCAAAGGCTCCGCGTCACCGCGCGGCAAGGGCGGCGCGCATCTCCTCGCCGAGCAGCTCGACCAGCTCGGCGGCGGGCAGGCTGCGTGCGAGCGGGACCGCCTGCCCGGCCCATTGCGCGCCATAGCCGGTCTCGCCCCTCGCCTTGGCGGCGGCGTTGAGCGCCTTGCCGGCGTCATAGGCGACCGGATAGGGCGCCACCTCAGCCGGATCGGGGTCGAGCTCGGTGAAACGGTTGACGATCGACCGCGCCGGCCGGCCCGAAATGGCGCGCGTCATCACCGTCCGCTCGGCCGTCGCCAGCGCGGCGCGATAGCCCTGGTCGGCCGCGGATTCGGGACAGCCGACGAAGGCGGTGCCCAACTGCGCCGCCTCGGCGCCGAGGGTCAGCGCCGCCGCGATCCCGGCGCCGTCGATGATCCCGCCCGCGGCGATCACCGGCCGGTCGAGCGAACGGACCAGCAGCCGGGTCAGCGCCATCGTGCCGAGCCGCTCGTCGGCACCGTCTGGATCGAAGATCCCGCGATGGCCGCCCGCCTCATAGCCCTGTGCCACCACCGCATCGATCCCGGCGGCGGCGATCGCGCGGCCCTCGGCAAGGCTGGTCGCGCTGGCGAACAGGACGATCCCTGCGTCGCGCAGTGCCGCGATGCGGTCGGCGCCGGGAAGACCGAAATGAAAGCTGACGATGGCCGGCCGGGTTTCAAGCAGCATCCCCAGCATCGCGTCGTCTTCGACGAAGCTGCGATATATCTCGGTCAGCGCGACAGGCGGCTGGGCGTCATAGGCGGCAAAATGGGGACGCAGCCGCTCGATCCAGCCGGCCTCGCGCGCCGCGTCGCGGACGGCGGGGCGGTGGCAGAAGAGATTGACGTTGAACGCGCGGCTGGTGGCGCCGCGCGCCGCCTCGATCATCTCGTGCGCGGCTTGCGCGTCAACCGCGCCCAGGCCCAGCGAGCCGAGTCCACCGGCATTGGACACCGCCGCGGCCATGGCGGGGGTCGAGGTCCCGGCCATCGGCGCCTGGATGATCGGCAGGGTCATGCCTAGGCGGTCGGCGAGCGGGGTCATGGTCTATCCTTCCACATCACGTCAGGCGCGGAGGCCCGCATTTCAGGAAATCGGCGAACCACGGCGCTCCCGAGACTCCGACCTCCGCCGGGCGACGGATATCCGTTCACCCGCTGTTGCGCAGCGCGGTCGCGATGGCGTTGATCGAGAGCTGGATTCCCTCACGCACGCGGGGGTCGTCCTCGCCCGCCCGGTGGCGCTTGAGCAGCTCGATCTGGAGCAGGTTCAACGGCTCGATATAAGGCAGGCGCAGCCGGATCGACTGGTCGAGCGACGGGTTCTTCTGGAGCAGGCGGGTCTGCCGCGTCACGGATAGCAGGGCCTCCTGCGTCCGCTGCCAGCCGTCGCGGATGCGGCCGAAGATGTCGCGGCCCATCGCCTCGTCCTCGACCAGCGCGACATAGCGTTCGGCGATGTCCATGTCCGACTTGGCCAGCACCATCTCCAGATTGGCGAGGGTCGACTGGAAGAAGGGCCAGGCTTCGAGCATCTCGCGCAGCAGGCCGATGTCCCTGAAGCCCTTGAGGCCGTGACCGACGCCGTACCAGCCCGGCAGCATCACCCGCGCCTGCGCCCAACTGAACACCCAGGGGATGGCGCGAAGATCCTCGATCCGGTCGCTCCTGGTCCGGCTCGCCGGGCGCGACCCGATCTTGAGGTCGGCGATCTCGGCGATCGGCGTCATCTGGCGGAAGAAGGTGCGGAAGCCTTCGGTGTCATAGACCAGGCCGCGATAGGCCTTGAACGCGTTGGCCGAGATCTCGTCCATCGCCGCGAAGAAGCGCTTCGCGTCCTTGGGCTGGAGCGCGTCCTCCTCCAGCGTGGCGAGCAGCGTGGCCGAGGCCATCGCCTCCAGATTGGCGGCGGCACTGTCGCGCGTGCCATATTTGGCGGCGATCACCTCGCCCTGCTCGGTGATCCGGATGCGGCCCTGTACCGTGCCATGCGGCTGCGCGAGGATCGCCGCGAAGCTCGATCCGCCGCCGCGCCCCACTGCGCCGCCGCGACCGTGGAACAGCTGGATCGCGCTGTTGGCCTTGGCGAACACCGGCTTCAGCGCGCTCGACGCCTCGTGCAGGCTCCACACCGAGGTGAGGTAACCGCCGTCCTTGTTCGAATCCGAATAGCCGACCATCACCTCCTGATGGCCGCGTGCGGCGGTGATCGCCGCCACCTCCGGCAGGGCGAACCATTGCGTCATCACCTCCGGCGCGCGTTCGAGATCGCCGATCGTCTCGAACAGCGGCACCGCCATGATCGCCGCGGTGGGCGGGTCGCCGGGCACGAACAGCCCGGCCTCCTTGAGCAGGATGTTGACCTCGAGCATGTCCGAAACGCTCTCGGCTTTCGAGATCAGATAGGTGGTGATCGCCTCGGGCCCGTAGCGGCGATGCGCCTCGGCGGCAGCCTCGACGATCGCTAGCTCGGACAGCGTCTCGTCGGCATAGGCGCCGAACGGGGTACGCAGCAGCCGCTTCGACGCCAGCTCGCTCCGCAGCAGCGCGACGCGCGCCGCCTCGTCGAGCGCGCCATAGTCGGCCTCGACCCCGGCGACCTTGAGGAGGTCGGCGACGACCCTCTCGTGGACATCGGCATTTTGGCGCATGTCGAGCGTCGCGAGATGGAAGCCGAAGGTCTCGACCGCGCGGATCAGCCGGCCGAGCGCGCCATTGCCCGCAAGCGACCCCGCACCGGTGCGGTTGAGGGCATGGGCGATCTCGACCAGATCGGCCCGCAGCGCGGCCGGATCCTCATAGGCGCCGCCCTCGGCATCGGTTGCCGGCAGCCGCGCCGGCGTGCGGCCGGTGAGCCTCTCATAGGTCTTGGACAGCCGCGAATAGATGCCGGTGATCGCGCGGCGATAGGGCTCGTCGCTGCGGGTGGAGCTCTTGTCGCCCGACGCCTCGGCGAGCTTCTCGACCTCCCAGGTCACCTCGGCCAGCTCGGTCGAGATCGACAGCTCGGCACCCAGCTCGTGCAACTCGCGCAGATAATAGCCGATCACGGTCTCGGCCGAGCGCGACAGGGCGAGGCGCAGCGAATCGGCGGTGACGAAGGGATTGCCGTCGCGATCGCCACCGATCCAGCTTCCCGGCCTGAGGAAGCTCGCCGGGCGATGGCCGAGGGCGCGCTGCCAGCGCGAATAGAGCGCGGGGAGCGTCGGCAGGAAGATGTCGCGAAGATAGGCGAGCGCGGTCTCCACCTCGTCCGCGACGTAGAGCCGCTCGCGGCGCAGCGGCCGGGTCTGCCAGAGCAAGGCGATCTGCCGGTAGATCGCCTGGTCGATCAGGTCGCCGTCGACCGTCTCCGTCCGGCCGATATCCTTGAGCATCATCAGCTCGGCGATCTTGTTGCGATGATCGATCATGCTCTTGCGCCGCACTTCGGTCGGGTGGGCGGTGAGCACCGGTACGATCAGCGCACGGTCGAGCATCTCGACCACCGTGGCGCGCGAAATTCCCTCCTTCTCCAGCCGATCGAGCGCGGCAGCGACGTCGGCGCCGGGCTCGGCGGCGACTCCCTGCCGGTCCTCGGCGAGGTTGGCGAGCATCGAGAAGAGCATGAAGCCGCGCACGAAGGCGAGCGTATCATCGAGGGTCAGCGCGCCGAGGCCCGAATCGATCTCATGCGAACCGACGATGCCGCGCGCCCGGTCGACCGAAGCCGAACGAATATATTCGATCCGCCGAAACAGCGCTTCGCCGCCATAAACGCGGATCACGTCGCCGAGCAGTCGGCCCAGGAAACGGATATCGGGGTTCTGGGTGATGGGCGGCGGGCTGGACATGCCGGGATGCTGCGACGCAATAAAAGCCCGGTCAACCTTTGATTGGCCCCAGGCGCGGGGCGCTGGACATCCGTCCGGCTTGGCTATCCTCGCATAAGCTCGGACGGCCGCCACGGCTCGCTTCGCGAGCCGATCTCCGCCTATGGACCGCCCCCTGGCGGTCCGCGGACCGGCTTCGATCCTTGCGGGACGCTGGTGCGTCCCGTTCCACCGCATGAGCTTTGCGTCGGAGCCCGACAGGGCTCTGCAAGCGCGAACGCGCGCCCGAGCTTATGCGAGGATAGCCAAGGTCACGGACGTGACCGCCGGCGCCTGAGGCCAATCAAAACAGTTCCTCCAGGAAATCCTGCATCGCCCGCCAACTGCGCCGATCGGCCGCGGGGCTATACATCCCCTCCCGGGCCGGGTTTGTGAAAGCGTGGACGGTGTGGCCATAAGCGTGGAGCTGCCAGTCGACCTTGGCCTCGCTCATCTCCTTCGCAAGGGCGAGGACCATCTCCGGCGGATCGAGAGGGTCGTCCCACCCGTGGAGCACCAATAGCTTGGACGTGATCTCTCCGTTCGGGAAAGGCGGAGCGTCGTAGAGGCCGTGGAAGCTCGCGATCCCCGCGACGTCGGCGCCCGAACGGGCGAGGTCGAGCACGCATTTGCCGCCGAAGCAGAAACCGATTGCCGCGACCCGCGCCGGATCGGCCGGCGCGCCGATACCGCGCGCCGCTCCGAGCGCGGCGAGGAGCCGCTCCCTGAGCAGGCTGCGATCGGCATCGAGCCCCTCCATCGCGGCGCGCGCGCCGTCGAAATCGGCCGGCCAATGGCCAAGTCCGTAGAGGTCGATCGCCACTCCGACATAACCCAGTTCGGCAAGGCTGCGCGCCTTGCCCTCCTCAAAAGCGGTACGGCCCATGAATGTGCCGGCGACCAACACGATCGGCCGCGGTGCGGAAGAGCCGTCGTCCCAGGCGGCATAGGCCTCGAAGGTGACGCCGCCATGGCCGTAACGAACGGGCTTGGTGATGATCGACATGCAGATTGTCTCCCACGGCGTTTTTTGGCGTTTCGCCCTCGCTCTCCACTATTGCAAGCGTGACAGAAGGGCGACCGCCGATTAAGAGGCGCGCTCCGCCGCTTTTGGTCGCTCTGAAAGGGGAATAATGCCGACGCTCGTGCTGATCCGCCATGGCCAGTCCGCCTGGAATCTGGAAAACCGCTTCACCGGCTGGTGGGATGTCAACCTGACCGACCAGGGCATCGCCGAGGCGAAGGCGGCCGGTGAGCTGATGGCGGCCAAGGGCCTCGACTTCGATCAGTGCTACACCAGCTTCCAGACCCGCGCGATCAAGACGCTCAACATCGCGCTGGAGGCAATGGGTCGGTTGTGGCTCCCGGTAGAGAAGGACTGGCGCCTCAACGAGCGGCATTATGGCGGGCTCACCGGCCTGAACAAGGCCGAGACCGCTGCCAAGCATGGCGACGCGCAGGTCAAGGTGTGGCGGCGCAGCTTCGACATCCCGCCGCCGGTGCTCGAGCCGGGCGGCGAGTTCGACCTGTCGAAGGACCGCCGCTACGCCGGCATCGCGATCCCGAGCACGGAGAGCCTGAAGGACACGATCGCGCGCGTCCTTCCCTATTGGGAGGAGCGGATCGCCCCCGACCTCAAGGCAGGCAAGCGGGTGGTGATCTCGGCGCACGGCAATTCGCTGCGCGCGCTGGTCAAGCATCTGTCGCACATTCCGGACAACGAGATCACCGAACTGGAGATCCCGACCGGCCAGCCGATCGTCTATGAACTGGCCGACGACCTGACCGCGCGGGACCGTTATTACTTGTCGGAGCGCTGAAAGAATCCTCCCCGAGCAAACTTGGAGGAACCCAGGGGTATCGCATGACTGAAGCACCGCTGATCGGGATCATCATGGGCAGCCGCTCGGACTGGGAAACGATGTCCCATGCCGCCGCGACGCTCGACGCGCTCGGCGTGCCGCACGAGACGCTGGTCGTCTCCGCCCACCGCACCCCCGACCGGCTCTACGACTATGCCCGGTCGGCCGCCGGCCGCGGATTGAAGGTGATCATCGCCGGGGCGGGCGGCGCGGCCCACCTGCCCGGCATGACCGCATCGATGACGCGGCTGCCGGTGCTGGGCGTGCCGGTCGAATCGAAAGCGCTCAAGGGCATGGACAGCCTTTTGTCGATCGTCCAGATGCCCGGCGGCATCCCCGTCGGCACCCTCGCCATCGGCAAGCCCGGCGCGATCAACGCCGCGCTGCTCGGCGCAGCGATCCTCGCCACCCACGACGAGGCGCTTGCCGCCCGGCTCGACGCCTGGCGCGCCCGGCAAACCGCCGACGTCGCGGTCGAACCGTTCGACTGACCATGACGGCGATGATCCAGCCCGGCTCGACGATCGGCATCATCGGCGGCGGCCAGCTCGGCCGGATGCTCGCCATCGCGGCAGCGCAGCTCGGCTACCGCACCGCGATCTACGCCCCCGAGACCAGCGGTCCGGCCGCCGACGTCTCGTCGCGCTGGGTGCGTGGCGACTATGACGATCTCGATGCGCTGCAGGCCTTCGCCCAGAGCGTCGACGTGGTCACCTATGAGTTCGAGAATATCCCGGTCGCGCCGCTGGAAGCGCTGCGGGTGCCGCTGGCCCCGCATCCGCGCGCGCTGGCGACCGCGCAGGACCGCGCGACCGAAAAGGCCTTCGTCCAGGCGATCGGCGGGCGCCCCGCCCCCTGGGCGGTGGTGAACGGCCGCGAGGACCTCGACGCCGCGGTCGCGCTGATCGGCGCGCCGGCGATCCTCAAGACGCGCCGCTTCGGCTATGACGGCAAGGGCCAGGCACGGCTCAAGGATGCCGCAGACGCCGACGAGGCCTGGGCCTCGCTCGCCTGGGAGCCCGCGGTGCTCGAGGGCTTCGTCAGCTTCGAGCGGGAATTCTCGATCCTGATCGTGCGCGGCGCGGACGGCGCGACGCTGACCTGGGATCCCGTGCTCAACGTCCATGAAGACGGCATCCTCGCGCTGTCGACGATACCGGTGGCCCTGCCCGAGGCGACCGTCACGGCCGCCAAGGCGCTCGCCGCGAAGATCGTCGCCGAGCTCGACTATGTCGGGGTGCTGGCGATCGAATATTTCGACACGGCCGAAGGCCCGGTGTTCAACGAGATGGCGCCGCGCGTCCACAACAGCGGCCACTGGACGATCGAAGGCGCGGTCACCTCCCAGTTCGAGAACCATATCCGCGCGATCTGCGGCCTGCCGCTCGGCTCGACGGCGCTTGCGGCGCCGCGGGTGGAGATGCGTAACCTGATCGGCAGCCAGGCGGGCGACTGGGACATGATCCTGTCGGATCCCGCCGCGCACCTCCACCTCTACGGCAAGGGCCAGGCGCGCCCCGGTCGCAAGATGGGCCATGTGACCAAGCTGTTCTTCGACTGAGCTCGTCGCCCGCAAGCATCCAGGTCCGCATCGAGCGAGCAAGCGAGGCGCAGACCCTGAGCTGGAGCCGCTGGTGCTCGCTTACAGCGCGCGGATGTGGCCTCGCCGTCCCGGGGTCGATCGGCGCCAGCATTTTCGACCAGCCGACCGGCGTGAAGCTCGGCCGACTTGGAAGCGGCCAACCGCGCGATGCGCCTTTCGAGCGTCGCCATCCGTGATTTGAAATCAATTCTGCTATGCGGGCACGTGGTCTAATCATCCGCGCCCGGGTCGATTATCTCGGGCCGAACATCGGACCGGGAGATTTCGACCATGGATCTGCAACTCACAGGCAAGACTGTCCTCGTCACGGGCTCGACCGCCGGCATCGGCCTGGCGATCGCCGAGCGGCTGGCCGCCGAGGGCGCCGAGGTGACCATTTCCGGCCGCGATCAGGCTAAGCTCGATGCGGCGGCGACGCAGGTCGGCAAGGCAGGACGGGTCCGCGCGGTGCGGGCCGACGCCGCGACCGCGCAAGGCGCCGCGACGCTGATCGAGGCGGCGCCGACGGTCGACATCCTCGTCAACAATCTCGGCATCTACGAAGCCAAACCCTTCGCCGAGATCAGCGACGAGGACTGGCATCGCTTCTTCGAGGTGAACGTGATGAGCGGAGTCCGCCTCGCTCGGCACTATTTCCCCGCCATGCTGGCGCGCAACTGGGGACGGATCATCTTCATCGCCAGCGAGAGCGGGCTGATGACGCCGGGCGAGATGATCCACTACGGCATGACCAAGACCGCCCAGCTCGCGGTCGCGCGCGGCCTGGCCGAGCAGACGCGGGGCAGCGGCGTCACCGTGAACTCCGTGCTGCCGGGGCCGACCCGGTCGGAGGGGATCACCGGCTTCATCCAGTCGGTCGTCGACAACAAGGATGCGCCGAAATCCGAGCGCGAGGCCGAGTTCTTCGAGAGGTTCCGGCCGTCGTCGCTGATCAAGCGCCTGATCGAGGCGGAGGAGGTCGCGACAATGGTTGCCTTCCTCGCCAGCCCGCTGGCCGCGGTCACCAACGGCGCCGCGATCCGCGTAGAGGGTGGACTGGTCCCGACGATCGCCTGATCGCCGGTCGGCTCGGGGCTACGTCGAGGCTATCGGGACGGGCCGCTCAGCCCCGCCGCGTCCCCGTCATCTCGGCCTTGCCGAAGGCCCCCATGGTGACGGTGCCGGTCAGCCGGTCGCCCTCGATCACGGCCTTGCCGACCAATGTCATCGGCATCGGCTTCTTCGTGGGCATCTTCCAGACGAGCCGGTCACCCTCGATCCTGCCGTCGACCACGGGCAGCTCGCCGATCTCGGCGACGTTGCTTCCGGTGAAGCGGTCGCCATCGCGAACGATGGTGAAGACCGACGCCTGCTCGCCGAACGGCGCGCGGGTTACGCAGTCCCAGACCTCGACGCCCCCCGCGCCGCTCATTTGCCGACGACCATGCGCTCGACCGGCAGGCCGATGTCCTTGAGCTGCGGCTCGACCTTCGCGGCGTCGCCGACGACCACCCAGATCAGGCTTTCGGGCCGGATCGCGGCACGGGCGGCCGCGTCCATCTCGGCTGCGGTCAACGCACGGAAGCGGCCCGGCAGCTTCTCGTAATAATCGTCCGGCCGCTGCAGCGTATCCATCTGGACCAGAGCGCCCAGCAGGTCGCTCGACGTTTCGAACGATCCCGGCAGCGAACGGATCTGGCCGTTGATGGTCCGCTCGCGCTCCTCGGCATCGACGCCCTTGGTGGTCAGGAATTCCTTCATGTCGGCCAGCGCCGCCTTGATCGAATCGCCGGTCCGGTCGGTCTGGACCGGGGCGATGACGTAGAGCGGCATGGTCTCGCGCAGGGTCTGCGCCTGGCTGAATGCGCCATAGGCCCATCCCTTGCTCTCACGCAGATCCATGTTGAGCCGCGACAGGAAGCTGCCACCGATCACCTCGTTCGCGGCGATCAGCGCGAGCGGATCGTCGACGCCCTTGGTCGGCAGCAACTGGCCGGCCATGATGTAGCTCTGCGGACTCTGGGGGCGATCGATCAGCACGACGCGCGCGGGGCGCGCCATGCGATCCATCCGGAACAGCTTTTCGCCCTTCGGGGCGGCAGGCTTCGTCCAGCCGCCGAAACGCGCTTCGAGCAGCGGCTTCAACTCGTCCAGCGTGGTATCGCCGGTGACAAAGATCTTGGCGTTATCAGGACGAATCCAGGTCTGATGGAAGGCGACGAGGTCGGCACGAGTGACCGCCTTCACGCCGTCCTCGGTACCACTGCCCGAAAGCGGCACGCCGTACGGATGGAGATTCCCGTAGAGCAGGCTTGGCAGCACCCGCCGGGCGATTCCGCGCGGCTGCGAGTTCTCCGACGCGATACCGGCGAGAATCTGGCCGCGCAGCCGCTCGATCTCCGCCGGCGCGAAGGTCGGCCGCTGGACGATGTCGGCGAGCAGGTCGAGCGACGGCGCCAGATTGGCCTTCAGGGCAAACATCGAAACGCTGGTACGGTCCATCGTTGCCGACGAAGCGATCTGCGCGCCCAGCCGTTCCTGCGCCTCGGCAATACCGATCGAATCGAGCTTGCCGGCGCCTTCGTCGAGCAGCGACAGCATCAGCCCCTGGGTGCCGAGCTTGGCCTTGGGATCGGCGGCGTTGCCGGCGTCAAACGCGACCGAGACGCGCACCGTCGGCACGGTCGTGCGCCGTGCGAACACCACCTTGATGCCGTTCGACAGGGTGGTCCGCTCGACATCGGGGAACGTCAGGTCCTTGATCTCCTCGACCGGTGGCGGCGAGGTGCGGTCGACCGCGGCCGTCGGCTTGCGTGTCTGCGAAATGGCCGGCGCGGCGGCACCGCCTTCGGACTTCGGGTCGCGATAGTAGCGCGGCGACATGCCGCCGCCGGGTCCGCCGACCGCGCTACCGCCGGCCGCGGCCATGTCGGACGCGCTCCGCTCACCCGGCTCCACCATCAGGCGGAAGGCAGGTCGGCCAAGCCATTTCTGCAGGGCGGCCTTGATGCTCGCCGGGGTCGCTGCCGCAGTGGCGGCGAGGTCCTTCTTATATTTTTCAGGGTCGTTCGAATAGACGGCCCCCTCGGCCAGGGTCACCGCCTTGCCGGCGAAGCCGCCGACCGTTTCCAGGCCGGCGATCTCACCAGCCACCTGCCGGGTGGCAGCCCGCTTCACCTCGTCGGCGGTGGGGCCGGTGCGGATGAATTCGGCGATGATATCGTCGAGCTGCTTCGCGACCAGCCTGGGATCGGTCCCCGGCTTCACGTCTGCGGTGACTTCAACGATCGAGATCTTCTCGAACGGCTGCACGCTCGCGGTCACCGAAACGGCGGTCTTGGCCTTGCGGACCATCGCATTGTCGAGCCGCGACGAGGCAAGCCCGCCGAGCACGTCCATGCCGAGGTCGAGCGGGATCAGGTCGGGGTCATTGACCCCGGGCACCACCCAGTTGCGATAGATGCGGGTCTGCGCCACCCGGTCCTTCATCACCTGGTCGACCGGCGCCTTGAGCGTCGGCACCGGGACGTCAGGGCGGACCGTCTCCGGTCCGCGCGGGATGTCGCCGAACCATTTCTGGACCTTGGCCTTCGCCGTCGCGGCGTCGATGTCGCCCGCCAGCACGAGCACCGCGTTGTTCGGGCCATAATGCGCCCTGAACCAGTTCTTCACATCGTCGAGGCTGGCGGCGTCGAGATCGGCCATCGAACCGATCGTGGAGTGGCGATAGGGGTGGCCATCGGGAAAGAGCGCGGCGAGCTGGGCATATTCGACCAGACCGTAGGGCTCGTTGTCGCCCTGGCGCTTCTCGTTCTGGACGACGCCGCGCTGGTTATCGAGCTTGGCCTTGTCGATCGCGCCGAGCAGATGGCCCATCCGGTCGGACTCGAGGAACAGCGCGAGATCGAGCGCGCCGGTCGGCACCGTCTCGAAATAATTGGTCCGGTCGAACCAGGTGGTGCCGTTGAGGTCGGTCGCGCCGATCGATTCGAGCGGCTTGAAGAAATCCTCGTTGGCGTTCTCAGATCCGTTGAACATCAGGTGCTCGAACAGATGGGCGAAGCCGGTCTTGCCAGCAGGCTCGTCCTTCGATCCGATATGATACCAGACCGAGACCGCGACGACGGGCGCCTTGCGATCGGTGTGGACGATCACGCGGAGGCCATTGTCGAGGGTAAACGCCTGGTAAGGGATGTCGACCGCCTTCACGAGCGTCGCGACCGAGGCCGGCTCGGCAGCAACGGCGGTCTGGGCCAGGGGAGCGATCGACGGGACGGAGAGGGCGGTTGCGAACAGCAGGGCGACGACGGGACGGAACAGGCTGCGACGCATTGAGGAACTTTCCGGATGGGGAAGGATTGCGGTGCAGTCTAGCCTGTGTCTCACAGGGTGCAATATGTCAGTAATACGCCCTGTCCCGTCCCCCGATCTTCAAGAAAAGGGGAAGCAGATCCACTTGTGTTGCAGAAAAGTCACACCATATGATGCGCATTAGGAACAGGGATCAGGCATGAACCTCGAGAAATTCACCGACCGCGCCAAGGGTTTCCTCCAGTCGGCGCAGACCGTCGCGATCCGCAACAGCCATCAGCGCATCGCCCCCGAACACCTCCTCAAGGCACTGCTCGAGGACGAGCAAGGCATGGCGTCCGGCCTGATCAAGGCCGCCGGCGGCGATCCGGCAACGGCGATGCGCGCGACCGACGCGGCGCTCGCGAAGGTGCCGGCGGTATCGGGCAGCGGCGCGCAGCAGACCCCCGGGCTGGACAACGACCTCGCCCGCGTCCTCGACCAGGCGGAGCAGATCGCGCAGAAGGCGGGTGACAGCTACGTCACCGTCGAGCGGATGCTGCTGGCGCTCACCCTCGCCGCCGCGAGCCCGGCCGGCAAGGCGTTGGCAGAGGCGGGCGTACGCGCCGAGGCGCTCAATAGCGCGATCAATCAGTTGCGCGGCGGTCGGACGGCCGATACGGCAAGCGCCGAGGATCGCTACGACGCGCTCAAGAAATTTGCCCGCGATCTGACCCAGGCGGCCCGCGACGGCAAGCTCGACCCGGTGATCGGCCGCGACGAGGAGATCCGCCGCACCATCCAGGTGCTGGCGCGGCGCACCAAGAACAACCCCGTGTTGATCGGCGAACCCGGCGTCGGCAAGACCGCGATCGCGGAAGGGCTGGCGCTGCGCATCGCCAATGGCGACGTGCCCGACGGCCTCAAGGACCGCAAGGTGATGGCGCTCGACATGGGCGCGCTGATCGCCGGCGCCAAATATCGCGGTGAGTTCGAGGAGCGGCTGAAGGGCGTGCTCGACGAGGTGCGGCAGGCCGAGGGCGACATCATCCTGTTCATCGACGAGATGCATACGCTGATCGGTGCGGGCAAGTCCGAGGGCGCCATGGACGCCGGCAACCTGCTCAAGCCCGCGCTGGCGCGCGGCGAGCTGCACTGCATCGGCGCGACCACGCTCGACGAGTATCGCAAATATGTCGAGAAGGACCCGGCGCTGCAGCGGCGCTTCCAGCCGGTGTTCGTCGGCGAGCCGACGGTCGAGGACACCATCTCGATCCTGCGCGGGCTCAAGGAGAAATATGAGCTGCACCATGGCGTGCGGATCACCGACGGGGCGATCGTCTCGGCGGCGACGCTCTCCAACCGCTACATCACCGACCGCTTCCTGCCCGACAAGGCGATCGACCTGATGGACGAGGCCGCGTCGCGGCTGCGCATGGAGGTCGAGTCGAAGCCGGAAGAGATCGAGAATCTCGACCGCCGGATCATCCAGCTCAAGATCGAGCGCGAGGCGCTGAAGAAGGAGACCGACGCGGCCTCCAAGGACCGGCTCGACGCGCTCGAAGCCGATCTCGTCGAGCTGGAGGAGCAGTCGGCCGAGCTGACCCAGCGCTGGCAGGGCGAGAAGGACAAGATCAACGCCGAGGCCAAGCTCAAGGAGCAACTCGACGCCGCCCGGCTCGAACTCGACCAGGCCCAGCGGCGCGGCGACCTCGCCCGCGCCGGCGAGCTCAGCTACGGCGTGATCCCGAATCTGGAGAAGGAACTCGCCGAGGCGCAGTCGGCATCGGCCGGCGCGATGCTGCGCGAGGAGGTGACGAGCGAGGACATCGCCTCGGTCGTCAGCCGCTGGACCGGCATCCCCGTCGACAAGATGCTCGAGGGCGAGCGCGAGAAGCTCCTCGCCATGGAGGAGGAACTCGGCAAGCGCGTGATCGGCCAGAAGGATGCGATCGAGGCGGTGTCGCGTGCCGTCCGCCGCAGCCGCGCCGGGCTCCAGGACCCGAACCGGCCGCTCGGCAGCTTCCTGTTCCTCGGTCCGACCGGCGTCGGCAAGACCGAGCTGACCAAGGCACTCGCCGGTTTCCTGTTCGACGACGATTCGGCGATGGTCCGCATCGACATGTCGGAGTTCATGGAGAAGCACAGCGTCGCCCGGCTGATCGGCGCCCCTCCGGGCTATGTCGGCTATGAGGAAGGCGGTGTGCTGACCGAAGCCGTGCGGCGGCGGCCCTACCAGGTCGTCCTGTTCGACGAGGTCGAGAAGGCGCATGGCGACGTGTTCAACGTGCTCCTCCAGGTGCTCGACGACGGGCGGCTGACCGACGGCCAGGGCCGCACGGTCGACTTCTCGAACACGCTGATCATCCTGACCTCGAACCTGGGCAGCCAGTTCCTCGCCAATCTCGGCGAGGGCCAGGCGGTCGAGACCGTCGAGGACCAGGTGATGGAGGTGGTCCGCGCCCATTTCCGGCCGGAATTCCTCAACCGACTCGACGAGATCATCCTGTTCCATCGGCTCGGCCAGGAGCATATGGGCCCGATCGTCGACATCCAGGTCGGCCGCGTCGGCAAGCTGCTCAAGGATCGCAAGATCAGGCTGGACCTGACCGACGGCGCCCGTGCCTGGCTGGGCCGGGTCGGCTATGATCCGGTTTACGGTGCCCGGCCGCTCAAGCGCGCGGTGCAGAAATATCTGCAGGACCCGCTCGCCGAGGCGCTGCTCAAGGGCGAGGTACCCGACGGATCGACCCTCCGGATCGACGAGGGTGACGGGAAACTGGAACTGAAGATGGCATGATCGTGAGGGGTGGGGCCGGCGACGGCCCTGCCCCCACGCACCGTCACCCCGGCGGAGGCCGGGGTCTCGGGAGGCTCTTGCCTCGACCTCATCTCCCCACGCCTGAGACCCCGGCCTCCGCCGGGGTGACGGGTAGGGAGGGAACCTCAGCCTTGCTTGCGGCCGAAGCCGGCAGAGGCGGGACGACGGAGCGGGACAGGCTGGTTGCGGGTCAGCTCGCGCTCGAACTCGGCGAGCGTCTCGATCAGCAGCGGGCGCAGACGGATGATCTCCGCGTCCAGCTTGTCGGGGGCGCTGTGCTCCTCGACGCACCGGCGGGCGCTGTGCTCGATATGCTCGGCAAGACGGCCGAGCGCCTCGCCGCCGAATTGCAGCGAATCGCCCTTCAGCGTGTGGGCCGGCCGCACCATCGACACGGCATCGCGCAGTTTATAGGCCTGTTCGACCGCCACCACGCACCTTGCGGCGTCGTCGCGATAATGGCCGAGGATGTTGGCGAAATCATTGCCGATCAGCGAGCGTGTCTGGCCGAACGTCGTCCAGTTCACTACGCTGTTGCCGCCCTGCCCCATGTCCGCTTCCCGTTCGCACTCCTGACCGATAGCGGAACGATAGCGCGGGCTCGTAAACGTCAGGTTACTGCAAGGGCGTTGTTTTCAACGGGTTTTCCCGGATCGCGCCAGGTCTTCGCGGCTTTTTGCCCGCCACCGTCAGCCAATAGTCGAAGCCGTCAGGGTGTGACAGCCGTACTGACGATCCAGGCGGCGGGTTCACCGGCGGGCGCAACCGACCAGCCCCGCTGCGCCGCCAATGCCGCGATCTCGCCAGGCGCGATCGGATCGTCGGCGAGGATCAGGACAGCCTCCGCCCCGTCCCGAATCGCGCGTGCCAGCCGCACCACCGGCCAAGGGCAGCGCATGCCGCGCGCGTCGAGCCGGAGCGGCGGCATCAGTCGAACGGATTCTTCGGCGCGCGCAGGGTAAGCCGCACCGGCACCGAGCCGAAGCCCAGGTCGCGACGGATGCCGTTGACAAGGTAGCGGCGATAGCTCTCGGGAAGCTGGTCGACGCGGGTGCCGAACAGCACGAAGCTGGGCGGCCGTGTCCGCGCCTGGGTCAGGTAGCGCAGCTTGATCCGCTTACCGCCGGGCGCCGGCGGCGGATTGGCCTCGATCGCGCGCTCGAACCAGCGGTTCAGCTTCGCGGTCGACACGCGCTGCGACCAGGCCTCGCGCGTCTCATGGGCGGCCTGAAGAAGCTGGTCGACGCCGCGGCCGGTGACCCCGGAGACGGTGAGGAGCGGCAGGCCCTTGACCTGCGCCAGTCCTTCGTCGAGTGCCGTGCGGACGCCCTGGAACAGCGCGGGCGGATCGGCGGCGACGTCCCACTTGCTGAGTGCGATGATCAGCGCGCGTCCTTCCTGCAGAACCTTGTCGGCGATGCGCAGGTCCTGGGCCTCCAGCCCCAGCGTGGCGTCGAGCAGCAGCACGACGACCTCGGCGAAGTCGACCGCGCGCAAGCCGTCGGCGACCGAGAGCTTCTCCAGCTTGTCCTGCACCTTGGCGCGCTTGCGCATCCCCGCTGTGTCGATAAGCCGGATGGGTCGCACCGTGCCGTCGGGGGCGTGCCAGTCCCAGTCGATCGCAATCGAGTCGCGGGTGATCCCCGCCTCGGGACCGGTGATCATCCGCTGTTCGCCGAGGATCTGATTGATCAGCGTCGACTTGCCGGCGTTGGGCCGTCCGACGATCGCGAGCTTGAGCGGGCCGCCCGCCTCCTCGTCCTCGCCGTCTTCTGCACCGTCGTCTTCGTCGCGTTCGATATGCGGTCGCAGCGCTTCGAACAGGTCGACCAGGCCCTCGCCATGCTCGGCCGAAAACGGAATCGGATCGCCGAGGCCCAGGCCGAAGGCTTCATGAACGCCGGATTCGGTCGCCTTGCCCTCCGCCTTGTTGGCAACGAGCACCACCGGCGTGTCCTCGCCACGCAGCCATAGCGCGACCTCCTCGTCGAGCGGGGTCACGCCGGCGCGCGCGTCGACCATGAACAGGGCGACGTCGGCTTCGCGCACCGCCGCCTGGGTCTGGGCGCGCATCCTGCCGGGCAGCGTCTGCGGATCGTCCGTCTCGAAGCCGGCGGTGTCGATGATGCGGAAGTCGAGGCCGATGAGCGTCGCATCGCCCTCCCGCCGGTCGCGCGTCACGCCGGGCCGGTCATCGACCAGCGCCAGCTTCTTGCCGACGAGGCGGTTGAACAGCGTCGACTTGCCGACATTGGGCCGGCCGACGATCGCGACGGTGGGAAGCTGTGCCATGGGAGGGGGCCCATAGCGGGATTATAAGGCTTTTGTTAGCCCTCAAACGCCGGGCGCGGGGCATCCCCCCCGCTTGGCCTTCCTCGCATAAGCTCGGGCGGCCGTTCGACCTTGCGGAGCCCCACGGGCTCCGTCGCAGAACTCATGCAGTGGAACGGGACGCGCAGCGTCCCGCAAGCGCGAACGCGCGCCCGAGCTTATGCGAGGAAAGCCAAGGCCGGCGGACGCCGGCCGCCCGGCGCCTGAGGGCACCTATCTATACGCTACCAATTTCCCCTTGTCGGTCAGCACCAGCAGCGTGTTGTCCGCCACGACCGGCGCGGCATAAATCGTATCGCCGAGCTTCGTGACCGAGCCGACCTTGCCGGTGTCGACGGCGACGTTGACGACCTGTCCCTCGGTGTTGGTGAGAATCAGGCGACCACCGGCGAGGACCGGACCCGACCAGCCGATCGGCTTGCTCTTCTTCTTCTCGTTCTTCCAGCGGGTGAGCTGGGTCTGCCAGCGGATGCGACCACTGTTGCGGGCGATGCAGAGAAGCTTGGCGTCGTCCGTGACGATGAACAGCCATTCACCCGCGACCCAGGGAGTCTCGATTCCGGCAATGTTGAGTTCCCACAGGCGCTGGCCGGTGAGGATGTCCATCGCCACCATGCGGCCGCCCTGGCCGACGGCATAGACGCGGCCCTGGTCGATCACCGGCGACGCGTCGATATCGACGAGGCTGGCGACCGAGGTGGTGATGCTGGTGCGCGACAGCGAATCCTGCCACACCGCGCGGCCGTTCTCGTAGCGATAGGCGGTGAGCTCGCCCGACGAGAAACCGGCGACGACGGTGCCCTGACCGATGGCGGGCGCGCCGACCCCGAACACCGCGGCATTCTCCAGGCTGCCGCTCGCCGTCCAGATCAGTTCGCCGTTGCTCTCCTTCAGCGCGAAGAGCTGGTTGTCCTGGCTCATCACATAGACCGATTCGAGGCCCACCGATGGCGCGCCGCGCAGCGGTCCGCCCGGGCGGACCTTCCAGAGCCGGCTGCCGTTGCCCGCGTCGAAGGCGGCGGCGTCGCCGACGCCGTTGGTGGCGAAGACCTTGCCGTTGCTGTAGCTGACGCCGCCACCGAACAGTGACGCCTTGTTGCCGTCCTTGTCGGACAGCACCGCGGTCCAGACAGGCGCCCCGCTCTTCAGGTCATAGGCGTGGATCTCGGCATCGACATCGATCACATAGACGCGGCCGCCACCGACCACCGGGCCGGCCGCGAGCCGGGCCTTCTTGGTCGAACCGGCAATCTTGCGGTCCCAGGCGACGCCGAGCTGCTGGCCGAGCGCCACATGCCCCATCGACTTGGTCGCGTTGCCGCCGGGCTGGCTCCATTCGGGATTGACCTGTTCGACAGGCACGGTGACCGGCACAACCTCGAGGGTCGGATCGACCTCGGCACCGGTTTCCGCCGTCAGGATCGGGATGCGCTGCCCCAGCACCGGCGTCTTGGGCTTCTTGCCTTCGCCACCGCCGAAGATGCCGCAGCCCGCGAGCATGGTCGTCATCGCCAGCGCCGCGGTGAGCGCGAAAAACTTCCGGGTCATCCGATCAATCCTTGTCAGCGGGGGCTGCAGCGGCCGGGGCATCCACATTGACGCCAAGGCTGGTCGCGAGCCGCGCGGCACGGGTCCGCAGCGTATCGGGCACGGTCTTGTCGCGGGCAACGGCGGCGAGCAGGCGGCCCGCCTCAGCCCCGCGATTGGCCTGGATCATAGCGACCGCGGTCATTTCTCCGGCGGTGCCGAAAAAGGGATTGCCCTCGACCGCGAGCGGCTTGAGCCGATCGATCACCTGCTGCGGCGCCAGGCCGTCATATTCGAGCAGGGTCTGCCGGATCAGCGACACGTCGCGATAGGGCTGGGCAGCCTTCTCGTCGGCGGCGATCCCGGCATAGATCCCGATCGCACCCTTGGTATCGCCGCGGTCGGCGGCAAGCGTCGCCTTGGTCAGCAGCGCCGCGATCCGATAGCCGTCGCCACCTTCGGCGACGAGCTTGTCGATCTTCTTCGTGGCTTCGGCCGTGCGGTTCGCCTGCACGTCGGCGATCAGCGCGCTCATCTCCTCGCCCTGCGCCTCGGCCTTCTTTTCGGAGGCCTGGCGCCAATAGAGGAAGCCGCCGAAGGCGACCAGGAGCAGGAGGAGCGCAACGAGAGCGATCCGTCCGTAGTGCCGGACCATCTTCTGGAGTTGGTCGCGGCGCAGCTCGTCGTCGACCTCGCGCAGGAAGGCTTCTTCGGTGGGCGGCGTGGAGGCCAAGCATCTTCTCCGGAACTAGGAACGGGTCTCTTAGCGAGCGTCAGCGCGCGGTGCCATAGTCAATAGATATGCCGGATGAACGGTCGTCCATTCACTTCTTCGGCTGATAGGTCTGGTCAACGGTCGGGAAGCGGCGCTCGCGGACGTCGGCGGCATAGGTCGCGACAGCCGCGTCGATCTTCTCGGAGAGCTGCTCATATTTCTTCACGAAGCGGGGCACCCGATCGAACATGCCGAGCATGTCGTCGATCACGAGCACCTGGCCGTCGCATTCGACCGAGCCGCCGATGCCGATCGTCGGCACATCGATCGCCCTGGTCATCTCGATCGCCAGCGGTTCAACCACGCCCTCCACCACCAGCGAGAAGGCCCCGGCCTGAGCCACCGCCTTCGCATCGTCGATCAACCTGGCATATTCCTCCTGCCCGCGGCCACGCGCGCCATAGCCGCCCAGGACGTTGACGGCCTGCGGGGTCAGGCCGACATGGCCGACAACCGGTATGCCGCGCGCCGTCAGGAAGGCGATCGTCTCCGCCATCGCCGCGCCGCCCTCGAGCTTGACCGCCGCGGCACCGGTCTCCTTGAGCACCCGCGCGGCCGAGCGGAACGCCTGCTCCGGGCTCTCCTCATAGGAGCCGAACGGCATGTCGACGACGACGAGGCTG
This sequence comes from Sphingomonas sp. Y57, assembly GCF_001015195.1. GTDB lineage: Bacteria > Pseudomonadota > Alphaproteobacteria > Sphingomonadales > Sphingomonadaceae > Rhizorhabdus. Next base: position 45,288 of record NZ_LDES01000027.1, on the reverse strand, counting down.
TGATAGCTGCCGCGCACCACCGCGGCGCCGTGCGCGATCATCATGTCGAGGCTGACCGGCACGCTCGACGGCAGGCCGTAGAGCACCTGGCCCAGGCTGTCGCCGACGAGCAGCATGTCGCAATGCGGATCGAGGATCTGCGCCATCCGGATCGTGTAGGCGGTGAGCACCACCACCGGCGTCTTGCCCTTGGCGGCGCGGATCGCGGGGACGGTGAGCCGCTTCATCGGGGCCGGCGTCGGATTGGCGCGGCTGGTGGCGGTGTCGATCTGGAAGGTGGACATTGTTGATTGGCCCTCAAGCGCCGGGCGCAGGACATCCGTCCTGCTTGGCTATCCTCGCATAAGCTCGGGCGGCCGGTCGGCCTTGCGGGCTCTGGCGAGCCCGTTGCCTAGGCCGGGCCGGTCGCATGGTCAAATGGGACAAGCCCCCAACCGTCATGCCTGCGGAGGCAGGCATCCATGTCTGTCTTCTCCTCAGATGCCATCTGGCTGATGAGAGACATGGACCCCAGCCTTCGGCCAAAGGCCGAAGTTTATCCCGAGCGCCTGCCTTGCAGGCAGTCGAGGGGCTGGGGTGACGGTCAACGACCTCAGATCATACCCAGCGCAGCCATGTAGGTTTCGAGGATCATCGCCTCTTCCTCATGCTCGCCCTTCTTCTTCTTGCGGATCGAGATCAGCTTGCGGACGATCTTGGTGTCGTAGCCGCGGCCCTTCATCTCCGACATGACGTCCTTGATGTCGTCGGCGATGCCCTTCTTCTCTTCCTCGAGCCGCTCGACCCGCTCGACGAACAGGCGCAGCTCCTGCGCGGCGATGCTGCCCTTGTCTTCGGTCGTGTCGGCTTCGGCCATGATTCGCGAGTCCCTCGATATGCGTGAAAGGCGCAGGCTGTAGAGCGAGCCGTGCGGGCGCTCAACGGGGAATCGGCAACGGGGAATCGGCGAAGCGCGTCCGATGCGGCGAACCATGACGGAGAGACGACGGAAGGGGTTGCCATATCGGTGGCAGATTCTATCCCGAGGCGCTCCGGAAAGAGGAGCGCCCGTGGACATCCAGATCCCCCCCCGTCAGCGCAAGGTACGCGTGCTGGCCACGCTCGGCCCCGCGAGCAGCTCGCCCGAGATGATCGCGAAGCTGTTCCGTGCGGGCGCCGACGCCTTCCGCATCAACATGAGCCACGGTGCACACGAGGACAAAATTCCCCTGATCCAGGCGATCCGCGCCATGGAGAAGGAACTCGGCCGGGCGACGACGATCCTGTTCGACCTGCAGGGGCCCAAGCTTCGCGTCGGCAAGTTCGCCGATGGCGCGGTCCAGCTCGCGACCGGCCAGGCCTTCACCCTCGACCGCGATCCGGCACTTGGCGACCTGCACCGCGTCCAGCTTCCTCATCGCGAGATCTTCGAGGCGCTCGAGCCGGGCACCCGGCTGCTGCTCGACGACGGCAAGCTGGTGCTGCGCGTCCGCTCCGTCCACCCCGACCGGATCGAGACGCTGGTCGAGGTCGGCGGCGCGCTGTCGAACAGCAAGGGGCTGAACGTCCCCGACGTGATCGTGCCGATGGCGGCGCTGACCGAGAAGGACCGCCGCGACCTGACCTTCGCCTGTGACCATGGCGCCGACTGGATCGCGCTGAGCTTCGTCCAGCGGCCCGAGGATGTCGCCGAGGCGCGGCGGCTGATCGGCGGCAAGGCGGCGCTGCTCGCCAAGATCGAGAAGCCGGCGGCGGTCGAGCGGCTCGACGAGATATTGGAGATCGCCGACGCGGTGATGGTCGCGCGCGGCGACCTCGGCGTCGAACTGCCGCCCGAGCGGGTGCCGCCGATGCAGAAGCGGATCGTCGAGACGGCGCGGCGGATGGGCAGGCCGGTGGTGGTCGCGACCCAGATGCTCGAATCGATGATCCAGGCGCCGACCCCGACCCGCGCCGAAGTGTCCGATGTAGCGACCGCCATCTACGACGGTGCCGACGCGGTGATGCTGTCGGCCGAATCGGCGAGCGGGCAGTGGCCCGAGGAGGCGGTCGCGATGATGGACGCCATCGCGCGCTCGGTCGAAAGCGATCCCGGCTATGCCGCGCGGCTGCACTTCACCGAGACGCATCCCGACGCGACCACCGCCGACGCGCTGGCCGAAGCCGCCGCGCAGATCGCCGCGACCGTCTCGGCGAGCCTGATCATCTGCTTCACCCTGTCGGGTTCGACCGCGCGGCGCATCGCCCGCGAACGGCCGTCGGTGCCGTTGCTGGTGCTGACGCCGAAGCTCGCCACCGCGCGCCGCATGGGCCTGCTGTGGGGCAGCCATTCGGTCCGCACCCGCGACGTCGCCAGCTTCGAGGAGATGGTCGCCAAGGCCAAGCGCATGGCGCTCCGCCACAAGCTCGCCAATGCCGGCGATCGCATCGTCGTGGTCGCAGGCGTCCCCTTCGGCACGCCGGGCTCGACCAACATGCTCCACGTCGTCCGCCTGACCGGGGAGGAGCTGAAGGGCTATGGCGGGTAGGACGTTCCTGAACGGATGAAATTGTCCGTTCGTCCCGATCGAAATCGAGGGACGTTCGCTCTCGCAACGTGTCTCGACTTCGCTCGACACGAACGGTTCAATCTTGCTGAAACTCAGCCCAGCAGCGCCGGCTTCCTCGCCAATATATCCCCCGCGACCTGCTCATAGGCGCGGCCGAGCTGAAGGACGGCGAGGTCCTGGCGGTTCGGTCCGACGAGCTGGATACCGCTCGGCAGTCCCTCCGGGCCGAAGCCGGCGGGGACGCATAGCGCCGGGCATCCGGTCAGGCTCGGCCCGGCGACGATCTCCATCCAGCGGTGGTAGCTGTCCATCGCCACCCCGGCGATCTCCTTCGGCCAGTGCAGCCCGGCGTCGAACGGAAAGAGCTGCGCGCTCGGCAGGGCGAGGAAATCGTGGCGCTCGAACGCCTGGCGATAGGCCTCATAGACGCGCGAGCGGACGATCGAGGCGTTGTAGAGGTCGACCGCCGAGAGCTTGAGGCCGTTCTCGATCTCCCACGCCGCCTCGGGCTTGAGCAGCTTGCGCCTGGCGGGGTCGGCGTAGAGCGGGCCGAGGCCGCCCGCAACAAAGCCCTGGCGGAGCTGGACGAACGCCCTCCACAGCGTGTCGCGGTCGATGCCGAGCGATACCGGCTCGATCACGCAGCCTGCCGCCTCCAGCCGCCGCAGCCCCGACAGGCAGAGGTCGAGCATGCCGGGCGCCATCGGCACCCCGCCGAGATCGCCGAGCCAGCCGATGCGGACGCCCTTCATGTCGCGGTCGAGCGGGCCGGCAAAGACCGCCGGATCGCCGTCGAGCGACAGCGGCGTGCGCGCGTCATAACCGGCCATCGTCGACAGCAGCAGCGCGAGATCGCCGACCGTGCGCGCCATCGGCCCTTCATAACCGATATTCTGGACGAACAGCTCGTTGGTCGGGCCGTGCGGCACGCGGCCGGCCGAGGGGCGGAAGCCAAAGACATTGTTCCAGCCGGCCGGGTTGCGCAGCGATCCGGCGAAGTCGCTGCCGTCGGCGAGCGGCACCATGCGCACCGCCAGCGCCGCCGCCGCACCGCCGCTGCTGCCGCCCGCGGTGCGCGACGGATCATAGGCATTGCGGGTGACGCCGAACACGGGGTTGTAGCTCTGCGAGCCCAAGCCGAATTCGGGGACGTTGGTCTTGCCGATCAGGATCGCGCCCGCCGCGCGCAGCCGCTCGACGAAGATCTCGTCGGCCTTGGGGACATTGTCGGCGAAGATCGGCGATCCCATGGTGGTGCGGATGCCGCGCGTCGCGGCGAGATCCTTCACGGCGTGGGGCACGCCGTGCATCCAGCCGCGATAGCGCCCGGCGGCGATCTCGCGGTCGGCCGCATCGGCCGCGGCGAGCAAGGCCGGCCGCTCGACCCGCGAGACGATTGCGTTCAGCGTCGGATTGACCCCGTCGATCCAGTCGAGATGCGCCGCCATCACCTCGCGGCACGACACTGCGCGGCTTCGAATGCGCGCAGCGAGGTCGATTGCCGGCCAGGTAACGATCTCGGGCGGGGCCGCCGAGCGGCGGGCAGACCGCGCCTCGGCCGCGCCCGCCCCGGCGAGCATCGTCGCCGACGCTACCCCCGCGAGCAACGCATCGCGCCGGGAGAGATCGGTCGTCGCGCTCGAATCGCGGCTCATCGGCTGGGTCCTGGGCTCATTGTCGAAACGGAGCCGTCTTCGATCAGATGCGGGTCGCTGTCCAGCCGTTCCGGCGGTGGTGTTCGGAGAGCAATTGACGGCCGGTGATCGATACCGGATGGATCGGAACTCGCCCCCGCGCCACGAGGTATCCATGCGCCTTGCCCTGATCGCCACCCTCGCGCTGGCGACGACCGCCCTGCCCGCCACCCTTTCCGCCGCACCGACCGACGAGAAGGATGCCGCCGCGCCCACTTTGTTCCAGCCTGACGAGGTGCGCACCAGCGGGTCGGTCAGCGCCGGCGGCGTGCGCATCCCGTATCAAGCCGTGGCGGGGACGCTGGTGGTCCACCCCAAGGGCTGGGAGGACGTCCCTCCGCGCGACGAGGACGGCCGCAAGGCCGCGAAGGAGCAGGCCGAGGCGTCGATGTTCTACGTCGCCTATTTCAAGAATGGCGCCTCCGCCATCGACCGGCCGATCACTTTCCTGTTCAACGGCGGGCCGGGATCGTCGAGCATCTGGCTGCACATGGGCGCGTTCGGGCCGGTCCGGGTCGAGACCGGCGACGCGGGCCAGGCGTCGGCCGCGCCCTACCGCGTCGTTGCCAACGACATGGCGCTGCTCGACGCATCGGACCTCGTCTTCATCGACGCGCCCGGCACCGGCTTCAGCCGGGTCGCGGGGAAGGACAAGGACAAGGCCTTCTACGGCGTCGACCAGGACATCCACGCCTTCGCCCGCTTCATCGTCCAGTTCCTGTCGAAGCACGGCCGCTGGGCCTCGCCCAAATATCTGTTCGGCGAGAGCTACGGCACGATGCGCGCCGCCGGCCTCGCCAGGGCGCTGCAGGACGAGGATGTCGACCTGAACGGCGTGATCCTGCTGTCGGACATATTGAACTGGGACCTGATCCCCGACGACCCGCAGCTGAATCCGGGGGTGGACCTGCCCTATATCGTCTCGCTGCCGACCTATGCGGCGACCGCCTGGTACCACCATCGCGTCGCCAATCGGCCCGACGACCTGGAAAGCTTCATGGCCGAGGTCGAACGCTTCGCCACCACCGACTATGCGATGGCGCTGATGCAGGGCAATGCGCTGCCGGCGGCCGAGCGGCAGGCGATCGCGGAGAAGCTCGCGGGCTATACCGGCCTTCCGGCCGCCTATCTGCTGCGGAGCAACCTGCGGATCGAGTATGGCGCGCTCCAGAAAGAGTTGCTGCTGGACCGCGATCTGACCACCGGCACGCTCGACACCCGCTTCACCGGCTGGACGATCGACCCGCTGAGCAAGGTGGCCGGCTATGACCCGCAGGGGTCGGCAATCGGCGCTGCCTATGCCGGCGCGTTCAACGATTATGTGCGCGGCACGCTGCGCTATGGCGAGGGACGGCATTACCAGACCAGCCTCGACGTCTATGGCAGCTGGGATTACCGGCACCGGCCCCCGGGCGCCGACAAGCCGCTGATCGCGCTCCCCAACGTCCTGCCCGACCTGGCGGTGGCGATGAAGCGCAACCCGACGATGAAGGTGATGGTCAACGGCGGCTATTTCGACGTGTCGACACCCTATTTCGCCGGGCGTTACGAACTGCAGCACCTGCCGGTCCCGCCCGCGCTGACCGGCAATATCGAGTATCGCTACTATCCGTCCGGCCACATGGTCTATCTGCACCGGCCTTCGCTGAAGGCGCTGCACGACAATGTCGCCGACTTCATCCGCCGGACCGACAATATCGCCGCGAAATAGACAGGGAGCGGGAGCCGCGCCCGGACGGCGACGCCGCCCGGACGCGGGAAACCGCTCAGTTCTTGTTGTCGAGAAGACCGCCCAGAGCGCCGAGCAGGCCGCCGCCGGTGCCGCCCGAAGCGCCGCCGCCAAGGCTACTCACCAGATTACCCAGCAGCCCGCCGGCATCGCCGCCCTTCGAGCCCGCCGCAGCGAGCAGTGCGGGCAGAAGGGCGCTGAGTTGCGAGAAGTCGATCCCGGTCTGCGCGGCGACCGCCTGGGTGGCCTGGTCATTGTCGGTGTTCGGGTCGGCGATGTGGGGCAGGAGCTGACTCGCAGCCGCCTGGACCTGCTCGGCCGAGAGGCCGAGCTTTTCGCCGATCGCGCCGAAGTCGAGGCCACCGGCCTGTTCCGCCAATTCTTCGAGCATACCCATCACGAACACTCCTACAAGGTTCGCGCGACGAAGCCGTCCGCGCCCGGCGCGGCGATCGGGAGAGGGTGTCCGAGCGGACATTCCGATTCGGCCCGCGGCCGAGACCCGAAATTAACCGGCCCGCGATGCGATGGAAACGGAAGAAGACCCGCCCCCACCCATCCCCGCATGTCGGTACGGGAGCGGGTGGGAAGCGGGGAAACTACGGCAGCGCCCGGGAGGAGGGGGTCGGAACGCTACCGCTTCCGGCTCGGCCGGAACTCGTCAGCGGTGACGCAGCATGTCTTCGATGCTCACGAAGCCGACCACCGCCATGAAGAGCGCGGCCGCCGCGATTGGCAGGACCAGATAGTGATTGCCGATGAAACCGATCATGTCGTGACCTCCGTATCTGTCGGAGCCACTGTGACGTGGGCCGCGCGAGTCGGCTTTGATCGCGGTCAAAGACGGGATGGAATCAATCCCAGCCCTTCGAGCTCGGCGCGCAGCGGCCCGGCCCCGACGAACAGATGCCCGGCGATCCCCAGCGCCTCCGCCGCGACGACGTTGTCCGCACGGTCGTCGATGAAGATCGCCTCCGACGCGTCGAGCCCGAAGCGGTCGAGCGCCATCGCGTAGATTGCCGGATCCGGCTTGATCAGCCGCACCTCGCCCGAGACCAGGATATCGGCGAACAGGTCGAAGATCGCCGCTTCCCGCGCGCGGAAAGGCGGCCAGAATTCATGGCTGAAATTGGTGATCGCGAAGAGCGGCACGCCATGCGCATGCAGGTCGCGGACGATCGATCCCATGCCCGGCAGCAGGCCGGTGATGGTGTCCGCGAAGCGCGGCCCGAAGACGCCGATGGCGTCGGCGAAGCGAGGCCAGGCGGCGATCAGCTCGGCGCTCGTCTCGGCGAAGGGACGACCGGCATCGTGCTGGCCATGCCAGTCGAGGTTGACGACGTCGCGCAGAAACAGTTCAAGCTCGTGCGCAGGCACGAGCTTTTCGAAGAACTGCCGGAGATTCCAGTCGTAGAGCACATTGCCGACATCGAAGATGACGGCGCGTATGCGGCGCCCGCCCGAAAGCGGCGTGATCAGCCCTGGCGCGCCTTGAAACGGCGGTTGGTCTTGTTGATCACATAGGTGCGGCCACGACGACGGATCACGCGGTTGTCCCGATGCCGGTCCTTGAGCGACTTGAGAGAGTTGCGGATCTTCATGGCGTCTGCGCCTGCTTTCTAAGCTGATATGTGGAAAAACGAGGCGCTCCCCTATGGGCTGGAGCCCGAGGAGTCAAGCGGGGGTTGTTCATTTGCCCCTCGGATGCTGACGCCGGGCATCGAACCGGCGTGGCCTCCCCCCTTATGGATCGCGGCCATCCGCGAAGCGAAGGGGCTTCTCCCGACTTTATTCATTTACCGTCCATCAGAATCATTGCAGCCATATCGTTGCTGCCGCGTTTCGATGCGGAGCATCGTCTCGGAGGATGACATGAGAACGTCGCACGCCCTGCTGTCGAAGGCCCTGTTGATCGGTACCGCGCTGGCGCTGGCGGGCTGTGCTGCCCAGATGCCCGAAACGCGGGTCACCCGCTTCCACCTCGGCCAGCCGATCGCCAAGGGCGAGGTGACGGTGGAACCTCGCGACCCGACGCTGTCGAAGGACCTGGAGTTCCAGACCTATGCCCGCATCGTCCGTGCCGAACTCGACCGGCTCGGCTTCCACATCGCACCCGACCTGACCAAGTCCGAGCTGGTCGCCATCACCGAGGTGCGGAGGAACTGGCGCCCGACCGGGCAAACGCGGGGGTCGTCCATGTCGATCGGCCTCGGCGGCGGCAGCGGCGGCGGCTGGCACGGCGGGACCAGCGTCGGGCTCGGCGGGGCGGTTAGCTTCCCGATCGGCAAGTCCAAGGAACGGATGGACGTGCAGACCCAGCTCTCGATCCAGCTCAAGCGCCGTTCCGAGGGCACGGTGATCTGGGAAGGCCGCGCCGAGACGGAAGCTCGGGACGGCACGCCCCAGGCTAATCCCGAGGCGACCGTCGCGCGGCTCGCCGCAGCCCTGTTCAGGGACTTCCCCGGCCGGTCGGGCGAGACTATCACGGTGAAATGAGCCACCCTGACAGCATCAGCATCTCCAGCGGTTTCGACAGCGGCAACATCGCCGTCATCGGCCGCGACGGCACGACTTTCGACCTCGCCATCGTCAAGGACCACCAGTCCGACTTCTATCAATGGTTCCATTTCCGCCTGAGCGGCGCGAAGGGGGTGCCGGTCACGCTGCGGATCGGCAATGCCGGCGGGGCCGCCTATCCCGACGGGTGGAAGGAGTACCAGGCGTGCTGCTCGGCCGACCGGCAGGTCTGGCGGCGAGTGCCGACCGACTATGCCGGCGGCGCGTTGACGATCCGCGTCACCCCTGACGCCGACAGTGTCTGGCTCGCCTATTTCGCGCCCTATTCGATGGAGCGGCACCATGACCTCGTCGCCCGCATTGCCGGCGCGCCGGGTGTTACCCATGAACGGCTGGGCGCCACGCTCGACGGGCAGGACATCGACCTGCTGACGATCGGCGAAGGTCCGAAGACCGTCTGGCTCTACGCCCGCCAGCATCCCGGCGAGAGCATGGCCGAATGGTGGATGGAAGGCGCGCTCGAGCGGCTGACGGACCCCCACGATGCAGTCGCGCGCAGCCTGCGCCGGCGGGCCACCTTCCATATCGTGCCGAACATGAATCCGGACGGCTCGCGGCGGGGCCATCTGCGGACCAATGCCGCCGGGGTGAACCTGAATCGCGAATGGCATGAGCCGACTGCGGAGCGCAGCCCCGAGGTCCTCCACATCCTCGCGCGGATGGACCGGACCGGCGTCGACTTCGCCATGGACGTCCATGGCGACGAAGCGATCCCGCACGTCTTCATCGCAGGTTTCGAAGGCATCCCCAACTGGACCGAGGAGCAGGGCCGGCTCTACCACCTGTTCCGCGACACGCTGGCGCGGCGATGCCCCGACTTCCAGACGCGGCGCGGCTATCCGGTGGCGGCAAAGGGAAAGGCGAACCTGTCGATGTCGACCAACCAGCTCGCCAACCGCTTCGGCTGCATCGCGACGACGCTGGAGATGCCGTTCAAGGACAATGCCGACCTGCCCGACGCCCAGCATGGCTGGTCGCCCGAGCGGTCGAAGCGGCTGGGCGCCGAATGCCTCGGCGCACTGCATGAGATATTGGACGAGCTGCCGGCGAAACGCTGAAGCCGGCCGCCGGGCTCACCCCGCGGAGAAGCGGGATTTCCGCGGTTGCCAGGCACCGAGCACGAAGAACGAGGCAAACAGCGACCCCGGCTTCCGCCAGGACGGGCTGTCGGGGACTCCGGACTGCGCCGCACCGCGTTCGGTCGCGCTCGCGCGCAGCACCGTGACGGTGTCGTCGTCGAGCGGGCGGTCGAAGCGGCAACCGGCCTCGCGCCCGTCCGCCCACACGATATGCGCGTCGACCAACCCCTTGCCGGGTAGCGACAGGCGGATGGAGGTTTCGGGCGGGAGTTGCTGATAGAGGCGGAGGCGCGCACCGCTGCTGGAGATGTCGATGATCCGGCAGGGCAAGCGGGTCGACGCCGCCGGCACGCCGTAACGGGTATCGAAGGCAGCGGCGCCACGCGGAACGGCGCGCCGGTTGCTGCCGCCCCGCACCTGCACTTCGGACGAATACATAAGGCCTTGCCCCCGCGACGCACCCAACCCGCCGCGGAATTACGCCCCCATGGCGCGCGGGGCAACGGGGAATGGCGACGATCGTTTCGGATGGGTTTCGAGAGGTCGATCAGGCTTCCAGTTCGACGTCCCAGTAGAGCCAGTCCCGCCAGCTCTGGTGGAGATAATGCGGCGGAAAGCTGCGGCCGTTTTCCTGCAGCTCCCAGCTGGTCGGACGGCGCGGCGCCTCGAACAGACGCATCCCCGCCTCGCGCGGGGTGCGGCCGCCCTTGCGCAGGTTGCACGGTGCGCAGGCGGTGGAGACATTCTCCCACGTTGTCCGGCCGCCCTGTGCGCGGGGAATGACATGGTCGAAGGTGAGATCGGACAGCGACCCGCAATATTGGCAGGAGAAGCGGTCGCGCAGGAACAGGTTGAAGCGGGTGAAGGCGGGGTTTTCCGACTGCTTCACATATTGGCGCAGCGCGATCACCGAGGGCAGCTTCATCGCGAAGGTCGGGCTGCGCACCTCGCGATCATAGTGCGAGACGATATCGACACGTTCCAAAAAAACCGCCTTGATGGCGGTCTGCCAGTTCCACAGGGAAAGCGGGTAATAGCTCAGCGGGGTATAGTCCGCATTGAGCACGAGCGCCGGGCAACTGTCCGGATGCCGCATGAGATCGGAGTGATACATGGTCGAACCAAGGCCTCCCGCAGGATGGAGAACCCATCCGGCATCGCCCTCGACCTTCCGTTCGCACACCGGAACGCCTATGGCCGAACCGGCCGCGCCCTCTGTGGCCACCCTTTCGCCGGAAAGCGTGACATGGGCATGACAGCATCTCCGTTGACTCCCCGTCAAGAGTCTGAATGAACGCCTCGTCGATTTCTCGATTCGCACCGAGCCCCACCGGGCGCCTTCATCTCGGCCACGCCTTCTCCGCGCTGTGCGCCCATGACCTGGCGCGGGCGAAGGGCGGACACTTCCTGCTGCGGATCGAGGATATCGACCCGACCCGCTGCCGGCCCGAGCATGTCGCGGGAATCCTGGAGGATCTGCGCTGGCTCGGCCTTGCCTGGGACGGGGAGGTCGTCTTCCAGTCGAAGCGCCTGCCGCTCTATGCCGCGGCGCTCGACCGGCTGAAGGCGATGGGTCTGGTCTATCCCTGCTTCTGCACCCGCGCCCGCATCGCCGCCGAGATCGCCGCGAGCGCCGCCGCGCCGCACGGCCCCGACGGCCCGCTCTATCCCGGCATCTGCCGCGGCCTGGGAGAGGATGAGCGCGCTGCGCGGATCGCGGCGGGCGAGCCGCATGCCTGGCGGCTCGACATCGCCCAAGCCATTGCGCAGGCCGGTAGGCTGGCGTGGTGCGACAGCGGCGGCGGCGAGATCGCCGCTACGCCCGAGATCCATGGCGACGTCGTCCTCGCCCGCAAGGACGCGCCGACCAGCTATCACCTCGCCGTCACCGTCGACGACGCGGCGCAGGGCGTGACCGACGTGGTGCGCGGCGAGGACCTGTTCGCCGCGACCCATGTCCACCGCTTGCTCCAGGCGCTGCTCGGCCTGCCGGTGCCCTGCTACCACCACCATCCGCTGCTGACCGACGACAAGGGCGAACGCCTCGCCAAACGCGCCGGCTCGCCGACGCTGGCGGCGATGCGGGCCGAAGGTGTGGATGCGGGAGCGTTGGTGGAGCGATTGCGGGAGCGGTTCTCCTTCCCTTTCAGGGGAGGGGGTTAGGGCGTGGGTGGCGAGCGCAGCGAGCCTCCCCCGATCGTCCCGCAGAACTTCACCCTTTCGTTCCTCCCCTGAAGCGAAGGGAGATTCATGCTCGTTTTCCTTCGACCTGAAGGCCCACCCGCGCTAAACCCCCCGCATGAGCGGAAACACCTTCTTCTTCATCCTGATCCTCGCCGCGATGGTCGCGACAGTCGTGGCGCTGGTGCGCGGGATCATCGCCTTCCTCAAGACGACCGAGGCCGACCTCAAGGCGGGCAGCATGAACCAGTCGGGACTCAAGCAGAACCGGATGATGCGGATGCGCATCGCGTTCCAGGCGCTCGCGGTGATCCTCGTCATCCTGCTGCTGATCATGAGCCGCCAATAAGCGGTCGTTATCCATGGTCCGACTGACGAAGATATACACGCGCACCGGCGACCGGGGTGAAACCGGGCTGGTCGATGGGTCGCGCCTGCCCAAGAGCGCGCCGCGCATGGCCGCGATCGGCGATGTCGACGAGCTCAATTCCGCGATCGGCGTCGCGCTGACCCATGCCCTGCCCGATGGGGCCCGCGCCCAGCTCGGCCGCATCCAGAACGAGCTGTTCGACCTGGGCGCCGACTTCGCCACGCCCGGCCCCGACTATGCGCCGTCGGAGATGAGCCTGCGCATCGTCCCCTCGCAGGTCGAGCGGCTGGAGGCGGAGATCGATGCGATGAACGCCGATCTCGAATCGCTGCGCAGTTTCATCCTGCCGGGTGGCGATCCGGGCGCGGCGGCGATCCACCTCGCCCGCGCGATCTGCCGCCGGACCGAACGGTCGGCCGTGACGGCCGACGCCGATGTCGGGCTCAACCCGACCGGGCTCGCCTATATCAACCGGCTGTCGGACCATCTGTTCGTCCTCGCCCGCTGGCTCAACCGGGCCGGCCCCGGCCTCGATGGTTCCGGGGACATATTGTGGAAGCCGGGCGCGACGCGCTGACGCGGACGCGGCCCGTTCCCCCAACCCGTCATTCCGGCGAAAGCCGGAATCTCACTGTCTTCTGGGCGGCGAGGAAGAAGAAGAAGAAATCCTGGCTTTCGCCATGATGCCGGGCCGAATTCAGCCCCGTTCGGCGACCGGGAAATCCGCCGGGTTGCCGATCATCCGGTCGACGCAGCCCAGGCCGATCACCATGAACATCGATGCGATCAGCAGCGTGTGCGCCAGATCCCGGCGGTTGATCGTGAACATCCTATCCTCCGGCGCATGATTGGTCCGCCGCGCAGGGTGGCCCGACAGGGTTGAGAATCGGTTAACCAACGCCCAGATGAGGCATGCGCCGACATGCCACCTTGCGTGCCGCGAACAAATCTGGAACATTTGCTGACATGCTGACTCATATTTCGGTGCGCGGCGCGCGCGAGCACAACCTCAAAGGCGTCGATGTCGAGCTGCCGCGCGACAAGCTGATCGTGATCACCGGCCTGTCGGGATCGGGAAAATCCAGCCTCGCTTTCGACACCATCTATGCCGAGGGTCAGCGCCGCTACGTCGAGTCGCTGTCGGCCTATGCGCGCCAGTTCCTGGAGCTGATGCAGAAGCCCGACGTCGACCATATCGAGGGTCTCTCTCCCGCCATCTCGATCGAGCAGAAGACGACGAGCCGCAACCCGCGCTCGACCGTCGCGACGGTGACTGAGATATACGACTATATGCGCCTGCTCTGGGCACGGGTCGGCGTCCCCTATTCGCCTGCGACCGGGTTGCCGATATCGGCGCAGACGGTCAGCCAGATGGTCGACCGCATCCTGCAGCTTAGGGAGGGCACCCGGTTCCTGCTGCTCGCCCCGGTCGTGCGCGGCCGCAAGGGCGAGTATCGCAAGGAGCTGGCCGAATGGCAGAAGGCCGGCTTCACCCGCGTCCGCATCGACGGCGAGATGCACGAGATCGAGGCCGCACCCGCACTCGACAAGAAGTACAAGCACGACATCGAGGTGGTGGTCGATCGCCTCGTCGTCCGCGAGGGGATGGAGACCCGCCTCGCCCAGAGCCTGGAGACCGCGCTGCGCCTGGCCGACGGCCTCGCCTATGCCGACCTTGTCGACACGACGGTGGCGGAGGCGATGGCGCCCGCCGCCGCCGGTGTCCGCGAGATGCCGGCCAGCTTCCAATATGCCGAGGCGGCGGAGACGGGCGGTGCGATGAAGGGCGCGGGCGTTCCGGCCAACCGCATCACCTTCTCCGAAAAATTCGCCTGCCCGGTTTCGGGCTTCACCATCGCCGAGATCGAGCCGCGACTGTTCTCGTTCAACGCGCCGCAGGGCGCCTGCCCGGCCTGCGACGGCCTCGGCGAGAAGCTCTATTTCGACCCGCAGCTCGTCGTCCCCAACGAGGCGCTGTCGATCAAGCAGGGCGCGGTGGTGCCCTGGGCCAAGTCCAATCCGCCCAGCCCCTATTATATGCAGGTGCTGAGCTCGGTCGCGCGCGCCTATGGCTTCAAGCTGGAGACGCCGTGGAACGAGCTGCCCGAGGAGATCCGCGACACCGTCCTCTACGGCACCAAGGGGCGGGTGATCACCCTCACCTTCGTCGACGGCCGCAAGAGCTACGACGTGCAGAAGCCGTTCGAGGGGGTGATCCACAATCTCGAACGCCGCATGCTGTCGACCGAGAGCGCGTGGATGCGCGAGGAACTCGCCAAGTACCAGAGCGCCGCCCATTGCGAGGTGTGCGGCGGTGCGCGCCTCAAGCCGGAGGCGCTGGCGGTCAAGATCGCGGGCGAGGACATCTCGATGTCGACCCGCCGCGCGGTCGGCCCCGCGCTCAAATTCTTCCGCGAGATGCCCGATCATCTCAACGAGCAGCAGAAGGCGATCGCCGAGCGCATCCTCAAGGAGATCGTCGAGCGACTGGGCTTCCTCGACAATGTCGGGCTCGACTATCTCAACCTCGATCGCACCTCGGGCACGCTGTCGGGCGGCGAGAGCCAGCGCATCCGCCTCGCCAGCCAGATCGGGTCGGGACTTTCCGGCGTCCTCTACGTGCTCGACGAGCCGTCGATCGGCCTGCACCAGCGCGACAATGACCGGCTGCTGGTGACGCTGCGCCGGCTGCGCGACCTCGGCAACACGGTGATCGTCGTCGAGCATGACGAGGATGCGATCCGCACCGCCGACTATATCCTCGACATGGGGCCGGGCGCCGGCGTCCATGGCGGCGAGGTGGTGGCGTCGGGCACGCTCGACGACATCCTCGCCAACGAGGCGAGCCTGACCGGCGATTACCTGTCGGGGCGCCGCATGGTCGAGGTGCCGGCGAAGCGGCGCAAGGGCAACGGCAAGAAGGTCACCGTCCACAATGCGCGGGCGAACAACCTCAAGAACGTCACCGCGGCGATCCCGCTCGGCACCTTCACCTGCATCACCGGCGTCTCGGGATCGGGCAAGTCGAGCTTCACGATCGACACGCTCTACGCCTCGGCGGCGCGCCAGCTCAACGGCGCGCGCGTGGTGGCGGGCGCGCACGACAAGATCACCGGGCTGGAATATTGCGACAAGGTCATCGACATCGACCAGTCGCCGATCGGCCGCACCCCGCGTTCCAACCCGGCGACCTATACCGGCGCCTTCACCAACATCCGCGACTGGTTCGCCGGCCTGCCCGAGAGCGAGGCGCGCGGCTACAAGCCGGGCCGGTTCAGCTTCAACGTCAAGGGCGGCCGCTGCGAGGCATGCCAGGGCGACGGCGTGCTCAAGATCGAGATGCACTTCCTGCCCGACGTCTATGTCACCTGCGACGTCTGCCACGGCGCGCGCTACAACCGCGAGACTCTTGAAGTTAAATTCAAGGATCGGTCCATCGCCGACGTGCTCGACATGACCGTCGAGGACGCGGTCGAGTTCTTCAAGGCGGTCCCGCCGATCCGCGACAAGATGGCGATGCTGGCCGAGGTCGGCCTCGGCTACATCAAGGTCGGCCAGCAGGCGACGACCCTGTCGGGCGGCGAGGCGCAACGCGTCAAGCTCGCCAAGGAACTGTCGCGCCGGTCGACCGGCAACACCCTCTACATCCTCGACGAGCCGACCACCGGCCTCCATTTCGAGGACGTCCGCAAGCTGCTCGAAGTGCTCCACGCGCTGGTCGAGCAGGGCAACACCGTGGTGGTGATCGAGCACAACCTGGAGGTCATCAAGACCGCCGACTGGGTGATCGACCTCGGACCCGAAGGCGGCGTGCGCGGCGGCGAGATCGTCGCCGAAGGGACGCCGGAGCAGGTGGCGAAGGAGCCGCGCTCCTATACGGGGGCGTATCTCAAGCCGCTGTTGGAGGCGGGGGCGAGGAGTGCTCAGGCGGCTGAGTAGCGCCGACTTCATCGGAAATCTTATCCGTTTCCGATATTTATCCCCATGACAGGATCGTCGGGATCGCCGATCATGGCCTGCTTGGCGGATCATATCGATGCATGTCTTCGCCACAGGCGCCAATCCGCTGCGGATGGATTTCGAGATTCATCGGATCGGGAATCCGAACGTCGTCGTGACGCGGACGGCGCAGTCGCTCGTCTATGAGGTCGACGGTTATCGCTATGCCTTTACCGGCACCGGCCTGACCTACGACGCGCAGGGCCGACCGACCGGCGGATGGCTGAACTCCTTCCAGTATAGCAAGGACGGCGCGATCCTGTTCGACAAGGCGGCGACCCAGTCCTGGGGCCTCGACCCCGTCGTCCTCGCCATCCCGGACCGGATCGGCGATCAAAATCTCGCCCGATCGCTGCTGTCGGGCAACGACCATGCCCACGGCAGCGATCTCGATGACTGGATCGTCGATATATCGGGCCACAATTACTTCTATGGCGGCGGTGGCAACGACACGATGGTCGCGGGCGACGGTAACGACCATCTCTATGGCCATTCAGCCAGCGGCGGTCCCGATGGTGCCGACTATATCGAGAGCGGCGGCGGCGGCGACTATGTCCAGGGCAATGCCGGAAACGACACCATATTGGGCGGCGACGGATCGGACCGCATCAATGGCGGCGCCGATGATGATCATCTGTCCGGCGATGCCGGCAACGACACGATCAACGGCAATCGCGGCAATGATGGCATCAGCGGAGGTGCAGGCAACGATCTGCTGCGCGGCGGCCAAGGCAATGACTCGATCGCCGGCGACGACGGCGATGATGTGATCATGGGCGATCTGGGGGTCGATCTGCTGCGGGGCGGCGCAGGTGCCGACATCTTCGTCTTCGGCGCTGGCACCAGCCCAATCGGAGAGTCGGTCGACCAGATCCTGGATTTCGAGGACGGTATCGACCATATCTCGCTGGGCTTCACCCCGCTGGCGGTGCTGAGCGGGACGGCCCTGTCGACCGGCAGCTCCTTCATGGACGGCGCCCGCGCGGCGGCTCAAGCGCTGTTCGACCAGCATGCCGGCAGCGGCGAGATCGCGGTGATCGGCGGCGGAGCGTCCCCGCTGATCTTCTGGTCCGGCAATGGCGGCGATCAAGTCGATTCGGTGGTGCAGATGAGCTTCACCCCGAACAACTATTATGGTCTGGACGACTTCATCTGACCGGACCGGCGGGCCCCTCCCGCCCATGCACCCGCTCCACCAGCACGAAACTGATGATCATCAGCAGGTACCACGCGCCCAGCTTGGCGATCGGCACGACGGTCCAGGCGTGACGCTGGTGGGGGTAGCTCCAGGCGTGGGCGTAGGTGCCGATATTCTCGGCGAACCAGATGAACAGCGCGACCAGCAGGAAGCCGAGCAACAGCGGCATTCGCCGATGCGTGCGGAACGGGCGGTAATAGACCCAGGTCCGTCCGTAGAGCAGCGCCGTTAGTGCGAACAGGCCGAGGCGGATGTCGGGCAGCCAGTGGTGCGCGAAGAAGTTGACATAGATCGCCACCGCCAGCGCGACCGTCGCCCAGCGCGACGGAAGGCCATTGTCTGTCGCGATTTCCGAGCCGGCGGATGTGTCCATCCGCCCCGAAATCGCTCGGGACGTGAAACGGAAGTCGAAGATGCGCCAGACGCGGGCGAGATAGCTGCCCACCGCCGCATACATGAAGCCCGAGAAGAGCGGCACGTCGCCGATCCGCAGCAGCCCCGCCTCGCGATATTCCCAGCTTCCGTGCGCGGTCTTGAACAGTTCCATCACCGTGCCGACGATATGGAAGGCGAGGATCACCTTCGCCTCCTCCAACGTCTCCAGCCGGAAGGCGAGCATGGCGATCTGGATCAGCAGCGCCGCCACGGTGAGGAAATCATAGCGCGCGACCGGCGCGTCGGCCGGCCACCAGAGATGCGTCGCGAGCAGCAGCGCCAGCATCAGCCCGCCGAACAGGCAGGCCCAGCCCTGCTTGAAGCCGAACAGCAGGAATTCGTAGAGAAGGGCCGGAAAGCCGCGCTCCGGCGCCGCCGCCTCCAGCCGCGCCCGCACCCCCGCGAAACGCGTCGCGCCGGCCGGGCGGCCCTATTCCCTGTCCTGCCCCATGCGGCCATCGGCATAGCGCGGCTTTGGGAGGACACCTAGCTTTCCCGTCATGCCAGCCCCTCGACTGCCTGCAAGGCAGGCGCTCGGGATAAACTTCAGCCGAAGGCTGAAGGCTGGCATCCATGTCTGTTCTCTCCCCGATGGGCATCTGGCTGGAGAGAGACATGGGCCCCGGCCTGCGCTGGGGCGAAGGTAGGGCGCTTGCGCCATACGCGCGCACCCGCCACCTTCGCGCCCATGTGCAACGAATTCTCCCGCAAGCTCGATGTCGACCTGCTGATCACCGGCCTGAAGGAGTATAAGATCATCGTCGGTGCGCCGGAGGGCCTGCCGAACATCGAGCCGACCGCCAGCGTGCGGATCACCGACCCGAGCGTCATCGTCCGCGCGCGGCAGGGGCAGGCCGAGCTCGTAACCCGGCGCTGGAGCTGGCCGGGGCAGAGCGGCAAGCCGGTCTACAACTACCGCGGCGAAGGGCGCGACTTTCGCAACTCGGCGAAGCAGGGCCGTTGCCTGGTTCCCGTCGACGGCTTCTACGAGTTCACCGCGCCCACCGACGCCGGGGCGAAGCGCAAGGACAAATGGCTGTTCCGCTGGAAGGCCGAGGACTGGTTCGCGATCGCCGGGCTGTGGAAGGCGGACGACACGGTCGGCGAGGCCTTCACCCTGCTGACCTGCGATGCCGGCCCCGACATCGCCCCCTATCACCGCCGCCAGGTCGTCCTGCTCGATCGGCGCGACTGGACGGGCTGGCTCGACGGATCGATCCCCGCGCCCGAGGTGATGCGACCCACTCCAGCGGGCACGCTGATCGTCGAACCGGCGGGCGCACCGATGCTGTTGTAACGCGGACCCGCCGGCTACACGATCCGGCTACGTTCCGTGATCGGATCGAGACGGCGCATCACGACGCGAACGTCGGGGCCGGCGGTGCGGCCGATGCGGCCTTCGAACAGGTCGGGGGTGATCGCCTCGGCCGCGACGTCGAGCCGGAACAGCGGGGCGAGCGTTCCGAACACGCCGCGATAGTCACTGCCGAAGCCGTGGCGCACCACCTGCAGCGAGGCGGAAAGCGTCGTCGGGCCGTCGATCGCGAACTGGCCGTGGAAGATGAGCTGGCCGTCGCCGCCAGCCATGCGGTTACCCTCGACATGGAGGACGCCGCCATGCGTTTCGTCGTCCCGGCATCCGAACGGCCCGAATCGCAGGGTCCATAGCCCGGCCATCGCCGCCGGCGTTAGCGACGGGACATCGAGGGCGGCGGCCGGAACGTCGGGCCGGGAAAGGGTGCGCGGTTTGGCCATGACCAGCCAACTAACTGGTCTTGATGGAGAAAGGATGAATCCTCCCTCCGAAAAATCGCTACTCAGGCACCCTGTCGGCGGGCAAGGAAGGCGAGCCGCTCGAACAGCATCACGTCCTGCTCGTTCTTGAGCAGCGCGCCGTGGAGCGGCGGGATCGCCTTCTTGGGGTCGCGGTTCTGCAGCACCTCGAGCGGCATGTCCTCGACCAGCAGCAGCTTGAGCCAGTCGAGCAGCTCGCTGGTCGACGGCTTCTTCTTGAGGCCGGGAACCTCGCGGATCTCGTAGAAGATCTCCATCGCCTTGCTGACGAGCGCCTTCTGGATGCCGGGGAAATGGACGTCGACGATCGCCTGCATCGTCTCCCGGTCGGGGAATTTGATATAGTGGAAGAAGCAGCGGCGCAGGAAGGCGTCGGGCAGCTCCTTCTCGTTGTTCGAGGTGATGACGACGATCGGCCGCTCCTTCGCCGCGATCGTCTCGCCCGTCTCATAGACGTCGAACGACATGCGATCGAGCTCCTGCAGCAGGTCGTTCGGGAATTCGATGTCGGCCTTGTCGATCTCGTCGATCAGCAGCACGGGGAGCTGCGGCGCGGTGAACGCCTCCCACAGCTTGCCGCGCTTGATGTAGTTGCGGATGTCGTGGACCCGCTCGTCACCGAGCTGGCCGTCGCGCAGCCGCGCGACCGCGTCATATTCGTAGAGGCCCTGGTGCGCCTTGGTGGTCGACTTGATGTGCCACTGGATCAGCGGCGCGCCGGCGGCGGCGGCGATCTCATGCGCGAGGACGGTCTTGCCGGTGCCCGGCTCTCCCTTCACCAGCAACGGGCGGCGCAGGGTGACCGCGGCGTTGACGGCGACCTTCAGGTCGTCGGTCGCCACATAGTTGCTCGTCCCTTCGAAACGCACCTGCGCATTCTCCTGCCACAAACCCGGTCGCCTAATGGCGATAGGGTGGCGAGAAGTTGTTTGTCCAGCCCTTCAGAGCCCGACGCCGTTCCGCGCCTCGGCCCGCGCCTCCAGCAGGCCCCACAAGCCGCGATGCTGGATCAGCAATTGCTGCGCGCCGAACATCATCGCGCGATCGACCGGGCCCTCGGCCACCGCGTCGGCGACCGCTTCCATCGTCCGGCGCGCGGAGGGAAGCGCGGGCGGGACAAGCGGCACGCCGAAGCGCTGGGCCGCTGCGTCGAGCACGGTGCGGATCGCGCGCCAGTCGAGCACCAGCGCGACCGCCGCGCCGAGCGCGCAGCCGGCGCGATCGGACCGGCCGAGCATGTCGAGCGCGTGGCGCTGCCCGGCGACCGCCGCCTCGCAGCGCGCCTGGCCCGGCGTGCTCGGCAACGGCCCCGCCGCGACCACCGTGCGCATCAGATAGGCGCGCTCGGCGTCGAAGCCTTCGGCCGCCGCATCGAGCCAGCCGCGCACCGGGCCGGCGGCGCAGCGACCCCGCGCCTGATCGATGACGCCGGCCCCGCCGCCATGGAGGCTGGACAGCAGATGGACCGCATCGGCCAGATCCCGCGACGCCTCCCGGCCCCGCGCGAAGATATGGCTGGCGATATAGGGGTGGCCCTTCGCGCCCTCCGCCTGAAGCAACGCGCCGACCGTCTCGACCGCGCCTGGACGCGCGGCCTCCTGCTGAACATACGCCATACGCAACACTTCCCGAATACAACCGGACAAGCATGGACGGCAGGAACGCGCCGCCCACGCGAATCGGCATAGCGCAATCGGGGTAAATGGGCGGTTACGGCGGTGAAATTTTTCTGCCGGCGCGATCAACGAACAGGACCGACCCGGCACCATCATGCACCTGTATCCGGGCGGTCGGCTCGGCGCCCATCTTGCGATAGAAGGCCTGGGCCGGGGCCAGGGCGTCGCCGACGACGATCACGAACTCGGCGATGCCCCGCTCGGCGAAGGCGGCGCGCAGGGCGACATAGAGCCGTTCGGCCACCCCCCGCCCCCGGAAGTCGGGGGAAACAGCGATGCTGTACAGTTCGGCCGCGGGAAGATCGGCCGGCGCCTGCTTGCCGGTATGCAGCAGCACTTCCGCGATCCGCCGCAGCTTGCGAGGCGAGAACAGCACCGGCCAGAGCGCCCCGACCAAGGCTGGGAAACGCTTGAGGAGATGCCGGTAGACGGGCCCCAGTCCAGTCCCTCCGCTGACGAAGCCGCGCAGCCGCCCTGCCTCGAGATCAACGATCAGGATCGACGCCGGGCTGCGGTCGATCGCCTCGTAGAGCAGGGCCAGGAAGCGGGGGCCGAGTTCGGACAGGAAGCCCTGGTCTATCGCTGCGGCATGCAGCGCCGCGACCTGGGCGTAGACGGCCTTGTCAGCCACGGCCGCGCAGGCCGAGCAGCCCGGCGAGCCTCTCGTCGGGGAAGGGCAGGCCCGGAAAGACACGCCAGACCACGTCGAGGCGGGGCACCGCGACCACCCACGCGGTGAGGGCGATCAGCTTGAAATAGGTGCCGAGCGAGCGGTTGCGCGCATACCATTCCTCGAGCCGCCCTTTGAACGGCATGATCGTCTCGTCATAGAGCCGGTCGGGATCGGCGTCGGCGTGCATCAGCTCCTCCTCGTCGCGGAAGACGATCGATCCGATGCCCGAGAGGCCCGGCCGGACGCCGATGATCGCCGCCTGCGACGCCGCCGGAAAGGCGTCGAAGCAGCGGCGCGTCTGGGGGCGCGGGCCGATGATGCTCATCGTACCATTGAGGATGTTGAGGAGCTGCGGCAGCTCGTTGATCTTGGTCTTGCGCAGGAAGCGGCCGAACGGCAGCACCCGCGGATCGCCCTTCAGCGTGACCGTGCCGGTGCCGAGGTTCGGGCTGTCCTTGAGCATCGTCGCGAATTTCCAGACGCCGAACATCGCGCCGCCGCGTCCGACCCGCTGCTGGCAATAGAAGACCTCGCCCTCGCCAGTGCAGCGCAGGACGATCACCACCGGGATCAGGATCGGGGACAGCACCAGCAGCGCGAGGCCCGAGAAGAGGATGTCGAACGCGCGCTGCACGTCACATCCTGCCGTCGAGATAGCGGCCGGTGTCGAGATGGTGGAACTCCGGGATCATGCGGTTGAACAGGTCGACGATCGGCCCCTTCTCCCAGACGTCTCGGGCACGACAGGCCGCGATCTCCCGGGTGAAATGGTCGAGCAGCGCCGGATCATAGCTCATCCGGTTCTTGACGATGCCGACATTGGCGAAGCGATCGAGGTCGAGTTGCTCGCCCGCCATGAAGAATTCCTCGAAATCCTTCTCGCCGGTCGTGTCGCTGGCGAAGAAATAGCAGGGCCAGCGGCGCTGCGGGATCAATTCGCCCACACGGGCGCGGGCTTCGTCCTCCGATCCGCACGCGACCGCCTCATAGCCGAGCGCCGCGAGATAGCGCGTCGCGATGTCGGAGAAGGTGGTGAGGTGGAGCTCCTCGCTGAGCTTCGGGAAGAAGATGTCGCGATTCTCGCCGAGCAGGCCCGACATCAGGCAAAGCTCGCCGGATTCCTGCGGGGTGACGAAATAGCGGCGCACGTCGTTGGGCGCGGAGATCGGCTGGCGCTTGGCGAAGCGCTGGTTGAAGCCGTGCAGCAGCGAGCCGTCGGAGAAGGCGACGTTGGCGAAGCGCGCGGTCGACACCGGCATCGTCTCGCTCTCGCGCATCAGGAACATCTCCATGATGCGCTTGCTGGCCCCCATCATGTTGACCGGGTTGGCCGCCTTGTCGGTCGACACGCAGAAATAGCGCTTCGCCCCGCCGTCGCGCGCCTGGCCGAGCGTCTTCAGCGTGTTGAAGATGTTGACCTCGATCAGGCGCATCAGCGTGAAGGGGTCCTTCTCGGACCGGACATGCTTGAGCGCGCTCAGGTTGAAGACGAAGTCGTAGCCGCCCGACGCCTTCATCAGCGCCTCGAACTCGCGGCCGCCGCAATCGATCGCGAAGGTGCTGAAATCGCCGTCGATATAGCCGAGCGTGCTGCGGATGTCGCGGACCAGCTCGACCATGTTGTTCTCGCTGACGTCGACGACGTGGAGCGCCCTGGGGCCGCGCTTGAAGATCTCGCGCGCGACGGCCTGGCCGATCGACCCGGCCCCACCGATGACGAGGAAGCGGGAGGCGCGGACGGTCTCCGACAATTGCGCGTCGTGCGCCGCGACGTCGGCGCCGAACAAGGGGCTCTCGCGGCCGACCAGATCGAGGATGTTCATGCTTTCAACCTGCCGAATTCGCTGTCGGGGACGCTGGAGGGAAGGTTGACGACGCGGTCGACCAGCCAGCGCGCATTGTCCAGCCCGTCATTCTGACAATCGGCGTACATCGGCAGCTCGCTCATCAACTGCCAGATCGGCCGGGTCATCACGCCCGCCGCGTTGCTCGCCTCCAGGAAGGCGTCGCGCGCCGCCCGGTCGTCGAGGATGATCGCGTTGAGCCAATGGTTCGGGGTCGTCCCCTCCGGCGCCGCGACGAAGCGCAGGCCGTGGGCGGCGCAGAAGGCCCGGTAGCGCTCGGCGACCTCGGCCTTGATCGCCAGCATCGCGGGCAGCGCCTCCATCTGGGCGACGCCGAGCGCCGCGTTGAGGTTGGGCAGGCGATAGTTGAAGCCGATCTCGTCGTGGAAGAACTCATAGGGGTGCGGGCGCTTGGCCGTGGTGGTGAGGTGCTTGGCGCGGCGGGCGAGTTCGGCATCGTCGGTGACGATCACGCCGCCGCCGCCGGTGGTGACGATCTTGTTGCCGTTGAAGCTGAACGCCGCGAGCCTGCCGAAGGTGCCGGTGTGGCGCGTGCCGACGAAGCTGCCGAGCGATTCGGCGGTGTCCTCCACCAGGACGATGCCGAACTCGTCGCACAGCGCGGCGATCTCGGCGATGCGGCAGGGGATGCCGAAGGTGTGCATCGGCATGCAGGCGGCGATCCGGGCGCCGGTCGCGGCGTTGACGGTGCGGCCGTCCTCGCGCCGCGTGCTCGCCTCCAGCCAGCGGCGCAGCGCCGCCGGGCTCATCCCCAGCGTGTCGGGATCGACGTCGACGAAGACCGGGCGGGCGCCGGCATAGCTGATCGCATTGCAGGTGGCGATGAAGGTGAGCGCCTGCGTGACGACCTCGTCGCCGCGCTCGACCCCGGCGACGACCAGCGCGGCGTGGAGCGCGGCGCTGCCGTTGACGGTGGCGATGCCGTGCGCGGCGCCGGCGAAGGCCGCGACCGTCGCCTCGAACTCGGTGACGCGCGCGCCGACCGAGGAGATGAAGTTCGAATCGATGCAGTCGACCGTATAGGCCCGCTCATTGCCCTCGAAGACCGGGCGGTGGAGCGGGATCGGGCCGGGGCCGTAGATGTCCCGGATCGTGTCGACGAGCGCGGCGAGCGCGGCGGGATCGGCGGATGAAGGGGCTAGGTTCATGAGCGGCATCCTGCCTCGATAGCGGCATCCGGCGCCGGGGCCAGCCCAAGATGGTTCATCAGGGTCGCGTTCACGGTGTGGACGTCATATTTCTCGCGCGCGATGCGCAGGCTCTGCTCGCCCATAGCGGCGACGGCTTCGGGGTTCTCGATCATCCAGCCCATCCTGTCGGCCAGCGCATCGGCATCGCGCGCCGGAACGAGGAAACCGTTGACGCCGTCGACGACGGTTTCGCGACAGCCAGGCACGTCGGTGGTCAGGATCGCCCGTCCGCTGGCCATCGCCTCGAGCACCGAGCGGGGCGTGCCCTCGCGATAGGAGGGCAAGACATAAGCCGAGGCGGCCGCGAGCGCGGGGCGCACGTCGCCGAGGCCGCCGAGATAGTCGAGCCCCTGCGCCTGCCATTCGGCCACCGCCGCCGGCGCGATTCCATCGGGGCCTTCGTCGAAAAAACCGACGAGCGAGAAGCGCGCCGCGGCGTGGCGCGCCTTGAGCCGGATCGCCGCCTCAGCATATTCGCGCACGCCCTTGCTCTTCAGCAGGCGCGCGATCATCAGGAAATGCGGCGCGCCGGGCCGGGGGGACGGCGCGAAATGATCGAGGTCGACGCCCGAGCCGTTGACCATCCGCACCTTGCCCGGATCGGTGAGGCAGCCGGCGGCGATGAAGTCGTCGCGGTCGTCGGGATTCTGGAACACCACCACCGCGTTGCGATCGGTCGCGCGGCGATAGAGCCAGGTCTGGATCTTCTGCACCAGCGCGCGCTTCCAGTTGCGCTCGCCGGCGTCGGTGAAGGCGAAGCCCAGTCCGGTGACCATCGCCACCGACCGGACCCCGGCCGCGCTCGCGGCAATCGCGCCCCAGATGTTCGGCTTGGCGGTGTAGCTCAGCACCAGATCGGGCCGGAGGCGGCGCATCGCCCGGAAGAGGCGCCAGCCATAGAGCAGGTCGTGGACCGGGTTCATGCCGGTGCGGCTGAGCGGCAGATCGAGCGGCGTGGCGCCGAGCTGGCGAAGCTCGTCGAGAAGCGGCCCATCCATGTCCGGCCCGCTCGCGACGATCTCATGCCCGGCCGCGACCAGCGCCGCGATCAACGGCCCGCGAAAGAGCACCAGCGACCGCGCGAAGGATGCCAGGAGGAGGACCTTCAACGTTCCCAACGCTCCCGCCAGCTATGGAACATCAACGAACTACGAGGCGCATGTTCATCGTAGGCCTTGTAAGCCCGATGATCATCGTCATCCGCGGACAGACCGCGCGCGAACGTCATGCGTAGGCTATCTCGTCGAGGCGGGAAGCCGGCCGGCGCGTTCTCGCGTAGGAAAAGGCGACGCAGATTAGCATGGGCACGAACATCCACTTCTGCCTGATCGCGATGCCGAGGTTGGCGGTCGTATTGGCGAGGATGACTAGCGTACCGATCGCGAACAAGAGCATGAATGCGCGGGTGAACAGGGGTAGCCAGCTCTTTTCCTTAAAAATCTTCAGCAGGAAGAATATGAAGATTGCAAGTAGAACGATATTCTCGAAGCCTACTGCTAAACCGAGAAGGCCCGGCGATTCCAATGGCAGAGGCCGAAAAAGATAAGAGAACAACCTGATTGGCCAAGACATGGAGGTGATATCGATCGATGCTTCCCCCCCCATGTTATACCCCTGACGCTCTTCTATATAATCCGTGACATCGGATAAACTAGCCGGATCTGAGATTCCGGCATAATCCAGTCCAAACACCAAACCTGCAGCGGCGGCCGGTAGGGCGACTGCGAGCAGAGCCGCCTTAGCTGCAACCCCGGATTGCAAAGTAAAGATGAGCGCCAGCGCCAACGCAACAACCACAATTCCGCCGATATGGGGACGCACCACAAAGAAAATACCCAGCGCAAACAGCATGCCAGGATATCGCTTGTCTAACCGCAGAGACGCCCATGCCGCTAGCCCGGCAGCCATAAACGTTAAGCTGTCTTTGCCGATTCCGGCGCTCCAGAAGCTGACCCCCGGCAGAAATAATGTGGCTATGGCGAAGCGCCGAGCGACAAGGTGGCGTTTCGGCAGAAACTGCAGCAGTGTGCTCGCTAAAGCAAGAAGTCCGACAGTTCCAAAGATGTTGAAAATGAGGAACGTACCCCCGTAGGACATCCCCAAGCCATTAGAAAAAAGCGAAGTTATAAAACCAACCCCTCTAGTGCCGGCTTCAAATTTTTGGAAATCACTTAATGACATTAAGTAATAATTTTTTGCGTCAGCGCTATTGTTAAGTGAATAGTAAAAATAATATAAGCAAAATATAGTATGCCACACATATAGTGTAACAGATATCTTTGGAGGCAGGCCGAATATTTTTCTTTGATTGTAAGAAAAGAATATTCCAATAGAAAGAGCTATAAAAGCTGTTATAACTTCCCATCCGGTGTTAGCGAAATTTAACATGGCGGGTAATTCATATATTGAATGACAATTACCAAATCACACTCCTTGGCCACTGATACATGAAAATCCATCCTGCCTTTGTTAATCTCGCATTCTCTGCAACCAAGCTTGGAACATAAGGATCGTCCAAATTTGATTATGCCAACGACGAGAACCTGAAATATATTCTTCCCAAAGCTTCCGAATATGAATAGTATCAAAATGGCCTTCCGCTTCAAGGCGTGCAGGCGACAACAACTCCTCAGCCCATTCACGAAGCTCTGCGCTTAACCAATGTTCAATCGGTACTCCGAAACCCATTTTTGGGCGTTCGATCAATTTGTCAGGAACATAGCGAGCCAGAACCTGACGCAGAACCCATTTTGTCCGCCCCTCGCGCTGCTTCACATCCAGTGGTAGACTCCAAGCACATTCGATGAGCTCGGGGTCCAGAAAAGGAACCCGAACTTCGAGACTAACCGCCATGGATGCGCGGTCTACCTTGGTAAGAATGTCACCCGGTAGATAGGTGAGTGTATCGAGATACATCATTACTTCGCGAAAATCGTCAAGCTTCGGCCAATCTTGAGCACATGACAGAATGGTGGGCGGCTCCTCAGCACCGGGAAGAATCGTTTCGGGATGTTGAAATTGCGAAACCAGCGCCCGGTAGAGGCCCGGCCCTTCAGCACCGGAAAGGACCATGCCAAGCTTTTTAAGACGGTCACCTAGGGCAGGATAACGGATACGTTGCGGCAAAATCCGAGCGATCTGATCGATTGCCTGAACCGGGGTCGTCGACAAAGCCCCAGCAACGACCTGACGCAGGAATGGCGGCATGGCGTGCATGCTGCGATGCAACGCAAATCCCTGATTGTAACGATTATAACCGCAGAAAAGCTCGTCGCCTCCATCCCCCGACAGGGCAACAGTGACATGTTCCCGTGTCATTCGGCTCAACAAAAACGTCGGAATCTGTGAGGGATCCGCGAAAGGCTCATCCCAGATTTCTGGCAGCCGCGGGATCACCTCTAAGGCATCCTTCGGCGTTAGGTAGAGTTCCGTGTGATCAGTGCCGAGATGGGCAGCAACCGCCTTAGCGTTCTCCGCTTCGTTATAGCCAACGACATCGAAACCGATGGTAAAAGTTCGTACGGGTTGTGTCGATTGCGCCTGCATGAGTGCGACGATGGTGGAAGAATCGATCCCACCAGACAGAAAGGCGCCAAGAGGCACATCAGCCTCCATCCGCAATCCTACAGCCGCATGTAACTTCCGATCCAATTCCTTGATCGCCATTTCGAGCGCAATTGGTGGACGGGCGCGTGTCGCCACCCGATGGAAATCCCAATAACGCACTGGTGCGGTGCGCTGTCCATCACTCAGTTCCAGCCAATGCGCAGCGGGCAGCTTGACGAAATCACAATATATGCAGTGGGGATCTGGCACATAACCGTGCCGCAGATAAAGCGATAGAACATTCCGGTCGATCTTTCCCTCCCAGTTGGGAAACCCAGACAGCGCTTTCAACTCGGAACCGAAGACAAGGCTTTGCCCGATCCACCCGTAATAGAGGGGCTTTTCTCCTGTCCGATCGCGGGCGAGACTAAGTTTCCTAGTTTCGCGATTCCATAAGGCCAAAGCGAACATGCCATTCAAACGCGGCAAGGTGTCCGCCAGGCCCCACAACTGCAGCGCGGCGAGCAACGTCTCGGTATCGGAGTGCCCGCGCCAGCCCCATTTCCAACCAGCTGCTTCCACCTCGTGGCGAAGAGCTCGGTGGTTGTATATTTCTCCATTGAATACGAGAATCAACCGACCGTCCGCCGAAACCATGGGCTGATGTCCCGCAGCGGAAAGATCGACGATGGCGAGACGCCTTTGTCCTAAAGCAATCCCCGCCGACGGATCTGCCCACGCACCTTCGGCATCCGGACCGCGATACGCAATGCGGGCAGCCATCGACAAGATCAACGCTTCCTGTGCAGGAACGGAAGATGAGAGATATCCGACTATGCCACACATCTTCCCACTCCGAGCAACTGCCAATAGATGCCGCAACCGCCTATGAAAAGTGACGAAAGAAGTTACTTTTCCAAGGATACAAGCGATGCCTCGGTGGAGACGCTGCCATTTCCACCCGACAGGTTCTGATAAAGAGCAGCGTACTGGTCGACAATCGCAGGCAAGGCATAATGGGTTTCGATCCGTAACCGTGCCGCAGCCCCCAGCTGCTCCTTTATGACATCCGCAAGGCTCAGAGCTTCGCTGATCGCTTGAGCGAGAGCATCGGGATCGCGGGCGGGAACAACCCATCCAGTGTCCCCCACGACAACAGCTGCATCGCCGACGTCGGTAGTGATGCAGGGCACTCCGCACGCCATGGCTTCGCCGATCACGTTGGGAAAGCCTTCGGTCGAAGAGCTTAGGCAAAAAAGATCGAAACCAGGCATGATCTGGGCAATATCGGATCTTTGCCCGAGAAAGGTCACACGCGACCGATCGAGCGATGGTGGCGCAGTTTCTTCAATCTGCCTGCCGACGCAAACAAGGTGGCATTCGGAATGCGCCGATGCTACCTGCTGGAACGCTGCAAACAGATTGGGAAGATCTTTTGCGGCATAGGCACGACCAACAAATCCAATGATCTTGGTGTCGGCTGTCAGACCCAACGTGCGCGCCAAGGAGGGCTTGCCGCTCGGGTCGCGCCGCCAGTGCTCGATATCGAAACCATTGGGAATAAAAATCCCATTAGCAGCGGCATATCCATCTGCCTCATGCTGTAAGCGCGATTTCTGGGAATTGTAGAGAATCGTGCTGACGCCCCGCGAAAGCGGCCGCCCCAGCCGG
Source organism: Sphingomonas sp. Y57 (assembly GCF_001015195.1). GTDB lineage: Bacteria > Pseudomonadota > Alphaproteobacteria > Sphingomonadales > Sphingomonadaceae > Rhizorhabdus. The sequence continues at coordinate 15,083 of NZ_LDES01000027.1, read as the reverse complement.
ATCAACAACCGAGTGGAGCGTTTAGCATTGCCGAGATTGTCCAGCGAGGTACGGATATTCCATGACAATGCCGCTCGCTGCGCGACCAAACGACGCGCAAAGCTGGCGGCTAGATTGCCGTGATACATCCACCCCTGCACAATATCTGGCACTTGTGCTCCGACCGCCCGCAAAAGCCTCCCCATTCCGATCGGACTAGGTCGGCCGGGCGACATACCCAGACAACGCACCTCAATTCCTGCCTCTCGCAGTCGTGGGCCATACGCGCCCTCGCCCATTAGAGAGATGACGCGATTGTCGAAGCGATCCTGCAAGCCTCCCGTCAGCAGACTGTGCAAGGCCCGCTCGGCCCCACCCACATGAAGACCAGTAATTATGTGCGTGATCCGCTTCATGTATTTACCCCCAGTGCCATATCCATTTTATAGTTCGACTCTCTAGCACAGAAAAATCCAAGATATGCTCACTTAATCATTATCAGGAAAATAGAACCTGTTCATATTACTTCAAACAAAATTCCAACCGGATCTTATTTACCCTTTCCTGCACATCCTCCTTTTTGGATTGTTAAGAGCACCTAGCTATAGCAGCAGCCAAAGCATGAACAGCACCAACCGACACGAGCCCTCAGTGACCGCAGCAGCGATCCTCGTGTGCAAGAAACTCTCCTAACCTTTCGGCAGTACCGGATTCTTAACAAGCGCCGTCCCCGCACTGCCTTCACTGCTCCCGACATAACCGAGCGAATCGCGACCCACCAGTCCGTGGATATGTCGCGGGGGAGGGGCGATCCGACCGGACGTTGATGTCCGCTAACAGGGTAGGCGGTTGGTTATGCGATCGAAACTTTGGAACCGAGCCAATCTGCGTAGGACGTTGATGACGGCGGCGGTTGGCACGGTGGGCCTGGTGGCGATGGGCCCAGCGAACGCGACCTAATGATCCGGCGCCAGTTCATCACCAACGACGGCTTCGGGACGACCACCAACAGCCTCGGCTAGCTCGCTTGTAACACCAATGCGGTTGGCTGGACCTCGATGCGGGACAACAGCACAGTCGCGGCTATAACTTCATCACGAACGGGTCATCGGCGTCGCCGCGATCGGGCTCAGCATGCGGCAGCGGAGCCGGGGACTTGCAGTCGCCTGACCGTCGTGAAGGCGGGTGACCGAGCCGCAGGCCAGTGGTTCAGCCCGGGCCTGCCGGCTGACAGCACTGCGGCATAGTCGGTCAAATCCCGCTGACATCTCACCCGGATTTTGTTCGAAAGAATCTTTCCGAATCCGAAAGGATAGTCTACCCGTTCAATTATGAACGAGTGACCATTTGTCTGCCCGTACAGCGCACGGAAGGTAGATCACCACCCGTCGTACGATCGCTTTGGTCCAAGCCGGATGGATGGATATTATGGCTAATAAAAAGGCTGCTTGTCAGCGTGAAGACGTTCATTTTCGCGTGCTCCGCCTCATTGAAAAGACTCCGGAGGCTTCGCAACGCGAGATTGCCGAGGAGTTAGGTGTCAGCCTAGGCGCCGTCAATTACTGCGTGAAAGCCCTGCTCGACAAAGGGCATGTCAAGCTCGCCAATTTCAAGGCTTCCAAGAATAAATTAGGCTATGTTTACCTCCTGACACCTGAAGGGATTACGCATCGGGCAGGTCTCGCCGCTCGATTCATTGAGCGGAAATTGGCAGAGTATGACGCCGTCAGAGCCGAGCTTGAGGAGCTACGGACTGACTTCGAAATAGAACCCCATTTGGCGCGCGAGTGATCTTCGCGTTACCGATGCCTTGTGGTGTTCAACTTTGATCGGAACTGTAAGATGCCCTGAACGGATCAGCTCCGACACATGACTACGGCATCGCACCAGCGCCGGTGTCTTTAACCTATCCGAAAGCGGTTTGCGGCTTGGAAGGGATGGATCTATGAAGAGTTTCGCGCTGATAGGCGCTGCGGGGTACATCGCGCCCCGCCATATGGTCGCTATCAAGGCGACCGGTAATCGTCTGGTTGCGGCCTATGACCCGTTCGACTCCGTCGGCATCATCGACAGCTATTTCCCCGACGCCGATTTCTTCATCGAATATGAGCGTTTCGATCGCCATGTCGATAAGCTGCGCCGCCAGGGTCGCGCCATCGATTATGTCTCGATCTGTTCGCCCAATTATCTTCACGACAGCCATATGCGCTTCGCCCTGCGCGCCGGGGCGGATGCGATCTGCGAGAAACCGCTGGTACTTAATCCGTGGAATATCGACGGGTTGGCGGAGATCGAGCGCGACACCGGCAGACGAATCAACACCATCCTCCAACTGCGTCTGCACCCCGCGATCATCGCGCTGCGGGAAAAGGTGCGCGCCGCTCCGGGAGGCAGCAAGATGGATGTCGACCTCACCTACATCACCTCGCGCGGGCACTGGTATCTCCAGAGCTGGAAGGGGGACGACCGCAAAGCCGGCGGCATCGCCACCAATATCGGTGTGCACTTCTATGACATGCTCCACTTCGTTTTCGGTGCCTTGCAGGAGAACATCGTTCATCTGCACGACCACACCCGCGCCTCGGGCTATCTCGAATATGAACACGCCCGCGTGCGTTGGTTTCTTTCGGTCGATGTGCGCGACGTGCCGGCGGAAGAGCGCGGGAAGGGCAAGCGGACCTATCGCGCCATCACCGCCGATGACGAGAACATTGAGTTCTCGGACGGGTTCACCGATCTTCATACCCGCAGCTATGAGGAAATATTGGCCGGCCGCGGCTTCGGGGTGGAGGAAAACCGCGTGGCGATCGAGACTGTCGCCCATATCCGCAACGCACCCGTGGCGACCAGTGGCGAGACGCATCCGTTTCTGCGAAAGTCGCAATGATGGCCATCAGCATCCATGCTTCCGCAATCGTCGATGACGGTGCGCAGATCGGTGAGGGAAGCCGCATCTGGCACTTCGCGCATGTCTGCGGCGGCGCGCGGATCGGGCGCGGCGTGTCGCTCGGGCAGAATGTCTTTGTGGGCAACAGAGTCGAGATCGGTGATCGCTGTAAGGTGCAGAACAACGTTTCGGTCTATGACAATGTCACGCTGGAAGAAGACGTCTTCTGCGGTCCTTCGATGGTGTTCACCAATGTTCACAATCCTCGCGCGCTGATAGAGCGCAAGAACGAGTATCGCGATACCCGCGTGAAGCGCGGGGCGACACTGGGCGCGAACTGCACGATCGTTTGCGGCGTGACGGTGGGTACATTCGCCTTTGTCGGCGCGGGCGCGGTGGTCAGCCGCGACGTGCCGGATTTCGCCTTGATGGTCGGCGTGCCCGCGCGTCAGATCGGCTGGATAAGCGCCTTCGGCGAGCGGCTCGACCTGCCGCTCACGGGCGCGAATAAGACGATCTGCCCACATACAGGCGACCGCTACGCGCTGCGGGACGGGCGCGTGATCCGTACGGAAGCAGGTGCATGATCCCCTTTGTCGACCTTGCCGCGCAGCAGGACCGCCTGCGCGATCGCATCGAGACGGGCATTGCCCGCGTACTCGCCCATGGCCAATATATCCTCGGGCCGGAAGTCGCCGAGTTGGAGGAGAGGCTCGCCGCCTATGCCGGCACGGCGCACTGCATCAGTTGCGCCAACGGCACGGACGCGCTCCAGATCGCGCTGATGGCGCTCGGCGTCGGCCCCGGCGACGAGGTCGTCACGCCCGGCTTCTCCTATATCGCGACCGCCGAAGCGGTGCTCGCGCTCGGCGCGCGCATTGCCTACGTCGATATCGATCCGGTGAGCTTCAATCTCGATCCGGCGCTGCTCGAAGCGGCGATCACGCCACGCACCCGTGCGATCATTCCCGTCTCGCTCTACGGACAGCCCGCCGATTTCGATACGATCAACGACATCGCATCCCAACACGGCATTCCGGTGATCGAGGATGGCGCGCAAAGCTTCGGCGCCAGCTATAAGGGACGCAAGTCCGGTAATCTCTCGACGATCGCGTGCACCAGCTTCTTCCCGTCGAAGCCACTTGGATGCTACGGAGACGGGGGCGCCATCTTCACCTCCGACCTCGAGTTGGCGAAGATCGTCCGCCAGATCGCGCGGCACGGGCAGGAAAAGCGCTATCATCATGTGCGCGTGGGCATGAACTCGCGGCTCGATACGCTCCAAGCCGCGATCCTGCTACCCAAGCTGGAGATACTGGACGACGAGATCGCCGCGCGCCAGCGGGTGGCCAGGCGCTATGCCGTCGCGCTGGACGCCGGCGTCGCGCCGCCGCAGATCGCGCAACACAGTGTCAGCGCCTGGGCGCAATATACTATCCGCGTGCAGGACCGTTCGGGCGTGCAGGCCGCGCTGCAGCAGGCCGGCATCCCGACCGCGGTGCATTATCCGCTGCCCCTCAACCGCCAGCCCGCCGCGGCCGATCCGAACGCGCGACTGCCCGTGGGCGATCGCGCGGCAGAGGAAGTCATCAGCCTTCCCATGCATCCCTATATGGACGAAGTGACGCAGGACCGGATCGTCGAAGCGCTGGCCGAATGCACGGTGTGAGCCTGCGCGCGAAGCTTCGCGGCCTGACCGGCAGCGACATGTTGCGCGACGTGCTCAAGCTTGTCTCAGGCACCGTCGGCGGCAGGCTGATCGCGCTCGCCGCGCTGCCGCTGGCGACGCGCCTCTATACCCCCGAAGACTTTGCGCTCCTTGCCGTCTATTTGGGCGTGGTGGGCATGGGCGGCGTGGTTGCCTGCCTGCGGCTGGACGTCGCGATCCCCGTGGCGCATGATGACCAGGATGCGGCGCATCTGCTGGTGCTGGCACTGCTCATCGCCCTCACTTTCACCACCCTCGTTCTGATCGCTATACTGACCGCGCCGCATGCATTGGCTGGCCTGCTCGGGCAGATGCGCCTCGCACCGTGGCTCTGGATGATCCCACCTGGCATCTTGATGGCGGCCAATTATTCGGCGCTGCAATTCTGGGCAACCCGAATGCGTCGTTTCGGCAGCATCGCGATCACTCGCGTGACACAGGCCACGACCGGTGCGGCCACAATGCTTGTGCTGGGGTGGGCCGGGATCGCACCGTTCGGTCTTCTTTTGGGTAACATGCTGAGCACAAGTGCGGGGGGGCTGCGGCTGGGGCGCGAAGCACTGCGCGCCTATAGCGCATCTTTGCGTCGGGTGACGCGACCGGGGCTGGTCGCCGCTTTCCGGAGCTACCGCCGTTTTCCCATCTATTCGGTGCCCGATGCGCTGGCCAATATGGCTGGCACGCAGGTGCCGGTGATGATCGTGGCCGCCCATGCCGGTGCCGAAGCTGGCTTTCTGCTTCTGGCGCAGCAGATCATGACCGCGCCCATGACACTGCTCGGTTCGTCGATCGCCCAGGTCTACCTTTCGCGCGCGCCCGAAGAGATGCGGAAGGGACAACTGGCGGAATTCACGCTCGGCATATTGAGTCGGTTAATGCAGACGGGCGTGGGGCCGCTGGTTCTTGCCGGCCTGCTGGCGCCGTCCGTTTTTCCACTGATCTTCGGCGCGCAATGGACGCGCGCCGGTGAGATCGTCGCCATGATGGTGCCGTGGATGGCTTTGCAGTTGCTGGGCTCGCCAATTTCGACGGTGATGTATATCGCTGACCGCCAACGCGCGATGCTGGCGCTGACCCTGTTTGGCGGCGCCTTGCGGGTCGGCGCCGTCGTGACGGCAATCGGCGCGGGGCGAGATCTCGTGTCGGCCTTCGTCGGATCGTCGGTGGTATTCTACGGAGCCTGCCTTCTAGTTTGCTGCCGCGCCGCCGGCCTTGGTCTTGGGCGCGGGGAACGGAGGCTCCTAATCTATCTGATCCTGATCCTTGGGGCCTATGGCGCTTTTCAGGCTATTTCCAGCGGGTGGCTGGCGACATGATAAGCTCGCAAACTGCGGAAAAAAAACTTTCAGCCGAGCGATGCGCCGTAATTCGAGAAGGAGGAAGATCCGATGATAAATCGCGGAATTGAGCGCGAACGAAAACTCCAAAGATCAGAATATTTTTCAGGGCAGTATTTCTCATTGTCGCAGCTGAGCTCGTTTATCCACCAGCTGAATTTAATTAGATCAATGAACCCCATATCGGCAGTGGAAATAGGTATTGGGAACGGATTCGTTTCTACTTTTCTTCGTAATGCTGGAATTCCAATGGTTACTGCGGATATAAATCCCGCACTAGATCCTGATATCTGTGCTCCTTTAAGTAGGGTCGCTAGCCAGCTATCTCAAAAGGCCGATCTCACAATATGCTGCGAAGTTCTTGAGCATATGCCGTTAGACGAACTGGACGATAATTTAGACAGTCTCGCAGCGATAGGAAATCGTCTGTTCTTGACGCTTCCAAATTCCTATCGTTGCTGGGGGATTTCCGGGTTTATCAATCTACCTAAGTTGGGCGCTAGGCTTTTCGATCTCAATATCGATATCCCATGGCGTCGCCCCGTAGAGGGTAGTCCACATTTTTGGGAGGTAGGTTACAATAGGCAGTGTAGCCGCAAAGCGATCGAAAACCGCTTGCGAACCCGGTATAAGACAGTTCGAAGTGGCCGATTTGCATTGAATCCGTACCATATTTATTTCGTATGCCAATAAATTTTGTTGCTGTCATCTGTGCAGGCTCCACAGTGGCGAAGCCATCTTCGCAAGAATAATATTTGAACGAAATTTAGGTGGAAAGTATTATTAACAACCTTTCCCAAAACACGTCGGTTCCGTATAGGAATATTCATGAAAATCCTCACTGTTATCGGTGCCCGCCCACAGTTTATTAAGGCTGCATCCGTCTCAAGGCAAATAGATTTGCGCGATGGCGTGACCGAAATCATCGTCCATACCGGCCAACATTACGACGCTAATATGTCGGATATCTTCTTCGAAGAACTGTCTATCCCTCGCCCCGATCACTATCTTGGGATAGGAGGTGGATCTCATGGGGCCATGACAGGCCGACAACTAGAAGCTATCGAAACAGTGCTGCTGGATGAGAGACCGGATATCGTTCTTGTTTATGGAGATACCAACTCGACCTTGGCAGGTGCTTTGGCTGCGGTAAAGTTGCACATCCCGGTGGCGCACGTCGAGGCTGGATTACGCAGCTTTAACCGGCGTATGCCGGAAGAGATTAATCGCATTCTAACTGATCACGCCTCCGATTTTTTATTTGCCCCTACCGAAACCGCCGTTGCGAACATGCGCGCCGAAGGTTTGTCAGCGGGAAAGATACATCTCGTCGGTGACGTGATGTGCGATGCCGCAATTTTCTACAAAGACAAGGCTTACCCTCCCGCTTGGTTTAGAGAAAGCGGCGTCGAGCAGGGCGCATTTGTGTTGGCAACGGTGCATCGTGCTGAAAATACCGACGATCCACGCCGATTGCGGGCCATTCTGGATGGCTTGGCCACGGCCAAGCACCCCGTCATCCTGCCATGGCATCCGCGCACGCAGGCACGGGTCAAGCAGTTCGGCATTGATGTTGATCCAAAGATCAAAATTGTCGAACCGGTTGGCTATCTTGAAATGGTGTGGTTGGAAACCAACTCAGCATTTATTGCGACAGATTCTGGCGGTGTTCAGAAGGAAGCCTATTTCCACAATAAATACTGCATTATACTGAGAGACGAAACAGAATGGATTGAGTTAACAAAAAACGGATGCAATGTTCTTGTTGGAGCAGACAGAAAAAAGATATCTTACGCAATACAAAACTATGACATATCTAATCTTCATAATAATATTTATGGATATGGAAATTCCTCTTCCCTTATATGTGATATAATTTTTGGTACGATATAATGTCCTATAATATTCTCTACATTGGCGGAATAGATAGCTCGGAAAAAGGAGCTATTGGAACGCACACGTCTGGCGTAATTTCTGGCTTTATGTCTAACGGCGCTCATGTGCATGGGATTTTCCTTGAGGGGCGCGAACCCAATATTCGACCACAATCGTTAACGCTTGTGAAGCCTTCAAGATTAGAAGGGAGGATCGGCTCTCTCGTTAATAGATTTCTAATCATAAGAAACGCGAGAAAATTAAAACATAAATTTGATGTTATATACCACCGATATGATCCAATTTTATCCATATTTCTTGCCGATAATGTTGATATTTTAGAGTATAATGACGATATTTTGAATCAAATCGAGCATGTTAGGCGACTGGGGGGGTATTCCTATCTTGGTGGGATGTTACGTAAGCTAATTTATCCTTTTCTTTTCGCAGTCTCCGAAAAAAAATGCTTTGCGTCTGCGAAGAAAGTGGTCTGTGTTACCCAGAAACTCTTGGAGGTGGTTCGTAGGCGTCAGCCGCAGGCTCGGCCTATTTTTCTACCTAACGCAAGCCTTGCTATTTTTGATCCTACTTGCGCCGACGATAGGACGACTACGTTGAGGTTGGCTCATGTCGGTACTCTCACATACTGGGATGGCATTCTGGAACTTGTCGAAGCCGTTAAGAAGTTTGTAGATATGCGCCCGGATGATCCAATTAGATTGGATATTGTAGGGAGCGGATCGCTTCTTGATCGGATTATAACAAGTATAAAGGAAAAGTCTCTGGAGAACCATGTTTTCTTACATGATCCCGTTAATCATAATGAGGCGCTAGAATTTCTTCACAAAATTGATATTGTGCCACTTTTGAAAACTACTAGTGAATACGGTTTATCGCCTATTAAATTCTACGAAGCCCGTTGTTTAGGACGATATTTAATATGTACCGATATACCTCACATTTCGGAAATAGACGTCGGTGAGGGTATTGTTGTCCCTTTTCCGTTTTCGATCGAAAATATAGTGGATGCACTTGGGTATGCATTTGACAATCTAGATGATATTCGGCGGAATGCCGCTCAAAGAGCGTTACAGGCGTCTCAAAAACACTCATGGCACGCGCGTATACAAATTCTTCTGGACGACATTACTTTTCGGTAATGAAAATGATTTTATTCATTGCTCATAACATCGCCGATCTCAATGTCAGTGATACTGAACGTGACTTGCGGCCTGCTAACTGGCGAATTACACGTTCCCTTTTGGCAATTACGTAATTCCGCTGATGGACGAAAAGACGGCGACATGAAGTGGAGAGCTATGCCGCGGCAAGAAGCATGTAATTTCCAACGGCCTTGAGATGGCCAGACGCAGGCATATGCATGGGACGGCAATTGGGATTCCCTATTGCGATAGCGATGGTCTTTGACGTGCTCCCCGATTGTTACCAGTCAGAGGTAGAGTCTGGCTCCTTTTGACGGTTGTTTAAGTTAATGCCGGCGATCTCGGCGGAGGTCTTCCCGCCCAATTTCGAGTGCGGCCTGATATGATTGTAGTCGTGTCGCCAAGCGTCGAGCTCGAGGCGGCGTGAGCCAGCGACGTGAACAACGTCGCGTTGAGGCATCATCCCGCAGGCGTCCTCCGAAGCCCTCGACAAAGCTGTTCTACCTCGGCTTGCCCGGCATGATGTAGTGCTATTCGACCGCCGCTCCTACAACCAGCGCAAGATGGCCGACGAGGTATCGGTGTCGTTATCGCTGACTACCGTATGCGGCTTGCCGCACATCCCGATCAACCACGTCAGCTCCCGAGACATGTCGGCCACCAGCGCCAGGCATTCCGTGTAATAGTCGATCATGCACAGAATGCGGAACCGATGGCTGCACGTCAGGGTGTCGGAGACGAAGTCGAGCGACCAGCGCTGGTCCGGGCTATCGACAGCACCATCGGTATCCGCATGCCTAGAGCACGCCGCGGTGGCGGATCCGCAGGTTCTCCTCGCAATATACCTGCAGCAGCTATGGCCGAACCGGCGATATTCCACTGCCAATTCGCGTAGTCGGTGCCGTAGCCTGTCACCGGTGATCATATCGACATCGCCTATATCGATCAGGGCTATATCGCGCGCGGGCCGCCCAAGCCGCTGCTATCAGGATATCGTACTGGAAGTCATCAAGTTGTCCAAAGCGAAACGCGGTTTCGTTCTTTCGCCACGACGATGGGTGGTCGAACGCTCATTTGCGTGGGCAGCCCGCTTTCGACGCCACGTCAAAGACTATGGACGTTACGCCCGAACTCTCGCCGATCTCCACGTCATCGCATTCACCTGCCTAGTAATGAAACAGGTGCTGATATCACTATCAGTCCATAACGGCCTCCAAATCGCCTTAGCGAACACTGGGAAAGAAATGGACAGCGTGGCGGATCGTAAGTGTAGCTCTCTCAACCAAGATTTGACTGGTGTACGCAGGCACTTTGGTTGCCTCAGGAAAATTTATTATTCGGTTTTTATTATTATTAATAAAGTAACCTAATTTTTTCAAAAAATCAGCCCCTATACTGTTTGAATGCAGACAAAAAGTTAGCAATCCTATTGGAAAAGGTAGTGGACGAGAGATTTGGCAAGGGATAAACTTTATACCACTTCTTTCATAGGGAAGAATAGAATAGCCATCCGTAATAAATTTAAAGCCATTATCTACAAGAGCATCGATCGTATTCTGATCAAAGGAATGAGACGGCGGCATGAATATGTCAGTCTCTAAACCTTCTTCGGTCAGAATATTTTTCCCCTTGGCTATCTTTTCAAACTGCAAATCTCGTGAAAGGCCTGCAAACTCGCTGTTTTTATTGATACCCAATATACCTGCATCTCGTGTGACATACTGATGTTGATAGCCATGCTGGGAAACCGTCCAGCCCCGAGCGCTTTGTAAATGACGCATCTTGTCCCAGAAGCGCGGGTCAGCAGGATCGCGATCTAGAGAATTATCTTTGTTATCGGGTATCACGCCCAAAAGCGGCTGGACTTCGAAGCGCATGAAGATATCGGCAACGGCGTTGAACCGCGCCCAATCCATCGTTGGACAAATGTCATCCAATCGGAACAGATACCGCGCTTTCAAGATTCAACTCCGACAGAAATTTAACTTCTGATGATGACCAATCGAGCCTTATCGTAATGCGACCAAATTAAATGTCCGCGCGCCATCGACCGATGGAATGCTCGACACGATCTTGCCCACGGCGTTCAAATCATCGGGACATACATAACGGTGCGATGCCTCGCTGGATAAACGTCGATTAACCGTATCAATCAGCAAACAGCCGACGTTCCCGAATTTGCAATAATCGCTCACCATTGTGATGAACTGAGAAGACGGAAGCGAATGTGGCCAATTTATACATATCACAATATCAACGCTCTTTATATCTTTGACGATCTCTAGTCCGCCATGCGCGAAGGTAATATCGGGATATAGCGATCGAGCCGATCGGATGACGGCATTATCGATATCTGCGCCCATTTTTTGGGCGCTCTTGATTCTAGCGATTATCTCGCCAAGCCCGCAGCCGATTTCAACCACACTGCTCGGATGCAGGCCGTTGACTATGTCAACCACCTGCTTCTTATATGGTTTCCAGAAAAAGGGAGAGCGCCAGTGCCAGCCTTCGAAATGGTATCTACGATAAAGGAGATAATAACGTGACGCTTGGCACATCCCCAATATGGTATTGCGAAGGCCTACTGCTCGAATCTTTGTTAGATACCCCATATGCTCGCTCGACAATCCTTCCGATGTCCAGGGTGCTAACGTTGAACTTCAGGCCAGCATGGCCGCATTGAGAACGGCAATGGTATCCATCCTACCATATGGAGTTAGGGTTTGACCATCATTAGACCCTATCGTCGATAGCCACATTTTCGCTCCCTCCACCACTTCAGAGCCAGTCCATCTACCGCCCCAACGCCACCCCCGGACTGCGCGGATCGGCCGCGCCGATCCACCCTCCCGGCGTGCGTTGCAGGATCGTCAGCTTCGACGGGATGTCGCCCACCACCGCCGTCTCGCCCAGCCGGGCCAGCGCGGGGATCATCGTCTCGAGCGGGCTGTTGCGCTCGACGATCAGCGCGGGGCCGCGGAAGAAGAGGTTGGGGAGGGCGATCGCGTCGGCCGCCGGCAGGCCCCAGTCGATCGTGCCGACCAGCGCCTTCAGGCTGTGCATGATGATCGTCCGCCCGCCCGCCGATCCCAGCGCCATCACCGGCCGCCCGTCGGGGCCGTAGACGATCGTCGGCGCCATCGACGACAGCGGCCGCTTGCCGGGCTCGACATGGTTGGGCACCAGCCGGCCATCCTTGCGCGGCTGCTCGTTGAAGTCGGTCAGCTCGTTGTTGAGGAAGAAGCCGCCCGCGACCAGCGAGCTGCCGAACGGCCCCTCGACCGTCGAGGTCATGCTGGCGATGTTCCCCCAGGCGTCGACCGCGACGAAATGGGTGGTGCCCTGCTCGGCCGGCGCCGGCGTCGCCGCCAGCGGCCCCGCGCCGGGCGGGGTGCCCGGGCGATATTCGCCCAGCGTCCGATCGGGCGCGATCAGCTTCGAGCGCTCGGCCAGATAGGCGGGATCGAGCAGCCCGGCGACCGGCGCCGCGACGAAATCGGTATCGCCCAGCCAGGCGTCGCGATCGGCGAAAGCGAGGCGCATCGCCTCCCCGATCAGGTGCCAGGCGACCGGCGAATCCTTGCCCAGCGCCTTGAGGTCGAAGCGTTCGAGCATCCCCAGGATCATCAGGTCGGTGATCGCGCCCGAGGAGGGCGGCCCCATCCCGCAGATCCGGTAGCCGCGATACTTGCCGCAGATCGCCGGGCGCGGCTTGGCGCGATAGCCGGCGAGGTCGGCGGCGGTCATCACCGTCGGGTTGCGCTTCGACCCGGCGATCGCGGCGCGGATCTTGGCCGCGATCTCGCCCTTGTAGAAGGCGTCGGGGCCCTGGGCGGCGATCGCGCGCAGCGTCGCGGCGAGCGCGGGATTGCGCACCGTCTCGCCGCTGGCCAGCGGGCGGCCGTCCTTCCAGTAGATCGCTCGCGCCTCGGGAAAGTCGGCCCACAATTTCTCGGCCTGCTTCAGCCGGAAGGCGAGCGTGCCCTGCACCGCATAGGGGCCGGGCACATTGTCGGGCAGCAGCGTATAGCCCTGCTCGGCCAGCCGGATCGCCGGCTCGAACAGCTTGGCCCAGGGGAGCCGGCCCCAGCGCTCGTGCGCTTCCGCCATCAGCGCGACGTTGCCGGGCACCCCGACCGAATAGCCGCCCGGCACCGCCTGCATATAGGGCAGCGGCCGGCCGTCGGCGTCGAGGAAGCGATCGGGTCCGGCCGAGGCGGGGGCGGTTTCGCGCCCGTCGATCGTCAGGATCGCGCCGGTCTTCGCATCGTGATGGACCAGGAAACCGCCGCCGCCGATCCCCGACGACATCGGCTCGGTGACGGTCAGCGCCAGCATGATCGCCATCGCCGCGTCGGCGGCGCTGCCGCCCTCGCGCAATATCTCCTGCCCCGCCGCCGCGGCGCGCGGCTCGGCGGCGGCGACGACTCCGCCGGTCGTTGGCGCCGACGTGGCGGCAGGCGCGACGACGCTCGACAGGCCGAGGAGCAGGGCGGAAAGAAGGGTTACAGCGCGACGCAACATGGCGCGCAACTTATTGGATTGCGCCGCCGCGACAAGCCCCTCATCGGCGGCGATCCGCCCGCGACCTTGCCTTTCGCGGGCTTTGCGGCTAGGGACCGCCGCGTCGTTCCGACACGAAAGCATCGGCAAGCGTCCATGGACGCCCGCTGGCCGGCGAGGTTTCGCCCGCCGGCGCGCTTTGCGTTTCGGCCCGGAAGGCAGAAATTTCGGCGCTTCGGCGCAGAGGAGTGAACGCATGTTCGAAAGTCTGAGCGAAAGGCTGGGCGGGGTCTTCGACCGCCTGCGCGGCCGTGGCGCGCTGAACGAATCGGACGTGCGCGAGGCGATGCGCGAGGTCCGCGTCGCGCTGCTCGAGGCCGACGTCGCCCTGCCGGTCGTCCGCCAGTTCGTCGAGAAGGTCACCGAACAGGCCGTCGGCCATCAGGTGCTCCGCTCGGTCACGCCGGGGCAGCAGGTCGTCAAGATCGTCAACGACGCGCTGGTCGAGATGCTCGGCTCCGAGGCGTCGGACCTCGACCTCGACGTCACCCCGCCCGCGATCGTGATGATGGTCGGCCTGCAGGGCTCGGGCAAGACGACCACCACCGCCAAGATCGCCAAGCGGCTCAGCGAGAAGGGCCGCAAGAAGGTGATGATGGCGTCGCTCGACGTCAATCGCCCGGCGGCGCAGGAACAGCTCGCCGTGCTCGGCACCCAGGCGTCGGTCGCGACCCTGCCGATCGTCACCGGCCAGCAGCCGGTCGACATCGCCCGCCGCGCGCTCCAGGCCGCGAAGCTCCAGGGCTTCGACGTGCTGATGCTCGACACCGCCGGCCGCCTGCATGTCGACCAGGCGCTGATGGAGGAGATGAAGGCGGTCGCCACGGTCGCCGAGCCGGAGGAGATCCTGCTCGTCGTCGACGCGCTGACCGGCCAGGACGCGGTCAACGTCGCCAAGAGCTTCTCCGAACAGGTCGCGCTGACCGGCGTGGTGCTGACCCGGATGGACGGCGACGCGCGCGGCGGCGCCGCGCTGTCGATGCGCGCCGTCACCGGCAAGCCGATCAAGTTCGTCGGCACCGGCGAGAAGCTCGACGGGATCGAGCTGTTCCAGCCCGCCCGCGTCGCCGGCCGCATCCTCGGCATGGGCGACGTCGTCAGCCTGGTCGAGAAGGCCGCCGAGACGATCAAGGTCGAGGAGGCCGAGGCGCTCGCCGCGCGGATGGCGAAGGGGCTGTTCGACCTCAACGACCTGCGCAACCAGCTGCGCCAGATGTCGCGGATGGGCGGCCTGTCGGGGCTGGCGGCGATGCTGCCCGGCATCAAGCAGGTCAAGCAGGCGATGGCCTCCGGCGCCGCCGACGACAAGGTGCTGGTGCGGATGGACGCGATCATCGGATCGATGACGCCCAAGGAGCGCGCCAAGCCCGAGCTGCTCAACGCCAAGCGCAAGATCCGCGTCGCCAAGGGCTCCGGCACCACGGTGCAGGACGTCAACAAGCTCCTGAAGATGCATCAGGACATGTCGACGGTGATGAAGAAGATGAAGAAGATGGGCGGGCTGAAGGGCCTTGCCGGCCTGCTCGGCGGCGGTGGGGGCGGCGGCCTCGGCGGCCTGCTCGGCGGCGGCG
>NZ_LDES01000026.1 GCF_001015195.1 Sphingomonas sp. Y57 | reverse complement strand
GCCACGACCGGGCGCGCTGGGAATGTTCGGGCTGGGTGGCACCGGCNGCTGGGTGGCACCGGCCTTCAGGGTGACAGCCAGTCGATTTTCGGCTCCGTGGAGGGAAGGGGAAGCCTGCCCGGCCCCGACCCCTATCTTGATGGCGCGATGATCGACCGGCATGGCTTTCCCGGCGCGGGGCAGGCAAAGCTGATCGGTTTTCCCCCATCGCTCCTTATCTCATCGACACGGGATATCGGGCTGAGCTCAGTCGTCGTCACCC
>NZ_LDES01000025.1 GCF_001015195.1 Sphingomonas sp. Y57 | reverse complement strand
GAAGTAGCGCTTCTCGTCGGTAAAGCGCACAGCCAACTCGCGGGGCGATAGCTCGGACTGGTCCAGCGCCATCTCGACGATCTGCTGCTGGATATCGTTGCCGATGCGATTCCACACCCGGCTCGGCGCCGATGGCCGATCCTCCAGCGCCTCCGGCCCGCCTTCGAGGTAGCGGTCATACCATCGATAGAAGGTCCGGCGGGGGATGCCGAGCTGGTCCAGCGTCCGCTTGGCGGGCAGATGCGACTGCTCGACGATCCTGATGATCTCGAGCTTCTCAGATGCGGGATACCTCATTCTTCGTCGCCCCCATCCGCGATCATGCTTTTTTTGAGCAGACGGTTTTCCAGCGTCAGGTCGGCCACGCATTCCTTCAGGGCACGGGTTTCGCGGCGCAGGTCGTGCACCTCGCCGGTGGTCGCAGCTCGGGCGGTATCGCCGGCCAGACGACGCTTGCCCGCTTCCATGAACTCCTTCGACCAGGTGTAATACAGGCTCTGGGCGATGCCTTCCTTGCGGCACAGCTCGGCGATACTGTCTTCGCCGCGCAGCCCCTCCAGCACGATCCTGATTTTGTCCTCTGCAGAGAAGTGCCGGCGCGTCGCACGCCGTATGTCCTTCACCACCCGCTCAGCTGGGGCCTTCGGCGCCGATTTTTTCAAGGAGGATTTGGGCTTCATCTTCGTTCCTTCGTCACTACGACGAAGCCCAAATCCTCCTTAAATCACAACCTCAATCTGTGCCATTGGCGCTGACGGCGGACAGTGTCCGCGCGCTATTACCGGCATCGTGCAGCTGTTCTGCGCCAGCGCTGATGTAGTCGCATTCGGCAGCGCCCGAATTTGGGTTCGTCAATCGTGAGGATTGATACCAACCATAGGCGTCCGCCTCACAATGGATATAGTTTTACACAGAAGCTGTGCTATCACTATTAACATAATGAATATTATCAGCTTTTTATGCTTTTTTTCAGCGTGTTAGCTAAATCCGTTTTGCTCAGGCTCCCGTTCTGAACCGCTGCAAACTCACACCGAGGCGGGCAGCTCATCTGCAAGTACGTCGGCCCGAATAAGGTCAATCGCGCGCTTCGCGCTCAACTCCGAAAAAGCACGATCAAAGACCGCAATGTTCGGCACGCCCGTAAGCCGGGGATCGAAAATGATCTCATCAACCATCGTGCGTTTGTGCAGTTCTTCAGTAAATTCCTTTCCCACGTTGCGTGCCCTGCTATCCATGGCATCGGTGTCAATGCCCATCTCATAAGCCGCTTCGCTCGATAGTATCGACCATGTCGAGCGAAGCAGACAAACCCTCCCTGGTCGCAAGGATTTCAAGGTAAAGACGATCGAGATAACGCCGCGTTTTCGCGCCGAAGCGATCGCCGATCACGGCCTCCGCAACCACCGTGGAGAACTGTTGCGCTGCATAGAGCACGCGGAAGTTGCGCGGCGCCAGCAACCGATTGGGATCGCAGAAGCTAGATAAAATCAGACAAGCCAGCCTGCGGTGCGGCCTGCGGCACGGCTCTATCTCGCTGCGCTCAACCGAACCCGCAAAGCGATTTCGGCACGGCCCGGTCACGATCCTCGCACAGCGGTGACGCCCGCTCGATGCGCAGGCGGCGTGCAGTTTCGCGGGGGTGAGCGAGGGCCTGCTCACCACATAATAGGGGGCCGGCAAGCGGCCCGGCTGTCTATTCGATTAAGGGAGGTGGCCTCCTCCCTTCCCGGCAAGGGCTGGACCGTCTCGCTGCGCTCGCTTGGTGGTTGGGCGGTAACGTCAAGAAGGGTGAGCGGGGCACCCGAATTGTTTATGCCGGGTCGATCAGCCCCAAGGAGGAGCAGGATCAGCAGAGCGAAGACATGAGCGAAAGGCGCATAGCTTTCCTCAAGCGTTTCACAGTGTTCAACCTGGAGCAGATCGAAGGCCTGCCAGACGATCTGTTCCCCACCCCTGCCCCCATCATGCAGAACCGCGACAGTCGTGATCCACAGCTGGATGCCCTCTTCCGCGCATATGGGGTGAAGATCGTGGAACGGGATGACGGCGCCTTTTACAGCCCTGCCACCGATACCATCACCATGCCACGCTTTGAGAGCTTCACGAGCGGCAACGCCTTCTACGCCACCTTAGCCCATGAGGCATCGCATAGTGCCGGCAGCACCGGCCGCTTGGACCGGGATACGCTACGCCAATATGGCACCAGCACCGCAATGCGAGCGAAGGAAGAATTGTGTGCGGAAATTTCGGCCGCTTTCCTCTGCGCTGCCCTTGGCATGGCACCAACCGAGCGCGAAGATCATGCCGCTTACCTTGCAAGCTGGTTGACTGTGCTTCGCGGGGAAAAGCGCGCCATCTTCCAGGCCGCAACCGCCGCGCAGGCAGCCAGCGATTTCATCCTTGCCGCTGCCGGTGTTGCCCCTGAGCAGCAAGCGGCTTGACCATCGGGGCGGCCACTGGCCGCCCTTCTCTTACGCAGCTGGAGAGCTGTCATGGCAAAATGCCAAACGCGATCACCCTTGATCGGCTCGAAGAAATTCCGAGTCCGACCGCGCCGCAAAGTTAGCTGTGGAAGTTGGTGTCGGAGCGTCTCTCCAACCATTGGCTGCCTGAGCCGATGTGCATTGGCGCCTTCGATCTGCCGGGTGAGCGGGAAGCCGGTCAAGCGGGTGCCATGAACGATATCGACATGGAGGAAGATAGCGACCAGATGGCCTGAATGGATGGAGGGCGGCTGTGGTCGTCCCCTCCCCTTCCCACCTACCGGCGCGATGCCTCATTCTGGGCATCGCCGCTCCGCATTGCGGCGCGGGCGCCGCCCCCCAGGTCGCATGGCGCCGATAAGGAGGTGGGATAAAAGCGACCCGGTTATCCGAAAACAACCGGGCCAGGAGAAAACTCTCAGCTTGAAGCCAGAGCCTTCGGGTCGCACGAATCGTCATAGCGCAAAAACACTCTCTGCCGAATAAGATTAACCTTTGTTCAGGTTAGTCATTCCCGTGAGTGGACGGAGCAATCCTCTTGTCGCCTCGGAACGCGATTGGCCGGCGACGCCCAGAGCGCAGCTGCGAGAACGTATCCGAGCTGTTTACCGCTTCACCATAAGCAACCGTTTGGGCGCTCAGATTGATTCTTGAACCCATCCTCGTAAAGTTTATTTTTCTTCTGCAGCGAGAGGAAGAGGATAGGAAGAAAGGAGGCAAACCAATGTCCCTCTCCCATTTTCAACACCCCTTGGATGTCGTTCATCATCCCCAATTTGAGCCAGAGGTGAAAAGATCTATCCTGGCATCGTGGGCATCTGACGCCCATGCCGTTGAGGGCGAGCACGCGATGAGAAATCCACCCGATGTCAGGCACCCCTTCTCGGTCGATGCGCTGCGGGATCTCGATCGGACACCGCATTGAGCTATGGCCCACCCATTTCTGACATTCCTCCGCACGGAGCGCGATCGGCTGAACAGATATCTCATGGCGCTGACCGCTTCGTCATCTGCTGGGGAGGTGGAGATTGCGCGGCTGCGCAGGTTGACTTGCGCCGTCGCGCGGCTGCTGGATCAATGGGAAGCCGATCTCGTGCCACGAACAGAGGCGGCTTGAGCTCGGCTCCGAGCTGATGGGGCAAGCGGGGCGAGGCCAGAAGGCGCGCCCCGCTTGCTTAGCCGCCACCTTGAACCTCTCCGGAAAATCCGTATTATGCGGACAGGAGAAACGTCATGGCTCATTCTGTCAGTTCCGTTGAGGCATCCAAATCATTCGGCCGTATCAGCCGGCGAGCCTTGGAAAGCCCTCTTACTATTACTCATCACGGGCATGACAGCCTCGTCCTCATGTCGCATGCTGAATATATGCGGCTCAAGAGCCGCGACAGAGAAGTGCTCTCGCTGAGCGATTTCACCGAGGAGGATCGTGAAGCGATCGCAGCCGCACGTCCGGCAGCGGAGGCTGCCCATTTCGATGACGAGCTGCGGGATCATTGATGCCGCTTCCTACACCGGTTCCCGGCCTCGTAATTCGATATTCCTTTCTCTGGAGCCACGAAGCAAAAATCGGCCTTGAGGACGGCGGCAAGGATCGGCCGTGTGCCGTTCTGCTCACCACGATAACCAAGGATGGTCAGCAGATCGTCACAGTCCTGCCGGTGACCCACACGCCGCCCGCCGATGAGCGGCTTGCGGTCGAGATCCCCACACGAACTAAGGTCCGCCTCGGCCTCGATGATGCTCGTTCCTGGATCATTCTGTCTGAAGCCAATCGCTTCCAGTGGCCCGGTCCCGACATTCGCCCTGTTCCAGGCGATGAGGATGGCAGCGTGGCTTACGGTCTGCTCCCTGCCAGCCTCTATGAAATTGTTCGCCGTAAATGGCTCGAAGCTTTCGACGCTCGCCGGGTTGGTCAGGTTAATCGCACATCATGACGTGAAGGTCGTTCTAGTCACGGCATGGCGCCAGAGTGACGTGAGCCGGACACGGAGAAATAGCGCGCAATTGCGCTTCGGATTGAGGTACGACTTCAATCTCCAGGGGGATGATGATGAGTAGCTTCCGTTTCTTGCACGCTGCCGATATTCACCTGGACAGCCCTCTTTATGGCCTCTCACGTTACGAGGGCCTCCCAGACGCTGAGATCCGCGGCGCGACGCGCGCTGCATTCGACAACCTCGTGCAGCACGCCATCGACGAGGCCGTGGATTTTGTTGTCATTTCTGGCGACCTCTTTGACGGCGATTGGAAGGACATGGGGACGGGCCTCTACTTCGCCAGAGCAATGGGGCGGCTGGATCAGGCTAGAATTCCCGTCTTCCTGCTTGCGGGCAACCATGACGCGGCGTCTGTTCTCACACGTAGCGTACCTTGGCCGCCCAACGTGCGGCTCTTTAGTACAAAAAAGCCTCAAACCCATCTGCTCCCAGACATTCGCGTTGCGATCAGCGGGCAGAGCTTCGCCACTTCCGCGGTCACGGACAATCTCGTGCAGGCCTATCCCGAAGCGGCTCGCCATCTCGCCCCACCGCGAGGCGGCAGCGGAACGGGCCATTGCAGACGCTGATGCTGCCGGGCGCGCAAAAGCGACGGCCGAGAAGCTCTTGGCGGAGGCAGTCGAGAAGATTGGTGTCTTAGACACTGACCCATTGATCTTGGCCGAAGCCGAGAGAATTGACGAACTCGTGACGGCGGCGGGTGCAGCGTCGAAGGCACGGAACGACCAAGTTCGATTAGAGGGCGAGCTGGCCACCGCAGCTGGCTTGGTGGAAAGGCTACGGGAGGAAACTGAAACCATTGGCAATCCTCCTACCAGGATCGCCAGCTCCAGGCTGCGTGAACTCGCGCTCCAGCATGTCGAGGATATGTCGGCACGGCGTCAAATTGACGAAAGCGAAGAGGATCTCGCTCTCCGCCGCGCGTCGGTGAAAGCCGAAGGAAAGGAGGCGGCCGGCGATCTTTCAGCCATCATTGCCGCGGTCGATGCGGCCCGTGCGCTTGGGGCGGATGCCGACCTGCGATGTGTATCGGCACAACGGGACGCCGAACTGGCTGCCTCATGTCCGCGACGGCAGGTGAAGCGCCTTACGTGCTCGACGGGCTTGTCCTGGGCGCCGGCAACCTTCCGTTGCATGAGCACTATACCGATACCGGCGGCGCCACCGATCATGTTTTCGCACTCTGCCACCTACTCGGGTTCCGCTTCGCGCCACGGCTGCGCGATATTGGCGACCGCAAGCTGGGTTCGATCGCTGCGCCATCGACATACAAGGGCATCGAAAATCTGATGGGCCGCACCATCAAAACGGCAGCGATCGAGGCCGATTGGGATGACATCGTCAGGATTGTCGCCTCAATCAAGGATGGCACGGTGGCGCCGTCAGTAATCTTGCGAAAACTTGCCGCCTACAAACGCCAGAACAGGCTGGATTTTGCATTGGCTGAACTGGGCCGTATCGAGCGCACTTTGTTCACGCTCGATTGGCTTGAACAACCGGAACTGCGACGTGCCTGTCAGGCCGGTCTCAACAAAGGCGAGGCGAGGCACACGCTTGCCGCCGCCATCTATACCAACCGGCAGGGTCGGTTCACCGATCGCTCGCTGGAAAATCAGGAATTTCGCGCATCTGGGCTGAACCTGCTGATTGCGGCGATTTCCTACTGGAACACGGTCTATCTCGACCGGGCCGCCCAGCACCTCAACGCTGTCGGCACGACGTTCGATGCGGCACTGCTTGCGCACCTTTCTCCGATGGGCTGGGCGCACATCAGTCTGACCGGCGATTACCTCTGGGAGCAGGCCAGGCGACTTCCAGCAGGTGAATTCCACCCACTCAACGAGCCAATGGCGCGGTTGAAGCGTGTAGCGTAGCCCATGTTCCGCTTATGTCCGAGAAATCGTTGTCTGGCGAACAAACCTTGAGGTGACGCCTTGCTCGGCTACAGGTTCGCCCCCCGTATCCGCGATCTCCCTCAGAAAAGACTCTATGCCTTCACGCCCAACGCGACGCCGGCCAATGTGCGAGCGCTGGTCGGAGGTAAGATCAATGAACCGCTCATCGAGCGCAACTGGCCCGACATCCTGCGCATCATGGCGACGATCGCAGCGGGGATCGTCGCCCCCAGCCAGATTCTTCGCAAGCTCGCCTCTTACCCGCGCCAGAATGAGCTGGCCCTCGCATTGCGAGAGGTGGGCCGCATCGAGCGAACCCTGTTCATGATCGACTGGATTCTTGATGCCGGCCTCCAGCGCCAGGCTCAGATCGGCCTCAACAAGGGTGAGGCCCACCACGCCCTAAAGCGCGCCATCAGCTTCCACCGCCGAGGTGAAATCCGGGATCGATCCGGCGAAGGCCAGCACTATCGCATCGCCGGAATGAACCTGCTCGCCGCCATCATCATATTCTGGAACACCATGAAGCTCGGCGAGGTCGTCAATACCCGGGCCGCCAGCGGTACCCATATCGCGCCTGATCTACTCGCCCACGTCTCGCCGTTGGGATAGGAACACATCAATCTAACCGGGGAATATCGCTGGCCCAAATCCTTAGCGTAGGATTCCGCCCCCTCCCGCAAACGCCCCCTACGATTGAGAAGCGCGGCGGAATCTCTTAGATTGATCGCTGGAGGCTTTGTTCGCGGAGACGCGCACATTGCCTTCTTTTCGTTTTAGGAAGCGCTGCCCTAAGCGACAGAAGCCAGAGCTTTGACAATGCGGCATTCCGCGATGGAGCCGACCATGTATCTTGATCCTATCGGTGCAGACACGCGATGATGGCGGTCACGACGGCGGTGGTTTCCGCGACGTCGCGCACCCTCACTGTGTCGAGGCCGATTTCAGCAGCGGGATAGTCATTCCCACCGGGGAATATCGCATCCCCAATGAACAGCATCCCGTCGAGCGGGACACCGCTCTCGGCACTCAGGCGCTTCAGGCCATAGCCCTTGTCGATCCCTGCTCTGGTCACGTCGATCGATGTCGTGCCACCGAGATTGATCGAGAGCTCCGGCAGCTTCGCGCGCAACGTGGCCTGCAACGCGGTCCTCTTCTTTCGGTCAGGATCCCACGCTTCCTTTTCCTTCAGCGGCGCTGCCTGCCCCAGGCCCGAAAAGGTGATCTGGCTGCCCCGGTCCTCGATCCGTTCGCCCCAGATACGTTCGTCGGCGAGACCGGCATCGGTCAGCGCCTGATCGAAGGCCGTGCGGATCTTCGCCTTCTCCGCGTCGTCGAACAGTTCGGCATAGACCGCGCGCCAAGCGCCATTGATGAACCGATAGAGTTTCGTGCCTGTGGTCGGCATCAACCAGAGACGGTCGAGCGCGACGCCGGCAGGAAGGCGCGAGGCGATCTGCTTTTCGAACTGCGGCCAGTCCCCGCCCGAGATCACCGCCACATCCGTGATGGCGAGCAATCGGGCGAGGATTGCGGCCATATCCTCCGATAACGGCCGCTTGCTCTCGGCAAGCGTGCCGTCGAGGTCGAAGGCGATCAGCCACTTCATGCCGCCTTCCCTGCCGGATCGCGGTAGGCGAGCAGCCTGAGCGCATTGATGACGACGAGCAGCGTCGATCCCTCATGAACCGCCACCGCTGGCCCAATGCCGAGGCCGAGGATGGTAGCAGGCACCAGGAAGGCGACGACACCCAGGCTGACGAAGACGTTCTGCCGGATGATTCCACGGGTATGGCGGCTAAGACCGACTGCGAATGGCAGGTGCGCCAGATCGTCGGCCATCAGCGCCACGTCGGCTGTCTCCAGCGCAACGTCCGACCCCGCCGCGCCCATCGCGATGCCGACCGTGGCGCTTGCCATCGCCGGCGCATCGTTCACGCCGTCGCCCACCATCGCGACCTTGTCTTCGCCGGCGAGCTTCTTGATCGCGGCAACCTTGTCTTCGGGCATGAGGTCGCCCCACGCTTCGTCGATCCCGACTTCGTCGGCGATCGCTTCGGCGACTTTCTGGTGATCGCCGGAGATCATTATCATCCGCGACACGCCCATCTCGTGCAGCCGACGCAACGCGGTCTTGGCAGCTTCGCGAGGCGTGTCCATCAGGCCGATCGCGCCCAGGTCGCGGTCCCCCTTGCGGACCACCATTGTCGTGCGGCCGTTCTCGCGCAGCTTCGCGATTGCGTCCTGCGCGCCCTGCCCCAGCGCCGGAATGCCCTCACTTCCGAACATCTCGGCCTTGCCGATCCACACCGTCTCGCCATCCACGCTCGCGGTGACGCCCCGACCGGTCAGGCTCTTGAGGTCGCCGGCAGTCGGCACGGCACGATCGTTCAGACGTTCGCGGCCGTCCTTGACGATCGCTTGGGCCAGGGGATGGTCGCTCAACGCTTCGACGGCGACAGCCAGCGCCAGCAACTCGCCTTCATCGGCGCCATCGACGGGCACGACATCAGTGATGCGCGGACGACCTTCGGTCAGCGTGCCCGTCTTGTCGAAAGCGATCGCTTTGAGCGACCCGAGGTTTTCGAGCGGTGCACCGCCCTTCACGAGCACGCCGCCCCGCGCTGCACGGGCAACGCCCGACAGGACCGCGCTCGGCGTTGCGATCGCGAGCGCGCACGGGCTTGCCGCCACCAGCACCGCCATCGCGCGATAGAAGCTGTCGCGGAACGGCTCGTCGACGACCACCCATGCGAACAGCAGGAGCACTGACAGGACCAGGACGGCGGGCACGAAGATCCGTTCGAACCGGTCGGTGAAGCGCTGCGTCGGCGACTTCTGCGTCTCCGCTTCGCTCACCATCTTCACGACCTTGGCAAGCGCGCTTTCATTGGAACGGCGTGTCACCTCGATCTCGATCGCGCCGCCGCCGTTGATCGTACCAGCAAAAACCCGGCTTTCCGCGTCGACTGCATCGGGCTTGGCGCGTGCCGCTGCGGCATCTGCGACCGGCACCTTGTCGACCGGGATGCTTTCACCCGTGACCGGGGCCTGGTTGATCGCGCTGGTGCCCTTGATGACGAAGCCGTCGGCAGGCAGGCGCTCGTTCGGGCGGACGATGGCAATGTCCCCGACGACCATCTGCTCGACCGGGATTTCGCTGGTCTGCCCGCCGCGTCGCACGGTCGCGGTTTCGGGCGCGAGCTTCGCCAGCGCCTCGATCGCCTTCTTGGCGCGGCCCATTGCATAATGCTCAAGCGCATGGCCGAGGCTGAACAGGAACAGCAGCAGCGCACCTTCGGCCCATGCGCCCAGCGCAGCGGCGCCGGCCGCAGCGACCAACATCAGCGTGTCGATCTCGAACTTCTTCATCCGGAGGTTGTCGATCGCCTCGCGCAGCGTGAAGAATCCGCCGAAGAAATAGGCTGCGATATAGCAGGCGGTCGGCAGCCATTCGGGCGCGCCAGCGACCAGCCTCTCGATCGCGTAGCCGATCCCCAGCAGCGCGCCACAGGCGAGCGCGAAGATCAGCTCGGTATTGGGGCCGAGAAATTCGGCGTGGCTATGGTCGTGGCCATCGCCGGGGCCGTGCTTCTCTTCGCCCGCGCCGTGGCCCCCGGGGCCGTGGTCGTGGCCGGCATGTTCATCGGCAGCGACCCGCTTGCCCACCCTCACCTTCAGCTTGCGAAGCGCAGCGCGCACCTCCTCTTCGGTGGTTTCGCGGCGATCATATTCGACCCGGACAGACCCGCTGGTGCTGGCGCTTGCCTGGACCACGCCGGGCAAGGCGCACAGCGCATCGCTGACCGTGCGCGCCCGACGTTCGTGGTTGATCCCCGTCACCTGCCAGATCGCATGGCCGTAGCGCTCGGTGATTTCGGCACCTGCGGCGCGCACCATTTCGCGCAACCGTGGCAGCGGCAGCTTGGCGGCATCGAAATGGATGCACAGCGCCGCTGGCGTGTTGCCGTCGAGACAGATCACATGCGCCCGCTCGACACCTTCGCGCTTTGACAGGGTTGATACGAGACGGTCCAGGCAGGCATCGGCCGCGTCAGGAAGGTCCGGCAACAACACTGGAATGTCGAGTTCGAGCTTGTCGTTCATGACGACCTCCTTTCGCTTTTCTTGGTTTCGGCGCGCGCGTCGCGCAGGATTTCGACACCGCCCTTGATGGCGATGATGGCGGTGGCGAAGCCGACCAGCAGGTCCGGCCAATTGGTACCCAACCACAGCACCAGCACGCCGGCGATCAGGATGCCGCCGTTGGAAATGAAGTCGTTGAAGCTGAAGGTGGTTGCGGCCCGGAGATTGACGTCCGGATCCTTGAGGCGCTGGAGCAGCCGCAGGCAGAGGTAATTCACGACGCCGGCGATCGCGGACATGACCATCATGGTAGGTCCGATGGGCTCGCTGCCCTGCACGTAGCGCCGTCCGACATCGATCAAGATGCCGCCCGCGAAGATCAGCAGCATGACGCCCGAAGCGACCGCGGCGCGTGTCTTCCATGTCTGGCCCCGGGTGAGCGCCACAAGGCTCAGCGCATACACAGCCGTATCGGACAGGTTGTCGACGCCGTTGGCGATCAGCGCGCTCGAGTCCGCGAAGAAGCCGGAAACGAAGAAGCCCGCAGCGATCGCCGCGTTCAGCAGCAGGACGATCCACAGTGTGCGGCGCTCCTGCCCGCCATTGTTGTCGTTGCCCGGGATCATCCCATCATCTCCTCAAGTGTCAGCAGGGCCAGGAAGCCGACGAAAAACATCGAGCTGATGAGCGGGGTGTCGGGTTTCTCGTGCGCCTCGACCAGCAACTCCTCCGTGACGAGGTAGAGCAGCGCCATCAGCCCGAAGCTGAGGAAGCCGGCGATCATCACCGGCGACAGCGCGGCGACCGGCACGGCAGCGAGCGCGCCGATCGGCAGCAGCAGGGCCAATGCCGAGACGATCACGATGATGCGCAAGCGCGAGCGATAGGTTTCCGCCAGCTCGTCGGTCAGCGTCAGTCCCAGAAATAACACTTCCAGAGTGAGCGCGATCGTCAGCAGGAGACCTGCCTTCTCGCCCGCCACGAAAGCGAGGCCGAGCACCAGGCCGTCCACCAGAATGTCGATGCCGATCGCGGCGAGTAGCGCCATCGGCCCCTTGAAGCGGGCCTCAAGAGCCTTGAGCCCCAGCATGGTCGCGACGCCCGCCGCCCCGCCGATCAACGTCGCGCTGGGCGATGCCTCATGCTTGACCTGCGGCAGGATTTCGGTCGCTGCCGCCGCGAACACGACGCCGGCAGCGAGATGCTGTAGGCCCGCCACGAGGCCAGGTTTCAACTTGGTGCGGCTCGCGACAATCGCGCCGAGCACGACCGCCAGCACAGGCGCAAGCGTATAGAGCAGTGCCTGCATTTCCTAGGACTCCTCCGGGGTTCGGTGGCAGACGCGGATCTTCCCGCGTCGCGTGAACGCGATCGATCCGCCCGCCACGACAGCCCGCGAATGGTCGCCGCGAAACTCGTCACCGGTTCGCTGCGCGCGCAGGATCTCGGTCCTGCCCTTCGGCAGCCAGGTGACGGCCATTTTCAAGCCTTCATCGATGAAGTCGACATCGGCGCGTGTGCCGTCGTCGCAGTACATGATGCGCTGCGCGATTAGTTTCGACGTCAGATGCTTTTCATGCGCCGGCTCGGTAGGCTGGGTCGGCGCTGGATTACACGCCCCTATAACCGCCCCGGAGACGAGAACGACGCCGAGGCGCGCGATCGCCAGACCGGCCCGATTCAGGCCGCACAAGGTTGTCACATTTGAAATCGACGTGTCAGACATCGGTCTCTTCCGACGAAGCGCCCTGTGGCGTTCGAAGGCAGGGCAGTTCATCGCGTGCCTTCCTGCTCGCAGATCCGGGTACGGCCATCGCCTTCCACGATGGTGAGCTGCGACCCCTTGAAGGTCGCGGTGGCTGTTTCGCCGACATATTGCAGGCCCTGCGCTGGCGCGGTCAGCATCATCGGCGGTCCCCCGTTGGAGCGCCGCAAATCGATCTGCAGGCCGTTGTCCTTGTAATCGACGAACAGCGGTTCCCCGTCGGAACAGCGATATCTATGCCGCCCCATTTCCCCGGTCGTCACGGCGCTGTCGGACGAATGGATCTGCTGCTCCGTTGGCGGGGCTGGCGGCTTTCTTTCCGAGCACGCCGCGAGCCCGACAACGAGGATGACGGCGGGCAGCACCCGCTTACAGTGCATCATCATCGCGCCTTCCTCCTGTAGCGGAAGGGGACGCGCTGACGATTGATAGCCCGGGCAGGCTGACCTACCCGCCAGCGGAGATAGGTTGCGAGGCGATCGTCAGATTCGACCATCAGGGATCGCAGGCGGCGCAACATCATCGCCGCGAACGGCAGGGAGAGCGCCCCGCGCAGCGTGCAGCTATGCGTTAGCCTGGTGCCGCCATCGTCCCCCGCCAGCTCGTACCGCTCTTCGAGCGTGAACAGATAGGGGATGCCGCAGGACCAAGCGAAGGCGTGCGGTTTATCGAATCGATCAATCCGTGCTGGCGTCCGAATTGGCCGGGTGATGCCCTGGATCGCAAAGGTGCATTCTGTGTCGCCGAGCCGGGACGGATCATCGAGAAATACGAGCGGACTCCACGCCCGGCGATGATCCGGATCGGTGAGTGCCGACCAGATGCGCAGTGGCCCGCCGTGAAGCATCGAGCTGGTTATGGTGCGAGGCATATCCCCATCTCCCAGAGATGGGCGGGGCGATCGCGGATCGCCCCGCCCATCCATCAGGCCAAGTTGTTCACGAAGGTCTGACCGTGGTCGTCCCCTTCATGCTCCTCATTGTAGTGCTCGGGTTTCTCGATCACTTTCTGCCCGAACCGGGCATAGAGTGTCGGCAGCACGAACAGCGTAAGAAGCGTCGCCGAGATCAGACCGCCGATGACGACCGTCGCCAAAGGCTTTTGAACCTCTGCGCCGGCGCCTTCGCCCAGCGCCATCGGCACGAAGCCGAGGCTGGCGACTAGCGCGGTCATGATGACGGGTCGCAGACGCTGCATCGCGCCAACATGCGCGGCTTCCTCGCGGCTCATCCCTGATCGGATCAGATCTTGGATCGAGCTGACCATGACGAGGCCGTTGAGGACCGCGATGCCCGAGAGGGCGATGAAGCCCACTGCCGCCGAGATCGAGAAGTCCATGCCCCGCAGGAACAGCAACAGGACGCCGCCCACCAGCGCGAAAGGCACGCCGGTGAACACGATCGCGGCGTCGCGGACCGATCCCAACGCCCCGTAGAGGAGCAGCAGGATCAAGATGAAGCAAGCCGGAATGACCAGCTTCAGCCGTTCGCTTGCCGATTGGAGGTTCTCGAACTGGCCGCCCCATTCGAGATAGGTGCCGGCAGGCAGCCGGAGTTGGCTGCCGATCGCCGCCTGCGCATCCGCCACGACGGATCCGACGTCGCGGCCACGCACGTTGGCTTGCACCACCACGCGCCGCTTGCCGTTCTCGCGGCTGATCTGGTTCGGACCATCGACCACCTTGATCTCGGCGACGCTGGACAGCGGTACATAGCCGCCGCCTGCCACCGGCACCTGCACCTGTTGGAGCAGGCCGATGTCGGCACGCTGCGCCTCCGACAGGCGGATCACCACGGGGAAGCGACGGTCGCCCTCGAAGATCTGGCCCGATGTTCGCCCGCCGATCGTCGCAGTCACGGTGTCCTGCACATCCTGAGCCGTAACGCCCAACCGCGCCATCGCGTCGCGGTTGACGCGAATGTCGAGCATGGGAAGACCGGTCGTCTGCTCCACCTTCACGTCCGCTGCGCCTTGCGTTCTGCGCAGCACCGCCGCGATTTGCTCGGCCGTCCGGTTCATCTGGTTGAAGTCGTCCCCGAACACCTTCACCGCGATGTCGCCGCGCACGCCGGCGATCAGCTCGTTGAAGCGCATCTGGATGGGCTGGGTGATCTCGTAGGCATTTCCCGGAATCTTCGCGAGATTACCCTCGATCCGGCTGACCAGCTCCTCCTTGGGAAGCTCAGGATCCGGCCAATCCTTGCGCGGCTTCAGGATGACGAACATGTCGGTCGCGTTCGGCGGCATCGGGTCGGCCGCCAGCTCGGCGGTGCCCGTCTTGGAATAGACGAATTGCACCTCCGGCTGCTTCGACATCATCCGCTCGATCGGCACCTGCATCGCCTGGCTCTGCTGGACCGACGTTGCCGGAATGCGGAGCGACTGGATCAGCAAATCGCCTTCGTCGAGCTGCGGCAGGAACACCGAGCCGAGCGTAGTGAAAGCAAGCGCCGCCACCACAAGGCTTCCCACACCCGCACCGATCGTCAGCGTCGGGCGCTTCATGGCCCGGTCGAGACCGGGTTCGTAGCGCTTCTTCAGCCACGTGATGATGCGGCCGTCCTTCTCCTCGACCTTCTTCGACAGCCAGATCGCAATCATCGCCGGCACGAAGGTGAGAGAGAGGATGAAGGCGAAGGCGAGCGCGATGATGACGGTCAGCGCCATCGGTCCGAACGTTTTACCCTCCACGCCGGTCAGCGTGAGCAGCGGTACGTAGACGAGGATGATGATTGCCTGCCCGTACACAGAGGGACGGATCATCTCACGCGCAGCGGCTGCCACGGTCGCGAGCCGTTCCTTGACGCTGAGCAATCGGCCTTCATGATGCTGTTGCTCGGCAAGCCGGCGCAGCGCGTTTTCGACAATGATGACGGCGCCGTCGACGATCAGACCGAAGTCCAAAGCCCCAAGGCTCATCAGATTGGCCGAGACCCCAGCGCGCAGCATACCAAAGCCTGTCAGCATCATGGTGATCGGGATGACCAACGCCGCGATCAGGGCCGCACGGAAGTTGCCGAGCAGCAGGAAGAGCACGACGATGACCAGCACCGCGCCTTCGGACAGGTTTTTCGCGACCGTCTTGATCGTCGAATTGACCAGCTCGGTGCGGTTCAGCACCGGCTGAATTACGACGTCAGGAGGCAGCGAAGCGTTGATCGTCTTCAGTTTCTCAGCGACCGCGGTCGACACGATGCGGCTGTTCTCGCCGATCCGCATGATCGCCGTGCCGACGACGACTTCGGTACCGTTCTCCGATGCCGAACCCATGCGGATCGCCTGACCCGTCTTCACAGTCGCAACTTGTTCGACCGTGATCGGCACGCCGTTACGTGTCGCGATCACGGTCCTGGCCAACTCGCTGGCATTGCGAACGAGCGCATCCGAGCGAACAGCCAGACCTTCGCCATTGCGATTGACGAAGCCACCGCCGACGCTGGTGTTATTGCGCTCCAGCGCATTTCCCAGGTCCGTCAGCGTGATGCCGAGCGAGGCCAGCTTCTGCACGTCGGGCACGACGAGGAACTGCTTGGCGTAACCGCCAATCGAGTCGACACCGGCGAGGCCCGGTGTGGTCTTCAGAAGCGGCGTCACGATCCAGTCCTGCGCGGTGCGCAGGTAGGTCGCCTTGTCCTCTTCGGTCGTCAGTCGCTCGCCCTCTGGCGTGATGTAGCTGCCATCGGGCTGTTGGCCCGGTTCACCGGGCTTGTGCTTGTCGTCCTCGCGATGATCGAGACGAACGGTGTACATGTACACCTCGCCCAGGCCTGTCGCGATCGGACCCATTTCAGGGTTCACGCCGTCGGGCAGATTCTCTTGCACGCCCCGCAGACGCTCGCCCACCTGCTGGCGGGCGAAATAGATGTCCGTCGCGTCCGAAAAGACCGCCGTGATCTGCGCGAAGCCGTTGCGGCTCAACGAGCGCGTATATTCCAGGCCGGGGGTGCCGGCGAGCGCGGTTTCGATTGGAAACGACACCTGCTTCTCGACCAGCTCGGGCGAGAGGGCAGGCGCGCGGACGTTGATCTGGACCTGATTGTTGGTGATGTCCGGCACCGCGTCGATCGGTAGCCGGTAGAGGGAAAAGGCGCCGATGGCGGCGACGATGACGGTGAGGAGCAGGACTAGCCAGCGCTTCTCGACCGCCCAGGTTACGATACGGGCGATCATGGCTTAATCCTCGTGGCTCGCTTCGCCCTTGCCGATCTCGGCCTTGAGCGTGAAACTTCCGGTGGTGGCGATCTGTTCGTTGCCGGTCAGGCCCGACCGGACGATCACCGTGTCGCCCGACGCATCGCCGAGCTGGACCGGGGTCGCCTTGAAGCCGGTGGGCGTGCGCACGAACACGACCGACTTGCCCTCGAAACTCTGGACCGCCGTCGTCGGCACGCGGACCGCCCCGCTCCCGCCGCTGCCCGTGAGCTGCACGGCTGCCGTCACAGGCTCGCCGACCCGCCATTCGCCACCGCGATTGTCGAGGGTGGCGAGCGCAGGCACGAGCCGCGTCTGCGGATCAAGCGCCGGCGACACGAAGGTCACGCGGGCGGTCGCCTGACGGCCTGCCGCCTTCACCAGCACCGTATTGCCGGGACGCACCCGGCCCGCATCCTCGGGCTTGAGATTAAGCGCGATCGACACCTGGCTCAGGTTGGCGATGCGATAGAGTTCGGCATCCGCCGCGACCGTTTGTCCCAGCGTCACGGGGCGCGCAATGATCTGGCCCGAGATCGGCGCGGCAATGCCGAGCCGGTTGAGCCCGCCGCCGCCGACACCCGCCGCCGAAACCATGCTCTGCGCCTGCGTCAGGGCGATCCGCGCCTCCGTCGCCGCTGTGCGGGCGGCGATCAGATCCTGTTCAGGGGAGACTCTCTGCGCGAACAGCCGCTGTTCGCGCGCGAGGTTCGAATTAGCGAGCTGAAGCCGCGCCCGCGCCGCCTCGACCTCGCCCTTGATCTGCGCCGCCTCGCGGCTTTCGATGACCGCAATGGTCTGGCCGCGTCCGACCGATTGGCCGAGGTTACGGGTGAGCGCGACCACGCGTCCCGCAATTGCGGCCGAGACGACCTGCGTTCCCTGTGGGTCGCCCTCGATGATCGCGGGCAGCTCGATCGTCCCGGCCCCGCCGATGATCGGCCGTCCGACCTGGACGCCCGCTGTGGCGATCTGGTCGGCACCCAATGTGACGACGCCTTCACCGGCATGACCGCCTTCAGCACCGCCCTTTTCCGTGCCCGCTGCCGTCTCATTGGCAGCTGCGCCTTCGGCAGTTGCCTCGTTTCCGCCATCCTTGCCGCCGCAGGCAGCCAAGAGCAGGGCGAGCGACGCCGCGCCCGCGAGATAAAAGCTCTTCATCACTGATTCCCCCCATTGGGCGCACGAGCGGTCAGTCGCTCCACTTGCGCGCGGGCATTCTGGTAATTGGCAAGCGCGTCGATCGCGGCGACCCGCGTTTCGGCGAGCGTGCGTTCAGCATCGAGCAATTCGAGCTGGCCGAACTTGCCCTCGCGATAGCCGATCCGCGCGATGCGGGCGGCCTCCTGTGCAGCCGCCAGCGCCGGCCCCGACGCCGCACGAGCCGTCGTTGCGGCATTGGCCGCCTGCGCCTGCGCGTCCGTGATCGCCTGTTCGATGTCGAGCGCGGTCACGCGGCGCTGCGCATCCGCCTGGGTCCGCTGCGCGGTCGCCTGCGCAATCGCGGCGCGACCATTGTTGAACACCGGGATCGGGATCGACACGCTGAACACCGCCGCCATGTCGTTGGTCGCTTCCAGGCGGCGGATCGACGGCCCGACGTTCAGGTCAGGCACGCGATTGGCGCGCGCGAGCCGCACGCCGGCTTCGGCAATGGAGAAATCCGCGTTGGCTGCCGCCAGCGCGAGTGTGCCGGTCGTGTTGACCGGTGCCAACGGCCCATAGACGTTCACATCGGGAAGGCGATCGAGCAGCGTGTCATCGAGCAGGCCGTCGATCGGCCGTCCGATCCGACGCGCCAGATTGGCGCGGGCCGCCTCGGCCAAGCGAAGCTGCCGCTCCACATTGGCGTCGGCATTGATACGCGCGACATCCGCGCGCTGTTGCTCGAGTGGCGATGCCCGCCCTGCCTGCACGCGAACGCTCGCGGCCCGCAGCGCATCGCTGGCGATCCGGGCCTGATCGCGGGCTGTCATTACCCGGCGATCGGCCGCGACCGCTTCGACATAGAGCTGCGTTACCTGAAGCCGGACATCCGCCGCGATGATCGCGGCCTGGATCTCGGCCCGGGACAATTGCGCATTGGCGACCGCGACGCGGGCGCCGCGCTTGCCGCCTAGCTCGATCGGGATCGCAAAGCCGACCGTGGTTTCCGCGCTGCGGACCCCCCGATACGGCCCGGAGCCGATGACATTCTCGACTTGGCCTTGAACCACCGGATTGGGCCGCAAGCCGGCGACTGTGCGACCTGCACGGGCCGCGTCGATTCCAGCTGTCGCCGCTTCCGCAGCAGGGGCCGAACCGCCCGCTGCACTGACCGCTTGGTCAAGCGTGTAGACCGGCGCATCCTGCGCAACAGGCGCGGACGGTCCGACCTGCGCCTGCGCCATCGTGGCGCAAGACGCTGCGGCCAGCATGGCCGCGAGGATACGATTCATGAAAATAGGACTCCTGACGATGATCGACAGGGGCGCGCCAACGCACGCCCAAATCGGACGTCAGGCTTGGGGGGGCCTCAAATGGACCATGCCGGTGCGGCCGTCGAGCGACGCAGAGGCGGAGATTGTCGGCTTGGGCACTGTGAGGACGGGGGTATATTCCATCGTCGTGCGCGCAGGCGCGCCGACGTCGTGTCCGTGACAATAATTGTGATGATGCGGGACATTCTTGTCCGAGTCCGATGGCACCTGATCGATGTCACCGGCGGTATGGACCGTGAACTCAACGCCCGCGATGCTTCCCCCCGCCAGATCGGCGGCATGGGCCATGCCGGAGAAGCTGGTCAGGACCAGCATCAGGCATGTCAGGAAAGGCAAAAAGGCTCGCACTAGCTTGCCTCTATCACGGAAGGGTTTTCATGTCATTGCACTAATTCGAACCAAGGGTCACTGAGCCGGAACCCGAGCGGGATCGGTCGCGCCCGTTCCAGGCGAACCCGACCGCAATGGCGACCGCCATCAGGAGTTGCGCCAGCACCGATTGCCAAGTGGGAAACACGCCGAGCATCGACAGCCGTGGCACGTCCGCGAGCGGTGCGATGTTGATAAGGCCGGCTTCCTGGAGCGCGGCGACGCCTTTACCCGCCAGCACGACGGTCAGGACCGCCATGAGCCAGGAGCTATAGCGGAAGAACTGCGCGATCGGCAGCTTGCGACTGTAGCGAAGCATGGCCCAAGCGATCAGGCTGAGCAGTCCAATCGCCGACCCGGCCCCCGCGAGAAGCATCCCGTTGTCACCTTGCGCCGAAAGCGCGGCATAGAACAGGATCGTCTCGAAGACCTCGCGATAAACTACGACGAACGCCAGCCCGAACAGGAACCAGCCCGACCCGCCCGAGAGCGCCCGCGACATCTTCTCGCGAATATAGCGCTGCCACTGATCGGCCTGCGCCTTGCCGTGCATCCAAATCCCGACCGAGAGCAGCACGACCGCGGCGAACAGCGAGCCAAACCCTTCCGTCAGCTCCCGGCTCGCACCGCTGATCCCGATCGCATAGGTGGCGACCGCCCAGGTGATCCCGCCCGCGATGATCGCGCTGACCCAGCCGCCATGCACGTACCGCAGCGCCTCGCCGCGCTCGGCTTTACGCAGGAACGCGATCATGGCGACAACGATGAGCAGGGCTTCGAGCCCTTCACGCAGCAGGATCGTGAACGCGCCCAGGAACGTGGACGCTTCGGTGGCGGCATCAGGCGCGAGCGCCGCTTCCGCATCGTCGAAAAGGCCGCCCAGTACTGCGACCTTCTCCGCGAGATCATCGGGCGACGCGCCCCGGTCGATCGAGGCGCGGAACTCCCCCATCGCGCCCTCGATTCGACCCATCAGCGTCGCGTCGCGCGCGGTGAGTGTTGGCTCGATCGGCTCGAACCCATCGAGATAGGCCGACAGCGCCAGCTCTTTCGCCATGCGCGCATCGCCGCGCCGCGCAGCCGCCACGCTTTCGGCGAGTTTGGCGCGGGCGACCGCGAGCGAGCCGGGAGCCTGTTGTATCACCTGTTCGGGATGACGACGCAGGAACGCGAGCACTGGGTCAGCCTTGGCGTCGCCGATCGCCGCGCCGAGCGCGGCCGGGGTGAGCGCGACCAGGGTTTTCAGGTCCGGAATGCGCCGGCGAAGGGTCGGGTCGGATTTCCAAAGCCGCTCGCCTTCGCGCGCCTGCGCATCCGTGAAGGCGAAGCTCCCGGCTCGGAATGCTAACGCCCAGCGCTGATCGTTGGGCAGATCGGCGAAGCTCTGCATCGCGGTCCCGTCGATGCCTTGCGTCACCACCTGATAGAGCGCGAACACGCTGCGCTGGCGCGCGCGCTCGGCATCGGTGAAAGCAATCGGGGGCGTAGCGAGCTTGGCGGCGTCAGGGCCACGGCCGTTGCCCGTCATCCCGTGGCAGGACGCGCAGGATTGTCGGAACAGTGCATCGCTGGAGACGAGGTTCGGAGCCTTATCGGGCGCGAGCGGCACCGGGTAGGCGCGCAACAGATCGGCCGCGAGCCCGTGCGCCAATGTTGCCACCTGTTCAGTCGGTCCCTTTTCCGCGATCACCGCCTGGAGGTTGGCAGCCCGCTGGATGAGGGCTTGACGCTCCGGCTTCGCCGGCAGGCCCTGAAGCCGTGTCGAGACCGACGCGGCGAACTCCGTCATCTCGGCATATTCCGACGTGCTCTTGATCCGACCGTTGGCGACCGCGCCGCCATAATCGACGGCCATATAGTCGAGCAGCCGCCATGCGGTTTGCACGTCGCCGGGTTCGGCGATTGCCGCAGCAGGGATCAGCAGCGCCGCGAGCGCGGAGAGCAGCCGCAACGAGAGCATTGCCCGGATCAACGCGAGCAGACGCACTACCGCTCTCCCAATTCGCGCCGAGCGCCAGTGACGATTTCATAAGCGGAGTGGAGGAACAGGAGGGCGATGAGGCCGGCGACGGCGAGGTCCGGCCAGGCGCTTCCTGTCCACGCCACCAGACCGGCCGCGGCGATCACCGCCACGTTGGCGAGCGCGTCGTTGCGGCTGAACAGCCAGATCGCGCGAACATTGGCGTCCCCTTCCCGGAAACGCGCAAGCACCAAGGCGGACACGACATTGATCGCGAGCGCGACAACGCCGATTGTGCCCATCAGTTCGGCATCGGGCGCGGTTGCGTTCAGGGCGCGCCAAATCGCGAAACCGATTACGCCCACGCCAAGCGCACCGAGAAACAACCCCTGCGTCAGCGCGACCTTTGCCCTCGCCCGTGCGGACCAGGCAAGCGCGAGAAGACCGATAAGGCTGATCGACCCGTCCCCGAGAAAATCGAGGGAATCCGCTTTCAGCGCTTGGCTATCGGCGATGAACCCGCCGAACAGCTCGGCGACTCCGAAGCCGAGGTTGAGCACCACGACGGTCAGCAGCGCACGGCGATAGGCCGGATCGGTTTGCGCGCGCGCGGGCTCCCCGTGGCACCCGCAGCTTTCGGTAGAAGCATTCATGCGGCCTTCCTTACCACCTCCAGTCGCTGTAGAAGCAAGCGAAATGTGCGACACGTTCGCATAAGCAAGGATGGCATGATGAAGCCGGTGATGATTGGGCAGCTCGCCAGCGAGACCTCGACGAAGGTGACGACGATCCGCTTTTATGAGTCGATCGGGTTGCTCCGATCCGCCCCTCGCACGGCGTCGGGTCGCAGAACCTACGATGCCAGTGACATTGAGCGTTTGCACTTCATCCGCAACGGTCGCCGGCTTGGCTTCTCCGTCGACGAGATCCGTTCGTTGATGGGGCTGGCGCAGAACCCGGACCAGGATTGTGGTGCCGCCTCAGCTATCGCTGCTCAGCACCTCAAGGATGTGGAGGAGAGACTGGCGCAACTCGCGGTGTTGCGGGATGAGTTGGCAATGCTCAGCCAGAGCTGCACCAAGGCGCGCATGGCCGATTGTCGGATCATGAAGGCGATCGGCAAAGGCCACCCTCAAGCCGATCAATAATAATCGGCCAGCCTGAGCTCGCGCACATCACCCGAGGCCATCGTCAGCTTTACGAGGGTGCCAGCAGGCCGGGAGCGCACTTGCCAGAGCTCCCCACGCGTATAGTTCGCATCGATCGAATGGCCGTTCACCGCCACGATCCGGTCGCCGACCGCCCAGCCAGCCTTTTCCGCGGGACTGTTCGCCGCCACATGAACAACGGTGAGCGCCGTTGGTGAGGCTGCGAGGCCAAGGCCGCTACGGTCCTTCAGCATCGGCAGGCGACGACGAGGACCGAGTGGCCGGAGCCACACGAATCCGGCGGTCACGTCGAACACCACGTCGAATTGAGCGATCAGCGGTAGGCCGACATTGCCAACCGTGCTGGTGGAGAGCCAAGCTCTCATCCCGAGTGTGGGGACGTTCGAGACGCCAAGCCCTTCGATGTTGATGTTCTGGATCGTGAAAGCATCGTTGATACGCACACCATCGACGCCGCCGATCGCCGCGGTCGAGACGAGCTTCCCGTTCAACAGCCCTTGATCGCGGGCATAGGCCGACGAGAGCATCAGCGCGGCCGAGCTGCCAAGATCGATCATCAAGGGCACGGGAGGCAAACCCGAGACGGAAGCTCGAATGAACAGCTCCTGCTTGGCACCGCGCCCGAGCGCGACAGCGCGCCAGTCGGGACCGGCGAGAAACGTGCCTGACTTGACGACCGCCATACGCCTTTTCGCGAAATCGAGCGCGATGCAGCTACCCGTGAACATATCGGCACCGAGGAGGATATCGATCGGTCGTCCGAAGGCCGCCGACACTGAACTCAGATCACCAACGACGGCAAAGGGTAAGCGACGGGTTTCGCGGGCGAGCTGTACGTCGATGTCGCGGACCAGCAGCACCGGGGCCTTGGCGCTCAGCCCGCTAATCATGCGCCGCTCACCATCGTTCAAGCCGAGCTTCGCCGCGAGCGCCGTGCTCATGATCGACGCGCCGCTGCCACTGTCGAGCACCGCCCGCACCGGCACTCCGCGCACTTGTGCCGAAACAAGGAGGGTATCACCCGTGCCGACTTCCAGCGGCTCCCATTCGAGGTGAGCCGCACCGAAGTTCCACGAGCCCGCAGACCGGGAAGTCTGTCGCGCGAGCGTTGGAGAACCGAGCACCAAGCCGGTTCCACAGGCCACCAGCCGCGCCACTAATGAGCGTCGAGACATACCGATTGCTTCAACACGGGCCGTCAAAAAGCCACCTCCAGCCCCCCGTCCGCAGGAGAGCAAATTGCGGTTACATGCTCCAGCCACTGGAGGAGCAAGTGCTTTTGGTGCGCCCGAAAATCCTCAGAAGCGCTTGGAGAACTTTAGATGAAGGATGGTGCAGACCGCTTAGATGCCTTCCCGATAACGAACGGTTCCGGGGGACGCTGGGCCGATCGGGACCGCGAACGGTGTAAACGCTCGCGCTAAGTGGCGGCATTCTGATCGCGCTATTTGTCGGCGAGCGTCGCTACGCGGCTACCGGCTTGGTCTCGGCCGATCGCACATAGGCGTAGAGTTTTGGCTTGGAGATGCCGAGCATCGAGCAAATCTTGGCGATCGGCATCGTGTTCTCGTGGTAGAGCCTGACGGGCAGGTCGCGCTTGTCCTTGCCGAGTGCGGCCGGCCGGCCACCCTTCTTGCCGCGAGCGCGGGCTGCGGTGAGACCGGCCTGGGTCCGCTCGCGGATCAGGTTGCGCTCGAACTCCGCCAATGCCCCGAACAGGTGGAAGGTAAGCTTGCCCGACGTGGTGGTCGTGTCGATCGCCTCGTGCAGGCTCAGCAGCCCGACCTTTTCCTCGTCGAGGTAGGTCATCCATCCGATCAGATCACGGAGCGAGCGGCCGAGCCTGTCGAGGCGCCAGACCACCAGTGTGTCGCCGGCGCGAAGCAGCTCCTTCACCTTTTCCAATCCAGGGCGAGCGGCAGTCGCCCCGGAGGCCTTGTCGGTGATGACCTTCTCGCAGCCGGCAGCCTTCAGCGCATCACGCTGGAGGTCCAGGTTCTGCTCGGCGGTCGATACGCGGGCGTAACCGATTTTCATGCGTAGGGCCGGTGGCGCCCCGATCGGGCGCGGTTTGGGAAGTGAGGTGGTGCCGGTTTTCTG
>NZ_LDES01000024.1 GCF_001015195.1 Sphingomonas sp. Y57 | reverse complement strand
AGCAGCGCGCGGGCCGCCGTCCCCGCCGGGTCGCGCCGCAACCGCTCGGGCAGCGACGGGCGGGCCCGCCGGCGGACGATCTGCAGGAAGCCGAAGCCGTTCACCGCCGTCCGCTCGAACGGCTGCGGCAGGATCATGTCGACAGCCTCGGCCGCCGCCAGCCGCGCCGCCTTGCCCTCGACGGTCGGCAGGTCGATGCCGATCGATCCCCCAAGGCCATGCCGCAGGATCATCCGCGCCGCCGCCGCTGCTCCGGCTATCGCCAATGCCGGCGGGTCCAGCCAGCCGTCGACGTCGATCAGGCTCATCGCGGGGGTCAGCGACAGGTGCAGCGCACCCCCGTCGAAGACCGCCTCCCCGCTCGCCGCTTCCTCGATCAGTTCGGACCAGCCGGCCGCCTCGAACGCGTCGGGTTGATGACCGTGAACCTGCCGCACCGGATCGCCCCTCGCCCCGATCCGCGCCAGCAGGTCGGGCCCCGGCGACGGAAGCGAGCCGTCCGGAGC
Source organism: Sphingomonas sp. Y57 (assembly GCF_001015195.1). GTDB lineage: Bacteria > Pseudomonadota > Alphaproteobacteria > Sphingomonadales > Sphingomonadaceae > Rhizorhabdus. The sequence goes on along the minus strand of NZ_LDES01000024.1, from coordinate 426,130 downwards.
CGCTCGCGCCAGGGCCAGCTTCATCCGTCCCGTCTCGGCCAAAGCCGCCCGGTGGATTTCGACCAGCAGACGCCCGCCCTGGGACACGCCTTTCGGCACCGGCTCGATCAGCGCCTCCTCGCCCGAATCGAGCCGGACGATCGCGCGGCGCCCCGGCACCACGACGCGATCGAGCCGCACCTCGGCGATCGTGCCGGCGCGCGCTCCGTCATCGTCCGGTTCGATCTCGGCGCTGATGATGGCGCCGTCCTCGACGAGCGCGGCCCGGGCCTCCCCGATTCCCGCCTCGTAGAGCCATTCACGCATCGTCGGCGGACAACGGGCCGGGCGGCAGCAGGCTCGCCGCGGCGAGCAGCGCACGCGTCTCGAACAGGGGCAGGCCCATCACCCCCGAATGGCTGCCCATCAGCGTCGCGACCCAGCTCTCGGCATAGCCCTGGATCGCATAGCCGCCCGCCTTGCCGCGCCAGTCGCCGCCAGCCAGATAGGCCGCGATCTCGGCCGTCGTCAGTCGCTTGAAACGAACTATGCTGGTCGACAGCCGGTGCCGCGCCACCCCCGCCGCATCGATCAGCGTGACCGCCGAATGGACGCGATGCCGACGGCCCGACAGCAGCTCCAGGCAGGCGCGCGCCTCGGCCTCGGTCTCGGTCTTGGGCAGGATGCGGCGGCCGGCGGCGACCACCGTGTCGGCGCCCAGCACCGCGACGCCGGCATGGCGTGCCGACACCCGCGCCGTCTTCTCGGCCGCCATGCGCACGGCATAGGGCGCGGGCAGCTCTCCCTTGTGCGGGGTCTCGTCGATATCGGCGGGGTCGATCGCCACGGGCGTCAGGCCCAGCCGGCCGATGAGTTCGGCCCGGCGCGGGCTGGCCGAGGCAAGGACGAGCGGGGGATCGGACGGGGACAAGAGGCCCCGCCCCTTATTTGAAGCGATAGGTGATGCGACCCTTGGTCAGGTCATAAGGGGTCAGTTCGACCAGCACCTCATCGCCGACCAGCACGCGGATGCGGTTCTTGCGCATCTTCCCGGCGGTATGGCCGAGAATCTCATGGTCGTTCTCGAGCTTCACGCGGAACATCGCATTGGGCAGCAGTTCCACGACCTGCCCGCGCATCTCGAGCAATTCTTCCTTGGCCAAACTCGTTCCTCATCAGGATGATCTTCGGGATTTCGCGCCGCCATACGCGCTTGGCCAGCAAAAGAAAAGCGGTGCCGAACGGGTGTAATACCGATGTTCGGCAAGCTTGCTTCATCGCATATCGGTTAAGCCCGCGCGGCGCGTGAGCGTTCCAGGGGGCGGATGCGCCGGCATCCCCGCACCTTGGCATAAAAGGATTGACGGGGCATCGAGGCGATTGCGCCGCGCCGCTCTATTCTCTAGCGCCGCTCAAAAGCGATGAGGAGACCAAGGTGACCGAAGACGAGATCAAGGAAGGCTTTCGCCATGCGATGCGCCGGCTGGCGACGACGATCGCGCTGATCACGTCCGGCAAAGGGGAGAATTGGACCGGCATGGCGGCGACCGCGGTGATGTCGGTCTGCGCCGAGCCGCCGACGCTGCTGACCGCCGTCAACCGCAGCGCCAGCATCCATCCGGTGCTGATGGACGAGGAACGCTTCTGCGTTAACCTGCTGGCCGACCGGCACCGCGATCTCGTCGGCATCTTCAGCGGCAAGAAGAAAGGCCTCGAACGGTTCGAGGACGGCGGCTGGAGCGCCGGCCCGGACGGTATCCCGGTACTCGGCGACGCTCTGGCCAGCTTGGTCTGCCGCACCACCCAGCGGCTCGACGTCGGGACCCACACGCTGTTCATCGGCGAAGTCGAGCATGTCGTGAATCACGACGAGATTTCGCCGCTGGTCTGGGTCGACGGCACCTTCGCCAACGCCGCGCGCTGACGGGACTTCCCTGTCATCCCGCGAAAGCCGGGATCTCCCTGCACCTTCGCGCCCCGGAACACGGGACGAAGAGAAGTGACATCCCGGCTTTCGCCGGGATGACCGGAAGAGGTTGGCTGACGGACATGCGGCGGGCGCGATCTATCCTATCCGCTTGGCTTCTATGATCTTCACAGGCTGCTTGATCAGCTGCCCCTTCATCGCCCCCGATCCGCCCGGCCAGGTCGGTACGGCCAGGATGCGCTTCACCACCGGCATGCCGGACACCACCTTACCGAAGGCGGCGTAGCCGGCATTGGCGTCGCCGCCGCCGGGCTTGGCATCCATCGCCGGCGCGTCGCCTGCCAGGATGAAGAATTCGCCCATCGCGGAACCGGGCTCCCGCCGCGCCATCGAAATGGCGCCATCGACATGGCGGATACCGGTCTTGGTCGTCGGCTCGTGCCGGATCGGCGGCAGCGATCGGCGCGCGTCGCGATGAACGCCGCCCTGGATGAAGCCGCGCTTGGGATTTCCGATCGCGCGCGCGGCCCGATAGAAGGTCGTGCCGTCCAGCTTCTTCTGGTCGACATAGGCGAGGAAGTTTGTCGCCGTGATCGGCGCGCGCTTCGTGTCGACGGCGACGACGATCGTCCCCTCGCTGGTCTTGAGCGCGACCTTGACCAGCGACGAAGCCGGTGCGGCCAGGGCGGGCGCGGCGGCGAGCAGCGCCAGCGCGATGGGAAGGAAATGGCGAATCATGCCACGCTTGTAGCGCATGGCGACATCTTCGAAAGGGTGGCGCCGGTCCGCTCTCCGGCCGTGGCAACCGAAGGTTAGGGCAGCGGGCCGGCGCCTGACGGCCCGGGGCAGGGCCGCTTTCTCTTCATGTCCTGCCCTCGCATATCTGATAATTATTCTCAATAGCATAATTGTCATCGGCCAGCGACCAATCGCATGTTTGGGGACTGGCCGATCCTGCCCCCGCTGGGGTACATGAGGACAATGGTTGGAGGCCGGAGATGGGAATGAAGCGCGGACAGATAGCCATCGCCGCGGGGCTGCTGGCCTGGCCGGCCGTGGCGCAGGCCATGGTCGGCGACAGCTCGGCCGAGATGCGGCAATATGTCCGCGCCCGGCTGGCCGACGCCGCTGGCATGCCCGAGGCGGCCGCCTCCAGCTATGCCCGCCTTCTCCAGGCGTCGCCGCAGGACAAGCGACTGGCGTTGCGTACCTATCGCCAGGCGCTGACCGCAGGCAACTACAAGCTCGCCGGGCTCGCCGCCGCGCAGCTGGACCGGCTCGGCGCCCTCCCCCCCGACGGCACCCTGCTGCTGTTCGCGGAGGCCGTTGCCGCGCACGACTGGAAGCGGGCCAATGCGGCGATCGGACGGATCGAGCGCGAACAGGTCTTCGGTTTCCTCGCGCCGGTGATGCGCGGCTGGGTCGCCTATGGCCGCCAGTCGCCGGACGCCGCCCGGCTCGCCGCGCCGACCGGCGGATCGCTGCTCTCCAACGCCTATTCGCGCGACCATCATCTGCTGATCGCGCTGGCGATGGGCCGCTACGAGGCGCTGGCCGACCTGCGGCGCCTGGTGGCCGCCCACGATGCGCGGTCGCTGCGCCTGCAGCTCGCGGCCGCGGCGCTGCTCGCCCGGCGGGGCGACGTCGCCAATGCGCGCAGCATCCTCGAAGGCCAGACACCCGAGCTGATCCGCGCCCGCGCCACGCTTGACGCGGGCAAGCCGCTCCTCGGCGCGATCGACACGCCCGAGCTCGGCCTGTCCGACCTGTTCGCGCAGCTCGCGATCGACGTGAAGGGCGACGGCCGCTCGCCCGTCTCGCTGCAGTTGGCCCGCATCGGCGGCTATCTGGCGCCGGGCAATGCCGCGGCGATCATCGCTACCGCCGACCTGATGGCCGCCAACGGCTATCATGACGCGGCGCTTGCCATGCTCGACACCGTTTCGGCCGAGGATCCGCTGTGGGAAGCCGCGCGGCAGGAACGCAGCGGAATCCTGCTGTCGATGGGCAATCGCCAGGCCGCGCTCGCCGACGCGCAGAAGGCGGCCGCCCAGCCCGGTGCCAGCGCCACGACCTTCGTCGAGTTGGGCGGCATCCTGGCCGATCTCGATCGCCCCGCCGAGGCGGTGAAAGCCTATCAGCGCGCGATCGACATCGATACGGCGCAGGGTGTCCCGAACTGGGCACATCTGTTCCTCCAGGCCGGCGCGCTCGACCGAGCGGGCGACTGGGAACGGGCCAAGGACCTGCTGCGCCAGGCCAATAAGCTGGCGCCGGGCCAGGCGGTGATCCTCAACTATCTCGGCTATGGCATGCTCGACCGCGGTGAGAACCTCCCAGAGGCGCAGGCCTATATCGAGCGCGCGAGCAGTCTCGATCCCAATGACGCGGCAATCGCCGATTCGCTCGGCTGGCTCTACTACAAGCGCGGCAATTATCCGGGCGCGATCGCGGCGCTCGAGCGCGCGGTGGCGGGCGAGCCCGGCCAGTCGGTGATCAACGAACATCTCGGCGACGCCTATTGGGCGGTCGGCCGGCGCATGGAGGCACGCTACGCCTGGCGCGCGGCGCTGGTCCAGGCCGACAAGGCCGACAGCGAACGGATCAGGCGCAAGCTGACTGATGGCCCCGGCGATCGGCTCAGCGCCAACTAGAGTCGTCCCGGTCCGCCTTGAAGCCCCCTCAGCCCCGATCGCCATTCCCGCAAAAGCGGGAGTCCATGGACGGCGGCCCGCAACCGGCCGGATGCTCCGTGCCCGTGGATTCCCGCTTTCGGGGGAATGACGGAAAGGCCGGGATCACCCCCGAGGTCGCCTCCGAGATCGCATATGCCAAGATCAACCTGGCGTTGCACGTCCGCCGCCGCCGGTCCGACGGCTATCACGATATCGAGACGATCTTCGCATTCGCCGAGCATGGCGACGTCGTCGCGGCGGAGCCCGGCCCACCCCGGCTGACGCTGGCCGGGCCGTTCGCCCCGGCGCTGGCGGGCGAGGACCCGAAGGAGAATCTGGTGATGCGCGCGGCCGACGGATTGTGCGCGCTGGCCGGCACGGACATGCCTCCGACGATCCGGCTCGACAAGCGGCTGCCGGTCGCGGCCGGGATCGGCGGCGGATCGGCCGACGCCGCTGCGGTGCTGCGGCTGCTCTGCCGCGAATATGACGTCGCGGCCGACGATCCCCGCGTCATGACGCTAGCCGCAACGCTCGGCGCCGACGTTCCCGCCTGCGTCCGATCGGTCACGGTGCGCGGCGACGGGCGCGGCGATCGGCTTGAATCGATCGCGGCCGATGGCCTCAGCGGCACGCCGCTGCTGCTGGTCAATCCGCGCGTGGCGCTGCCGACCGGCCCGGTCTTCGCCGGCTGGGACCAGGTCGATCGCGGCCCGCTCGCTCCGGGCGATCCGCTCGGGGCGGCCCTGGCCGGGCGCAACGACCTGGAGGGGCCGGCGGCGCTGCTCCATCCGGTGATCGGCGAGGTCGTGACGCTCCTCGCGGCGCAACCTGGCGCGATCCTCGCCCGCATGTCAGGCTCGGGCGCCACCTGCTTCGCGCTGTTCAGATCGCAAGCCAACCGCGACGCCGCCGACCGCGCCATCGCCACACGCCGCCCCGGCTGGTGGCGGCTGGCGAGCCGCCTGCGCTAATCGACCTTGGCGACAGTGACGCCTTCATATTTGGCGTCGGCGGGATCGTAGAAAGGCTGGACCGTGAAGCTGTCGACGGTCAGCGAGACATTGTTCAGTCCCGCCAGCTTGAAGGTGCCGAGCTTGAGTTCCACGGGAACCTTGCCGTCGCGCAACGTCACCACACCGTCGATGAACAGGTCGTCATGCTTCGTGTAGAGGATGTGCGGAGCGATCACCATGTTGGTGCGGTTGTACACGGCGGTGATCGCCAGCTTGCGGCGGACCGCCTGGGCGATGATCTGCGCATCGCCGGTCAGCGCCGGGCCTTCGGCGGGTGCGACGACGCGGCTAAGCGATAGGGTCTTGCGCGGAGTGGACATCGCAGGCGCGCATATCGAGCCGCGGCCGACAACGCAAGCGCGGCGCGTTCAGCCTGCCGCAAGCCGGCCTGCGGCAAGCCTCGCGCATGATCCGCCCCCTGCTCGCCTTGTCGCTGCTGCCCCTCGCCCTCCTCGGGACTACGATCGCGGGCGCGGCCCATGCCCAGCCCGAGGATGCCGAGCATCGCGCCGACCGGCTCCGCACCATCGAGCTCAACCGTCGCGCCCAGGCGGTGGTCGACCGGCGCGACCGCTCGAATGCCGACGTCCGCGCAACCAACCGGCGCGCGCAGGAACGCTATGAGCGCGAGCGCGCCGAATGGCGCCGCCGCGTCGCGGCCTGCCGCGCGGGCGACTATGACGCCTGCGAGCCCTACTGATCCTCCTTCGTCACCCGAACGAAGCAGGCCGGAGTTTCCCCCGGCCCGCCTCGATCTCACATGTTCGGATAGTTCGGCCCGCCGCCGCCTTCGGGCGTCACCCAGTTGATGTTCTGGGTGGGGTCCTTGATGTCGCAGGTCTTGCAGTGGACGCAGTTCTGCGCGTTGATCTGCAGGCGCGGCTCGCCTTCGTCGCGGCCGACGATCTCGTACACACCCGCAGGGCAATAGCGCTGCTCGGGCGCGTCGTACCAAGGCAGGTTGATGTCGATCGGAACGCTCGGGTCCTTGAGCTGGAGGTGGACCGGCTGGTCCTCCTCATGGTTGGTGTTCGACAGGAACACCGACGACAGCCGATCGAAGCTGATCACCCCGTCGGGCTTGGGATAGTCGATCTTCGGCGCGACGTCCTGGCGCCACATCCCCTCATTGTCCTTGTGATGCTTGAGGGTGAAGGGCAGGCCGATGCCCAGGGTGCGCATCCACATGTCGACGCCGGCCAGCAGGGTCCCCGCGAACGGACCGAACTTCGCGACGAACGGCTCGGCGTTGCGGACGATCTTCAGCTCCTTCGCGATCCAGCTGTTCTCCAGCGCGTCGGGATAGGCGGCCAGTTCGTCGCCGGTGCGATCCGCGACGATCGCGTCGAACGCCGCCTCCGCCGCCAGCATGCCCGATTTCATCGCGGTGTGGCTGCCCTTGATGCGCGGCACGTTGACGAAGCCGGCCGAGCAGCCGATCAGCGCGCCGCCCGGGAAGACCAGCTTCGGTACCGCCTGCCAGCCGCCCTCGTTGATCGCGCGGGCGCCATAGGAGACGCGGCGGCCGCCCTCGAGGATCTCGCGGATCTTCGGATGCTGCTTCCAGCGCTGGAATTCCTCGAACGGATAGAGGTGCGGGTTCTTGTAGCCGAGGCCGACGACGAAACCGAGCGCGACCTGGTTGTTCGCCTGGTGATAGAGGAAGCCGCCGCCGACCTCGTCGGTGAGCGGCCAGCCCTGGGTGTGGATGACGCGGCCCGGCACATGCTTGGCCGGGTCGATGTCCCAAAGCTCCTTGATGCCGATCGCATAGGTCTGCGGCTGGCTGTCCGCCTCCAGATCGAAATGATGCTTGAGCATCTTCGACAGATGCCCGCGCACGCCCTCGGCGAAGAAGGTGTAACGGGCATGCAGCTCCATGCCCGGCTGATAATCGGGCTTGTGCTCGCCATCGCGGCCGACGCCCATGTCGCCGGTCGCGACACCCTTCACCGAGCCGTCCTCATTGTAGAGGATCTCGGCGGCGGCGAAGCCGGGGAAGATCTCGACGCCCAGATTTTCGGCCTGCCCCGCCAGCCAACGGCACAGATTGCCGAGCGACAGCGTGTAGGTGCCCTTGTTGTGCATGAAGCCCGGCATCGCGATGTGCGGCATCGAGAACTGGCGCTTCGCGGTCAGGATCCAATGGTGATTCTCGGTCACCGGCACCGTCAGCGGGCTGTCGAGCTCGCGCCACTCGGGCAGCAGTTCGTCCAGCGCAATCGGGTCGACCACCGCGCCCGACAGGATGTGGGCGCCGACCTCCGATCCCTTTTCAAGGACGCAGACTCCGATCTCGCGTCCCGCCTCGGCGGCGAGCTGCTTGAGCCGGATCGCAGCTGCCAGTCCCGCGGGCCCGGCGCCCACGATGACGACGTCATAAGCCATCGATTCGCGCGTCGACATTTTCCTGGTCCTTGTCCTGCTTATCCGATCATCGCATCATTAAAACGTCATGCCCCAAAGCCGCTGCCCGCAGATTGACGCCTTCGTCAACCCATTCCTTTAGATGAGCGCTATGGATTTGGGGGCAAGTCTCGGTTCGGCCGCAGAAATCACGAGCCTAATGGGTTGGTGGGAGGATGCAGGGCTCGACGTGCTGGTGGATGAGGCACCGCGCGACTGGCTCGCGCGCGTCGCTCCCCCCGCGGCACGGCCCGCTTCGGCTGCCACCGCGGCGCAACCTGCCCCCGCAGCGCCGCAACCGGCCGCCCCGCCGGTCCGTGCCGAGGTTCCCGCCCGCGCCGCCGCGCCGGCCTTCCCCGATACGCTCGCCGGCTTCCAGTCGTGGCTCGCCAGCAGCGATGACATCATGATGCCGATGTCCGCGCGGGTTGCCGCCTCGGGCGATCCGACGACCGGCCTGATGGTGCTCGTCGACCTGCCGGAGGCGGAGGACCCTGTGAACGGCCGGCTGCTGTCGGGCCCGGCCGGTGACCTGTTCGATAAGATGCTCGCCGCCATGGGGCGCGATCGCCAGTCGCTCTATCTCTCCGCCATGGCGCCCGGCCGGCCGTCGGGCGGTTTCATCGACCGCGGCCAGGGCGCCCTGTTCGGCCAGCTCGCCCGCCACCACGTCCTTCTCGCCAGGCCGCGCGCGCTGCTGCTGATGGGTGAGCAGCCCTCGCGCACCTTCCTGAACCTCGGCTTCGTCGAGGCACGCGGCCGGGTCCACGACGTCCAGCTCCGGGACGGGGCGGTCAACGCCGTCGCCACCTTCCACCCGCGCACGCTTCTCCAGCACCCCCAGCAGAAGCGCCGTGCCTGGGAAGACCTGCAACTCCTGATGAAGCTTCTCGGATGATGCGTAGATATCTGCTCGCCGGCGCGCTTGCCGTCACCGCCGTCCCGGCCGCCGCCCAGAATGCGGTGGCCGTGCCCGCCGCGGCCGTCGGCCTTGCCGCCGCAGCCCAGCCGCTGCCGATCGTCTCGGGTCTCACCGCCGATCAGCGTACCGCCTATCGCACGATCTTCGCCGCGATCCGCGCCGGGGACTGGAACGCCGCCCAGGCCGGCCTCGACGCGATCCCGACCGGGCCGCTCAGCAGCGTCGCCCAGGCCGAGCTTATCCTCGCCAAGGGATCGCCCCGCGTATCCGACGATCAGCTCGTCCAGCTCGTCGCCACCGCGCCCGACCTGCCCCAGGCGTCCCAGCTCGCCGCCCTCGCCTCCCGCCGCGGCCTGACCACGGCGGCGCTGCCGGTCGTCCGCGATCTCGTCCGCTATGCCGGGCCGTCCAAGCGCCAGTCCGCCCGCTCGCAGCGCAGCGACCGGGCCGCCGCGGCGCTGGCGCAGCTCGCGACGCCGCTGCTGCGCGGCGACCGGCCGAGCGAGGCCGAGACGCTGGTCGACGAACGGCTGAACCAGCTCTCGCCCGAAGCACAGGCCGAATGGCTGCAGCGCGTCTCCTGGTCCTATTATCTGGCGGGCGACGACGCCTCCGCGCGCCGCATCGCGGATCGGGCACGGCCCGGGATCGGCGACTGGGCAGTGCAGGCGAGCTGGGTTTCCGGCCTTGCCGCCTGGCGGCAGCACGACTGCCAGTCGGCTGGGACCGCCTTCGAAGAGGTCGCCGGACGCGCCCGCGATCCGGAAATGACGGCCGCCGGCCTCTACTGGGCGAGCCGCGCCGACATGGCCTGCGGTCGCCCCGAACGGATCGAGCCGCGCCTGCGCTCCGCCGCGCGGATGAAGGAAAGCTTCTACGGCCTGATCGCGCAGGCCGCGCTCGGCATCACCGACGAAGGCGGCGCGAGCATGAAGCTCACCGCCAACGACTGGGCATCGATCGGCGCGATCGCCAACGTCCGCCGCGCGACGGCGCTCGCCGAGATCGGCGAGGCAGGCCTGGCCGAGGAGATGCTCCGGCACCAGGCGAAGATCGGCCTTAGCCGCGACCATGAATCGCTGATCCACCTGTCCGCCCGGCTCGACCTTCCGGCCGCGCAGATCTGGCTTGCGCAGAACGGCCCGTCGGGCGCGCAGCTCTCGGCTGCCGCTCGCTATCCGATGCCGGCCTGGACGCCCGCCTCGGGCTGGCAGGTCGACAAGGCGCTGGTCTTCGCCCACGCGCTCCAGGAATCCCGCTTCAAGACCGACGCGATCAGCTCGGCCGGCGCGCGGGGCGTGATGCAGCTCATGCCCGCCACTGCGCAGATGGTCGCCCGCCATCTCGGCCGGACCATCGATCCGGCCTCGCTGTTCCAGCCCGCGACCAGCATCGACCTGGGCCAGGCCTATCTGCGCGAACTGGCCGACAGCAGCGGCACCGGCGGGCTGCTGCCCAAGGTGATCGCCGCCTATAATGCCGGCCCCAATTCGGTCGCCAACTGGAACGCGCGCGGCCGCAACCTCCACGATCCGCTGCTGTTCATCGAATCGATCCCCTTTGCGGAGACGCGCGCCTATGTCGCGATCGTCCTGCGCAACTACTGGATGTACCAGCGGCACAGCGGCGCCAAGGCCGCCAGCCTGACGGCGATCTCACAGGGTCTGTGGCCGCGCTTCCCGGGCATGCCGGGACGCGAGGCCGTCCGCCTGACGGCGCTGGGGGCGACGGCGGCGGCCGACTGATCCCCCACTCATTGCCCCTGAACCGTCATGCCAGCGAAGGCTGGCATCCATGTCTGTTTTCCCACACGATGACCATCGTTCGCGGATAGAGACATGGACCCCAGCCTGCGCTGGGGTGACGATTTCAGTGGGATTCATTCGATGCCGATCAAGGAAGACCTGCCCTTTCACCCCGTCCGTATCGCGGTGCTGACCGTCTCGGACAGCCGCGACCTGTCGACGGACAAATCGGGCGACACCCTCGTCGCGCGGATCGAGGGTGCCGGCCACATCCTCGCCGACCGCGCGATCGTCACCGACGATGTCGACCGGATCGTCGCGCGGCTGCACGGCTGGATCGACGACCCCCAGGTCGACTGCGTGATCACCACCGGCGGCACCGGCGTTACCGGACGCGACGTCACGCCGGAGGCGCTCGCCCGCGTCTGGGACAAGGAGATTCCGGGCTTCGGAGAACTGTTCCGCTGGCTGAGCTACGCCAAGATCGGCACCTCGACGATCCAGTCGCGCGCCACGGCCTGCGTCGCGCGCGGCACCTATATCTTCGCGCTTCCCGGATCGACGGGGGCCGTGAAGGACGGCTGGGACGACATCCTCGCCACCCAGCTCGACAGCCGCCACATGCCCTGCAACTTCGTCGAGCTGATGCCCCGCCTCACCGAAAGGTGACGGACAGCCACGATGAGCAGCCATAGGGTGTCGGCGGCCTGCAAGCGCGAACGCGCGTCGCGATATCTCCGCGAAAGCCAAGGCCCGCGTGCGGGCCGCCCGGCGCCTGGGGGCTAGAAGACCTACGCGATCTTCAGCCCTTCCTGGTTCATCGCCTTGGTCAGCTTCTGGTTCTCCTCCTCGCTCAGCAGGCCGCGCAGCTTCGGGAAGATCTTCTCTTCCTCGTCGCGCATATGTTCCTCCAGCATCGAGCGGAAATCGCCGACCTTGGAGAGGAACAGCGGATGTTCCGGCGCCATCTGGCCGAGCTCGAACAGATATTGCTTCACATAGCCATGGTCGCCGTTGAGGCGGTCGGCGTCGGCAACCTGCCCGTGGACGCGCAACGTCGTGTAGACCGCGTTCTCCTCTTCCAGCGCATGCTTGGCGAGCGCATGGCTGATCTGGGTCAGCAGGATCAAGCGGCGAGTCGTGTGCCCCTTTTCCGTCGCCTGCAGCTCGTCGAAAAGCTTCAGAACGGCGCGATGTTCGGCAGCCAGCGCATCGTCCCATTCGCCGGCCATCATCGTCGGTGCCTGCACGAAGATCTTGCGCACCACATTCGCGGCGAGCCCGGCGGTCAGGCCGGCAGCGGCGCCGATCGCGAAGCTGCGGGTGGTCTTTTCCTCCAACATGGCATGTCTCCTGCTTTTCCGGGGTCGCCGGTCACAACGATTCAGCCGCTGCAGGGTTGCGAAAACGCAGGCGAAACAAGTGGTTGGAATTGTTCCTCTTTGCTCCGCAGCGCGCCGGTCTCCTTCGAGACTACCGGGCAAGGGATCTCAAAACAGGTTGAGCTGGTCGGTCGGCAGCCGGAAAAGATCGGTGCGCAGTTCGAACCGTTCGGCGTTCATCCCGTGCCGGCGGCAGGCAAGCCTGAACCGCGCTTGGAGGGCCGCCGCATAGGCACCCTGCGGACGGAAGCGGTCGAAGAAATTGGGCTCGTTGTCGCGGCCCCCGCGCATCGCCGCGATCATCGCCATCACCTTGGCCGCACGGTCCGGATAGTGGATCTCCAGCCATTCCCGGAACAGCGGCGCGACCTCGTGCGGCAGGCGCACGACGATCGAGAAGGCGGCGCGTGCGCCCGCTTCCGCGCCGGCGGCGACGATCGCCTCGATCTCATGGTCGTTGATCGCGGGCACGATCGGCGAGACGCTGATCGAGGTCGGCACCCCCGCCCTGACCAGCGCCGCGATCGCCGCGATCCGCTGGCGCGGGGCCGAGGCGCGCGGCTCCATCCGGCGGGCGAGAGCAGGGTCGAGCGTCGTCACCGACATCATCACCGCCGCCAGGCGTTTGGCCGCCATCGGCGCGAGCAGGTCGATGTCGCGGACGATCCGGGCCGACTTGGTCGTGATCACCAGCGGATGGTCATGCTCGGCCAGCACCTCGATCACCCCCCGCGTGATCCGGTAGCGCCCCTCGATCGGCTGATAGGGATCGGTGTTGGTTCCCATCGCCATCGGCGTGCATCGATAGCCGCGCTTCGCCAGTTCCTGCCGCAGCAGCGCCGCCGCATCAGGCTTGGCGAACAGCTTCGTCTCGAAATCGAGCCCCGGCGACAGGTTCTGATAGGCATGGGTCGGCCGGGCGAAACAGTAGATGCAGCCGTGCTCGCAGCCCCGATAGGCATTGATCGATCGGTCGAACGGCAGGTCGGGCGATCGATTGCGGGTGATGATCGTCCTGGGCTTCTCGATCGTCACCTCGGTGCGGAGCGGCGGTCCCTCCCCGTCGATCTCCGCGCTCGCGTCCAGCCAGTCGCCGTCATCCTCGCGCGCCCGGTCGTCGAAGCGTCCGCTCAGCCGCGCGCTGGCCGCCCCCCGGCCCTTGACGGCCGGCGGTAATATCGGTGCCGAGTCGCTCACCATCAGAACATAACATGAACAAATGCCTGTGCAAGCTTGCCGGCGACCGGCTTTGGCGTAGGATCGCGGACAGGAGAGGAAGACCATGGCCCGACTGGAACATTGCAACATCCGCAGCTTCGACCTGGCCGCGACGATCCGCTTCTACGAGGATGTGATCGGCCTTCGCGCCGGCTCGGTACCGGGCATGAAGCGCGGCGCCTGGCTCTATGACGAAAGCGATGTCGCGGTCGTCCACGTCATCGATCTCTCCTCCCCCAACCGGGAGGCGTCGCTGGCCGAGATGCGCGGCCGGCTCGGCGAGCTGGCGGGGCCGCTCGCCCCCGACAGGATGAAGGGCGGCGGCGCGGTCGACCACATCGCATTCCGCTGCACCGATTATGACGCGATGATCGCGCGGCTCGAAGCGCATGGCCTTCCCTACCGGACCTTTGACGTGCCCGCCTATCGGCTCCGGCAGATTTTCGTGAATGACCCCAGCGACGTCACCCTGGAACTCAACTTCCGCGAGGAACGAACCTCATAGCCCAATCCCGACAAATGTGCCCCCCTCGACCGATGAGCCGCGAGCGGCTGCTCCCCTGGCAGATATTATCTCTTTCCAGCACCCTGATTTCGACTGACTGGCCACCGGGGACATAGGGAAAAGGCCGCTTCCCACCCGTTTCACGCCGTCAGTCCTTCGCCGCCGTCTCCGCCGGCTTCGCCGTCTCGTTGCCGTCGCCGATCAGCCCGCCCGTCTTGCGCCGGTTGCCGACCCAGTCGACGATCGCGCGGCCGGTCGCGTTGAGCAGCGGGTGGGTCCGCGACGTGCGCATCCAGCCGGGCCGTTCGGCCGCCGCGCCATAGAGCGTGTCATAGCCGAGGTTGATCAGCAGATAGCCGAGCGTGACGATGATCAGTCCCTTGAGCGCTCCGAAGCCGAAACCCAGCACCCGGTCGAGCGGCCCCAGCACCGAGCTGCGCATCCGCTGGCCCAGCGTTCCGGCGATCAGCTTGCCCCCTGCATAGACGATCAGGAAGACCAGCGCGAAGGCGAGCACGCTCGCCCCGCTCGGATTGCCGACGACATGGATCAGCAGCGTGGTCGCGACGCCGTGGAACAGCTTGAGCGCGACGATCGCCGCGACCCAGGCGAACAGCGAGATCACCTCGGTCACGAAGCCGCGCATCACGCCGAAGATCGCGCCGCCGAAGATCGCCAGCAGCACGATGATGTCGAGACCGGTCAACCCATGCATAGGCTTGGTTAGCTACCGGCGGCCGAGGATATGGTCAACGAGCGCGCCAAGGCTGGCAAAGCTTTCCTGCCGCATACCGGCCGGCGGGCCGTCCTTCGCCTTCGGCCCCCACGCCTTGCCGAAGCCCAGCTTTGCCGCCTCCTTCAGCCGCAGGTTGGCGTGTGCGACCGACCGCACCTCGCCCGACAGCGCGACCTCGCCGAAGGCGATGCAGTCGGTCGGCACCGGCCGCTCGGCCAGCGCCGAGACCAGCGCCGCCGCGACCGCTAGGTCGGCCGCCGGATCGGACACGCGATAGCCGCCCGAGATGTTGAGATAGACCTCGGCGGTCGAGAAGCTCAGCCCGCAGCGAGCCTCCAGCACCGCGAGGATCATCGCCAGCCGCCCCGAATCCCAGCCGACCACCGCGCGGCGCGGCGTCGCCCCGCTCTGCAGCCGCACGATCAGCGCCTGGATCTCGACCAGCACCGGCCGCGTCCCCTCGATCGCGGGGAAGACGGTCGCGCCGCTCATCTCCTCGCCGCGATCGGTCAGGAACAGCGTGCTCGGATTGGCGACCTCGTCGAGCCCGGCCTCGACCATCGCGAACACGCCGATCTCGTCGGTGCCGCCGAAGCGGTTCTTGACGGCGCGGAGGATGCGGTACTGGTGGCTGCGCTCGCCCTCGAAGCTCAGCACCGTGTCGACCATATGCTCCAGCACGCGTGGCCCGGCGATCGACCCGTCCTTGGTGACGTGGCCGACCAGCACCAGCGCGGTGCCGCGCTCCTTGGCGAAACGGATCAGCTCCTGGGCGGACGCACGCACCTGGCTGACCGTGCCCGGCGCGCCCTCGATCAGGTCGCTGTGCATCGTCTGGATCGAATCGATCACCAGCAGCGACGGCGGCGCCTTCTCCAGCGTGGTCAATATGTCGCGCACCGATGTCGCCGAGGCGAGCTGTACCGGCGCCTGGCCGAGACCCAGCCGCCGCGCGCGCAGCCGCACCTGGTCGGCCGCCTCCTCGCCCGAGATATAGGCGACCGGCTGCCCCGCCATCGCCATCCGCGCCGACGCCTGGAGCAGCAGCGTCGACTTGCCGATCCCCGGATCGCCGCCGATCAGCGTCGCCGATCCCGGCACCAGGCCGCCGCCCAGCGCGCGGTCGAACTCGGCGATCCCCGTGGTCCAGCGCTTCGGCAGGGGAATGTCGGCGTCTAGCCCGACCAGCGTGATCGCCCGCCCGCCCGTCCGCAGGTCATGCCGGGCCGAAAACACGGTGACGTTGGTCGCCTCCTCGACCATCGAATTCCATTCGCCGCAATCGGCGCATTGCCCCTGCCAGCGCGTCGCGACGCCACCGCAGGCCTGACAGACATAGCGTTTCTGCGGCTTCGCCATTTCGATCCTCATATGAACGAAGCAAGAACATAGCGGGCCATATCTGCAAGGGCAACGGCCAACCGGGATCCTGCCCCCGATCATGCCCCCCACTGCCGTCATCCCGACGGAAGTCGGGATCTCCCTGCCCTTTCGACACCCCCCATCCGCACGGCTGGTGAAAGAAGGGAGATTCCGGCTTTCGCCGGAATGACGTGTCGGCGGGCGTCGCTTTCCGCTGGCCACGCCCCGCCAACCTATGGAAGACAGGGGCCATGCGGGAGAAGGAACTGCGGCTCGCGCTGGTCTGCTATGGCGGAGTCAGCCTGGCCGTGTACATGCACGGAATCACCAAGGAGCTGTGGCGGCTCGCGCGCGCCAGCCGCGCTTTCCACGACAGGGCGCCCCCGTCGGTCGGCAGCGAGGCGATCTACCGCCGTCTGCTCGAACAGATCGAAACCGAGAAGGGCGTCCGCGTCCGCGTTCTCATCGACGTCATCGCCGGCGCCAGCGCGGGCGGACTCAACGGCATCTTCCTCGGCCATGCCATATCGACCGGCCAGTCGCTCGAACCGCTGACCACCCTGTGGCTGGAGAAGGCGGATGTCGAGGTGCTGCTCGATCCCGACGCCCGGCCGCTGCGCTGGTTCACCAAGCTGTGGGCGCTGCCCTTCGCCTGGATGATCGCGCGCAAGCGTGGCGGCACGGTCGAACGCACCGTGTCGGCGGAGACCCGGGCGGAGGTGCGCCGCAAGCTTTCGGGCTTCGTCCGGGCCCGCTGGTTCCACCCGCCCTTCGGCGGCGTGACCTTCACCAATCTGATCCTGGACGCCTTCGATGCGATGGCGGAGGGGCCGGCGGGGCCGCCGTTGCTGCCCGATCGCCAACCGCTCGACGTATCGGTCACGGTCACCGACTTCCACGGCTATGACCAGCGGCTGCGGCTGCACAGCCCGGCACTGGCCGAGGAGCGCGAGCATCGCCTGACGATCGGCTTCACCGATCGCGGCATCGGCGAGCGAGTGCTCGCCGATCCGATCGAGCTGGCCTTCGCGGGGCGTGCCACCGCGAGCTTCCCCGGCGCCTTCCCGCCCTTCAACGTCGTCGAGATGGACAAGGTGCTGAAGGCGCGCAAGCGCGACTGGCACGGCCGCGAAGCCTTCCTCCACCGCATCTTTCCCAGCGCCGCGGCGAGCGGCAGTCCAGAGGACCTGGTGCTGATCGACGGATCGGTCCTCGCCAACGCGCCCTTCGGCCCGGCGATCGACGCGCTGCGCAACCGCCCCGCCCGGCGCGAGGTCGACCGGCGCTTCCTCTATCTCGATCCTACCGCCAATGCGCACGCCCCGCCCGAACGCTACAGCGACGGGGTCGTGCGCCTGCCCGGCTTCTTCGCGACCATCTTCGGCGCGATGTCGACCATCCCGCGCGAACAGCCGATCCGCGACAATCTGGAACTGATCGAGCAGCGGTCCGCGCGGATCGCCCAGACCAAGCGGATCATCGACGCGATCCGCCCCGAGGTCGAGGCGGCGGTCGAAGCCGCGATGGGGCGGCAGATACTCCTCTACCGTCCCAGCCCCGAACGGCTCGGCAGCTGGCGATCGCGCGCGCACGAGCAGGCTGCGCGTCAGGCCGGCTTCACCTATGCCGGCTATGGCCAGCTCAAATTGTCGATCATCGCCGATGAGCTCGCCTCGACGATCGCGTTGATCGGGGGCGGCGACGACAGCAGCTTCCGCCATGCCGTGCGCGCCGGGATCGGCGCCTTTATGCGCGAGCGGGGCTTCGAGGAGCGGGAGGCGCTGAGCGGCGGCGCCACTGCCGGACCGTTGCTCGAATTCTTCCGTCAGCACGATCTGGGCTTCCGCATTCGCCGGCTGCGCTTCCTGGCCGACCGGCTGACCGAGATCGAAACCGGCAACGGCGGCAGCGACGAAACCGCGCTCCAGGCCGCGCGCGACGCGATCTACGGATCGCTCGCGCCATTCCTCAATCTCCAGATGCGCGACCATTATGAACGGCCGGTCGCCGCCGCCGCGCAGCATTTCGCCGACGATCCCGAGACCGCGCTCGCCAGCATAGCCGCCACGCGCGCCCTCGAGGCGCTGGATGTCGAGACCGACCGGGCGATCGCCGCGGTGCTGCCGCGCCTCTCCAGGTCCGATCGCCGCAGCCTCCTGCTCGGCTATCTCGGTTTCAGCTTCTTCGACCTCGCCACCCTGTCGCTGATGCGGTTACAGGGCGCGCAGGAATTCCACGCCATCCAGGTCGACCGCATCTCGCCCGACGATTGCGGGTCGATCCGGACGGGCGGCGCGGCGGCGACGCTCCGGGGGATCGAGTTCAACCTGTTCGGCGCCTTCTTCAGCCGGGCCTATCGCGAGAACGACTATCTATGGGGCCGTCTCCACGGCGCCGAGCGGATGATCGACGTGCTGGTCTCGACGATCCCCGCCGGGGAGACGCTCGCCGAGGAAGATGTCGCCACGCTCAAGCGCACCCTGTTCCACGCCATCCTCGACGAGGAACGCGACCGGCTGAATACCATCCCGGACCAGATCGCGACGATCGAGGAAGAGATCGGAGCGAATGCGTAACGATCCCCCGCATCTTGACCGCGCCGGACGGCTGGGGGACAAGCGGGGCCATGCATTTCCTCAAGACCTTGTTCTGGGTGGTCCTGGCGGTGATCGCGGTGATCTTCTCGCTGCGGAACTGGGCGCCGGTGCCGATCAACCTCTGGGCGGGGATGACTGCGGACGTGAAGCTGCCGGTCCTCCTCCTTCTCGGCGTCCTGATCGGCTTCCTGCCGACCTATGCCGTCCACCGTACCAAATTGTGGCGGCTGCATCGCAGGATCGACAATCTTGAGCGCAATGCGCTAGTGGCGGCTCCGCCCGCGTCCGCGGCGTCCGAACCGATCGCGGCCCCGCCGCCCACTGGAACCGAAGCATGACCCGCAGCCCCATCTACGTGGCGATCGACACGCCCGACATCGCCCGCGCCAGGGAGATCGCCGCACGGGTCCGCAACCATGTCGGCGGGATCAAGCTGGGGCTCGAATTCTTCTCGGCGCACGGCCAGGCCGGGGTGCGGGAGATGGCCGCGCTCGACCTGCCCGTCTTCCTCGACCTCAAGCTCCACGACATTCCCAACACCGTCGCCAAGGCGGTGCAGGCGCTCGCCGGGCTCAAGCCCGCCATCCTCACGGTCCACGCGGCGGGTGGGCTGGCGATGATGGAGGACGCCAAGGCGGCCGCGCCGGCGGGAACGAAGGTCGTCGCGGTGACCGTGCTTACCAGCCTCGACGGCAACGACCTCGAATCGATCGGCGTCGCGCCCGATGCCCATGCCCAGGTCGAGCGGCTCACCCTGCTCGCCAAACAGGCCGGGCTCGATGGTGTGGTCTGCTCGGGTAACGAGGTGAAGGCCGCCCGGAAATTGTGGCCGCATGGTTTCTTCGTCGTCCCCGGCATCCGCCCCGCGGACGGCAACGGCCATGCCGACCAGAAGCGCGTGATGACCCCGCGGCAGGCGCTCGACCAGGGCGCCTCGATCCTCGTCATCGGCCGCCCGATCACCCAGGCCGAAGACCCCGACCAGGCCGCCCGCGCGATCGAGGCGACCCTCTGACCGGCGCGCCCGTCGACGAGACGGGCCTGCTCCGCCGGGTCGGCGGCGGCTTCGCCCTCCAGCGCGACCGGGGCTGCCTCTACCGGCTGGAGCTGCACCGCACCCCGGTCGACCTTGTCGAGAAGCGGGTACGCGTCCGGGGCAGGCTGATCGGCCCCGACCATGTCGACGCGGACGGCGTCCAGCCCGCCTGAACAGCCCCCCTCCCTGTCATCCCGGCGAAAGCCGGGATCTCCGTGCCCTCATGCCCCCGGAGGATGAAGAAAAGTGGATCCCGGTTTCGCCGGGATGACAGGGAAGCCGAACCTTTGCCGGAGGAATAAGTCACGTAAAATCAATATCTTGAGTTTAGCTAAACTCTTTTATCTACCTTAATGATAGATTTTCTTTCTTCTCTCTCGAAAGAGTAGAGATAATGTCCGCCTCACACCCCGGGGCGGGGAGAGCGGGTGCCCACCCCGCTCTCCCCATCGGCGTCCCGGGCGAAACGATATCTCGAGAAGGGGGACATCATGAAGAAACTGCTCCTGGCAAGCGCCGCACTGGCGGGCCTCACCACACCGCTCCATGCGCAGGAGGCGCCGCCCGCGGCCGCCGCCGAAGGCTCCGAGTTCGAAGCGCCGCGCGCCAACAGCGAGATCATCGTGACCGCGCGCCGCCGGCAGGAAACCGCGCAGGAGGTGCCGCTGGCGATCTCGGTGGTCGGTGCCAATCAGATCGAGAGCACCGGCAACTTCAACATCCTGAAGTTGCAGCAGCTGGCCCCGACGCTTCAGGTCTATTCGTCCAACCCCCGCAACACCTCGGTCAACATCCGTGGCCTCGGCGTTCCGTTCGGCCTGACCAGCGACGGCTTCGAGCAGGGCGTGGGCATCTATGTCGACGACGTCTACAACTCGCGCGTCGCCGCCGCCGTCTTCGATTTCCTCGACGTCAACCAGGTCGAGGTGCTGCGCGGTCCGCAGGGTACGCTCTACGGCAAGAACACCACGGCCGGCGCCATCAACATCACCACCAACCAGCCGACCTTCGATTTCGAGGGCCGCGCCGAGGTGACGGCCGGCAACCTGAAGTTCAAGCAGGCCAAGGCCGCCGTGTCGGGTCCGCTGTCGGACAAGGTCGCGGTGCGCGTCGCCGGTGGCGTGACCTCGCGCCGGGGCACGCTCTACAACGTCCCGACGGGGCAATATATCAACGAACAGGACAATCTCGGCGTGCGCGGCACCCTGCTGTTCAAGCCCAGCGACGATCTCAAGATCACCCTGTCGGGCGACTACAGCAAGCAGGATCCGCTCGGCTACGGCACCACCTTCGTCCGCGTCGGCCGCACCCAGCGCGCGCTCGCCCGCCAGTATGACGCGCTCGTCGCCGCCGCCAACGCCGCCGGCCGCAACTATCAGGTGCCGAGCCGCAATCCCTATGACCGCCTGACCGATCTCGATTCCAGCCTGAACGCCGGCAACAAGATCGGCGGCGCGTCGCTCAAGGCGGTCTGGAATGTCGGCTCCGGTACCATCACCTCGATCACCGCCTGGCGCTTCTGGGACTGGAAGCCGGAGAACGACCGCGACTTCACCGGCCTGTCGATCGTCGCCAAGTCGCAGAATCCGTCGCAGCAGGATCAGTACAGCCAGGAATTCCGCTACAATTATGACGGCGAGAGGGTCGACTTCGTCGCCGGCCTGTTCGGCTTCAAGCAGCGCATCGACACCCAGGGCACCGAGTCCCAGGGCATCGACGCCAGCCGCTGGAGCCTGACCGGCGCCCAGGCGAACGACCCCAGCATCCTCAACGGCCTGACCGCGACCAACACGCAATATCTGAAGAGCACCAGCGCCGCGGCCTTCGCCCAGGCGGCGTGGAAGGTCACCGACGCCCTGACCATCCAGCCGGGCGTGCGGCTGAACTACGACAAGAAGAGCGGCTTCTACCAGCGCGTCGTCACCAACGGCGCGGGTCAGGTGATCAGCTGCAGCCCGGCGCCGGCGGCGGGCACCGTCCTCGCGGCGCAGTGCGGCGTCTACCAGCCGCAGTCGACCAGCCCGTCGGTGAGCAAGTGGAATTTCAGCTATGATCTGAACGTGAACTACAAGTTCGCGCCCGGCATCCTCGGCTACGCCACCTATGCGAAGAGCTTCAAGACCGTCGGCATCAACCAGAACGGCCTGCCGCTGACCAGCGCCAACGTGCCCGATCTCTCCGCGAGCACGGTCAAGCCGGAATCGGTCCAGCATTTCGAGGTCGGCCTGAAGAGCCAGTTCTGGGATCGCCGCGCTACCTTCAACATCAGCGCCTTCCGCACCGACATCAAGAATTTCCAGGCCACCGTGAACGGCGGCCAGTTCGGCACGGTGCGCGGCTATCTCGCCAATGCCGGCAAGGTCCGCTCGCAGGGCGTCGAGACCGACTTCCGGATCAATCCCAGCGAGCGTTTCCTCGCCTATGTGAGCGGCGCCTATACCGACGCGAAGTACAAGAAGTTCGTCAACGCCCCCTGCCCGCCCGAGCTGTCGGGCGGCACGCTCCAGCCGGCCGGCGCCGCGCCCGACTATTCGCAGCCCGGCGTGCCGGGTGCGCTCAGCCCGCGGCAGTGCGACATTTCCGGCCAGCGCCTGCCCGGCGTCTCGCGCTGGTCAGCCTCCTTCGGTGCCGAGGCCAATATCCCGGTCGAGCTGCTGGCGAACGAGGGGCAGGCCTATATCGGCACCGACGGCAACTACCGGTCGCACTGGAACTCGAACGCCTCGCCGTCGGCCTATACGGAAGTGAAGGGCTATATCGTCACCAACTTCCGCGCCGGCTTCCGCACCGAACGGTTCGACATCTTCGGCTGGGTGCGCAACGCCTTCGACAAGAAATATATCGACCTGCTGCAGGTCGCCCCGGGCAATGTCGGCCTGATCGCCGGCACTCTCGGCGACCAGCGGACCTGGGGCGCCACCGTCAAGGCGAAGTTCTGATAGCCGCCCCCCGATAAAAGCTACCTTGCTTTCCTACCCCGGTCGGTGCTGAGAGGCGCCGGCCGGGATTTTTTGGATGGAAGATCAATCGCATGTTCTCCTTCTCGCTTCCCGAACTCACCTTCGCCCATCTCCAGGCCCTGGCACCGTTCATCGGCGTCGGCTTCGTGGCGCAGGTGGTCGACGGCGCGCTCGGCATGGCGTTCGGGGTCATCACCAACACGCTGCTGGTCAGCGTCATCGGCGTCGCTCCGGCGCGGGCTTCGGCCAGCGTGCATCTGGTGGAGACCTTCACCACCGCCGCCTCGGCGGTCAGCCACATCGCCCACCGCAACGTCGACTGGCGCCTGTTCGCGCGGCTCGTCCTGCCCGGCATGATCGGCGGCATCGCCGGCGCCTACCTGCTCGCCAATATCGACGGCTCGGTGGCCCGGCCGTTCGTCATGGCCTATCTCGTCGGGATCGGCGTCTACCTGCTGTGGCGCGCCTGGCGGATGGACCATGGCGCCGAGCATAAGCCGGCCAAGGTGATCGCCCCGCTCGGGCTGGTCGGCGGCTTCCTCGATGCGGCGGGCGGCGGCGGCTGGGGGCCGGTGGTCACCTCGAACCTGCTGGTGCAGGGCACCGAGCCGCGCCGCACGATCGGCACCGTCAACACGGCCGAGTTCTTCCTGACCTCGACCATCTCGCTGACCTTCGTCCTGACGCTCGGGCTGGAGGCCTTCACCATCGCGGCGGTGGGCCTGATCATCGGCGGGTTGCTCGCGGCGCCGATCGGCGCGCTTTTGGTCAAGCGCATCGCGGCCAAGCGGCTGCTGACGATGGTCGGCATCGTCCTGGTCGCGACCAGCGTCTTCAGCCTGTGGAAGGCGCTCGCCTGAAGCCACGCCGCCCGCCGGTGCGAACGGCGATTGCCTTTCGCGCCGCCCGGCAATAGGCGCCCCTGATGTCGTCCCGCTCCGAAACCCGCCTCGGCATCGCCATGGGGCTTGGCGCCTACACCATCTGGGGCCTGCTGCCGCTGTTCATCCGCGCGCTGCAGGCGATGCCGGTGGCGGACATCCTCGCGCACCGGGTGATATGGTCGCTGGCGATCCTGCTCGTCCTCGCCACCGCCATGCGGCGCTGGCCGGCGATCCGGCGGGCGCTCGCCACCCCCCGCTTCCTCCTGGCCCTGATCGCGTCGACGCTGCTGATCGGCACCAACTGGATGATCTACGTCTACAGCGTCAACAGCGGCCATACGCTGCAGGCGAGCCTCGGCTATTTCATCAACCCTCTGGTCAACGTGCTGCTGGGCGTCGCCTTCCTGCGGGAGCGGCTGGGCAAGTTCGAGACCCTCGCCATCCTGCTCGCGGCGGCCGGCGTCGCGGCGCTGGCGATCCACCAGGGCGGCAGCACGCTGATCCCGCTCACCCTCGCCATCACCTTCGGCCTCTACGGTCTGGTGCGGAAGATCGTCGGCCTCGGCCCGGTCGAAGGGCTGCTGATCGAGACCGGCCTGCTCCTGCCGATCGCGCTCGGCTGGCTGCTGACCATGCCGAACGTGCTGGACCGGCCCGACGCGCCGGCGCTGTGGCTGGTGCTGGCCAGCGGGCTCGCCACCACCGTGCCGATGCTGCTGTTCGCGGGCGCCGCCAACCGGATGCGCTATTCCGAGCTCGGCCTGCTCCAATATATCGGCCCCACCCTGCAGCTGGTGATCGCGGTGGCGGTGTTCGGAGAGCCGCTGCTGCCGATCCACATGCTCGCCTTCGCGCTGATCTGGGCGGGGCTCGCGGTCTACGTCGCCGTCACCTGGCATCGCGGCCGGGTGACCCCGTCGATCCCGGAATAGCCTCCGGCGCCGGCCGCGCTCGCCGACGTTATTTCCTCGCCCGTTTTTCTGCTTTCACGCACGATTCTTTCGTTGCAACGGGGCGGGAGGGATGGCAAAATACGTCAATATGGCTGTCCAAAATCCCCCTGACGGCTTCCGCGCCGCCTCTCCGCTCTTCCTGCGCGAGGCCGAGATCCGGCGCGGTGTCGAGCTGCTCTATTTCGGCTACAGCCACCTGCTGCGCGGTATCGACGAGGGGCTGGCCAAGCAGGGCCTCGGCCGCGCGCATCACCGCTCGCTCTATTTCATCGCCCGCAACCCCGACATCACGGTGAGCGAGCTGCTGCGCCTTCTGGGCATCACGAAGCAGTCGCTCGGCCGCGTCCTCAACGAGCTGGCCGAGCGGGGCCTGATCGAGACGCGGACGGGCCGCGAGGACCGGCGCCAGCGGCTGCTCCGCGTCACCGAGGCGGGCGCGGAGCTGGAGGCATCGCTGTTCGAAGCGCTCAGGGAACGCCTGTCGGGCGCCTATGCCCAGGCGGGGCAGAATGCGGTGACCGGCTTCTGGGCGGTGCTCGAAGGGCTGGTCCCGGCCGAGGAGAAGCCGCGCATGCCGCACGCCGGCAAGCGGGGATGACGGGCAAGGAACGGGAAACGCGATGACGACCGCCTACGACTTCTCGGCCCGCGCGATCGACGGCAGCGAGGTTCCGCTCGATCGCTGGCGCGGCAAGGTGCTGCTGATCGTCAACACCGCCAGCCAGTGCGGCTTCACCCCGCAATATGCGGGGCTGGAGATGCTGCACGAGCAATTGTCCGACCGCGGGCTGGTGGTGCTGGGCTTCCCCTGCAACCAGTTCGGCGGGCAGGAGCCGGGCAGCGAGGCGGAGATCGACGCCTTCTGCCGCAGCAGCTACGACGTCCGCTTCCCGATGTTCGCGAAGGTCGAGGTCAACGGCCCGCGTGCCCACCCGCTCTACGGCTGGCTGAAGAGCAACGCGCGCGGCATCCTCGGCACAGAGGGCATCAAGTGGAACTTCACCAAGTTCCTGATCGACCGCTCCGGCCAGGTGTTCAGCCGCTACGCGCCGACGACGAAACCCGAAGCGATCCGCGGCGAGATCGAGGAACTGCTCGAAGGCGCCTGATCTCGCATCTCCCCCATCTCCCCCTCCCTTTCAGGGGAGGGGGCCGGGGGGTGGGTGCGGGCGAAGCGAGCGCCGTTTCGCCCTGCCTTCCCTTCCTGTCATCCGGCGGAAACCGGAATCGCATTCCCACCCTGATGGGCTGGCCTGTGCCGCGACCCGGTCCGCGGGACGATCAGTGCATTATTTGCAGCGCACGTCATTGCGGTCGATGGCCCGGCCTGCCAGCGCGCCGCCGGCCGCGCCCAGCACGGTGCCGAGCGTTTCGGACCCGCCGGGCGCAATGACATTGCCGAGCACGCCGCCGGCGATGCCACCGACGATAAGGCCCGTGGTCCCATCCGAGCGGCGGCAATAATAGCGGCCGTCGGCGCCGCGATAGACCCGGTCGTTTTGGCTGAGGCGGCGTTCGCGATACCGGCGGTCCTCGCGGTAGTAACGGCCTGCATCATAGCCGCCATAAGCGGGGTCGGGGCGGTTGTAGTCATAGTTGCGATAGCGCGGATCGCCGCCGTAGCGCGTGCCATCGGTGGCACACCCCGCGAGCAAGGTGGTGGTCGCCAAAAGCCCCAGGATAATCGGTCGCATCACACTCTCCTTACTAGTGTGAGAGCGTAATGCCCCGGATCGCCGATCGTTGCATTCCACCACCCTATTCCGGGGACACTATACCAATTCCCTGCCCTTCGGCTTTGGCCCGCGCTTGGCGGGGGAAAGCCGTCGGCCGCCGGCCTCCTCCTGCCGCGCGATCCATTCCTCGGCGGCGAGCGGCCGGCCGGTGCGCAGCCGCGCCTCGATCGCCTCGGCCAGCGCCTCGCCCTCCGCGTCCAGGGCACCGGCCTCGGCGCCATGCCGCAGCATCGCCGGCCAGTTGGGAATATACGCACCCAGCGCCTCGATATCCGTCAGCGGATCGTCCGGCATCCGTTTCCCGGCGATGTGGCTGCGCGCGCTGGACCAGCGCCAGTCTTCCGCCTGCGCGACGAGCCCAGCCGCAACCGGGTTGCGCTCGACATAGCGCATCGCCGCCACGAGGTGCGGGTCGTCCATCGGATAGCTCGCGAAGCGCCCCTGAAACAGGTAGCCTCGCCAGCCTTCCCGGAGATTGACGTGCCGCGTGTAACGGCGGTGCGCCTCGCCGAGCGCCGCGCGCAGGCCGTCGGCGTCGTCCGGAACGAGGATCAGATGGACGTGATTGTCCATCAGGCACCAGGCTAGGCAACGCACCTGCCCCCGGAGGCACGGCCTTTCGTCCGCCTGTGGCAGGAAGGCAGCTACGGGCCCCACAGTCGGTCGCTAAGCCTGAGGAAGCGCCGCTCGGCCCGATCGCGTTCAAATAAGCTTAAGCTTGTCGAACAGCGCGACGTTGCGGCGCTGCGCGTCGCGGAGCACCTTTCCGTAGTCGAGCACCTCATAATAGGCTTTGTAGTTGCGGCTATAGCCATAGAAGCCCTGTCCGTCAGGCATGACTGTTGCGTCGCGGTCTTTGAGGATTTTCTTCAGTTTGGGCGTAAGGTCGCACACGACGTAGCAGGTCGTCGGAATGTCGGGGCTCGCGACCGCGATGGGACGCCTGTTCGCGTCGAGCTGGGTTCCCGACCGGACCTTATCAATGATCTCGAACACCTGCGTCAGCGGATTTTCCTCGCGGTCATAGTCGTCGCGCATCGGGCGCTTGAACTCGACCACAGTGAGGCTGGTTAGCGGCTGCGGACCATCGCCCAAAAGATATTCCTGGTCGAACGCGATCAAGTCGGGCCGCATCTGAGAGTCGGATTCCAGATCGTCAATTGAGCGCAACTGCCGGTCGGAATGGATCACCCCGAACGAATTCAGGCGCTCGTCGAGGAGCCAGAGATTCTGCTGGGAGTAAAGCGTGTCATCCGTGCTCGATCGCATCGGAAAGATGATCTGGTGCAGGATGCGCTCGAGCGGATATTTGCCCGTGCCGCCGGTTGAGCCCAACGCCTTCTCGAACAGCTCAAGGATGATCTTCCGGTGCGCGACATATTGCGCCAGTGCCGCCACGCCGAGTTCATTGTTGTTTTCCAGGAAGTTCGCGAGCCGGTCACGATAGGCTTCGTAATCGTCCAGCTTGGCCGCCTCGACGATGATCCGGTTGCCTTCCTTTTTCAGTTCGACTTCGCGTTGATGCAGTTCGCGGTGGAGCGCAATCTCGAGATCGTTCTTCGTACCGGACGGCGGAATGCGGTCGATGAACTCGTCGGCGCGCTTGAGCAGCACGCGATAATGCGGGGCGTCGCTGGCGACATAGCTGCGGATGCGCTCAAGCTTGGTGGTGTTGATGTCCGCAAGTACGCCGGAAAGGTCTGAGCGCACGAAGTCAATACATTCCTTACGGATCTCCGCCCGCTTCATGTCGGGTACGAACAGGCTTTCCTGCGAGGCCTCGGCATCGGTATCATCATCAATGTCGAACGCCGTCCGTTCCTGATTGACGTGAGCGTTGAGGAAGCCGCCCGTCACCACCGCGAGATAGACAAAGCTTTCGCCAGCCTCGTCGATCAGTCGGCCCGAGAGATTGGGGATATGGTCGTCAAGATTCTCGGAGAGAACCGCGCGCTCGTCCGCGCAGTAGATTAGACGGTGGCGGAAGCTGCGCGGCACCTTCAGGCGGAAGCCATGCACCTCGAAATCGTGATCGCGGATCGTGAAGGTCGATCGCGTTGCCGACTTGCGGAAGCCGCTCTCGAACACTGCGTTGACCGACACGCGCTCCTTGCCCGACCGCAGTTCGATTTTGGGACAGTTGGGCTGCATGAGGAGCAGGATGAAATGCTCGCACATCCGGAGCGCGATCAGCTCGAGATCGAGAGGAACCTCGCTTTTGAAAGGTTCCTGAAAGCCCTCGAGCGTGATCGCCGTGCCAACCGGCGCTCCCTCGGCCGGCTCGTCCTTTACATTGTCCGGGTCATAGGCGGTGTCGAACGTGAACCGCCGGCGCAGCAATCCGTCGTCGCCCGCATGGAAGACGCTGTCGATCTCGACGCTCGCAAAGGCCTTGAGCCAAAGGAAGCGCCCAACCCCCTTGCCGCCCCGCATAAATTTATACTCAGAATAAGCGGTGTTGAACGAATCCATATTCTCGTCGGTGAAACCGACACCATTGTCATAGATAACGAAGCGCTGGATGCGGTCGGCTGTCCCGTCCAGTCTCAGCGAAATGGCCTCGACGACATTGATGATGATCGACCCTTCGCCGGGTCGTTCCTGGATCGATTGGAAAGCATTCATCACCGCCTCGAACACCGGCAGCAACGGTTTCCATTTCGGAAGTTTGGTTTGCCGGATCTGGCCGGAGAGACTGGCGCGGAACATAGAGGACTTGTGCTTCATAGCCGATCGTTCCGCCAGCCCAATCGCCGCCGACGTCAGAGAAAGCGAGTTGCTGCGCGTAGCTGCATCGTCATCGATATGAACGAATGTCCGCTATTCCTAGCTGGCAGCCTGAAACTTGCCTGACGGCAGTCGGCCCCATTGCTTCCGTCCATTGAAGGGAGATGAAGGCCTATGCGGCGGCTATTACTCATAGCAGGTTGGCATTTGTTCCTATTTTGTTCTATCAATTTCTGCATTTTCCGCTAAGCTGGTCCACCCTCAACCCTTCACAGCGTCGCCGCGGAACGAAAATATGCACTCCCAACCCTACGCACCCGGCCAACCCGCCATCCTCGCCAGCGCTCCCCGCTGCGGCGCCCGCACCCGTTCCGGCCATCCCTGCCGCTCGCCTGCGGTGCACGGCAGCCGGCGGTGCCGCATGCACGGGGGCAAGGGCAGCGGGGCGCCGCGCGGCAATCGCAATGCGTGGAAGCATGGGATGCGGTCCGGCTGGATTCGGTCGGTCGTCCGCTATCTGCGCGCCACCAGTCCGGCCGCGACGGACCGGCTGGTCGAGGGGTTCGGCGCGGCGGACGGCGCGGGCTTCGCCGCCCCCGGGCCGGGCGGGAAAAAGGAAAAAACGAACACACAACCTCATGCACCCGGAAAATGCGGGGCAAATGATACCGCTGCTGCGCCGTTGCGGGGAAATCGCCGGGCGCTCCCGGCGCCCGGGATTCCGGCCTCCGCCGGAATGACGCCTGCGGGAGAGGGGCGACGGCGACGGGCGCGGGCGCGGGAAGCACCGCGACGACCCCCGCTAAGTCCTTGAGCAAAGAAAACTTGGCCGCCCCCCAAGCATCCTTGATTTGCGCAGCGCGGTATCAGGGCCCATGTGGCGGCCATGGCATCCTTGCTTGATCCCGAAGCGCGTGGGCGCGTCATCCTGGTCGGCGCCGGTCCCGGCGATCCCGGCCTGCTGACCCTGCGCGCCGTAGAGGCGCTGCGCGCCGCCGACGTCGTCGTCCATGACGGGCTGATCGATCTTCGCGTGCTCGACCATGCGCCGCCCTCGGCCCAGCGCATCTCGGTCGCCAAGAAGCGCGATCGCCACACCCTGCCCCAGGACGCGATCAACGCGCTGATCATCGCCCATGTCAAGGCGGGGTCGGTGGTCGTCCGGCTGAAGGGCGGCGATCCCTTCGTCTTCGGCCGCGGCGGGGAAGAGGTCGAGGCGGTCCGCGCCGCGGGCCTCCCGGTCGAGGTCGTCCCCGGCGTCTCCTCGGCGCTGGGCTGCGCGGCGGAGGCGATGCTGCCGCTGACCCATCGCGACTGGTCGAGCGCGGTCAGCTTCGTCGCCGGCACCTGCAAGGGGCTGACCGAACAGAATTGGGCCGGGCTCGCCGGCCAGGGCCGCACGCTCGTCATCTATATGGGCGTCACCTGCGCCGGCCTGATCGCCGACAAGCTGATGGCGGACGGGGTCGCCCCCGACATGCCGGTCGCGGTGCTCGAACGCGGCACCCTCGAAGGATCGCGCGCGATGCGCACCCTGCTCGCCGACCTCGGCGACATGGTGACGCGGGAGAAGGTGATCAGCCCGGCGATCATCGTCGTGGGGGAGGTCGTGCTGCTGTCCGACGCGCAGGACAGGCTGATGGCATTGGCCAAGCAAGTGGAGGCATTTTCTTGAAGCTGGTAACCGGCAACGATCTCAAGACCGGGGCGGTGATCTGGTGGGCCGGCGACGGCTGGTCGCGCCATATCGAGGAGGCGGTCGACGTCGGCGAGACCGGCGATACGCTGATCGCCGCCGAGACGGCCGCGCAGCGCGTCAACGGCGGCTATGTCATCGAGGCGATACCGACGCCCGAGGGGCCCCGCCCCGCCCATATCAAGGACCGGATCCGGGCGCTCGGCCCGACCGTCCGCCTCGATCTCTCGCTGAAACCCGTCGATCCCGACGCCGGCAATTGGGTGATCTGATGTACCGCTACGACAATTACGACCAGGCGATCGTCGACGCCCGCGTCGAGGAATTCCGCGACCAGGTGGCCCGCCGCATCGCCGGCGAGATGAACGACGACCAGTTCAAGCCGCTGCGGCTCAAGAACGGCCTCTATCTCCAGCTCCACGCCTATATGCTGCGCGTCGCCATCCCCTATGGCACGTTCAACGCGCTGCAGATGCGCACGCTGGCGCGCATCGCGCGCGACTATGATCGCGGCTACGGCCACTTCACCACGCGCCAGAACCTCCAATATCACTGGATCAAGCTCGATCAGGCGCCCGACATCCTCGCCGAGCTGGCGAAGGTCGAGATGCACGCGATCCAGACCAGCGGGGAAAGCATCCGCAACATCTCGGCCGACCAGTTCGCCGGCGCCGCCGCCGACGAGGTGTGCGATCCGCGCCCCTGGGCGGAGCTGCTGCGCCAGTACACCACCTTCCACCCCGAGTTCAGCTACCTGCCGCGCAAGTTCAAGATCGGGCTGATCGCGTCGGAACAGGATCGCGCCGCCATCAAGCTGCACGACGTCGGCCTCCGCATCGTCCGCAACGACGCGGGCGAGATGGGGTTCGAGGTCCATGTCGGCGGCGGCATGGGGCGCACCCCCTTCGTCGCCTCGCTGATCCGGCCCTTCCTGCCGGCCAACCGGATCTGCTCCTATCTGGAGGCGATCCTGCGCGTATGGAACCGCTACGGCCGCCGCGACAACATCCACAAGCAGCGGATCAAGATCTTGGTCCACGATCTCGGCGCGGCGGAATTCGCCCGCCAGGTCGAGGAGGAATGGCAGGCGATCCAGCCGCGGATGGACGATATTCCGATGAAGGAATTCGAGCGCATCGCCGCCTATTTCGCGCCGCCCGCGTTCGAGACCGGCCTGAGCGACGAGATCGACCTGTCCGATCCCGATTTCGCCCGCTGGGTGAAGCACAATGTCCATGCCCACAAGCAGCCGGGCTATGCGATCGCCACGATCAGCCTGAAGAAGATCGGCGAGACGCCGGGCGACATCAGCGCCGACCAGATGGACGTGGTCGCCGACCTCGCCGAGCGCTACAGCCATGACGACCTGCGCTCCACCCATGCGCAGAACCTCGTCCTGCCGCACGTCCGCAAGGCCGATCTCCATACGGTCTGGCAGGCGCTGCGCGATGCCGATCTGGCGACGGCGAGCCTCGACCTCGTCACCGACATCATCGCCTGCCCGGGGCTCGACTATTGCACCCTGGCCAATGCCCGCTCGATCCCGCTTGCGCAGAAGATCGCCGAGCGCTTCGCCGACTATGACGTGCAGCGCGACCTGGGCGAGCTGAAGATCAAGATATCGGGCTGCATCAACGCCTGCGGCCACCACCATGTCGGGCACATCGGCATCCTCGGCGTCGACCGCAAGGGCACGGAGAATTACCAGCTCCTGCTCGGCGGCTCGGGTGCGGAGGACGCCGCGCTCGCCAAGATCACCGGCCCCGGCTTCGACGAGGACGGCGTGGTCAATGCGATCGATCGCGCAATCGGCAAATATCGCGAGGTGCGCGTCGACGGCGAGCGCTTCCTCGACACCTATCGCCGCGTCGGCTTCGAACCGTTCAAGGAGGCGATCTATGGCTGAGCTGCTGCGCTATCGCGACGATGAGCCGGCCGACGAGCCGGCCGTGACCCTCGACGCCTTCCTCGACCAGCCCGACGCGAGCTCGGTGCGGATCGAGGCGGGTGAGGATGTGCGCCGGCTGGTGCCGGTGCTCGACCGGGTCCGCCTGGTCGAGATCGATTTCCCGCGGTTCCGTGACGGGCGCGGCTACTCCTCCGCGCGGATCCTGCGCGAGGCGGGCTACAAGGGCGAGCTCAAGGCGGTCGGCGACGTGCTGCTCGACCAGCTGCTGTTCATGCGCCGCTGCGGCTTCGACTCCTTCGCCCCCGATCATCCGATCGATCCGGCCGCGGCCGAGCGCGCGATGAGCATCTTCCCGGCCGTCTATCAGCAGGCCGCCGACGACCTCACGCCCGTCTGGGCGAAGCGGCATGGCTGAGCCGGCCCGCCGCATCGACCGGATCGACACCGCGCCGCGCTTCACTGCCGCGGACGTGGCCCGCCTCAACGCGCGCTTCGAAGGCGTCGCGACGCAGGAGGTGATCCGGACGGTGCTGGAGGAAGGGCTGCTCGGCCGCGTCGCCGTCGTCTCCTCCTTCGGGGCGGAGTCGGCGGTGCTGCTCGATCTGGTTGCGGCGGTCGATCCGTCGACCCCGGTGATCTTCCTCGACACCGGCAAGATGTTTCCGGAGACGCTCGACTATCGCGACACGCTGGTCGCGCGGCTCGGGCTGACCGGCATCCGCGTCGTCAGCCCCGAGGCGGCGGCGATCGCGGCGAAGGACGGCACCGGGCTGCGCTGGTCCTATGATCCCGACGGCTGCTGCGAGATCCGCAAGGTGCTGCCGCTCGCCGCCGCGATGAAGGATTTCGACGCCTCGATCACCGGCCGCAAGGGCTTCCAGGCGTCCACCCGGTCGGGCATCGCCCGGTTCGAGCTGGACGGCGACCGGATCAAGTTCAATCCGCTCGCCGACTGGACCAAGGCCGATCTCGACCGCTGGTTCGAGGCGCGCGGGCTGCCGCGCCATCCGCTCGAGGCGCAGGGCTATCTGTCGATCGGCTGCGCGCCCTGCACCAGCGTGGTCAAGCCGGGCGAGGATCCGCGCGCGGGCCGCTGGCGGGGCTGGGACAAGGTCGAATGCGGTATCCACGGCGAACCCATCGTCCGCCCGGGCGAGGAACCCGTCTTCTGATGCGACGGGGCGGGGCGGCGCCTATTCGATCAGGAACAGGCCCAGCTTGTAGATGACGTAGAACGGCATGCAGAGGACCGCCATCGTGAGCACGCGGTCCATGACATGATCGATGCGCTCCATGGTCGCACCCTCTCCCCACCTGAGCCCGCTTGTTGCGATGCCTGGAGGGAGAAGATCATGAATCGACAGGCTTGTCGAGCGCCTCAATCGTCGAAATCGGTGGTCCCGTAATAATCGTCCGCGAGGTCGGAGAATTTGGTGAAGCGGCTCTCGAACTTCAGCGGGATCGTGCCGGTCGATCCGTGGCGCTGCTTGGCGATGACCAGCTCGGCCCGGTTATGGGCGCGCTCCATCTTGATCTTCCATTCCTCGAAGGCGGTGACCTCGACCGCGCTGTCGCCGGCCTCGATGGAAGCTTCCTTGGGGCGGATCAGGTTCAGGTAGTAATCCTCGCGATAGACGAACCAGACCATGTCCGCGTCCTGCTCGATCGATCCCGATTCACGCAGGTCCGACAGCACCGGCTTCTTGTTCTCGCGCTGCTCGACGGCGCGGCTGAGCTGGGACAGCGCGATCACCGGGACGCTCAGCTCCTTGGCCAGCGTCTTGAGGCCGCGGCTGATCTCCGAAATCTCCTGCACGCGGTTGCCGTCCGAACTGCGCCCCGATCCCTGGAGGAGCTGGAGATAGTCGACGATGATGCAGCCGATCCCCTTCTGCCGCTTCAACCGGCGCGCGCGGGTGCGGAGCGCGGCGATCGTCAGGCCCGGCGTGTCGTCGATGTAGAGCGGCAGGTTCTCGAGGTCCTGCGCCGCGCGCGCGAAGGTGGCGAACTCGGCATGGCTCATCTTGCCCATGCGGATCTGTTCGGAGCTGATCTCCGCCTGTTCCGACAACACGCGGCCGGCGAGCTGGTCCGCCGACATTTCGAGGCTGAAGAAGGCGACCGGGGCTCCCACCGTATGGGCGATGCCGTCCTCCTGATCGCGGATGTAGCGCTGCGCGACGTTGAACGCGATGTTGGTGGCGAGCGACGTCTTGCCCATGCCCGGACGCCCGGCGAGGATGATCAGATCGGAGGGGTGCAGGCCGCCGATCTTGGCGTTCAGCCGCTCGAGCCCGGTGGTGAGGCCGGCGACATGGCCGCCCGAGTTGAGCGCGGCGCTGGCGGTCTCGATGACGATCTTGGTCGCCTGGCCGAAGCTCTTGACGCTGCCCTCCTCGCCGCCCTCCTCGGCGACCTTGTAGAGTGCGATCTCGGCCTGCTCGATCTGCGCCTTGGGATCGACCTCCTCCGACGTGTCGAGGGCACCCTCGACCATGCCACGGCCGACGGCGACCAGCGCGCGCAGCAGGGCGAGGTCGTAGATCTGGTTGGCAAAGTCGCGCGCGCCGATCAGTGCCGCCCCGCTTCCGGTCAGCTGCGCCAGATAGGCCGGCCCCCCCAGTTCGCGCATGCTGGCGTCACCCTCGAACATCGGGCGCAGCGTCACGGGGGTCGCCAGCATGTTGCGATCGAGCATCCGCAGGATCGCTTCATAGATGCGGCCGTGCAGCGGTTCGAAGAAATGCTCGGGCCTGAGCTTGATCTGGATGTCCTCGACGATGCGGTTGTCGAGCATCATCGCGCCGAGCAGTGCCGCCTCGGCTTCGATGTTGTGCGGCAAGGCGGGCGGTTCGCCCAAGGTGGGCGGAAGGATGGATACAGGCTCGACCATGGCCCGATTATCCCCCTCCGGGCGCTTCGCCGCAAGCGCTTGCCGGCAAAAGTTCCGGGGGCCGATCTGTGGATATATTCCTGCTTGCAATACATACAGCAAGTATCCACAATGTAAGCATGCATACAGAATTGAGTCGCCGCGTTTCCTTTCTGATGCACGATATCGCGCGCCAATCCCGCTATTGGTTCGATGCGCGCGCTCGCTCGCGCGGGCTGACGCGGGCCCAGTGGCGCGTGCTCCTTTGTCTCGACCGATCCGACGGCCCGACCCAGAGCGAGGTCGCGGAGATGCTGGATGTGGAGAGGATCACCTTGTGCCGGATGGTCG
Source organism: Sphingomonas sp. Y57 (assembly GCF_001015195.1). Classification (GTDB taxonomy): domain Bacteria; phylum Pseudomonadota; class Alphaproteobacteria; order Sphingomonadales; family Sphingomonadaceae; genus Rhizorhabdus. The sequence goes on along the minus strand of NZ_LDES01000024.1, from coordinate 390,536 downwards.
ACCGGCTGTCCGAGGGCGGACTGGTCGAGCGGCGGGCGGACCCGTCCGATCGCCGCGTCTGGCGGCTCTATCTGACGGAGAAGGCGGCACCGCTGGTCGAGGAACTGACCGACATCGCCAACGAGATGGAGAATAATCTGCTGGCGCCGCTCGACGCCGGGCAACGCGAGACCCTGACCGACCTGCTTAGCACCGTCCGCGATCATTTCCGTGAGCAGGACGAGCGCAACGATGCGCCGATCGCAGCAGAGCGCCGGCGATGAACGAGATGCGCTCCATTTCCGGCGACGTCGGGTTCACCGGGCCGGCCCTGAGCGGCGAACGGCGGCTGGGGCGGCTCGCAGCGATGCTGTCGGTGCCGGCGCTGCTGCTGGCGACCGGCCTCTATCTGTGGCTGACCGGCGGGCGCACCGTCTCGACCGACAATGCCCAGGTCAATGCGCATGTCGTCGAGGTCAGCGCAGAGGTGGCGGGCCGCATCACCGACGTCTATGTGAGCGAGAACCAGCTCGTAAAGAAGGGCGACCTGCTCTTCCGGATCGATCCGCAGCCCTATCGCATCGCGCTGATGCAGGCCGAGGCCGCCGTCGGCACCGCCGAGCTGACGGTCGCCCAGCTCCAGAGCACCTATCACGCCAAGCAGGCCGACACCGCCAAGAGCGCGTCCGACGTCAATCTGGCCCGCGACACCTTCGCACGACAGCAGGAGCTGCTGGCACGCGGCTTCACCACCCGGGCGTCCTATGACGCCGCTAAGGCGGCGCTCGCCGCCGCACAGGCGGAGCAGGCGTCCGCCCGATCCGAAGCCGAATCGGCGCGTGCCGTGATCGGGGCATCGCGAAACGGCGGCCACCCGCAGATCGAGGCCGCGGTCGCCGCCCGCGACAAGGCGGCGCTCGACCTGGCGCGCACCGACGTCCGCGCGCCGATCGGGGGCCGTATCAGCCAGGCCGACAAGCTGCAGCCCGGCACCATGGCGATCCAGATGCTGCCGATGGTCAACGTGGTCAGCAACCACGGCTACTGGATCGACGCCAATTTCAAGGAAACCCAGCTCGACAAGGTCCGCATCGGTCAGCGTGCAGACATCGAACTCGATGCGGTACCCGGCCGCACGATCAAAGGCCATGTCATCGGCATCAACGCCGGCACCGGCTCCCAATTCTCGCTACTGCCGCCGCAAAACGCGACCGGCAACTGGGTGAAGGTCACCCAGCGCGTTCCCGTCCGCATCCAGATCGACGACCGGCTCGACCGGCCGCTCGTCGCCGGCTGGAGCGCCCATGTCACGGTACACGTAGCGGATTGAGTTCCTCCCCCCGAGGCCAACTGGAAGCATGCAGACCCCCCAAGGATCTGCATGCTTCACTTTGCCAAGCGGCTCCGCCAAGGCTAAGGCCGAGACAATGTCCGATCCGCGCATCATCGCCATCGATCTCGACGATAAGACGATCATCTGGCGCAACGCCGATGTCGAGCAGGAGCGGCGCGTCGCGATCTTCGATCTGCTCGAAGGCAATCATTTCAAGCCGTTGCGCGGCTATCCCCAGGACTATGCCGGTCCCTATCGGGTCAAGCTCCGGGTCGAGGAGGGGCGGCTGGCGATCGACGTCCACGCCGAATCCGGCGAACTGCTCGAAACGCTGATCCTCGGACTCGCGAGCTTCCGCCGGCCGATCAAGGACTACTTCGCGATCTGCGACAGCTATTTCCAGGCCATCCGGACCTCGACCGCGCAGCAGATCGAGACCGTCGACATGGCCCGGCGCGGCATCCACAACGACGCGGCGCAGCTGCTCAAAGAGCGGCTGGAAGGCAAGATCGAAGTTGATTTCGACACCGCCCGCCGGTTGTTCACGCTGATCTGCGTGCTGCACATCCGTGGCTGAAGCCGTCGACATGCGCGAGGTCGCCGGCCGCGTCCTGATCGACGCAGCGCGTGGCGTCGCGACCAATGCCCATGTGCCCTATTCCCGTTTCGGCGTCGGCGCGGCGGTGCTGCTCGCCGACGGCCGGATCGTCACCGGCGCCAATTTCGAGAATGCCAGTTACGGGCTGTCGCTCTGCGCCGAGACGGTGGCGCTGGCGACCGCGAACAGCGACGGCCATCTGCGCGATGTGGTGGCGATCGGGGTGACCGGCGGACGGATCGAAAGCGACGGGTCGATCGCCGGCTCGGCGCTGGTCACGCCGTGCGGCCGCTGTCGCCAGGTCATCAACGAGGCCTCCCAGCTCGGCGGTCGCGATATCGATATCTATTGCGGATCGGCCGACGGTAGCGCCTTCGCTCGCTTTCGGGCATCGGAACTGCTGCCACATGCCTTCGGACCGGCCGATCTGGGCATCGCATAAGGGGAGAGTAGGGCTTCATGGCGATCATGTCGGACAAGTGGATCCGGGAGCAGGCGACGCGACACGGGATGATCGAGCCGTTCGTCGAGGCGCAGCGGCGCGACGGCTGCATCAGCTACGGGCTCTCCTCCTACGGTTATGACGCCCGCGTCGCACCCGAGTTCAAGATCTTCACCAATGTGGATTCGGCGACAGTCGATCCGAAGGATTTCGCCTCGAACAGCTTCGTCGATCGCGAAACCGACGTCTGCATCATCCCCCCGAACAGCTTCGCGCTGGCACGCACCGTCGAGTATTTCCGGGTCCCGCGCGACATCCTCGTCATCTGTCTCGGCAAGTCGACCTACGCGCGTTGCGGGATCATCGTGAACGTCACCCCGCTCGAACCGGGCTGGGAAGGCCATGTCACGCTGGAATTCTCCAACACCACGCCGCTTCCCGCCAAAATCTACGCGAATGAGGGCGCCTGCCAGTTCCTGTTCCTCCAGGGCAACGAGCCCTGCGAGATCAGCTATGCAGACCGCGCCGGCAAATATATGGGCCAGCAGGGCGTTACCTTGCCGCGACTCTGAGGCGCTGCCGGCCTGCGCCCGACCGATCTCGGATCGCGAGGCGTCAGCGTCGCCGCCCGCCCTTATGACGGATATTGGCCGGCCGGCCGCGGCGGCCCATCATCGGCCGCTTGGGCCCGCGCGTACCGCGCGGGCCACGCATCGGCAGGTGGCTGGCGCCCTCCTCCAGCTCGAAGCGCAGCGAGCCGTTGATCGGATTGGCCTCGACCAGCCGAAGCCTGAGCTTCATACCGGGCGTGTAGCGGTCGCCGCTCTCCTCGCCCTCCAGCGCCTGGGCCCCCTCGTCATAGCGGAAGCGCTCGGCACCGAGCGTCGACACCGGCACCAACCCGTCACCGCCCAGTCCCTCGACCGTCGCGAAGAAGCCGAACGGCTGCACCCCGGTGATCCGCGTGTCGAGCAGTTCCCCGAGCTTGGTCGACAGATAGGCGGCTACATAGCGGTCGATCGTCTCGCGTTCGGCCTCCATCGCGCGCCGCTCTGCCTGGCTGATCAACTCGCCGATCGCCGTCATGCGCTCGCCCTCCTCCTGGGTCAGCGCCGTCCGGGGCATGACGTCACCCGACCGGCCCGGCCCCTCCAGCCGGGGCTTGCCCGTCTCCAGCCCATAGGCGCCGACGAGCGAGCGATGGACAAGGAGGTCGGCATAGCGGCGGATCGGACTGGTGAAATGGGCGTAGCTGCCCAGCGCCAGGCCGAAATGGCCGGTGTTGCGCGGCGCATAATAAGCCTGGGTCTGGCTGCGCAGCACCTGTTCCATGATCTGCGGCCGGATCGCATCGTCGGTGATCCGTCCGAGTATCTGATTGAAGGTAGCCGGGCGCACCACCTGCCCCAGCGCGAACTCCATGTCGAAGGTGGCGAGATAGTCCTTCAGCGCAACCAGCTTCTCGCGGCTCGGCGGCTCATGGTCGCGGTACATGACCGGCGCCTTCTTCGCTTCGAGGGCCTTGGCCGCTGCGACGTTGGCCGCGATCATATAGTCCTCGACCAGCCGGTGAGCATCGAGCCGTTCGCGCGGAGCGACCGAAAGGATGCGCCCCTTCTCGTCGAGCACGACCCGCCGCTCCGGCAGGTCGAGGTCGAGCGGCTCGCGCGCGTCGCGTGCCCTGGCCAGCGCCTTCCAGCAGGCCCAGAGCGGCTTGAGCGCGCCATCGGTCAAGGCCCGATCCCATTTCCCCGCGACCGGTGCGCCGTCGATCGCGGCCTGCGCGTCCTCATAGGCGATGTTGGCCGCAATCCTCACGACCGCGCGGGCGAAGCGCCAGTTAGCCAGCGTTCCGTTCGCCTTCACCGTCAGGTGGCACACCATCGCGGCGCGATCCTCGCCCTGCTTCAGCGAGCAGATGTCGGCCGACAGCGCCTCCGGTAGCATCGGCACGACCCGATCGGGAAAATAGACGCTGTTGCCGCGTTTCTTCGCCTCGCGGTCAAGCGCCGATCCGGGGCGGACATAAAAGGACACGTCGGCGATCGCGACGATCGCGCGGAAGCCGCCGGGATTGGCCGGGTCGTCGTCGGGCACCGCCCAGATCGCGTCGTCGTGGTCGCGCGCGTCGGCGGGGTCGATCGCGACGATCGGCAGCTCGCGCAGGTCCTCGCGCCCCTCTCCCAGGTCGAGCCGGGTAACGAGCCCGGCCTCCTCGATCACCGTCTCCGGGAAGATGTCCGGAATACCGTGCTTGTGGATCGCGACGAGGCTGAACGATCGCGGCGCGAAGGGGTCGCCCAGCCGTTCGGTCACCCGCGCGGTGATGCGCGGCGGCCGGCCCGCCTTTTCCGCGAGGACGAGGTCGCCGGCATCGGCATCGCCGGCGTCGGACACCAGCGTGTCGCGTTTCTCGCGCTTGTCGACAGGGCGCAGCCACAGCCGGTCGCCGTCGCGATGCAGGATGCCGAGCATCAGCGCCTCGCCCCGCGCCAGCTTCTTCATCGGATGCGCTATCCAGCCGCTCCCGGCTTCCTCGGTCCGCGCCAGGATGCGGTCTCCGACGCCGAGCGCGCTGCCCTTGCGCGCGCGAACCTCGCGGACGCGTAGCTGTGGCGGCGGCCCGTTTTCGCCGTGCCACGTCTCCGGCACCGCCAGCGGCACGCCCTCCTCGGTCACGTCGGTGATCCGCAGCACCGTCACCTTCGGGATGCCGCCCATCTTGTGGAAGGCACGGCCGCGCGCGCTGTCGATCAGTCCTTCGTCGGCCATATCTTTGAGCAGCGCCTTGAGCGCGATCTTCTCATTGCCCTGCAACCCGAAGGCGCGCGCGATCTCTCGCTTGCCGGCCGGCACCTCCGATGTGGTGATGAAGTCGATGATCTGTTCGCGGGTCGGGAGACCGGCTGCTTTGTGATGACGCATGACCACCACATAGGGATCGCGGGGCGTTTCGTCACGCTTGCCGACGCATGCTTCTTGACGAGGATCAAACGCTATTGCGATTGATTTGCACTAAGAACTGCGGTAGCGAAGCCGCAGACAGGGAGTCGATCGTTGACGATGCACGCGACGCTGGACAGGGAATCGGGAGCGGAGAGCCACACGCTCTTCTTTGCCGACCTGCCCGATTCGCAGGCACGGGTGAGCGCGGCGCCGATCATCGTGGAGCGATCGACCTATGGCGGCGATCGCGCGCCCAACTGGGCGATGATCGCCACGATCGTCGCTCTCCACCTCGCCGCCCTCTATGCGCTGGTCACCTTCGACGTCATCCACATCGCGGAGAAGAAGAAGCCGCTGGTGGTCGATCTGATCGCCGAGCCGCCGGCGCCGCCCGCCGAGAAGCCGAAGCCCGAGCCGGTCGTGGTCGAGAAGGTCCAGCCGGTTGTCGTGACGCCGCCGCCGATCGTGCAGGCGATCGCGCCGCCACCTCCGCCGATCGCCGTCACTTCCGCGCCTCCACCGCCCAAGCCGGTCGCCGTCGCCGCACCTCCGCCCGCCGGACCGGTGACGGTCGGCAACCTCGACGAACGGCTCCTCGAGGGAAAGCCGCCACGCTACCCGATGGAATCGCGGCGCAAGCACGAGCAGGGCACCGTTGTCCTCCGCTTGCTGATCGGCGCCGACGGGAGGGTCGCGGAAATATCGATCGCGCAGAGCAGCGGATTCGCCCGGCTCGACCAGGCGGCACTTCAGGCGGTTCGGAGCTGGCGGTGGCAGCCGGTGATCCGCGAGGGCCAGCCTGTCGAGGTGCGCGGCCTCTACACCATGCCTTTCACGCTCAACGGCTGACCCCCCGATGATGATCGCGATACCGGAGGTCCTCACCGGCCGAACCCTCGACCATGTCCGCGAGCTCGTGGCCGACGCGGAATGGGTCGATGGCAACGCCACCTCGGGCCACCAATCCGCGCTCGCCAAGAAGAACCGGCAACTGCCGGAGGACAGCGCCGCGGCACGCGAGGCCGGCGGCATCATCCTTGACGCACTCAGCGCGACACCGCTGTTCATCGCGGCGGCCCTGCCGCTCAAGGTGTTCCCCCCGCTGTTCAATCTCTACGCCGGCGGCGAACGGTTCGACACCCATGTCGACAACGCGATCCGAATGAAGCGCGGCACCGACTTCCGGATCCGTTCCGACCTGTCCGCGACGCTCTTCCTCAACGATCCCGACAGCTATGACGGTGGCGAGCTGGTGGTCGAGGACACGCTCGGTACCCACAAGGTCAAGCTCGGCGCGGGGGACCTGATTCTCTATCCCGCGTCCAGCCTCCACCATGTCACGCCAGTGACGCGGGGCGAGCGGCTGTGCTCCTTCTTCTGGATCCAGAGCATGGTGCGCGACGATGGGGCGCGCCGGACGCTGTTCGACCTCGACACCGCCATCCAGGCGGTCGCCAGCGACCGTGGACAGGACGATCCGGCGATCATCAAGCTGACCGGCGTCTACCACAACCTGCTGCGACGCTGGGCGGAGGCCTGAGGCATAGCCGTCATGCCGGCGGAGGCCGGTATCTCAGGCGGCTCCCGCCTCGACCTTTTCTCCCATCCTCCTGAGATGCCGGCCTTCGCCGGCATGACGGATTACGGCTAAATCAGGCCGCCTTGCGGGCGCGGCGAGCCTTTTCGAGCTTCTTCATCACCATCTCGCGCTTCAGGCGCGACAGATGATCGATAAAGAGGATACCCTCGAGATGGTCCATCTCATGCTGCAGGCAGGTTGCGAGCAGGCCTTCGAGCCGCTCCTCGTGCCTGGCGCCCGTCTCGTCGAGCCAGCGGGCATGGATCACCGCCGGGCGCTCGACCTCCGCATATTGATCCGGCACCGACAGGCAGCCTTCATTGTAGACCGACTGGTCTTCCGACGGATCAAACAGCTCGGGATTGATGAAAACGCGCGGATGCCGGATCGGCTTGCCGTCGGCGTCCTCTTCCTCCTGGAGATCGATCACAAGGACGCGCTTCGGCACGCCGACCTGGATCGCCGCCAGGCCGATACCCGGCGCATCGTACATGGTTTCGAACATGTCGGCGATCAGCGCGCGCAGATCGTCATCGACGGCCTCTACGGGCGTGGACTTGGTGCGCAGCCGCGGATCGGGCGCTTCGAGGATCGGACGGATGGCCATGACGACGAGCTAGGTATTTCGGGTCGAATCGTCAAGGCGACGACCACCGCCCCCTCCCGCGTGCGGAAGGGGGCGGACGATCAGTCGGCGCTGGCGATGGCCGCGCCGATCGCAATGCCCGCGATCGCTCCGATCAGAGCGTCGCCGCCACGGTCGCGATAATAATAGCGCCCGCGCGGATAGCCGTAGCCATAACCATAGTAACGCGGTTCGTAATAATAGCGGCGAGGGGCATAGTAGCCATAGCCGCGCCCGCGCCAGCGATCGCCGCGCCAACCACGGTCGCCACGCCAGCCACGGTCGCCGCGCCAACTGCGGTCGCCATCCCATCGATGCTCATAGCGGTGGCCCCCGCGATCGCGGGCCTCCGCGGGCGCGCTCGCCGCAACCGCGCTGGTGACGGCGAGCGCCGCCATCACCCCCGTGAATATTCGTCTCATACGCATAGCTCCTTCCCTCCTGGGTCCGAGCTGGAGTCGGCCGAATCAAGAATGAACCAGCCAATCTTAACCGCAGCAGAACGGCCCAAGGGGGGGGGCAATCAGCCTACCGGACGGCGCGCGCGCAGCGCCTGCGCCAGAGTACCCTCGTCGAGATAGTCAAGCTCGCCCCCCACCGGCAGGCCATGCGCAAGCTGGGTCAGGCGGACCGGGAAGCTCTCAAGCCGGTCGGCGATATAATGGGCGGTGGTCTGGCCCTCGAGCGTGGCGTTCATCGCCAGCACCACCTCGTCGATCCCGCCCGCCGCGATGCGGCCGATCAGCAGATCGATCGAAAGATCCTCCGGCCGGATTCCCTCCAGCGCGGAAAGCCGCCCGCCAAGCACGTGGAAACGGCCGGGGAAGAGCCGAGACCGATCGAGCGCCCACAGGTCGGCCACCTCCTCGACCACGCATAGCATCCGCGCATCGCGCCGGGGATCGGCGCAGATGCCGCACGGATCGCTGGTGTCGACATTGCCGCAGACATGGCAGGTGGTGAGCTTGTCGTTGACCGACTCCAGCGCGCGCAGCAGCGGCCCGAGCGCTGCCTCCCGCTTCTTCAGCAGGTGCAGCACCGCCCGGCGCGCGGAGCGCGGTCCCAGGCCGGGCAGCTTCGCAAGCGCCTGGGTCAGCGTTTCGATCTCGGGAGACGACATCGCCCATCGATATGGGCTTGCATCATCGGATGGCAAGCGTTTCAGAGGGATCATGCGCATCGCCTTCATGGGAACCCCCGATTTCGCCGTACCGACGCTCGACGCGCTGGTCGCCGCCGGCCACGATCTGGCCGCCGTCTATTGCCAGCCGCCGCGCCCCGCCGGCCGTGGCAAGGCACTGATGCCCTCGCCCGTGCAGCGTCGGGCCGAGGAACTCGGCATCCCGGTCCGTCATCCGATCACGCTGCGCGATGCGGAAGCGCAGGCGCACTTCGCCGCACTCGACCTCGATGTCGCGGTGGTCGCGGCCTACGGCCTGATTCTCCCGCAAGCGGTACTCGACGCGCCCCGCCAGGGCTGCCTCAACGTCCATGGTTCGCTGCTGCCGCGCTGGCGCGGGGCGGCCCCGGTCCAGCGCGCCATCCTGACCGGCGACAGGACGACCGGCGTGACGATCATGCAGATGGAGCGCGGGCTCGACACCGGGCCGATGCTGGCGACGGTCGAGACGCCGATCGACGGCAAGACGGGGGGCAAGCTGACCGATGAACTGGCGCGCAGCGGCGCCGCGCTGATGGTACGGGTGCTCGCCGACCTCGGCGCCTATCCGCCGGTCGTCCAGCCGGAGAATGGCGTCACCTATGCCGCCAAGATCGACAAGGCCGAGGCACGGATCGATTTCGCCGAGGCCGCCGGGCAGATCGAACGGCAGGTCCGCGCCTTCAACCCGACGCCGGGCGCCTGGTTCGAGCATCAGGGCGAGCGCATCCGCGTCCTCGCCTGCGAGGTGATCGACCGGCACGTCCTGACGGCGCCGGGCGAAGTGATCGACGATGCGCTGACGATCGCCTGCATCAACGGCGCGATCCGGCCCACCCGTGTCCAGCGCGCCGGCAAGGCGGCGATGAGCGCCGGGGAGCTGCTGCGCGGCTTCGCCATCCCGGCGGGGACCCATCTGCCGGGCCCGGTCCGGACATGACCCGCTTCCGCCTGACCGTCGAGTTCGACGGGCGCCCGTTCATGGGCTGGCAACGGCAGGCACATGGTCCCAGCGTCCAGCAGGCGATCGAGGAAGCGATCACCGCCGTCACCGGCGAGCAGGCGGTGGTCCACGCCGCCGGGCGAACCGACGCCGGCGTCCACGGCCGGGCGATGACCGCACATGCCGACATCGCCAAGCCGATCACGCCGTTCCGGCTGCAGGAGGCACTGAACGCCCGGCTGCGTCCGGCACCCGTGGCGATCCTCGGCTGCGAAGCCGTGCCCGACGACTGGCATGCCCGCTTTTCGTGCATCGGCCGACGCTATGTCTATCGCATCGTCAACCGGCGCGCGCCACTGACCCTCGACGCCGGGCTCGCCTGGCAGGTGGCGGCCGAGCTCGATGACGGGGCGATGCACGCAGCGGCGCGGCATCTCGTCGGGCGGCACGATTTCACCACCTTCCGCTCGGCGCATTGCCAGGCCGAGAGCCCGGTCAAGACGCTCGACAGGCTGGACGTGCGCCGCTCAGGCGAGCTGATCGAGATCGAGGCGGCGGCGCGTTCCTTCCTCCATCACCAGGTCCGCTCGATGGTCGGCTGCCTCGCGATGGTCGGCCGCGGCAGCTGGACACCCGCCGACCTGGCCGACGCGCTGGCGGCGGCGGACCGCGCCCGCCTCGGCCTGAACGCGCCGCCCGACGGGCTCTATTTCATGGAAGCCGTCTATCCGCCGGCAGGAACGGGAGAAAGCGCAGCATGATGTTTCGCGCACCACTACTGGCGCTGGCCCTGGTGGCGAGCGCGACCGTGCAGGCGCAGACGGCGACGCTGCCAGACGGCACGCAGATCGAGGATTATGAGGTCGGCAAGGGGGCCGAGGCGCTCAAGGGCCGAACCGTCACCGTCCATTATACCGGCTGGCTGTGGCTCCAGCCCGAGGAGGAGCGCGGCAAGAATTTCGACTCCTCGCGCGGCAGCCAACCGCTGACCTTCACACTCGGCGCCGGCGACGTGATCGAGGGCTGGGATGCGGGGATCGTCGGCATGAAGGAAGGCGGTATCCGCACGCTGATCATCCCGCCCGAGGCGGGCTATGGCGCAAGGGGCAAGGGCCCCGTCCCGCCCAATAGCTGGATGATCTTCGAGGTGGAACTGATCAGGGTCCGGTAGCCTTCCCCCTCGTCATCCCGGCGAAAGCCAGGATGACGGTGAAGGGATTCGCGGAACGACCGCTTATCGTCCCATCCCGAACAGCCGCCCCAGCGAGCGGTCGAGCATCATGAGCTGCCACAGCAGACGGCCATGGTCGAAGCGGCCGGCCTGATGCTCGGTGACGATCGCGTCGAGCGCGGCGGGGTCGAACCAGCCGGTTTCGGCGAGCGAGGAGCCCCTGGCGATGCGCCGCGCCTCCTCGGCCAGCGGACCCCGGAACCAGGCGCTGATCGGGGTGACGAAGCCCATCTTGCGCCGGAACAATATGTCGTCGGGCAGGTAGCGGCGCATCGCCTGCTTGAGCAGCCACTTGCCGGTGGTGCCGCGCACCCGCATCCGCACCGGCAGCCGCGCCGCGAACTCGACCAGCCGATAGTCGAGCAGTGGCTCGCGCGCCTCCAGGCCGACCGCCATGCTGGTACGGTCGACCTTGGTGAGGATGTCGCCGGGCAGCCAGATCTTGAGATCGGCATATTGGGCGCGGTCGAGCGCGTCGCGCGCCGGAGCTGCGCGCATCGCCGCGATATAGCGGTTCTCGGCGCGATGCCCGTGCAGCTCGCGGACAGCCCGATCGGTGTAGAGCCGCCGCCGCAGCGCCGGACCGGTCACGCCCACCGCGAGGGCATAGGCCTCCTCGCTCGACCGGCCGAGGCCCTCCAGCGTGCTCTTGGCACGCAGCACCTGCGGCGCCCGGTCGAGCTTGGGATAGACCCGGCCGAGCGTGCCGAACAGACCGCGCCGGAAACCGAGCGGGAGCAGTCCGCGCACCCGCTCCTCGGCCTGGAAGAAGGTGAGCCGCCGATAGCCGGCGAAGGCTTCGTCGGCGCCGTCGCCCGACAGCGCCACCGTCACCGTCTCGCGCGCCAGCTCGGCGACCCGATAGGTCGGCAGCGCGGAGGCATCGGCAAAGGGTTCGTCGAACGCCGCGACCAGCGTGTCGACCAGGCCATGGTCGTCGGCCGAGACGACGCGGGTGCGATGATCGGTGGCGAAGCGCTCCGCGATCGTAGCGGCATGGCGGGTCTCGTCGAAATCGGGATGATCGAAGCCGATCGAGCAGGTCTTGACCGCCTGCCGGCTCGCCTCCGCCATCAGCGCGACCACCGCGGAGCTGTCGACCCCGCCCGACAGGAAGGCGCCGAGCGGCACGTCCGACACCATCCGGTCGGTGACGGCGGCGCGCATGATGCTGACCAGTTCCTCTTCGAGCGCGGCGCGACTGCCCCGGGCGCGGTCGGCGAAGCTGACGTCCCACCATTGCACCGGCCGGGGGAGCGGCGCGCCGCGCCGGAGCATCAGATAATGCCCGGCGGGCAGCTTGTTCACGCCCGCGACGATGCTGGTATCGTCGGGGACATAGCCGAGCCCCAGATAGTCCTCGACTGCGCTGAAATCCAGGCTGCGGCGCAGCAGCGGATGGGCGAGCAGCGCCTTGAGTTCCGAGCCGAAGGCGACGCTGCCGTCCGACAGCTCGGCATAGAAGAGCGGCTTCACGCCGAGCCGGTCGCGCGCCAGGAACAGGCAGCCGCGCTCGCAGTCGTGGATCGCGAAGCCGAACATGCCGTTGAGCCGCGACAGGCAATCCGGGCCCCATTGCCGCCATGCCTCGACGATCACCTCGCTGTCGCTGCTGGTGCGGAAGACGCGGCCGAGCGCCTCCAGCTCGGCGCGCACCGTGCGGTAATTATAGACCTCGCCATTATAGCTGAGCATCGCCTGGCCGTCCGCGCTGGCCATCGGCTGGGCGCCGCCCGCCAGGTCGATAATCGACAGGCGGCGGTGGCCGAGACCGACGCCCGGTGCGGTCCATACCCCCGACCCGTCGGGACCTCGATGCGCGATCATGTCGGTCATCGCCCGGATACGGCTTTCCTCGACCGGCTTGGCGGTCTGGAGATGATAGAGACCCGCGATTCCGCACATGTTCAGGGCTGCCCGATCAGCGTGTCGAGGGTGCGCAGCTGCGTCTCCCAGTCGTAGCGGGCGACGACATGCGCCCGCGCCGCGCGGCCCATCGCCTCACCCTCGGCGGGATGGGTGAGCAGGTGGAGGACGGCATTGGCCATGTCATAGCCCTGGGCAACGCGCAGGTGCTTGTCGGGCACCGCGTCGATCCCCTCGAAGGCGGCGGGGGACGCGACCACCGGCCGCGCCATCGCCATCGCCTCCAGCACCTTGTTCTGGACGCCACGGGCGATGTCGAGCGGCGCGACGACCACCGCCGCGGCGGCTAGCCAGGGCCGTACGTCGGGCACCGATCCGGTGACGATCACGTTGCGCAGGCCCGCCAGCGCCCGCACCGCCGGGGCCGGATCACGCCCCACGATCGCAAACAGGGTCGAGGGATGCTTGGCGCGGATCGCGGGAAAGGTCCGCCGTGCGAAATAGTCGACCGCTTCGACATTGGGGCGGTAATCCATCTGCCCGGTGAAGACGAGCATCGGCTCGGCCCCGTCGATGCGCGGGAAGCCGGCGGGGTCGAAGAAGGCCGTGTCGATGCCGTTGTCGAGCGCGCGGACATGGCTGCTCGATAGCCCCGCCCGCCGCCGGAACAGCGCCGCCTCCGCCTCGCTGACGAACAGGTTGACGTCGGCCCAGCGGCCGATGCTGTCCTCATAGGCCGCCAGCAGCCGTCCCTCGCGCCGATGGACCCAGCCCATCAGCCCGCCCTCCTCGGCGCCATAGGCCGCAAACTTCTCCGAATCGACGTCGACGAAATCCATGATGAAGCGCCGGCCCCCGCGATCGTCGGGCACGAACTGCGCCATCTGGCCCGAATAAGCGAAGATCGTGTCGATCGGCCGATCGGCGAGAAGCTGGTCGACCGTGCGCATGATCCGCCGCGACCCAAAGGCCGCGACAGACACCGGCTCGCCCAGCATCAGCGCCTCCAGGCCGGCACGCAGCCGGGACTTGTCGCGCAGCTCGATGTGCAGCGAGGCAAGCATCGGCAGCAATTCCTTGGCCGCCTTGCGATCCTCGGCATTGTCCACGAAGCCGAGCAGATGCACCGGCCGGCTCTGCGCGAGATGGCGCAGCATGTGGAAGCTGCGGATGCGATCGCCCCGGTCCGGGGGGAAAGGGATGCGATGCGCCAGGAACATCAGCTCGCCCATCAGCCGAGTCCCTTCGCGATCCAGGGGCCGATGCGGTTGGCGATCGCGAGTGGCAGCCGCTGCCACAGCGCGACCTGCAGCCGGTAACGGGGGCTGAGCGGGTTGATCTCGCGCGGCTGCTCACCATCGGCGGTCCGCGCGGCATAGGCGAGCGGCTCCGGCTCGAAGCCCCAGTTCTTCTTGAAGGCGAAGGCGCCGGTGCCGAATTTCGACCGGCCGAAATCGAATGCCGTGCAGCCGCGCCGACGCGCATGGAGCATCAGCGCGTAATACATCATGTCATTGGCGCGCCAACTCCGCGCCGCGCGCGTGCCTCCACCCCAATAAGGCATGACCACCCCCTTGTGGTACAGGCTGAGCACGCTCGCCAGCGGCGCGCCGGCGCGGCTGACGGTCAGGATGTCGGCATCCTCCCCGAAACCGTCGAGCACCGCGTCGAACAGCGATCGTGGAAAGACCGGCGTACCGAGGTTACGGACGCTCTCGGCATAGATCGCATAATGGACGGCGCGGTCCGCCTCGTCCCGGCCAGCGGTCACCGTCAGGTCGAATCCTTGCGCCTTGCGCACCTCGGCGCGCTGCTTGCGCGGGATCGCCAGCAGCTCCGCCTCGTCATCGGCGGCGAGCGGGCGGGCGAAGCCGGCATAGGTCCCCTGCTCTACGTGCCAGCCCGAGCCCGTCGGGACCGCCCCGCCGCGCAGTTCGAGCGACGGGCAACTGAGCCGTCGAGCCAACGCCCAGCCTTGCTCGGCAAGCCGATCGACGGTGGCCGCATCGTCGGCGATCGGGCCACCGCCCACCGCGAAGCCCGCGGACACCAGCGCGCGGCCGAACAGCGGCGAATGCATCTCGGTCAGCGGCAGCAGCCCGGTGACCGCCCCGCCCGCCTCGGCGACCAGATAATGGGCGGTCTGGTGGCAGCCCTGCTCGACCGCGCGGCTCCAGGCGGCGCGGTGGAAAGCGCTGCCCTGGGGGTGACGCTCGATATAGGCGTCGATCGTCGCCCGGATCGACGGGTCGGCCAGATCGGCGCTGTGCACCCCCGCCACGGTTCAGCCGCCCCTGGCCGCTTCCGTGGCGGCCACATGGTCGATGCGGTCCCAGCGGAAGTCACGGATCACCCGCTCGAGCTTGCCCTCCATCGCGCCGAGCCGCGCATAATGGCGCAGCTTCGATCGCAGCGGGGCGTCGGCGACGCGCGGCTGGCCAGGGTCGATCTCCCACGGGTGGAAATAGAAGATGGCGGGCTGCCGCTCGCCATTGACCTGCCGGATCGCCCAGCGCGAGAAGGCATAGGGGAACAGGCGGAAGAAGCCGCCCCCGCCGGCGGCGACGATGCGGCCGCCCAGCCGGGCGGTCGTCACCGGCAGCTCGACCAGCGCGCTGCCCGCGACCGGCCGGAAGGCGAAGCGCGGCGCCTCGGGCCAGCCATAATGATCGTGCACCACGGGCGCGACGCTCGACGAATAGGCATAGCCCTCCTCGGCGAGTATCTCGTGCGCCCAGGGGGTCCGCCCGTCGATCGAGAAGCTCGGCGCGCGATAGCCGGTCACCTTCTGCCCGGACAGGTCTTCGAGCACCGCCCGGGTGCGGCGCAGGTCGGCGCGGAACCGGGCGGGCGTCATCGTGAAGACACGGACATGATCCCAGCCGTGGCTCGCGAGTTCGTGTCCGGCGTCGACGATACGACGGATCAGCGAAGGGTAACGCTCGGCGACCCAGCCGAGGGTGAAGAAGGTGGCTTTGGCGCCCATCCGGCCGAACAGCTCGATCACCGCGTCGCTGTTGCGTTCGACCCGCGGTGTCAGCTCATCCCAATCCTCGCGCCGGATCGTCCGTTCGAACGCTCCGACCTGGAACCAGTCCTCGATGTCGACCGACAGGCCGTTAATGACCATGGCGCGATCAGGCCGCGTCCTGGTTGCCGCCATTTCCGCTCCCTTGCGGGTCCTTCGGAAGCTGCGGGTCCGTCTCGACCAGTTCGACCAGAAGTGACAGCGTCCGCCGCAACATCGCCTCCTGCTCGGCCAGCCGTGCCTCCAGCTCGGCATTGCGCGCCGCATAGTCCGCCACCACCGGATCGGCCGCCGCGACGGCGGGGGGCGGCGCAGCAGGCGGCTCCGCAACGGGTGGCTGATAGGCGGGCCGGGACGCCGGGGCCGGGGCGTCGGGCGATGGCGCAGCAGCCGGCTGCGGCACCGATGCCCAGGCTGGCGCGGGCGCGGGTGCGGGCGCAGGTGTCGGAACCGGTGCCTCTTCGACCGCGCGCAACGGAGGCAGAGGCGATCCGATCGGCGGTGGCGGCACGACCGCCTCGGGCGGCACATAACCGTCATACCGGGGCGGCTGCTCGATCGCCGGCGGGGGAATATGGCTCGCCAGGCCGACGAACGGATCGGGCTGCACCTGGCGCACGGCCGGCTCATCCTCCTCATCGGGGGAGTAGCTGGTGTAAGAGGCCGGACCGGGCGCCTGCGTCGGCGCCGCATAGACGGGCTGCGGCGGCGCAGCAGCAGGTGCTGCCGCCCATTGCGGTTGCGGCGGCGCGGGGGCAGGCGCTGCCGCCCATTGCGGCTCCGGCGCCCGTGACGGCTCCGACGCCAGCGGCGGTTCCGCGGGGGCCGGGGCGGGATAGGGAGCGAGTGACGGCGCAGGCTCGGAAACGGGCGGCATCGCCCGCGCCAATGGCTGGGGACCATCGGCGGGCATGATGCTCTCGCTCGCCAGATCGGCGGCAACGTCCTCGACCACTTCGCCGTCGATGTCGGTCAGCCGCTCGATCGCGCCTTGCAGCATCACCCGGCCGGCGAGCATGTTCAGCCGTCGCGGGATGCCGCCCGACAGACGGTGGAACGCCTCATAGGCATCCTGCGTGAAACGAGGCGTCCCCTTCCAGCCGGCGCAGGCCAGCCGATGCATGATGTAGGGCGCCACCTCGTCGCCGCCCATCGCGGTCAGGTGGTGGGTGGCGATCACGCGCTGGCGAAGCTGTTCGAAGCGCGGCTGAGCCAGCGCCTCGCGGAACTCGGGCTGGCCGAGCAGGAATATCTGGAGGAGCGCCTGCCCGCCATATTGGAAGTTGGACAACATGCGCAGTTCTTCGAGCGCGGAGATCGGCAGGTTCTGCGCCTCATCGACGATCAGCAGGGTGCGCTTGCCGCTCCGCGCCTGTTCGTGGAGGAAGCGTTCGATCCGGGCGAGCAACTGCCCCTTGGCGGCGACGTCGGTGGCGACGCCGAGCGCCAGCGCGACGATCCGCAGGATGTCCTCGCCCTCGAGCTGGGTCGAGACCAGGTTGATCGCGGTCAGCCGTGACCGGTCGATCGTTGCCAGCAGGCGACCGACCAGCATGGTCTTGCCGGTGCCGACCTCGCCCGTGACGACGATGAATCCCTCACCCTGGGCCAGGCCGTAACCCAGATAGGTCATTGCCTTGCGATGCGTCGCGCTCTCGAAATAAAAACGCGGATCGGGCGTGAGCTGGAACGGCCGGTCGCTCAGACCGTAGGGATCATGGTCCAAATCGACCCTCCCGCCCGGATACGCGGCGATGCGGCATCTCAGAACCGATATTGCAAGCCAAGCCGCGCGCGTCCCGATACATCGGTCGTCATCCCATCCTGCTTCGACCCATCCACCGCGACGCTCGCCTGCATCTGGATACCGCGTCCGAAGCTCCGGTAGTAATTGGTGCTGAACGATCCAGACATCACATCAGACGCTCCGACCTGTCCGTTCTTAAACAAATTGCCCGTAAAAGAAAAGGACACCCCCGAGATGCGGCTGAGCGGCCGGCCGATCGAGAGGCTGCTGAAGAAGCTCTGATCGACGACGCCGTCGAGTGAAAAGAGCGAATTGGGATTGTCGATATAGGTGCGGCGCGCATAGCCCAGCCCGCCGCTCAGGTTCCAGGTCCGCATCGTCCGGGTGAAGATGATGTTCGCCGCCCGTTCACGATAGCTGTTTGCCGAGGCCTGCCCCAGCGAACTGGCGATGCACCGGCCCGAACCCGAGGTCTTGCCGAACAGGCACTGCTGGTAAGAACTGGACGGATCGACCTGGTTGACGTCCAGGATCGGCGGTGCGCCGGCCAGGCCGCTCGATACACCCTGTCCGAAGCTTTCGACCCGGTCGGTAACGATCAGGGTCAGGCCCGAACGCTCGCTCGGCCGCATCTCGATCAGTCCGGTGACGGACAGGTCGCCGTAGCGGCGGCCGACGCGCGCTTCCATCCGGGTACGTCGGCTGGGGCGCCAGATCACACCGGCATTGGCTATCAGTCCCTCGACCTCATAGGTCAGAAGGCGTGGGCTGGCCGGATCGACGAGGAAGCGCCCCCCCTTGCCGCGCACCGGCAACCCGGTGACCGGATCGACCAGCGCCGATCGCTCGGACGTCCGCGTCCGTTCATAGCCGCCGCTCGCGACGAGCGCGATCGGCGAGCCGGCCAGCGGCACCCGTACCTCTCCGATGACGTTGAAGGCGCGGAAATGCTCGTCGAGATTGGTGGTGTTCTCGCGGCGATATTCGGAGGAGACTTTCCATCCAAACGGCAGGCTGCCCGGCTCCATGCCGATATTGGCCGTCACCTGCTGCGCCTTCGAGCTGTCGAACCGGTCGTTGATCGGGCCGGTGGCGGGAAGATTGTCGGTCGTCTCGTTCTGGGTATAGGCGTAGCGGTAGCTCACGCCGAGGCCGAGGTCGCCGATCCGGTGCATGAGGGTCGGCTGCACGAAGGCCGAATAGGTCTGCGTCAGGTTCTGGGGATTGCCGATGTTGAACTGCGGCGCGGCGCCGCTCGCATCGACGCGGCTGCGGGTGACGAGTGCGCCCGTCTCCAGGGTCAGCCACTCATCGATGACGTTGGCCTGCAGCCGCATCAACCCGTCCTGGTTGAAGCTCTTGTTGACATTGCCCATCTCGGGGAAGCGATAGGACAGGTGATAGGTGCCCGATGCGACGATGCGCCGGTTCGAGATCCGCGCCGTCAATATGCCGGAAACCTCGGTGTAGGTTACGTCGTCCGCACCGGGACCATGGAGCTGTGACTCGGCGACCTGATCGAGATTGAGGAAGGCGCCGAACTCCGGACGGTCGGCAAGGGCCGGGCTGCAGGCGGCGGCGCCCAGCAGGCCGGGCAGGATTCGCGATGCGGCCCGGCTCAGTATCTGCTTGGAACTATGCGGAGCGGCGCATGTCGAGCGGCCGCCGTCACGAGCCGACGCGGACATTTTCGAACGACCGCTCATCGCGGCGCTTCATATCCGTAGTAGCTGCCGAAGCGGCGCGCGTTCGGCGCGAAGCGCGCGCCGTTGAGGAGGAGCTGAATCTCCTCGCACCCGCCGAGCAGCAGTACCGCGTCGCGCAGTTCGGCCTCCGCCGTCTTGTCGGCGCTGACGACCAGCAGCACCTGTCCGACATGATAGGCCAGCACCGACGCGGGAGACGCCGCCAGCGCCGGGGGGCTGTCGAAAAGAATGATGCGGTTGGGCTTGGTCGACAGCCGCTCGATGATCGCACGGGTCCGGTCCGCGGCGATCAGTTCGGTCGCCTCATTGGTATATTTGCCCGACGGCAGCACCGACAGGTTGCCGACGTCGGTCTTGATCACCAGCGTCTCGACGTCGATGTCGGGATCGGCGAGCGCGTCCATCAGCCCCACGGGGCCCTCGATTCCCAGGGTCGAGAGCACGGTCGGCTTCGCAAAGTCGCCGTCGATCAGCAGCACCTCGATGTCGCGCTCGTTCGCCATCGACAGCGCCAGGTTGACCGCGCAGAAGGTCTTGCCTTCGTTCGCCTGCGCGGAACAGATCAGGATACGGCGTCCGTTCGGCAACGCGGTCGGCCCGACCGCGTTGAGCAGCAGGGTCCGCTTGACGATCCGGAACTCCTCGGCCAGCGCGGTGATCGCCGCGTCGGGCATCACGAAGCCCTGATCGATCAGGTCGGCGCGGTTCACCTTGGCGGTACGGTAGACGATCTCCGGCGCGGGCAGTGCGACGCCGTTTCCCGCCGCGGCAGCCGGGGGCATGGCGGGCGGCACGAGCCCCCCGCCCATTCCATCGGCGAGTACGGGCGGCAGCGGCATGTCGGCAGCCGCAAGCGCCGCCCCGCCGTCGAGCCCCTGATAGGGCAGCGGGGGCATCGACGGCTGCTGTGGCGGCTGCGGTTGCGGTTGGGGTTGCGGCGTGTTTACCGGGACGTCGACCACCGGCTGTTCGCCGCCCCCTTCGGGCATGACCACGCGGGCGCGCAGCACCGCCTCGAAGTCATAGACCGAGCCGGCCCGCTCGATCAGCGAACCGCGGCGCTTCCGCTTCCGGGGCGGCGGCTTGCCGCTATCGTCCTGTCCATCCATCCCGTCAGGACACCATGATGCGTTTGACGAATTCGATCAGCATCAGCAGCATGAACATTCCCGGCAGGCCGGCCGCCGCCGAGGAGAACCACATCATCTGCTTGCGCCGGATCGCCCGCGTGTCGGCCGTGATCACCTCCGAGATCGACCCGAGCACCGGCAGGCCACTGGCCTTCGCGAGCTGCTGGGTGGTCGTGTAGACATTGGCCAGCTGGCTCTTGGCGAAGGCCACTCCCGCGCCGATCACGATCCCCGCCACGAGCACGCCGGTAAGAAGCATCGCCCGGTTGGGCGCCGCCGGCTGGCGCGGCAGCGACGGCTGGTCGATCACGCGAAACTGGACGCCATCGGTCTTGCCGGTCGCATCGGAGCGCAGCTTGGCCGCCTCGCGCTGGGCCAGCAGCTTGTTGTACTGATCCTTGAGCACGTCATAGTCGCGGTCGAGCCGGGCCTGGTCGATCTGGGCCCCCGGCGCGGCGAGCTGGCGCTGGGCGATCGTTGTCACCGCCTGTTCGAGCTGCGACTTGCGCGCCTGCAGCGCGGCCACATTGCCTTCCCGTTCGGCCTGCATCGACTTGAGCGAGACATAGACCGGATTGGGCGCCATCGGCACCGAGCGGCTGCCGCCGCGCGCTTTCTCCGCACGGAGTTGGGTAAGCTGGGACCGGATCGCGATCACGTCCGGATGCTTCTCCGTCCAGCCGCGCGATATGGCCTCCGAAAGCTGCCCCTCCAGCGTCGCAATGCGCTGGTCGAGCGTATCGATACCATTGACGCCGGCTGGAATCTGCGCGGGCGTGGCGGCGAGCTGGCCATTCATCGCGGCGAGCGCGCTGCGCGCCTGCATCAGATTCGAATCGAGATTGATCATCTCGTTGCGCGCCGCGTCCATCCGCTGGTCGAGCGTACCGGTGCCCGGCAGCGAGCCGAGCGTGCTCTGGGTGATCTGCGCACGCTGGCGGTCGACCTCGGCCAGTTCCTTGGCACGGCGAGCCAGTTCCTGGTCGAGGAAGTTCAGCGCTTCCGCATTGTTGGCCTTACTGCCGATCACATTTTCCTGGATGAAGATGTCGATCAGCTTCTGGGTGACGTTGCGCGCGATCGCGGCAGTCTGCTGCTCGGAAATGCCCTTCAGGCTGATCCGGGTCCTGATCTCGAG
This sequence comes from Sphingomonas sp. Y57, assembly GCF_001015195.1. Taxonomy (GTDB): domain Bacteria; phylum Pseudomonadota; class Alphaproteobacteria; order Sphingomonadales; family Sphingomonadaceae; genus Rhizorhabdus. The sequence continues at coordinate 369,086 of NZ_LDES01000024.1, read as the reverse complement.
CAGGTCGTCGCCCTGTGCGGTGATCGAGATGCCGGAGCGCAGCGCACCGATGAGCGAGAGGGACTCATAGGAGGTCAGTGGCCGTTCACCATTGGAGACGGTGCGGACGACGCGCTTCAATATCTCGGTCGAGGTCAGCGACTGTCGGACGCGGTCGACGTTGCGCTGCATGTCGTTCTGCGCCCCGTCGGCGAAGAGCGACTTGACCTGCACCTGGATGCGCGCACTGCTCTCATAGGCGGCGGGAACCCGCATCACCATCACCCAGCCGATCAGGCAGAAGCACCAGGCGACGGCGAGCGCCAGCCAGCGCATCCGCCAGATCGCGTACAGGGCAATCCTGATCTCGGTGTAGATGGCTTCCATCGATTAGCCCGCCGCCCCCACGGCCGATTCCTAGAACACGCTTTCGGGGATGATGATCACATCACCCGGCTGCAGCTTCACGTTCGCCTTGATATCTCCCCGCTTCAAGAGGCTGTCGATGCGCAGGCGATATTCCTGCTGCTGCTTGGTCGCCGGATCGTAGCGGATCAGCTTTGCGCGGTTGCCCGCCGCATATTGCGACAGCCCGCCGACCGCGATCATCGCGTCGAGCAGCGTCATGTCCGAGCGGTAGGAGACCGTCGCCGGCTTCTCCGCCGCGCCGACGATGCGGATCTGCTGGGCGAAGGTGCCCGAGAAATTGTTGACGATCACCGACACGATCGGGTCGGTGATATAGGTGGACAACGCGTCCCGAATGTCGTCCGACAGCTTCGCCGGCGTCTTGCCGACGGCAACCATGTCGTTGATCAGCGGCAAGGTAATGCGCCCGTCGGGCCGCACCTGCACCTGCGCACCCAGTTCCGGATTGCGCCAGACGAAAACGGTGAGGGCATCGAGCGGGCCGATCGTATAATCCTCGCCCGGGGCACCGCCATCGGGGACGAAGGGTGCCGGGGGCAGCTCCTTTTCCTTGGCATAGGCGCAGGCCGGCATGATGGCGAGCAATGTCGCCGCCGCCAGCATTGCGACGAGCCGCTTCAGCGCAGCACCAAAGGCCATATGCACATCCTCCGGGGCCTTCCCCAAGCCCATAAACACAACGCTTTGCCTAATGCTCCACCGTCGATGAACATTAGCTTAGAATCACAGGATACGGGTCCCGTCTATCGTTATTTCGCGCGGCGGCGGATGGCCGAGAAAAGCCTGCGGACTGGCGCTCGCCCCATAGGCGCCCGCCAGGTACAGCGCGACCACGTCGCCCACTTCGGCCTCCGGCAGGCCGACATGGTCGCCCAGCCGATCGATCGGGGTACAGAGGCAACCCACTACCGTCACCTCCTCCGTCTTAGCCGAATCCGAACATTTCGTCAAAGAAATCGGGTAGTTACGACGGACCACCGTACCGAAGTTGCCGCTCGCCGCCAGCTGATGGTGCAGCCCGCCGTCGACGATCAGGAAGGTCTCGCCATGGCTCGTCTTCCGGTCGACGATACGGGTCAGATAGACCCCCGCCTCTCCCACCAGCCAGCGTCCCAGCTCGATTGTAAATTCTGTGTCCGCGAGGATCGCATCGCGCTGCGAGAGCGCCAGGGATAATGCCTCGCCCACCCTACTTTCGTCTAACCGGGCATCGTTGGCGAAATGAGGGATACCAAAGCCGCCGCCCAGATTCACGTGCGGCGGGGCCATTCCAGCCTCCCCGCTGACCCGCGCCGCCAGCGACAGAGCCGATCGCTGCGCCTCGACCAGCGCCTCGGCATCGAGCGCCTGCGACCCTGCGAATATGTGCAGACCCCGATAGTCGGCGCCTGCCGCGACGATCCGGCGCACGAGCGGCGCCGCGCGTTCGGCATCGACGCCGAACGGCTTGGCGCCCCCCCCCATCTTCATCCCCGACCCCTTGAGCTCGAAATCGGGATTGATCCGCAGCGCAAGGCGCGGCGTCCGGCCTATGCCGCGCCCGATCGCCAGCGCGCGTTCGGCCTCGCCTTCCGATTCGACGTTGAGCGTGATGCCGGCTTCGATCGCCAGCGCCAGCTCGCGGTCGCGCTTGCCGGGCCCGGCGAAGGAAATGCGGCGCGCGTCCATCCCCGCATCAAGCGCGAGACTCGCCTCGCCGGCGGAGGCGACGTCGATCCCGTCCACTAGCGGCGCGATCGCAGCGACCAGCGGCGGATGCGGATTTGCCTTCACCGCATAATGGAGCGACACGCCCGCGAACGCCGCCCGGAACCGCGCGATGCGGTCGCGGACGATCGCGAGGTCGTAGACGAACAGCGGCGTGTCGCCGGTGGCCGCGATCCACTCGTCGGCGCTGCGGCCGCCGATCATCAGCGCGCCGTCCCGCCACTGGAAATCGGGCGGTATCGGTCCGGTCGGCTTCATCTCGTCACCCCTTCCCTTCCGGCAAGCGCCTCGGCTTTGAGCGCGGGGCGATCGAGCTTCCCATTGGCATTGCGGGGCAGCACGTCGCGCCAGATCACCCGTGCCGGCTGCATGAAACTGGGCAGGTTGTGCCGGAACCAGTCGGTCAGGCGCGCATCGGCATCGGCGCCGACCGGGCGGGCATAGAGCAGGATGACCTCACCCAGTCGATCGTCGGGGAGACCAAGGGCGACCGCCTCGGCCGCCGCGCCGCTGGCGATCGCGGCCTCCTCTATCTCGGTCGGGCTGATCCGGTTGCCCGAGCTCTTGATCATCTCGTCGTCGCGGCCGACGAAGCGCAGCAATCCGGCCGCGTCACGCACCACCGTGTCGCCCGACCACACCGCCGTCCCACCATGACGCGACGCGGCAGGGGCCGGCCGGAAGCGCTGGGCGGTCCGCTCGGCGTCCTGCCAATAGCCCTGCGCGACCAGCGGACCGGCATGGACGAGCTCGCCGGGCTCCCCATCGGCGGCGACCGTGCCGTCCGGGCGGACGACCAGCACCTCGGCAAAGGGGATCGCGCGGCCGATCGACTCCGGATGATCGTCGATCAGCGCAGGATCGAGATAGGTCGAGCGGAACGCTTCGGTCAGGCCATACATCGAGAAGAGCCGGGCGCCCGGGAACAGCGCCCGCAGCCGCCGGACCAGCGGCACGCTCATCCGGCCGCCGGTGTTGGTCAACCGCCGCAGCGGCGCGACGCTCCCGGCCGGCCATTCGGCCTCGGCAAGCTGGATCCACAGCGGCGGCACCCCCGCCAACGTGGTGATGCCATGCCGCCCGACCGCGCGCACCACGTCGCGCGCCGTCAGATAATCGAGCGGATGGACACAGCCGCCTGCCGCCCAGGTGGAGAGGAGCTGGTTCTGCCCATAGTCGAAGCTGAGCGGCAGCACCGCGAGGGTCCGGTCGTCGGCATCGAGGCCGAGATAGTGCGCCACGCTGACCGCGCCGAGCCAGAGATTGGCATGGCTGAGCATCACGCCCTTGGGCCGGCCGGTCGACCCCGAGGTATAGAGGATCGCGACCAGCGCGTCGGTATCGGCGGAGGACGGCGGCAGCCGGTCGCCATGATCGAGCAGTGCCGCGCCCTCCTCGTCATCGACCAGCAGCGCGCAGCCTTCGGGCCGGTCATCAGGGTCGAGCGTGTCGGCGCGACCGCGGCCGGCGATCAGCAGCCGCGCGCCGCTGTCGGCCAGGATATGCGCGACCTGGCCATGCTTGAGCAGCGGGTTGATCGGGACATGGACCAGCCCGGCCCGCGCGGCGGCGAGCGGCATCAGGCAGGCGAGCCGCTGCTTGGGAAGCCAGCTCGCCACCCGGTCGCCGGGCCGCAGCCCCCGACCGAGCAGCGCCGCCGCCAGCGCGCCGACCGCATCGTCGAGCCCGCCATGATCGAGCACGCCCGCCTTGTCGGAGAGCGCGGGCGCGTCGCGGGCGCCGGTCAGGGCGAGATGGTCGAGCGGCCGGGGGCGGGGATCGGGAAGCGCATCCATTGCCGCATCAGCTAGGGCCTGCACGGCTTCTGGGCAACGGTCCGCGCCTCCGACGATCCGAAATCTTGTCCCTGCGCCGCGATCCGTCTAGGGAGCCGCCACTTCGAAACCTGCAGGGACGATGACGTGGGCGCAGCCGATTTCGACCAGACACAGGATGTTGTGCGCGCGGTTCTGGTCGAGGTGCTCGCACTCGATGCAGGCCGCGCCGCCGGATTCACCGCCGAAACCGGCCTGTTCGGGTCATTGCCCGAACTCGATTCGATGGCCGTCGCCGGGCTGCTGACCGCGCTCGAGGACCGGCTCGACATCATCATCGACGACGACGAGGTCGACGGCGAGATGCTCGAAAGCTTCGGCGCCCTGGTCGCGTTCGTCGATCGGAAGCTCGCCGGAAAATAATCCCGAATCCCTCCCCCATGGGGGAGGGTGAAATCGAGTCAGGCCGCGACCGTAGCCCGCGCCTCGAAATCGGCTTCGGCCAGGAAGCGCTCGGCGTCGAGCGCGGCCATGCAGCCCATGCCGGCGGCCGTGACCGCCTGGCGATAGGTTTTGTCGGACACGTCGCCGGCACCGAACACGCCGGGGATGCTGGTCCTGGTGCCGCCCTTCTCGACGATCAGATAACCGTCCTCGTCGAGCTCCAGATGGCCACGGAACAGCTCGGTCGCCGGGCTGTGGCCGATCGCGACGAAACCGCCATCGACCGCCAGCTCGGACGCCTCGCCGGTCACGGTGTCGCGCAGTGCGATCGCGACCAGCCCCTCATTGCCTTCGCCGCCGACGAAGCGGTCGACCTGCTTGTTCCACAACACCTTCACATTGGGATGAGCAAACAGGCGGTCCTGCAGAATCTTCTCGGCCCGCAGCGAATCGCGGCGGTGGATGAGCGTCACGTCCTGGCTGTGGTTGGTCAGGTAGAGCGCCTCCTCGACCGCGGTGTTGCCACCGCCGATCACCGCGACCTTCTTGCCGCGATAGAAGAAGCCGTCGCAGGTCGCACAGGCCGACACGCCCTTGCCGCCCAGCGCAGCCTCACCCTCGACGCCCAGCCATTTGGCCTGCGCCCCGGTGGCGATCACCAGCGTGTCGCAGACATACAGCGTGCCGCCGTCGCCGCGCAGCCGGAAGGGCCGCTCGCTCAGGTCGACGTCGACGATCGTGTCCCACATCATCGTCGCGCCCACATGCTCGGCCTGCGCCTGCATCTCCTGCATCAGCCAGGGGCCCTGGATCACGTCGCGGAAGCCCGGATAATTCTCGACATCGGTGGTGATCGTGAGCTGACCGCCCGGCTGGAGCCCCTGCACCACGATCGGCGCGAGGCCCGCGCGCGCGCCGTAGATGGCGGCGGACAAGCCGGCGGGGCCGGATCCCAGGATCAGCATGCGGGTCGAATGGCTGGCGGTCATAAGGGCGGTCGGCTCCGGTGGTGGCTTCGATTCTCTGCCCCAGATAGGGATGCCGCCCCCGCCTTGGCAACCGCGCCGCCTTTACCTGGCCTTAGGCTTCGACCGCTATGCGGCTCTGCGCTATTATGGGGCGATCGGGGAGCATCATGACCGGGACGGGCGACCGCGGACTTATCCACGACCAAGGCGGCCGCGCGCCGTACAAGCTGGCGTTCGGCATATCCCTCGTCGCCTTCGCCGCCGCGACCTCGTCCCCCGCGTTCGAGGCCAATCCGCTGATCGGCAAGGCGGTTCACGAACTGCGGCGGCAGCTTCCCGACACGCTCGACACCGTGCGACAGGCGATGGGCGGCTGAGCCACCCGGATCCCCGTCGCCAAATTGCAATTGATTATCAAAAATGAATTGACTTGTTTGAGAGTGATTATCAGTAGCCGTCCCTAGAGACACAGCAGCTCATAGGGGAAGACATCATGGCTCGCTCCGATAGCCGTCCGGCGGCCTGTTCAGGTTCACCAGCGTTTCTGGCGCTTGGCTGCATCGGCTTCATCGCCTCGGCACCCGCGCTGGCGCAGGACGCGCAGGCGACCAACGGCGAGAAGCGGCTGGGCGGCATGACGGTCACCGACACCGCCATCGACGAGGAAGGCTACAAGGCCGAGCGGATCGAAAGCCCCAAGGCGGTCGCGCCACTGCTCGACACGCCCCGTTCGATCGTCGTCGTCGACAAGCAGGTGATCAAGGACACGGGATCGGCAACGCTGGTCGAGGCACTCCGCACCGTTCCCGGCATCACCTTCGGCGCGGCCGAAGGCGGCAATCCGATCGGCGATCGACCGTTCATCCGCGGCTTCGACAGCCAGGGATCGACCTATCTCGACGGCGTCCGCGACATCGGCGCGCAGAATCGCGAGATCTTCGCGGTCGAGCAGCTCCAGGTGGTGCGCGGATCAGATTCGACCCTGGGCGGCCGCGGCAGTGCCGGCGGCTCGCTCAACATCGTCTCCAAGCTGCCGCAGGAGGAGACCTTCTTCGCCGGGGCAGGCAGCTACGGCACCGACGACTACAAGCGCGTGACCGGCGACGTGAACGTGCGGCTGTCGGACAAGGTCGCCTTCCGGCTGAACGCGATGTGGCACGACCAGGACGTCGCCGGCCGCGACGCCATCTACCAGAAGCGCTGGGGCGTCGCGCCATCGGTCACGATCGGCATGGACGGACCGACCAGGCTGACGCTCGCCTATTACCACCTCGATAGCGACGAGTTGCCCGACAGTGGCATTCCCTTCCTCTACGCCTGCTCGGCGACGCTGTGTAATGCGCCCGCCGGTAATGTGATCACGACGCCGGCGCTCGGCGACATCTCCACCGCCAGTGGCGTCACCGGTCATGTCGGCCGCGACACCTTCTACGGTCTCAAGAGCCGCGACTTCCGGGACAGCAAGACCGACCAGGCGACGATCCGCGCGGAGCATGACTTCGGCGATGTCACGCTACGCCATACCGCGCGGTTCAGCCACAGTTCGCAAGCTTACAGCTTCCTGCTGCCCGACGACTCGACCGGCAATGTATTCGGCAACCCCGCCAACCTGGCGTTGCAGCCCGGCGGCCAGGTCTGGCGACGCGCCAATACCCGCTTCGGCTATACCGACAGCTTCATCAACCAGACCGACCTCTACGGCACCTTCGAGACCGGGTCGATCAAGCACAGCTTCGCGATCGGCGCCGAGCTGTCGTCGGAGAAGGCGGAGCGCGGCGCCCTGGTGCTCTCGACCGGGTCGACGATCAGCCCGCGCTGCTCGGCGCTCGCCATCGCGCGCTATTATTGCGCCAGCCTGTTCGATCCAAATCCCAACGATCCGTGGATCAACTATTCGAACGACACCGCCGCCGGGGTACCGACCCCGATCAGCCGCGCCGCGCCGAGCGCGCGGACGCAGAACGAGGCCAACACCAAGGCGGTTTACGCGTTCGACTCCATCACGCTGACCGAGCAGCTCATCCTCAACCTCGGCGCGCGCTACGACCGGTTCCGCACCACATCTACGCTGCCGCTGGCCGGCGGCACCCGCCCGGTGGTCCGCCGCGTCGACAATATCTTCAACTGGCAGGCGGGGCTGATATTCAAGCCGACCCCCAACACGAGCCTCTACGCCTCCTACGCTACCGCTGCGACCCCACCGAACAGCCTGATCGGCGAAGGCCAGGAGCTAAACGCTCTCAACGCCGTCCAGGCGGCCAGCGACGCGTTGCGCGTCGAGAAGACCAAATCGTTCGAGATCGGGGCCAAGGCCGATCTGTTCGGCGGCGGCCTGTCCCTGACTGCGGCACTGTTCCAGACCAAGACCAAGAATGCGCGCGTCACCAGCGACGCCAATACCGTCGCCTTCATCGGCGAGCGGCGTATCCGCGGCGTCGAGCTGGGCTTCAACGGCAACATCACCGACGAATGGAACATATTCGGCGGCTACACCTATCTCGATGCCAAGATCATCGAAGGCGGCTTCTCTGCACTGACCGCAGCCGCCGTGGGTAGCCAGGCTGCCAAGACCGTGCTCGTGCCATCGGTCAACACCGGCCGGCAGTTCCCCCAGACGGCGAAGCACAGCTTCACGCTTTGGACCAACTACAAGGTTACCGACGCGCTCTCCGTAGGCGGCGGCGCCTTCTATTCCAGCCGCGTCTTTGGCGGCTATGGCGACAACCGCAGGGCTGTCCAGGACAATGCCGGTGTCGTCACGGTGCTGCCGGCTACCACCGTACTGGCCCGCGCGGTCCCAAGCTATTGGCGCTTCGACGCTCGCATCGGCTACAAGTTCAGTGACGCCATCGAGCTCTCGGTCAACGTTCAGAACCTCACCGACAAGACCTATTTCAACCAGGTCTACAGCTCGCACTATGCCTCGATCGCGCCGGGCCGCTCGGCCTTCGCGACGCTGAGCTTCAAATATTGAGCTCAGGCGATTTTTCAGGAGAATAGCCCGTCCCACAACAGCCTGATCGTCTGAGGTGGAAGCGCGAATCGCTTCCGCCGATGGCGGGAATCAGGCTCTGTCCTCATAGTTGAGGGGCGGACCTTTCTCGTCCGGAGGAACGATGGCGGAGACGCTCACGATCGAAGCCATATTGGCGATGGACGCCGCCGAAATGCGCCGACGCATGGCCGCGCCACCGGAGGAGCGCGCGGCCTTCATCTGCGTCGCGGCCGAAGGTGGCATCGCCGAGGCGCAGGCCATCTACGGCCAGATGCTGCTCGATGGTGCCGGCGTCCCGGCCGACCCATGCGAGGCGGTGCGCTGGTTCGACCGGGCGGCGCGCCAGGGCCACCTCATGGCGATCAACATGATGGGGCGCTGTTACGATCTCGGCTGGGGCGTCGCCGTCGACAAGACCCGGGCGGCCGAATGGTTCAGGGTCGCTTCCGACCGCGGGCTCGACTGGGGCATGTACAATTATGCCACCGCACTCGCGCTCGGGGCGGGCGTGCCGGAGGACAAGGCCGCCGCGCTAGCCCTGTTCCGCCGCGCGGCGGCGTTGGGCAATGCCAAGGCCATCAACTTCGTCGGCAGCTTCCATGAGGACGGCTGGGGGGTCGAGCGGGACATGGCGGAGGCCGCCCGCTGCTACGCGCTTGCGGCCGAAGCCGGAGACTTTCGCGGCCAGTTCAACCATGCCCGGATGCTGGCCGACGCGGGGCGGATCGACGAGGCGCTGCACTGGCTGGCCAAGGTGCCCGAAACCGCAACCGACGCCTTCCTCGCCAAGGTGCGGACCTGGCTGACAAACGCTCCGGCGGCGGAGCTTCGGGCCGCGGCCGGTGGATTCGGACGGCGAAGCGGGGACGTATAGCCTTTGGGCTTGGAAAGGCGGCGCTTCAACGCTCCCTTGATTGACGGACGACAGGGCGACCAGCAGGCCTTCGCTCCCCGATCGGGCCGATCCGGCATCCCGATCCGGCAACATGGCGTTCTTGATGCTGATTTCCCGTATATTGAACTTCTCGTCGCACGACATGGCGATCGATCTGGGGACCGTGAATACGGTCGTCTACCTCCGCGACCGGGGGATCGTCCTCAACGAAGCATCGGTGGTCGCGCTCGAAACGCGCGACGGCGTCTCCCGCGTGAAGAGCGTCGGCAACGATGCCAAGCTGATGATGGGCAAGACCCCGGCCGGCATCCAGGCGGTCCGGCCGCTGCGCGACGGCGTGATCGCCGACCTCGGCGTGGCCGAGCAGATGATCAAGCATTTCATCGACAAGGCGCTGGGTGGACCCAGCCGCTTCCCCCGGCGGCCCAAGATCGTCATCTGCGTGCCGTCGGGCTCGACCTCGGTCGAGCGGCGCGCGATCCGCGATGCCGCGTTCAATGCCGGTGCGTCGAAGGTCTTCCTGATCGAAGAGCCGATGGCGGCCGCGATCGGCGCCGGTCTGCCGGTCACCGAACCCACCGGCGCGATGGTCGTCGACATCGGCGGCGGCACCACCGAGGTGGCGATCCTCTCGCTGCGCGGCCTGGCCTACAGCACATCGGTCCGGTTCGGCGGTGACAAGATGGACGAGGCGATCTCCTCCTTCATCCGGCGCAAGCACAATCTGATGATCGGCGAGGCCACCGCCGAGCGGGTCAAGCACGGCATCGGCGCGGCGAACGCGCCCGATGGCGACGGGCCTGATATGAAGGTGAAGGGCCGGGACCTGGTGACGGGCCGGCCGGTCGAGCTGACCATCACCCAGGCGGAGGTCGCCCAGGCCATCGCAGAGCCGGTCGGCCAGATCGTGCGCGCGACCATGTCAGCGCTCGAAAACACCGCCCCCGAGCTGGCCGCCGACATCGTCGATCGCGGGATCGTGTTGACCGGCGGCGGCGCGTTGCTTGGGCGCATCGACGAAGTCATCGCCGAGGCAACCGGCCTGCCGGTGACGGTCGCCGACGATGCCCTCATGTGCGTCGCGATGGGCGCCGGGCATGCGCTCGAGGACGCGAAATACGCCGGGGTGCTGGCTATCTCCTGAGTCCTGGAGCCAGTTTCAATCAATCCGAAACTGACTCTGATCCGTCATGCCGGCGGGGCCGACATCTCAGCGGGCTCTTGCGATGGTCTAGCCTCGATTCTCCCGAGATGCCGGCCTCCGCCGGCATGACGGGAAGAAGATCACGGTCCGGACTTGCTGAACAGCCGGCTGAAGCGGGCCCGCGCCTCCTTGTCGGCCTTGTCGTCGCGGATCGTCTTGGCCTGGGCACGGACGGCGGCGGTGGTCTCTCGCAACCGCTCCGAAAGGAATACGGCGAGCGCGCGGTAGAAGCGTGCCGCGAACACCGGCTCCTGTTCGAACCGGTCGAGGATCAGCTTGCGGGGGATGGCGAGTATTTCCGTGGGCCTGGTTCCGGCTGCGACCACCGAGACGAGCGGCGAATGGCGCTCCACGAACGACATTTCGCCGACCACGTCGCCATGGTGCAGCTCGGCGACGCGCGTTCCGTCGTCGAGCCGGACCTCGAGCAGGCCGTCGGTGACAAAGAACAGATCGTTGACCGGCTTGCCCGACGCGACCAGCGCCTCCCCGGGGCGCAGCCCGCGCAGCTTGCCCACGGACAACAGCCAAAGCATGTCGGCGTCGCTCAGACCGGCAGCGATATATCGGGCATTCTGCATCAGCGCCTCAACACCTGCGTTTTCAAATAGGTCCCGTAGCTGCTCTTGCCCAGGGCATCTGCAAGCCGCTCGAGCTGGGCCGCATCGATGAAACCCTGCCCGTAGGCGACCTCCTCGACGCAGGCGATCTTGAACCCCTGCCGCTTCTCCAGCGTGCGGACGAACTCGGCCGCCTCGATCAGGCTGTCGGGGGTACCGGTGTCGAGCCAGGCATAGCCGCGTCCCATCAGCTCGACGGACAGCTTGCCCGCCGCGAGATAGGCCTTGTTGACGTCGGTGATCTCCAGCTCGCCACGCGCCGAGGGCTTCAGCGAACGGGCGATCTCGATCACGTCCGAATCGTAGAAATAGAGGCCGGTCACCGCCCAGCTGGAGCGCGGCTTCGGGGGCTTCTCCTCGATCGAGACGGCACGCATCGCATCGTCGAACTCGACCACGCCGTACCGTTCCGGATCGGTGACGTGATAGGCGAACACCGTTGCCCCCTCCTCGCGCTCGATAGCCGAGCGGAACAGGTCGGTCGTGCCATGGCCGTAATAGATATTGTCGCCGAGGATCAGCGCCGAGCGCTCACCGCCGACAAAGTCGGCGCCGATGATATAGGCCTGCGCCAGCCCATCGGGGCTGGGCTGGACGGCGTAGCTGATCTCCATCCCCCACTGGCTGCCGTCGCCGAGCAGCGCCTGGAAGGCGGGGACATCGCGCGGCGTCGATATCAGCAGCACCTCCCGGATGCCGGCCAGCATCAGCGTCGACAGCGGATAATAGATCATCGGCTTGTCATAGACGGGCAGGAGCTGCTTGGACGTGACCATCGTCATAGGATGGAGCCGCGTCCCCGCGCCGCCCGCCAATATGATCCCCTTCACGCCACTACGCCCCTGTCTGGGGCCCGGGCCCCACAAGCTCACCAACGATATCGCGGACGGCGCCCCGCCAGTCGCGCGGACGGACAGCATAGTCCGCTATGATCTTCGCCGTCGAGAGCCTGGAATTGGCCGGACGCCGAGCCGGCGTCGGATAGTCGGCGGTGGTGATCGCCTCGACCTCCGCCGAAGGACCGCCGGCCGCCGCGCTGAGCGCGAAGATCTCGCGCGCCAGCTCGCACCAACTCGCCTCCCCGGCATTGACGAAATGGTAGATGCCGGTCGGAGCGGCGCCGTCCTCGACCAGCCGCAGCGCGATGGTACGGATCGTCGCGGCGATGTCCGCCGCCGCAGTCGGGCAGCCGAGCTGGTCGTCGACCACGCGCAGCTTCGGACTGCCGGCGGCGACGCGCAGCATCGTCCTGAGAAAATTGTGGCGGTGAGCCGACAGCACCCAGGCGGTGCGCAGCACCACCGCGGGCGTGCCGCTCGCCAGCACCGCCCGTTCGCCCGCCAGCTTCGACGCGCCATACACGCCGAGCGGAGCGACCGGATCATCCTCCCGATAATAGCCGTGGCCGCTGCCATCGAAGACATAGTCGGTCGAGACATGGACCAGCGGGATGCCCGCCGCGGCGAGCAGCCCCGGTGCCTCACCGTTGACGCGGAAGGCGATGTCGCGCTCCTCCTCCGCCCTGTCGACGGCCGTATAGGCGGCGGCGTTGATGATGGCGTCGAAACGGCGCCCGCACAGATAGGCGGCGATGCTGTCGGGCGAGGCGATGTCGAGCTCATCGCGTGCCGGATAATGTATAGACATATCGGCGGGCCACTGCTGCCGGGCCAGTTCGAGGCCCACCTGGCCCTGCCCTCCGGTCACCAGGATCGCGCGAGTCACGCCTGCGCCAGCCCCAGCCGGGCCGTGTCATATCGCCGGGCAAGGATGTCGCCCCACCAGGAACGGTTGTCGAGATACCAGCGCACAGTACGCCCGATCCCCTCCTCGAAGCCGATCTGCGGCGCCCAGCCCAGTTCGGCCTTTATCTTCGATGCGTCGATCGCATAGCGACGGTCGTGCCCCGGCCGGTCGGCGACGAAGCTGATCTGGCCCGCATAGGCGCGACCGTCGGCGCGCGGGGCGAGGCGGTCGAGCGTTGTGCAGATCGCCTGCACCACGTCCAGGTTCCTGCGCTCCGAATCGCCGCCGACATTATAGGTCTCGCCGGGCACCCCGCGTTCGAACACGGCGCGCAGCGCGCGGGCGTGATCCTCGACATACAGCCAGTCGCGAACGTTCGACCCGTCGCCATAGACCGGCAGCGGCTCCCCCCCGAGGGCGCGGATGATGATCAGCGGAATAAGCTTCTCGGGGAAATGATAGGGGCCGTAATTGTTCGAGCAATTGGTGACGAGCACCGGCAGCCCATAGGTATGCCCCCAGGCGCGGACGAGATGGTCCGAACCCGCCTTCGAGGCCGAATAGGGCGACCGCGGATCATAGGCCGTCGTCTCGGTGAAAAATCCATCCTCCCCGAGCGATCCGAACACCTCGTCGGTCGAGATGTGATGGAAACGGAAGGTATCGCGGCGCTCCCCCTCCAGACCGCGCCAATAGGCGAGCGCCTCGGCGAGCATGGTGTAGGTGCCGACGAGGTTGGTCTGGATAAAGGCCCCGGGGCCGTCGATCGACCGGTCGACATGGCTTTCGGCCGCGAGATGCGCGATCACATCGGGCTGGAACTCGGCCAGCAGCCGGCCGACCAGCGCCCCATCGCAGATGTCGCCCCGGACGAAGCGGTAGCGCGGGTTGTTGCCGACCGGGTCGAGCGAGCTCAGCACGCCAGCATAGGTCAGCTTGTCGAGGTTGAGCACCTCATGATCGGTTTCGCCGATCAGATGGCGGACCAGCGCCGAACCGATGAAGCCGGCGCCGCCGGTAACCAGGATACGCATCGTTTCTCCGTCGGGATTCAAACCCACTAAAGCGGCCGCAACGGCTCACCTTCATAGGCGAAAGGGCTATCCCAGTCGGACAGATGCGGCAACGTCCTGTCCTTGTCCGACAGCACGGGACCACCGGGCGGCAGCGGCCAGTCGATCGCGATCGCCGGGCAGTCCCAGCGGATGCCGCCGTCGGCCTCCGGTGCGTAGACGTCGGACACCTTGTAGATCACCTCGCTGTCGGGCTCGAGCGTGACGAAGGCGTGGCCGAATCCGACGGGGATGTAGAGCTGATCACCGTTATCCGCCGACAGTTCGGCCGCGACGTGACGGCCATAGGTCGGCGAACCGGCGCGCAAATCGACCGCATAGTCGAGAATCCGGCCGCGGATGCAGCGAACCAGCTTGGCCTGCGCGCGCGGCGGCGCTTGAAAGTGGATGCCGCGAAGCGTGCCGACATGCTTCGAGTAGCTGTGGTTGTCCTGAACGAACTCCTCCGCCGCGCCGTCGGCGGTCCAACGCGGGCGATGATAGGTTTCCGAGAACCAACCCCGATCATCGCCGAAACGACGGGTGTGGATGAGCTTGACCGGCAAGAAATCGCTCCCGACTGGATCCGCCCCGCGGTTCGCAGGACGAACCGTCACTGTCCAGCGGCAATTGTCATGATGAAGAAAACATGGCCTGCATATTGCAGCGCGACACGACCTCCTTTACGAGGATTTTCCTGTTGGGGAACCAAGTCATTTTATTTATGACATTGATATTACAGGATATTTTCAGGCCCATGACGGTCGAGAGTGGTGACCGCGCGCGTTCGCATGGCCGCGCCTTGCACCGGGTGGCGCGATGAAGCTTCCGTTCGTGCGCCGCCTCCGGCGGATGATCGTCCCCGCTTATGGCTCGGTGGCCGCCACCGAACATGTCGCGCGCGGCGACGCTGCACGCTCGCGTCAGGACTGGGCGGCGGCGGCAGCGGCCTATCGGGCCGCCGTGCGCGACCAGCCCTCGCTCGTCGCGATCTGGATACAGTTGGGCCACGCGCAGAAGGAGCAGGGCGCGCTCGCGGCGGCCGCGGACGCCTATGGCCAGGCGGCGAAGCTGGATCCCGGCCTCTCCGATCCCCATGTCTTCATGGCGCATATCTACAAGCAGCTCGGCCGCGACGACCTGGCGATCCTGCATTTCCTGCGCGCGCTGCACAACGGAGAGAGGGCACCGCACGAAGGCGACGAGTTGCTCCGTCTGCTCGCCGCGCGGACGCACAAGGACAGGGGCGCGCTGATCGAGCAATTGCGCTCGATGTTTGCGCAGCTCCCGCCGCGCCCCGACGAAGCGCCGCTTCTCGGCCAGATCCGCAGCGTTATCACCGAAGACATGGCACCGGCGAGCGACCCGGCGCCCAGCGGCACGCAGCCGGCGCTGGTCTTCGATATTTCCGACCTGATCAGCTATTATGCGAATGCCCGCCTGCCGACCGGTATCCAGCGGGTGCAGATCGAGACGATCGAAGGCGCGCTCGCTCGCGCCGGCGATCGCGACATCCGGCTGTGCTGCTTCATCGACGGGCGCGACGACTGGCTCGAACTGCCGGTCGAGCGGATGCGCGCGATCGCGCGGCTCAGCACCTCAGGCGGGGACCGCTTCGACCCCGCCTGGCTGGAGGCGGTCGCCGGGCTGCGGCTGTTCCTGTCCCTGACCGATCCGTTCGAATTCCCGCAGGGCGCGTCGCTGATCAACCTCGGCACCAGCTGGTGGCTGCAGAATTATTTCCTCTATGTCCGCCATGCCAAGGCGACCCGGGGCATCCGCTACATTCCGTTCGTCCATGACATGATCCCGATCATGGCGCCCGAGCACTGCACGCGAGGGCTGACCCAGGACTTCATCAGCTGGGTGATCGGCGTGTTCGACCATGCGGACCATTTCCTGGTCAATTCGCAGGCGACGCGGCGGGATCTGCTTACCGTCGCCGGAACGCTCGGCCACCGTCTCGACCCGGACGACATCGCGGTGGTCCCGCTCGACACCGACTTCCGCAAGCCGGCGCTGGCCGAACTGCCCGCCCAGGCGCTCGACCAGTGGAAGCTGGCGCCCGGCAGCTTCGTGCTGTTCGTGTCCACGATCGAATCGCGCAAGGGCCATATGGTCGCGTTCGAGACCTGGGCCGAGTTGATCCGCCGCCATGGCGCCGATGCGGTGCCCCAGCTGGTCTGCGTCGGCAATCGCGGCTGGCTCAACGACCGCATCTATGCGCGCCTTGCCGAGGACGAGGTGCTGGCGAGCAAGGTCTCGATGCTGTCGCGCCTGTCGGACGAGGAACTGGGCCTGCTCTACCGCAGCGCGCTCTTCACGATCTATCCGAGCCTCTACGAGGGCTGGGGCCTGCCGGTTACCGAATCGCTCTGCTACGGCAAGGTACCGCTGGTCTCCGACGCTGCGTCGCTGCCCGAGGCCGGCGGGCCGTTCGCGGTCTATGTCGAGGCGGGATCGGTCGCCGCGCTGACCGACGCGGCCGAGAAGCTGATCCTCGACGCCGACCACCGCGCCGCTGCCGAGGCACGGATCGCCGACGGCTTCCGTCCGCGCGCCTGGAGCGACCTCGCCGGCCAGATCGCCGATGAGCTCGATCGCTTCGCGGGCCGCGACGCCGGCAAGGGCATCGTCGTGCCGCCGCCGCTGACCGCCCGGATCGGCCGCTGGCATCCGCTGACCCGCAACGAATCGATACGCATCTGGACGGGGATGCGTACCGGCGAGGGTTTCCGTTCCAACCTCGGCTGGCACTGGCCGGAGAACCGCGGCTGCCGCATCCGCCGCGAGGGCGGCGAGCTGCTGCTCCGGCTGGAGGGGCCACATCCGGCCCTGCGCGCGCTGTTCCAGCTCACCGGCGACGACCATATCCAGTCCTTCTGGGCATTCGAAGCCGGAACGACCAGGCTCGCCGGCGACTTGGATGCCGACGAGAACAAGTGGATCGCGATCGAGATACCGGCGGCGGAGACCGCCCATGAGGTGCCGATCAGGATCGCGCCGCTTGCGGCGGGCGATGGTTCGATCGTCACCTTCTTCGTCACCGGCTTCTTCCTGCACGCGACCGACGATGTAAGCGCACGCCAGGATTTCCTGGAGGCGATCACGCTCAACCGGCTCGATTCGCTCAATGCCTTCGGGGAGGATGACGGCGCGCGTCCGACGCGATAAAGCAGCCGCCATGTCGATCTTGGCCGCTCCGCGGGATGCCGCTTCGTCGCCGCCGCTGCCCGCCGGGGTCGAGATCATCCTTGACCTTTCGCGCCTGCTGTCGCGGACGCTCCACGCGATGCCGACCGGCATCGACCGGGTCGAGCTGGTCTATGCGCGCCAGCTGCTCGAGACGGTGCCGGACCGGCTGCATTTCGCGGCGGTCAATCCGTTCGGCATCTACGGCCGGCTGCCCCGGGACGCGGTGCTCCGCTTCCTCGACGAGACCGAGGCCCGCTGGGCGGAGCGCGCGGCCCCGGGCCGGCACGCGCTGACGATCGCGGCCGCACGCAGCCTGGCAAGGCTCACCCCCCGCCCTGTTCCCAGACCCGCGCCGGGGGTGCGCCGCTATTATCTCCAGGCCTCGCCCCATCACCTGCACCGGCCCGAGCGGGTCCGCGCCAAACTGCGTGCGGAACAGGCCCGCTTCATCTGCCTGGTGCATGACCTGATCCCGATCGAGTTCCCCGAATATGCGCGCCCCAACGGCGCCGCGACCCACCGGCTCCGGATCGGCACGATGGCGTCGTTGGCCGACGGCCTGATCGCCAACAGCCAGGCGACAGCGGCTTCGATGGCCCGCTTCCTGACCGGCACCACGCCGCCGCCGATCCGGGTGGCCCATCTCGGCTGCGATCCGCTCCCGGACGGAGAGGAGGGGCCGCTGCCCCTCCCCTCCCCCTATTTCGTCGTCCTCAGCACGATCGAACCGCGCAAGAACCACCTGCTGCTGCTCCACGTCTGGCGCCGGATGGCCGAGACGCTCGGGCCCGACCGGGTGCCGCACCTCGCGATCGTCGGCCGGCGCGGCTGGGAGAATGAGAACGTCCTCGACATGCTCGAGCGATGCGAGGCGATCCGCGGGCATGTCCATGAACTGGCGGGCCTGTCCGACCGCGGCGTCGCCGCGCTGCTCCGCAATGCCCGCGCGCTGCTGCTGCCGTCCTTCGCAGAAGGCTTCGGGATGCCCGTGACAGAGGCGCTGATGGTCGGGACGCCGGTGATCTGCAGCGACTTGCCCGCGCTGCGCGAGGCGGGCGGCGCGGTGCCCGAATTCCTCGATCCGCTCGACGGCCCAGCCTGGGCGGACATGATCCTCGACTATGCCACCGATAGCTCGGAACGGCGCGATCGACAGATGGAGCGGCTGCGGGGCTGGACACCGCCGGGGTGGCGCGGGCATATCGCGACCGTGCTTGACCTGGTTCGCGAACTCGATTCCGGCAGGAGCGGCGGCGCGTGACGGCCACCCGCTCCTCTTTCTACCGGGACCTGACCCTGCAGCTCGACGTGATCGGGGCGCTGGTGCTGCGCGAGCTGCACACGCGCTTCGGCCGCAACAATATCGGCTATCTGTGGATGATCGGCGAGCCGCTGATGCTGGCGACGGTGATCGGCGCGCTGCACGCGTTCCAGCCGGGCCATATCGGATCGACGATGCCGCCGGTCGCCTTCTCGCTGGTCGGCTACTGCGTCTTCATCATCTTCCGCGGCATCTTCAACCGGGCCGAGAGCATCCTGGAGAGCAGCCTGCCGCTGATGTACCACCGGATGATATCGGTCCTGAACCTGTCACTGGCCCGCGTCGTGGTCGAGGCGGCAGGGTGCGTCACCACCTTCGTCCTGCTCTATACGATCATCATCCTGCTCGGCTTCGCCGAACCGCCCGCCCGCCCGCTCTGGGCGATGGGCGGGGTCGCCGGAATGATCTGGATATCCTTCGCCTGGGGCCTGAACGTCACCGCGATCACCTTCGAGAAGCCGACGCTACAGCGGCTGGTCCACCCGATATCCTATTTCATGATGCCGCTGTCGGGCGCCTTCTTCGCGGTCGAATGGCTCCCGGTCTCTATCCAGAACGCGGCCGACTGGTTCCCGCTTGTGAACGTCTTCGAAATCACCCGCTACGGCATGTTCGAGACCGCGTCGGACAAACATCTGTTCCCCGCCTATCTCATCGCCAACTGCGCCATCTTCACCTATACCGGACTGATCGGCATTCGGCGGGTGCGCAGCCGAATCCACCTGCACTAGACCCTGATCCACGTCGTCGGGGGGACGCGCTTTGCGCTTCCACCTCAAAGGATCAGGCTCTAAGCACTGTCAGCCAGTTTAATTCGGACGATCGATGCACGGAATCATCAAGCCCCACGCCAGCCAGGAAGCTCCGGAGCAAAGCTGGCCGGACGCATTGCGCGCCTGGGCCTATCGCAACAAATGGTTCGTGCTGGTCGTGCTGGTGCCGACCCTGCTTGTCGCCGCCTATTATTATGTGTTCGCGTCCGACCAATACCAGTCGGAAGCGCATTTCATCGTCCGCACCGCGGACAGCTCGCCAATGCCGTCGATGGGCTTCGGCCAGTTGCTCGGCATCGGCGGCGGCGCGTCGCAGTCGCGCAGCGAGGCGATGAGCGTCAACGACTATCTCGATTCGCAGCAGGCCGTGGTACTGCTCAACCAGCGCACGAACCTGGTCGAGCGCTTCCGCCGCCCGGAGGCCGATGTCGCCACCCGGCTGTGGTTCTCACAGCCCACGCCCGAAATGCTGATGCGCTATTACCGCAAGCAGGTCGACGTACGGTTCAACCAGGAAACCGGAATCACCACGCTGCGCGTCCGCACCTTTCGGCCGGCAGATTCCTACGCGATCATCAACCAGTTGCTCGCCATGGGTGAAGAGCGGGTGAACCTGCTCAACCGGCGCAGCCAAGCCGACGCGCTCAAGAATGCGCGCCGCCAGCTCGGCGAGGCGGAGGAAGGCCTGTTCGAAGTTCAGCGCCAGCTGACCGTTTTCCGCCAGCAACGCGGCGACCTCGACCCCGAGGTTTCGGGCAGGACCCAGCTCGGCCTGATCGCGACGCTGCAGGGCCAGTTGACCAGCGCCCGGGCGCAACTCAACGCGATGCAGGGAATCATCGCCCCTACCAGCCCGCAATATATCGCCGTCGCGGCGCGGGTCCGCGCGCTGGACGCCCAGGTGGCCGGGCAGGCCGGCAAGCTCACCGCGGGCGGCGGCTCGACCGCGGCACGGCTCGGCAACTATCAGGACCTCCAGATTCGCCAGCAGTTCGCGGCGAAGCGCTACGAGGTCGCCGCCGCCAATCTGGAGAAGGCGCGCGACGCGGCGATGAAGCAGCAGCTCTACATCGTCCGCGTGGTCGATCCGAACATGCCGGTGAAATCCGAGTTCCCGGAGCGCGGCAAGATGCTGCTGACGGTGTTCCTGTCGCTGATGATCGCCTATGGCATCGGCTGGCTGCTGGCCGCCGGCGTGCGCGAGCATTCGCTGTAAGGAAAATTCGGGAAAACTGGAATGAACAGCCGCCGTCCCACGTATAAGCGTGGGATGGTGCCGCACCGGAACAGCAGGGGAGTACCGGTTTGGAGCTAACGATCCTCCAGACTTCGGACGCGTTCAAATATAGCCGCATGCTGCGGGCCACGTCGCGCACCGCCATCGAATATTGCCGCCGCCACGGCTTTGCCTATGAAAGCTTCGTCGGCATCAAGCGCGGCTTCCATGGCGCCCAGGCGGCGTTCAACAGGATCTTCCTGCTCGATGAACTGATCGAGCGCGGCTATCGCGGCTGGGCGCTGTACATGGACGCCGACGCCTACGTCTTCGATCTTGATTTCGACCTGAAAGCCTATCTCGCCGACAAGCAGGATCGATCGGCGATCATGACGACGATTCCGGGCGAAGCCGTTGCCTGGCACATCAATTCCGGCGTGCTGTTCTTCAATCTGGGCCACCCGCAGGGCGTCGCCCTGGTACGCGAGTGGAAGCGGCGCTTCATGGCAGTGCCCGACGAGAGGCTACGCACGCTGACCTCGGTCTGGGATCACGACAATGATCAGACCATGCTCTATCAGGCGCTTGACCAGGACTGCGCGCTGCGAGCTTCGGCGTTGTTCGTCGATCCTATGCTGTTCAACCATCACCAGGGCCTCTTCATCCGCCAGCTGCTCAATTCGCTCGATGGCGACATCGAGAGCCGGACGAACAAGATCGAAGCCGCCGTTGCGGAAATCTTCCAGAAGGCCGCCGCTACCGGAACGACCAGCATCGAGGAGGAGATCGTCTCCGACCTCTACCGCATCATCCTCAAGCGCGAGGCCGACAGGGGGAGCGTCGGCTATTCGCAGCTCATCGCCGCAAGGGGGTTTGAACATGGCATTCCGGAGGTCGTACGCCTGCTACTCGACAGTCCGGAATATCGGGCTCGAATCAGCGCGCAAGTGGCGGGCGAAAGCTCGCAGGCTGTTCCAGGCGGAGGCGGCTGAGATGTTGAGTCCCGCCGATGTGATCGAGGGCTATCGGGTCGTCCTGGGACGCGAACCCGAAAACGAGCAAGTCATCGAACACCATCGCCACTTCAGCAGCCGCACCGAACTGTTCGCCGCGTTGACCCGATCGACCGAATATCGCGACCGGTTCCGCGAACGCTTCACGTCGGACAGGAAAATCACCCTCGACCAGCTCGACGAGGTCGCGCAGGATTTCCAGCGCGGGGATCGCGAACGCTGGGAGGGGCATTCGCTCGAGCTGCCCGACTGGTTCGACGTCGGCCTCGAACCGACGGGAGCGGCCTATCGCGAACAGATGCTGCGCTTCTGGGAAGCGATCACCGCCCGCTCGGACTATCAGGCGGCAAGCAACGAGGACACGCCCGAGATCGGCGATCTCGACGCGGTCTTCCGTCCCGCCTTCTTCGCCTCCGGGGACACCCGGTTCGCCGGCGGGCAGCTCATGGCAATGGGGCACATCCTCCTGCGCAGCGGCATCGCTCCCGGTCAGCGGGTGCTCGAATATGGCGCCGGGTTCGGCCTGACCGCCCTGTCCTTCGCGCGGCTCGGCGCGAAAGTCGACACGGTCGACATCAATCCGGCCTTCTGCCGGGCGGTGCAGACCTCAGCGGATCGTTATCAGGTCGAGCTTCACCCGCATGTCGGCGAGTTCGGCTATAATCCCGCCGGTGTCCCGGGCGCCTATGATCTGATCTTCTTCTACGAGAGCTTCCACCACTGCCTGGACTTCGAGCGAGTGATCCCCGAGCTGCGCAAGCTGCTCACGCCGACCGGCCGGATCCTGATGGCCGGAGAGCCGATCTTTGACCTGCTGTGTCCGGACATGCCGTACCTGTGGGGCTTCCGCCTCGACTGGGAGAATGTCGCCGTCATGCGCATCCGCGGCTGGATGGAACTCGGCTTCCAAAAGGATTTCCTGATCGGGCAGTTCGATCGGGCGGGCTTCGACTGCGCCGAGCATCGCGATCCCAATTCGCATTGGGCGCAGGTTTACGAGTTCCGCCAGCGCGACTAGAGCTAGTTTCAGTAAGACTGAACCGTTCGTCCCGAGCGAAGTCGAGGAACGTTGGCTCTCGGACCGTGTCTCGACTTCGCTCGACACGAACGGACAGTTTCAGTCAATCTGAAACTGACTCTAGCCGGTCAAGCGTCGAAGGGGTGCATGATCCGATCGCATCGCCGGCACAGACGTTTCCATCCCCTTGCGCATGGTGCAGAACTACCCGCCGATGCGTGCGCTACCGGGGATCGGCACGGTTTCGCCGGCCCCGGCGATAGGCTAGGTGCGGTTGCGCAAGCGTTAGAGGAACAGTTCGATCCATGAGTTCGTACAGCGAATTGAGCGAAGCCTTCCGCCGTCACTACGAAGCCGAGGACTCGCACTGGGGCGGGCATTCGGGGGATGGCTCGCTGCCATATTGGACGATCGAATATCGCGCCTTCCTCGAACGCTTCATCCATCTCAACGCGATAAAGTCGGTGGTCGATATCGGCTGCGGGGATTGGCAGTTCTCCCGGCTGATCAACTGGACCGGCGTGCGCTATCATGGCTTCGACGTCGTCCCGAGCGTCGTGGAGCGCAACAGGCATCGTTTCGGAAACGAACTTATTTCGTTCGACCTGATGCCCCAGGATTTGTCGCAGGTTCCTTCCGCCGATCTCCTGATCATGAAGGACGTCCTCCAGCATCTGCCCGACCGTGAAATTCTTCGCCACCGGGACAGCCTGTTTGGCCGCTATCCGCGATGCCTGCTGACCAATTCCTTCAACAAGCTCGACACCGCTCGCAACATCGATATCGCCTTCGGCGACTTCCGCTGCCTCGACCTCAACGCAGCGCCCTATGATTTCGGCGGGCAATATGTGCTCGAATTTTCATCGCCCATCTGGGAGCAGATCCGGGTAATGCTCTACACGCCCGGCCGATAGGCGGCCCGGCGGGTCAGGCGCGGAGATACAGTTCCTCGACATAGCCCGCCCTCAGCCAATGGCGATGGCGGGAGGCAAGGCGGTAGCCGCCGGCCTCGCGGAGGAGTTCGGATAGCGGAGTCTGGCCGGGGCCGGCCACTTCGTGGTTGATGCTGAGGATATGCCGTACGCCGACCCGCGCCGCGTCGCGGAGATGAGCGATCGCGGCGGCCCGCTCCATTTCCGGCAGGGTGTCGGCGTTGAACAGGATGTCGATCGACCCTGGCGCCTGTGCGGCGAAACCGGAGAATGGCAGCACAGCGGCGGGTCTGTCCGGCTCGCCCGCAAGCGCCACCTCATGACCCGAACCGGCGAGGACATAGGCCTGGATCGCACTCATCGTCGGTGCATCGAACAGCCGATATCGCGACAGCCCCAGCCGGAGCGCATAATGGGCGGTCAGCCCGGCGCCACCCGCCAGCTCGGCGATCCGCGCGCCGTTTCCGAGGCCGATCGTCTCCGCGAGCTGGCGGAGCCGCCAGGCCGCATGGATCGCGTCGAGCATCCGCATGTGGAGGACGATCTCCCGCCCCACAGCGATACCGAGATGGCCGCCGATCCCAGACGGTGGGGCCAGATCGGCCTCAATCACCGCCTCCAGCCGGGCGAACAGCCCGGCCGGCTCGATCAGCGCATTTTCGGCCCAGGGGCCGTTCTCGGGATTCTCGAGGCGCAATACACCCGCCGCCTCGGCCAGCGAGACAAGCTTGTCGTGGGTCCAGCTTGCCAGCCGCCTGGCGAAACTCCGATCGCGTGCGCGTTCATGCTGGCGCACGCCCCCAAGGAAGCCTTGCGCGGCCTGTGAACGCCCCAGGCCGGCCAGTTCCGCCGCCACCCGCTCGCTATTGCCGGCGCGAAGGCCCTCGGCAAGCAGCTGCTGATATCGAGGCCACCCCGCGCCAGACCCGCCCACCGCCGACCATGCGGCGGCGACCCTGGCGGCGACGGTGGGCTGCGGTTCGGGCACCGAAGCCTTGAGGAGAGCCGGGATCAGCCCTTCCGGATGCGCGAAGCGCGCCGCCCAGCGCCGATCCGCATCGGTCAGCGGAACGGCCCTCAGATTGCCGCCCTCGTGCAAGACCATCGACACGGCAGCGGCCAAGGCGTCCATACGGGCTTCCAGCGTCGGCCCCATCGCCCGCAGCTGCTGGCGGATGAAGCGGGCCCGCGGTCCGTTGAGCAGCGTCATCGGCTCGACGAGTACCGCGCGAGCGATCGCCTCGTCCTGCCGCAATATGTCGTGCAGCAGGTCCTGATCGTTGCCGCCGCCCATCCACTCCGCGGCCTCGCGCAGCGTTTCGTCACTGTGCGCGGCGAAGGCGGCACTCCAGCGGGCGACCAGTTCGCGGCCGAGCGGATGGCCAAGGTTGATCAAGGCGACGCCGGCGTTGACGTCCCAATGCTCGCCGGTGACCCCCGAGGTCGCGAAGATCGCGGCGCGGTCGCCCTTGTCGGCGAGATAGGCGGTCAGATCGAAATCAAGATCCTGGATATAGGCGTCGGCATCGAGATACACCGCCCAACCGGTGAACCCGCGCGCAACCAGCTCCTCCAGCATGGGGATGCGATTGAAGGTCGCCTGCCAGGGATGGAAGCCGCGCTTGACGCCCAGGAAGCTCTCATAGCCGAAGCCATGCCGCCGGCAATATTCGCGGACGCCGGCGGCCGTGATCGCCAGCATCGGCGCATAATGCTCTGCATCCGCGGTCTGAAGGAAGACCACCCCGCCCGCGTCCCGGCCTTCGCTCGCTCGCGCCCGCGCCTCTCCACCGAGGCGCAGCACCGCGCAGAACTCGTTCCGGCCATGCGCGGTATCGTAGACCCCCGCCAGTTCGAGGCCGATCATCCCCAGCTGCGCCAGCGTCTCGATCGTCAGGCGAAAGCTGTCGGGCGTGAAATACCAGGCATGGACGTCGAGATAGGTGCCGCGATTGAGATCATGTTCGCGCAGCGCCTTCGCCACCTGGGCGACGCGGTCGGGCCGGACGGCGGGGCCATGGTCGCCAGCCCAGTGGAGGCGCGGATCATTATGGGTGGTCAGCGCGTGATGCTCGATCACGCTCGCCAGGCCATGGTGCTGCCGCTGCTCGCGATAGGCCTCTATGATGTCGGCGATCGTGCTCTCGGCGATGTAGTGATCGAAGCAGTAGCGCTTGTCGGGGATGATCAGGCAGAACAGCCCGTCGGGCTGCAATATCCGCTCGATCTGCTGGAGATGATGGACCAGGTCGGGCTGGTGCTCGATCGCATGGCTGCTGATCACCGCGTCGAAGCGACGCCACACCTGTTCCAGACCACCGACATAGTCGATATGCGCGGGGCATCCGCTCGGATCCATGCCGATCCTGCTCGCGCGTTCGCGCAGCTGCGCAGCGTCGAGCACGTCGAGATAGGCGATGTTCGGCCCGCGCAGCAGCGGACAGCAGAACGGCCCGATCTCCAGTACGGAGCGACCGTCGCCGATCAGCCCGATCAGGTTCTCGCGCAGCGCGAGCGGAGAGGCGACGCGCCCCTCTGCTCTCCCGGTCGCCGCATAATGGTCGGCGGCGGCCTCGGCGGAAATCCGCAGGTCGGGATTGGCCGACAGATAATAGCCGGCGTCGAAGGCGGGCGGCAGGTCCGCTCCGGCAAGGGCCTGATCGTCGGCGAGGGGCTTCTGCGTGGCCATGGCAAGCGGTTAGCGGCTCGACCCGTCCGAGCCTAGACTTTTATCCCCTCGTCCTAGCGATACCAGGCACCGGGATCGTCGATGGGCATCATCTCGAAACTGTCGCGGCGCAACCAGGGGTGCCAGGACGGATCGTTGTCGAGCCACCGGCTCCAGCGCTGGTGGAAGACAGCATATTGGTCGCCGCCGGCCGGCATGTCGCCGCGCGAGGCACGTTCGGCATGGACCATCTCCGCCTCGGGCGTATAGACGATGCGGTACCCCAGCGCGCGCAGCCGCAGGCAGAGGTCGATATCATTATATTCGAGCGTGAACTGCTCGTCGAAGCCGCCGACCTCCTCCATCAGCGATCGCCGCGTCGCGAACAGGGCGCCCGTCACCGCCGACCATTCGCGCTGGACCAGCGCCCAATCCTGATAGCTGCCAGCGGCGCGTTCGCGGCCGGCCCACACATGGGCAATCGCGCCGAACAACGGCCCGATGCCGGCATGCTGGAGCCTGCCGTCCTCGTAGAGGAGGCGCCCGCCGACGCCGCCGACGCCCGAGTCCATAGTGAAGGTGATCAGCGCCTTCAGCCAGCCTGGTTCGGCGGGGAGAAGATCGTCGTTCATCATAACGATCTGCTCGCTCTCGGCGGCGCGCCACAGCCGGTTCATCTTCGCGGCATAGTTGAACGGTTCATCGTCGCCCCTCGGCGTCTCGATCCGGCGCAGCGCGAAGGGCCAGGCGCGGCTCGCCCAGGCGGGCTCCCCGCGCACGTCGTCGCCGACAATCACCGTCAGCCGGTCCATCGGCCAGTCGGTGCCGGCCAGCGCCTTCAGCAACCGCTCGACATAGGCGGTGCGACCGCCGGGCAGCTTGCTCCGCCGGGTCGGGATGAGCAGCGACACCGGGGGATGATCGCGGCCGAACACCCGTTCCTGCGCGAGCGTGCCGGGGGCCCGGCCCGGGCGGAAGCGGTGGTGGGCGAAACGAGGGTGAGCGGCCAGCATCCCCTGCCGCACCACCGGGTCCAGCTGCGGCCGCGGGCCCGGATGGAGCAGCAGTACCTTCGCGATCCGGTCGATCGATACGCCCGCCTGATGCGCGCGCAGCAGGAGGTCGTCGAGCAAGGCGGCGCCCATCTCCGCGCGCAGACCCAATTCGGCCAGCACCGAGGCCCGGACGATCAGCGGCGCACCGATATAGTCCTGCGCCGCGAACAGGGTGAGGTCGAAGGCAGGCTTCAGCCGGAGCTGGTCGAGCCCCCGCTCCGCACCGGCCGCGAAATCGTCGCCGTAGAAGATGCCGACATCGGGCCGCATCTCGGTCGCCTCGCGCCAGTCCCGTTCGATCATCGGCGCGAGGACGGCGTCGCGCGGCGCGAGTATGACCCACGCATCGCGATCGGCCGGCAGGTCGTCGGGCAATGGCCGATCAAGCGCTCCATCGGGCGCGAGGGCGACGAGGCTCAGCCCCGGACCGAGGATCGCCCGCTCGACCGGCATGCCGGCCAGAAGGTTCGGCTGGATGATGACGCCGCCGCCGGACGGCGTCTCGCGCAATGCCGCGAAGCTCGCGGTGATCCGTTCGGCCACCGCGTCGTAGGAGAGTTGCGCGGCGATCCGGTCACGGGCGGCGGCACCCTTGCCGTCATCGCCCGCGTCGACGGCCTGGGCGGCACGCGCCAGGGTGGCGGCGAGCGCCGGCTCGTCGATCCGCGCCCATTCGCCCCCCTCGGTATAGTGGCCGAAATCCTGCTCGAGCTTCCAGTGATGGGCCTTGACCGGCCAGCCGACCGATGCGTCGAGAAAGTCGCGGCTGCCGCCGAAGTCGGTCGCCACCACCGGCTTTCCCGCCGCCATCGCCTCGGCGATGGTCAGGCCGAACCCTTCGGAACAATGCGGCGAGGCATAGATGTCGGCAAGCGCCGTCAGGTCGGCGAGTTCCTCGGCCGCCATCGCACGGTCTATCACTACGACGCCCTCGGTCCCTTCGGCGAGCGCGCGGAATGCCTCGCCTTCCTCGGGCCGGTCATGGAGGTGCTTGGTCTTGAGCAGCAGCGACCAGCCCCGCGTAGCGAGTCCCGATGCGGAAAAGGCACGGACCAGGGCGGCCGGGTTTTTGCGGACGAGATAGCTCGACCCGTCGAATATGTAGAGGATGACGCGCCGGTCGGCCGGGAGACCCAGCCGCGCGAGCGTCCCGGCCCGATCCGGCTCCACCGGCTCGCCGACCGGCACCGCGTGCGGCACCACATCGACAGGCACGGCACCCTGCGCCTCGAACAGATCGGCGCAATAGCGGCTCGGCGCCCAGATCCGGTCGACCGCGCCGAAGTTCCGGCGCCAGGCGGGCGGAATATGACCCATCTCCCAGACCCAGTAGCCGATGCGGCGCTTCGCCTGGGCGATCAGGGCATGCTGTTCGTCGGTCAGCAGGTGCCAGCTGTCGGGATTGAGATGGACGATCGCGACATCCGGCACGCCTTCGAAGTCGAGCAGGTCGGCCGGCGGGACCAGCGGCTTGTGGATGTGGAAGGGCCGCTTGACGGGATGCAGGTTGAGCAAGACGCCGGTACGCCGGATCGCCGCGATGATCCCGCGGCTGGCATGGCCAAGGCCGTTGTCATAGTTCCAGGGTCCGAAGAAGGCGACCCTGAGCGGCCGCTCCGCCCGCAACCCGGAGGGCAGGCGCCGGGCGAGCAGGCGCCCGCCATCGTCGACGGGGCCCTCCTCCGCGCCGGCCGCGATGGTCGCCTCGGCGAGCGCCACGTCGAACCCCGCCTCGGCGAGGACGTCGCGCCAACCTTCAATATCGATCGCATCGAAGGCGCCCCGCAACAGCAGCACCTTTACAAAAGGCATCCCCTGCCCCAGCAGCTCGCGCCATCCGAACAGGGTCGGGTTGATCGCGGTCGCGCTGGGGAACAGTATCTCCACCGAGCGTCCCGCCTCCTCGGCGATCTCGGCCAGCCGCACCTCATAGGCGCGGATGACATGGTCCTTGCGGGTCAACAGCCGGACGTCGCCCATGAAACCGTGGAACGAACGCGACGCGAGGAGCCCCGGCTTGATCGCGAGGAAATAGCTCTGGACGTGCCAGCGCCATTCATGGCTTTCGGTCAGGCCGATCAGGTCGGCGCCACTGCGGCGCACCCGCTCCACGACGGCACCGATCCGCGCCGGGTCCGCCGCCGGCACGACGCTGTCATTGACGAGGTAGAGGGTCCCGGCGCCGAACAGACGGGGATAGAGCTTCAGCGCATGAGCCCAGGCGGCGAAGTCGTAACCGGCGTTGCGACGCACCATTGCGGCATCGACGATATCGAGCAGTTCGGCGGGCAGGTCGACCGGCCGATCGACTGTCGCGACCAGGAATATGGCGATACCGGCCTGCTTGAGCGCCCGGACATAGGGCAGCACGTTGGGCTTGATCTTGCCCGAGCGGGAATGGGTCACGAACAGCGCCACCTCTCCCCCGGGCGGCAGGTCGAACGGCTTTACGATTTCCGCCGGAACCGACCAGGCGACCGGATGATCGGCGGGATGCCGCGACGGAGGGAAGAGGAAGATCGGACCGGGCTCGAGCATGGCCCCGTCCGGCATGCGCCGGGCGATCACCTCCACCCCCTCGCCGTTCTCGCCCAGCTCGACGTCGAGCGTGGTGCGGAATTCGAGCGCGCCATCCTCGTTGCGGCCCGGCCGCGCCTGACCGACCAGCCGGTCGCCCGCGCGGAACACGACCCAGGGGTCCTCGACGCCGTCCTCCCACAGGACGCCGGAGACAGACCGCTCGAACCAGCCGTCGATCCGCCCGCCGTGGACCGGCGCCGGGTCGGGCTCCGAGTCGCCGCCGGTCTCTGCCGCCAGCTCCGCCAGCGCATTGCCGGCGCGATCATTGCCGTCGAGTTCGAAGCTGCGGCGATAGAAGGCGATCGCCGCCTCGATATCGCCGCCCCGCCGGGCCAGATGCCCGCGGCACAGGGCGAGATCGGCATCGTCGGGATTCAGCGCATGCGCGGTTCGGTAGGCCTGATCGGCCCCGGCCGGATCGCCGCTGTCGCCCAACATGTGGCCCAGCTGCACCCAGATCGCGAAATCATCGGGGCGATGGCGGAGATAGCGCCGATAGTGCACGGCCGCCGCCGCCCACCGCCCGCCATCGCGTTCGGCACTCGCCCTTACAAATGCGCGCCGGGCGGCGCGCCTGCGTAGAAATCCCCCCATCATGCGATGCCGGTTAACATGCGGAACGGGACGGAGAAATAGCCACGAGCCATCCGGGAAACTCTCGACGACCGGCGGAAAGGACGGCCCAGGAAAAATGGCTCCTTAGGAACAGGAGCGCTTTTAAGGCAAGCCGTTAAGGCTGCAGCAAGCGAGCGATGTCATTGACAGCCGCGTACAGGCAGCTATGGGGGCGCCCCGGCATGACAGTCATGCCGAGGGTGGAGCCGACCGCGACTGGCGGCGAATTCGGATGATCTTCGAGAAGCAGGGACGCGAACCTCGACCGGCAAATCATCGTGCCCGCGCCCGGCGGTTGATGCTGGGTTCGGTGCTGCTGGCCTGCGTTCCGCTTTCCGCCCATGCCGAAACGCTGATGGACGCCGTGGAGGCCGCCTATGCGACCAACCCGACCCTCGTCGAGCAGCGCTATCGCCAGAAGAGCACCAACGAGACCTACGTCCAGACGCGCGGCCAATATGGGCCGAGCATCTCGATCACCGGCCAGGCGACCTACGATTATCAGAAGCTCCGGCAGCGTTCGGCCGACAGCTACGATGGCGAACTGAGCATCGGCATACGCCAGCCGGTCTATAGCGGTGGTCGATTGCGCGGCGCGCTCGCCGAAGCCCGCGCGAATGTCCGCGGCAGCCAGGAACAGCTCCGCCGGGTCGAGGGCGAAGTGGTCCGCCTCGTCATCCAGGCCTATGGCGCGGTGCTACGCGACCAGCAGCGGCTGGAGGTGGCGCGCGAGAATGTCGCGGCGCTGCGCGAGCAGCTCGCCGAACGCCGCGCCCGCCGCAAGGTGCGCGACGCGACGATCACCGACGTCGCCCAGTCGGACGCCCGGCTCGCGGCCGGCGAGAGCCAGCTCGCCTCGGCCGAGGCCCAGCTCGCGATCAGCCGCGGTGACTATCTGCGGATCGTCGGCCATGAACCGGGCGAGCTGCAGCCGCTGCCCGAACTGCCCGGCCTGCCCGAGACGATCGACGAGGCCTTCGCCATCGCCGACCAGGAGAATGCCAATCTCACCGCGGCGCGCTTCTCCGAGGAAGCGAGCCGCGCCAACATCGCGCAGCAGCGCGGCGAACAGCGTCCACAGGCATCGATCAGCGCCAACGCCGGCAAGGTCGGCCCGCTGTCGCCTTATGACAGCAACAATCTTGAGACGCGCGTGACCGCGCAGATCACCATCACCCAGCCCCTGTTCCAGGCGGGTACGATCCGATCGCGCATCCGCCAGGCGCAGGACCAGAACAATGCCGCGCAGGCGGTGGTCGATGCGGAGCGGCGGCAGGCCCTCCAGGACGTCGTCCTGGCGTGGAGCCAGCTGTCCGCGGCGCGCGTCGCCGTCGTCGCCGGCCGTCGCCAGGTCGAAGCCGCCCAGATCACCTTCGCCGGCATGCAGCGCGAGGAACAATATGGCCTGCGCAGCACGACCGACGTGCTCAACGCCGAACAGGAACTGGCGTCAGCGCAGCTGACGCTGCTGTCGAACCGCTACAGCGAATATGTCGCGCGCGCCTCGCTGCTGCTGGCGATGGGCCGGCTGGACGCGCGCACGGTCAATTCGGCGATTCCGGTGCGCGATCCCGAGGCCGAGTTCAAGAGCGTCCGCTGGCGCGGCATCTCCCCGACCGAACCCGCGGCGATGCTGCTCGACCGGATCGGTTCGGCGAGCCCCTATGCGCCGCCCAAGGTCGACCTGCGCCGCGCCAACCAGCCGAAGCCGACCGGAGCGACGGCGATGCCGCCGCCGCCGCCCAAGGCTTCGGCGGAAGAACCGCTCACCCCGATCAGCAAGAGCCGGGTCGTGACCGCGGGCGAGATTCCTTCGATCGTCGGCGACTATGGCGACCCGCCGCCGCTGCCCGACGATCGCCGATGAAAAGCCTTAGCCGAGCACGGGCCACGATGGTAATGAGCCGCTTTCTACGGCCTTGCCGGCGGATGCCGCAACCAGGAACGACTGCGCGATGATATCCGTCCTGTTCGAAAAGAACATGATCACCGATGCCCTGAAGAAGGGGAAGAATTCCTTCATCTGCGCGGCCCTGTTCAGCCTCGCGAGCAACCTGCTCTACCTGGCGCTGCCGATCTACACCAACCAGATATACTCGCGCGTTCTCAACAGTCACAGCGGCTCGACCCTGCTCGTGCTGACCGGCGGCGCGCTGGTGGTGTTCCTCGTCTCCGGCGTGCTCGACCATTATCGCACGCAGGTGCTGACCACCTTTTCGATGGCCTTCGACCGCCAGCTCGCCAGCCCCACCTTCGCGGCGCTGTTCGACCTCGTCGTCAGGCGCGTAGGCGGATCGCACGCACAGGCGCTGCGCGACCTCGACGCGATCCGCAGCGCGATCAGCGGGGCCGCGGTCAGCGTCCTGTTCGACCTGCCCTGGATGCCGATCTTCATGGGCCTGCTGTTCATCATCGATCCATGGATCGGTGTCGTCACGCTGGTCGGCGGCATCATCCTGCTGATCCTGGCGCTCCTCCAGGATCGCGCCACCCATTCCGCGCTCAAGCAGGCGAGCGCCGCCTCGATCAAGAGCTATTCCTTCACCGACGCCGCGCTGCGCAATGCGGAGGTCGTCCGCGCGCTGGGAATGTTGCCGACACTGGGCAGCGCCTGGGCCGGCTATCGCCAGATGGCGCAGCGGATGACGATCGTGGCGAGCGGCCGGGGCAGCTTCTACTCCAGCGCGATCCGGTTCGTACGCATGGCGATCCAGATCGCCACCATCGCGGTCGGCGCCTATCTGGTGATCGCCGGCGACATCGCGTCCGGCCTGCTGTTCGCCAACATGATCCTCGCGAGCCGCGCGCTGGCGCCGATCGACAGGATCGTCGGATCGTGGAAGATCCTGTTCGAGGCATCGCAAGCCTATCGCCGGCTGGAAAAGGTGCTCGGCGACTATGAGCTGCCGGTACCGGCGACCCAGCTTCCCGTTCCGCAGGGACGGATCGCGTTCGAGGGGGTCAGCTTCTCGACCAAGGCTTCGCCCACACCGATCCTCGTCGGCGCTTCCTTCCTGATCCAGCCGGGTGAGATGGTGGGCATCATCGGCCCCTCGGGCGCCGGCAAATCGACGCTGCTGCGCCTGATGGTCGGCATCTGGAAGCCCACGGCGGGCACGGTCCGGCTCGACGGCGCCGACGTCTATAGCTGGGAGCGCGGCGATTTCGGCAAGCATGTCGCCTATCAGCCGCAGGACACCGAACTGTTCGCGGGAACGGTGCGCAACAATATCTGCCGCTTCCTGCCCGATGCGCAGGATGCCGACATCATCACGGCCGCCCGTGCAGCGGGGGCGCACGAACTGATCCTGCGCCTTCCCAAGGGCTATGAGACCGAGCTCGGCGAGGGCGGCTCCATCCTCTCGGCCGGCCAGCGGCAGCGCGTCGGTCTCGCCCGCACGCTCTACGGCGATCCCAAGGTGGTGGTGCTCGACGAGCCGAACGCGAACCTCGACGCGGACGGCGAAACGGCGCTTGCCGAGGCGATCAAGGGCCTCCGGCAGCGGGGAACCACCGTGGTCATGGTGTCCCACAAACCCAGCGTCCTGGCCCAGGCCGACAAACTGATGATGCTGCGCGGCGGCCGGATCGAACGCTTCGGCCCACGCGAGGAGGTGATGCGCTCGCTCACGCCCCAGAAGAAGCCGGTCGCTGCCCTGGCGGAGGCAAAGTCGTGAAATTCCTCCCCGATCTCCGCCGCATGCTGACCCGCGCCGAGCCAGAGCCCGACAAGGAAGCCGAAGACGCCTCCCCCGCTCCCGTCGCGTTCAGCCTCTCTTCGGCGCAGGGCGACCCGGAACTGGAGCGCGACCTGCGTCACCCGATGCGGACCGGCGGAATCGTCGTCCTCGTCCTGGTCTTCGCCCTGCTGGTCTGGGCGGCCATCTTCAAGATCTCCGGCGCCGCGATGGCCACGGGCGTCGTGAAGGTCGAGAACAACAGCAAGAATCTGAGCCGCCTCGAAAGCGGCGTGGTCCGCGAGATCCTGGTGCGCGAAGGGCAGAAGGTCGCCAAGGGACAGCTGCTGATCCGCTTCGACGACAGCCAGGCGGGCGCCTCCGTCGACATCTACCAGAGCGTAGTGGACAGTTCGGAAGCGCAGATCGCGCGGTTCCAGGCGGAGGCCGCCAACGCGGCCGGCGTCACCTACCCGCCTCAGCTGCGCAGCCGGATGAACGATCCGCGCGTCGCCGCGCTGATCCAGGGCCAGGACGCGCTGTTCCAGACCCGGATGACGCTCTATCGCAGCCAGGCCCTCGTGCTCAATTCGCAGGCCCAGCAGCTGGAGACGCAGATCAGCGGCCTCAACATCCAGGCCCAGGCGATCGAGGACCAGAGCAAGCTCATCCGCGAGGAACTGGACGGCGTACGCGAGCTGGCGCGCCAGGGCTACGCCCCGAACAGCCGCCTGCTGGCGCTCGAGCGGAACGCGGTCCAGGTCCGCGGGCAAAAGGGATCGGTGATGTCCGACATCGCCCGGGTCCGGCAATCGATCGGCCAGATCCGCCTTCAGATCGCCCAGCTCGAGGATCGCCACCAGACGGAGGTTGCCGACGGCATCCGCGCCGCGCAGGAAAAGCTCGCCGACGCCGTGCCGAAGCTGCGCGCCTCGCAGGTCCTGCGCGACCAGGCCGAAGTCCGCGCCCCGGTCGCCGGCTATGTGTTCAACCTCACCCAGTTCACCGAGGGCGGGGTCGCCGGGGCCGGGCAGACGCTGATGCAGATCGTCCCCACCAACACCGAGCTGGTCATCGCGGCAGAAGTATCGCCGCGCGACATCTCCGACGTCCGCAAGGGCATGCCGGCGCGGGTGACGCTGCTCGGCTTCAACCCGCGGCTCGTCTCGCCGGTCGACGGCACCGTCTCGCTGGTGTCGGCCGACGCCCGCGTGAACGAGAAGACCGGCGCCAGCCACTTCCTCGCCGAGATCACGGTGCCGGCGGCCAATCTCGCCAAGGCGGGACCCAACGTCCACCTGACTCCCGGCATGCCGGCCAGCGTGGCAATCGTCACCGGCGAGCGTTCGATCCTTGATTATCTGCTCGAGCCGTTCACCGACTCCATGCGGACGGCGCTGAGGGAGCGATGAGCGGCGACCGCAAGGTCGATTTCCTGGTCGCCGGGGTACAGAAAGGGGGCACGAGCGCCCTGTTCGAGTATTTGCGCGAGCTGCCCGGCATCCAGATGCCGGCGGTCAAGGAGGCGCATTTCTTCGATGAGGAACAAGCGGTAGATTGGTCCAATCCGGACTATTCGGCCTATCATGCCCTGTTCGCACCGGACGACCGCCTGCGTGGGGAAGCGACCCCGATCTACATTTACTGGCCCAACGCCCTGGAGCGTATCGCGCGCTACAACCGGGCGATGAAGATCATCCTGCTGTTCCGCGATCCCGTCCAGCGGGCCTGGTCCCATTGGAAGATGGAATATGCCAAGCGGAAGGAGACCCGGCCCTTCGCCTGGTGCATCCGCGAGGGCCGCGAGCGAATGATGGATGGCGACCCGGCGGCGCCGGGGCACCACCGCGTGTTCAGCTATGTCGAACGCGGCTTCTACGGAGTGCAGGTCGCACGTCTGTTCACCCTTTTCCCGCGCGAGCAGTGCCTGCTGCTGCGATCGGAGGCGCTTCAGCACGAACCGCAGGCGACCATCACGGAGGTCTGCCGGTTCCTCGACGTATCGCCCCCCGCATCGATCGCGCGGCGGACGGTACACGCGGCGCGCGAGATCGCCTACCCCTCGAAACTAGAAGCGGAAGACCGGGCCCTGCTCGCCGATCTCTACCACAAGGACATGGCGCGATTCGAGGCGCTGTCGGGCCTGTCCACCGACTGCTGGACCCGAAACTGGGCGTAGATCCGGCAAGCATCGGCGCCGTTCATTACTGTGATTGTTATCAATGGCGCATTGGCAGGCTTCGATTTACTGAATCATTTGGTTCTGACCTGACGGCGCCACGAAAAAGGCTTCGTTCCGCTGCTTTTTCTCGATATCGTTGCTGGGGCGTAGGCAGCCAGGCCGACTCAACGGCGCTAACTCGCAGATAAGATAGTGCAATCGCCTATGTTGCGGTGCGCTTTTGTCTGTTGCACGGTTGAGAAAGCTTGGCTAAGCAACGTTCTGGGCTTGCCCGTCGAACCATGCCGTGGGGGATCGGTTCGCGGGCGGCAAGGGGTGCCTCCCGCTCGTGCAAACGGGAGGTGGCGCACTGCTTGCCCGGGTAAGGTTCAACTGGAGGTTTCTAATGGCGAATTTCATTTTCGAAGAAGGCAGTCAGATCGATGCCAGCGGCTTCACCGCCGGTGACACGCTGTATTTCAAGACCGCGGCTCCGGCCGACGTCAATGTCGTCTACACTGCTGCAACCGGCCTGTCGGCCGCCAAGGTCACCCTGACCGCCGGCGACCAGACGCTGGAGTTTGCTGCCAGCGCGCTCGGCGGTGCCGCTGACATCGTTTTCATCTCGGCCGAAGGTGAGCTGATTATCGGCACCCCCGACGCCGACACGGGTGAAACCGCGCTCAGCCTCGATTCGGATACCGACAGCGCGGCCTATGGCCTGGCTGGCAACGACTCCATCACCATCGACGGTGACGGCAACCACCTCGTCTATGGTGGCGCTGGTGATGACAGCATCACGGTCGCGGGCGGTGAAGGCAACCACAACATCTTCGGCGACGCTGGCGACGACCAGATCAACGCGACCGCGGCCGAGGGCCACCTGAACATCTTTGGTGGCGCAGGTGAAGACAGCATCGTTGGCGGTAGCGGCAACGACCACCTCTATGGTCAGTCGGCCGCTGGCGGCACCGATGGCGCTGATTACATCGACGGCGGCGCTGGCAATGACTATATCCAGGGCAATGCTGGCGAGGACACGCTGGTCGGCGGCAGCGGGCGTGACCGTATCAATGGCGGCGCCGATGATGACGACATCAACGGTGGCACCGGCAACGATACGATCAACGGCAACAAGGGTGACGACGTCATCAATGGCGCCGGCGGCGACGACAGCCTCCGTGGCGGTGCTGGCGACGACGAGATTCTCGGCGGCGACGGCAACGACGTCATCCTGGGCGACCTCGGCGACGACACCATCGTTGGTGGCGTTGGCACCGACCTGCTGACCGGCGGCGAAGGCGCGGATGTCTTCCAGTTCGCTGCGGGCGATGTCACGTCGACGACGATCGGCACCAAGGTGTTCTACGAAGAGATCACCGACTTCACCATTGCCGATGACAAGCTCGAGATCGCCAACTTCGGCGCCGTGACCGATGACACCATCGTTCTGCAGAACAGCGGTGTTTCGTTCACCACCGTCACCGCTGCTCTCGACTATGTCGAAGGCGTGCTGACCACCAGCACTGATGACAACACCGTTGCTGCCATTCAGGTCGGTGCTGACACCTATCTGTTCTACGAGACGGATGGTGATTACGCCTCGCTCAACGGCTTCAGCATCCTGAAGCTCACCGGTGTGACCGCTGCGGACCTCACCGAGGACAACTTCGTTGCCCTTGATGCCTAATCAACGGTAATCGATGGTTTTGAAGGGGCCGGCGAAAGTCGGCCCCTTTCTTTTTGGGTGAGCAATGTCAGCGCGGCGCAACCACGCCCGCGCAAATGCGCAGCCTCCGATTGCGGATCGTTACTTACGCGGGGCGCCGCTTACCCACGCCCTCTCGCCTTTGTGGATCTGATGGGAAGCGCGCGCGATGAAAGCTTCCCCGCCAGCCTTTGCTCAGCCGCCCGTCGCTTCGTCGATCAGGGCCAGCCACCCGGGCACGCCCACCGTGGCGCGATCGAACCGGGCCAGCGCGGTACGCCGTGCCTGGGCGCGCATCGCCTGGAACGCCTCGGGCTCACGGACCGCGCGGATCATCGCGGCGGACAGCGCATCCACATCGAAGAAATCGTTGAGCACGCCATCGGTGCCATTGGTGATCGCGTCGCGTACCGGAGCGGTGTCGGAACCAAGCACGAGGCATTCGCACGCCATCGCCTCCACCAGCGACCAGGAGAGGACGAAGGGGTAGGTGTAATAGACATGGGCCGCGCCGATCGACAGGATGTCGATCATGCGATCATGCTCGACCCGGCCGACGAAGTGCAGTCGCTGCACGTCGATACGCGGGCCCAGTTCGTCCAGCATGCCGCGTCGCCATGTCTTCTTGTCCGCGCGATCGGCCCCATAGCCCGTGCCGTCGGCGCCGATCGCGACGACCTGCGCCTCCGGGACTGCCTCCATCAGCCGCGGCAGTGCGCGCATGAAGATGTGGAAGCCCCGCAGCCGTTCGAAATTGCGGTTGATGAAGGTGATCACCGGCGTCGAGCGGTCGAGCACGCGTCCATCGGCGAGGGTGAGACGCGCATCGGGGTTGTACCGTGCGCGGGACAGGTCGACGCCCTCGTGCAGCACGCGGATACGGGGACGGAATATCTCCGGAAAGGTCGACGCCTGGAACGCCGTCGGCGACACGATCAGGTCGGCCTGCGTGAACGCCAGCGTCTGCACGGCGTTCTTGCCGTTGGTCCGCATCGCGCCTGCCAGGCTCGGCGTCTCGAATTCGCGGTCGAAATTAAGGTCGCCGCCCAGGTGACGATAATAGAATTCCCCGAACAGGATCAGCTTCGCCTGCGGAAACAGGTCCTTGAGGTGGATCGTCTCTCCCCATCCCGGATGGGCGATGATCAAATCGGGCCTGAAGCCTTTTCGCGCCAGTTCCACCGCCGCCATCGCGGCAGCCTCGGCCCGGATCAGATCGGCTTCGGCCCGGGTCGCGGCGGGAAAGATGCCTTTCGTCGTTCCGCGCTTGTTGTTCCACCGGATGAGGGTGACGCCCGAACGCTCCTTGGCGGTCGGCCCGCCGATCGCCACCACCTCGTCCCCGCGCGCGACCAGCGCGTCGGCGATGTGGGGGAACTGACCGGGGAAATTCTGATGGACGATGAGGACACGCATGATCGCCAAGCCCTATCCCACCGTTCCGCCCAGGAAAAGACTAGGATCGGCGCGTCCCTCAGAGCATGATCTCGAAACGCCGCTCGATCACGGCCTTGCCGCCACGCAGCACCACATAATGCGCCCGATAGCGCCCCGCGGCCCATCCCGCCGCCGGCCGCTTCTTGCCCGCGAACGACAGCCATTGCGCCTTGTCGCGATCAAGCGGCTTGGCGCTGCTGTCGACGAGCACCGATCCGTCGGGCGCGGTGATGGTGATGCGCTGGACGTCACCGCCCTTCAGGCCGATCGCCTGAACGAAAGCGACAAGCGCAGCGGCGCTGCGGCTCGGGTGCGGCTGCTGGTTCGCGCCGTTCTCCTGCACCGCCGCCATCGTCACCGGGCCGGTGGCGAAGCCCGCGTTGAGCACCTCGCCCGCCTTGTAGGCCCCGGCCAGCACTGAAGCCGGCGACCAGAGGCTCTCCCCGCCGCCGCACTGCCCCGCCTTCGCACCGGCGGCGAAAGGCTCGACCACCGTGCCGTCCCGGCGGACGGTGAAGTGCAGATGCGGATATTCGGTGTTGCCCGAAAGGCCGACCTTGCCGATCGGCACGCCGGCGCTCACCTGCTGGCCCGGCTTCACGGCGATGCTGCCCCTGGCCATATGGCAATATTGGGTTTCGAGCCCGCCCGGATGGGCGATCACCAGCCCATTGCCGCATTCCCTGTCGGCAACCGCCGCCTTGCCTGCTTCGCGGACCGAGACATCGGGCACCCCGTCGCGGACTCGCAGAACGGTCCCGGCGGCAGCTGCGAGCACGGCGACGCCCTTGCGCTGCTCGGCCA
Organism: Sphingomonas sp. Y57; assembly: GCF_001015195.1. Taxonomy (GTDB): domain Bacteria; phylum Pseudomonadota; class Alphaproteobacteria; order Sphingomonadales; family Sphingomonadaceae; genus Rhizorhabdus. The sequence goes on along the minus strand of NZ_LDES01000024.1, from coordinate 329,099 downwards.
TGCTGGTCAGCCGGAAATCGACGCCGCTATGCTTGTCGTAGGTCCGGCTGCCGCAGCGATAGTCGCTCGCGGCCGGCGACGGATCGAGATCGACATAATTCTGGATCGCGCAGGTCTGGCCGAGCTTGCAGGCGATCGGCAGGACCAGCTTGGGCGCACTGCCCGTCGCTGCCAGCAGGAGCGGCAGCGCCGCCAGGGGAAGCAGCCGGAGCAGTCTCATCCGATCCTCCTACCGTCGATACGCCTCGAGCCGGTCGACGAGCATGGGCCCGCTCCGCGCGACCACGCGGCAGTCCCAGACATGCGCCTCGACAGCGGCGGCCCGCCGCGCCGATCCGTCCCGATCGTCGAGCACACCCCGCAACGCGTCGAGCCAGCCGTCGGTCTCCGCGAACAGCATGTGACGCCCGAGCAGCCGATCGGCCCGGTAAGCAGGTCCGTCGCTGACCAGCGGGAGGATACCGAGTGCCGCATAGTCGAGAGCCTTAATGTCCGACTTGCAGCGGTTGAACGGATTATCGGCGAGCGGAGCCAGGCCAAGGTCGAACGGCCCCTGTCCGCGCAGCCAGCGGACGAAGCGCGGATAGCTGACCGCCTCGGCCGGCGGTGCCAGCCGGTGGAGCCAGGGCGCGGGCGCCAGATCGGGATCGATCCCGATCACGGTCAGGTCGAAGGCGTTGCCGCGTTCAGCATGGAGCCGCTCCAGCGCCGGGCGGATCAGGGCGAGATCCGGCCCGTGGGTGTGCGTGCCCATGTAGAGCATCCGCACCTTGTCCCCTGCAAAGGGCGTCGGCCGCACCTTGCGCCAGTCGCGCCACAACCGGGGATCGACCGCATTGGGGACGACGACGCTGCGCGCGCCAAGCGGCGCATAGGCCTCCGCGAGTTCGGCGGTCGAGAACCAGCTCTCGGCCGCCGCCGCCACCGCGCGGTCGAGCGCGGCGTTGAGCGGACGATAGAGATCGTGCTCGGGATGGTCGGGCCCGATCAGAGTGAAGGCGTCGTCGACGTCGACGACCAGCGCCGCGCCCATCTCCCCCAGCCGCCGGACCAGCGCGTCGACCGCCTCGACGGTCGGCAGCGCGGTGCGCTGGACGATGCAGACATCGCAGTCCGGCACATCGTCGTCGGGCGCGCCGAGGGTCAGCCGCAGCCGCCCGGCGACGCTCTCGTCGGTCAGCGGCGTGACCAGCCGGATATAGGCCGAACTCTGCGGACCGATCGCGCTGTGCCTGGCGATGATGTGGACGGCGAGGCGGTCGTCGAAATCGGGAGTTTCGGCCGGAACCGGCGACGGCAGGCCGAGCACCGCGAAGGCATCGGCGATGAAGGTCCGCGCCCGCGCGTCGAAGCTGTGCTCGGCATGGACATAGTCGGCGGCCAGCCGCGCCGCAGGGTCGGTGCGCGGCCGGGCGAGCAGTTCGTCCGCCGCCGCCTTGAGCTCGGCCGGGCCCGAGACCTGCGCCACCGCATTGCCGAACACCGACGCCATCGACGGCACCGGATCGGACAGCGCCCTGCCTCCGCTGCCGACGATATCGAACAGCCGGTTCGACAACAGTCCGAAGGCGCGCATCGACGGCCAATGGTCGTTGAGGACGGCGCCCGCCCCGGCATAGAGCGCGCCGACCGCGCGATTGTCGACGTTGCGGGCCTCGACCAGCTCGGCCGGCACGCGGCCGTCCCAGCCGTCGCCGTAGATGGCGGGCGGCCGCCCTGCCTCGATCGCCCAGGAGACGATCTCCCGGTCGACGCCGCGCGAATTGCCGACGAAGAGGATGTCGGGCGCGGCCGGCGGCGGATCGATCGGGTGGAAGCGCTCGGGATCGGTCGCCTGCAGCATCGGTACGACCGGTGGGCGGATAATGTGACCGAGCAGCGCCGCGTGCGAGGCCGAGGCGGCATAGACGCGCGTATAGCGGTCATATTCGTCGAAACCAACCTGATCGGGATGGCTGATATTCCAGAGGAAGGCCATCTGGCCGGGGCGCGGTTCATAGGGGATCAGGCCGCGCAGCACGATCACCAGGTCCTCGCTGGCGATCGCATGGCCGTGCCACTGCCCCCGGAAGTCGATGCGGACCGCATGGCCCAGCCGGCCGATCGCCGCGGCGAGGCTCTCAGCGAAATGATAATCGCCCCAGGCGGCCTTCTCTTCCTCGGGCGCCGCGATCTTGATCGCCACGTTGAGCTTGAGCGCCGCCGCCAGCTCGTGCGCCTGAGCCCCCGTGGGCAGACCGAGCCGGTTCTTGGTCCGCACCAGCGCCTGGAAGGCGGCGGGCTGGGTGACGGTGATCCGTCCCTGATCGCCCTTCGCATCGTGATATTCGCAGCCGACGAAAGGCGCGTAGCCGACCCGACGTCCCCTGGCGTAGCGCAGGATCAGGTCCCAATCGACCATCCGGCGCAGGTTGCTGTCGAACCCGCCATGGTCGGTGACCAGCGCGCGGCGGTGGCAGAAGGCGTTGAGGTCGACGTAATTCTCGGCGAGGCAGGCGTCCCAGTCGAAGTCGTCGCCGCGATAGCCGGTGAGCTGGTTGAGCTCGTCACGCAGCGCGATCCCCGAATAAGCGGCGTCGATCCCCTCGGCGGTCATGAACAGCGCCATCACGTCGAGGAACCAGCTCTTCCAGCTATTGTCGCTGTCGAGATAGGCGACGATCTCGCCGGTCGCCGCATCCAGCCCCAGGGTGCGCGCGGCGCTGACCCCGCCATGCGCGCCGCGAATCAGCCGGACGCGCGGGTCGGTGGTAAAGGCCGCGGCGATCTCGGCGGTGCCGTCGGTCGATCCGTCGTCGACCACCAGCAGCTCGAAGCGGCGATGGCTCTGCGCCAGCACCGATCGGATCGCCGCGGCGATCCGGTCCGCCCGGTTCCAGGCGGGCATGACCACGCTGACCAGCGTCTCGTCGGCCCTGCGGCGGACATCGGCGGGCAGTTCCGCCATCGCGCGCAGAAAAGCCTCTTCGCGGGCGATGTCGAAATGGCGGTAGAAGCGGCGCGGCCGCTCGTCGCTGGTTTCGTAGCGCGGCCGGCTGACCGGAATCGCAACCCGCCCCTCGGCGGCCCCGACCTCCAGGAAGTGGCGCAGCGGATCGCCGCTGACGTCATCATGGTGCGTGCGGTAGAACAGGCCGTCAAACAGGGGGCCCGTCGACCGCCCTTCGGCCGCGCCATGGTGGATATAATGGTGGAGCGGCAGCATCCCAGCCGCGTGCACATCCGCATGGATACTGTTGTACCAGGCGGACGAGAAATAGAGATTGGGATCGAGCGCATCGGCCTCGCGGCCGTGGCGGATATAGTCGATCAGCGGGTTGTGGCTCGCGATCAGCGCCGCCAGTTCCTCGTCGACCGGCCCGACCGCGAGCCCCGCGACATCGACCAGCGTCTGTATCACCGGCTCGTGCGAGGGCGCGCCCGGCGCCTGGATCAGCTCGATCCGGCCCTCCTCGACCAGCCCGACCTTGCCACCCAACCCCAGCGGGGCGAGGCCGAACAGCCGCTCGACCGCATGGCCGAGTGCGCCGTCGCGATCCTGGTTGGGGGCAGCGTCCTGGAAGTCGGCGAGCGTCGCGACCTTCTCCAGCAGCGTCCGCCGCGCCCAGAAGAAGGTCCCAGCGAAGAAGCCCCAGTCGGCCGGCGGATAAGCCGGCGCGGTCAGGCGGGGGGCGAGATCGGAGAGCAGCTCGGCATTGCGAAACAGATGGCTGGCGACCGACTTGTAGAGCGGCTTCGCACCGAGCAGCGACAGGTCGGGATGCGCATCGAAGGCGGCGAGGATCTCGGCGACCAGCGCCGGGGTCCCGATCATTCCGTCATAGGCGAGACGGCGCCATTCGGGCGCATAGCCCGACCCGCCCTTCTTGGTGTGGAGCTTGCCGATCAGGTCGTAGCCGCGCTCGGCGAGCAGCGGCAGCAGCTCGAACAGCGGGCCGATGTCCCAGCCGCGGTTGGCGACGGTCACGACCTCGGCCTTGCGCGGCAGGCGATCGAGCGCGGCGAGGACGGTCTCGTCGAGCGCGACGCTGTGCGTCACGAAGACGTCGACCGGCGCGCCGATGGCCGTCACCCGGTCGATCAGTTCGACCGCAACCTCGGGGTAGAAGAGGTGGAGGACCAGCGCCGCCTTCACCGGCCGCCCTCCGCCGCGATGCGGCGCGCCATCTGCCGCGCGTAGAAGCCCGTGTCGAACAACGGGTTGGGATTATATCCCTTGGGCGCGCCGATCGTCAGATAATGCTCGATCGGATCGAGCCCGCTGTCGACCGCGTCAGGATAGGTGGCACGATACCAGGCCTCGTCGAACAGCCCGCTGTCGCGGATCATCGCTACGGCCTCGGCCCGCTCGGGGGTCGGCGTCGGCATCGACGGGCGCGGGACCTCGACCGCCGGGAGCGGCGCGGCGGGCGCCGGCGCGGCGTCGACTTCGCCGGTGCGGCGGTGGCGCAGCTCGTCATGGATGATGTCTTCGGCGAGCCAGGGCACCGCGTCCAGCCCGGCATAGGCCTCGTCGAGAGCCGCCCGCGCCGCTGCGTCGTCGCGGAGCGCGAGCGCCGCCATCCCCTCGCGCACGGCGGCGACGATCGATCCCAACGGCGCCCCGACCGCCGACGTCGCGACCCCGGCATGGTGACGCAGCGACGGATCGAGGAAGGCGTCGATCGCCCGCGCGGTCTCCCCCTCGGGCATCGCCCCGCCCGTCAGCGGCAGCAGCCGTGCGGCGGCGGCGCGCCAGTCGGCCAGCATCGCGTCATAGTCGACGACCGCGCGCCGAAGCCCGCGTGTCGCGCGTTCGGCGTCGATCATGTGCCGCAGCCAGAGAAGCTGGGCATAGGCATGGGTGGTGCCGTCTCGCTTCGCGACAGAGCGTGCGATCGCGTCGGGGTCGCGCAGCATCAGCACCGCGCGGCTCGCGACGCCATGCTCGGCCAGCGTCTCGACGACGGTCGGCACGAAGCGGCACTGGCGCGGATCCTTGATGGCGATCAGAGGAGCGTCGCCGAAGGCCGCGGCGACGGCCTCCCACAGACGGTCCTTGCGAGACCGGAGCGCCGAAGGTTCGAGCCGGGTGAGATCGAGCGGACGCGGATCGAACCAGCTCGATCGCGCCACGCGCAGGAGCTGGTCGCCGGCCTTCACGATCGCGGCCGACTCCCAATAGCCGCGGGCGTTGTCGGCATGGGCCTCGATCGCATCGGCGGGCAGCGCCGCGCCGAGATGCCCGACCAGCCGGGTAAGCGCGGAGGTCCCGCTCCGGTGCATGCCCAGCACGAGGATCGCAACGCGCGCTTGTCGGGTGTCGGGCCGCCCCAATCTCGTCTCCTTCGGTCGCGCGAACGGTTAGCGACTTGATCGTGAAAAGGACAGCCGCTCTTCACTGGCCCTGCACCGCTTATGGCGATAGTCAGGCACGATGCAGGACCCCTCGCGTTTCGAGCCGGCCACCGACGAGAATTTCGTCGAACAGCTCTACCTGGCCGCCAACCCCGATGTCGCGCGCCATGTCGCGGCGGGCGGCGACGCCTGGAAACATTTCGAACGGCACGGCCGCAAGGAGGGCCGCAAGCAACTCACCCGCGCGGCCGCCGGCCTGGCGGGCACGCGCGCCGCAGCCAAATATGCCCGGTTCGCGCCGCTACTGGACGCGACCCGCGGCGCGGGCGGCGAGTTCCGCTTCCTCGGCGCGGCGGACAGCTTCCCGGTCGGCTATGGCGCCGCCGCGCATGATCTCGGCGACTATGACGGGGAATCCGCCAATCCGGGCCTGGGCGATTTCATCGAGACGGTGCGCGCCCATCCCGACCGGCTCTACCTGGACGTCGGCTGCGGCCGCCGCTCGCGGACGTTCGACAATTGCCTCTATCTGGAGGTCTACCCTTCGGTCAGTGCCGACCTGGTCATCGAACCGGCCTGCCGCTACCCGATCGCCGACGCCTCGCTGGACGGGATCGGCTGCTTCGCGGTGATGGAGCATATGGCGGAGCCCTGGCTCGCCGCCGCCGAGTTTGCGCGAATGCTCAAGCCCGGCGGGATGGTGTTTATCGACTATCCCTTCCTGGTGCCGGTCCACGGCTATCCGTCGCATTATTACAACGCGACCCGCGAGGGGCTGGCGCGGCTGTTCGATGCGGGGTTCGAGCGGGTGAAGCTGGCGACCGAGGGCAACCAGACTCCCGATCATGCGCTTCACTGGCAGCTCAACGGCCTGATCGAGGCGCTGAGCGACGACGCGCTGCGGGGCGAACTGAAGGCGATGTCGGTCGGGGATCTGATGGCGGAATCCCCCGGCGGCCCCTTCTGGCAGAGGGTGATGGCGGCGACGCCCGAGCCCGCTCGCGCCATGTTCGCCGCGGGCAACACGCTGATCGCGCGCAAACTATAGCTCACCCCCGGATCAGGAGCGCGTCGCCTCGATCAGCGCTTCGTCACAGATCACGTCCGCTCCGGTCCGGTCGGTTCCGGCCAGGGCCTCACGCCTTGGCGCGGGCGCCTCCCCCTCGATATAATATCGTTGGAAAAGCCGCATGACATGCGCGACGCCGAGCGGGCTCACCTCGCGGTCGTCCTCTACATAATAAAGGCCGCCGGTGGGGCTACCGGCAATGATCTCGTAGGACGGGAAATAGTCGACCCAGTCGAACCGGCGGAACATCGTCTCCGCCGCCACGCGCAGCACGGCCTTGGAATAGGTGGTGGACACCAGCACGCTGCGATCCTCGAAGGTCGCCGCGAGCGGGACAGGGGAAACGGTGAGGATCACGCGCAGCTTGGGGTTGCGCGCCTTCACAGCCTCCAGGAAGCGGCCCAGGCTGTCCGCCACCTCCGCCACCGTGAAATTCACGAAAGCATGTGCAGCGGGATCATAGGATCCTCCCGCGACGCCGGGGGCAAGAGGATAGACCGCGCCGTCCGCCCGCGCATGCCACCCTTCAGTCAGCCCGAGGGTGAAAACCAGGATGTCGCAGGTCTCGAACAGCGTGCGCACTGCCGCCAGATGGACCTGCCGGTCGGCCGCTACCGCTTCGGGACTGGCGAAGGTCTCCACGGTCGGGCGGAAGGGATCGACCCAGCCGCCGTCGCGGCCCTGCCAGGCGGCTTCGGCGGGAGTCCATTCGCCATAGGCCTGCCGCCAGAGCTGCCAGAGCTGCGCAGCGGTGTAGATGTTGCCGTAGCGCGCCGAGAAAAGACCATATTGGCGTCCCGCACGTTCGGCTTCAGGCAGATGCGCCCCATCTTCGGCGACCAGATAATAGTCGCCCAGCGAGCGAAGCCGTCGAGCAATATGCTGGGCGAAGCAGCTTCCGGCGGTTGCGATCCGGTCGTCGGTCCCGATCCGGAAGCGGGTCCTTACCACCGGGTCGAGCTGATGCACCGGCGCCGATGCGATCGAGCGGCGCCAGAAATGATGATCGGGCAGGTCGCTATAGGGGGTCGTCACATGCCCTCCTGGATCAGTCGGCGGATCAGTTGGAGCCGGGGCTGAACATCGCGCGCGACCCGTAGCAGGCTGCGGTCCCAGGGCCGGAATTCCTCCAGCGCCCTGCCGACATAATTCTCCAGGTCCATCGCCGCATATTCGTTGCGCGGCCTGAACAGATAGGCGCCGGCCACCCCCAGCTGTTCGCCGACCTCGGGATAGACCGGCCAGCTCGTCACCGCGAGGTTGTCGGTCGGCGGGGGAACGACCGCGTGAACCGGGCGATCGAGGCTGGCAAGGACGACCCGCGCAATATCCATGAGCACCTCGATCGTCGGATGGTCGGGCGTGTGCATCATCGCCTTGCCGCGCGATGCGGAGCGGAACAGTGGACGGACATCAAAACCGTAGGCTGCGTATTGGTCTACCAGTGCGTCGCGCTGTGCATCCCACTGCAGATAATATCCCGCCTGGCGATACAGGCTGTCGGTGAAGAGGCGGGCCGTGTCACCAACGCCGAGACCCTCCTTATAGGCCGCCAGGACAATCATCGATTGATAAGGGCCGATCAGCCCTTCGGTGATCAGATTGCCGTCCGCGCGCACATAACAGCAATCCGGATGATAGCCGCCGAAGATGAAGGACGGCAGATCGACCGACGCGGGTAGCGCATCGGCGGGGAAGGCCGGCCGCGCGCGAACCTCGGGCAGGACCAGCGCAAGATCATAACGCCGGAAATAGTCGGGGTCCTCCTCCAGCCGGGCCGGCATCTGCCAGATGTCGCAGGAATCGCACTGCACCGTTCGCGCAACGGCGGTGATCGCGCGCGACAGACCGAGGCTCTGGCAATTCGACAGCACGATCCATCGCTCGCGCGGCTGCGCCATTTTCAATCCTCTTCGCGGTCGAGCAGCGCCTCGTCGCACATCACCCGGACCCACTCGCGTGCGGCCGCGAGCGTCGCGTCGGGCGTCTCGGAGACGGGCGCCGCCACTGGCGCGGGAAGGTCGACGCCAGCAGCGTGGCGCAGGAATACCGACATGACATGGGCAACGCCCTCTTCGGTCACGTTGCGCAGGTCTTCGGCGAAATAGCCGGCGGCGGCTGGGGCACCGGTGATCATCTCATAGGAGGGGAAATAGAAAACGCCGTCATGATCCTCGGCGGTTTCCTGCGCGGCGGCGCGCAGCACCGATTTCGAATAGGTGGTTGCCGCCAGCACATGGTTGCCGCTCGCCGTCGCGACCAGCGGCACCGGCGAAACGGTGAGGATGATCCGCGCGCCCGGATTGACCCCGCGCAGCCGGGCAACGAAGGCAGCCATGTCGGCTGTCACCTCCCCGACGCGGAAATTGCGGAAGCGATGCCACGCGGGATCGAACCGCCCGCCCGACACGCCGGGGCAGACCGGGAAGACCGCGCCGTCCTGCGCCGATTCCCACCCTTCGGTCAGGCCGAGGGTGAAGACGAAGACGTCGAGCGTCTCAAACATCTCGCGCACCCTGGCGAGATGATGCGCGCGATCAGCGCGCAGCTCGGCCTCGCTCGCATAGCCACCCGGTTCGATCGTCGGCCGGAAGGGATCGACCACCCGGCCCCCGTCCTCCGCCGCATCCCAGACGTCCTCGACGGGGATGAAGGCGCCATAGGCCCGATCGAACAGCTGGAGGAGTTGGCGCGCCGTGTAGATATTGCCGTAGCGAGCGCTGAACATTCCATAGCCGTGCCGTTCGGCCACCTCCGCGGGAACGATCGGGTGCGCCGTTTCGGCGACAAGAAAGGCGAAGCCGCTGCGCTTGAGGTAACGGGCGATGTGCTGCGCAAAGCAGCTTCCGGCGGTGGCGACCTTCTCCTCCCGCCCCAGCGTCAGGAAGCCGCCATCGCCGAGCGGATCGATCGCCGGCCCCCGCCCCGCCACGGCGCGACGCCAATAAGCGCTGTCGGGGAGGCTGCGATAGGGGTGGTCGCTCACAAGGCCTCCAACGCGCGGATCACCGCCTCACCATAGGCCTGGTTGCCATGGGTGGCATCCCCGGCGAAGTCGGGCCGAAGGAAGCCCTGTGCGTCCCGTGCCTCGGCGGGCACCGGCAGGAAGCGGATCCCGAGATCGGCGCAATAGCCGGCGACGATGCGCGAATGAAGCCGCCAGATCTTGTAGCGCAGCCCGGCAGGCGCAACACCCAGCTCGGCGATGCCGCGGTTTCGGAAATAGGCGTCAGCCTGTGCCGCGATCATCGCGCCATCGGCGAGCGGTGGCGGCGATTCGAGCTGGACCACCCCCTCGCCCGCGATTCGCCGGATCTCGCGCAGGCGGAGACGATCGCGCGTCAGCCCCGCCTCAAGCGCAGCCCGCACCAGCGCTTCCGTGACCGGCTCCGCCTCGGGATCAAGCGGTGGGGCGTCCTCCCCCGACAGCAGAAAGTCGTAGGAGCGCGGATGGCGGATCAGGGCGAAGCCATTATGGACGTTGCCACCGCTCGCCGACGCGACGAGCGGTGCGTGGCGGTCGATCTGGTCGCGGATCGCATCGGCCAACGCCGGGGTGAAACGAGCCTCGTCGCCATCGCCCTCGATCTCCGGAGCATATTGCGGCTCGATCGTGTGGATGACGCGGGTGCGCGGGCGATCGGGGTCGGCTTCGCGCCGCACCTTGGCCGCCGCGCGCACCGCCGCGACGTGGCTCTGCCCGATGACAAGGATCGCCCGGTTCATCGCGCCACCAGGGTCCGTGCGATCACCGCACCGCTGTCGAACGGGCCGATCTCTACTTTGACCTCGCCCTCTGCCAGTCGCTCGGCCGGCACGCCAAGGGAGAAGCCGTGGCGTCCGTCGCCCAGGCCGTGCGGGACCAGGTCGGGGCGCTCGTTCGCCGCGACCGCGATCGCCAGAGATCGACCGCCGGCGCGCGCCTCGATCGCGATCTGCGCCGCCGGCCAGCCGCGCGCATGCGCCCAGCCGTCGAACATCACCATGCCATCGACGTGCCGCACGGCGTCGAGATGGCCTTCGACCGCCGGCGGATCGACGAGTGCCGGCGCGGCGGGCGCGGGGCGCCCCGGAACCCCCGCCGGCTCCGGAGAGCCGAGCCGCACCGGCCGGATCAGCCCACGCTCCTGGAACATCGCCACCACGAGGCCCAACATGCCGATGCCGTCGAAATAATCCAGCCGGCGATGCCGAAGCCGATCGACCAGCGCATCGCGATCGATCGTTTCCCACAAGCTGAGGTCGTCACGTGCCATCGCTTCGGCGGCGATCGCGGCTCGGATGCCGGCGTTGTGGTTGATCGAGAATTGCCAGTTGCCGAATGTCGGCGGCGCCCCCGCGCCGGGGACGATCGGCGGCGAGCGGGGCACGTCGTCGCCCAGTGCCGGATCCCAGCCCTGCATGGCGAAAGGCGGCGCCAGCAGCTCCGGTGCGCAACGCCGGACGATCGCATGGTGGAGCAGCTCGCGCTTGCGTTCCTCGGGGGTCAGGCGGAAGGCCAGGCGAAGCAGCGCGGGCGCGCCCAGCGGGACGACGGGCTGGCGCTCGAACGACTTGATCGCGCGTATCGCCCCCAGCCAGTTGGGCAGGCGATTGCGATAATAGAAGATGTCCGGAAGGTCGGCCTCGGCCGCACCCGCCGCACGGGCCTCCTCCATCTGTTCCCGCAGTTGCGCCTCCATCGCGGCGCGGGCATCGGGCCGCAGCAGCCCCATCGGGTCGAACGGCGCCTGCAGCCGGACCATCGCTACGGGATCTAGCGGGCCGGGCGGCAGCGGCTTTTTGGAATAGGCTTTCAGCACCTCTCCCATATGGCCGGTGATGAGCGTGCCCGTGCCCGGCCGCTCGCCCAGGATCAGATCCCAGCCGCCGACCATGCCGTCGCTCTGCCAGGTCTGCGCCATCAGCCTGTCGAAGAAGCGCGCGCGGCTCCAATGCGCCGGTTCATCGCTGCCGTGCGGGGGCTCGCGGCGGTGGGGCATGCCGAGCGTCGCGGCGATCCCGGCTCCCGCGACGACGTCGGGATGGCCCTCATAGCCGCGGGTGAACAGCCGCAGCCGGTCGCGCAGCCCGGCGGCAAGGCAAAGAGCGAGGACGACACGGCTGTCCTTGCCGCCGGTGATCGGCAGGTCGATCGCGCCATCCTCGGGAATGCCCAGCCGGATCGCCGCCTGCGCCTGGGCGATTCCGTCATCGAGCAGCGGTTCGAGCGCCGACGAAAAGCCGCGCGGACCGTCGAAGCGGATGACGGGGTCGGCCATGGCGGCAATCGCCGAGCCGCCCGGCGCGATCCCGATCCGCCGCTCCTGCCCGAGCTGGGCGACCGCGCGATAGGCGGTCGCGGTGCCGACCCGGTAGCCGATCGCCCCGAGCCAGCGCAGCCCCGCCGGATCGGCCGTCCAGTCGTCGAGCAGCGTCGCGACCAGCCCGGCGCGGTTGGCGAGCACCGCCTCGCCCCCGGCGCCGTGGAAGAGCTGGTGCAGCCCGGCGCGGTCGGAGAAGGCATCGAGCGTGCCGTCGGGATGGAGGCGCGCGACGGCATATTCGCCCATGACGTCGGCAGGCAGCTCGGCGCCCGGCCGGTCGAGCAGCGCGGCGACGGCCGCCGCGTCGAGCAGCACCGGGCGGCCCTCGACGCTCCGCCAGATCAGGCCGTGGATGGCACAGGCGCCCTGCCCGGCCTGTTGCCAGAGCTGCGCTTCGGGCGCGTAGAAATGGGTGCGGGTCGCGAAGGCGGCGAAGTGCCAGCCGCCGGCCGCGTCGGGCTGGCGGCCGGTCGCCACATGATCGGGCAGGAGATGCGCCTCCGCCCGCAGCAGCGGATGGAGTTGCTCGGCGGGACGCCCCTTCGCCGCACGATCCCGCCAGAAAATGAACAAGGCCATCAACCAGGCCTTAACGATAATCGCGGCAGGAGGGAATCGTCGGGATGCGCGACCGGCCGGGCGTTGGTTCCGGCGGGAAGGATGCGCTGCGCCAGAAAATGAATAACCCGGCTTTGGGGGCCGGGTTATTCGCTGGAGGATTCTGACTAATGACGTATCTGGTTTAGCCCATCGGCCCGACAAAGCAAGCCGAAAGCGCAGCAAAGAACAAACTTTCGTCTGATCCACACCCTATTGTCAAGCCCATGGAATCGAACAACAAATCCTGAAATGACCGTGAGACGGCGATGGCCCGTTTTCGATCGAAGCCTTGGCGGAGAAACGACTCGCCCGGCTGTGATCGGCGGAGAAGATGGTACGGGTGGTCGGACTCGAACCGACATTCTGTTGCCAGAGGCGGATTTTGAATCCGCTGCGTCTACCAATTCCGCCACACCCGCATGCCGCCCGGCGAAGCCGCGGGCCAAATGAACCGGCCCGGAAGCCTATAAGGACGACTGGCGCCGGGTCAAGGCTGTCCCGTGGCAAGCAGGTTCCGTCTGCGCCGGAGCAGAGATCCGTTCGTCTTGATCATTTCAACCAGCGCCCGCGCCGGGTCTCGCCTGGCGGCGGGACCGGTCAGGATGACGAATTCGACTTCGTCGAGCTGGGGCAATCGATCGTCGCGAAGCTCGACAAGACCATCGGGCAACAGCGAGCGGGCGTGGGGCGCCACCCCCAGCCCCGCAGCGACGGCGGCGTGAATTCCGCTCTGGCTTTCGCTGCTGCACATCAGCCGCCAGGGCCGGCCCGCCCGCTCCAGCGCTTCGAGGGCGCTCATCCGGGTGATCGCGGGCGGGGCGAGGACGATCAGAGGAAGCGGCAAGTCGCGGTCGAGCCGGAAATCGGGTGCGGCCATCCAGACCAGCGGATCCCGCCATACCTGGTCGCCGGGCCCGCCGCCGCCGCGCCGCTTGAGGAAAGCGAAATCGAGCTCCCCCAGGGCGAACCGATCGCGCAGCACCTCGCTGAGGCCGACCGTCAGTTCCAGGACGACCTTGGGATGCTCGGCGGTGAACTGCCGCAGCAGCAAGGGCAGGCCCGCGAGGACGATGTCCTCGGAAACGCCGAGCCGGATGCGGCCCTCAAGGTCGCCGCGTGCGAAATGGCGAAGCGCGCGGTCCTGTGTATCGAGAATCGATGTGGCGAAACCGATCATCGCCTCGCCGTCGCTGGTCAGCGCGACCCTATGGGTGTCCCTGACGAAGAAGCGCACGCCGCTTGCCGCTTCCAGCTTCCGCACATGCTCGCTGACCGTCGATTGCCGGGTGCCGAGAAGCGCGGCGGCCTGGGTGAAGCTCAGCGTCCTCGCCACCGTGAGAAAATTGCGCAGCCATGCAGGATCGAGCATCGGTAATTCCAATTTCCGATAGCTATTATATTGGTCAGCGGGATTTACAATAACGTTGCATTGCGTATCCGGCACCCATGTCAAAGCTGCTCCGGTTCCTCGATCCCTATATCGGCCTGATGATGCTCGTCGTGGCAGTGGCGGCCTTGCTGCCGGCACGCGGTATCGGCGCGGAGATCGCGGGCGTCGCCGCCGATGCCGGCATCGTCTTCCTCTTCTTCCTCTACGGCGCCCGGCTCTCGCCGCAGGCGGCCCTCGCCGGCATGACGCATTGGCGGCTCCAGCTCGCCGTACTGGCCTGCACCTTCCTGCTGTTCCCCGCGCTGGGCCTCCTCATCTACAAGCTGGCGCCGGCGGCGCTCTCCGACGCGCTCAGGACGGGGATACTCTTCCTGTGCGTGCTGCCGTCGACGGTGCAGTCGTCGATCGCCTTCACCTCGATCGCGCGCGGCAACGTGCCGGCCGCGCTCTGCGCGGCGTCCGCATCGAACATCCTCGGCGTATTCGTCAGCCCGCTCCTCGCCGGTTGGCTCCTCCAGCGCGGTGGAGTCGCACTGTCTCTCGACAGCATCGTCGACATCGTGCTCCAGCTGCTCGTGCCGTTCGTCGCCGGGCAGTTGCTGCGTCCCTGGATCGGACGCTGGGTCCAGGACAACAAGACGCTCCTTGGCTATGCCGATCGCGGGTCGATCCTGCTGATCATCTACGTCGCCTTCTCCAAGGGCATGGTGGACAATATCTGGACCGACATCGGCCTGACCGACATGAGCCTGCTCTGCGTCATCCTTGCCGGGCTGCTGACCGCGGCGCTGACCCTGACCTATCTGTTCGGCCGCAAGCTGATGCGGCTACCCGTCGAAGATGAGATCGTGCTGCAGTTCAGCGGCTCGAAGAAGTCGCTCGCGAGCGGCCTGCCGATGGCGACCGTTCTGTTCTCCGGCCCGCAGCTCGGCCTGATCGTGCTGCCGCTGATGCTCTTCCACCAGCTGCAACTCGTCGTCTGCGCAATCCTGGCGCGGCATTACGGCGCGCGGGCGGAAGCCGCGTAGCCTGCTCGCCGCTCGCGCAAGGCCAGGAGTGGCGCAATCTTCGTCATCGGGGTAGCGGGATTATGGCAGACTGATCGCGCAACGCGCGGCGGCGCCGTTCAGGAGACGCGAAGATGACCGACCCTCTTTCCCGAATGTCGCCGGCCAGTCTGGCGGAAGCGCGCGACCGGATCGCCGGCTGCGCCATTCGCACCCCGCTGATCCGGCTCGATAAGGACGGTGCCGGCCCGATCTTCCTGAAGCTCGAAAATCTGCAACCCATCGGCTCGTTCAAGATCCGATGCGCGGCCAATGCGCTGATCGCGCGGCAGGACAGGCTGCGCGACGGCGTCTCGACCGCGAGTGCCGGCAACTTCGCGCAGGGATTGGCCTATGCCGGCCGCGCCCTCGGCGTGCCGGTCACCACCTATGTCCCCACGACCGCCGCCCAGAGCAAGATCGCCGGACTGCAACGGCTGGGCGCGACCGTTCTGCCGGTGCCCTATGAGCAATGGTGGGCGATGCTCGACAGCCCGACTGACGACCCGTCCTTCATCCACCCGGTAACCGATCCCGACGTGCTCGTCGGCAACGGCACGATCGCCCTGGAGATATTGGAGGATCTGCCCGAGGTCGCGCGCGTGATCGCCCCCTATGGCGGCGGTGGTCTGTCGGTCGGGATCGCCGCAGCGTTGCGCGCCAGCGGCTCGCAGGCACGAACCTTCGCGAGCGAGACGGAGGCCGGCGCCCCTCTCAGCGCGGCGCTCGCGGCGGGGGAGATCGTCGAGGTGCCGTTCGACTCGGGCAGCTTCGTGACGGGCATGGGCGGTCCCAAGCTGCTGCCGCCGATGTGGCCCCTGGCCCGCACGCTGCTGGCCGGCTCGATCGAGGTCTCCCTGGCACAAACCGCCGAAGCGATCGCCCTGCTGGTCGACCGCCACCATGTCGTGGCCGAAGGGGCCGGCGGCGCGCCGGTGGCGGCTGCCCTGGCAGAGCCCCACGACGGGCCAACCGTGTGCATAATATCCGGCGGCCATCTCGACCGCGGTCATCTGGTCTCGATCCTCGAAGGCCGGGTCCCCTGATCGGCGCAAGGCCGGCCGTTGCGGCGCTCAGCCGGCGATGATCGGATGTTCGCCGCGGACCCCGTCGCACAGTCGCTCGATCGCGGCATTCTCGCGGATCGTCCCCGACGGCGTCACCGCCCAGTTGCAATGCGGATGAGTCGCGACGTCATAGACGCGCACCGGGCCGACCGCGCGGCGCCAGGCGCGGCCGTCGCCGCCATGCGCGCGGATGAGCCTTGCGACCAGCAACGCCTGCAACTGGTGCGCCGTCATGCGGGCGGCCGGAAAATGAAATGCATGGGGGCAAGGCTCGTCGTCTGATCGCGGGTGCCCGGTCAGCTACCCAGTTGACGGCCCCTTCGTCAAACCGAAGCTGCCCTAACCAGCTGTTCCTCGAAGAACGGCTTGGCCACCTCGACATGCGGCCCCCAGGCGTGGGCTGCACCGGAGATGAGCGTCAGCCGCGACGCCACGCCTTCACGTCCATATTGTTCGTGCAAGAGCCGGGCGCGATCGATCCTGTTGCGGCCGAATGCGTCGTGGGCGGCCGCGTCGAGCCCCATCTCCTCCGCCGAATATATGGCACAGTCGAGCCGGTCCTCGGTCCCGCACTGAATATGGACCGGCACGCGGCGCAAAGCCGGCCAATCAACGGGCTTGCCGAACAGCCGCTGGAAATCGCCGAGGCCGCTCCACCAGCGCCATCTCTCCGACGGCAGGGTGACATAGCTGGGTGCGCCCAGCGCGACGGCCGCCAGGCGGCCGGGATCAACGTAGAGCAGGCGCTGCGCGAACTGCGCGCCGCCGGAGAAACCGAACAGCAGAACGGCGCTGAAGCGGGTTCGCGCCGCGGCCGACAGTTCGTCGACCATCGCCCAGAGGATATGATCATAGCGCCACCGATCGTCGACGAGCTGCTTGTACCCTTCGTCGGGAACCGACATATCCAGCTCCATCGGGAAAAGCGGCGCGAGGACGAAACAGCCGAGCCGCTCCGCGAAGGTCGCGAAACCATCGCGCAGGTCCTTGGCGTTGCGGCTTGAACCATGGACGGCGACGATCAGCGGCGCCTCATCCCGCCCTTCGGCCATATGCGCGACCGGGATATAGGGGAAATGGCAGAAGCCCGGGAAAGTGCGGCAGGCGACCGCGGCCAGCGCCCCCGCGATCGGCTGCATGCGGGTCCGCGACAGGGGCGTGGCGGGATAGATGGCACGCAGCACGTCGGCCGTCTGCCAGTCGCGCATCGCCGGGGTGAGGCGAGACAACAATGCCGCCGAGAGCTGGTAGGGCGCGACGAAGCCATGGTCGCCATGAAGCAGCTCGCGCGCCATCGCGTCGGGGACATGATCGGCGAAATCCGCCAGCTCATCTCCCAGCATCGACCGCAACTGATCCCGATCGATGGTCCCGGAATCGTCCAAGCTCTTCCTCCACGGGCAAGGGATGATATCACCCAGGCTGATGAGTCTAGCTTGCAAAAGCCGGTCGGCCAAGAAATAGTATCACCCTGGCTGATATGAGAGAGGATGCCATGACGATCGACCGGCGACGCTCCTTGTCCATGACGGCCCTGCTGGCGCTGCCGCTCGCCGCCTGCACGGCGGCGTCGGTGGCCGAGCCTCCCTATGCTCCACTGGCCGTGCGAGGCAGCACCGCGACGGTGGAGATCGCGCCGGTGCTGCTCGCCGCGCGCGACCATTTTCCCGAAGGCGCCGAGGTACGCAATGGCGGCATCCCCAACCTGTTCGCCGCCGCGCCCGTCGAAGGCCTGGGCGATGGGAGCGCGGCCGATGTCGCGACCCATGCCGAGACGCAGGCGCTACGCTATTCGGTTGCGCATCCCGACATCCGGATCATCCTGACGGTCACCGAGGGCCTCTACCGGATCGTGGCGCGACGGTCGGCGGGCATCGCCTCGATCGCCGACCTGAAGGGAAAGCGAATCGCCGCTCTTGCCACGACCTCCTCGGGCTATTTTCTCGCGCGCATGCTCGCGACGGAAGGCCTCGGCCTCGAAGATGTCGAAGTCGTCCGCATCTCCCCGATCGAGACCATCGCCGGAGCGCTCGCAGATCGAAGGGTCGACGCGGTCGCGATCTGGGAGCCCCACGCCGACAACGCCCTCCGCGCGCTGGGAGCGGACGCGATCGAACTGAGCGGCACCGGCATCTACCGCGAGCGGTTCAACCTCAACAGTACGGCCGCCGCCCTCGCCGATCCGGAGCGGCGCAGGCGGGTCGTCGGCTTCGTGCGCGCCGTGCTGACGGCCACCGCCGCGATCGGACGCGACCCTCGCCCGGCCCAGGCACTCGTAGCCGCCACCGGAGGGTTCACTGCGGACGAGGTGGCACGTTCCTGGCCGCATCTCACCTTTCCGGCGGCCCTGCCGGGGGACCTGGTGGACGTGCTGGTCGAGGAGGAAGCATGGCTCGCCGCACAGGAAGGCCGCCCGGCGCGCGGGCGCGGGGAACTGGCAAAACTCGTTGATTCGAGCGTGCTTGAGGAGGCACTTGCACCACCCCACTGAGGCGATGATCCTGTCATCTGCTACGGGCGACACGGGCGTAACCGTAGCGGAAACCAGGGCGAAATCGCCCCGTCATTACCGGATTCGCGCTTGCCTTTTTATCAGCTTCGCTTATGAAGCCCCTTGTTCCGGTTTATTGAATCACATTCAGAATAGTGAGATGAACCCGATCGTTCGATAATATCCTGGAGAGGGGAGTCGGATATGGCACGGCGAAAGATCCACCGTTCGGCAAAGGCTTGGTCACACCACCTGCTGATCACCACGGCATTGACCGCATCCACCGCTGCGCCGGCCTTCGGCCAGGCCGTGCCGGCCAGCGCCGATTCGGCCGCGATGGAGGAAATCGTCGTCACCGCGTCACGCACCGCGCAGGACGGCCTCCAGGCGCCCACGCCCACCCAGATCGTCGGAGCCAAGACGATCGAGCAGCAGGCCGCCACCACGGTGATGGAGGTCCTGAACCAGAATCCGGCCTTCAAGGCGACCCGCTCGCCCGGCGCCAACGCCACCAACACGTCCAGCCCCGCCCAGGCGACCGCCGACCTCCGCGCGCTGGGCGGCCAGCGCACCCTCGTGCTGGTCAATGGTTCGCGCGTCGTGCCCTTCGCGCCCGCCAGCAACCTCGGCGTGCCGACGACGACCGACCTCAACCTCTTCCCCACGCTGATGATCGACCGGGTAGACGTAGTGACCGGCGGTGCGTCCGCGCTGTACGGATCGGACGCGGTGTCGGGCGTCGTCAACATCATCATGAAGAAGAAGTATGAAGGGCTGAACGTCACCGCGCAGACCGGCATCTCCGAACGCGGCGACTATCGCACGATCCGCGGCGGCTTCATCGGCGGCACCAGCTTCAACGACGATCGCGGCCATGTGGTGCTCAGCGCCGACTATTCGAAGAACAACGGCGTTCCCGACATCTACTCGCGCGGGTGGGGTCGCGAGGAATGGATGATCGTCAGCAACGGACAGCGCGCGAGCAACGGACTGCCCGCCTTCATCCTCTCGCCCAACGTCCACAACAGCCTCGGAGCCGGGGGCGTCATTACCTCCAGCATCCCCGCCCTGACCAACATGACCTTCAATCCGGACGGCTCGATCCGTCCGTTCCAGAAGGGCGCGATCTTCGGCGGATCGACGATGATCGGCGGCGAGGGCGGGTCGATCATCACGGGGACCGCGCTGGTCCCCGACGTCGAACGCTTCACCGCCTATGGCAGCCTCTACTATGATTTCTCCGACAGCCTGACCGGCTATATCGAAGGGGGCTATTCGCGGTCCGAGGGCTTCCTCGACGGTGTGCCGATGCGCCTCCAGACACAGGCGATCCGGAGCGACAACGCCTTCATTCCCGCCGCGGTCCGCGCGCTGCTGCCGGCCAATGTCACCAGCTTCAACATAAGCCGGATCGGCCACGACATCGGCATCAACCATTATCGGATCGTCAACGAGACGCCGCACGGCACGATCGGCCTCGACGGCAAGCTGGGCGGATCGTGGAAATGGGATGCCCACGCGTCCTACGGCATCAACTATTACTCGTCCTACACCACCGAGAACCCGATCACGCAGAACGTCAATTTCGCGGTCGACGCGGTGCGCGATCCGGCGACCGGCAACATCGTCTGCCGCGCGACGCTGCAGGGCAATCCGGCCGCCGCCGGCTGCGTTCCGCTCAACCTGTTCGGCGAAGGCAACACCACCCAGGCCGCCCGTGACTATATCTGGGGCGAAGGGCTGGCGAAGGTGAAGTACGACCAGTTCACCGCAGCGCTGAACGTCGTCGGAGAACCATTCTCGACCTGGGCGGGCCCGGTGGTCGTCGCCTTCGGAGGCGAATATCGCCGCGAGACGCAGAAGCTGACCGCCGATCCGGTCGCCTCCGCCAACGGCTTCCTGACCGCCGGCAACGCGGTGCCCTATTCGGGCCGGTTCAACGTCAAGGAAGGCTATGTCGAGGCAACCGTTCCGCTGCTCGCCGACCTCCGCTTCGCCCGCAAGTTCGATCTCAACGGCGCCTATCGCTATGCCGACTACAGCAGCGTCGGCGGCAAGAGCGCCTGGAAGCTCGGCGCGGTGTGGGAACCGTTCGAGGGCTTCAACCTTCGCGTCGCCCGGTCACGCGACATCCGCGCACCCGCGATCAACGAGCTTGCCAGCCCCGGCAGCAACGTGGCGAACAACGTCACGCTGATCGTCGACGGCAAGACCAAGAACGCGGTGATCCCGCAGAACACCAGCGCGGGCGATCCCAATGTCGACGCGGAATATGCCGACACCTGGACCGCCGGCTTCGCCTATCGCGGCACCGGTGCGCTACGCGGCTTCGGCGCCTCAGCCGACTATTACAACATCAAGATCAAGAACGCGATCACCAACCTGTCGACCGTGAACATCGCCACGCTGTGCGGACAGGGCGACGCCTATTTCTGCAACCTGTTCAGCTATGGTCCCGATCCCAACGCGCCCGGCGAGCGGATCCACACCGGCCTGGTCGCGGGATCGCTGAACGTCGGCGCCTTCGAGCAGGAGGGAGTGGACATGACGCTGAACTACAGCACCAATGTCGGCTTCCTGGGCGATGGCGGCCGCTACAGCATCGCAGCCAGCGGGACCTATATCCTCCACGCCTATGTCGATGCCGGCACCGGCGCCGCGCCGATCGATCGCGCCGGCGAGAATGGCTGGTCCAATCTCGGCTCGATCCCCACCTTCCGTGGCAACCTGTCGCAGACCATCGGCAACAAGGATTTCGAGCTGACCCTGCAGACCATCTTCATCAGCAAGGGCAAGCAGGACGTCACCTACAACACGCTGCCGACCAACACGATCAACGACAACAGCGTGCCTTCGGTCACCTATTTCAACCTGTACGGAAAGATCTTCGCCGGTCCGAAGAGGGACTTCGAGTTCTTCTGGGCGGTCAACAACCTGCTCGACAAGGACCCGCCGATGACGCCGTACATCATCCTCAACGGACCGGTGAACGGCCAATATTACGACAAGGTAGGCCGCAATTTCATGGTCGGCGTCCGCAAAAAGTTCTGACGGTCCTGCCCGACCTCCAAGGGGGCGCCTCGCGAGAGGCGCCCTTTTTATTGGGTTATTCCAGCCTTCAGGCGCTCGATCTCGATCAGCCGCTGCTCGAGTTCGGGCCGCCAGGCGGCGTTGGCCGGCGCGCGGTCGAGCAGGTCCCGCCACACCGCCTCGGCGCGATCGAACTGACCGGCCTGGGCATAAGCCAGGCCCATGAAGAAAGGCGGCCCCGGATGGTCCGGTGCAATCGTGGCGGCACGCTGGAAAGCCAGTTCGGCCGCCGGCGACATCAGCCCACCGCCATGCACGACCATGGCATTGCCGAGGCCCACCCAGAGGTCGGCGCTGTTCGGTCGCTTCTCGAGCGCGCCCTTGATGATGCCGACCGCGTAGAGGTTGAGCCCCTGGCGATGGAAGGCATCGGCGGCGCTCAGCACGTCGGCGTCGGTGCCGACCTGCCCCAGCAGCTTGTCGCGTTCGAGGGCAAAGGCGTTGTCGGGCACCTTGGCGGCTTCGGGCGCGGGGGTGGGCTTGCCAGCAAGATCGGGCCTGCCCTGCCAGGCATAGCCGGCGACCGCCAGGAACAGCGTCGCTGCAACCAGTTCGATGCCGCCCTTCGGCAGCCTGCCGAAACGCCACAACAGGCCCGCGACGATCAGCGCGAGACCGACGAAGATCAACCAGCCGGTCATCAACCTTTCCTCCGGCGCTTGAGGCGCCCGCTCACGATCCAGATGCCGAGGCCGAGGAAGAGGACCGGGACCACGTAGAGCGGCCAGGTCAGCCCGTCGAGCGGCGGCTTGAAGCTCACCCAGTCACCATAGCGCTCGATCAGCCAGCTGCGGATCGCCTCGGGCTTCTCGCCCGCTTCGATACGGGTACGGATCAGCGCACGCATGTCGCCTGCCATCTCCGCGTTGGAATCGGCGATCGACTGGCCCTGGCAGACAAGGCAGCGGATCGTTTCCATCAGCGCCTTGGCCTGCTTCTCCTGGCGGGGATCGGCGAGCTGTTCATCGGCATATTTTGCCGCCGGCATTAGCGAATCGGCGAACACGGGCGTGGAGACGGCTATTACGATACCCAACACCAAAGCCGTTCGTGTCGAGCGCAGTCGAGAGCCCACGTCCCTCGACTTCGCTCGGGACGAACGGAACTTCCGCATCATCATCGCGCCTCTCCCACCGCGGACATGATGCCGGGCACGTCCTCCGGATTGATTGCGCCGATATGCTGCCTGCGGATGATGCCCTTGCCGTCGACGATGAAGGTCTCGGGCACGCCCGACGATCCAAGCGCGATCTGGACGCTGCTGTTGGGATCGCCGCCGATCGCACGGAACGGGTCGCCGTTGCGCGCCAGGAAGCGGGCGAGGTCCTCCGGACGGTCGCGAATGGCGATGCCATAGACGGGCACCCCGGCTTCGGCGAGCTGGCGAAGCTGTGGCGCCTCGGTGATGCAGGGGATGCACCAGCTTGCAAAGACGTTGACGAGATGCGGTTGACCGTTGGCCAGCTCGGCACTGCTCAGGCCCGGCTTGCCGGGAAGCGCCGGAGCCAACGCGAACACAGGCATCGGCTTGCCGACCAGCTTCGACGGAATGGTCTTGCTTTCGGGGCTGATCAGCCCGCTGGCGAACACCGCGAGGAAGACGAGGAACATCGCCAGCGGCAGCCAGATGAGCAGCTTCCTCACAGGACCTCCCGGGGCGGCGCGTGCCGCATCTCACGCCGCACGCGGCCGATGAGCGACAGGAGGCCGCCGAGCGCTACGAGCCCGCCGCCGGCCCAGATCAGGGTGACGAACGGCTTCCACCACAGGCGCAGCTGCCAGCGTCCCTGTTCGTCGGCACGGCCGACCACGACGTAGAGCTGCCCGTCGGGGACGGTGGTGATCGCCGCCTCGTTGGTCTCGGTCTGCGGCGAAGGGAAGTTGCGCGTCTGCGGATGGAGCGTGAACGGCCGGCCGCCGCCGCGCTGCGCGGTAACGATACCCTCGATCGCGGTATAGTTGGGGCCCGCGACCGGCTGCACATCGTCGAGACGCACGCTGTAGGGACCGACCCGGTGCAGTTCCCCGATCCGGGCAGCGACCAGCGTCTCCTTGGTGAAGGCGCTCTCGGACGCCATGCCGGCGATGCTGACCGCGATGCCGAGATGCGCGATCACCATGCCCCAGATGTAGAGCGGCGTGCGCCGCAGGTTGCGGCCCCAGAGCGGTGCGAGGCTGGCGAGGCCGACGCCGGCCGCGGCGACCAGGCCGAGGAGCGGCAGGATGCGGATGCCGGGCGCCAGCACGATGACCAGCAGCAGGACGAGCGCCGAGATCAGCAGCGGGATAGCGAGCCGCTTCAGCGTCGCCTTCAGGTCATCCCTGCGCCAGCGCATGATCGGACCCGCGGCCATCACGACGACGAGGATCAGCGCCAGCGGCCCTGCGGCGGTGTTGAAATAGGGCGGGCCGACAGAGAGCTTCTCGCCGGTGATCGATTCCGCGATCAGCGGATAGAGCGTGCCGACCAGGACGGTGCCGAGAATCGCCGAGAGCAGCAGGTTGTTGATGACCAGCGATCCCTCCCGGCTGACCGCGTCGAACCGCGATCCTTCGCGCACCGTTCCCACCCGCAAGCCGAACAGCGCGAGCGCGCCGCCGATATAGATGGCGAGCAACGCGAGAATGAAGGTGCCGCGCTTGGGGTCGACCGCGAAGGCGTGGACCGAGGTGAGGATACCCGAGCGGACCAGGAAGGTGCCGACCATAGACATGGAGAAGGCGACGACCGCGAGCATCACGGTCCAGGCGCGCAGCCCCTCGCGCGTCGCCAGCACCGTCACCGAATGGAGCAGCGCGGTCGCCGCGAGCCACGGCATCAGCGAGGCGTTCTCGACCGGATCCCAGAACCACCAGCCGCCCCAGCCGAGCTCATAATAGGCCCAGTAGCTGCCGGCCGTGATGCCGATAGTCAGCAGGATCCAGGCGCCGAGCACCCAGGGCCGCATCGCCCGCGCGAAAGCGGTGCCGACGTCGCGGGTCACCAATGCGCCGACCGCGAAGGAGAAGGCGACCGACAGGCCAACATAGCCGAGATAGAGCGTCGGCGGATGGAAGGCGAGTCCGGGGTCCTGGAGCAGCGGGTTGAGCCCCTGCCCCTCGGCCGGCGCCGGATCGAGCCGGGCGAACGGGTTCGAGGCGAACAGCAGGAAGGCATAGAAGCCGAGGCCGATCGCCGCCTGCGCCGCGAGCGTGGCAATCAGCGTCCGCTCGTTAAGACGCCGCTCGAACATCGCGACCGCGCCGCCGGCCATCGCCAGGATCGTGACCCACATCAGCATCGAGCCTTCGTGGTTCCCCCAGGTACCGGCGAATTTGTAGAGCAGCGGCTTGGTCGAGGCGTTATTGGCCGCGACCAGCGCGACCGACAGGTCGACCGTCACGAAGAGGTAGATCAATGCCAGGAAGGCGAGCGCGGTCAGCGCAGCCTGGATGATCGCGATCGGCCGCACCGCGGCGAGCAGTTCGGCCCGCTGGCTCGACACCCCCATCCAGCCCATGGCGAGCTGGAGCGCGGCAAGCGCCGCCGCCAGCCAGAGCGCGGCTAATCCTGCCTCGGCGATCACTTCGTCCCCTTCTGCTGGCCGCCGTCCGCGTCCAGACTCTCCGTCTTGTGCATCTCGCCGGCAATCTGTGGCGGCATATAGCGCTCGTCATGCTTGGCGAGGATATTGGTGGCGACGAAGCTGCCGTCGGGCTGGAAGCTGCCCTCGGCGACCACGCCCGAATCTTCCTTGAACAGGTCGGGGACGATGCCGGTGAAGCGCACCGGCACGGTCTCGACATTGTCGGTGACGACGAAGCGGATCGTCACCCCGTCCGCCTCGCGCTGGATCGACCCCTTTTGGACCATCCCGCCAAGCCGGACGGCGCGGCCGACCTCGACATGGTCCTTCTTCGCATCGGCCGGGGTGTAGAAATAGGCGGCCTGGTCCTTGAGCGCCGACATGGCGAGCAGCGCCGCGCCGACGATCGCGACGACCGCGAGCAGCGCCAGGATCAGCCGCTGGTTCTTCGCCTTCAAAGCCATTCAGTCTCGCCTTGTCAGGGCGTCGGCCCGCCGCTCCGCGCGGCGCATCCGCACGAAGCTGGCGCCGAGCACGGCGAGCGTGCCGACAATGGTGATCGCATAGGCGGCGGCGATGAAGGGCCAGTGGTTCATTCGGACGCCAACCGCTTGAGCCGCGCCTCGACCTTCGCCTCGGCCAGCATCGCCCGCATCCGCATCAGCACGATCGCCGCGAACAACAGGGTGAAGCCGAGCGTGGTGAGCGGCAGCGGCCACAGGATCGAGCCGTCGATCTTCGATCCCCCAAGCCCGATGCTCTGTCCCTGGTGGAGCGTGCGCCACCATTCGACCGAATAATGGATGATCGGGATGTTCGCCGCGCCGACCACGCCGAAGATGGCGGAGACGCGGTCGTTGCTGCCGCGCTCTGCCCCCGCCGAAGAGAGGGCAATATAGGCGATGTAAAGGAAGAAGAGGACGAGCATCGAGGTCAGCCGCCCGTCCCATTCCCACCAGGTGCCCCAGGTGGGACGCCCCCAGATCGAGCCTGTGAGCAGGCAGATGGCCGCGAACAGAGCGCCGGGCACCGCGATCGCACGGGCCGCGACCGAGGCCAGCGGATGCCGCCAGACGAGCTGCATCAGGCTGGCGATCGCGATCCCGCTCCACCCTGCCATGCCGAGCCAGGCGGCGGGGACATGGGCGTACATGATCCGCACGCTTTCGCCCTGCAGATAGTCGGGTGGCGTCAGGGTCAGCCCCGAAACGAGCCCGACCGCGATCAGCAGCAGGCCCGGCCAGCCGAGCCAGGGAGTCAGCGGTCGCGCGATCGAAAGGAAGCGGGCGGGGTTGGCGAAGATATGCACGGCGCGACGGGGAATAAGGTGTCCCCGCGCGGTTCGCAATGGCCGCGATGGCCAACGCCGGAACATGGCTTGCGCGCCCCGTCGATCGGCCGCATGGCCTGTGCGCACATGGCCGGTTCCCAGCCCCGTACGTCGCATGCCCTGCACGGCATCCTGCTGCGCTCGATCGCGGTGGTGTTCTTCGCGTTGATGAGCGCGGCGATGAAATGGGCGAGCGAGGGCGGCGCGGGGCTGGTCGAGCTGGTCTTCTTCCGTTCGGCCGTGGGCCTGCCGGTGACGCTTGCCTGGCTCGCCATGGGGCCGGGCATCGGCGCGGTACGGACGAAACGCCCCGGCGCGCATGTCATCCGGTCGATGATCGGCATGCTATCGCTGACCATGCTCTACCAGGGGCTGATGCTGCTGCCGATCGCCGACGCGGTGACGATCGGCTTCTCGGCGCCCGCCTTCGCGACGCTGCTGTCGGTGCTGATCCTGCACGAGAAGGTCGGCCCGCACCGCTGGGCAGCGGTCGCGATCGGCTTCCTGGGGGTGTTCATCGTCGCCCAGCCGTCGGGCGCCGCGCTACCGGTCGCCGGTATCGTCTATGCATTGCTCGGCGCGGCCGCCTCGGCCGCCGCGACGGTCACGATCCGCGAGATGAGCCGGGTCGAGACCCACGGATCGATCGTCTTCTGGTTCTTTTTCTCGACCACGCTGGTCAGCGGCGTTGCCATGATCTTCCACAGCGCTCCGCATCCTCCCTTCACCTGGGCGCTGCTGCTGTTCGGGGGAGTGACCGGCGCGGCCGCACAACTGCTGATGACCCGCGCGCTGCAAGTTGCGCCGGTTTCGGTCGTCGCGCCGTTCGATTATACCCAGATCATCTGGGCGGCGCTGCTCGGCTGGCTGATCTGGTCGACCCTGCCCGGCCTCAACACCGCGATCGGCGCCGCGCTGATCATCGCCAGCGGGCTCACCACCGCCTGGCGCGAGCACCGGCTCCAGAAGAACGTGGTCGCGGCGACGCCGCCGATCGAATAGCTCGGCCGCGCGCCGCCGCGCCGGAGGATCAGGCCCGGCCGATCAGCCGCATCGCCATGCGGTCGGCGACCACCGCCGACGGCACGCCCGTCGACGCGCTCTCCGCCCAGATCTGCTCGAGCCGCTCGGGGATGAGGGCGACCCGCGCCTCGACCTCGGCGCGATCGCCCTGACCGAGATATTCGAGCGCGACATTGATGATGCCGCCGGCGTTGATCACATAGTCGGGCGCATAGAGGATACCCCGCGCATGGATGCGGTCGGCGTCGGCCGGGGTGGCGAGCTGGTTGTTCGCGCCGCCGGCGACGATGCCGACCCGCAGGGCAGCGATCGCGCGCTCGTCGAGCACCGCGCCGAGCGCGCAGGGGCTCAGGACGTCCGCCTCGATCGTCATGATCTCGCTCGACGCCACCGCCGTGGCACCCAGTTGTTCGGCGAGTGCCTGCGCGCGGCGGTCATCGACGTCGGCCAGGGTCAGTTTCACGCCATCCTTCGCGAGCAGCCGGGCGAGCCCGCCACCGACGCTGCCGACGCCCTGCACCGCGACATGGACGCCCGCCGGATCGGTCCTGCCCAGCCCGCGGGCGATCGCGGCGCGGACGCCCAGATAGACGCCCTTCGCGGTGGTCGGTCCCGGATCACCGCCCGCATGGCCGGCCGCGACCGGCAGGCCGGACACATGCCGCGTCTCCTTCGAGATCGCGACCATGTCGGCGTCGCTCATCCCGACATCCTCCGCCGTAATGTAGCGGCCGCCGAGGGAATCGACGGCGCGACCGAAGGCGGCCAGCATCTCCGGCGTCTTGGTCCGCAGCGAATCGGCGACGATGACAGCCTTGCCCCCACCCATCGGCAGCCCGGCCATCGCGTTCTTGAAACTCATGCCGCGCGACAGGCGAAGCGCGTCGGTGATCGATTCCGCCGGATCGGCATAGTGCCAGAAACGGGTGCCGCCGGCCGCGGGACCAAGATGGGTCGAATGTATCGCGATCACCGCGGTGAGGCCGGAAGCGGCGTCGCGAAACAAGTGGACACCCTCGTGATCGTCGAAATCGGAATAGGTCCAGGGAGCGGTCATCGTGCCCTCGCGTGATTGGCGTGTAATTTAATTACCGCCAGACGAAATAATATTGTTTCCGCGCCAAAGCGAGTCGGAAATTGCAGGGACGGCCTGAGAATGGCTGCTGCGGGGAAATGGGGCGATCGACGGGGATTGAACCCGCAACCTCCGGTACCACAAACCGGCGCTCTAACCAATTGAGCTACGATCGCCACGGGCGCCAGCGGGCGCCGAGATGGCGCTCCATAAGGAAAGCGCCGTTGCGACGCAAGCGGGCATGATCGGGCTAACTCTACTCTTCCATTTTTATAAGGTTTGCCTACATCGGTGAAAGCTTCTTAAAGGCCGTCCCGTGCTGTCCCAACGAACTCGATATGCGATCCGCGCCCTGCTCCACCTTGCGGATCATTATGGCGAAGGACCGATTCAACTCGCCGAAATCGCGGAGCGGCAGAATATTCCGGCCAAATTCCTGACCGTCATCCTGTCGGAGATGAAGCGCGCCGGCTTCGTGGAAACCATGCGGGGCAAGGAAGGCGGCTATTGGCTGTCGCGGGCACCGACCGAGATCACCTATGGCGACATCGTCCGCGCCACCCGCGGATCGCTGGCGCTGGTGCCGTGCGCGGCGCGGCTCGCCTATACGCCTTGCGAGCACTGCATCGACGAAACCGAGTGCCGCCTGCGCGGCGTGATGCTCTCCGTTCGCGACGAGACGGCGAAAATTCTCGACCAGTTGTCGCTGGCGGAATCGATTCCCCAATAGCCCGCCGCCGCAGCGGTCCGACTCCGCAACGATCCCGGCTTTTCGCCACTCCCACGGCCGTGAACCGGCGCTGAACGGTTGCGGCAGACCGTTGCGGACGCGCGCTTAAGCCTTCGATTCATGTCGATTTTCCGTTGACGCTACCCTTATCAACGTTATGTCAGCCAGAGGAACGGCGTTCGAGCCGGGCCGATAATATGCTTTGGGAGCTGCTCGAATGAAGAAGCTGAGCCTCGTTTTCGTTGCTGCCGGCCTGATGGCTCTGGCCGCCTGCAACAAGCAAACCCCGGCTGAGAACGCCGCCGACAACGCCGCTGCGGCCCTGGAGAACCAGGCTGACGCGCTCGAGAACGCTGCCGACGCCGCCACCAATGAGGCGACCGAGAGCGCGCTCGAGAACGCCGCCGACGCGGCCGAGAACGCGGCCGACGCCGTCAAGGATTCGAAGTAATCGCCGGCTCCGCGAGGAGCCACGATTACCGAACGGAATGGGCGCCCCTCGGGGCGCCCATTTTTTTTGTTAAGCCTTGGCCCCCGGCGTGGACATCCGCGCCCTTGGCTTGCCTCGGATGAGCGGCGGCACAGCCAGCGCAGGGCGCTGGCGTCTTCCCCTCCCTTCATCCGTTCACTACGGTCCCGCCGTTGGGATGGAGCACCTGGCCCGACATATAGCTCGAGTCCTCGCAGGCCAGGAACAGGAAGGCCGGAGCCACCTCATTCGGCTGCCCCGGGCGACCCATCGGTGTATTTTCGCCGAAGTGCGCTAATTTCTCCGCGCTGGCGCCGCCGCTCGGGTTGAGCGGCGTCCAGATCGGTCCCGGCGCCACCGCGTTGACCCTGATCCCTTCGCCCACCAGATTCTCCGACAGCGAGCGGGTAAATGCCGTGATCGCGCCCTTTGTGCTCGAATAGCCGAGCAGCTCCTTGCTCCCCTGATACATCGTCACCGACGTGCAGTTGACGATTGCCGCCCCCTTGCCGAGGTGCGGTCGCGCCGCCTGCGTCAGGAAGAACATCCCGAAGATGTTCGTCTGGAAAGTGCGGCGGAGCTGCTCCTCGCTGATGTCGGTGATGTCCTTGTCGGGGTGCTGTTCGCCGGCATTGTTGACCAGCACGTCGAGCCGCCCGAACCGGTCGACCACCTCGGCCACCGCCCGGTCGCAAAAGGCCTTGTCGCCGACATCGCCGGCGATCGCGATCGCCCGCCGGCCCTCGCGCTCGACAATCTCCACCGTCTTGCGGGCGTCGTCGTGCTCGCACAGGTAGAGAATCGCGATATCGGCGCCTTCACGGGCGTAGAGGGCCGCGACTGCGCGGCCGATGCCGCTGTCCGCGCCGGTGATCAGCGCCACCTTGCCCGCCAGCCGCCCTGAACCGGGATAGCGCGGTGCCCAGTCGGGCTTGGGCTCGAGCGTGCTTTCATGGCCTGGAAGGCCGTCCTCATGAATCATGGGCTGCTGCTGGTCGGTCATCGCGGCTCTCCTCTCGCGGTTCAACGAAAGGGAGCGGGCCCGGTTCAGTCCGTTGCGGGCTCGATCCGGGTCGTCAGGCGGTCGCTCACCACCGTCATCGTGAAGATCGGTTCGACGTCGGGCGGCACCTCGCAGACCGCATCGACGAAGGCGGCGCGGGTCTCCGGGTCCTCATAGGTCATCTTGCGATCGAAGGCGTAGCGCCAGGTCGCCTCGTCGGGCCATTCGGCATAGCCGACGAACCGGCCGTCCGCGTCGCGGTGAAGGCGCGATCCGTAGCTGCCATAAATCTCCCGGATCAGTTCGGTCCCCCGCGTCCAGGCCTTGATGAACTGCTCCTCCTTGCCCGGATGTACCCGCCACCAATAAACCGCGACGAACATCGGCACCTCCTCTCCCGCGCCTTATTTTATAGCATACGCTATAAATTTTCACAGGTCCGGCAGCGCCTGGTCCGCCACCCCCCATCCCTTGAGTGCCTTGGACGACGCCCGCTTCAGCAGCAGGTCGGCGTCCTTGATCGTGAAGGCGCTGGCCTTGTCGAACTCATCGAGCTCGTTCCAGGCCACGGGCACCGCCACGGGCGCGTTCTCTCGCGCCCGGGCGGCATAGGGCACCACCGCAGTCGCGCCGCGCTGGTTGCGCAGATAGTCGATGAAGATGCGGCCGACCCGCTTCGCCTTGGCCATGGTGGCGACAAAACGGTCGGGCTCCGCCTGCGCCATCGCCTCCGCGAAGCGATGCGCGAAGTCCTTCACCGCCGGCCATTCAGCGTCGGGCCGCAGAGGCACGACGACATGCACGCCCTTTCCTCCCGACAGCATCGCGAAGCTGGTGAGGCCGATGTCGGACAGCAGCGTCCGGATATCCTTCGCCGCCTTGCGAACATCGGCGAAGTCCAGGCCGACGTCCGGATCCAGATCGAAGATCATCCGGTCCGGTGCCTCGATCCGTTCGACCCGCGAGCCCCAGCCATGGAACTCGATCGTCCCCATCTGGACGCAGGCCAGGATGCCGGCGACATCGTCCACATAGAGATAGTCCTCTGTCTTTCCGTCCTTTTCCTTGATCGGGACATGATGAACATGCTCGCCGAAGCTGCCCGAATCATGCTTCTGGAAGAAGCATTGCTTCGCTCGGCCCTGCGGGCAGCGCACCAGGCTGACCGGGCGATGCCCCAGCCAGGGGAGGATGATCGGGCCAACCGCCTGATAATAGCGGGCGAGATCGCCCTTGGTCGCCTTCGCTTCGGGGAAGATCACCCGGTCGGGGTTGCTGATCTTCACCAGTGTCTCGTCGGGCTGGGCCACTTCCTCAACGGGCATGGGCGTCTCCGGTCTCACCTCGGCCGCTTTCTTGTCGGAACGCAGGCCGATGAAGCTCGCCTGCCGCAATATCCCCTCATGGGTGAATTCCGCAAAGCCGATCTCGGCCACCAGGTCGGGACGGATCCACGATGCGCCCCGCGCCTCTGCACGGGGAACCTCGGCCGGCGACGTCCTGCGTGCGCGGGCGGCAAATTTCGCCGCGAGCATCTCCATCGTCTCGCGGTCGAAACCGGTGCCGACCTTGCCCGCATAGACCAGCCCGTCTTCGCCCTGCTGCGCAAGCAGGAGGGCACGAAACGGGCGCCCGACGGAATCGCTTCGGCTCCAGCCGATGATGACGAACTCCTGCCTCCGGGTGCATTTGACCTTCAGCCAATTGGTCGTCCGACCTGACCGGTAGCGCCCGTCGGCACGTTTGGAGATGATCCCCTCCTGTCCGGCGCGACACATCGCGTCGAACAGCTTCTCCCCCGCGCCGACAACATGATCGGCATAATGGATCGTCGGATGGGTCCGGGGAAGCAGCCCGGCCAGCCGCGCCTTGCGCTCGACCGTGCCCAGGCCGGTAAGGTCGTCGCCATCCAGCGATAACAGATCGAAGGCGAACAGCTCGAAACTGCCGCCTTCGCCCTTGATCGCCTTCTGCAGCGAGGAGAAGCTGGGATTGCCGTCGGCGCCGGGGCTCACGATCTCCCCGTCGATCAGCGCCGGCGGCAGGCCGAGCGCGGCGACCGCCTCGGCCAGCGGAGCGAACCGGTCGGTCCAGTCGAGGCCGCTGCGGGTGAATATCTTCACCCGATTGCCCGCGACGGCGATCAGGGCGCGATAGCCATCGAATTTGATCTCGTGAATCCATTGGCCTCCGGTCGGGACATGGTCGACCAGCGTGGCCAGCTGCGGCTTGCGGAACGCCGGCGGCTGCGAGATGGCCGACGCCGATCCGGCCTTGCCGCGCCGCTTGGCGGAACGCCGGGCCACCTGGACATTATGCGCTTCCGACCTGGCCATGATCGCGTCGAATGCCTTGCCCCGCTTGCCTTTCAGGCTCGACTCCCCGGCCTTGTCGGCAGCGATCTGCGCCATCGTCCGGCCGGTCTTCACGCTGGTCAGCGCATGCGCCACAAGGTCGTCGCTGCCGCCCGCCTCCGCATCGTCGATCTTGCGGAGCAGCCAGTTCTCGCGCTTCTCGCCCGGGCGGCCCTTGATCCGGACGAGCAGCCATTCCCCCTTCATCCGCTGCCCGTCGAGGGTGAAATGGAGATGCCCCTTGTCGAGGTCCCTTGCGCTCTTGCCTTCGACCGGCGCCCAGCTGCCTTCGTCCCACAGCATCACCGTACCGCCGCCATATTCGCCCTCGGGAATCGTCCCCTCGAAGCCGGCATAGGACACCGGATGGTCTTCGGTCCGGACGGCCAGCCGCTTGTCGTCGGGGTCGAGGCTGGGGCCGCGCGTCACCGCCCAGCTCTTGAGCACCCCGTCCATCTCCAGCCGGAAGTCGTAATGCAGCCGCGTCGCGTCATGCTTCTGGACGATAAACCTGTGGCGGCTTCCCTTCTCCAGCCTGCCCGCAGGCTCGCGCGTCCTCGCGAAGTCGCGCTTGCGGTTATATTCGTCGAGCCCGGCCATGGGTC
The DNA here is from genome assembly GCF_001015195.1 of Sphingomonas sp. Y57. Lineage (GTDB taxonomy): Bacteria > Pseudomonadota > Alphaproteobacteria > Sphingomonadales > Sphingomonadaceae > Rhizorhabdus. The sequence goes on along the minus strand of NZ_LDES01000024.1, from coordinate 295,548 downwards.
AGGCCCGCTTGCGGGCGGGCGCCTTCCGCGCCGGAGCCGCCTTCCGCGCCGGCGCCGGCTTTCGCGCGCCAGCCGGCTTCGCGCCGGGCCCACCCTCGACCGACTTCTTGAGCGCAGCCATCAGGTCGATGACGTTGCCCTTGCGCGCCGGAACCTCCTCCTCCTCCTCTTCCTCGATGACCTTCCTGCCCTTGGCCTTGCGCTTCTTCTCGATCAGCGCCTTGAGCGCATCGACATAGCGGTCGTGGAATTCGCTCGCATCGAACTTGGCGCTCTTCTTGTCGATCAGCGTCTCGGCCAGGTCGAGCAGGTCGGCATCGGGCTTGCTGTCCGGAATTTCGCGAAAATAGCTCTGCGCCTTGCGCACCTCGTCGGCATAGCGGAGCGTCTCCAGAACCATGCCGCGTCCGCAGGGCTTGAGGCTGACGACATATTCGCGGCCCCGCATCGCGAGCTGGCCCAACCCGACCTTGCGGGTCCGGCGCAACGCCTCCCGGAGCACGATGAAGGCCTCTTCGGCGAGCTCGTCCGCGGGTACGACATAATAAGGCTTCTCGAAATAGATTACGTCGATGTCGTCCGAAGCGACGAACTGGACCAGCTCCAGCGTGCGCTTGCTCTCCAGTTTGACGGCGTCGATCTCGTCCTGTTCGAGCAGGACGTAATTCCCTTTCGACACCTCATAGCCCTTGACGATGTCATCGGTATCGACCGGCCCGATACCGGGCACCACCTTCTCATATTTGATCCGCTTGCCCGATGGCTCGTGGATCTGGTGAAAGGCGACTTGCGCCCCGCTACCGGTCGCGGGGTAGATTTCGACCGGGATCGAAACGAGCGCGAGGCGGATTTGCCCCTGCCAGTAGGCGCGCGCGGCCATGATGATTCCTCCTGCGGAACGGTGTGACCGATTCAAACCCCCAGCGCGGCGAACGTTCCTTGGCGACGGCGACGACAAGATTCCGTTTACCAACATGCCCTATAGCCCTCCGAATGGAGATGGCTCCGATAGGCAAGGACGAGCTCAAGCTCGAAGCCGCGATCGGCGAGATCGCGCGCGGCTGCGGCCGCTTCGCCATCGAATGCAGCGATGTCGGCGGCAATGTCGTGGAAGTCGGCGACAAGATCGTCGCCCAGGCCGACCTTCTGGACCAGCTGCGCGAAGCCGCGACCGGCCTGCGGACCGAGCAGGAGCAGGTGACCGAAGCCGCCGCCGAAGCCCGCGAATTCGCCACCCAGGCGCGTGGCCATCTGGAGGCGTCCAGGCCCGTCGTCAACGGCGCGATCGAGACCTTCGCCGGCCTTACCGAACTGGTGCTGCGCCTCGGCAAGCGGATGGACAATCTCGAGGAGGCGCTGCGTCAGGTACAGGGCGTCGCGCTGTCGATCGACCGGATCGGCCGGCAGACCAATCTGCTGGCGCTCAACGCCACGCTCGAGGCGGCCCGCGCGGGCGATGCCGGACGCGGCTTCGCCGTCGTCGCGGGCGAGGTGAAAAAGCTCGCGTCGGACACCCGCAGCGCGACCGAGCAGATCGCGCGGACGATCGAGCGGCTCAACGAGGAAGCGCGCGGCATCGGCGGCGAGATCGAGGAGGGTGTCGCGAACGGCGGGGAGGCGCGCGCGCGAACTGCCGAGCTCGCCACCGTGCTGGGCGAGACGCTCGCCTTCGTCGATGCGCTCGACACCCGATCGGGCAACATCGCCGAAGGATCGCTGGCGATCCGCCGCAACGTCCAGGATTTCGAGATGGGCCTGACCAGCCTGTCGAACGAGGCGCAGGCCAACAGCCAGGCGCTGAGCGAGGCCCGGGACCGGCTGGGCGATCTGGAGCGCATCTCCAATGGCCTGCTCAATCTGGTATCGAACGCCGGGGTCCACACCGCCGATACACCCTTCATCGAAACCGCGCGGCGGTTGATGCTCGACATCCGGCATATCGTGGAGATGGCGATCGACGACGACCGGCTGGCGATCGACGACGTGTTCGACCATGATTATGTCCCGATTCCCGGCAGCGATCCGGAACAGTTCATGACCCGTTTCGTGGCCTTCGCCGACGGCCATGTCCGCCCGTTGCTCGACCGCGTCGTCGAAGGCGATGGCCGCGTCCTCGCGACCGCGATCGTCGACGCCAACGGCTTCCTGCCGACCCATATCAGCAGCCGGTCTCTGCCACAGGGACCCGACCCGTTGTGGAATGCCGAGCATTGCCGCAATCGCCGCTTCTTCATGGATGAGCAGACCGCGCTCAACCTGAAGAGCGAGGCACCCTTCCTCGTCGAGACCTATCGCCAGGACCTGGGCGGCGGGCGCTATCGGCCGGTCAAGAGCGTCTGCCTGCCCTTCCACGTGAAAGGCCGCCGCTGGGGCAACCTGGAATTCGCGTATCTGGATTGATTCTTTTTGTTTGAGCCCTCAGCCGCCGGGCGGCGGACATCCGTCCGCCTTGGCTTCCTCGCATAAGCTCGGGCGGCCGTTCGGCCTTGCGGAGCCCTGACGGGCTCCGTTTTCTACCCTTCTTCCTGCGTCACCCCGGCGGAGGCCGGGGTCTCAGGAGAGGCACGGGTCTCCCCTCACACGATCAGCTTCCGTAGCGTCTCGATCGTGTCAGCCTCCGCGGGGGGCTTGTCGCGGCGGATGCGGGCAATCCTGGGGAAGCGCATCGCCACGCCCGACTTGTGACGCCGGCTGTCGTGGACGCTGTCGAAGGCCAGCTCGACGACCAGCGTCTTCTCCACCTCGCGCACGGGGCCGAAGCGGTTGACGGTGTGGTTGCGGACGAAGCCGTCGAGCCATTTCAGCTCCTCGTCGGTGAAGCCCGAATAGGCCTTGGCGACCGGCAGCAGTTCGCCCTCCTCGGACCAGCAGCCGAAGGTATAGTCCGAATAGAAGCTCGAGCGTTTGCCGTGGCCGCGCTGGGCGTACATCATCACGCAGTCGACCGTCAGCGGATCGCGCTTCCACTTGTACCAGAGACCGGTGCGGCGGCCCGCGACATAGGGACTGTCGCGACGCTTGAGCATCACCCCCTCGATCGCCGCGTCGCGGGCGCCGGCGCGGGTTTCGGCAAGATCGTCGAAATCGCGGGCGGCGATTACGGCCGAAAGGTCGAAGCGCTCCGGATCGAGCGCGGAGACGAAGGCTTCGAGCCGGGCCCGCCGCGCGTCCCACGGCAGCTGACGCAGATCGTCGGCGCCGTCGATCAGCAGGTCGTAAAGCCGGACGAAGGCGGGGTAGTCCGCCAGCATCCGCGCCGACACATTCTTGCGCCCGAGCCGCTGCTGCAGGGCGTTGAACGAGGCTGCCGACCCGCCATGCTCGGCCGCACCCTGCGCCTCGCCCCGCACCAGCATCTCGCCGTCGAGCACGGCGTCGATCCCGTGGGCGGCCTCGGCGATGTCGGGAAAGGTCGCCGTGATGTCGTCGCCGGCGCGGCTGTAGAGCCGCACCGCCTGGCCCGTGCCGACGATCTGGACGCGGATGCCGTCCCATTTCCATTCGGCGGCATAGTCGGCGAGGTCGAGCGTCTCGGCCTCCAGCGGATGGGCGAGCATGAACGGCCGGAAGAAGGGCGTGCCGCGCGGATCGGGCCGTTCGCCGCCCAGTCCCCAGGCGAACAACTCGACATAAGGCGGCCGCAGCGCATGCCACACCTCCTCGACCGCATCGACGTCGAGCCCGAAGGCCTGGGCGAAACCGGTCTTGGCGAGCCGCGCCGAGATACCGACACGCAAGCCGCCGGTCGCGAGCTTGAGCAGCGCGAAGCGACCGCTGGCGTCGAGATGGTCGAGCATCTCGCCCAGCGCCGCCGGCGCCTCGGCCCGGCCGAGCCGCATCAGCCGATCGACCACCGCCGCAAGGCCGAGCGAACCGTCATCGATCTCGGCGGGCTGGTCGATCCGTTTGGGCCAGATCAGTGCGACCGTCTCGGCAAGATCGCCGACATAGTCACGGCTCATCAGGAACAGCAACGGATCCACCCGTTCCGCGACAATCGCCTGAATCGCCGACGCCTTGACGGCCGGCAGGTTGAGATCGCCGGTCAGCGCGGCCAGCGCCCAGCCTCGATCCGGATCCGGCGCCGAACGCATATAATCGGCGATCAGCGCCAGCTTCGCGTTGCGCGAGCGGGTGTAGACCAGGCCGTCCAGGAGCTGGGAAAAGGCGTGCATCAGCCCTCGTCCTCGTCCTCATAGCCGACCAGCGCGAGCGCGCGCGCCTGCATCTGGTGGAGGCCGCACCAGTGGACCAGCGCCTCCTCCCGGCCGTGCGTCACCCAGATCTCCGAGGGGGCAACCTCGCGGATCGTCGCGGTCAGCTCATCCCAGTCGGCATGGTCGGAGATGACGAGCGGCAGCTCGACATTCTTCTGCCGCGCGCGCTGGCGGACGCGCATCCAGCCCGAGGCCATCGCCGTGATCGGATCGGGCAGCCGCCGCGACCAGCGGTCATTGAGCGCCGACGGCGGGCACAGCACGATCCTGCCGCGCAGCTGGTCGGCCGAGGCCGCGGTCGCCGGGTGAAGTTCGCCAAGCTCGACGCCAAAGTCGCGATAAAGGTCACACATCCTTTCGAGCGCACCGTGGATGTAGATCGGATCGGCATGGCCGTGCGCGCGCAACTCGGCGATAACGCGCTGCGCCTTGCCGAGCGCATAGGCGCCAACCAGGACGCATCGTTGGGGTGCGGCATGGAGCGCGCCGAGCAGCCGGTCCATCTCCTGCCCGATCGGCGGATGGCGGAACACCGGCAGCCCGAAGGTGGCCTCGGTGACGAGGACGTCGCACGGCACCGGCTGGAACGGCGCGCAGGTCGGGTCGCCTCGGCGCTTATAGTCGCCGGTCACCACCACCCGCTCGCCCGCATGTTCGAGCAGGATCTGCGCCGAGCCCAGAACATGTCCGGCGGGAACATAGCTGATGTCGACCGGGCCGAGCGAGACGGTCTCGCCATAGGCGACCGGTACGCCGGCGATGTCGCCATAGCGCAACGCCATGATCGCCAACGTCTCGGGTGTCGCCCAGCTCGAACCATGGCCGCCGCGCGCATGATCGGCATGTCCGTGGGTGATCAGGGCGCGCTCGACGGGAACCGCCGGATCGATCCACGCATCGGCGGGACGCACGTAGATGCCCTTGGGCGATGCTTCAATCCAGCGAGCGGCCATGACGAAAGAGACGATAAGCGCAGCCGCCGGTTCCGTCGACCGCCGCGAAAGCACTGTAAATCTTCATATATAGCCCCGTTTTTGGTGACAGGGCGATCGGAGGCGCTATGATGTTACCCACCGTAACATCCTGAGGTCGACTCCATGGCCTACTCCATCAAAATCAACGGCGTCGATCGCAGCGTCGACGTCGACGAGGATACCCCGCTGCTCTGGGTGATCCGTGACGAGCTCGGCTTGACCGGAACCAAGTTCGGCTGCGGCGTCGCGATGTGCGGCGCCTGCACGGTCCATATGGACGGCCAGCCGCTGCGCTCCTGCACGATGCCGGTCTCCGGCGTGACGGGGGAGATCACCACGATCGAAGCGGTCGAGGGCCCCGAGGCGAAGGCCGTGCAGGACGCCTGGGTCGCGCGCGACGTTCCACAGTGCGGCTATTGCCAGTCGGGCCAGGTGATGAGCGCGGTCGCCCTGCTCCGTGAGAATCCGCAGCCGAGCGACACCGATATCGACCTGGCGATGAACGGCAATCTCTGCCGCTGCGCCACCTATGTCCGCATCCGCGCCGCGATCCATTCCGCGGCCAAGACCCTGGCGGCGGCATGACCATGGGCGCGCATCACACCCCCCTCTCCCGCCGCGACGCGCTGAAGGGCGCGGGTGCGCTGGTGATCGGCCTGAGCCTGCCGTTCGGCGCCGGCAAGGCGCTGGCGCAGGCCAAGGGCCCGGCCCCGGTCGATCCCAACGCCTTCATCCGCATCGGCGCGGACGACATCGTGACAGTGATCGTCAAGCATACCGAAATGGGCCAGGGCCCCTATACCGGCCTCGCCACGATCGCCGCCGAGGAACTCGACGCCGACTGGGCGCAGATGCGGGTCGAGAGCGCCCCCGCCAATGCAGCGATCTACGCCAACTCGCTCCTCGGCGCGCAGATCACCGGCGGCTCGACCGCGATCGCGAACAGCTTCGACCAGCTCCGCCGCGCCGGCGCGGTGGCGCGGGCGATGCTTGTGCAGGCCGCCGCCGCCGAATGGAAGGTGCCGGCCGCAGACGTCGCGGTGGCGAAGGGCGTCATCAGCCACCAGGCCAGCGGCCGTTCGGCCGGCTTCGGCACATTCGCCGCCGCTGCCGCCAAGCTGCCGGCGCCGAAGCAGGTCAGGCTCAAGGACGCATCCGCCTTCGCCCTGATCGGCAAGGACCAGCCGGGCCGCCGTGTCGATAGCGCCGACAAGTCGACCGGCCGCGCCAAGTTCACCATCGACATGACCGCGCCGGGCATGCTGACCGTCGTGGTCGCGCGCAGCCCGCGCTTCGGCGGTACGGTGAAGAGCTTCGACGCCGCGGCGGCCATGAAGGTCAAGGGGGTCGTCGCCGTCCGCCAGATATCGAGCGGGGTCGCCGTCTACGCGCACGGCATGTGGCCCGCGATCAAGGGCCGCAAGGCGCTCAAGGTCGCCTGGGACGATAGCCAGGCCGAAATGCGCGGCACCGATGAGATGATCGCCGCCTATCTCGAGCAGACACGCAAGCCCGGCCGCGTCCACCGCGCCACCGGCGACGTCGACAAGGCGCTCGCCGCCGCCGGCGAAGTGATCGAGGCGGACTATGCCTTCCCCTATCTCGCCCATGCGCCGATGGAACCGCTCGACGGCTTCATGGTGTGGGACGGCACCACCGCCCGCGCGCGCTTCGGCTCGCAGGGGCAGACGATCGACCAGGGTGCGATCGCCAAGGTGTTCGGCATCCCGATGGACAGGGTAGAGATCGAGACCCTGCTCGCCGGCGGCAGCTTCGGCCGCCGCGCCCAGGCGACCGGGCATCTCGCCGCCGAGTTGGCCGAGGTCGCCAAGGCGATGCCGGTCGGCACCCCGGTCAAGCTGGTGTGGACGCGCGAAGACGACATCCATGGCGGCTATTATCGCCCGCTGTTCGTCCACCGCTTCCGCGGCGCGGTGAAGGACGGCCGGATCACCGCCTGGTCGAACACGATGATGGGCCAGTCGTTCATGATCGGGTCGCCGTTCGAAGCCTACGCGGTCAAGGACGGCATCGATTCGATCATGAGCGAGGGCGCCAGCGAGCTGCTCTACGAGATCGCCGACTTCCGCTGCGACGTCCATGTCGCCAAGTCGCCGGTGCCGACTTTGTGGTGGCGGTCGGTCGGCCACACGCATACCGGCTATGCGGTCGAGTGCTTCGTCGATCAGCTGCTGGCAGCAGCAGGGCAGGACCCGGTCGCCGGGCGGCTGGCGATGATGGGTAAGGCACCGCGCGCGGCGGGCGTGCTCAAGGCGGTCGCCGAGCTCGCGCAGTGGAAGGGTCCGCAGGTGGCGAATGGTCGCGCTCGCGGCGTCGCGGTGGTCGAGAGCTTCAACAGCTATGTCGCCCAGATAGCCGAAGTCTCGGTCGGCACCGACGGCGAGCCGCGGGTCCACAAGGTGTGGGCGGCGGTCGACTGCGGCATCGCGGTGAACCCCGACATCATCCGCGCTCAGGTCGAGGGCGGGATCGGCTATGCGCTGGGCCATGCCCTCTATGCGGAGGTGCCGCTGGTCGAGGGAGTTCCAGCCGTGTCCAACTTCAACGATTATCGATCGCTGAGGATCAATGAGATGCCCGAAATCGAGGTCGCCATCGTTCGCTCGGCCGAGCGCCCCACCGGGATCGGCGAGCCGGGCGTCCCCCCGCTCGCACCCGCCGTCGCCAATGCGCTCGCCGCCCTTGGCGGCAAGCGCCCGGCCCGCCTGCCGATGGTGCGGGCATGATCGCCCGTCTCCCGATCGTTGCGGCTCTCGCCGCTCTGGCCGTCGCCGGGGCGGGATTCGCCGCCGGCGCCGTCGACAAAGGGGAAGGCGCAGCGGCGCCGATGGCGACCAGCCTGCGCCCGCTGTCCGACTTCGCCGGGATCAAGGACCGCAAGGCGCGCTCGCTCGCGCTGTTCGCCGAGGTCGGCAAGGTCATCCAGCATCCGCGCTGCACCAATTGCCACCCGGCCGGCCAGCGGCCGACCCAGACCGACGCGATGCGACCGCACATGCCGCTGGTCGTGCGCGGCGACGGCGGCATGGGTGCTGCCGGCATGCGCTGCATGACCTGCCACCATGCCGAGAATTTCGAACCGGCGGGCGTGCCCGGCAATCCGAAATGGCAGCTCGCGCCGGAAGAGATGGCCTGGGCCGGCAAGTCGCTGGGTGCGATCTGCGCGCAGATCAAGGACAGCAGCCGCAATGGCGGCCGCACCATGGCCGAACTTGTCCACCATATGGCGGAGGACGAGCTGGTCGGATGGGGCTGGCATCCCGGAGACAAGCGCACCCCCGCGCCCGGCACCCAGGCCGAGTTCGGCGCGCTGTTCAAGGCCTGGGCGGATTCCGGCGCTTATTGCCCGGGCTAAGGGTAAGGGACGTCCCACCCCGTCATCCTGGCTTTCGCCAGGGTGACGGACAGACTTACGCCTTCGCGCGATAGGTGGCGAGGTCCGCAGCGACCTTGTCCGATCGGGCGTTCTCCTCTCGCTGGCGCGCGGCGGCCTCGTCGTAGAGGAAGGGAAGATAGGCATAGCGCTTGCCGCGCGTGACCGGCGTCGCCTCGTGCAACAGCGAGCAGGAGAAGACCACCGCACCACCGGTCGGCGCACGATAGCGGCGCGGGCCGAACTCGGGAAAGATCAGGTCGCCGCCCTCATAGTCACCGGCATTGAGATTGATCGTGCAGGCGAAACGGCGGTGAGCGGTACCGGTTGTCGTGTTATCGCGATGCGCCCGGAAAAAGCCTTTGTCGCTGCTGTCGTAGCAGGCGATCATGTAGCGCTCGATACGGCTCGCCCGGAACTGGAAGACCCGTTCGATCTGCGGCAGGAGAAAGCGAACGAGCCGCGCCCTGACCTGCTCGCGAAGCGAATCGTCGTCGGCGATATGATAGTCGTTCCGTCGCTTGATCGCCGGGTCCATCACGCCCACCGTGCGGCCGTCGATATCGCGCATGAATCCCGATGGTTCGCCGCCCTGCCGCTCATAGACGTCGATCAGGCGACGACAGAAGGCCGGCTCGAAGATATTCGGGGCGACCAGGATTGGCGCGGGCAGGTCCGGCTCAGGCCGGCCGAGCACCAAGCCCAGCGCATCGAACAGCTTCGCCCCGGCCGCGATGCCGGCCCTGCCGACGACCCTGAGCATCGGGTCGCAGAGCAGCCAGTGCGGCCGCGTCTGCCCATCCGCACCGACCGCCCGACACCGCCGGGCGATCGAGCGGTCATGATCCAGGAACCAGCGGATGCCCGGTACCAGATGAGCGACCCGTCCCAGCGCCACGTCATCGGGATCGTCCGTTATCCCGAAGAAGCAGGCCCGCTCGTCGTCGAACATGTCTCGATGCGTCGCCAGGGCGGCCAGAGCGGCCTTCGCCTGCTCCGTTCCGGCGCTGCCGACGAACAGCAGGACGACGTGCCGGCCGGCGATGCTGTCGAATTGGAAGCGGGGCTTGTCGAGCGTGGAGGCTATGAACCAGGGAACCGAGTCCCCCGGCATCAGGAAATCGTCCATGGTGCGGCAGAGATCCGGTCAGGTTGCGTCGTCGACGAAGGTCTCGGCCACCGTGTCCATCGCTTCGGGCGCCTCGGGGCCCGTGATGGCGTAGGACATCTCGCCCTCGCGCCAATATGCGACCGATGCGCCTTCGTGCCGGACCGCTGTGGGCGCGACTGGCGCGTCGCTCTGCGCCCGAACCGCGAACAGCGAGAGCTTCTGCGCATTGGGGGTCCGCACCATGAGCTGGAGCGCCGGCCCCTCCTTCGACGGGAAGATCTGCGCGTCGGTCACGACCCATTTCGCCGGCAGGGGCGGCACGCGGATGCGGGTGCTGCGCTGGACCTCGCCCGCGTCGAAGCGCGGCGTCTCGACCTGCGAGGCCATCGCCTCGCGCAGAAGGGCGGTCCGATAGGCGGCGACGGCATCCCCCACATAGGCAGGCGGGCGGGCCTGGACATCGCGGCCGGGCAGCACGACGATCGCCAGCAGCGCCGCCGCGGCGAGCCCCTGCATCACCCGCCCGCTCCACAGCTTGCGGAAGCTGCGCGGTCGGTCGGCCAGCCGGGTCGACAGGCGTGCGGCAGCGGACAGCATCTCCGGCGGAGCATCGTCGAGGTCGGCGGCCAGGAGCCGCAGCGAAGTCCTCAGGCGCAGATGCTCCAGAAAGATATGCGCGGCCTCCGGGTCGGCGGCCAGGTGGCTTTCCACCTCGAGCCGGCGCCTCAGATCGAGCTCGCCGTCCAGATAGGCCTGGATTTCAGCTTCGGTGACGGGTTCAGGATGCATCCTTGCCTCCAACGACATGCAGGCGGGTCGCTTCCGCGGCCTGGGGCTCGCGCAGTGCCGCGCGGGCGCGATGGAGCCGCGACATCACCGTGCCGACCGGCACGCCAAGGGTCGTCGCGGCCTCGTGATAGCTCAGCCCTTGGACGCTGATCAGGCTGACGACGGCGCGATGTTCCTCGGGCAGGGCATCGAAGCGCGCCGAAATCTCGCGCAGGAACACGGCCTGCTCCTGCCCGCCATGGGCGACCAGCCCCTCGCTCAGCAAGCTGAGACTGGCGTTGCGCCGCTGCTCGCTGCCTTCACGGCGCTTATGGTCGATGAACAGATTGTGGAGAATCGACAGCAGCCATGACCGCAGCGACCGCTCGGGCCGATAGGTCGAGGCGCGTTCATAGGCGCGCAGCAACGCTTCCTGAACAAGATCGTCGGCGGCAACGGCATCCCGGGTCAGCGCGCGCGCATAGCCGCGCATCCGCGGCAATTCGCGCTCGATCTCCTGAGAACTCCATCCGCTCATGCCGCAGATACGCACGACACGGCAGATTATTCCAAGATGTACCGCGCCGGCCCGCCTTGATCAGCGGCTCAGTTCGTCCTGGGTCTTGTTGACTCCGCCGGTGCCGGCGGTTCCTCCAGAGACGCCCGGCCGGTCCAGCGGCGGCCGATCATCCTCTTCGAGGCCCGCCTCTATTCGGTCCAGTTTGTCGGCGTCGGGAAGGGGCCTACGCTGTTCTCTCTCATCCATCTCGCTTCTCCTCTTCGATCGCCCGCGCGCCGAGAAAATCGGCCAGGGCAACGCCGGCCACCACGCCGAGCGCCAGCAGCGCCATCTTGCGGCGCGGGTTGGCGGGCGCCGCGATATAGGCGAGCGCCGCCAGGTCGAAGGCGTCCCCGGCCAGCCTCCAGCGCACCGGCGCCGCGCTGCCCGGGGCGAGCAGACCCGCTATCCCCGTCGCCACCTCGCGCGCGCCAGCAATCCTGAACAGCCGTCCGCCCATCTCCGCCCCGGCGCCGATGCCACGGCCGAGCCGCCGCCCCAGCACGATGTCGGCAATGCCGAAAGCCAGACTCGCCGCGCCGATCGCGCGCCCTATCTTTTGCGCCTTCATCCTCGTCCCCTTGTTGCACCCCGTATCAACGCGGGCAGCGCCCGAAAGCTCCTGCCGGCCCCGCTGCGCGGAGTATTGATCTGGATCAGGAACGACTGAGAATCCCTCGCAACAGCAGCGCAGCGAGGCTTCGCACGTTGTGTGCTTCCCCGATGACGATGAAGAGGAAGCTGCCATGGCTGAACGGGAATATACCGATGCGATCGCCCTGCTGAAAGCCGACCACCGCAAGGTCGAGGCGCTTTTCGAACAGTTCGAGAAAAGCAGGAGCGCGACATCCAAGGGCAAGATCTGCCGCCAGATCTGCACCGAACTCAAGATCCACACGATGATCGAGGAGGAGATTTTCTACCCTGCGCTGCGCGGGAAGATCGAGGAAGACACGCTCGACGAAGCCTATGTCGAGCATGACGGCGCCAAGGTCCTGATCAACGATCTCGAGAGTGCCGAGCCGGATGCCGATTTCTACGACGCCAAGGTCAAGGTGCTGTCCGAGGACGTGAAACACCATGTGCGCGAGGAGGAGAGACCGAAAGAAGGCATGTTCGCCCAGGCGCGCGAAACCGGTGTCGATCTCGTCGAGCTTCGCGACCGGATGATGGCGCGCAAACAGGAATTGTTGGCACAGGCCGAAGCGTCGGGCCTTCCGGCAGCCAAGCCCGGCGCGGTCAACCTCGTTCCTGCCTGATCGTTGCCCGCCGCATCGGCCGCCAGGCCGATGCGGCTCCGGACGGCAGCGTTGACGTCGCCCCCGACGGGGCAAGGGTGAGGATATCCCATGAAGAAATATGCATATGGCTGGCTGACGTGCCTTTTCTTTTTGGTCTCCATGGCTGGTCACTGGGTGTTCGGCTGGTTCGCCTATGTCGACGAGGCCATCCAGCACGGCCAGCAAGCCTCGGTCGCGGAATTCGCCGTGCAGATCGCACGTGACACCTTCGAGAACTGGCAGTCCGAATTTCTGCAGCTCATCTGGCAGGTCGTGGGTCTCGCCTATTTCCTCTATGTCGGTTCGCCGGCGTCGAAGGAGAATGACGACCGCCTGGAAGCGAAAGTCGATGCCCTGCTGAAACTTTCGGGCAAGGACGGGGAAGCGATCATCGCCGAGCTCGATCAGCGCTACCTGCGGGTTGATGGCCATGCCAAGCCGCACGGGCACGCCGATCTATGACCGAGACTCTATCCGCGACGCTTCCAGATGACGTGGAGGCCCTGACCCATGCCGTGCTGCGAGAGGCAAACGACCAGGAACTGTCGCTGGTGACAGCGGAAAGCTGCACCGGGGGCCTGCTGGCATCGCTGCTGACCGACGTCGATGGCGCGAGCCATGTGTTCGAACGGGGGTTCGTCACCTACAGCAAGGACGCCAAATGCGAGTTGCTTGGGCTCGACCGCGCGCTGATCGACGATTGCGGCGCGGTCAGCGAGGAGGTTGCCCGGGCGATGGTCGCGGGGGCCCTAGCCCGTTCGTACGGCGACCTCGCCCTGGCGGTAACCGGCTTCGCCGGCCCCGCCGGACCGGATGACGAGGAAGGTCTGATCCATTTCGCCTGCGCGCGGCGGGACGGGCCGGTCGCCCATCGCGAGGTCCATCTCGGCCCGCTAGGGCGGGGGCCCGCCCGGATCGCCTGTGTCCGGATCGCGCTGGAGATGCTGATGGATGCGATCAAGGTCTAGGCGCGCGGCGATTCGCCCGCTATCGGCGGCGCATGACCCAGCCCACCGAGATCACGCCTGAAATCGTCGCCGAGCACGGCCTGTCGCCCGAGGAATATGAGCGCATCCTGCGTGCGCTCGGCCGGACGCCGAACCTCACCGAACTCGGCATCTTCTCGGTGATGTGGTCGGAGCATTGCAGCTACAAGTCGAGCCGCATCCATCTGAAGAAGCTGCCGACCACCGGCCCGCAGGTGATCTGCGGCCCCGGCGAGAATGCCGGCGTCGTCGACATCGGCGACGGCCAGGCCGCCATCTTCAAGATGGAGAGCCACAACCACCCGTCCTATATCGAACCCTATCAGGGTGCCGCGACCGGCGTCGGCGGCATCCTGCGCGACGTCTTCACCATGGGCGCGCGGCCGGTGGCGAACATGAACGCGCTGCGTTTCGGCCGGCCCGACCATCCCAAGATGCGCCACCTGATCGCCGGCGTCGTCCACGGCATCGGCGGCTACGGCAATTGCGTCGGCGTCCCGACGGTCGGCGGCGAGGTCAATTTCCACGCCGCCTATGACGGCAACATCCTCGTCAACGCGATGACGGTGGGCGTCGCCGAGACGAACAAGATCTTCTATTCGGCCGCCTCGGGCGTCGGCAACCCGATCGTCTATGTCGGCTCGAAGACCGGCCGCGACGGCATCCACGGCGCCACCATGGCCTCGGCCGACTTCTCCGAGGATTCGGAGGAGAAGCGCCCGACCGTGCAGGTCGGCGACCCGTTCACCGAGAAGCTGCTGATCGAGGCCTGCCTCGAGCTGATGGCGACCGACGTCATCGTCGCGATCCAGGACATGGGCGCGGCGGGCCTCACCTCCTCCTCGGTCGAGATGGCGTCGAAGGGCGGCGTCGGCATCGAGCTCGACATGAACGCCGTCCCCTGCCGCGAAACCGGCATGACGCCCTATGAGATGATGCTGTCGGAATCGCAGGAGCGGATGCTGATGGTCCTCAAGCCCGGCCGCGAGGCCGAGGCAGAAGCGATCTTCCGCAAGTGGGAGCTCGACTTCGCGGTGATCGGCCGGGTTACCGACACCGGCCGCATGGTGCTGCGCTTCGACGGAGAGACGGTGTGCGACATCCCGCTCGGCCCGCTCGCCGACGAGGCGCCGCTCTACGACCGCCCCTGGGTGCCGACCGCCCCGCGCGAGCCGCTCGGCCCGGTCCCGGCCAAGGGATCGATCGGCGACAACCTGGTCGCGCTGATGGCCTCGCCCGACCTCGCCAGCCGCCGCTGGATCTGGGAGCAGTATGACCACATGGTCGGCGCCGATACGGTGCAGCGCCCCGGCGGCGACGCCGCGGTCGTGCGCGTCCACGGGACGAGGAAGGGCATCGCGATCAGCACCGACTGCACCCCGCGCTACGTCTTCGCCGATCCGGTCGAGGGCGGCGCGCAGGCGATCGCCGAATGCTGGCGCAACATCACCGCGGTCGGCGCCAAGCCGCTCGCGACGACCGACTGTATGAATTTCGGCAACCCGCAGCGCCCCGAGATCATGGGCCAGTTCGTCGGTGCGATCGAAGGCATGGCGAAGGCCTGCGCCGCGCTCGACTTCCCGATCGTGTCGGGCAATGTCAGCCTCTACAACGAGACCAAGAACGACGACGGATCGGGCAGCGCGATCCTGCCGACCCCGGCGATCGGCGGCATCGGCCTGCTGGCCGACATCGACGCGATGGCGACGATCGCCTTCAAGGCGGCCGACGACCATATCCTGCTGATCGGCGAGGACGGCGCCCATCTCGGCCAGTCGCTGTGGCTGCGCCACATCGCGGGTCGCGAGGACGGCCCCCCCCCGCCGGTCGACCTCGAGCTGGAGAAGCGCAACGGCGACTTCGTCCGCGAGCTTATCCAGAACGGCCAGGTCACGGCAGTCCACGATGTCTCCGACGGCGGCCTGCTGGTCGCGCTGGCCGAAATGGCGCTGGCCAGCGGCATCGGAGCCCAGGTCGAGGAACTCGACCATGGCCGCGCCTTCGGTGAGGACCAGGCACGCTACGTCGTGACCACCGCCAACTCCGACGCGATCCTGGCCGCCGCGCTGACCGCCGGCGTTACAGCCCGCCGGCTCGGCACCACCGGGGGCGAAACCGTCGCGGGCGTATCGCTGCACAAGCTGCGCGACGCGCATGAAGGCTTCTTCCCGGCGCTGATGGGGAACTGACCCGGCTGGCGCCGCCCCCCCTTCACGATCGGAAAACCATGACCACGACGATCGCCCCCGGCGCGACCTTCAGGGACAACCTCGCCCGGCTACCCTCCATTGACGGCATAAGCCGGGTCGAGCTTCTCGATGCCGCCGGCGAGATCGTCGCCACGATCGAGAACCAGCCGGGCAAACAGGGCTCGCTCGCCGTTTATGCCTATCTCGGCGCAGCCTTCGGGATGCTCGATGCGGCGGCGGCCGACCATGGCCTGGCGATCTTCGCCGAACACACGCCCGACGCACGCGCGCGGCCCGGCGCCCACCCCAATGTTGATCGCCTGCTCGCCATCGCCGCCGGCGGCGACGCCTTGCGGATCGCGGTTGTCGGGGCCGGCTGATCCCGCCTCGATGCAACCCTTCGCCGTAACGCGCGTCTTGCTCCCGAAATGTTGAAGGAGTGACGATGAAGAAATCCGTTCTCGTGGCGACGCTGCTCGGCGCGACGCTCCTGGTCACCGCCTGCGCCGGAATCCCCCGTCCGGGGCCGGTCGGGAACAAGGCGGTGCCCGAGCCCGCCCGTTCCGTGGACGTACCGCGCTACATGGGCCGCTGGTACGAGCAATTCCGCTACGAGGCATCCTTCCAGAAGGACATGGATGCCGTCAGCGCCGACTACACGCTCAACGACGATGGTACCGTCCGTGTGGTCAATCGAGGCCGGCGCGGCGGTCCGGACGGAAAGGTCAAGGAGGCCGTCGGCAAGGCGAAGATCGTCGATGCCCGCACCAACGCCAAGCTGAAGGTGTCCTTCTTCGGTCCCTTCTACGGCGACTATTGGGTCCTGGACCATGGCGAGGCCTACGACTGGTCGATCGTCGGTGAACCCTCGGGCCGCTACCTCTGGGCACTCACGCGCGAGGCGAAGCCAGATCCGGCGCTCCTGACGATGCTGGAACGCCGTGTGCGTGAGCTGGGCTATGACTGGTCGCTGGTGCGAATGACGAAGCAATAGTAAGGCGGATTGCTCGCTTAACCGCCCACGCCGGCGCTGCGTACCAACCGCTGGGGCGCCAACTGCTCCGGCTCGATCGGTTCGTCAAAGGCGACACCGAAGCGTTCCTCATTGGCCCAGCGGATCGTCGATTCGATCGGCCGTCCATCGCCGAGGTCGATCGTCACCGCCTCCCCGGGCCGAAAGATCGTGCCGCACTCGATCATCGCGCCCGTCCGCGACAGGTTGCGTATGCGGGCTGTCTCTCCGCCGTGCCGGCTACGGATCGTCGCCGATCGCAGAACCGCGACGCGCGGGTCGCGCGTCACCAGCAAGCCCGGCATCGCCAGCTTGCCCGATCCGGCGACACGGGCGCGCGCCTCGTCGGACAACATCGGCCGGCCAAAGATATAGCCCTGGATATGGCTGCAACCGAGCGAGCGGATCAATGCGAGCTCGTCCGCGGTCTCCGCCCCTTCGGCGGTCGTCTCCATATCCAGGCTTTCGGCCAGCGCCACGATCGCGCGGATGATCGCGGCATTGCGGTTGCCGGGAACCGCCGCGCCGCGCACGAAACTCTGGTCGATCTTGATCTTGTTGAATGGTGCCTTCTTCAGGTAGCCGAGCGACGAATAGCCGGTACCGAAATCGTCGAGCGCGAAGCGGACGCCGATCGCCTTGAGCCGGGCGAACATCGCGTCCGTCGCGGCATCGTCGTTGAGGAATACCCCTTCGGTGATCTCCAGCTCCAGCCGATGGGGCGGAAGCTGCGCGGCGGCGAGGGCGGACAGCACGATCCCGGGAAGCGCCGGATTGGCGAACTGGATCGGCGAGATATTGACCGCCACCCGCACCGGATCGGGCCAGTTCGCCGCCTCCAGGCAGGCCGTGCGCAACACCCATTCGCCGATCTGCGGGATCAGGCCGATCTCCTCGGCCACCGGGATGAAGTCGGCGGGAGAGACGGCACCGCGCGTCGGGTGATCCCATCGGACCAGCGCCTCGAAGCAGACGATCGCCTCGCTCCGCGCGTCGACGACGGGCTGGTAGACAAGGTGGAGCCCGCTTTCGCTCATCACCCCGCGCAGGTCCATTTCCAGCAGGCGCCTGTCCTTGGCGCTCGCATGCATCTCCGGCTCGTAGAAGCGGTGGACGCCCTTGCCGTCGGCCTTGGCGGCGTAGAGGGCGAGGTCGGCGTTGCGGACGAGCGCATCGGCGGTGGCGCCGTCGCCTGGTGCGATCGCAATGCCGATCGAAGCGCCGATCGAGACGTGCGCCCCGTCGATCAGATAGGGCTTCGACACCTCCTGGATGATCGCCGATGCAAGCGTGGCGAGGCGGGTCTGCTCGACGATGCCCGGCAGGACGACGTTGAACTCGTCGCCGCCGAGTCGGCCGACCTGCCCGTCCTGCTGCACCACGCGCTGCAACCGCGCCGCGACCTGGCGCAGCAGGGCATCGCCGACGGGGTGGCCGAGCGTATCGTTGACCATCTTGAAACGGTCGAGGTCGAGCATGAACAGGGCGGCCCGCTTGGGCCGGCCCGCGATATCGCGCAGCGATTCGTCCAGGGTACGGCGCATCAGGATGCGATTGGGCAGGCCGGTCAGCGAATCATAGCTGGCGAGACGCTTCACCTCCGCTTCCGAGCGGCGCATCTCGGTCAGATCGGTGCCGCTGCCGCGGAAGCCGAGGAAATTGCCATATTCGTCGAAGGCCGGACGGCCGGACAGCGACCACCAGCGCACGTCGTCACCACCCGCCGCGCGCACCGCGATCTCGGAAAAGGCGAGCCTGGTCGCGAGGTGGAAGCCCAGCGTCCGCTCGCCGGCACCGGATCCGTCCGCGTCGCAAGCCTCATGCAGGACCAGCCCGGTCATCGGTGTTCCCAGCAGCCGATCGGCCGCAAGGCCCAGCGCCGCTGCGATCTGCGGGGAGATATAGGTGATCAGACCGCGATCGTCGGTCTCCCAGAACCAGCCGCGCCCGCTTTCCTCGAACTCGCCGAGCAGCAACGACGCCTTCAGCGCCACGGCGGCACTGGCCAGCCAGCGGCGCGACGCGACGTAGTTGCGCTCCGATATCCCGCCGAGCATCACGACCGCCACGGCGAGCAGCGGCAGGAGCAGGGCAAGCGCCGCCCATTGGCCGAGCGCGACGCTGGCTGCGATCGCCAGGCAGAGCCACAGCGCGAGTGCGGCTGTCGGCACCGGCGCGAAGACCAGCGTGGTCACGACCAGCAGCCCACCATGCGCGACCCCCGCCAGCGCCCAATGCGACGGCTGAAGGCTGGCTGCGCAAACCAGCAGCCAGGCCGACCAGCCGAGCCCCTGGACCAGCCCGAACAGTGCGACGAAGCCGTGCATCCGTTCGGGGACGGCGGCCCCCTTTCCCCGCCGCGCGACCCAGCGGAGCACCCCGCCCCCCGCGAGGATCGACAGCAGGGGGATCGCGATCAGCCAGGGAGCGGCCGCGCTCGCGGGGCGGCACAGCAGCCACAGGGCAGCCGCGACGATCAGGTCGGCGAGGAGGAGCAGCGGCAATGCATCGATCGCCATGCGCACACGGTTCGCGACCGATTGCCGGTCGCGCGCGTCGCCCCGCGGGAAGAGGCCGCGCAGGAAGCGCAGGCGCCGCGCATCGCGCTCATCCTCGCCGCGCCCCTCAATCGCAAAGGCAGATCTTCCGCGTACCCGCCGCATCCGGCGTTTCTCCCTCGATCCCATACGGACCGCGGGGGCCTGTCCCCACACCCGTCGAGTCGGGGTCTATCCCAGGCTGCTTAATTTCGTTTGAACTTCGCCGTCGATCACGCTGGCGCGGAGGAGCCAGCGGCGGTCGCCCTCGAGGCCTAGCGCGGTGAGCGTGCCGCTGCGGTAGGCGCCCGTATCGATCCCCATCCGATTCGGCTGCATGTCCGGCTCAGTCGAGATCGAGTGCCCATGGATGATGAAAGCGCCGTGATCGCCCTTGTGATCAAGGAATTCCTGGCGGATCCAGCGCATGTCCTTCGGGTCCTGCTCCTCGAGCGGGACGCCGGGGCGAACGCCGGCGTGGACCAGAACATAGTGGCCGAAACGGATCGCGTCGGGCAGCCCGTCGAGAAACTGGCGATGGCGCTCGGGAATGTAGCGCCGCAGCGTCTCGGCCGGCGGCAGTTCCTCCCCCAGCGTCGCAACCGGAACCCCGTAGCTGGCGAGCGTCTCATAGCCGCCGAACTTCAGCCAGAGATTCTGGCTCTGGTCGTCCTGCGGATCGAGCGCGCGCAGCATCGCCTCCTCATGGTTGCCCATGAGGATGTGAAAGGTCGCGAAGCCGGGCAGCCCGCTGATCGCATATTCGACCGTTTCCGCCGAATAAGGTCCGCGATCGACGAGGTCGCCGAGCAGGACGACATGGTTGTCGGCCTCCGCCCGGGCCGCGATGTCATCCCTGATATGGGCGAGGAGCGGCAGTAGCAGGTCGAGCCGGCCATGGACATCTCCGACCGCATAGACGCGCTGACCGGCCGGCACCTTGGGACGGTAGACATCGGCCCGCCGCGCGGACAACGTGTTCATCCGCTGCCGCCAACCGCGGTCAGCGCCCTGATCGGGTCCCGGCTGATTCAAAGCAACGTCTCCACCCGTCCGAATATGGCGACGGGCCGCCGGATTGGCAATGCGAGCGGCCGAAACGGCAAGGTTGGGTTAAGGCGGCAACGTCATCCTGGCAGGCCCGACGAGGCGTTCGTCATCTACACGGTTGAAACCATGCCCTTGTGCCGCCATAGAGCAGCCGATCGATCATGACCGTAAACACACCCATTCAGTCCCGGCCCACCTCGCTTCAGGATCGGTCGCTGCTTCGCCTCATCGCGACCAGGGCATTCCGATGGTGGCATGACCTGCGCACCGGCGGACGGCGCGACGAGGTGGCGGTCCTCCTCAAGCCGTTCTCCTTCTGGGCGGGGCAGACGAGCGCCCTGTCGGGCGAGGGCGGCGCCGATCCCAGCCTCGTGCCGGGCTATGCCTTCCACACCGATTATGTGCCGTCGACCGGCGGCCGGCTGCGCTACCGGGTGCGCCTGCCCGGCCTGACCGGGACCCGCGGGCAGCTGATCATCAACATCAACGGCCTGACCGAGAGCGGCGAATCGGTGCCGCCCAAGGTGCTCAGCTTCCCGATCGACAAGCTGGTCGCGGACGGCGGCGAGTTCGAGGTCACCAAATTCGCGTCGCCCCACCACAGCTATGCGATCATGGGCACGCTGAGCGAGGATGCGGATGCCCGCGCCGACCGGATCGAGATCAGCCTGAAGGGCGGCGACAGCAGCGACGCGCTGCGCGCCCGGCTTGAAGCGGCACGGCGCGAATTCCTGTCCGCGCCGGGCACCGGGGCGCTCAAGAAGATCGTCGTCCGGCGCCGCGCGACACTGGCGCATCCGATTTCGCAGATGTGCACCGCCTCGCAAATGGCCGAACCGGTCTATGCGGAATGGTGCCGCCGCATGGACAACGCCCCCACCCGCCATCGCAAGCAGTGGGAGTTTGTCTTCATCCTCCGCGCGCTCGAATATTATGGCGCGCTGAAGCCCGGATCGCGCGGCCTTGGCTTCGGGGTGGGGATCGAGCCGCTCTCGTCGATCTTCGCTGCGACGGGATGCCAGGTGGTCGCAACCGACCTCGCCGCCGACGACGATCGGGCGCAGGTGTGGAACGACACCTATCAGCTCGGCTCCAACCTGCGGCAGATCCACAATCCGCAGCTCTGCGACGAAGCGACCTTCTTCGAGCGCGTCACCTATCGCCCGGTCGACATGAACGCGATCCCGGCAGACCTGGTCGATTTCAACTTCACCTGGTCATCCTGCGCCTATGAACATCTCGGCTCGATCGAGGCCGGCCTGGCATTCTTCGAGAATTCGCTGAAATGCCTGGCTCCCGGCGGCATTGCGGTGCACACCACCGAGCTCAACCTCAGCTCGAACAGTTCGACCCTCGAGAAGGGCGGCACCGTGATCTTCCGCCGCCGCGACTTCGAGACGCTCGCCGAGCGCCTGCTGGCCCAGGGGCATGAGGTGATGCCGATCACGTTCGACAGCGGCGACACGGACCTCGACCGTTTCATAGACCTCCCGCCCTATTCCAGCGATCCGCATCTGAAATTGCAGCTGCTGCGGTGGGTTTCGACATCATTCGGGATGATCGTCAGAAAAAAGAGCTGAGTATCAAGGCAACCCCGGAACGGCTCCGTCGTTAGAACGCAGCCCCATGATCCGTTTTGGTGCAATGCCGCAATTTGCTATTGCAACAGATGCATGCCTGTATATTTTCACGGCGCGCGGTGGGGCCAGGGAGACGAGCGTGATAACACACGACATCCGGTCCGAAGCGACCGCGAAACAGCTATTGGAACGTGGTCGGCAGGTTCTCAGGGCGGAAATCGACGCCCTCCATCAGCTTGAAGCCTATCTGGACGACAATTTCGCGAGCGCGGTGCGAATGCTCGATGCGACGCGGGGGCGCATCGTCGTTACCGGCATGGGCAAATCGGGGCACATCGCCCGCAAGATCGCCGCCACCTTCGCGGCGACCGGTTCGCCCGCCATCTTCATCCATCCCGCCGAAGCAGCGCATGGCGACCTTGGAATGGTGCAGCCGGGCGATACGTTGATCGTCCTGTCCAACTCCGGTTCGACGCCGGAGCTGACGCCGATCATGCAGCATTGCCGCAGCCTGCGCATTCG
This sequence comes from Sphingomonas sp. Y57, assembly GCF_001015195.1. GTDB lineage: Bacteria > Pseudomonadota > Alphaproteobacteria > Sphingomonadales > Sphingomonadaceae > Rhizorhabdus. Next base: position 273,369 of record NZ_LDES01000024.1, on the reverse strand, counting down.
CATCATCGGCATCGCCTCGCGTCTCGACTCGCCGGTGATGCAGGCGTCGGATGTCCGCCTGCTGCTGCCGCAGGTACGCGAAGCCTGCCCCAGCAACATCGCTCCGACCAGCTCGACCGCAATGATGCTCGCCCTCGGCGACGCCCTCGGCATGGCACTGATGGACCTGCGCGGCGTCGCCCGCGACAATCTCAAGAAGCTGCATCCGGGCGGGGCGATCGGCCTGCGCCTGATGGCGGTGCGCGAGATGATGCACGGCGGTGCCAGCCTGCCCCTGGTGCGCCTCGACACGCCGATGCGCGAAGTGATCATGACGATGACCTCGATGGGTTTCGGGGCCGCCGGCGTGATCGACGAGGACGGCCGGCTGGTCGGCGTGATCACCGACGGAGACCTGCGCCGCCATGTCGGCGACCTGGGCGATGGCGTCGCGGCCGATGTGATGACGCGCAGCCCCAAGACGGTGCCGCCCGAGACGCTTGCCGAAGATGCCCTGATGGTGATGAACGATTGCAAGATCACCACCGTCTTCGTGATGGAGGACGAAAGGCCCGATTATCCGGCCGGGATCGTCCACATCCACGACTTCGTCCGCTACGGCCTGAGCTGATCCGCCCGCCAGGCATGGCCGACGTCGCGGTCATCATTCCCGCGCGCTACCAGTCGTCGCGCTATCCGGCCAAACCGCTGGCGCCGCTGATCGGTGCGACCGGCATATCCAAGCCGCTGATCCGGCGGAGCTGGGAATGCGCGACCGCGATCGTCGAGGCTGCCTCGGTCTGGGTCGCGACCGACGACGAGCGTATCGCCGATACGGTCCGCAACTTCGGCGGCCAGGTGGTGATGACGGCCGAGAGCTGCGCCAACGGCACCGAGCGCTGCGCCGACGCGATCGCCCGGCTCGGCATCACGCCCGAGATCGTCGTCAACCTGCAGGGCGATGCTCCGCTGACGCCGGGCCATGTCGTCACGGCGCTGGTCGAGGCGCTTCGCGCGACGCCCGAGGTCGCGATGACCACGCCGGCGATTCGTTGCGCGCAAAGCACCTATGCCCATCTGGTCGAGGACCAGGCGCAGGGCCGGGTCGGCGGCACCACCGTGGTGTTCGGTTCCGACCGCCGCGCGCTCTACTTCTCGAAGCGGGTCATCCCGCACCTGACGCCTGAGGCGGCCGCTTTGGCCTTCCCGCCGGTCCACCTCCACCTCGGCGTCTATGCCTATAGGCCGGAGGCTCTGCGCCGCTATGTCGCCATGGGCGTGTCGGAGCTGGAACAGCTCGAGGGACTCGAACAGCTCCGTTTCCTGGCGGGGGGCGTCGCCGTCGCCGTGGTGCCGTTCGATCCGATCGAATGGGATGCGATCGAACTCAACAACCCGACCGACGTCGGCCCTATCGAAGCCATCCTCAACGCGCGCGGCATTGCCTAAGATGATGCGATGAAGGGTTCGATTCTCCGCAGCCTGCTCGCGCCCTGGTGGGCAGCGCAGCTGCTGACCGGCGCCAAGTCCTTTCTCGACAATCCCCTGATCGGATCAGAGGCGCTCAACCGTCGCGGTCTCCATGGCTGGCGGGTCGCGACCGCGCACCGGCTCGCCGAGCGGCGCCGCGCCGCGCTCTCAGCACAGGTCGCGCCCGAGGACCGGGAATCTTTCCAGCGCGACGGCTTCGTGATCAAGCGCGACTTCCTGCCGCCCGCGACCTTCGCCGCGCTGCGCGACGGACTCCTCCAATGGCCGGGCCCGGCGCGCGAGATGGTCCAGGGCGACACGATCACGCGCCGCTATGCCGTCGACCCCGGGCTGATCGGCGCTGTGCCGGCGATGAAGGCCTTCCTGCGCGATCCGCGCTGGCGGAGCTTGGCACGCTATGTCGCCAGTTTCGACGTCGAGCCGTTGTTGTACGTCCAGTCGATCCTCAGCCGTCGCCACGACGCCCCGCCCGATCCGCAAACCCGGCTCCACGCCGATACCTTCCATCCGACGATGAAGGCCTGGCTGTTCCTCCAGGACGTCGGTCCCGCAGACGGGCCGTTCAGCTATGTGCGCGGATCGCACCGGCTGACGCCCGAGCGGCTCGCCTGGGAAAGGAAGCGCAGCCTGACCGTCCGCGATGAACGAGACTATCTCTCGGCACGGGGATCCTTCCGTATCGGCGAGGACGAGCTGGCAAGCCTTGGCCTGCCCGCGGCCGAGTCTTTCGCGGTGCCCGCCAACACGCTGGTGGTCGCCGACACCTATGGCTTCCACGCCCGCACCACCAGCGATCGGCCGACCACCCGGATCGAGCTGTTCGCCTATAGCCGCCGCAACCCCTTCCTGCCTTTCGCCGGGCTCGATCCGTGGAGCCTGCCCGGCGTCGCCGAGCGGCGCATCCCGCTGCTGTGGCTCACCCACGACATCTATCGGCGCTGGATCGGCCAGCCTTGGGCGAAGGCCGGCCGCAAGCGGCCCGGCGATGAGTAGCCGCCAGCCGAGCGGGGCCATTGCGGCCCATCTCTTTCACTCCTAAGGGGCGACCATGGACGCGCACGCTCAGGACATCGCCCGCGATCTCGATCCGTTCGGCTTCATGATCGGCCATGCCAGCGCGATCCGTCCGCTCGGCGGCAAGGAGCGCAGCCCCGATCCGCGCTACGTCTTCCACACGCCCTATGTCGAATTCCGGCCGGGCCGGGTGCTGTTCACGATCCACTTCGACAAGCTCAAGGCGAGCTTCGGGGAGCTCCGGGTCAACATCAACGCCTTCATCCCGGGCAGCGGGCGCGACGCGATCTTCGTCACTTCCGTCCGGCTTCAGCTCGGCGACAGCAGTGCCGTCGCACGCGGGCTGTCCATCCCTTTCCTGAGCGTCGCCGGCGCGACCTATGCGGCCTTCGGCTATTGCGCCGAGGGCACCGACGCACAGGCCGCCGGCATCTCGATCCGCGCCGAGCAGCTCGAGACCAATGACGAGGCCGGGCAGCAGCCGCTCCTGCCGACCCACTTCACCGGTATCGACCTGCAGATGCCGACACGGCTTGTCAGCGAGGACCCACCCTGCTTCACCGATCCCGCGTCGCAACCGCTGACCGAGGCCCAGCTGAGCGAACCCACCTTCGACCAGTGGGCGTCACGCCTGTCCCCGCGCCCGGCGACGCCCGACGCGCAGTGGCGGCTCGCCTTCATCGCCCAGGTGCTCGATCGCTACGGCATGCTCCGCGCCGGCGCCCGCGGTGTTGGCTGGGGCGAGGAAAGCCGGGCGCTGGCGCCGATCTTCGCCGCGGCCGGGTGCGAGGCCGCGCTGACGACCCCGCCCGCCGATGCGGCCACCCTGTCGATCGCCTGGAACGCCTTCGCCTGTTCGGCGCTCGACGCGGTTCCCGGCCCCGACGGCGCGCTGCCGGGGAAGCTGGTGTCGCTGGTAGAACAATCCGCCGATCAGCGCGGCTTCGATTTCCTCTGGTCGATCGGCATGGCCGAACGGGGGCATGCCGCCGGCAGCACCGTCAACCTGCTCGCCGAATTGATGAGCGTCCTGCGTCCAGGCGGCTATGCGGTCCATCTGTTCGACCTGGCGATCGGCGGCGGTGCCGGGCTTCCCCGGCCCGAGGTCGAGCGGCTCGCCGTGATGCTGATCGCGCGCGGCTTTTCGATCGCCCAGCTCCACTTCGCCGATATCGGCCCGCGCGCCAGCGTCCCCTTCGGCCTGATCGCCCGCAAGGATTGACGAGATGAGCCTGGAATCGGTCCGCGCCTTCCTGGCGGCGCATGCCCCCGATGTGGCGATCATCGATCAGGGCGCCAGCACCGCCACCGTCATCGAGGCTGCCGAAACACTCGGTGTGCTGCCGGGGCAGATCGCCAAGACCCTGTCGATCCGCGTCGGCGAGACGGTGATGCTGGTGGTCGCGCGCGGCGACGCGCGCCTCGACAACCGCAAGACCAAGGACATGCTCGGCGGCCGGCCGCGCATGCTCGGCGCGGAAGAGGTGGAAGCGCTGACCGGCCACCCGGTGGGCGGCGTGTGCCCGTTCGGCCTTGCCAGCCCGCTGCCGATCTATTGCGACATTTCCCTAAAGGATTTCGAGACGGTCTATCCGGCCGCCGGCTCGAGGACCGCATCGGTGCGGCTCACCCCGGATCGCCTCGCCGCGCTGACCGGGGCGACCTGGGTGGACGTCTGCCAGCCGCCGGCCTGAAATCGCCTTGACGCAGCGCATCAAAAAAAAGGCCGGCGGAGCTTTGCTCCCGCCGGCCTTTTCGTGATCAGGAAGGGTGGATCAGGCCTTGCAGCTCTGCGAAGGCTTGCCGGGAGCGGCGATGTCGACCTGCGGGCCGTCGCCGCTGATCGAATAGCCTTCGGCGACATAGGGCTTGCCTGCCTCGGGGGCGGTCAGCGAAACGCCGGTCTCTTCCTTCGTGGTCTTGTAGGCCGCCGTGTTGTTGCTGAAGAAGTCGACATAGACGAGGCTGCCGTCCTTGCAACGATAGGTGCGGCTGGCGGTCACCATCGGCGGCAGCTCGACCGGCACGGCGGCATTCAGCGTCGCCGAATCGGGATCGTCGTTTCCGGCGGTAATGGTTTCGGGCTTGCCGCAAGCGGTAAGCAGCAGGGCGGTGCCGAGAAGGGCAGCGGCGGTGAGGCGTTGGTGGTTCTGCATAACGAGCGGTGTCTTTGATTCCTTGTGTGCAGTGCGTCAAGTAAAGCCTGCCGATGAAGGCCCCATGAACATGCAAAATTCGACCAGCCCCGGCGGAATTCGGCTCAAGGGTCGAGGAATTCGCGCAGGCCGAGCCATTTTTCCCGTTTTTCGGCGAACGGCCGGGTGAAGGCCGGGCTGCTCGACGGCAGGTCCACCAGGGCGAGTCCCGCGGGCGTCCCTATCATTCGCCGCCCGAGTCGCGCCGCCGTCCCACCGTTGAAACCGATCGCGCGGAGCGCTGGCAGGGTCGCCACCAACGCGGCCAGGTCGTTCGGCCGATGATCGCGGATCGCCCCATCGAGGCTGCCGTCCCGGACGGCGTCGGCGACCACGTCCCACAGGCCGACGCCGGCCCCGCGCAACCGGTCGAGCCTTACCGCATAGTCGTGCAGGGGAAGCTCCTCGTCGCCGATGACCGCACCGGTCAGTCGCCAGAACTGGTTCTGCGGGTGGGCATAATAGCGTGCGGCGCGGAGGGACGCCTCGCCGGGAAGGCTGCCGAGGAGCAGCAGCCGGGTGTCGGCGGAGACCACCGGGGGGAAGCTGGCCTTGCGCACGGGAAGATCGCTCATGGGCTGGAAATGCGGCTATTCGCGGACGCTGCCAAGCAGCAAAGATGCGCCCCCAAGAGAAGCTATGTTGGCAAGCCCGGCGCCGCTCGGCTAGGCTTGGATGCATGGCACATGACATGATAGCGCCCGATGCGCTCGCCCTGATCGGCAACACCCCCCTCGTGCGACTGAAGGGCCCCAGCGAAGCGACCGGCTGCGAGATTCTCGCCAAGTGCGAATTCATGAATCCCGGCGGCTCGGTGAAGGACCGGGCCGCGCTGGCGATCATCACCGATGCCGAGGAACGCGGCCAGATCGCGCCGGGCGGAATCATCGTCGAGGGCACCGCCGGCAACACCGGCATCGGCCTGGCGCTGGTGGGCAATGCGCGCGGCTATCGTACTATCATCGTGATGACCGACACCCAGAGCCAGGAGAAGCAGGATACCCTGCGTGCTTTGGGCGCGGAACTGGTGCTGGTGCCGCCGACGGCCTATTCGAACCCCGCCCATTACGTCCACACCTCGCGGCGGATCGCCGAGGAGACGCCGGGCGCGCTATGGGCCAACCAGTTCGACAACACCGCCAACCGCCTCGCCCATATCCGTACCACCGCGCCCGAGATCTGGGCGCAGACCGGCGGCCGGATCGACGGCTTCACCTGCGCGGTCGGCACCGGCGGCACGCTGGCCGGCGTCGGCCTGGGCCTGAAGGCCTTCAGCGAGGACATCGTGATCGGGCTGACCGATCCCTATGGTGCCGCGCTTTACAATTATTTCGCCCATGGCGAGCTGAAGGCCGAAGGATCGAGCGTCGCCGAGGGAATCGGCCAGAGCCGGATCACCGCCAATCTCGACGGAGCCCCGGTCGACACCCAGTTCCGCGTCTCGGACGAAGAGGGACTCCAGCAGGTCATCTCGCTGCTCGGCAGCGAAGGGCTGTGCGTCGGCTTGTCCTCGGGCATCAACGTCGCCGGCGCGATCGCGCTGGCGAAGGAGCTCGGCCCGGGCAAGACGATCGTGACCATCCTGTGCGATTCCGGGATGCGTTACCTCTCGTCGCTGTTCAACCCCGCCTGGCTGGAGGCGAAAGGCCTGCCCGTGCCGGCGCTGCTGCGCCGCTGACGACGGCGTACCGATTGCGACAGCATTCCGCGCCCGGACAAGAATATTGATGATTGACCTCCGCCCGAGGCTGGCGGACATTGGCGTCATGGGGATCATCGCCTGATGCAGCGCGTGCGGATCGGTATCACCGGCCTGGCCGTCGTCTTCCTGATCGTCCTGCTGGCGGCGGCGATCGTGGGCTTCCACTCGAAGGAGCGGAACGGCGAGGCGAACGTGGTCGCGGAGACGGGCAACAGCGCCAAGCCTCCCGCCGATCCCCTGGCCGAGCTGGGCGTCGCCCCCGGCGGCACCGCCGGCGAGAGCGACACGCAACAAGCCCCCCCGCCTCAGCATTGAGCTGATCGCCGGGCGGACCACAGCTCCCGCCGACTCGAACCGCGCCGTACATCCGTAGGAACCTTCGGTTCGTCCCGCTCGCGTCGGGGCGGGGGGCACGCCGCGGCGATTCCGCCCAGACCCGGCCCATAGCTTTTCGACAAACTTATCCACAGGGGGCGAGCATCGCCCCCCGCGCGGATTTCCGCGCTTCCGGGCGTTTCCGGCCGGCCCATGGCGTTCCATGCTTTCCCTGGAATCCACAACCGAATCCATGGAAAACCATAAAATGGTATAAAAATCCTTTGAAATGGGGGACCGACCCAAGTACACCGCGATGGTGAAATGGGGTGGGGAGTATCGCTTGGCGCATTGACGCCTCCCGCCGGCCCGAAGGGGCGGCGCGGTCCCGGCGGTGCTTCCCTCGATCTGGCTGGGGTATGCGTCGGTGGCGGCGGGTGGTGCGGTCTTTAATGACGTTCATTTGAACGGCGTGGACCTTAAGGGGCGCGTTTCGCTCCCGGCTGCCTTCCGTCAGACGATCGACATCCGCTCGGGTTCGCCCAAGGTGGCTTCGGGCCTCGGCCGTACCCTGCGCATGACCTTCAACGCCGCGCTCAAGTGCATCGAGGTCAGCGACGGCCTGCAGATCGCCGAGACCGAGGAGCAGATGAACGCCCATGCCGTCCGCGTCTCCGAGCAGACCGGCGAGCTGGTGGGCGACGTGCTCGACCGGCTGGAGGCCGAGACCTACCCCCTGATGAAGGACGTCAACTTCGACACGGCAGGGCGAATGGTCTTGCCAGACAGGCTGCGCGCCAAGGCGCAGATCGGCAATGACGCCTTCTTCGTCGGCCGCGGCCGGCGTTTCCGCATCTGGAGTCCCGAGGTCCTGCGTGCCGCCGCCGGCGGCGAGTCCGGCGACGTGATCGAGGAAATGGAAGAGCTGCTGACTAGGCGGAAGGAGCGCGGATGACTCAGGCCGCACCCCATGTCCCGGTCCTGATCGACGAGGTGATCGCCGGCCTCGCTCCCGGCGCCGGCGAGACCCATGTCGACGGCACATTCGGAGCCGGCGGCTATACGCGCGCCCTGCTGCACGCGGGCGCGCGCGTCTATGCTTTCGACCGCGACCCCGACGCGATCGCCGAGGGCCGCACGCTGGAAGAGGCGCAGGATGGCCAGCTGGTCCTGATTCCGGAGCGCTTCTCCCGCATGGCCGAGGCGTTGAGCGAGCGCGGCATCGACCAGGTCGATGGCGTGACGCTCGACATCGGCGTGTCGTCGATGCAGCTCGACCGCGCCGACCGCGGCTTCTCCTTCCAGGCGGACGGCCCGCTCGACATGCGGATGGAGAAGATCGGCATGAGCGCCGCCGACTTCGTGAATACCGCCGACGAGGCCGAGATTGCCGACGTCCTGCACGACCTGGGCGAGGAACCGCGCGCGCGGCGTGTCGCCCGCGCCATCGTCCAGGCCCGGCCGATCACCCGGACCTCCGAACTCGCCGAGGTCGTGCGCCGCGCGCTCGGCCACAAGCCGCACGAGAAGAAGGATCCCGCGACCCGCACCTTCCAGGCGATCCGCATCCACCTTAACGCCGAGCTCGACGAGCTCGAGCAGGGGCTGGCCGCTGCCGAGCGCGTGCTGCGCCCGGGCGGGCGGCTGGCGGTCGTCTCCTTCCATTCGATCGAGGACCGGATCGTGAAGCGCTTCCTGCGCGAGCGCAGCGGCGCCACGCCGGCCGGTTCCCGTCACCTTCCAGATGTGCGCGCCGGGGGGCCGCGTCCCAGTTTCGAGGCCGTCGCCAAGCCCGTTCGGGCGGGCGAGGCGGAACTCGCCCGCAACCCCCGGTCCCGTTCGGCGACGCTGCGCGTCGCCCGGCGGACCGCAGCAGCGCCATGGGGCACCGCGCCCAAAAAGGAAGGACGTCAGGGATGATCACGACCCGCTTCAAGGAGGTGGTCTGGACGAGCGGCATCTGCGTCGCGGCTCTCTCCTTCTACATGATCTCGCAGACGGTCGCCGCGAAGCGCGCCGAGCTGACCGGCGTCGAGCGCAAGATCGCCGCCACCAACCAGGAGATCCGCCGCCTGCGGACCGAGATCGACACGCGCGGCGGCCTCGCCCAGATCGAACGGTGGAACCAGAACGTCTACGGCCTCCAGGCGCCCGGCCCCGAGCAGTTCGTGACCAGCTCGGTGCGGCTCGTCGCGTTGACCCAGCCGCAGCGCCTGCCGCTCGACCCGGCCATCGTCGCCAGCCATGGCGCACTCGACAAGGTCAGCTACGACCGGATCGAGGACAGCGGCATGGCGGCGTCCAAGGCTCGCTCGACGGTTCCGGCGCCGGTGGCGGCCCCTGCCCCGCCCCCGCAGCCCACCCTGCGCCAGGCCAATTATGTACAGCCGACGCCGTCGGCGCTGGCGCCGCAAACCTCGCCGGTGCGTGAGGTCGCGGAGCGCAAGCTGGTCCGCGCAGTCCGGCTCGATGACAACTTCCTGGACGGTCTCGCCGAAGAGGCGCCGGCCCGCGCGCGCAAGGGGAAGCAATGAACGCGATCGCCGCCGGGCTAGCCCCGCCGCGCGACCGCGCCCTCGTCAAGACCAACGACAGCGTCCATGTGGCCCATTATCGCCTGATGGTGCTGATGCTGCTGTTCGCGCTCATGGTCGGCGTGATCGCGATGCGGCTGCTCTACCTGGCCGTGTTCGACGCGCCCGACCGTTCCCAGGTCGTGTCGACCGTGGGCCCTCGCGCCGACATCACCGACCGCAACGGTGTGGTGCTCGCCGCGACCATCAAGGGCATCAGCCTGGCGATCCGGCCACCGCGCGTGATCGGCGACAAGGAACGGCTGGCGACCGAGCTCGCCCGCCTGTTCCCGAACCGCACCGTCGAGGACTATCGCCGCATCCTCCACGGACGGCGCAAGTTCGTCTATCTAGAGCGCGGCGCCACGCCGGCCAAGATCCACGCGGTTCGCCTGCTTGGAGAACCGGCGATCGAGGAGGTCCCGGAGCCGAAGCGCTTCTATCCGCAGGGCACGATGGCCGCGCAGGTGATCGGCTATATGGACATCGGCGGCGTGCCGGTCAGCGGAATGGAGGCCTTCCTCGACAAGCGCCTGACCAGCGGCACCAATGGCGGTCAGCCGGTCGCGCTATCGATCGACAGCCGCGTGCAGGCCGCGCTCGAAAGCGCGATCCGGACCTCCGCCGAGAAATATCTCGCGGTCGGCGGGGCCGGCGTCGTACTCGACGTCCACACCGGCGAAGTGCTGGCCCTGGCCTCGCTGCCGGTGTTCAACTCCAACGCACCCGGCCTGGTGCCCGTGGGCACCGATCCGCTCCGCCCCGACGCACGCTACAATCGCGCGGTCAGCTCGGTCTACGAGCTCGGCTCGACCTTCAAGGTGCTGACCATGGCGAACGCCATCGAGAATGGCGTGATCACCAATTTCGGGAAGCGCTACGACGCGACCGCGCCGCTCCAGGTGGGCGGCTTCCGTATCAAGGACGACCATCCCGAGAATCGCTGGATGTCGGTCCCGGACATCCTGATCCATTCGTCCAACATCGGTACCGCGCGGATTTCCGAGGAGATCGGGCCCGAACGTACCCAGGCCTTCTTCCGCCAGCTTGGCTTCGATCGCCCCGTCGACCTCGAGCTGGGCGCGCGCGGCAAGCCGCTGTGGCCGGGATTCTGGGCGCGGACCACGGTGATGACGGTCGCCTATGGCCATGGCATCGCGGTGAGCCAGATGCACCTGGCCAACGCCTATGCGGCGATGGTCAACGGCGGTATCCTGCGCCCGGCGACGATGCTCAAGCTCCCCGCCGGCCAGGCGCCGCAGGGCAAGCGCGTCATCTCCGAGCAGACCAGCTACCGCATCCGCCAGCTCATGCGCCTCGTCGTCGAGGAAGGCACGGGGCGCGGCGCCAATATTCCCGGCCTGCGCGTGGGCGGCAAGACCGGCACTGCCGAGAAGAACCTCAACGGGCGCTACATCCACAACAGCCTCGTCACCACCTTCGCCGCCGCCTTCCCGATGGACGCGCCGCGCTATGTGGTGGTGGTGACGATGGACGAGCCGAAGGGCATTCCGGAGACCTATGGCTTCCGGACCGCCGCCTGGAACGCGCTGCCGGCGGTAAAGAACGTCATCGCGCGGATCGGCCCGCTGCTGGGCGTCATCCCCGATCCCAGCAAGGACATCGACGTCTCCGACATGATGCCTTTCGTCTACAAGCCCGAAAAGAAGGACGCGGGGGTCCATGCGATTGACTGACCTCCTGGCCGAGCTTCCAGCCGTATCGGGCGCGGACGCCGGCGACGCGCGGATCACCGGCTTCGCGATCGATCACCGCAAGGTCGCTCCGGGCACGGTGTTCGGCGCCTTCAAGGGCAGCCGCTTCAATGGCGAGGACTTCATCGCCCAGGCGATCGCCGACGGGGCCGTGGCAATCGTCTCCGCTCCCGGCGTGGCGGTGGGCAGCGCAATCGGGAGCGCCGTCCACATCACCGATGCAGAACCGCGCCGACTGTTCGCCCGGCTGGCCGCACGCTTCTTCGCGCCGTTTCCCGACACGACCATTGCGGTCACCGGCACCAACGGCAAGACGTCGACGGTCGAGTTGACCCGCCAGCTGTGGCGGATGGCCGGTTTTCACGCCGCCTCGATCGGCACGCTCGGCGTTACCACCGCCGACGAGCAGGTGTCGACGGGGCTGACCACGCCCGACATCGTCACCTTCCTGTCGAACATGGCGGGACTCCGCAAGGAAGGCGTCACCCACGCCGCCTTCGAGGCGTCGAGCCATGGTCTGTCGCAATATCGGACCGAGGGGCTGCCGGTACGCGCCGCGGCCTTCACCAATCTCAGCCGCGATCATCTCGATTATCACGGCACGATGGAGGCCTATTTCGCGGCCAAGCTGCGCCTGTTCACCGAGGTGGTGGACCAGGACGGAACGGCCGTGGTCTGGGCCGACGATCCGCGATCGGCCGAGGTGATCGCCGCGGTGCGGGCGCGCGGCATCCGGCTGATCAGTGTCGGCACGGCGGGGGAGACGCTCCGCCTCGTCGAACGCACCCCGACGGCGCTCGGCCAGACGCTCAGGCTCGAGATCGAAGGCAAGGCGCGCGAGGTGAAGCTGCCCCTGATCGGCGCCTATCAGGCGGCAAACGCGCTGGTCGCCGCCGGGCTGGTCATCGCCACCGGCGGCGAGCTCGGGCTGACCCTGGGCAATCTGCAGCGGGTCGCCCCGGTGCGCGGCCGCCTCGAACGCGCCGCGATCAGCCGGACCGGCGCGCCCATCTATGTCGACTATGCACATACGCCCGACGGGCTGGAGGCCGCGATCGAGGCGCTGCGCCCGCACACCGAGGGCCGGCTGATCACCGTGTTCGGCGCGGGCGGCGACCGCGACACCGGCAAGCGCCCGCTCATGGGCGAGGTATCGGCCCGGCTGTCCGACCGCACCATCGTCACCGACGACAATCCGCGCAGCGAGGACCCGGCCGCGATCCGCCGCGACGTCATGGCCGGGGCGCCCGGCGCGACCGAGATCGGTGGCCGGCGGGAGGCGATCGCCGCCGCCATCGCAGAGGCACAGGCCGGCGACATCGTCCTGATCGCCGGCAAGGGCCATGAGCAGGGGCAGATCGTCGGCGCCGGGGACCAGATGCGCGTCCTGCCCTTCGACGACGTCACCGTCGCGCGGGAATGCGCGGCATGAGCGAAGAGTCCTCTGCTCCCCTCTGGACTGCGTTCGACATCGCCGCCGCGGTGGACGGCGAGGTCTATGGCGATTTCCGCGTGGACGGCGTCACCTTCGACTCGCGTGAGGTCGGCCCGGGCGACCTGTTCATCGCGCTGAAGGGCGAGACGACCGACGGCCACCGCTTCCTCGACAAGGCGTTCGCCGCCGGCGCGGCGGGCGCGATCGTCTCCGACGCCTGCGACGGCCCGCACGTCCGCGCCGCCAACACCATGGAAGCGCTCAACGCATTGGGCGCGGCGGCGCGCGATCGGATACAAGGCCGGGTGATCGGCGTCACCGGATCGGTCGGCAAGACCGGCACCAAGGAGGCGCTCTTCGCCTGCCTCGACCGCGCCATGCCCGGTCGGGTCCATCGGTCGGTCAAGAGCTACAACAACCACACCGGCGTCCCTCTCAGCCTCGCCCGCATGCCCGCCGACACCCGGATCGGCGTGTTCGAGATGGGGATGAACCATAGCGGCGAGCTGGCGGCGCTGACCCGGCTGGTCCGGCCGCACGTCGCGATCGTCACTGCGATCGCCCCGGCCCATAGCGCCTTCTTCGCGAGCGAAGCCGATATAGCCGATGCGAAGGGGGAGATATTCCAGGGGCTGCAGCCCGGGGGCGTCGCCATCATCCCCTACGACAGCCCTCATCGCGACCGGCTGATCGCGGCGGCGAAACCCCATGCCGCCCGCATCCTGACCTTCGGCATGGACGGCGCGGCCGATGTCCGTGCTCAGGACGTCATCCCGCTCGACCGGGGAACATTGCTGTCGCTGGTCCTGCCCGATGCCGAGCTGACCTTCACGATCGCCCCGCCAGGCGAGCATTGGGTGTCGAACGCGATGGCGGTGATCGCCGCGGTCTGGGCGGTGGGCGGCGACCTCGCCGCCGCCGGCCTCGCCTTCGCGGAGATGGAAGGGCTACCCGGCCGCGGCCAGCGCAGCACGATTCCCGTGGGATCGGGCGAGGCGTTGCTGATCGACGAGAGCTACAACGCCAACCCCGCCTCGATGGCGGCGACGATCAAGATGCTGGGCCGCGAGCGCGCCGAGCGGCGGATCGCGGTGCTTGGCGAGATGCGGGAGCTGGGCGCCGGATCGGCGGGCTACCATGCCGATCTGGCCGGGCCGTTGCGTGACGCCGGGGTCGATTTCGCTCTGCTCGTCGGATCGGAGATGACCGCGCTCGCGAACGCCCTTGAGGGACGCATCGAATTCGAGCATGTGCCCGACGCCGACGCGGCGATCGAGTCGATAGAAGCGAAGATCGCGCCCGGCGACGCCATATTGATCAAGGGATCCAACGCGATCGGCCTGTCGCGTCTCGTCGCGCATCTGCGCACGAAGCCGACGGCCGGCGAAAGGACGACATGCTCTACCTGATAGCCGAACAGCTCGGGTTCCCGGGCGTGCTCAATCTCATCCGCTACATTACCTTCCGCGCGGGGGCAGCGGCGCTGACCGCGCTGTTCATCGGGCTGATCATCGGCCCGCGCTTCATCGGCTGGCTGCGCATCCGGCAGGGCAAGGGCCAGCCGATCCGCGCCGACGGCCCGCAGACCCATCTGTCGAAGGTCGGCACGCCGACGATGGGCGGACTGATGATCCTGATCTCGGTGATGCTGTCGCTGCTGCTCTGGATGGACCTTGGCAACCGCTATGTCTGGGCCTGCATCGGCGTGACGCTGGGCTTCGGCCTGATCGGCTTCATGGACGATTACGACAAGGTCAAGAAGCGCAGCGCCAAGGGCGTGTCCGGCAAGGCGCGCCTGCTCGGCGAATTCCTGATCGCCGGCCTCGCCAGCTGGCTGATCGTCTCGGGCAACGGCACCCAGCTCTACGTGCCCTTCTACAACGGGCCGGTGATCGACCTGGGCCCCTTCTACGTCGTGTTCGCGGCCTTCGTGATCGTCGCCTTCGGCAATGCGGTGAACCTGACCGACGGGCTCGACGGCCTGGCGATCATGCCGGTGGTGATCGCCAGCCTCGCCTTCTTCGTCATCGCCTATCTGGTCGGCAACGCGAAGTTCGCCCAGTATCTGGGTATTCCGCATGTGCCGGGCGCGGGTGACCTGACGATCCTGACCGCCGCGATCATCGGCGGCGGCCTCGCCTTCCTGTGGTTCAACGCCCCGCCCGCGGCGGTCTTCATGGGCGACACGGGCAGCCTCGCGCTCGGCGGCGCGCTCGGCGTCATCTCGGTCGTCGCGCATCACGAGATCGTGCTGGCGATCGTCGGTGGCCTGTTCGTGATGGAGACGATCTCGGTCATCCTCCAGGTCTTTTTCTACAAGCGGACCGGCAAGCGCATTTTCCGAATGGCGCCGATCCACCATCATTTCGAACAGCTCGGCTGGAGCGAGCCCACCGTGGTGGTCCGCTTCTGGATCATCTCCTTCGTGCTCGCCCTCGCCGGCCTCGCTACGCTGAAACTGCGGTGATCACGAGCCCCGCCTTCGCTGGAAAACACTATGCCGTCCTCGGTCTCGCGCGATCGGGGCTGGCGACGGTCGAGGCGCTGCTTGCGAGCGGCGCGAAGGTGACGGCGTGGGATTCGAACGAAGCGGCGCGAGCCAAGGTAACGGGCAACGTCGCCTTCGCGGACCCGGTCGAAATCGGCCTGGCCGGTTTCGCCGGCGTCGTCGTCTCGCCGGGCGTACCGCTCAACCGGCATCCGATCGCAGGCCATGCAGCGGAATTCGGCGTACCGGTGATCAGCGACATCGAGCTGTTCGCGCAGGCACGCGCCTCGCTGCCAGCGCACAAGGTCGTCGGCATCACCGGCACCAACGGCAAGTCGACCACTACCGCGCTGATCACCCATATCCTGGAGACGGCGGGCATCCCCACGCTGATGGGCGGCAATATCGGCCTGCCGATCCTCGGCCGCGATCCGCTGCCTGCGGGCGGCGTGTATGTGCTCGAACTGTCGAGCTACCAGATCGACATCACCCAGAGTCTCGACTGCGACGTCGCGGTGCTGACCAACATCACGCCGGACCATCTCGACCGCTATGACGGCTTCGCCGGCTATGCCGCATCGAAGGAAAGGCTGTTCGACATGCAGTCGGCAGGCCATGCGACGATCATCGCCGTCGAGGACGAGCCGAGCCGCGCGATCGCGGCGCGTCATCCCGGAAGCATCGCCGTGCGGTCGTCCGACGTCACGGGCCAGGCGGGCTGGCCGGCGCTCCAGGGTCCGCACAATGCCCAGAATGCGGCGGTCGCCATACAGGTGGCTCGCGCGCTCGGCATCGGGGACGACGCGATCGAGAATGGCCTGCGCACTTATCCCGGCCTTCCGCACCGGATGCAGCGTGTTGCCGAGAAGCGGGGCGTGCTGTTCGTCAACGACAGCAAGGCGACCAACGCGACCGCGACAGCCCCCGCGCTCGGCGCCTATCCGAAGATTCACTGGATTCTCGGCGGCCTGCCCAAGACCGACGATCTCGACGATTGCGCGCCCTATTTCGGCCATGTCGTGGCCGGCTACACGATCGGCCAGGCGGGCCCGATGTTCGCGCGCATCCTGCGCGACGCGGGCAAGCCGGTGACCGAAAGCGGCACGCTCGCCCGGGCGGTCGCCGACGCGGCTGCCGCCGCTCGGCCAGGCGAGGTGGTGATGCTGTCGCCGGCCTGCGCCTCTTTCGACCAGTTCAGCGACTATGAGGCACGTGGCGACGCTTTCCGTCGCGCGGTGGAGGGGCTTCCGCTATGAACGTCGCAGTGTCCTTCGAATCCTCGGTGCCGACCCCGCAATCCCCTTTCAAGCGCTCGCGTTTCGGACGCGGCAAGCGCACGCCGATCGCGCGCTGGTTCTGGGAGATCGACCGGGTCCTGCTGCTGCTGGTCACCATATTGATCGGCGTCGGCCTGATCGCCGTCGCGGCCGCATCACCCGCGGCGGGCGTCCGTTATTCGGGTGGCGGGGTCACCGTCGCGGCGCGCCATTATTTCTGGATGCAGCTCGGATGGACGGTGATCGCCGTGCCGATCATGATCGCTGTCTCTGCGCTGCCCGTGCAGATCGCACGGCGCATGGCACTGATCGGCGGCCTGGTCTTTCTCGCGCTGCTCGCGCTGGTGCCGATCGTCGGCAGCACCGCCAACGGCGCTACCCGCTGGATATCGATCGGGCCGGCCAAGCTCCAGCCGTCCGAGTTCCTGAAACCGATGTTCGCGGTCGGAATGGCCTGGCTCTTCTCGCTGAGGGCGCGCAACCCGGACCTTCCCTTCGCGCTGATCTCGGTAGTGCCGATGACGCTGATCGCCGCGCTGCTGATGAAGCAGCCCGACTTCGGCCAGACGGTGATCTTCGCATCGGTCTGGATCGTGCTGCTGATGCTGTCGGGCGCTTCGCTGAAGCTGCTCGGAATGCTCGGCGCCGGCGGCCTTGCGGCGATCGTCTCCGCCTATCTCTTCTATTCGGTCGCGACCGAGCGCATCAACAAATTCCTGTTCAAGCAGGGCGACACCTATCAGGTGGATCGCGCCCATGCGACGCTGACCAATGGCGGGCTGCTCGGCACCGGCCCAGGCGCAGGGACCGAGAAGTTCACCCTGCCCGAGCCCCATACCGATTACATCTTCTCGGTGATCGGCGAGGAATTCGGCCTGATCGCCTGTATCGCCATCGCGTGCCTCTATCTGGCCATCGTCGCGCGCGTCAGCCTTCGCCTGCTGCGCGAGGAGGATGATTTCCTGCTTCTCGCCTCGGCCGGCCTCGTCTCGCAATTCGGCCTGCAGGCGCTGATCAACATGATGGTCAATGTCGGCCTGGCGCCGTCGAAGGGCATGACCCTGCCCTTCATCAGCTATGGCGGCTCGTCGATGATCGCGCTGTCGATCGGCATGGGCCTGCTGCTGGCCTTCACCCGCGAGAACCCCCATCTGAAGGAAGCGACCTACACGGTGCGGTGGAACGGCAGATGAGGGTGACGCGGCATTTCGTCCTCGCTGCGGGTGGTACCGGGGGCCATATGGTCCCCGCACATGCTTTGGCGGCCGAGCTGATGCGGCGCGGCCACCGCGTCGCGCTTGTCACCGACGAACGGGGCGCACGCATCCCCGGCCTGTTCGACGGCGTCCAGACCCACGTCATCCCGGCCGGCCGGCTGGGCAGCGGCCCGCGCGAATGGATCAAGGCATTCCGCGACATCCGCGCCGGAACCGCGATGGCGCAGCAGCTCTATTCGACCTTCGATCCTTCGGCGGTGATCGGCTTCGGCGGCTATCCGGCGCTCCCGGCGCTCCGTGCGGCCTTCAAGCGGCGTGTCCCGACCGTGATCCATGAGCAGAACGCGGTGCTCGGCCGGGTCAACCGGCTGGTCGCGGGGCGCGTCGATGCCATCGCCACCGCCTATCCGGTGGTCGAGCGGCTCAAGCCCAAGTTCGATGACAAGACCATCCTGGTCGGCAATCCGGTGCGCGACATCGTCCGCGACATCCGAGACCAACCGTTTCCGGAGCTCGGCCCCGACAGCATCTTCCGCGTGCTGGTGACCGGCGGCAGCCAGGGGGCCTCGATCCTGTCCGAGGTGGTGCCCGACGGCCTCGCCCTGCTGCCGCAGGGTTTCCGCCGCCGGCTGCAGGTCACCCAGCAGTGCCGGCCGGAGGATATCGAGACGGTCCGCAGCAAATATAAGGTGCTCGGCATCCCCGCCGACCTCGGCACCTATTTCACGGACCTGCCCGAGCGGCTGGCCTGGGCGCATCTGGTGATCGCACGCGCCGGCGCCTCGACGATCGCCGACATCAGCGTCGCGGGCCGCCCCGCCATCCTCATCCCGCTGCCCTCGGCCGCCGACGATCACCAGACCGCCAATGCGCGCGAACTGGCGCAGGTGGGCGGCGCGCGTGCGATCCGGCAGGAGAATTTCACTCCGCAGGAACTCGCCAAGCAGATGCAGAAGCTGGCGCTCGATCCGCAGGCGCTGATCAACGCGGCCAAGCGCGCGCGCAGCGTCGGCCGTCCCGACGCCGCCGCCGACCTGGCCGACCTCGTCGAGCGAATCGGCCCCGATCCGATCGTCGAACCCATCCCCGTCGAAAAACTGGAACTCCGTCCCTTGAAAGGCGCATTCGCATGAAGGGTGTCGCAACCGACATCGGCACCATCCATTTCATCGGCATCGGCGGCATCGGCATGTCCGGCATCGCCGAGGTGATGCACAATCTGGGCTACAAGGTGCAGGGCAGCGACGTCGCCGAGAGCTATGTCGTCGAAGGCCTGCGCAAGCGCGGCATCGCGGTGATGATCGGCCACAAGGCCGAAAATCTGGGCGATGCCGCCGTTGTCGTCACATCCACTGCCATCAAGCGCGGCAATCCCGAGGTCGAGCTGGCACTGGAGAAGCGCATTCCCGTCGTCCGCCGGGCCGAGATGCTGGCAGAGCTGATGCGCCTCAAGTCGACCGTCGCGATCGCCGGAACCCATGGCAAGACGACGACGACGTCGATGGTCGCGGCGCTGCTCGACGCGGGCGGGGTCGATCCGACCGTGATCAACGGCGGCATCATCAACAGCTACGGCTCCAACGCCCGGCTCGGCGCATCCGACTGGATGGTGGTCGAGGCCGACGAGAGCGACGGCAGCTTCCTGCGCCTCGACGGCACGATCGCGGTCGTCACCAACATCGATCCCGAGCATCTCGATCACTACGGCTCGTTCGACAAGGTCAAGGACTGCTTCGTCGAGTTCGTCGAGAACGTCCCCTTCTACGGCGCGGCGCTGCTCTGCATCGACCATCCCGAGGTGCAGGCGATCATCCCGCGCGTCCGCGACCGCAAGGTCGTGACCTACGGCTTCTCCGCCCAGGCCGACGTGCGCGGCGACAATGTCACCCCGATCCCGGGCGGCAACCGCTTCGACGTGGTCGTCCGCAACCGCGACGGCGACACTCGCCGGATCGAAGGCGTCACCCTGCCGATGCCCGGCCGCCACAACGTCCAGAACGCGCTGGCCGCGATCGGCGTCGCGCTGGAGATGAACATCTCCGACGAGATCATCGCCAACGGCTTCGCCAAATTCGGCGGCGTGAAGCGGCGCTTCACCAAGGTCGGCGAGGTTCCGGTCGACGGCGGCGTCGCCACCGTGATCGACGATTATGGCCACCATCCGGTCGAGATCCGTGCGGTGCTGGCCGCCGCGCGCGAAGGGGCCCGGGCAAAGGTGATCGCCGTCGTCCAGCCGCATCGCTATACCCGGCTGCGCGACCTGATGACCGAGTTCCAGACCGCGTTCAACGATGCCGATACCGTCTATGTCGCCCCGGTCTATCCCGCCGGAGAGGCTCCGATCGACGGCGTCGACGCCGCGGCGCTGGTCGCCGGGCTCAAGCAGCGCGGCCACAGGTCGGCGCAGGTCATCGCCGGGCCGGAAGCGCTCGCTGCGACGCTGGCCGCGACGATCGCGCCCGACGACATGGTGATCTGCCTGGGCGCCGGTGATATCACCAAGTGGGCGGCGGGGCTTTCGGAGGCGATAGCCAAGGAGACGGCACGATGACCGATTTCTTCGGACCCTGGAAGATGCTCCAGGACCAGGCGATGCACATGCACAAGACCGCGGTTGACGCCGCGTTCAGGGCAATGGGCAGCGGTGAGCAGTTCGACAATGCGGCGAAGGCCGCCAAGGAACTTGCCGACATGCAGGTCCAGGCGTGGGAACGCTGGATGGCGATGTGGGGCCTCGACAAGAAGTGAGCCCCGCCGCCGGCAGCGCATCCCGTCCGTCGTCCGTGCCGCCCGTGCGCGGCCGGCTGACGGCGGGTGCGCCGCTGGCGCCGCTGGTCTGGTTCAAGAGCGGGGGCGCGGCCGAATGGCTGTTCGAGCCTGCCGACATCGACGATCTGAGCGATTTCCTGACCGCGCTCGACCCGGCGGTACCGGTGATGGGGCTGGGTCTGGGTTCCAACCTGATCGTCCGCGACGGCGGGGTTCCCGGCGTCGTGGTCCGTCTCGGCAAGCCGTTCGCGCGGGTCGAACGGCTCGATGCGACGACGCTGCGGTGCGGCGGCGGCGCGAGCGGAATCCTGGTTTCCTCGACGGCGCGCGACGCCGGGATCGGCGGAGTCGAGTTCTTGCGCTCCATCCCCGGCACGGTCGGCGGCTTCGTCCGGATGAATGGCGGCGCCTATGGCCGCGAGGTCAAGGACGTGCTGATCGAGGCCGAGGTCGTGCTGCGATCGGGCGAGCGCCGGGTCCTCGGCCTGGCCGAACTGGGCTACAGCTACCGGCACAGCGCATTGCCCGACGGCGCGATAGTCGTGTCCGCGACCTTCCGGGGCCATGCCGAGGAACCGGCGGTCGTGCAGGCGGAGATGGACCGCATTGCCGCCGAGCGCGAGGCGAGCCAGCCGCTGCGCAGCCGTACCGGCGGGTCAACCTTCAAGAACCCCCAGGGCCACAAGGCATGGCAGCTCGTCGACGCCGCCGGCTGTCGCGGTCTGACCCGGGGCGATGCGCAGGTCAGCGAGAAGCATTGCAATTTCCTGCTCAACCTTGGATCGGCCAGTTCGGCCGACATCGAGGGATTGGGTGAAGAGGTGCGTGAGCGAGTGAAGGCGAATTCGGGCGTGACCCTGGAATGGGAAATTCAGCGCGTGGGGGTGAATCCATGACCCATTCCCCCCTCCATATCGCGGTGCTGATGGGCGGCTGGTCATCCGAGCGCGTGGTATCGCTGACCTCGGGCAACGGCGTCGCCGACGCGCTTGAGAGCCTGGGCCACCGCGTTACGCGGATCGACATGGACCGCGACGTCGCGCTGCGCCTGGCCGAGGCGAAGCCCGACGTGGTGTTCAATGCGCTGCACGGCACGCCGGGCGAGGACGGCACCGTCCAGGGCATGATGGACCTGATGGGCCTGACCTACACCCATTCGGGACTGACCACCTCGGTCATCGCGATCGACAAGGAACTGACCAAGCAGCAGCTGGTCCCGCACGGCATTCGCATGCCGGAGGGCCGCATCGTCGAAAGCGAAAGCCTGTATGCCGGCGATCCCATGCCGCGGCCCTATGTGCTCAAGCCGGTCAACGAGGGATCGTCCGTCGGCGTCGCGATCATAAAAGAGCGTGACAATCACGGCGTGCCGATTCATCGTGGTTCCCATGGCCCGTGGCAGACCTTCGCGACCCTGCTGGCAGAGCCCTTCATCCGGGGGCGCGAGCTGACCGTCGCGGTGCTCGGCGATCGCGCCCTTGGCGTGACCGAGCTGGTCCCCAGCAGCGGCTTCTATGATTATGAGGCCAAATATACGGATGGCCTGACGACCCATATCTGTCCGGCGGATATCCCCGCCGACATCGCCGAGGCAGCGATGCGCATGGCGCTCGACGCGCACCGGCTGCTCGGTTGCAAAGGCACGTCACGCTCCGACTTCCGCTGGGACGACGAGCGGGGCGAGGCCGGGCTCTACCTGCTCGAGGTCAACACTCAGCCGGGCATGACGCCGCTGAGCCTGGTGCCCGAACAGGCGCGGCATGTGGGGCTGACCTATGCCGATCTCGTCCAGGCGATCGTCGACGAGGCGATCGCCGGAAAGGCGGCGCAATGAAGGCTGCACGCGCACGTCCTGCCGACCGGAGGCCCCGCGCCGCCGCCCCGGCGAAGCGTGCGCCTGCCCGGCGCAAGCCGTCGATCGTCGCCCGCGCGATCGAACAGCTTCCTGTCTCGCGCGATACGCTGCGCACCGCAGGCAACTGGACCCTCGGCATCGCCATCGGCGGGGGGATCGTGGCCGGGCTGGTGGCAATGGGCCTTCCCCAGATGATCGGCCTGACGATCGCGGAGGGGATCGGCGACGCGGGCTTCAAGGTCCGCAACGTCGAGATCCTCAATCGTCGCCAGGTCGACAGCGGCTATGTCTACGACATCGCGATGCGCCAGCAGGCCCGGCCGATGCCGCTCGTCGATCTGGAAGGAACGCGCGCCGAGCTGATGAAGATGGGCTGGATCGCCGACGCGCGGGTTTCGCGCCGGCTGCCCGACACGCTCGTCGTCGACATCGTCGAGCGGGTACCCGCCGCCATCTGGCAATATCAGCACCGGCTGGCCCTGATCGACAAGGACGGCGTGGTGATCGGCCCGGTCGACGACCGGGCGATGCCCGACCTGCCGGTTGTCGTCGGCCCCGGCGCCAATCGCCGCGCGACCCAGCTGGCGCAGTTGATGGCGGCCGCACCCTCGCTCAGGCCGCTGATCACGGCGGCGAGCTGGCAGGGGGACCGCCGGTGGGACATCATCTTCCAGTCGGGTGAGAAAGTGATGCTCCCCGAAGGGGATCAGGAGGCCGCCAAGGCGCTGGCCTTCTTCGCACAGGAGGACCGACGCGCGGGGATGCTGGGCAAGGGCCTGGTGTCGATCGACCTTCGCGATCCGAGCCGGATGGTGGCGCGCATGTCGCGCGAGCCGGGCAGCCGGATCGAAGCTCCGGCCCCGCCGCTCAGCGCGAAGTCGGTGACGTGAGGCAGACATGGCGATTTTGGGAAAGGGGATAGCGATGTCGCAGGCGCGCAATGACGGGCTGATTACCGCGATCGACATCGGATCGTCGAAGATTTCGGCGCTGATCGCGCGCGCCGACGACCAGGGCGAGCTGGAGGTGCTGGGCACCGGCCAGCGCGAGAGCCGGGGCGTGCGTCGCGGCTATATCGCCGACATGGAAGCCACCGAGGGCGCGATCCGCGAAGCTGTCGAGCAGGCCGAGACGATCGCACGCACCAACATCGACCATGTCTGGGTCAGCTTTTCCGCGGGCGGGCTGGTCAGCGACGTGGCGCAGGTCGAGGTCGACCTGGGTGGCGTGCAGATCGAGCAGCAGGACATCGACGACCTGCTCCACCAGGGCCGCCGATCGCTCAATCCCGAGGGCCGCATGGTCCTCCACGCCCAGCCGACGCTGTACACGCTCGACGGGTTGAACGGGGTGAAGAACCCGCTCGGCCTCCATGCCGACAAGCTGGGCGTCGAGATCCACGTTATCGCGGCCGAGCCGTCGCCGGTCCGCAACCTCGCCCTCTGTGTCCGCTCGGCGCATCTCGGCGTCCGCTCGATCGTCGCCTCGCCGATCGCGACCGGCGCCTCCTGCCTGACCGAGGAGGATCGCGAGATGGGCATCGCGCTGGTCGAGATGGGTGCCGGCGTCACCAACGTCTCGCTGTTCGCCGGGGGTCTGCTGGTCGGCCTCGCCTCGCTCCCGATGGGATGCGCCGACATCACCGACGACATCGCATCGGCCTTCAACATCCGCCGCGCGCAGGCGGAGCGGTTGAAGTGCGTCCACGGATCGGCGCAGAATTCGCCCCGCGACAATCATGAGATGCTGGAGATCGGATCGCCCGAGGAAGTCGCCGACGGCGCCGAACCGCCCCGCATCAGCCGCGCCCAGCTGATCCAGGTGATCCGGCAGCGGCTCGACCACTGGATGGATGCGGTCGCCAAGGCGCTGACCGACCTTGGCTATGTCGGGCCGGTCGGGCGACAGGTGGTGCTGACCGGGGGCGGAGCCGAACTGCGCGGCATCGCCGATTATGCGCAGGGTGTCCTCGGCCGCAGCGTGCGGGTCGGCCGGCCGCGCACCCTGTCCGGCTTGCCCGACGCGCACAGCGGCCCCGGCTTCGCGACGCTGGTGGGTCTCGCCCAGGTGGCGGCGACCAACCCGGCCGAACTGCGCCCCTTCGCGGCCGAGCAGACCGTCCACCGGACACAGCCTATGGGCCTCGTCGGGCGGCTCATCGCAGCGGTGAAGTCGGGTTATTGACCATGTGGGCGCCCGTCCCACATCGGTTAACCTCGAAAACTGTGGATAGCACAACTTTTCGCGTGATTCGGCGAATCGCGTCTGGCAAGATTCGATCCACGTGTTGCTTGGGCCGGCATGGCCGCCAGGGAGAAAATCTATGACGATCGAGTTCATGCGCCCGCAGGTCGATGAGCTGAAACCCCGGATCAGCGTGATCGGCGTTGGCGGGGCGGGCGGAAACGCGGTCGCCAACATGATCGGTGCGGACGTTCAGGGCGTCGACTTCATCGTCGCCAATACCGACGCGCAGGCGCTCAACGCCTCGTCGGCGGAGCGCCGCATCCAGCTCGGTCTCAAGATCACCCAGGGCCTGGGCGCGGGCAGCCGTCCCGAAATAGGACGCGCCGCCGCTGAGGAGACCCTCGAGCAGGTCGAGAAGGCGCTCGAAGGATCGCACATGTGCTTCATCGCCGCCGGCATGGGCGGCGGCACCGGCACCGGCGCCGCCCCGGTCATCGCCAAGGCGGCGCGCGACCGCGGAATCCTGACCGTCGGCGTCGTCACCAAGCCGTTCAGCTTCGAGGGCAACCGCCGTATGCGCTCGGCCGATGCCGGCATCGAGGAGCTGCAGAAGCACGTCGACACGCTGATCGTCATCCCGAACCAGAACCTGTTCCTGATCGCCAACCCGAACACGACCTTCAAGGAAGCGTTCCAGATGGCCGACCAGGTGCTGCAGCAGGGTGTGCGCGGCATTACCGACCTGATGGTCATGCCCGGCCTCATCAACCTCGATTTCGCCGATGTCCGCTCGGTGATGAGCGAGATGGGCAAGGCGATGATGGGCACCGGCGAGGCCACCGGCGACAACCGCGCGATCGAAGCAGCCGAGAAGGCGATCGCCAACCCCCTGCTCGACGGCGTCAGCCTGAACGGCGCCAAGGGGGTGATCGTGTCGATCACCGGCGGCGACGACATGCGCCTGCTAGAAGTCGACGAGGCCGCCAACCACATCCGTCAGCTCGTCGATCCCGATGCCAACATCATCTGGGGTTCGGCATTCAACAACGAGCTGGAGGGCCGGATCCGCGTCTCGGTGGTCGCGACCGGCATAGAGGTCGACGCCGCGACGATGCCCGAGCCGTCGAAGAGCTTCAGCTTCCCGCCGCGCACCCCGATCCGCGACGACAAGCCGGTCGTCGTGCCCCAGACCCCGGCGCCCGCACCACAGGCCGAGGCGCCCGCCGCCCTGCAGCAGCCCGAAGCGCCGGCCGCTCCGGCTGCCGCAGAAGGCCCAGCCGAGGAGAAGATCGTTCTCGAGGCGCCCGAGCAGGCCGCCGCGGCCGAGCCGCTGGAACTGACCAACCTGTTCAACGACGAACTGCTGCTCCAGCCGGAGGCGGCGATGCCGACCCCGGCACCGGAAGCCCCGGTCGAGGACGACGCGACTACGCAGGGCAATCGCCGCTGGGTGACCGACGCCGAGCCGGCGGCCCGCCGCCCGTCGGGCGCCGGCGCAACCCTGTTCGAGCGGATGTCGAATATCGCCCGCGGCGCCGCCAAGGCGCAAGTCGACGATGACCGCGGCCAGGACGACGCAGACATTCCGCGCTTCCTGAACCGCCAGAGCAACCAGTAATCGCCAATATCGATACGCCCGCGCCGGTCGGCGCGGGCGTATCTCGTTTCGGCGTTCTGCCGGGGTTCACCTCTTGCGGGCGATAAGGCGGATGTCCGAAAGCGATGCACCCATGAAGAGAAACTCCCTTGCCAGCCTTCTCGCGCTGGCTTCCGCCTTCCTGATCGCCCCCCCTGCCGTCGCCCAGATGGATTCGACCACGGCCGGCGACGAGCCGCTGATCACCGATCCGATGACCCAGGCCCGCGACGCGATGGCGCGCGGCGACCCCGCCGAGGCGCTGTCCCGCTATCTGCGCGTGCTGGCCCGCGATCCCGGCGATCTCGATGCCTTGACCGGCGCGGGATCGGCGGCGCTGGCGGTCGGCGACGCCGATGCCGCGATCAACTTCTTCGTCCGGGCCGAGAAAATCTCGCCGCGCGACGGCCGGGTCAAGGCCGGGCTGGGCTCCGCGCTGGTCCAGAAGGAACAGGCCCGCGCCGCGCTGCGTCTGTTCGACAACGCGACCGACCTGGGCGTCCCGCCGGTCGACGTCGCGCTCGATCGTGGCCTCGCCTACGACCTGCGTGGCGACAACCGGAAAGCACAGGCCGAATATAACCTGCTGCTCCGCACCCGTCCCGATCCCGAAGCGACACGCCGGCTGGCGCTGTCCCTGGCGATGAGCGGGGACAAGGTCGGCGCGCTCGCCACCCTCGATCCACTGCTGCAGAAGCGCGATATCGCGGCCTGGCGCGCGCGCGCCTTCGTGCTGGCGATGACCGGCGACACGCCGGGTGCCGAATCCGCGGCCTATGCGGTGCTACCTCGCTACCAGGCCGACGCGCTCAAGCCCTTCCTGTCGCGCCTCCCCGCCCTCAAGGCCGCCGAAAAGGCTGCCGCCGTCCATTTCGGCCATTTCCCTGAGGACAAGGTGCCGAGCGAGATGGCGCTGGCCAGCCCCGTGCCGTCGTCCAAGGGCATGCCGGCCGCGGTCGCGACTCCGCAGCAGCCATCGCCGTCCTATTCATCCTCGCCGGCAACCCGCCCGCGCTTCGACAGCAGCGGCCGGCTGGTGATGAAGCCGGAGAGCACCACCAGATCCGCTGCGTCGACCCCGGCCCCGAGCTCGACCCCCACCTCGACCTCGGCTTCAACCGAACCCTCGCCGGCGCGACAGGCCGCTGAGCAGAAAGCCGCCGACGAGCGCAGCCTGGCCGAAGACCGCCGCGCAGCGCAGCGCAAGGCTGCCGCCGAAAAGGCCGCCGCCGAGAAGAAGGCGAAGGCACAGGAGGAGGCCAAAGCGCGCAAATCCAATCCCGAACGCTATTGGGTGCAGATCGCGAGCGGCGCCTACAAGCCCGACCTCGACAAGGAATGGAACAAGCAGAAAAAGGCCCATGGCAAGCTGCTGGCAGGCCGGACGCCGTGGACCACGCCCTATAAGGCGACCAACCGTCTGTTGATCGGTCCCTTCCCGAGCAAGAGCGCCGCGCAGGACTATGTCAACGACGCGCGCGCCGCGGGCCTGAGCAGCTTCCCGGTCACCACGTCGGCCGGGCAGAAGGTGGAGCGGATCAACTAGGACCCGTTTCAGATTGATTGAAACTGACTCTAGCACCCGCCGCAACATGATTGTCATAAGCGCGTAACAGCCATGCCGCATCAGCGTCGCCGAATCGGAGACGCCATGACCCGCCTGCCTGTTGCCATCCTGCTGTTGCTCGCCGCCGAACCCGCGCTCGCGGTGCGGGGACGGCCGGTGCTGCCCGCGGAGAAGGCGCCGCCGGTCGCGCGGCTCTACCCCGAGATGGAAATCGAGGGAGATGGGTGGCGCGGATTACTGCCGATCATGCTGATGAACGTCGAGCAGGCCGCGCGCGCACGGACCGCCGGCGCCGTCGACACGCCGCCCACCACGGCCGCCGAGACAAGATAGTCGACTTGGCCGGCAGGCTCGGCCATCACGGGGCCGATGTCGACGCTCGCTCCCTATGCCTCCGATCCCGCCCGCAGCCGAGGCCGCTTCCATCATCAGGGCGGCGGTGAGACGCGCGGCCCGCGTGACGCCTTCCAGCGCGACCGCGACCGCATCATCCATTCGATCAGCTTCCGCCGCCTGCGCCACAAGACGCAGGTGTTCGTCGCCCCGGACGGCGATCATTATCGCGTCCGGCTGACGCACAGCCTGGAGGTGGCGCAGATCGGCCGGACCATAGCCCGGGCGCTCGGCCTCAACGAGGACCTGACGGAGGCGCTATGCCTGGGCCACGACATCGGCCATCCGCCGTTCGGCCATGCCGGCGAGGAAGCGCTCCAGGCGGCGATGGCGGACGTGGGCGGCTTCGATCATAACGCGCATACGCTGCGAATGCTGACGCGGCTGGATTCGCCCTACCCCACGCATGAAGGCCTCAACCTGAGCTGGGAGACGCTCGAGGGCCTTGCCAAGCATAATGGCCCGCTTGTGCGGCGGACCTGGGCGATGGCCGAGATCGACGACAGCTGGCCCCTCGATCTCGACAGCTGGCCAGGAGCCGAGGCGCAGGTCGCGGCGCTCGCCGACGACATCGCCTATGACAACCACGACATCGACGACGGCGTCCGCGCCGGGCTGCTGACCCTCGACCAGGTGCTCGACGAACCGCTGATCCGGTCGAACTGGGACAGGGTCCGCGCACGCTATCCGGATGTATCGACCGATCGGCTGGTCGGCGAGCTGGTACGCGAGCAGATCGGCTGCATGGTCAACGACCTGCTGGACGAGAGCCGCCGCCGGCTCGACAAGGCTGCGCCTCGCTCGGTCGAGGACGTCCGCGCCGCAGGCCGACCGCTGATCGGCTTCTCCGAGGCGATGGCAGAACGGGAGAAGGCGCTGACCCGCTTCATGTACGCCAATCTCTACCACCATCCGCAGCAGCTCGACATCGCCGCACGGACGGGCGAGGTCGTGGCCGGCCTGGCGGCGATCTACAAGGCCGATCCCGGCCTGATGCCCGGCAAGTGGGGCGAGAGCCTGCCCGCCGACGAGCCCGGCCGCACCCGGCACGTCGGCGACTTCATCGCCGGGATGACCGATCGCTACGCACTGTCCCGCTACGAGGAACTGGTTGGGCCCATATCGATCGAGGGTTTCTGATGCATCGCACGATCGCACTCGTCGCCGCCCTCGCCGCCGCACTGATCTGGGCGATCGTCGCGGCGATTCCGCCGGTGGCGCGCGGAGCCGATGCGCCGGCCGCGGCCTTCTCCGCCGTCCGCGCCTTCGCCGATATCGAAGCGCTGAGCCGGACGCCGCGACCGATCGGCTCGGACGGCCATGCGCGCGCCATCGCCTATCTGTCGGCGCGGCTGCGGGCATTGGGCGCCGAGGTGTCGGAGCAGGCCGTCCCGCTCGACCGCAAGACGCTCGACCGGCTGGGCAAGTGGAGCGGCCGGACCGAGACCGCGGTGACCGGCCGCAACCTGATCGGCCTGTTCCGAGGCCGCGACCCCGCCAGGCCGGCGCTGTTGCTGATGGCGCATCATGACAGCGTATGGGGATCGCCGGGTGCCGCCGACGATGCGATGGGCGTCGCTGCCGCGCTGGAGGTGGCTCGCGCCCTGCGCGTCCAGGGTCAGGCCGAGCGCGATATGATCCTGCTGTTCACCGACAGCGAGGAACTGGGTCTCAACGGGGCGAAGGCCTTTTTCGGCGACGGTTCCCCGCCGCACCCGCTGGCGGCGCGTGTCGGCGCAATCGTCAATATGGAGGCGCGCGGCGCCGGCGGTCGCGCCAACATGTTCGAGACCGGCCCCGGCAATGGCGGAATGATGCGGCTCTATGCCGATCGGGTCGCGCGCCCCGCGACCAATTCGCTGGCGGTGCTGATCTACGACCTGATGCCCAACTACACCGACTATACGATCGCCAAGCACAAGGGCATTCCCGGCTTCAACCTGGCCACGCTCGACCGAGCCTTCGCCTATCATTCGCCGCTGGCGAGCCCGGCCGTCGTCGATCCGGGATCGGTGCAGGACATGGGCGACCAGGCGCTGGCGCTGGCCTCCGCGCTGGCCTTCGCGCCGGAGCTGCCCGCCCGATCCGACAACGCCGCCTTCGCCGACCTGCTCGGCCGGGTGACGATCGTCTACCCGGCGGCGGCAGGCTGGGGCCTGGTGATCGTCTCGGCCGCGCTCGTCGGCGCGGCCTGGTGGCGCCGTCGCCCGGCGCCGCGCACGGTCGGCGGGGCGGCGGTGCTGGTCGCCGCTATCCTGTTCCACGGCGCGTTGCTGCTGACCGTCTACAACGCGGTGTCGGGCAGCGGCGACGCCAATTATTACGATCGGCTCGCGGCCCTGCCCCGGCTGGAGACGGTCGCCGGGCTCCTCGTCGCGGCGCTGCTCCTGTTGCTGCCCTTCTTCCGTCGGACCGATCCGGCCATGGTCGCGATCGGACCCGCCATGGCCCTGATGTGGGTCGGGCTGCTGACCGGCGGTTCGATCGTCGTGGTGATCCCGCTCGCGCTGCTCGCCATGGCCGCCGCCTTCTTCCTGCCTGCCGACGACAGCGAGACACCGACCGCCGCGATCCTGCTGCTGCTGCTCGCCGCCGTCGCCGTCCAGGCGACGCAGCCGACCGCCGGTCCGCTGTTGCAATGGCCGCTGCTGCTCGGCGCGCTGGCGCTGGCGGGCCGGGCCTGGCTGCCGCAGGGTGCGGGGCTGGCACTGACCGCGATGTGCGCGGCGGCTGGCGTCGGCCACTTGCTGACCCAGGCGCATTTCATCTTCCTGGGGATCGGCGCCGAGCTGCCAGCTGTGACGATCGTCCTGCTGTTCGCGGCACTCCCCCTGCTCTTGCCGCTGCTGCCGGAGCGCGCACCGCGCTGGCTGCCGGCGGGGGCGCTGGCGGCCGCGCTGGTGGTCGCCCTCTGGGTCCGGCTCGATCCGATCGCCCCCTCGGTCGCCGTCTACAGCCAGACCGAAGGCGGAAAGAAGACGAAGGACTGACCTTTTCCTTCTCATCCATGGTCGTTTGACGCGATTTCCGAGCGTGCGGGTTTCACCCGCATCGAAATCGCTTTATGGCGACGCTCCATTCTTCCATTCCAGCGGACTTCGCCTTGACCACGCTCTATGCCAGCTTCGCCGATCGCATCGGCGCCATCCTCGACGATCTCCAGGCCAGCGGCGCGCTGCCCGCCGGACTTGATCGGCGGAATGTCGCGGTGGAACCGCCGCGCGACCCCGCGCATGGCGACCTGGCCACCAACGCGGCGATGGTGCTGGCCAAGCCCGCCGGCACCAGTCCGCGCGCATTGGCCGAGCTTATCGTGCCGAAGCTCGTCGCGCTGCCCGAGATCGCAAGTGCCGAGGTCGCCGGTCCCGGCTTCATCAACGTCCGCCTGACCGAGCAGAGCTGGCGCGACGAACTGGCCGGCATCCTCTCCTCCGGCGGCGACTATGGGCGCTCCACCACCGGCCGGGGAACGCGGGTCAACGTCGAATATGTCTCGGCAAATCCCACCGGTCCCATGCACATGGGCCATTGCCGCGGTGCCGTCGTCGGCGACGCGCTCGCCGCGCTGCTGGAGTTCGCCGGCTACGCCGTCACCCGCGAATATTATGTCAACGACGCAGGGGCGCAGGTGCAGACGCTCGCTCGCTCGGCGCACCTGCGCTACCGCGAGGCGCTGGGTGAGACGGTAGAGATTCCCGAGGGCTTCTATCCGGGCGACTATCTGGTTCCGATCGGCCAGGCGCTCGCCGCCGAGTTCGGCGATGCCTATGTCGGCAAGCCCGAGAGCGAGTGGCTCGACCTGTTTCGCGAGAAGACGGTCGCGGCGATGATGGACATGATCCGCGCCGATCTCGCGCTGCTCGGCATCCATCACGACCTCTTCTCGTCCGAAGCCGCTGTCCAGAAGGCCGGCAAGGTCGACGTCGCGCTCGATCGGCTGCGCGGCGAGGGCCTTGTCTATGAAGGCACGCTCGAGCCACCGAAGGGCGAGCTTCCCGACGACTGGGAACCGACCGAGATGACGCTGTTCAAGGCGACCGCGTTCGGCGACGACAGCGACCGGCCGGTGCGCAAGTCGGACGGCGGGCTGACCTATTTCGGCACCGACCTCGCCTATCATGCGCAGAAGGCCGAGACGGCCGACATGCTGATCGACATCTGGGGCGCCGACCATGCCGGCACCGTCAAGCGGATCAAGGCCGCCGTCCAGGCGCTGACCGGCGGCAAGGTGGCGTTCGACGTCAAGCTGGTCCAGATGGTCCGCCTGCTGCGCGGCGGCGAGCCGGTGAAGATGTCGAAGCGCTCAGGCAGCTTCGTGACGCTCGCCGACGTTGTGCGCGAAGTCGGCAAGGACGTCGTCCGCTTCACCATGCTGACCCGCAAGGCCGACGCGCAGATGGACTTCGACTTCGCCAAGGTGGTCGAGGCGTCGAAGGACAACCCGGTCTTCTACGTCCAGTACGCCCATGCGCGAGGCCGTTCGCTGCACCGGCGCGCGGCCGAGGCGGGAATCGACCTGGCCCCGGCGGCGGACCTTTCGCTGCTCGATGCGGAGGAGCTGACGCTGGTCAAGCTCGCGGCGCAATTCCCCCGGATCGTCGACGGCGCGGCGCAGGCGCATGAGCCGCACCGCATCGCCTTCTACCTCTACGACCTGGCCGCGATGTTCCACGCATTATGGAACCGGGGCAATGACGACCCGGCCCGTCGCTTCCTGCTCACCGACAAACCCGAAATGACGCGCGCCCGTCTGGCGCTCAGCGATGCGATCGGGCAGATTATCCGCAATGGTCTTGGCGTCATGGGCGTCACCGCTGCGGAGGAGATGCAGTAATGACCGATTATTCGCGCGACAGGCTCGGTCCCCAGGACGAGGACCGCCTGCCGTGGCTCGAACCGGTCGAGGAGGAATATGAGGAGGGCGGCGTCGGCACCGGCCGGCTGATCGTCTGGCTTGTCGCGGCGCTGATGGTGCTCGCGCTGGTCGTCGGCGGCTATTTCTGGCTGCGCGGCAACGACAAGGCGACCTCAGGCGAAGGCGCGCTGATCAAGGCGCCCGACAGCTACTACAAGGAGCGCCCGGGCGAAACCGCCGCACCGATCGGCGAGGACGAGATCGTCTACAGCGCCAGCAAGGGCAATGAAGTCGAAAGCGTGATCGACACCAGCGGCGCGGCCGAAACGCCGGTCAATATCGACCGCCCGCGGGCGGAGGCTCCGATAGCGACCGCCGCGATCCCGCCCTCCACCTCGGCTCCTGCCGCAAAGCCGGCCCCCGCCGCGACGAAACCCGCGGCGCCCAAGCCGACGCCGACGGTCGACCAGACGCTCGCGCGGCAGGCGACCAAGCCCGCCGAGCCGAAGCCGACCCCGCGCCCTGCCGCGCCGGCGGCGGAGCCTGCCTCGGGCGGATCCATGGTGCAGCTCGGCGCCTTTTCCAGCCAGGCGAAGGCCAATGCGGCCTGGAAGACACTGTCGGGCCGCTTCTCCTTCCTGTCCGGCCTCACCCAGTCCGTGGTGCCGGTGCAGTCGGGCGAGAAGACGCTCTATCGGTTGCGGGCCAGCGGCGGCAATGCCGGCGACATCTGCCGCCGGCTGAAGACCGCCGGCGAAAGCTGCTCGGTGATCGGATAGGATAACGACCGTCACCCCGGTGGAGGCCGAGATGACGATCTTGGGGGATGACGACATGACGCCCTTGTTCCTCGGCATGGCCGGGACCGAGCTTTCCGATGCCGAGCGCAGTTTCTTCCGCGACCTCGATCCTGCCGGCTATATCCTGTTCAGGCGCAACGTCGCCAATCGCGCCCAGCTTCGCGCGCTGACCGACGCGCTGCGCGGGATCGCCGGGCGCGACGACCTGCCGATCCTGATCGACCAGGAGGGGGGACGCGTCGCGCGGATGCAGCCGCCGGAGTGGCCTGCCTTCCCCAAGGCGGAGCTGTTCGACCGGCTCTACGACATCGCGCCGATGACGGCGATCGAGGCCGCACGGCACAATGCGCATGCGATCGCGGCGACGCTGGCCGAGGCCGGCATCACCGTCGACTGTCTGCCGCTGCTCGACGTCCGCCAGCCGGGCGCGCACGACATCATCGGCGATCGCGCGCTGGGGGCGGAGCCGCTGCGCGTCGCGGCGATGGGTCGGGCGGTTATCGAGGGCCTGCGCGCCGGCGGCGTGGTCGGCGTGGTCAAGCATGTCCCGGGACATGGGCGGGCCATGGCCGACAGCCATGTCGAGCTGCCCGTCGTCGACGCTGATGCCGAAGCGCTGGAAACCGACCTCGCGCCCTTCATCGCGCTCAGCGACGCGCCGATGGCGATGACCGCGCATGTCGTCTACCCGGCCTGGGACGCGGAACAATGCGCCAGCCTGTCGGCCCGGGTGATCGGCGGGATCATCCGCGAGCGGATCGGTTTCGACGGACTGCTGATGTCCGACGACCTGGGGATGCACGCACTGACCGGCGGCTTCGGCGACCGGGCAATGGGCGTGCTGGCGGCGGGTTGCGACATCGCCCTCCATTGCTCGGGCGACATGGCCGAGATGGAGTCGATAGCGGGCGCGGTGGGCCCGATCGGCGACCGGGCCCGCGCACGTCTCGACCGCGCGATGGCGACCGTGGCGGGGCGCCATGACGGCGCCCCGGCCGAGGAGCTGATCGCGAAGCGCGATGCGCTGCTCGCCATATTACCGGCCTGAACCGATCGACGCCTGACGGATCACGGTTCCCAACGCGCCTGAATCCTGATTAACTCGGCCGATGGGGGACGAGGAGGACAATTTCGACCTGCCGCTGGCGGACGCTCGCTCCGACGAGGTGCTGACGCTCGACCTCGATGGCTGGGAAGGGCCGCTCGACCTGCTGCTGAGCCTTGCCCGCGCCCAGAAGGTCGACCTTGCGAAGATATCGATCCTCGCGCTGACCGAGCAATATCTGGCCTTCATCGACAACGCCAAGGCACTCAAGCTGGAGATCGCCGCCGATTATCTGGTGATGGCAGCATGGCTCGCCTATCTCAAATCCTGCCTGCTGCTGCCCAAGGATCCCGAGGTTGAGCCCAGCCCCGAGGAATTGGCGCTGCGTCTGCAGCTGCGCCTGCAAAGACTGCAGGCGATGCGCGAGGCGGGCGCGCGGCTGATGGCGCGCGACCGGCTCGGCCGCGACGTCTTCGCGCGCGGCGCTCCCGAAGGGTTGAAGGTGGTTCGCAAGGCTGCGTGGGATGCGAGCCTTTACGACCTGATCTCCGCCTATGGCGCCGTCCGCGCCCGGGGAGAGGAAGCGGTCCACATCGTCCAGCGGCGACCTGTGATGACACTCGATCAGGCGATCGAGCGGGTATCGATGATGGTCGGCGCGGTGATCGACTGGACCAGCCTTGAGGCCTTCCTGCCGCCCGGCGCATCGGGCGACTATCGCCGCTCGGCCCTCGCGTCGAGCTTCCTCGCGGCCCTCGAGCTCGCCCGGCAGGGCCGGATCGCGCTGCAGCAGGAGGGCGCCTTCGCTCCGCTGCTGCTGAGGAGCGCCGCGGCATGATCGAGGAACCCGACAACCTGCTCCGAGCGCTCGAAGCCGCGCTGTTCGCGGCCGAGGAACCGATGAGCCCGGCCGAGCTGTCGACGGTTATCGGCGTGGACGGTCTCGGGGACGCCCTGCCCCGGCTAGCGGCGCTCTATGCGGGTCGCGGCATCGAACTGGTCGAGCGCGGCGGCCGCTGGCATTTCCAGACCGCCGCCGACATGGCCCATATCCTGCGCCGGACTCGCGAGGAACCGCGCAAGCTGAGCCGCGCCGGGATCGAGACACTGGCGATCATCGCCTATCATGAGCCGGTCAGCCGCGCCGAGATCGAGGCTATCCGTGGGGTGCAGATATCGAAGGGCACGCTTGACGTATTGCTGGAGGCCGGCTGGATCCGACCTGCCGGACGGCGCGAGGCGCCCGGCCGGCCACTCCTCTACGCTACGACACCGAGCTTCCTCACCCATTTCGGCCTGTCGAGCAGAAGGGACCTTCCCGGAATCGCCGACCTCAAGGCGGCCGGCCTGCTCGATCCTGTCGACCTTGCCTTCGAGCAACTCCAGATGGAGACAGGCGGCCCGCCGGACGAAGAGGAGTGACCGCGCGGCGGCGCGGCAAACGCCGTCACTGTCCCGTCACGACCTGCCGTCATGGCCCTGTCCGTTCCGCATCCGGCCGGGCCGCGATCCTCAACGGGCGTTGCGGATGCGATGGGCAGGCCCTAAATGACCCCATTCAAGGAGATTCCCCATGGGTAGTATGAGCATCTGGCATTGGCTCGTCGTCGGCGTCCTCGTGCTGCTGTTGTTCGGCAAGGGCCGCTTTTCGGACATGATGGGCGACGTCGCCAAGGGCATCAAGAGCTTCAAGAAGGGCATGTCCGAAGAGGACGAGCCGGCCCAGCCGGCCCAGCCCCACCCGACCCCGCGCCTGCAGCAGCAGCCCCCGATCGAGCCCAATGCCGATCAGAAGCTCCAGCCGATGCAGGACGATCGGCCACAGAACTGATCCTCTAGAGGCCCCGGCGCCATAAGCGATGCTGGACGTCGCTCCCACCGAACTGCTGCTCGTGGCGCTCGTCACGCTCGTTGTCATCGGGCCGAAGGACCTGCCGCGCGCGATGCGGTTCGTCGGCCAGTGGGTGGCCCGCGCGCGCGGCGTCGCCCGCCATTTCCGTTCCGGCATCGACGAGATGATCCGCCAGGCGGAGCTCGAGGAGATGGAGAAGAAATGGAAGGCGGAGAATGAGCGCATCATGCGCGAACATCCGCCCCAGCCCCAGCCGGCCGACGGCGAGATGCTGCCGCTCGGCGCACCGCAGGACGGCGCGGAGGTGACGTCCCCCGAAGACGCGCCGACGACCGGCCCCGCGGCCGCGCCGTCCGATCGCCCTGGCGCGCCCCAACTGCCATGAACGACATAGACGACAGCCGCGCGCCGCTGCTCGACCATCTCCTGGAACTGCGCCGCCGCCTGCTGATGGCGTTCGCGGCGCTCGCCGTTGCGTTCGGCATCTGCCTTTATTTTGCCCGCCCGATCTTTGCCTTCCTCGTCCAGCCGCTGCTGCGCGCGGGCCAGGGCAAGCTGATCTACACCCAGATCTTCGAGGCCTTCTTCGTTGAGATCAAGGTCGCGTTTTTCGCCGCGATGATGCTGGCCTTCCCCGTCATCGCCAACCAGATCTGGCAGTTCGTGGCGCCTGGGCTCTACAAGAACGAGAAGCGCGCGCTGCTGCCTTTCCTGTTCGCGACGCCGATCCTGTTCCTGGCAGGCGCATCAATGGCCTATTATGTCGCCATTCCCGTCGCCCTCCACTTCCTTCTCGGCTTCCAGGGCAATCTGGGCGGCGTCCAGCAGGAGGCGCTGCCCGCCGTCGGCAACTACCTGTCCTTCGTCATGCAGTTCCTGTTCGGCTTCGGGCTATCCTTCCTGCTGCCGGTGCTGCTGATGCTGCTCGAGCGCGCAGGGATCGTGACGCGCAAGCAGCTCGTGGGTGCCCGGCGCTATGCCATCGTCGGCGCCTTCGCGATCGCGGCCGTGCTGACACCACCCGACGTCGGTTCCCAGCTGCTGCTCGCGGTGCCGTTGGTCATCCTCTACGAGCTGGCGCTGATCGGGATCTGGTTCACCGAGAAGCGGCGCAAGAACGAGGAAAAGCCCGAGACGGCCTGACCGTCCCGGGCTTCATCCCGCATCGCGCACGCCACGAAGGCAGGCGCTCTCGCCGATGGCTTATTTCGAGTCGTCCGCGGCGTCGGAAACCGCGCGGCCGGCCGAGGACACGTCCTTACCAGCGCCCTCGACCGTGTTGCAGGCCGTGACCGCGAGCAGCGAAAGGCTGACGAAGGCGACGGCGATGGTGCGTTTGAACATGGCGAACATCTCCTGGATACTCTGCGGCTTCCTCGACGGAAGCGGCATCGGATCAATGCTCGCTGTCAGGCTTGGTTCCCGATCCGTCCGCATCTGCGGAAATCCGCTTTCGATTTCAGGAACATGCCCAAAAAAATTGGGCCCGGACGCATTTACGGGGGGGGTAATGCGACCGGGCCCTTTGTCGAGCGGATAGCGGGAGCGGGGGGGCAAAGCATCGCTATCCGAACAGAAGAACGAGCCGCCCCCCGACCTTGTTCCCACCCCCGCGCAAATATTTTGGGTCGCGGCGACGCCGGTCGTTTCAGGGCTGGACGCTGATCTCGATTTCGAAGCGGCCGGCCTGCAGATCCTGCGACAGAGGCGAGCGGAACTGGCGGGCGATACCGGTGACCACCCGTTCGAAGCGAGCGATTCCCGGATAGCCATCCAGCGCTCCCCCGGCCATGCCGACCGTCTCTATCCGCAGATTGGCACGGTCCGGCCGGTCGGTCGCCTCGAGCGAGATGAGCACCGATCCCTGCGGATTGCAGTGCATCAGCAGCTCGACCACTTCGGTGATGAAGAAGGCCGTCGGCACGGCGACGTCCTGCGTCACCTGCACGTCGATCAGGTTGAGCGCGATCGGCATGCCGGTGGCGGCCGTCGGCGCCGACGCCCTGAGCGACGTCGCGAGCTCGCCGGCCAGGGCCCGCACGGAGACGCCGTTGTTCTCCTCCAGTTCCGCATAATGGTTCCGATGGACCACGGCGAGCGCGTCGACGCGGCGCTGGATCGCGCCATAGGCATCGGCGACCGCGCCCTCGGCCCCGCGCGCGTGCAGGTTGATCAGGCTGGAGACGACCTGCAGATTGTTCTTCACGCGATGGTGGACCTCGCGCGTCAGGCGCGTCTGGCGGGCGAGGCCGTCCTCCAGTTCCTGCTCATGGTCGTGGATTCGTGCGGCCACCGCCGCGAAGCTTTCGGCCAGGTCCCGTATCTCCTGGCTCGGCGTGGTGAACCGCGGCAGTTGCAGCGAGTTGCGACCGCCCTTCCAGCTGTCGATCGACTGCTTGAGCTGGCTGAGGGGACGCAGCAGCAGCCGGTTTACGATCAGCCATCCCGTAAATGCCGCGGCCGCCCACATCAGCAAGGGTAGCAGGACGACGAGCATCGTCCGCGCCCGCGACGGCGCCAGCCTATACTCGGCGATCAGCGCGAGCTGTCCGTCAGCCAAGGGCTGCGAAAGCCGCAACAGATCCTTTTCGGCGGCGTCGCCATGATCGATCAGCACGACCTCGACGGCGCCCTGCCGCAGGATCATCCGATTGAGCGGCAACCCGCCACCGGAGCCCATCGCGAAGCGGATCTCGTCCAGCGGAATATCCGCCTCGAACAACAGACTGCTGTCCGGAGCTGCGGCGGTGAAGCGAAAGCTGCGGCGCTGGAGGTCCAGCCAGACGCGATCGAACTTCGGATCGACCGGCGCTATCCGTTCGATGGGCGCGCCGTGGGACTGACATATCCTGCGCCGCCCGCCGTCGAAGATCGCGACCGGGGGGCGGCCGCTGGGGTTGAGGCTCACCTGCCGTGCGATGGCCGCGCAGAGCGCGTAGGCCGGCTGGAGGGTGGCCCGCGCGGAGCGCACCGCGTCGAGCCCGCGGCCGATGACCATGTCGACGCGCGTCGCATGGAAGGCCATGGCGGTACGCACCGCCATGTGCTGTTCGGCCGAGGCCGAACGAGCCATATCGAGCGAGGTCAGAAGGGCGATAAAACCCAATGGCAGCATTGCCGCCGACAGGATCAGCAGCATCTTCGTGCCAGTGGACAGGCGGGCGAAAGCCAGTTTAGCGGGCTGATTCATCCGCTGGGGCGGCCCGCCCCCTTGGCGCGACCCGGCCTAGGCGCGACGGTCAGCACCGATCAATCCAGCTTGTTCAGCAGATCCAGGAATTCCGTGGGAATGGCTTCGTCGACCGTCTGGGAATAGACGGAACGCAAGGCTGCGCCGACCGAGGCATCACGCACAGGATCGCCCTTTCGCTTCCTGGCGGCCTTGCCTCCAGCGGTGTCGTTTGCCGGTCCGCCCGACTGATCCTGATTAGCCAACCGGCCCACGCCCCTGACCTGCATATTGTTGTCCAACACTCTCCAATGCAACGGCTTTTGGATACCGCCCCTCTTGGATCGATCCGGATGCGTACCATTTTACACGGGATGGTAAAACGAGCATCATGCATGAAACAAAAAACTCCTCCGTTGGTTCCAGATGCGAATGTCTCTTTTTACACATTCGTCATTGGAAGCCTCGGGCGGCTTCCGCGACACAGGCGGGGCTGCTATCTCCCATGCTCGTGTGGCGGCGGACACCCGCGTCGATGAATTCAGGGAGTGTTGATACTCATGTCGCTCGGCCAGAAACTCGCCCCTCACCTGCCCTTCCTGCGTCGCTATGCGCGGGCACTCACCGGCAGCCAGAGCCATGGTGACAATTATGTGCGGGCCACGCTGGAGGCGATCGTCGCCGCGCCCGACAGCTTCCCCGAAGGGGTCGACGTCCGGGTCGGGCTCTATCGCACCTTCCAGGCGATCTGGACCTCGGCCAATTATGACGAGATCGATTCGCCGACGGTCGATGCCGAGCGCGAGGCGATCGCCCAGGCGCGGCTCAACGCGATCACGCCGCTGTCGCGCCAGGCGCTCCTGCTGACTGCCATGGAGGGGTTCACCGTCGCCGACACCGCCTATCTGATCGAGACAAGCCCGGAAGAGGTCGAGTCGCTCGTCGCGGATGCGATCGCGGAGATCGACCGCCAGACCCGAACCGACGTGCTGATCATCGAGGATGAGCCGATCATCGCTATGGACCTGGAAACGATCGTCCGCGATCTGGGCCACAGCGTCAGCGGCGTCGCCGTCACCCGCGACGAGGCGGTGGCGCAAGCCCACGCCCATCGGCCCGGTCTCGTGCTCGCCGACATCCAGCTTGCAGACGACAGCTCGGGCATCGATGCGGTCAAGGACATCCTGGCCGAGTTCAGCGTCCCGGTGATCTTCATTACCGCCTTCCCCGAACGGCTGTTGACGGGCGAACGCCCCGAGCCGACCTTCCTGATCACGAAGCCTTTCCAGCGATCGACGGTAAAGGCCGCGATCAGCCAGGCACTGTTCTTCAACGCCGCTACGATCGAAGCCTGACCCTTATCGTTTCGGCCTCGATCATATTGGAACCCGGCCGCTGGACGGACGTTGACCTGGCAGAATGGACGACACGAGTCGTTCCGCCCGGACAATGGGGAACGGATGGCAGTACAGGCCCGGGCCGCCTCGGCGGCAAACGCTTCAGTTGGGGTAGCAGATCGTATGGATGACGAAGATCGGGACGTCGACGGCGTCGAAGCGCCGCGCGGCGACCCGGTCGCCCTGTCCGACGACGAGTTCAAGGACGAGCTTGCGCGGGTGATTCCCCACCTTCGCGCCTTCGGCCGCTCCCTGTCAGGCAACCGCGACCTCGCCGACGATCTCGTCCAGGAGACGCTGATGAAGGCCTGGGCAGCGCGCAAGCGCTTCCAGGCGGGCACCAACATGCGGGCCTGGACCTTCATCATCCTGCGCAACCTGTTCCTGTCCCAAATGCGGCGCGCCCGTTTCCGCGGCGAATGGGACGAGCATACCGCGAACAAGATGCTGGCGGCGCCGGCATCCCAGGACCGCCACATCGAACTGGCCGACATGCAGCGTGCGCTGATGCACCTGCCGCAGCCGCAGCGGGAGGCGCTGATCCTCGTCGGTGCCGGCGGTTTCGCCTATGAGGAGGCGGCCGAAATCTGCGGCTGCGCGGTAGGGACCATCAAGAGCCGGGTGGCGAGGGGACGTGCCGCCCTGGAGCAGCTGCTGGACCATGGCCAGCTGCCATCGCGACGGGAGCACAAGACGGACCCGTCTACTACAACGCTCCAGCAGATCATGGCCGACGTCGACATCCTCAGCAAGGAATAGACGTCGCGCGGAAGAATGGCCGGCCTCCGACCAGGGGCCGGCGTCTTTCCTTATTTGCGTTCAAGCTTCGACAGCAGCCGCAGGAGATCGTCGGGCAAGCCATAGCTGCCCGGATCGAACGCCGCCCGCAGCGCATTACCGATACCTTCGTAGCGCTGCGGCGCCTGAACCGCCCGCGACCGGGAGATGTTCGCCTGCATGGACAGATCGGAGGGCTTCGGCTTTTCCATGCCTAACATAACGCAATAACCCGACCATGTTTCCCAATGTTGCACTCCCGTCCGAATCGCTTATGCGATGAAAGGATGACCGGGCGCGCCGACGAGCATGTCTTTTCCAACACGCTGGAAAGGATAGGGGAATTCTCCCCGTTCCTGTCGGGTCTGGCCGCGCGCCATCCCGAGATTGTCGCGGCGGTGCGCGACCACGGGCTCGACCGCGCGATCCGCGATGGTCTGGCCGCCGCGCAGTCGGACGACGTCGGCAAGATGCTCCGCCGTCAGCGCCAGGTCGTCTCGCTGGCCACCGGATTGGCCGACCTGTCGGGAATGGCGAGCCTGGAAGAGGTCGTCGGCCATCTGTCGGCTTTCGCGGACCATGCGCTCGACACTGCGATCCGTGCCGCCATCGCCGAACGCACGCCGGACGCGGAACCGGGCGGCTTCGCCGTGCTGGCACTTGGCAAGCATGGCAGCGGCGAACTCAACTATTCCTCGGATATCGATCCGATCCTGATCTTCGATCCGAGGACGCTGCCGCACCGCCCGCGCGAAGAACCGGTCGAGGCCGCCGTCCGCATCGCGCGGCGTATCGTCGAACTGCTGCAAAGCCGCGACGAACATGGCTATGTCTTTCGGGTCGACCTCCGGCTGCGCCCTTCGCCGGAAGTCTCGCCACTTGCCCTGCCGGTGGACGCCGCGCTCAGCTATTATGAGTCGGCGGCCCTGCCCTGGGAACGCGCCGCCTTCATCCGTGCCCGTGCGGCCGCGGGCGACATCGCCCTGGGACAGGGCTTTCTCGAGGCGATCCGCCCCTTCGTCTGGCGCCGCTCGCTCGATTTCGGCGCGGTACGCGAAATCCGGCAGATTTCCCGCCGAATCCGCGACCATTACTCGCGGGGGCAGGTGCTCGGCCCCGGCTACGACCTCAAGCGGGGGCGTGGCGGCATCCGGGAGGTCGAGTTCTTCGCGCAGATTCATCAGCTCATCCACGGCGGACGCCAACCGCAGCTCCGCGCCCCGGCGACGCTCGACGCCCTGCGCGCACTGAGCGAGGCGGGACGGATCGATGCCAGGGCCGCGGATGATCTGGCCGTGGCCTATCGTCTCTTTCGTACCATCGAGCACAGGCTCCAGATGGTCGACGACCACCAGACCCACCAACTCCCAAAGCAGGTGGACGCCCTCGACAATGTCGCGCGTCTGCATGGGCTGGACGACGGAGCTGCGCTGGTCGATCTGCTGCGCCCCCACGTCGAACGGGTCGGGACCGTCTATGACGGACTCGACAATGACGGCGAGGCACGACTGCCGGTTCAGGCCGATCAGTTGGAAGCAGCTCTCGCACAGGCGGGGTTCGCCGATCCGTCGGCGGCAAGGCTGCGGATCGAGGTGATGCGGGACGGAAAGAGCCGATCGCTGCGGACGCCGGTAGCCCAAGACGCGCTGGAGGCAATGTTGCCGACACTGGTCGGCGCGCTCGGCCAGGCGCCGTCGCCGCAGGACGCGCTCAACCGCTTCGAGGACCTGGTCGCCGGCCTGCCGAGCGCGATCAATCTGTTCCGGCTGCTCCAGGCACGCCCCGCCCTTGCCCGCGCGCTGATCGACGTGCTCAGCCATGCGCCGGCTCTGTCGCAGGCGCTCGGCCGCCGCCCGGCGCTTCTCGACGGCCTGATCGATGCGACCGCGCTGGCGCCGCCGCCGCCGCAGGAGGAACTGGTCGCCGAGTTCGGCGATGGCGAAAGCAGCGACAATTACGAACTCCTGCTCGACAGTGTTCGGCAGCGCGTCGGCGAACGGCGCTTCGCGCTTGGCGTCCAGCTCATCGAGGCGGTGGCGGACCCGCTCGACGTGGCGCAAGGCTATGCCCGGGTCGCGGAAGCCGCGCTGACCGTACTGGCGCGAGCGACCGTCGCCGAGTTCGAAGCGAATCACGGGCGGATTCCCGGTGGCGAACTACTCATCGTGGCGCTTGGCCGGCTCGGTGGCGGGGCGCTGACCAACGCTTCCGACCTCGACATCATCTATCTGTTCAGCGGCGATTTCATGGCCGAATCGGATGGTCCCAAACCGCTGGGCGCCACCACCTATTTCAACCGGCTGGCCCAACGCGTCTCGGCGGCGATGTCCGTTCCGACCGCCGCCGGACCGCTTTACGAGGTCGACACAAGGCTGCGCCCGTCAGGCACCCAGGGTCCGCTCGCCGTGTCGATCGACAGCTTCGCCCAATATCAGCGCGAGAGCGCCTGGACCTGGGAGCATATGGCGCTGACCCGGGCGCGCACGATCTTCGGATCGGCGGACGCGCGCGCGCGGGTCGACGCGATCATCGCCGAAGCGCTGGGTCGCGAGCGCGACCCCGCCACATTGCTCGCCGACGTCGTCAAGATGCGCGGCGAGATCGCCCGCCATAAGCCGCCGTCGAGCCCCTTCGACGTCAAGCTGATCGAGGGGGGGCTGGTCGACGCCGAATTCACCGTCCACCTGCTGCAGCTGCGCCACCGCACCGGCTTCGATCCGCGCCTGCGCAGCGCCATGCGGCTGCTAGCGGACCAGGGGCTGCTCGATCCGGCGGTGATCCCCGCCCATGAGCTGCTGACCCGGATGCTGGTCACGCTTCGGCTCGTCTCGCCTGCCTCGACCGAACCGCCCATAGCGTCCCAGGAACTGGTGGCG
This sequence comes from Sphingomonas sp. Y57, assembly GCF_001015195.1. GTDB lineage: Bacteria > Pseudomonadota > Alphaproteobacteria > Sphingomonadales > Sphingomonadaceae > Rhizorhabdus. Next base: position 228,790 of record NZ_LDES01000024.1, on the reverse strand, counting down.
CGGACCTGCGGACAGTCGAACTGGTCTTCGCTGGTTAAGGCCTACGAAACCGCCCGCGCGCTGATCGGCGGCGAATGGAAGCGGGTCGCCGCCTCGCACTGAGGCGAAAAAAGCACGGAAATCAGGGCCCATTCCGGTTTCGATCCGAGCGCCGCGAAAAATATGGTGTCCCGATTTTAACCAGTCTCGCGCACCCGCGCTTAAAGACTCGCTGCTATCCCGATCATCATTGAAGTGCGTGTTGCGTAGCGTGAGATCATCGATGGTCGTATTCATCGACGGGCGCCCCAGCGTATCGGGGCGCCCCCTTTCCTTCCCGCCGGTGCGGCGATGAGGCCGGAGCCCTTCGTTCGGTGCCCGGCCCGCCCAGATACCGGCCCCGGCGCAGCCCGCCCGCTGGCAGAGCTGGAGCGGCGCTGCCTCGACCTGCGGACCCGGCCGGGCGCCGGTCGGCTCGATCCCCTTTTCGCACGGCTCGATGACTTCGTGGCCCGTGCGGGCGAACTGATCGGCGACCTTTCCGATCCCCGCGGCCCGCAGCCACAGGCTCGGCGCGCCTTCCGTCGTGCCCATGCCGACCTGGCCCATGGCTTCGGCGAGGTCGCAAGGCTGCTAGCGCTGCCGGCCCGGCTTGGCATCGCATCCGCCCATTTCAGCGAGGAGATGCTGGCCGCCACCGCACTGATGGCGATGCTGGCGCCGATCCGCACCGACGCCGACCGCCTCCACGCGACCCTGTCGCGCGACATCCGCGAACAGTTCCATCCCGGTCTCCGCGATCCGATCGAGATGGCGCTGGCCGATGCCGGCTGCGCCGATCCTGGCGGCGGAGCGCGCCGGATACGCGGCTGGAGATCCAGCCCGCCGGAGGACAAGGCGTTCGACGATCTGCTGCCCGGCCTCGCAACAATACTCGGGCGATCCGACGATCCCGACGGGATGCTCGCCACGCTCGATACGATCGTGGTCCGGCAACCTGCCGCCATCGCTATCCTGGCATCGCTTCCATCCCTGATCGCGCTGCTCGGCGATGCGCCGGGCCTGTTGCCTTTCCTGATCGCCCAGCCGGCACTAATCCACCGGCTGATCGATGGCAGCGCCTCCGCGCCGCTGCCCCCGCCTGCCGATCTCGACGCCGAGTTCGGCCATTTGATCGGTACAGACGACCGGCAGGCGGGACCCCCGCGGATCGCGGCGAGGGTGGATGCACATCGCTTCGACCTGGGGCTGCGGCTGATAGAGCGTACGGCCGATCCGCTCGACCTCGCCGCAGCCCACACCCGCCTCGCGGAGGCGGCACTGCGCGCGATCGCCGCGGATACACTGGCGCGGATGCGCGAGGATCATGGCACCCTGCCGGGATCGGACCTCGTCATCGTCGCACTTGGCCGGTTCGGGAGCAGCGCGTTGACGAGCCGGTCTCCCCTCGACCTCGCCTATCTGTTCACCGGCGATCGAGGGGCGCGGAGCGGCGGTCGCAGGCCACTCGACGCCGACGCTTATTATGGCCTGGCCGCCGAGCGTATCAACGCGGCCCTCGCACCGCTCCACCCGACCGCGCCGTCGCCGAGGCCCTGCCCCGTCGAGGGACTCGATGGCTTGATCAGCGACCCGGTGGCACTCACCCGTGCGCGGCCGGTCCACGGCCCCGATGCCGCCCGCTCGGCGGTACTGGCGGCCCTGCGGCGGACGCGGAGCAAGGCCTGCGGCATCCCTCGCCGGTCGCCGGCAAGCGGCCCCTATGACGTCGAGCGGGTCCGCGGTGGCCTGGTCCAGCTCGACCACGTCGTACGGCTGAACCAACTCCGGGGCCATGCCGGTTTCGATCCGGAATTGCGCACGGCGATCGACGGCCAGGTCAAGTCGGGGCTGCTCGATCCCGCAATGGCGGACGCGCACGCGACGCTGGGTCGGTTGCTGATGGTGCTGGACCTGCTGGCACCGGACGGCACCGGACCCTCGCCCGAGCAGCGGCCAGCCGTCGCCCGCCTTTGCGGCCACGACCATTGGGATGGACTGGAGGCCGATTACGGCGCCGCGCGGGTGATCGTGCAGGAAAGCTGGCAAGGCACGGTCGCGCGGATGATGACGACGGACGGTTGAACTCCCCCTTCGCCTCGTCCTAAGGATCGGCGGATTGAGGAGACATGCTATGCTCGTGGAAGGCGACAAGGCCCCGAACGTAACGCTCGACCTGCCGGATGGCAGCAGGACGAGCGTCGCCGAACAGGCGGGCAATATCCTCGTCCTCTATTTCTATCCGAAGGACGACACGCCGGGCTGCACGACCGAGGCGCAGAGCTTCACCACGCTGGCCGACGACTTCGCGAAGGCAGGCGCAACGATCATCGGCGTGTCGAAGGACAGCGCCGCGCGCCACCAGAAGTTCATCGACAAATACGGGCTGAAGCTCCGCCTTGCTTCCGACACCGATGGCAGCGTGTGCGAGGCTTTCGGCACCTGGATCGAGAAATCACTCTACGGCCGCAAATATATGGGCATAGACCGCGCGACCTTCCTCATCGGCAAGGACGGCACGATTGCGCGCATCTGGCGCAAGGTGAAGGTCAAGGGCCATGCCGAGGAAGTGCTGGCCGCCGCCCGGGCCCTATAGGCGCCGCTTCTTCGGCCGCCGGAACCAGAAGCTCCACACCGCAAGACTGCCCAGCAGGGCCAGCGCGAGCCCGGACAGGGTCATGACGAGCCGCCAGGCGAGGCCCCCGACCTTCGCGGCGTGGAGCGGATAGATCATATTATATCCCCGCACCTGCCGATCGAACTCGCGGGCGTCGCGCGCGGCGACCAGCCGGCCGCTGTCGGCCGCGAACCACAGCATGGTCCGGCCGTTGGGCAGCCATTCCTCGGGCTGACGCATCCGCACCGCGATCAACCCGCTGTCCTTGCGCGGCAGGCTGAGCAGTCGCAACTCGGCGTCAGGGAAACGGGCGTGCGCGGCTCGTACGATCGCCGCCCAGTCGATCTGGTTCGACAGCGGCACGCCGATCGATTTCGGCGGCTTCATCGCGCGCTCGACTGCCGCGGACGCGCCGGGGCCCAGCACCACGGCGGCGACCGGGCGGAAGATCATCACCGCGCCGGTGTAGAGCGACAGCGCCAGCAGCGGCGCCACCACGATACCCAGGTCGCGATGATGGCGGACGATCGCCGTGCGGCTCATTCGTCGCGGCCATAGCCGCCATTCGAAGGTCCGGCGGGTCCGCCACCAGAGAATCACGCCCGAGACGACGAAGAACAGCCCGCACAGCGCGGCGATGCCGGTCACCACCTCGCCCGTGTCGCCGGCAAAGAGATGGTGGTGGAAATCGAACAGCCACAGTTCGGGCCGCTCCCACTGGCTGTCCCAGCGATGGACGATATTGCCGGCCTGATCGGCATAGGCGCCCGCCCCCTTCGGATAGGAGAGGCGCAGCAGGCCGAAGCCATCGCTGGCATAGAGGATACTCTGCGGCTGCGCCGCCGGATCGGCCATCAGCCGGGCGGTCGCGCGGGCAAGCGCCACCGCGTCGGCGACCCGCGCGTCCGATGCGTGCGGCAGGCCGATCCAGGCATCGCGATGGATGAGGATCGCGCCGGTGAGCCCTAGCAGGGCGAGCACGAGCCCGATCAGCCCGCCGATCCAGCGATGCAGCGTGTCAAGCAGGCTCAGAACCGATAGTCCCAGCTAAGCGTGAAGTTGCGGCCCCGGCCGGCGAAGTTGAAGAAATTGTCGGTCGCCCGCTGCGTGCTCGACGCATAGTCGATATATTGCTTGTCGAAGAGATTCTGGATGGAGAAGGTGAACCCGCCCAGCTCCGTCTGGTAGCGGATGCTAGCATCGGTCAGATCGTAGCCGCCGAAATTGTTGCGCTGGTCGAGCACGATCTCGCGGCTCCGGAAGGTCCGGCTCAGATAGAAGTTGGTCTGTACCCGCGCCGAGACGGCACCCCGGTTGAAGCTGGCCGCCAGGTTCAGGCGATCCGGCGATATGTTGGCACCATCGAGGTCGGTTCCGGCCGTGCCGTCGGGCGTCACGCTGGCGTCGTAGCGGCCCTTGATATGAGCATAGCCCACTGACAGCCGGAGCCCGTCTATGGGCATGCGGACGCCGGCGTTGACTTCCAGCCCCTCGATCTCGACGCGTTGGCGGATGACGTTGAAGATACCGTCGCCGCCCGCGACCAGCACCTGCCCCTTGTTGCTCGTCGACCAGAAATAGGTGACGCTGGTATCGAGCGGTCCGCGCTTCACCTCGACGCCGATCTCCCGGTTGTTGGAGATGACGGGACTGATATCGAGATAGTTATCGAGATCGATGCCGGGCTTGCCGATCGCGCGGGTGATGCGGCCGACGTCGGCGACCGTAAAGCCCTCGGCATAGCTGGCATAGGCGCGGATGCCCTTCCACGGCTCGAAGATGATGCCGCCGTTCAGCAGCACATCGTCGAACTTGGGCTTGCCGCCGCCGACCATGACACCGCCATAGCCTGTCGGATTGGCCGCCGTCACCGTGGTCGAAGCGAGCGTCTGGAAGTCGTCGATCTTGATCTGGACATTCTCCCACCGCGCGCCGCCGGCCAGGCGCAGCTTCTCGTCGAACAGCGCGAGGTTGAGCTGGGCGAAGGGTGCGAGACTGCGGAAATCGCTCGGTGGCACCCAGACGCGGTTGGTGGCGATCAGCCGCTGCTCGGTCTTGTCGAACAGCGCGTCGAAGCCGAGCGTGCCGGTCAGCGCCTCGAAACCGGGGAGAGCACGCTCGTAGCTGATCTTGAAGCCGAGCTTGCGCGACCGGTTCTGCGACTGGTCGAAGAGAGTGCCGACCGGCGCGATCGTCGGATCCTGGAAGGTCGCCTGGGTGACAGGCTCGCCGCCAAAGGTATCGCGCGTCCGATTGAAGAAAAGCTGGCTGACGAAGTTGCCGCCGCCGAGATCGGTATCCGTGACCGAAAGCGCGACGCTTTCGGTGCGGCTCTCCGCCGGCTTGAGCGGGGGGTTGCCGCGCGTGGCGCTCGTCGGCAGGCCCGCCGTCTTGTTGCCCGCCACGGCGATATAGTCGCCGTCGACCTTCATCTCGTAGCGGCTGGCGATCAGGTCTATGCGGCCCGTATCGCCGAGCTGGTAACCGAACCGGCCGAACAGCGAGAGCGTCCTCGAATCCTGGGTTTCCCCCTGGGTCAGGTTGACGCCCACCCGGCGGCCGCCGCCGTCGTAGAAAACCGCCCGCTTTTCATAGGCCGCGCCGACCGTCGCGTCGAAACGGTCCTTGCGATATTGGACCAGCCCGGCGGCCTTCCCCCCCAGGCCATCCTTGCTGAAACCGTCATCGGCATTGCCCTGCAGCAGCACGCGACCGCCGAACCCTTCGGCAGTCGGGGGTGCGACCGTCACCTGATTGACGATACCCCCGGTTCCGCCCACGCCCTGCAGCGCGTTCGATCCGTAGATGACCTCGACCCTATCGATGAAGAAGCCGTCGATGGTGAAGCCGTCGCGGCTGCCGTCGCGCAATGGGGTGGTCTGCGGGATGCCATTGATCGCGTAGAGCGGCGACCGGCCGCGCAGCGTCTCGCCGGCGCCTGACATCTTCTGCCTGGTCGGCGAGAAAGACGGCGTCAGGGTCGCGATCGAATCGATAACCGAGCCGGAGATCGACATCTGCTGGTCCAGCGCGGACTTGCCGACGATATCGATGGTCAGCGGCAGCGCATTGGCCGGCAGGATGCTGCGGGCGGCGGTGACGACGATATCTTCCCTGGCGATTTCGCTGGCGGTGTCGGGCGTCTGAGCGAGGGCAGGCGCGGCGATAGCGAGGGCCGAAGCGGACGCGGCGATGCTGAACGGACGGATCATCTTTCCCCTTTCTGATGGGGAGCCGCTAATCCCTGCCGCTCATTTCTGCAAGTGATTATCAGTAGCGCGCGTTATCACTCGCTGCTCAATAGGGCAGATGATCGCGGAAGGCTTCGATCACCCGCGTATAAAGTTCGCGCTTGAAGGGCACGATCAGGTCGACGAGCTCGCCCGCCTCGGCCCATTTCCACGCACGGAATTCCGGCTCGGGCGTGTCGAGGTCGACATCGGCGTCGCTGCCGAGAAAACGCGCGACGAACCAATGCTGCGCCTGCCCGCGATAGCGGCCGCCCCAGATCTTACCCATCAGCTCGACCGGCAGATCGTAGAACAGGACCTCCGGCGCCCGGGCGAGAATCTCGACGAGTTCCGGTCTGATTCCCGTCTCCTCCTGCAGCTCGCGCAACGCGCCCGCCTCGGGTTCCTCGCCAGGGTCCAGCCCGCCCTGCGGCATCTGCCAGGCCTCGAGCGCGCTATCGATCCGCTGCGCCACGAACACCTTGCCGTCGGCATTGAGCAGCATGACGGCCGCCGCCGGACGATAGGGTAGCGCTTTCTTCACGGCCGATATTCCTCGATCATCATGCGGAAGGCGGCCAGGCAGCCGCGCAGGTCATCCTCCGACGAAGGGATGGCGCGACGGAGCGTGAGCCAGCCGTGGATATTGCCCTTCGCCTCACGATAGACCACGGGCACGCCCGCCTCGATACAGGCCATCGCATAGGCCCTCCCCTGATCGAGCAGCGGATCGAGCGTCGCGGTCACCACCAGCGCGGGCGGCATGCCGCGCTGGTCGCCGAGCCGGGGCGACGCGCGCCAATGGTTGAAATCGGGCGCGTAATGGCCATTGAACCAGCGCAGCGTGTCGAGGGTGAGCATATATCCCTCACCCAGCCGTTCCGTCGAAGGATAGCGTTTGCGCAGATCGACTGCCGGGTAGAGCGGCCAGATCGCGATCACCGGCAAGGCCGCGGGATGGTTGCGCAGCGCCATGGCGGTGACGATCGACAGCGTTCCGCCGCCGCTGTCGCCGCACAGCGCGAGCGCGTTGAAGCGGCGGCCGAACAACACGCCCTGCTCGGCGGCCCAGCGGGTCGCGTCCTCGCAATCATCGGGCCCTGCGGGCCAAGGATACTCGGGCGCGAGCCGATAGTCGATCGAAAGCACCGGCAGATCGAGCCCGACCGCGATGTCGGCCGCTGCTGCGTCATACAGCTCGATATCGCCGAGCACGAAGCCGCCGCCGTGGAAGAAGACAATCAGCGGCCCCTCGCCGCGTTCCGGACGCGAGTCGTAAAAGCGTGCGGGGATCGAGCGCCCGTCATGGGTCGCAATGAACAGGTCCTCGCGCGTCGCGACCGGCGAGCTCTCGACATCGGCAAAGGCCCGCATCCGCGCCGACATCTCGCGCGCGGCCGGCGGATCGACCTCATAGGTCTTGGGACCGGCGCGATTGTTGATGTCATCGAGAAAGGCGCGGACGTCGGGGCGGACAAATTCCTCGTTCATGGCTTTCCATCGGCAAAATCGGATAATGAGGCAAGATGCTGCATGTCGTTCACCACCCTCATTATGTCTCGCCGGCCGCGCCGGGAAGCAGCTTCAGCTTCGACAAATACGGGCTCGTGATGCAGGCCCTCGCGGAAAGCGGGGCCGCGCCGCAGCTCCACGAACCCGAGCCGATGCCGCGGGGCTGGATCGAGGCAGTCCACGACCCCGACTATGTGGCCGAAGTCGCCACATGCACCGTGCCGCCTCACAAGGCGCGGCGGATCGGCTTCCCGGTCACCGAGCGGGTGGCACGGCGTGCCTTTCTCGCCCCCGGCGGCACCTGGCTGGCGGCGAAACTGGCCCTGCGGCACGGCTATGCTGCCAACGGCGCGGGCGGCAGCCACCACGCGATGGCGGATAGCGGCGCCGGCTATTGCGTGTTCAACGATCTGGCCATCGCGGCCTGCCGGCTGGTCGCCGAGGGCGACGCGACACGGATCATGATTGTCGACCTCGACGTCCACCAGGGAGACGGCACGGCGGTACTGACAGCGGGCCACCCCGGCCTGTTCACCTTCTCGATCCACAGCGAACATAATTTCCCCGTCCGCAAGGCCCGCTCCTCGTTCGACCTCGGTCTGCCCGACATGACGGGCGATTCGGATTATCTGGATATATTGGCAGCGCACCTACCGGCCTCGATCGATGCCTTCATACCCGACCTGATCCTCTACCAGGCCGGAGTCGACCCGCATCGCGACGACCGGCTCGGCCGGCTCGCCCTCAGCGACAAGGGCCTGCATGACCGCGACCAGTTCGTGATGCGACAGGCCCGGCTGCGCGGCATCCCGCTGGCCAGCGTGCTCGGCGGCGGTTATGGCGACGATCGCCTCGCCGTGGCGCGGCGGCATGTCGGCTCGATCCTCGCGCTCTATGAGGCGTTCCGCGATGCCGACGCCGGCACCACCGCCCTATTGGATATGAACTGATGCCCTCCGACATCTCGGCCGCCTGCCGCGCCGTACTCGACGAGCCCGAACCGCTCGCCAAGGTGAAGGCGGCGCGACGGGCCGCCCGCGGATGGCGGCTTGGCAGGATTCCGTGGGGCTTCGCCACGGCGATGCCGGACCGTCCGGCGCGTACCGATCGTCCACCGCTGCTACCGCCGTCCCGCATGCCGAAGCGCGGGCGCGCCGGGTCGCCCCGGGCGCGGATCGCGATGCTCCACGCCCTCGCCCATATCGAATATGTCGCGATCGACCTGGCCTTCGATCTGGTTGGCCGCTTCGGCGGGCAATTCCCGCAACGCTTCGTCGACGAATGGATCGCAGTAGGCGCCGAGGAGGCGATGCACTTCGCGCTGATCGAACGGCGGCTGAAAACCTATGGCGCGCGCTACGGCGACCTTCCTGCGCACGACGGCCTGTGGGAGGCAGCGGCGGAGACGGCGCACGATCCGCTGGCCCGGCTGGCCGTGGTACCGATGGTTCTCGAAGCCCGAGGACTCGACGTAACCCCTTCTTTGATAAGCCGTTTCGAAGCCGCCGGTGACGAGCGATCGGCCCGGGTCATGCGCCGCATCGCCGATGACGAGGTGGACCATGTCGCGGCCGGCGTCGCCTGGTTTCGATTCTTGTGCGACGCAGCGCGAATCGATTGTGCACAAAGCTGGCAATCGATGGTCAGGTTACACTTCCGCGGTGCGGTTAAGCCTCCGTTCAACGACTCAGCGCGCCGTAGAGCCGGTTTAACGAAAGAGATGATGGCTGGGGTTGCCGCCCCCTGTGATCTTTCTCACAACCCATCCGTCGCGTGAGGGGGGGGCAATTCCTGACGTCGGCACAACAGGGTCCGCCCGGATGATCCGGTCCGGGCAAATGTTTCCGATGTCGGGGGAATTATGCTCTTCCTTGGTACCGTTCTTCCGACGCTTCGGCGCCTGTTCACTTTCTCGGCCTCAATGATCCGCACCAAGGCGTTCGCCGCAGCTCTGCTGCTGTCGGCGTCGACCACGCCCGCCCTGGCACAGGACGGTGATGTTGCTCCAAACGCGCAAGCCGCCGCGCAGTTCCGGGCGATCTTCCAGTCGTGGAAGAAGCTTGACACGGTCAACGTCGCGACCACCGGCGCGATCTCGATCCCGTCGATCCTGCCGATTGCCAAATTCACCTTCTCAAGCGCCTTCGGTGTCCGCTCCGACCCGTTCGCCGGATCGGCGGCGATGCACGCAGGCATCGACCTTGCCTCGCCCAGCGGCACCCCGATCTACGCGACGGCCGACGGCATGGTGGATCGCGCCGAGTGGTTCGGCGGCTATGGCAACATGGTTGAAATCGAGCATGGCAAGGGGATCTCGACCCGCTACGGCCATATGTCGCGCATCGCCGCTCGTCCGGGGCAGCGGATCAAGCGCGGCGATCTGATCGGCTATGTCGGCTCGACCGGCCGTTCGACCGGCAACCATCTCCATTATGAGGTCCGCATCGACGGCCGCGCGGTCAATCCCGTGCCGTTCCTGCAGTCGGCCAACTACATCATGGCGGTCAACGAGCAGAAGTCGGACATCGCCCAGGGCGGTCCCGAGGACTGACCTCCGTCCCAACGGCAAGCGAATCGGCCGCCGGCGATTGCCGGTGGCCTCTTTCCTTCCTATCTTGATGCCATGGACGCCACGCCCGACATCGACCTGACCCCGTCCGCCGCAGCGCGGGTCGCCCTGATCGCCAGCAAGACCGGCAAGCCGGCCATATTGCGGCTGGCGATCGACGGCGGCGGCTGCGCGGGCTTCCAGTATAAGTTCGAGCTGGCGGACGCCCCGGCCGAGGACGACACCGTCGCGACCCGGGACGGCGTGACGCTGGTGGTCGATCCGATGAGCCTCGATCTCGTCCGTGGCGGCGCGGTCGACTATGTCGAGTCGCTGGGCGGCGCGGCGTTCCGCGTCAACAATCCCAATGCCGCCTCGGGCTGCGGCTGCGGTTCCAGCTTCTCGGTCTGATCTTTCGTCGAGCAAGGCGACAGTTCTACGGGTGACGATGCCCGCCGGGCACGCTATCCCCGGGCCCATGAAGATCGCGACCTTCAACATAAACGGGATCAAGGCCCGTCTCCCTCGCCTCGTCGAATGGCTCGAACAGAAGGCGCCCGACATCGCCTGCCTGCAGGAGATCAAGACGTCCGACGAGACCTTTCCGATCGCCGATATCGAGGCCGCCGGCTACGGCGCGATTTGGCACGGGCAGAAGGGCTTCAACGGCGTCGCGATCCTTGCCAGGGGCACTCAGCCGACTGAACGACGCAAGGGACTGCCCGACGATCCGGATCCCAGCCACAGCCGTTATATCGAGGCGGAGATCAACGGCGTGATCGTTGCCTCGATCTACCTGCCCAACGGCAATCCGGTGCCCGGTCCGAAATTCGACTATAAGCTGGCCTGGTTCGACCGGCTGATCGACCATGCCGCTGGATTGTGGGCTGGCGAGATGCCGGTCGTGCTGGCCGGCGACTATAATGTCATTCCGACCCCGTCGACCGACGACGTCTTCTCCGAACGCGCGATGGCGAGCGACGCGCTGACCCAGCCCGAGAGCCGCGCCGCCTTTCGCCGGCTGTGCAACGCGGGCTGGACCGATGCGGTGCGCACTATCCATCCGCACGGGCCGGTCTATACGTTCTGGGACTATCAGGCGGGCGCCTGGCAACGCGATGCCGGCTTCCGGATCGACCATCTCATGCTGAGCCCCGCGGCTGCCGATCGGCTCACCGGCGCCGGGGTCGACAAGGACACCCGCGCGCTGGAAAAGGCCAGCGACCACGCGCCGACCTGGATCACCCTGCGCTAACTCAGCCAGCCTTGTTTTTCGCCACGCTCGCATCCATTCGAGCCAGCTGTTCGGCCGTGGCGGGCGGCTGCTTCGCCTTCCATTCCGAATAGGGCATGGCGTAGATCGCCTCGCGCGCGGCATCCTTGTCGATCGCCCCGCCGGCCGCCTCGGCCAGCCAATCGGACAGGCAGTTGCGACAGAAGCCGGCCAGTCCCATCAGGTCGACATTCTGCGCATCGTCGCGATGCTGGAGATGGCGGACGAGCCGGCGGAAGGCCGCGGCGGCATGCTTGTCGTCGATATCGTCTATGGACATGTCATCCTCCTTACCGCCCGCGCCACGCCAGCAGCGAAAGGCCGAACAGGACGAACAGCGCTCCGCTTGCCCGGCTGACATGGCGCTGCCATTCGGCCCGACGCAGATAGTGCGCGAGCGTCCGCCCTCCCGTGGCGTATGTCATATACCAGCCGCTCTCGATCACCACGAAGGTGCCGAGCAGGATCGCGAACTGCGGCCCCTTCGGCAAGGCCGGACTGACGAACTGGGGGAAGAAGGCGGCGGCGAAGATCAGCGCCTTCGGGTTGCTGAGGCTGATCAGCATGCCCGCGCGGAACAGTTCGCCCGCGCTCTTTCCCTGCAGCTCGACGTTGCCGGCATCAATGTCGATCGGCGGGCTGTCGTCGCGCAAGGCCTTGATACCGATCCAGATCAGATAAGCCGCGCCAACGATCTTCATGGCGGTCAGCAGTTCCGGCAGCGCCGCGATCAGCGCACTCATCCCCATCGCGGACAGGCCGAACAGCACGAGCAGCGCCAGCAGGCACCCGGCCATGGTAAAGAAGGCCCGGCGGAAGCCGTGACGCATGCTCTGCGTCATGACATGCAGCATGTTCGGCCCAGGCATGGCCGAGATCACGAAGGTCGCGCAGACGAAAAGCCACCAGCTGTGAAGAGGCACGGTCCCTCCGGTTCGGTTCACCTGGCAACGCCCGGATGGGAGCCCTCAGAGATCCTTCGAATAGATCCGATAGGTCTTGTTGACCCGACTGTCGATCGTCTCGGCGATCGAGCGCATCCCCTGGTTGTCCTCGAGGATCCAGCCGATTTCGCCCCGGGTCGCGCCATAGTTGGCGACCGAATCGCGCCGGATATATTCGATCATCATGAAGGCGAGCTGGCTGGCCAGGCGGGTCGCCTGCAGCTTCTTCACGACGCCCATCAGCGGCACGCGCATCGTCTTCACCTGTGGCTTGCGAAGGCGCCACAGCAGCTTGGCCCAGTTGAAGGGAAAGAGCCGCCCGTCGAGATCGGCCATCAACTCGTTGAGATCGGGCCAGGTCATCATGAAAGCGACCGGCTCGCCGTCCACCTCCGCGACGCGGATCAGATCCTCGAACACGATCGGCTTCAGTTTCTTGCCGGTATAGGCGATCTCCGCCGGCGTGATCGGAACGAACCCCCAATTGTCCGACCAGGCATCGTTGAGGATCGAGAGGATCAGCTGGGCTTCTTCGTCGAAGCGGCTCTTGTCGACCTTGCGGATGCGGATGCGCGCGTTGCGCTCGCCCGAGCTGACGATCCGCTGAACCAGCGGCGGGAAGTCCTGGGTGATGTCGAGATCGTAGGTCAGGAGGTCCTTGATCCCCTTGTAGCCGAGTGGCTCGATCCAACCCTGGTAAGCGGGGCTGTCGTGCCCCATCATCACCGTCGGCGGATGGTCGTGGCCCTGGACGAGCAGGCCCGGCTCTTCCCAGATCGAACAGCTCAGCGGAGCCATGACACTGGTCATGCCCTTGTCGCGAAGCCATTGTTCGGCCCGATCGATCAGCGCGGTAGCGACTTCCTGATCGGCCGCTTCCAGCAGCCCCCAATTGCCGATGCCCGGTCCACCGCCTTGCTCGGCGGGCATCGCATGCCACAGCCGGTCGAAATGCGCAGAGATGCGCCCGACCGGCTTGCCGCCCCGCTCGGCCAGGAACAGCTGCTGCTCGGCATGTTCGTAGAAGGGGTTCTTGCCGGGCGTTATCAGCTCGAGCGCCTCGACCCGAAGCGGCGGCACCCAGCTCGGATCCTTGGCGTTGAGCGCATAGGCCAACTCGACGAAGCGCCTGCGGTCCGCCTTGCCGGCAACGGGACGGATGACGACCGGCATCAGTGCGGGATGCGCTGGCTCGGATGGCCGGTGGCAACCCCGCCCGAGAGCCGGGCCACCCACGGGTAGCGCTCGGCCACCTCGGGGGTGTAGCCGAGATTGAACACCGTCTCGCTCTTCTTGTCCTTATCGATCCGCTCGTAATAGGTGCGGAAGAGCTTGTCCCAGAAATAGTTGGTAATGCCGTAATTGCCGCGCTCGTCATGGAAATGATGCGCCATATGGCGTGCCTTCATCTCCATCACCCACTTGCGCTTCGGCTTGTAGGCAAGGTGCTGGATGCAGTGGAAGAATTCGTAGACGCAGGTGGTGATCAGCCCGGTGGCGAAAGCCGCCAGCGCAGCGCCGGTGCCGCCGATCAGATAACCGATCGGGGCGGTCGCGAGCGCGATCGTCGGCAGCGTGGTGTGAAGCGCGCCGAACAGGATCTCGAGCCGGTTCGGGTCCTGGTGATGGTCGTAATGAATGCGCTTCCAGGTCGCGGCCAGGAAGGGCACCTTGAACATCCACCGGCTGTGCAGCACCCAGCGATGCAGGCAATACCAGACCAGCGGATAGACAAAGATCGAGACGGCCACAGCCACCACCGTCGGCAGCACCGGTGCCGGATAACGGAAGTACAACCCGATAGCCACGGCAGCGCACAGCAGATAGCCGATGATCGCCGGATATTGGAAATAGGCGACCCACAGCTCCCGCAACGTCATGCGGTCGAGATGATGTTCCTTGGCCCAGAAGGCGGGCTTGATGGGCGACAGCTTCACGCAAACCTCGAATTCGAAAACCGCCCCTGACCGGGGCCCATATGGGATTGCGATCTGAATTGGCAATGCGGCGCTTTTAGGACCGCATGGCGTCGAAAAGCTATTCCTCGGTCCGAATCAGCACGGTTTCGCCGATCAGCAGGAAAAGCAGGAACGGCGCCCAGGCCGCGAGGAACGGCGGATAGGCACCGAGATTCCCCATCGCCAGCGCGAAATTGTCGGCAACGAAATAGGCGAAACCGAGCGCCATGCCGATCACCGCACGGATGAACAGATGCCCCGACCGGGCGAGGCCGAACGCGGCGACCGCAGCCAGCAACGGCATCAGCACCGCCGAGAGCGGCCCCGAAAGCTTATGCCACAGCCCCGCACGCAGCGGCCCGGTAGGCCGGCCGGCCGCGTCGAGATCGGCGATCGCGGTGCGGAGCTGAACGATCGACTTCGACGCAGGATCGACATTGGCCAGGGTGAAGCGATCGGCCGTCACCCCCCTGGCGAAATCGAAGGTCGCGACCTTCGCCGTCACGCCCTTTGCCACGTCGAACCGGCTGGCCCCGGCGATCCGCCAGCCGCCGTCGGCCTGGATGGCGCGGGCACCCTTGATGATCGAGATCAGCCGGCCGCCGTCGCGATCATAGATGGTGACGCTGTCGAGGCGCGCCTGGGGGCCCCGGCCGCGCACCGCCACGGCGTGGATCAGATCGTCGCCGTCGCGCACCCATATGTTCGGGACGATACCGCGGTCGCGGGGGATCGGGCCGTAATCTGCATCCTGCCAGGCGGTGAGCGTCGCGGTCGCGCGCGCCACCACCCGCTCGTTGAAGGTGAAGGAAACGATGCCGACGCCCAGGCTGGCGACGACCAGCGGCGCCAGTATCTGATGCGCGGAGATGCCCGCCGCCTTCATCGAGATGATCTCGCTGTTCTGGTTCAGCGTGACGAAGGTGATCAGGGTTGCGAGCAGCGCCGCGAACGGCAGGAAGCGGGCGATGATCTGCGGCGTGCGCAGCGTGACGTAGAGCCAGAGCTGCGCATCGCCATTGCCCGGATAGGCGAGGATGTCCCCCGATTCCCCGAGCAGGTCGAGCGCCATCAGCACGATCACCAGCGCCGCGAGCACCGCCGCGAAGCGCACCAGGAACATCCGTGCCATGTAGAAGGTCATGGTCCGCGACGCGAAGAAGGAGATGTTCATACGGTCTCCTTCCGGCCGAATCGGATCCAGCGCACGACAGACTTGACCGCCTTGTCGGCGCCGCGTTCGAGCGCCCCGATCGGCTGGCCGCCCGGCACATGGGCGATCGTGCGATACATCCACCATACCAGCGCGGCGAAAGCGAGGAACGGCACCCACAGCGCGATCAGCGGATCGATCCGACCGAGCGCCGCGACCGAGGCGGCATATTCGTTGATCTTGTGCTGGGTCACAATCATCACGATCGACAGGAACACGCCGAGCGCGGACGAGGATCGCTTGGGCGGCACCGCCAGCGCCAGCGCCAGCATCGGCAGCAGGAACATCGTCGCCACCTCGACCAGGCGGAAGTGGAATTCGGACCGGAATTGCGCGCGCTGCTTTGCCGGGGTGGTCGCCTGATGCGCCGTCACCACCAATTCGGGCATCGTCATTTCGAGGTCGCGGCCGCCGCGCTGGCGGAACGCCTCCATCTTCGGCAGATCGATCGGCAGGTCGTGGCCGACGAACTGGAGCACGCGCGGCTCCTTGAACTGCGGCGCATCGTGGACGAGCACGCCCTTCTGGAGCCGCAGGATGATCGTGTCGGGGTCGTCGGTGGCGAGGAACTGGCCATGCTCGGCAGTCACCGCAAGGCTCTTTCCGTCCTTCGATTCGGTCATCACGAAGATGCCGGACAGTTCGCGCCCGCCCTCACGGCTGCTTTCCACCCGGATCGTCATCCGCTTGCCGAGCTTGGTGAACTCTCCGACCTTGATCGAGGCGCCGAGCGCGCCGGAGCGCAGCTCGAAGCGCAGGCCTTCATAGGCGTAGCGCGAATAAGGCTGGATAAACCCGACTATGGCGAGATTGAGGAGGGCAAGCGCCACCGCATAATAATAGGGCACCCTGAGCAGCCGCCCATAGCTCATCCCCACCGCGCGGAAGACATCGAGTTCGGACGACAGCGCCAGCTTGCGGAAGGCAAGCAGGCAGCCCAGCATCAGCCCGATCGGAATGCCGAGGGACATATATTCCGGGATCAGATTGGCGAGCATACGCCAGACGACGCTGACCGGCCCGCCCTCCGACACGACGAAATCGAAAAGCCGCAGCATCTTGTCGAGGGTCAGCAACATCGCCGCGATCACCAGCGTCGCGAGCAGCGGCGTGGCGATCAGTCGGGCGACATAGCGGTCGGTCAGCGTGTCAAATCTCAATTTTTCGACGCCCCGTGACCATGTTCTGGCCGCAATCGCAGCCCACCTTCCGACTCATGGGGGCAGTGTGCCGGCCATGCGTTCGCGAATGGCTATAGCTTCCAGGAGTAGTGAGGTCATGTCGAAACTTGTGGCTGGTATGGTTGGATTCTCGCTCGCGGCGGCAATGCCGATCGCGGCAGGAGCTGCCGTGCTCGGTCCGGACGCGACCGCGTGCGAGGGCAACGGCCCCGCGATGCTGGTCCATATCGAAGGCTTCAAGAAGCGCACCGGCGTACTGCGCGTCCAGTCCTATGGCGGCAATCCGACCCGCTATTTCGAAAAGGGCACCTGGCTGCGCCGGATCGACGTTCCGGTTCCGCCTTCGGGCGCGGCCGATATCTGCGTCCCCGTCCCGGCCAACGGCAGCTATGCCGTCTCGGTCCGCCACGATATCGACGGCTCGGGCAAGACCGGCATGAATGACGGCGGCGGCATGTCCGGCAATCCGAAGTTGTCGCTGATGGACGTCATTTTCCGGCGCAAGCCCAATCCCGACAAGGTGCAGGTGACCGTCCATGGCGTTACCCGGGTGCCGGTCGTCCTCAATTATGTCCAGGGCGGCTCGTTCGGGCCACTCTCGATGGCAGCGCGCTGACGATGGCGGCGGTCGCGCTCCTGTCCAATCCGCGGTCGACGGGCAACCTGTCGATGCTGCCGCGGATGCGGAGCTTTTGTGCCTCGCACAGCGACATCTTCCATTATGAGGTCGAATCGGTCGAGCAGATCGGTGAGGCACTGCGTACCATCGCCCGGGTCAACCCGAAGGTGCTGGTGGTCAACGGTGGCGACGGCACGGTCCAGGCCGCGTTGACCGAGCTTTATCTGGGCGGCCATTTCGATGGATCGCCGCCGCCGGTGGCGGTCCTGCCCAACGGCAAGACCAATCTGATCGCGCTCGACCTGGGCGCGGTAGGCGATCCGATCGCCGCGCTCGAGCGGGTTATGGAGATCGCTCGCAACGGCATCGACGACCATGTCGTGGTGCGCGAGCTGATCGCGCTGTCCGATGGCGCCGACGGCACCCGCCCGGTGCTCGGAATGTTCCTCGGCGGCGCCGGGCTCGCCGACACGATCCTCTATTGCCGCAACAAGATCTATCCCCTAGGCCTGCCCAACGGGATCAGCCATTTCCTGACGGCGATAGCGGTGCTGGCCACCCTCATCCTCGGTATCCGCACCGCCTTCCTGCCCCCCGCGGCGCGGCCGATGAAGGTATCGATGATGCGGCATGGGCAGTTGCAGGGCCGTTTCTCGCTGCTGATCGTCACAACCCTGCACAAGCTGCTGCTGGGCAGCAGCACGGGCAACAGCTCGACGTCCGGGTCGCTGCAGATGATGGTGGTCGAGCAGCGGCCGATGCCGCTGCTGCGCGCACTGTTCGCAGGCATCTTCGGCCGGGTGGGGCGCGGCAAGATGGACGGCGTCCATTTCGAGCGCGGCGACGAGATCAAGATCGAAGGCGAGCGGTCGAGCGTGATCCTCGATGGCGAGATCTTCCAGGCCGATGCCGGCAAGCCGATCATCCTGAAGACCACGCCGCCGGTGCCCTTCCTGCGCCTCGCCGCCTGAACCGGACGACGGCATGAACCTCCAATCGCTGGTGGCGGCTGAGCTGGCCGAGCCGGTCGACCCGCGCGTTGCCGCGATGGCCGGGGCGATCGCGGCCCGCTACCCGACCGCCGCGCGCTCCGTGCTGTTCTACGGTTCCTGCCTGCGCGAGGCGAATCTCGACGGGCTGATGCTCGATTTCTACCTGATCGTCTCGAACTATACGGACGCCTTCGGTAACGGCTGGTTTGCCTTCGCGAATCGCCTGCTGCCGCCCAACGTCTTTCCGTTCGAGCATGACGGGCTGATCGCCAAATATGCGGTGCTGAGCGAAGCCGACTTCACCCGCCTCGCTTCGTCGGCGACGCGCAATGTATCGGTCTGGGCGCGCTTCGCCCAGCCGTCGAGGCTTGCCTGGACGGCCGATGCGACGGCCCGCGAGGCGAGCGCCGCCGCGGTCAGCCTCGCCGCCCCCGCTCTGCTGACCGCAACCCGGCCAATGGTCGCCGACCGGGTCTCCATCGACCGGTTGTGGGAGGAAGCCTTCGCCCTGACCTATGGCGCCGAGCTGCGCGCCGAGCGCAAGGGCCGGGCCGGCTCGGTGGTCGATGCCGATCCCGACCGCTATCGCCGCTTCACCCTTCCGGCCCTTGCCGCCGCCGGGATCGATGCCGCGATCGAGGGGCGAGAGGTCGCTTTCGCCCGCCCGCTCGCCGCCGGTGAACGCCGGGCGGGAGCGCGGCTCTGGGCGAGGCGGCGACGCGAGGGCAAGGCGCTGACGCTCGCCCGGCTGGCAAAGGCCACCACGACCTATGCGGGCGGGATCGATTACCTCGCGTGGAAGATCAACCGCCACGCCGGCGCCGCGATCGAGATCAGGCCGTGGCAGCGCCGCTGGCCGATCCTCGGCGCGATCGCCCTCCTCCCCCGCCTGCTGGCGAAGGGCGCGGTGAAATAGAATCTTTGGTGCGCCTCAGGGGCCGGCGGTCACATCCGTCAGTGTCTGAGAGGCGATAAACTACGCCGCTTGCGACGCCGACGGCTTGTCGCGACGATCGATCGCGCGGGCGACCGCGCTACCCAATGCGGCGATGGTGAAAGGCTTGCGGAGCACCTCATACCCCGCGAAATCGTCGCTCTGCCCGGCCTCGCCGACATAGCCGGTCACGAACAGCGCGGCGATGTCGGGATAGTCGCGGCCGATCGCTGCAATCAGTTCCGGCCCCGTCATCCCGGGCATCATCACGTCGGTCAGGACGAGGTCGACACGCGCATCCTCTGACAACAGCGCCAGTGCCTCCTCACCCGAAGCGCAGGCTCGGACGACATGGCCGAGCTCGGTCAGGCCGGCGCGGGTGGATGCCTGGACGCGGGGATCATCTTCCACCAGCAGGATGGTGAGTGGTCCGACCTTGGGACGGGCAGCGCGATCGGCGCCATCGGCGCTCCGTTCCGCCGCGACACCGTGATAACGCGGCAGGTAGAGCGCGATCGTCGTGCCCTCGCCCACCTCCGAATCCACGCGGACATCGCCATGCGATTGCCGTACGAAGCCAAAGATCTGGCTGAGGCCGAGGCCGGTCCCCTTGCCGACCGGCTTGGTCGTGAAAAAGGGTTCGAAGGCGCGGGCCAGCACCTGTGGCGACATGCCGCAGCCGGTATCCGCGACGCTGATCCGGACATAGTCGCCGGCTTTGACCTCCGCCGGATCGCCCGCCGCGACCGTGACGTCGGCAACGGTGATATCCAGGCGGCCAGCCCCCTCCATGGCATCACGGGCGTTCACGGCGAGATTGAGGATCGCATTTTCGAGCTGATGCGCATCGGCCCAGATCGGCCAGCTTGCCCCCGCTGTATCGACGTGGACGGTGACGCGCTCGCCCAGCGTGCGATCGAGCAGGACGTTCATGCCGGCGACAAGCTTGGCCGGCAACACCGCGTCGGGCAGCAGCGGTTCGGCCCGGGCGAAGGACAGCAGCCGCCGAGTCAGCGCCGCCGCCCGATCGGCGCCTTCCATCGCGCCGTCGAGATGGACGCCGGCTTCGGCCGGCCGCTGGGCGATCTTCCGCCGGGCAAGGTCGAGGCCGCCCACCACAACTGCGAGCATATTATTGAAATCGTGCGCAATGCCGCCGGTGAGTTGTCCGACAGCCTCCATCTTCTGCGCCTGGGCGAGTTGCGCCTCGGCGCGGACCCTCGTCTCGCTCTCCTCGCGCAGCCGGTCGTTGGCCTCGCTCAGTTCGCGCGTGCGTTCGGCGACCGCGGCCTCGAGCTGAGTGGCTCGATCGGCTTCGGCTTCGGCCTGTTCGGCTGCATGGGCGCGCTGCGCGGCAGCGGACGCGGCGAGCCAGCCGAGCAGGATGGCGAGTCCCATCAGCACAAGACCGAGCGCGGACAGCAAGGTCGCGAAGCTATTGGCCCGCTCGGCCGAGAAGAGGGCCGCCTCCGACCGCACGCCGAGGCGGGCCCGCTCATTGGCGGCGATGCGTTCGAGGGTCGCGGAAATGGCGGCGACGTTAGGGGATTCGCCAGCCTTATTGAACATGCCGATCGCATACCAGCCCTTGCCGACATTGGCGAAGGACGCCGCGGCGGCCAGTTCCTTGTCGCGTTCGCTCGCGAGCCGCTCGAGCTCGCGGACCAGCTTCACCTGGTCGGGCTGCTCGCCGACGAGCTTGTCGAGCTGACGAAGCTGGCTGATCGCCCGACGCCATTCGTCATAATAGATGGTGCCGACCTTGCGATCGCCGCTCACTACATAACGGCCGAGCGCCGCTTCCGATCGCGCAAGCGATGCATCGAGCGAGCGGGTGAGCACCATGATGTCGTAGCTGTGCTGCTCGCGGCGCAGTGCGTCGTCGCGCGCGGCATTCGATCGCGCCACCATCATGACCACGGCAACCAGCAGTCCCAGCGCGGTCAGCGCAAGGACCGCTGCCGCAAGCGCCCGCTGCGTTGCCGGGGAGAGACCCCTTCTCAAGGCGTCGGGTGAGAACGTCGCCATAGCCGCATTGTACCGCAGCCGCAGCGATGGGCAAAGCCGCCAATCCGACGAAGCGTTGGAAAGCTCAGGGGATTACTCCCGTGGCGCGGCCCGCACTCTCGAACATGCCCAGGATCTGTTCGACCTGTTCGTCGGTGTGTTCGGCACAGAGCGAGCAACGCAGCAGGAACATGCCTGCCGGCGTCGCGGGCGGACGGGCGGTGTTCACATAGAGCCCGGCTTCGAGCAGCCCCTGCCACAGCGCGACGGCCTGGGCCATGTCCGTCAGGATCACCGCGATGATCGCAGACTGGGCGGTTTCGGTGCCCAGCTTGTAGCCCATGTCGCGAAGGCCCTGGTGCAGGCGGCGCGAATTCTTCCACAGGTGCGCACGCTTGTCGCCCGCGTGCATCAGCTTGCGGATCGATGTCGCGGCGGTAGCCACCACCGATGGCGGCAGCGATGCAGTGAAGACATAGGGGCGGCAAACGAGGCGCAGCACCTCGAACTTCGGATGGTTGGAGACACAGAAGCCGCCCACCGTGCCGACCGATTTGGAGAAGGTGCCGACGACGAAATCCACGTCGCCTTCGACCCCGGCCTCCTCGAAAACGCCCCGGCCATGCTCGCCGAAGAAGCCCATGCCATGCGCCTCGTCGACGAGGATCATCGCGCCGTGCTTCTTCGAGACGGCCACCATCTCCTTGAGCGGGGCGATATCGCCCATCATCGAATAGACGCCTTCGAGGACGACGAGCTTACCCGCGTCGACCGGAAGGCGGCCGAGCCGCTTGTCGAGGTCCTCGACGGAATTGTGGCGGAATCGGACGATCTCGGCGTCACCGAGCCAGCAGCCGTCGTAGATGGAAGCGTGGCTGTCGGCATCGAGGATGATGTAGTCCCCCTTGCCGGCGAGCGTGGAGATCATCCCGAGATTGGCCTGGTAGCCGGTCGAGAAAACGATCGCGTGCTCGGTCCCGTAGAATTCCTTGAGCGCGTCCTCGCAGGCCTTGTGCCCCTGATATGTGCCGTTGAGCACGCGGCTGCCGGTGGTGCCCGAGCCGAACTCCTCGAGCGCCCGCTTGCCGGCAGCAATGACGTCGGGATCGAACGTCATGCCCATATAGTTGTAGGTGCCGAGCAGGATCGTCTTCTTGCCGTTGATCATCGCCTCGGTCGGCGACAGCACCTTGTCCATCACGATCGCGTAAGGATCGAGCACGCCGGTGGCGAGCAGCGCCTCGCGCTCGGCGATCAGCGGGTCGAACTTGGAAAAGAGGTCGGTCACCAGGGTCAGCCCCGCAATTTGGCCACGGCATCGACGAGCTGGCCGACGGTCTCGATCTCGGCCTGCATGTTCATCGTGATGATGATGTCGAATTCATCCTCCACCGCCGCGACGAAATCCATGACCGTCAGGCTGTCCCATTCCAGATCGCCGGCGAAGGTCGTGGTCTCCGCCAGGTCGATGCCCTTCTTGTTGAACGGCTCGATCTGTTCGGCGACGCGGGTGAAGATGTCTTCTCTGCTGCTCATGCCATGTCCTTAAGGTCGTTAGGACGCGCATGACAAGCGATTGCGGCGGCATCGCGGCAAGCAAACGGCGGCGCTTGGCAGCCGCCGGTTCGCGATGCATAAACGCGACGATCGGATGTCGCTCCAGGGGGCTATGTGTCGACAGATCCCGTCAATCCCAACGGCCCGCGCGTTTATTCGCCGGATTTCATCCACCTGCTTCGCACGACGCAACAAATTCAGTACCAACTCAGCCAGATGGCCGACCAGAAGGCCAATCTGCTGATGGGCACCACCTTCGTGATCTTCACCGTCACGATCGGTCAGGCGAAGGCGGGGAGCGGCCCGGCCACTGCGCTGCTGATCCTGGGCGCTGCCGCCTTCCTGTCGGCGCTCCTCGCGGTGATGGCGGTGCTGCCGTCGACCAAGGCTGCGCCACGCCCCGACGGCCCCGCGAACCTGTTGTTCTTCGGCTCGTTCAGCCAGCTGAGCGAAGAGGAGTTCGTCGCGATGATGCTGAAGACCGTGCAGACCCACGAAGCCGTGTTCGAGGCCTTCGCCCACGACATCTATCAGAATGGCCGGGTATTGGCGCGCAAGAAGTATCGGCTGCTCGGCTATGCCTATCGGGTGATGGTCACCGGGCTGGTCCTCAGCTTCATCGCCTTCGTGCTCCACTTCACCATGGGCATCGGCTGAGCGTTGTAGCAGCCGCTCCTATAACCAGCCCTGCGCCCGGTACCAGTCGGCGGTAGCCTTCAGCCCCTCGGCACCGCCGACCCGGGGCTCCCAGATCCCGGCGGGCGGCCGCTGCGTCACGACCCAGTCGGGGTGACAGAAATAGCGGACGCGATCGGGCGTCAGCTTGGCCTTGTCGCCGAGGCGGAAGCGTTCGGCGGTCGCCGCGAGCCGCAGCGCGAAACCCGGCACCGGCAGCGCCAGCACGCCGGGGCGCCCGACCGCCGCGCCGATCAGCTTGCCGAATTCGCGGTGGCTATAGCCCTTTTCGGTACCGTCGTCGGGCTCATAGGTCCGCCCCACGGCGGCAGGAACCATGGCGAGATCGAGCAGCAGCCGGGCCATGTCGCCGGCCTCGATGAGCGAAAGACGCCCCTTGGGGGGCAGAGGCAGCACGCCTTTCGCCCGCGCGATCCGGAACAGTTCCAGCATCTCGCGGTCACCGGGACCATAGATGGCGGGCGGGCGGACGATCGTCCATTCGAGCGACGATTGGGCGACGAGCGCCTCCGAGGCTGCCTTCGACCATCCATAGTTCGACAGGTCGGGTTCGCGCGCCGACAGCGACGAGACGTGGATGAAGCGCGCGATTCCGGCCGCCTCTGCGGCAGTCAGCAGCGACGCGGTGCCGGTGACGTTCGCCGCGACGAAACCCGCCAGGTCCGGCGCGTTGATCGCGCCCGCGATATGAATGACCGCGTCGGCCCCGTCGCACAGTTCGGCGAGGGCGCTATGATCCTCGAGCGTTCCGACGATCCATTCCGTCCCGGGGCGCGGAAGCTGAACGCGACGGGCCAGGGCCCGGACGCGATGCCCGCGTTCGGCGGCGATGCGCAAGACATGACCGCCGAGGAAACCCGTGCCGCCGGTGATGGCGAGGATCACAACAGGACCATATGATCGCGATGGACCAGCGTCGAACGCGGTGCATAGCCGAGAATCTGCTCATGCGCGTCGCTGCGCCGGCCGACGATCTTTGCGGCGTCGGCCGCGTCATATTCGATCAGGCCGCGCGCGATCGCCTGTCCGTCCGTCCCGACGATGTCGACGACGTCGCCCCGGGCGAAGCGCCCCTCTACACGAACGGCACCTGCGGCCAGCAGACTGCGCCCCTGCGCCAGCGCGCCGACCGCGCCGGCGTCGACCACGATCCGGCCTTTCGCGGTGAGCCGTCCCGCGAGCCAGGCCTTGCGCGCAGTTCCAACCTTCTCGCCGACGAAGACGGTACCGCGATGATCGGCATCGAACGCCGCCAGCGGGTGATCCCGTTTGCCGGTGATGATCGCGAGATGCGCGCCCGAACGCTGGGCGATCCGCGCCGCCTCCAGCTTGGAGATCATCCCGCCCGACCCCATGCCCGACGCCGAATCGGCATCGGCCATCGCGCGTATCCGCGCATCGATCCGCGCCACTTCCGGCACGAGCCGCGCGGCGGGATCGCGATGCGGGTTGGCGGTGTACAGCCCGTCGATATCGGAGAGCAGGATAACCCCGCCGGCGTCGGCGGCCTGGCCGATGCGGGCGGCAAGCCGGTCGTTATCGCCAAAGCGGATCTCCGCGGTCGCGACCGAATCATTCTCGTTGATCACCGGCACCACGCCCAGACCAAGCAGGCGGTGGAGCGTCGAAGCCGCATTCAGGTAGCGACGGCGATCCTCGAGGTCGTCGAGCGTGACCAGGATCTGCGCGGCGGTGAGCCCTTCGGCATGAAGGAGTTCGGCCCAGCAGTGCGACAGCGCGATCTGCCCGGTCGCGGCTGCGGCCTGGGCGTCCTCCAGGCTGGCGCGCCCGCCCTTGGGCAAAGCAAGCCGGCGCGCGCCGAGCGCGATCGCACCGGACGAGACCACCGCGATCCGCTGCCCGGCGCGGTGCCGCGCGGCGATGTCGGCGACCACACCCTGCAACCAGTCGCGCCGGACCCTTCCATCGGGATCGACGAGCAGTGCCGACCCGATCTTGACGACCAGGCGGGGGCAGGCAGAGGGCGTGAAGCGGGACGCGGCCGGGATCAGATCGGCGACCATGGCTCGTTATTCTCGTTGGCGGCCGTCGTCTCGGGGGCCGGGCCCAATATCTCGATGATCTTGTCGAGCACGGCGGGCAGGCCTTCGCCGCTGGCGCCGGACAAGCGCATCACCTCGCTCCCACTGAGCTTCGCCAGCTTCTTCGCGAGCTTGTCCAGCGTTTTGGCGTCGACCGCGTCGATCTTGTTGAGCGCCAGCACCTGCGGCTTGTCGGCCAGCCCGGCACCATAAGCGTCGAGTTCACCCTGGACGATCTCATAGGCGCCGACAGGATCGTCACCGCTGGCGTCGATCAGGTGCAGCAGCACCCGGCAGCGTTCGATGTGCCCCAGGAAGCGGTCGCCGATGCCAGCCCCCTCTGCGGCACCCTCGATCAGGCCGGGAATGTCGGCGACGACGAACTCACGCCCCTTATGGGTCGCCACACCGAGCTGAGGCCGGATCGTGGTGAAGGGATAGGCGCCGACCTTGGCCTTGGCATTGGAGACGGCGTTGATGAAGGTCGACTTGCCGGCGTTGGGCAGCCCGACCAATCCGCAATCGGCGAGCAGCTTGAGCCGCAGCCAGACCCACATCTCCTCGGCGGGCCAGCCGGTGCCGTGCTGCCGGGGCGCCCGATTGGTCGAGGTCTTGTAGCTGGCATTGCCGCGTCCGCCGTCACCGCCGCGCAGGAACACCTGGCGCTGGCCCGGTACGGTGAAGTCGGCGAGCACCTGCTCCTTGTCCTCCGACAAAATCTGGGTCCCGACCGGGACCTTGATCACCAGGTCCTCGCCGCCGGCGCCGGTCCGGTTCGATCCGGCGCCGCCATGACCGCGCTGCGCCTTGAAATGCTGGGTGTAGCGGAAGTCGATCAGCGTGTTCAGGCCCGGCACCGCCTCGAAGATGATGTCCCCGCCCTTGCCGCCATTGCCGCCGTCGGGGCCGCCATATTCGATGAACTTCTCCCGCCGGAAGCTGACGGCTCCCGGTCCGCCCGCGCCCGAGCGTATGAAAATCTTGGCCTGATCGAGAAAATGCATCGCGCGCCTTTATACGAAATGGCGGCGAAAAGAACCCTCCCAGGTTAGACGATCACCAGCCGCGCATGATCCGGAGCTGGGCCGCCAGCGTCTCACGCGCGGTTTCGCGCGGCACTTCCAGGGCTTCGGCGATCGGGCCGCCGATCATCCCCTCGCCCAGCGCCGTGAGCACGAGGATCTGGGTGATCTGCCGGAGCGGTGCGCCACGATACTCGCCCAGTTCCTCGACCAGATTGTGGACCGCATCGAGAATGGGGGCGAGCCCCTCATGCTCACCCGACAGGATCATCCACGACATCAGCGCCGCCATGCCCTGCTTTTCGAAGGCATCGAAGGTTATGTCGACGATCTCTCGCAGGTCCCCCTCGGTCTCGCGGACACGGACGACCTTCGTGCCGATCTCGGCCGCGACCCGGCCGACCATCATCTCCGCCATGGCGCGGCGCAGTTCCCCGGCCGAGCCGAAATGGTGGAGGATATTGGCATGGGTGCGGTTGATCCGCTTGGCCACGGCCATCAGGGTGACGGCCTGCGGACCTTCCTCGATCAGGATGCTGCGCGCGGCCTCGAGCGCGAGCCGGCGCATCTCATCGGTCGAAAGGCGCGGACGTGTGTGCGGCATCTGGAGGTCCTGACCAGCGATTGGCCGAACCGGGAGCCGGCGCAACCGCAGGCGACCCGTCCCCCGACCCGTTAGGCGCGCGATAGCATCGCAAGGATGCCCTACCGCGCAGAATTTTCTGTGCGCGATAATAGCCGCACTTCTCCGGGATCGCAAAGGGACGGCCGGCGTCCGTTATGCCGCGATCGCTTCCTCGCGGTCGTAGCCCGCACGCAGTGCCGGCACCGGGCGTGCCCGGGCGAAGGCCGGCCGTACATAGTCGACGCAACGTTCGACCGAGTCGCGCGCGCGGCATGCCCGGTTGCTGATCGTGCCGGCAGGGACGAAGCCCAGCTTCTGCAGGACCCGCGCCGAGGAGGGATTGTCGGCGAAATGCCCGGCGATCAACCGCGGCAGACGCAACCCACGATCGGCGATGTCGACGACCGCGCGGCCGGCCTCGGTTGCGAAGCCGAGACCCCAATAGGGCCGGGCGATCCAGTAGCCGAGTTCGACGCCCTCATCGCGTTCGGCCAGGCCGATGCCGCCGACCAGGCGCGGAGCGCCGTGCGTGCGGGCGAAAATAAGAAAGTCGGGCAACGGGCCGCGATCAGCAGCCAGGAATGCCTCGGCATCCTCCAGGCGATAGGGCCAGGGGGCATGGGCAAGCTTGCCGACCACAGAGAAATCGCCGATGGCCGCGACCAGCGCGGACGCATCTTCCTTCCAGCCGGGACGCAACAAGAGCCGCTGGGTACGCGCGAACATGCAGATATCTCCCTCTCCGCCGCCCCGAAAACGCCTGTGAACTGAAAAGGTTACAGGGCGGCGACAAATTTTGAGGGAGACACGAAAAAGGGAGAGGTTGCGACCCTCTCCCTCATCGGTCCGGCGTACCGGACCCTCGGGTCGCCCTCTGAGCGACCCGAATATGGGCTCGCCCGATGTTACTCGGCGGCTTCGGCCAGCGTGTCGACGCTGACATATTTGCGGCCGAGCTTACCGCTGTGGAATGCGACGCGACCGTCGGTCAGCGCGAACAGCGTGTGGTCCTTGCCGATGCCGACATTGCGGCCCGGATAGACCTTGGTCCCGCGCTGGCGAATGATGATGTTGCCGCCGATGACGAGCTCGCCACCGAACTTCTTGACGCCAAGGCGGCGGCCGGCCGAATCACGACCGTTGCGCGAAGAGCCGCCTGCTTTCTTATGTGCCATCTCAAACTACTCCGTTGGCTCTTCGATCAGGCTTCGGCAGCCGCAGGCGCATCCGCCTTGGCCTTGGCCGGAGCCTTCTTCGCCTTGGCTTCGCCGCCGATCGACAGGATCTTCAGGATCGTGTGCTGCTGGCGGTGGCCGTTCCGGCGACGATAGTTGTGGCGGCGACGCTTCTTGAAGACGATGATCTTCTCGCCCTTCGCCTGCGCGATGATCTCGGCCGAAACGGTGAGGCCGCTCACGTCCTTCAGCTCGGCGCCTTCGCCGGCCAGCAGGACGTCGCCCAGCGACACGGTCGAACCAGCTTCACCGGGAAGCTTCTCGACGACGATCTTGTCTCCCGCGGCAACGCGATACTGCTTGCCGCCCGTGCGCACGATAGCGAACATGGCCCTCATCACTTCTTCAAACTGTTAGCGCAAACGCGACGGCTCGTGGCCGTCAGCCCCACGCGGGAAAGCGGCTCGCTAAAGGGACGACGCCGGAAAGTCAACCTTTATGGACGGGCCACGGCGCCGAAAATATCGGCCCCGGAGCGAATCGTCCATCGCCGGAAACGAATCGCTAGGCCGCCTATTGGCGGTGTTCGCGGCGCAACCGGTAGCGGCCATCGACATAGCTGTCGAACAGGCCCGCGATCGCCGGATGATCGACCAGCTCGTCGCTTTCGTCATGCACCAGATTCTGCTGGCTGACATAGGCGATATAGCTGCTGTCGCTGTTCTCGGCGAACAGATGGTAGAAGGGCTGGTCCTTCGCCGGACGCATGTCCTCGGGAATCGCCTCATACCATTCCTCGCTGTTGGCGAAGACCGGATCGACGTCGAACACGACGCCGCGGAACTCGAACAGCCGATGACGCACGACGTCACCGATCGCGAAACGGGCATGGGACACGCTGGGCGACATGATTCCCTGGTGCAGGGCGCCGGACATGGCCGGGATGGAAACGCTCTTCTGGATCACGGGGCCAATGTAGGGAAGTCATCGTTACTTGCAAGCCAACGCTTGGCAAACGCGAATCCGTCCGCTAAGGCCCCGCCCCTATCGACTAGACGGATGGCTCCACGGCTGTTCGTTCCATCTCTGCGGAGAGGTGCCGGAGTGGTCGATCGGGGCGGTCTCGAAAACCGTTGTGCGGGCAACCGTACCGTGGGTTCGAATCCCACCCTCTCCGCCATTTCCCTTCCTGATGCGGAATCCACACATGGCGCGACGGGATCGCGCCCCTCCGGCTGTGGCATCGCAGTCCGCGCTTCGCCTGCCGCCGATATTTGTGCCATGAAGGCTCCAGTGAAACGATAAGGCCCCGCCTCGTCGCGGGCCACGAAGAGAGCGAAGGCCCGGATGAGCCAGCAGGATGCCGATGTCGCGTCGGTCGCATGGGGATGCCGCCATGGACGCGGCTGAAACGATCCACGAGAATTTCCGCGCCGCGCTGCAATCGGGCAATCTGCCTGCACGCAGATCCCGGCTGGGCCTCGCAGATGCCCGCATCACCGCGCCGGCGCTCGTCGACCTTTTCCATTCGCAGGTGGTCAGTCGCCAGCTCGACCGCATCTCCCGCAAGTTGCAGGCACGGGGAGAGGGCTTCTACACGATCGGCAGTTCGGGCCACGAAGGCAATGCCGCGATCGCGGCAGCGCTGCGCACCGGCGATATGGCCTTCCTCCACTATCGCGACGCAGCCTTCCAGATCCACCGGTCGAAGCAGGTTCCCGGCCAGACCCCCGTCTGGGACATGCTGCTGAGCTTCGCCGCATCGGCGGAGGATCCGATCTCGGGCGGACGGCACAAGGTGCTCGGTTCTAAAGTCCTCCACATCCCGCCGCAGACCAGCACGATCGCCTCACACCTGCCCAAGGCGGTCGGCGCGGCGTTCAGCATAGGCATCGCTGCGCGGATCGGGCTGGAGGATCGCCCTCTCGCCCCCGATTCGATCATCCTTTGCAGCTTCGGCGACGCATCGGCGAACCATTCGACCGCGCAGGGGGCGATCAACACCGCCGGCTGGGCCGCCTATCAGGGCATCCCGATGCCGATCGTCTTCGCGTGCGAGGACAACGGCATCGGCATTTCCACCCGCACGCCGTCGGGCTGGATCGCCGCCTCGTTCCGCAACCGCCCCGCGCTCGCCTATCTCACCTGCGACGGGCTCGACCTGCTCGACACGCTGTGCACCGCCCGCGAGGCGGCGTCGATCGCCCGCAAGCGGCGCAAGCCCGTGTTCCTCCACATGGGCTGCACCCGGCTCTATGGCCATGCCGGATCGGACGTGCAGTCCACCTATTTATCGCGGACCGAGATCGCGGAGAGCGACGGGCGCGACCCGTTGCTCCACGGCGCGGCGCTGCTCGCCGACCTCGGCATCCTTCGCCCCGACCAGATCCTCGACCTCTACGAGGAGACAGAGGAGACGATCGCGCGCGCGGCGGAGGAAGCGATCCGCCGCCCCAAGCTGACGACACCGGCGCAGGCGATGGCAAGCCTGCTGCCGCCGCACCGCGCGGTCGCCGCGACCAACCTGCCCTCGCCCGAACAGCGCGCCGAGACCTTCGGCGGCGACGCGGCGCAGATGGACAAGCCGCAGCATATGGCGCGGCTGCTGAGCTGGGCTCTGGCCGACGCTATGCTGCAATGGCCGCAGATCGTCGTCGCCGGCGAGGACGTGGGCCCGAAGGGTGGCGTCTACAACGTCACCGCCAAGCTCCACCAGCGCTTCGGCCCGGCGCGGGTGATCAACACGCTGCTCGACGAACAGAGCATCCTCGGCCTCGGTATCGGCTTCGCGCACAACGACCTGCTGGCGATCACCGAGATCCAGTTCCTCGCCTATGTCCACAATGCCGAGGACCAGTTGCGCGGCGAGGCGGCGACCCTGCCATTTTTCTCGAACGGCCAATATGCGAACCCGATGATCGTGCGGATCGCCGGACTCGGCTACCAGAAGGGCTTCGGCGGCCATTTCCACAACGACAACAGCCTGGCGGTCTTCCGCGATATTCCGGGTATCGTCCTTGCCTGCCCGTCCAATGGACGCGACGCGGTGGCGATGCTGCGCGAATGCGTGCGGCTGGCACTGGAGGAACGGCGGGTCGTCGTCTTCATCGAGCCGATCGCCCTGTACATGACGCGCGACCTCCACGCCGAGGGGGACGGCCTGTGGACCAGCATATACGAGCCGCCGGGCAGCGACGGGCCGATCCGGATCGGCGAGGTCGGCCGTGATGGCGATGGCACGGATCTGGCGATCGTCAGCTATGCCAATGGCTATTATCTGTCGCGCCAGGCGCAGAAATTGCTGGCAGAGGAGCACGGCGTCGATGCGCGGGTGATCGACCTGCGCTGGCTGGCTCCGCTCGACCCCGGCGCCGTCCTGAGCGCAGTAGGCGACGCGCGCCGCGTGCTGATCGTCGACGAATGCCGGATCACCGGATCGCAGAGCGAGGCACTGATGGCGCTGTTCGCGGAAAAGGCGCCCGGCCTGCCGGTCAGCCGGATCGCCGCCGAGGACAGCTTCATCCCGCTCGCCCGCGCAGCGACCCTGACCCTGCCGAGCCGCGATTCGATCCTGGCCGCCGCGCTGGAGGCCGTCCGTGACTAGAGCGACTTCACGGCGGATGGAATCATCCGCCGACCCCCAAATAGCGGCCAGTCAGCGGAAGGCGAAAGCGGTGGTCGTCTGTCCCGGCCGCGGCACCTACAACAAGGCCGAACTGGGCTATCTCCACCGCTTCCATAGGAGACGGCAGGCGCTGATCGATGCGTTCGACCAGCGCCGCGCCGAACTGGGACAGCCGGCCCTGTCCGAACTGGACAGCGCGGCGAGCCATTCGGCGGCCGTCCACGGCCGGGGCGACAATGCCTCCGGCCTGATCTTCGCCTGCTCCTACGCCGACTATCTGGCGATCGACCGCGACCGCTTCGACATCGTCGCGGTAACCGGCAACTCGATGGGCTGGTACACTACGCTGGCCTGCGGCGGCGCGCTCGATGCGGCACATGGCTTCGAGGTCGTCAATGCGATGGGAACCCGGATGCACGACGAAGGCGTCGGCGGGCAACTCGTCCACACCCTGCTCGACGAGGATTGGCAGCCGATACCCGGACGACGCGAACAGTTCCTCGACCTGATCGACGCGATCCCCGATCTCCATGTCTCGATCGAACTGGGCGGGATGATCGTCTTTGCGGGCAGCGACGCCGCCCTCCGGACGTTGGGCGAACGCCTTCCCGCGGGGCCGGGCAGTTTCCCGATACGGCTACAGAACCACGCGGCCTTCCACACGCCGTTGCTTGAGCCGATCTCGCGGCGCGCGCAACGCAGCCTGCCGGTCGACTGGTTCCGCTCACCCTCGATCCCGTTGATCGACGGGCGCGGCCATGTATGGCGGCCCTATGCCAGCGATATAGACGCCCTGTGGGATTATACCTTCGGACATCAGGTGACGCGCCGCTATGACTTCACCGGTGCGATCCGTGTCGCCGTGCGGGAATTCGCTCCCGATTGCCTGATCATCCTCGGCCCCGGCGAGACGCTGGGGGGCGCGGTGATCCAGTCGCTGCTGGCGATCGGCTGGCACGGCTGGGATTCGAAGGCCGCTTTCCAGGCCGGGCAGGCCGACCGCCCCTTCGTCCTGTCCTGCGGCCGTGCCGATCAGCGGGACAGTGTCATCGCGGCCGGATGAGTCAGCGCGTCCCGCCCGATGCCGATCGGCGGTAGAGCGCCAGCAGGTAGATCACCAGCGCGACACCCGCGAACAGGAACCACTGCACTGCATAGCTGATGTGGTTGTTGGGGATCGTCTCGATCGACGGCGGCACGCTCGGCGACAGGCCGCGGACGCCATGGTCGAGCACCAGCAGCAGCGGCACGGCGCCCGCCGTCTTGCCGAGCACCCGGCGGGCCAGCACCTCGTCGGGGATGAGCAGCCCCCTGCCCTCGATCCGTTCGCCGACCCCAGGCAGCACCGGTCGCGCATCGATCGCCCGCCAACCGAGGTCGGCCATGATCACCCGGCCATCGATCAGCGCGCAGCCGACGATGGTGCGGAAACCGGTACGGCCCGAGGCGTTGGTTCCGCCAAGCAGCGTCTCCTTCGTCGTCACCCGGCAAAGCACATGCGCGTGGCGGAAGGCGATGGCATCGGGATCGGCGCCGGCCGGCACGCCGTAGAGATCGGGCGCGTTGCGCGACGCCCGATAGCTGGCGAGCAGGCCATCCTTCCAGTGCGCGCGACGAATCTGCCAGATGCCGAGCGCGACCATCGCGGCGATGGCGAGCGCGACGATCAGCGTCGGCAGCAGCGGCAAGCGGCGCATCAGTCGGGCTTCACGAGCCGACCCTCGCGCGCGGCATTCTTGTACTCGAGCGCGAGGAGCAGCCCCTTGGCGAGCCGCGACAGTATCACCGTCAGCCCGACCGTGAGCGGCAGCCATAACAGCAGGTGGACGAACAGCGGTGGCGACCATTTGAGCTCGACCACGATCGCGAGCAGGCTCACCACCCCGCCGACGATCATGATGAGGAACGCTGCGGCACCGTCGCCGACGTTGAAGGAGCGATAATCGAGGCCGCAGCCGGCGCAGCGATCCGCGAAGCGCAGGAAACTGGCGAACAGCCCCGGCGCCCCGCATCTCGGGCAAAGACCGCGCAGCGCGGCATCGAGAGGAGGCGGCGGCGGCGGCGCGGACGGTTCGGGCATCGACAATCCTTCCCGATCAAAAAAGAAAGGCGCGGCGGCAGGTCTCCCCGCCGCCGCGCCCCTATTCGGTCATCGCCGTCGGCGTCAGCCGTGGACGGGCGCGCCCCAGCCACCCCAGACGTAGATGACGACGAAGAGGAACAGCCAGACGACGTCGACGAAGTGCCAGTACCACGCTGCCGCCTCGAAACCGAAATGCTGCTGCGGGGTGAAGTGGCCCTTATAGGCGCGGATCAGGCAGACGATCAGGAAGATCGTACCGATCAGCACGTGGAAGCCGTGGAAGCCGGTCGCCATGAAGAAGGCGGCGCCGTAGTTGATGCCCTTAAAGGGGAAGGGCGCATGCATATATTCATAGGCCTGGACGCAGGTGAACACCACGCCGAGGATGATCGTCAGCCACAGGCCCTTCTTCAGGCCCTCGCGGTCGCCGTGCAGCAGCGCATGATGCGCCCAGGTGACCGTGGTGCCCGAACAGAGCAGCAGCAGCGTGTTGAGCAGCGGCAGGTGGAAGGCGTCGATCACCTCCAGCCCCTTCGGCGGCCAGAGGCCGGCGGCATGGGTGATGCTGTTCGGGCCTTCGATGATCGAGGTAACGCCGTCCTTCAGCTCGAGCGCGACCGGGAAGAGCGAGAAGTCGAACCACGCCCAGAACCAGCCGACGAAGAACATGACTTCGGAGGCGATGAAAAGGATCATGCCGTAGCGCAGGTGGAGCTGCACGACCGGGGTATGATCGCCGGCGTGCGCCTCACGGATCACGTCCGACCACCAGGAGAACATGGTGAACAGGACGCCGATCAGTCCGGCGAAGAACACATAGCCGCCGAAAGCGGCCTTGTGCATCCACATGATGCCGCCCGACGCCATGACCAGCGCCGACATCGAGCCGATGAAAGGCCAGATACTCGGCGGTAGGATATGATAATCGTGGCTCTTAGCTCCGGCCATTTTCCGTGCCCCTGATGGTCTGATGGGAAGTCCTTAACCGCCCGCCCGTTCGGAATCCACAGCGGATTTGTCGGGGAAGAAGGTGTAGGACAGAGTGATTTCGTTGAACTTGCCCGCTTCCTTATCCTTCAGGATCGCGGGGTCGACATAATAGATCACCGGCATGCGAATCGTCTCGCCCGGCTTCAGCGTCTGGCTCGTGAAGCAGAAACACTGGATCTTCGTGAAATAGGCACCGGCCAACTCGGGCGTGACGTTGAAGGTCGCCGTCCCCGTGATCGGTTGGTCGCTCAGATTGGTCGCGTTGAAGAAGGCCATGTTCCGCGCGCCGATCGCGACGCGGGCCACCCGCTTCTCGGGCTCGAATTTCCAGGGCAGCGCGGGGGCGACATTGGCGTCGAACCGCACGTTGATGAGCTTGCCGACCACGGCGCCCGGGGCGATCCCGGTTTCGCTGCGCATGGTCGTGCCGCCAAAGCCGGTGACCTGGCAGAACATCCGGTAGAGCGGCACCGCGGCATAGCCGGCGCCCAGCATCGCGAGGGCAATCGCGGCCGCGATCAGCCCGACGCGGAGGTTGCGGTCCTGCGGGGGAGGAAGGGCCTGGCTCATAGCATCTTCGCGATCGAGATGGCGTAGAACAGGATGACGAATGCGCCGAGGATCAGCGCGGTGACGAGCGCCCGCGACTTCTGGCGACGGCGAATCTCGTCCTGTTCGTCAGGCGTATAGTTCATGCCAGCACCTTGTCGGCAACGACGAGGCCGAAAATGAGGAACAGGTAGAGAACCGAGAAGCCGAACAGACGGCGCTCAGCCTTCATCTTGGCGGGATCGGTCTCGCGACTGAAGCCGACCTGGGCGGCGAGCAGCAGGAACATCGCCGACAGCAGGCTGGCCCCGACGCCGTAGATGGCGCCAGTCAGCCCCATCGCCCACGGCGCAACCGCGGCGGCGGCCATCGGAACGGTGTAGAGCAGGATCTGCACACGGGTGGCGCGCTGGCCGGCGACGGCGGGCAGCATCGGCACCCCGGCGCGCGCATAGTCCGAGTTGATGAACAGGGCGAGCGCCCAGAAATGCGGTGGCGTCCACAGGAAGACGAGCGCGAACAGCAGCACCGGCAGCGTTTCGACCCGGCCGGTCGCCGCGGCCCAGCCGATCAGCGCCGGAAAGGCGCCGGCGGCGCCGCCGATGACGATGTTCTGCGGTGTCCGGCGCTTCAGCCAGACGGTGTAGACAACCACATAGAAGAGAATCGAGACGGCGAGGATCGCCGCCGCCAGCACGTTGAGGGCGAGGCCCATCAGCAGCACCGAGAAGATGCCGAGGCCAACACCGAAGTGGAGCGCCGACTGACGCTCCATCCGTCCGGCAGGCAGCGGACGGTTCGCCGTCCGCGCCATCATCGCATCGAGATCGGCTTCGTACCACTGGTTGAGCGCGCCGGCCGCACCCGCGCCCAGCGCGATGCAAAGGACGGCGGTGAAGCCTAGCACCGGATGGATCGACTGCGGCGCCGCCAGCAGCCCGCACAGCCCGGTAAACACCACCAGGGTCAGCACGCGGGGCTTGGTCAGCGCGAGAAAATCGCGCCAGTCGGCCGCGGCGGCCGTTGCAACGGGATAAGCCTTACTCGCCATGACAATCGATTCACGTTCCTAATGAAACCGCCGCTCGGACGAGTCGTCGAAGCGGCGGCTCATTTCCATCCTACTGCCGTCGATCAGTGACTGTGGTCGTCACCGATATGCGGGAGCTGCTCGAACTGGTGGTACGGCGGCGGGCTCGACAGGGTCCATTCGAGCGTGGTCGCGCCTTCGCCCCAGTAATTGCCTTCCGCCTTCTTGCCCGCGAACAGCGACCAGAACACGTTGATGAAGAAGAAGATCATCGAGAAGGCCATGATCTCGTAGCCATGGGTGGCGATCGAGTTCCAGTGCTGGAAGGCATCCGGATAGTCCGGGATACGCCGCGGCATACCGTCGAGACCCAGGAAGTGCATCGGGAAGAACAGGATGTTCACGCCGATGAAGAACAGCCAGAAGTGCACCTGACCCAGGAACTCGTTGTACATCCGGCCGGTCATCTTCCCGAACCAGTAGTAGAAGGCGGCGAACAGCGAGAACACCGCACCCAGCGAGAGCACGTAGTGGAAGTGCGCGACGACGTAATAGGTGTCGTGCATGTAGTTGTCGACGCCACCGTTCGCGAGGACGACGCCGGTGACGCCGCCGACCGTGAACAGGAAGATGAAGCCGATGGACCAAAGCATCGGCGTCTTGAAGGTGATCGAGCCGCCCCACATCGTCGCGATCCACGAGAAGATCTTGATGCCGGTCGGGACCGCGATCACCATCGTCGCGGCGGTGAAGTACATCTTGGTGTCGACCGACATGCCGGTCGTGAACATGTGGTGCGCCCACACGACGAAACCGACGACACCGATCGCGACCATGGCGTATGCCATGCCGAGATAGCCGAAGACCGGCTTCTTCGAGAAGGTCGAGACGATCTGGCTGATGATGCCGAAGCCCGGCAGGATCATGATGTACACTTCGGGATGGCCGAAGAACCAGAAGAGGTGCTGATAGAGCACCGGATCGCCGCCGCCCGACGCATCATAGAAGGTCGTGCCGAAGTTGCGGTCCGTGAGCAGCATGGTGATCGCCGCCGCGAGAACCGGCAGCGACAGCAGCAGCAGGAAGGCGGTGACCAGGACCGACCAGACGAACAGCGGCATCTTGTGCAGGGTCATGCCCGGCGCGCGCATGTTGAAGATGGTCGTGATGAAGTTGACCGCGCCGAGAATCGACGAGGCGCCCGCGAGGTGGAGCGAAAGGATCGCCATGTCGACCGAAGCGCCAGCCGAGCCGCTGGTCGACAGCGGGGCGTAGACCGTCCAGCCGGTACCGGCGCCATGACCGGTACCGCCCGAGAAGAAGGCGGAGCCGAGCAGCAGCGCAAAGGCCGGGATGAGCAGCCAGAAGCTGATGTTGTTCATCCGCGGGAACGCCATGTCCGGCGCGCCGATCATGATCGGGACGAACCAGTTGCCGAAGCCGCCGATGATCGCGGGCATGACCATGAAGAACACCATGATCAGGCCGTGCGCGGTGATGAGGACGTTCCACATGTGCAGCGCGGTGTCGAAATCGGGCGCGCCGCCCATCAGCTTCGTCCAGACCTGGAGATACTGGATACCGGGCTCCGCGAGCTCGGCTCGCATCAGGCCCGAGATCGCGCCGCCGATGATGCCGGCGATGATCGCGAAGATCAGGTAGAGGGTGCCGATGTCCTTGTGGTTCGTCGACATGAACCAGCGCTGGAAGAATGCCGGCTTGTGGTCGGCATCATGATGGCCATGGTCCTCATGCGCCTGGAAGTGCGAAGCTGTTGCGATGATGTCACTCATGATCTCGAGCCTTAGTTCTGCGCGGTCGCAGGCTGGGACGTAGCGGGCGCGGCCGGTGCGGCGGTGCCGGGCACGGCCGCGTCGGCCGCCGGAGCGGGAGTCGCAGCCTCGGGCGCGGCGGACGGTGCAGCAGCGGCGGCGTCCTCGCCCGGCATCTTGCCGCCCTTCGAGTGCACCCACTCGGCAAACTTATCCTTCGAGACGACCTCGACGGCGATCGGCATGTATCCGTGGCGCGCGCCACACAGCTCAGAGCACTGGCCATAATAAAGGCCTTCGCGCTCGGCCTTGAACCAGGTCTCGTTCAGGCGGCCGGGAACGGCGTCCATCTTGGTCCAGAAGGCGGGAACCGCCCAGCTGTGGATCACGTCGTTCGACGTGACGATGACCTTGACCACGGCATTGACCGGAACGACCACCCGCTCGTCGACGGCCAGCAGCCGGGGCTCGCCGCGCTTCTTGGCCTCGGCGTCGGGCAGCATGTTCGAGACCAGCTCGAAGTCGCCGTTATCCGGATATTGGTAGGTCCAGTACCACTGGTTGCCGATCACCTTGATCGTCAGGTCCGGCTTGGGCTGTGCATATTGATGCGCGAGCAGCCGGATCGACGGGACGGCGATCACGAGCAGGATCAGGACCGGGACGAGGGTCCACACGATCTCGATCAGCGTGTTGTGCGAGGTCTTCGACGGGACCGGGTTCGCCTTGGCGCGAAAACGAATCACCACATAGCCGATGAGGATCAGGACGAAGATCGAGATGACGGTGATGATCGGCATCAGCAGGCTGTTGTGCAGCCACTGAGCGTCCTGGCCGACCTTGGTCACCTGCGGCTGGGGCTTGATGCCGCCGGGAATCGGCTGACCGATATCGGCGTCGGGAGCGCGATGCTCGAAGGCGGGCGCGGCGGGCGCAGCCTCGGTTGCCGGGGCCGCCGCGGCGGGCGCCGCAGGAGCCGGAGCAGCTTCCTGAGCCTGGACCGCCACCGGAATGGCCGCCAGCGAAAGCGCCATCATGATTGTCTTCAACGTCTTCATCTTACCCCCGTGAAGCGCGGTGATTCCGCGCCTGCCTGTTATCGGGCCCTACGAATTCGAGCGCCTTATAGGCGCGGCTCGCCTGTGCCTCAAGCACCGCTTGGCGCCGAATGCAAGCGGTTGAAGCGAATATATACTCTCTCTATCTGGGCGGATGCTGCACAGCGGCAGCGTGAATCAGGATCCAGACGATGACGGACGAACAGGTACTCGCCGAATTTCGGGCAGCGGAAGCGCTGCTGGAGGGGCACTTCATCCTCTCCTCGGGACTGCGCAGTTCTCGTTATCTCCAATGTGCCAGGGTGCTGATGAATCCCGCGCGCGCGGCGCGGCTGGCCGAAGCGCTGGCCTTCAAGATCCCCGACAAGCTGAAGATTCAGCTCGGCGCGGTTGTCTCTCCGGCCATGGGCGGCGTGATCGCGGGGCATGAGATGGGCCGTGCGCTCGGCCTTGATGCGATGTTCGTCGAGCGGCCCGAGGGTGTTTTCCACCTTCGCCGGGGTTTCCGGCTCCAGCCGGGGCAGAAGGTGCTGCTGATGGAGGATGTCGTCACCACCGGCCTTTCGTCGCGCGAGGCGATCAAGGCGGTGGAGGAGGCGGGCGGCCATGTCATCGCCGCGGCGGCGCTGGTCGACCGATCCAACGGCACGGCCGACCTCGGCGTCCCCTTCTATCCGCTCATCCGACTCGACGTTCCCACCTACCAGCCCGATTCCCTGCCGCCCGAGCTGGCGGCGCTTCCGGCGGTGAAGCCGGGAAGCCGGGCGGCCGTCGCGGCGTGAGCAGGCTCCGCCTCGGGGTCAACATCGACCATGTCGCCACCATCCGCAACGCCCGGGGCGGCTTCCACCCCGATCCGATCCGCGCCGCAGAGATTGCGAGCGAAGCGGGCGCCGACGGCATCACCGCGCACCTGCGCGAGGATCGCCGCCATATCATGGACGACGATATCGGCCGTCTGATCGGCGGAATCGCGTTGCCGCTCAATCTTGAGATGGCCGCCACCGAGGAGATGCTGGAGATAGCGCTCCGCCACCGCCCGCACGCGGCCTGTATCGTGCCCGAGCGGCGCGAGGAGGTGACGACCGAGGGCGGCCTCGACGCCGCCGGCCAGCACAATCACCTGAAGCCACTGATCACGAAGCTGGGCGACGCAGGCATCCGGGTCAGCCTGTTCATCGAACCGAGCCCCCGACAGATCGAGGCGGCCATGTCGCTGGGCGCGCCGGTGGTAGAGTTCCACACCGGTCGCTACGCACATGCAGAAGGGGACGAACGCGCGACCGAGCTCCGTCGAATCGCCGACGCC
Organism: Sphingomonas sp. Y57; assembly: GCF_001015195.1. GTDB lineage: Bacteria > Pseudomonadota > Alphaproteobacteria > Sphingomonadales > Sphingomonadaceae > Rhizorhabdus. The sequence goes on along the minus strand of NZ_LDES01000024.1, from coordinate 188,211 downwards.
GCCGCGCTCGCCGCCAAGAACGGCATAGAACCGCACGCCGGCCACGGCCTGACCTTCGACAACGTCACGGCAATCGCCGCCATCCCGCAGATCGCAGAGCTCAACATCGGTCATTTCCTGATCGGCGAGGCGATCTTCGACGGGCTCGCCCCGGTGGTCCGCCGCATGCGGCAGCTGATGGACGAGGCAAGGTGAGGAACGGGGGGCCGGAATGATCATCGGCATCGGCTCCGACCTCTGCAACATCAAGCGGATACAGAAGTCGCTCGACCGGTTCGGCGATCGCTTCGTCGACCGGGTTTTCACCGACATCGAACGCGCCAAGGCGGAACGCCGGACGCTCACCCGCGCCGCGACCTATGCCAAGCGATTCGCCGCCAAGGAGGCTTTCTCCAAAGCAGTCGGCACCGGCTTCCGGGCCGGCGTTTTCATGAAGGACATCGGCGTCGCCAACCTGTCGAGCGGCGCCCCCACGCTGGTTTTGACCGGCGGAGCCAAGGCAAGGCTTGACGTGCTCACCCCGCCGGGCCACGCGGTGGAGGTACATTTGACGATGACGGACGATCATCCCTGGGCGCAGGCGTTCGTGATCCTGTATGCGCGCCCGCTGTGAGGAGGGGATCGCGTGAGCGATCGGCCGAGTGACGATATGGACAATGCGAGTGACGCGCCCGCCGCGCCGACCGATCCGGCGGCGAAGGCTCCGAAGCCGGCAACCGACTGGTGGGCGGAGGCGCGCGGCATCTTCTGGCTGATCCTGGCGGTGCTCGGCTTCCACAGCTTTATCGCCAAGCCCTTCTACATCCCGTCCGAATCGATGATGCCGACGCTGATCACCGGCGATCGCCTGGTGGTCACCAAATATCCCTATGGCTGGTCCTATGTGTCGCCCAGCTTCCACATCCTGCCATTCATCCACGGCCGGCTGTTCGGACACCTGCCGGAACGGGGCGACATCGTCATCCTGAAGCCGCCGCAGGCGGACACCGACTTCATCAAGCGCGTCATCGGCCTGCCCGGAGACCGGCTTGAGGTTCGGGGCGGCGTGGTGGTGATCAACGGCGTGCCGGTGAAGCGCACGGCCGAGAGCCCCGCGATGATCCCGGTCGACGCCAATGTCCGGTGCGACCAGCCCGATGTCGCCCGCTTCCGGGTGACCGGTGCCGACGGCAAGCTATATTGCGCGCTGCCGCGCTTCCGCGAGACGCTGTCCAACGGCCGCAGCTATGACACGATCGACCTGGGCTACATGCCAGAGATCGACGACTATCCGGCGATCACCGTCCCGGCCGACCACATCTTCGTAATGGGCGACAACCGCGACCAGTCCGCCGACAGCCGCGTTCCCGCCTATCGTAACGGGCTCGACGGGCCCGTGCCGTTCGAGAATATCGGTGGCCGTGCCGAGTTCATCACCTTTTCGCTCGACGGTACCACCAAGCTGTGGAATCCGCTGACCTGGTTCACCGCCCTGCGCGGCGGCCGGGCAGGCACCAGCCTCCACCCGCAGGAAACGCGCTGAACCGCCCACCGCGGCGATGAAAAGGACCGCGCGGCGAGCCGATCGCCGCGCGGTCCTTTCGTTCGCCGGAGGAGAAAACCCTTCTGCATCTACCGGGCCGGGCCACCCTCGCCGCGTTTCCGCATCAGCGGCCCGCGCTTCCGGCGTGCCTGAGGGGACTGTAGATGCTGGGGCTGGTCCGACATCACGATCGGCGCTGCCCAGGGCCCATCCACAAGAAAGGGGCCGCATCGCTGCGACCCCTTCCTCTCCTATTCGGTGGTGCCGGTGCGGTTACATGCCGCCATGGCCGGGGGGCATGCCGCCGCCGCCCATGCCGAAGCCTTGCGGGGGCAGGACTTCCTTGACCGTGACATCGAAGATCACGAGCGCGTCGCCCGGGATCTTGCCGGGGACACCCATCGGGCCGAAGCCGAGGTCCGGCTTCATCCAGAAACGATATTTGGAACCCGCGTTCATCAGCTGGAGCCCTTCGGTCCAGCCCGGGATCATGCCCTGGAGCGGCATCGGCTGCGGACCGCCATGACGCGCGCTCGAATCGAACACCTCGCCATTGGCGAGACGGCCTTCATATTCGACCAGAACGATGTCGCTCGCCGTCGCCTTGGGGCCGCTGCCTTCGCGCAGCACTTCATATTGCAGGCCCGAAGGGGTCTCGACGACGTCGCCGCCCTTGTTCGCGGCAAGGAACTCGTCTGGCGTCATCGCCATCGCCACCTGGCGCGAGGTGCCGACATAGGCGGCACCGATGCCGATGACGACCACCGCCGCAATACCCAGCCAAAGCTTGGTCAGCGAGCCCTTCGCGATCGGACGAAGGGGAACGGCGGTTACTTCGGACATGGGCGTGTCGCTTTCTCAGGCCATGATGAAACTGCGGCGGCCCGGCGGAAGCGGGCCGCGGATACGCCGGTACGCCTTAACGGACGCCGTCGCGCTCCATCCGCTTGCGCTCCAGCTTGCGGGCGCGACGGATTGCGGCCGCGCGCTCGCGGGCGCGCTTCTCCGACGGCTTCTCATAGTGGCGACGCAGCTTCATCTCGCGATACACGCCTTCACGCTGCAGCTTCTTCTTGAGCGCGCGGAGGGCCTGATCGACATTGTTGTCACGAACGATGATCTGCATAAAAAAACCAATTCTCCAGTCATTTGCGGAGCGAGCCATCCACGCCGCCGATCCGACGGTGTCTCCAGCTACAACGCAAAAAAGCGTGTCGTCGCGAAAACCCTTTCCGCGCCGTGAAGTGCCGCCCCTACCAACGCGGCCGCGATTCTTCAAGCATGCGCGCAATTTTTTCCGCTGCACCCTTTTCGCCTTGGCGCTATGACGAGGCATGACAAGGTTCACCGTCAACGGCCAGCCGGTCCATTACCGGATGGATCCCGCGACCCCGCTGCTGTGGGCGCTGCGCGACGCATCCAATCTCACCGGCACCAAATATGGCTGCGGCGCCGGACTGTGCGGCGCCTGCACCGTGCACATCGACGGCCAGCCGGTGCGCGCCTGCCAGGTCCCGATCGGATCGATCGAGGGCAGCTTCGTCACCACGATCGAAGCGCTGTCGCGCGACCGGAGCCATCCCGTCCAGCAGGCCTGGGTCGCCGAGAACCTTCCCCAGTGCGGTTATTGCCAGTCGGGCATGATCATGGCGGCGGCAGCGCTGCTCGACAAGAATCACGACCCGAGCGACGAGGAGATCGACGCGGCGATGACCAACATCTGCCGCTGCGGCACCTATCCGCGCGTCCGCCGCGCGATCCGGCGCGCCGGTCGGGTGCTGGCCGGCAGCGAAACGATCGCCGCCGCGCCTCCCCCTGGAATCGATCCCGCCGATGCTGCCCGCGCCGTGCCCGCGCTCGCGACGAAGCCCGGCGGCTGAGGTCTGAATCTTTCTGCTTGCTGACAGCGGGGTTCAGCCCTCGCTCAGTCGACAGGGGGCACAAGGGGGGCAAGGGTGGCATCATGCCGCCCGTGTGGAGAGTATTTCCGATGCGTAACCTTTCGAGGACCATGATCGGGCTGGCGCTGGGGGCGGCGATCATCCTCCCGACCGTCGCCCAGGCCCAGGAGCGCGGTCGCGAGCGCGGCGCGATGATGAATGGCGACTCCCGGCGTGAAGCCTTCCGCCAGGCGCGCGAGGCGAATCGCGCTGTCGAGCGCCCTGCCCCGGTCGCACCGCAGCGCGTCGCACCGCCACAAGCGCCCCAGACACCGCAACGCAGCTTCGGCGGCGACCGCGGATGGAATCGCGGCGGCGACACTCCTCGCGCTGGCACCGGCGCCGTCCGTGAACGCAACTGGGGCCGCGACACGGCCGCCGGCGGCCAGGCGGCCAGCGGCGCGGCAACCGAGGATCGCCGCCGGGCGTGGGACCGCGGCGATCGGAACAATCGCGGCGATCGTGTCGAACGGACCGATCGGGGCGACCGCAACTGGACACGCGACCGCGACACCAGCCGCGACCAGCGCTGGGGCAGCGATCGCCGCGACTGGGACCGTAACGACCGGAATTGGGATCGCAACGATCGCAACTGGGGCCGCGACGGACGCAACTGGGATCGCAACGATCGCGACCGCCGCAACTGGGCAAATCGCGACCGGCGCGACAATGATCGCTGGGACCGCAACTGGCGCACCGATCGCCGCTACGACTGGCGCGATTACCGCAGCCGGAACCGCACCATCTATCGCCTGCCGCGCTATGTCGCGCCGCGCTGGGGCTACAGCTACCAGCGCTGGTATCCGGGCTATCGCTGGGATCCCTGGTTCTACGGATCGAGCTACTGGATCTCGGATCCCTGGTATTATCGCCTGCCGCCGGCCTATGGCGACTATCGCTGGGTCCGCTACTATGACGACGCCGTCCTGGTCGACGTCGGCACCGGCGAGATCATCGACATCATCTACTCCTTCTTCTTCTAACAGAAGGGTTCGGCAGGAGAGTGGCCGAAAAGGGCCCGGTGGCACCGCCATCGGGCCCTACTCTCGTTCGGAGCGAGCGGGGCAGACGGAAGCATCAGCCAAACCGGAAAATCGCAATATGTGAAAATCTAAAGGGTGCCGACCTCCAGCGCACGCTGCTCGATAGCGCGCAGCATTGCCATGAAGCGGTCCAGTTCTTCAGCCGGGAAGATCGAGAATATGCGATCCTCGAACTCGATCGCCTTGGGCGCGACATCGGCGTAGAGCCGCTGCCCGGCTTCGGACAATGCCAGCAACCGTGAGCGCCGGTCCGCCCGATTGGGCGCACGGGTAATTAGCCCGCGGTCGACCAGCGCGATCGTCGCACGACTCACCGTCACCTTGTCCATCCGGGTCGCGATGCAGACGCCCTGCTGGGTGATTCCGTCCTGCTCTGCCACCACCGCAACGATCCGCCACTCAGGGATGGAAAGGCCGAACAGGGCCTCATAAGCCGTCGAGATCACGTCGCTGACGACGTTGGACGTCACGGACAACCGATAGGGAATGAAGCGATCGAGGGTGAGGCGCTTTGGCGACATGGCGCGTTGGTATCATTTGACACGAATCGGTTCAAACCCGTATTGGTATCCGATGATACTATCTCGAAGAGGCTGACATGAGCGCCACTGCTGTCGAACCGCACCATAACCCGCTCGGCCTCGACGGTTTCGAGTTCGTCGAGTTCACCGGCCCGGATCCGCTGGCCCTGGCGGCGCTCTTCGAGGCGATGGGCTTCACCCATCTCGGCGACCACCGGTCGAAGAACGTCCGCCGCTACCAGCAAGGCGACGTCAACTTCATCCTCAACATGGACAAGGGGGGGCAGGCCGCGGATTTCCGCGCCGCCCACGGCCCCTCGGCCAACGCCATGGCATTCCGGGTCCACGACGCAGCCAAGGCATTCGAAAAGGCTGTGACTCGCGGCGCGACGCCGGTCCAAGGCCCCGTCGGCCCGATGGAACTCAACATTCCCGCCATCGAAGGCATCGGAGGCTCAAACCTCTACCTCGTCGATCGCTATGGCGCGCAGGAGATCTACGATGTCGATTTCCGCGCTGTGCCGGGCGCCGCGCGCAATCAGCGTTCCGTGGGCCTCCACACGCTCGATCACCTGACCCACAACGTCATGCGCGGCCGCATGAACCATTGGGCCGGCTTCTACGAGAAGGTCTTCAACTTCCGCGAGATCCGCTATTTCGACATCGAGGGCCAGGCGACCGCGCTGCTCAGCCGCGCGATGACCGCGCCCGACGACAAGATCCGTATCCCGCTCAACGAAAGCCAGGACGAGAACAGCCAGATCGAGGAATTCCTGCGCGAATATAAGGGCGAAGGCATCCAGCATCTCGCGCTGGCGACCGACAATATCTTCGAGACGGTCGACCGGCTCCGCGCCAACGGCATCCGTTTCCAGTCGACCCCCGATACCTATTATGAGGGGATCGACGCCCGCCTGCCCGGCCATGGCCACGACATCGAGGAGATGCGCAAGCGCGGCATCCTGATCGACGGCGCGCCCGAGACCGGCGGCGGTATCCTGCTGCAGATATTCACCGAGAATATGGTCGGCCCGATCTTCTTCGAAATCATCCAGCGCAAGGGCAATGACGGCTTCGGCGAAGGCAATTTCAAGGCGCTGTTCGAGTCGATCGAGCGCGACCAGATCCGCCGCGGCGTGGTGAAGGTCGATGGCTGACGTCGACCCCGTTCGCCGCACCACCGCAAGGCCGGAGGCAATGATGACAGGTCCTTACATCCCCGGCTTCGGCAATCACGTCGCGACCGAAGCATTTCCCGGGGCGCTGCCGATGGGGCGCAACTCACCGCAGCGCGTGCCCTACGGCCTCTATGCCGAACAGCTCTCGGGCAGCGCCTTCACCGCGCCCCGCGCAGAGAACAGGCGCAGCTGGCTCTACCGGATGCGCCCGGCCGCCAATCACCCTCCGTTCAAGGCCTATACGCGCCCGACCGGCCTGCGACATCGTCCGTTCGACGAGGCGCCGGCCGATCCCAACCGCCTGCGCTGGGACCCGCTGCCGCTGCCGACCGAACCGACCGACTTCATCGACGGGCTGGTCAGCATCGCCGGCAATGGCGGGATCGGCATCCATCTCTACGCCGCCAACCGCTCGATGGAACGCCGCGTCTTCTTCAACGCCGACGGCGAACTGCTGATCGTCCCAGAGCAGGGCGGACTCCGCATCGTCACCGAGCTGGGCCTGGTCGAGGTTGAACCGCTTTACATCGCCGTGATCCCGCGCGGCATCCGCTTCCGGGTCGAACTGACCGGCGACGCGGCGCGTGGCTATGTCTGCGAGAATTACGGTGCGCCGTTCCGCCTGCCCGACCTCGGCCCGATCGGATCGAACGGCCTCGCCAATCCGCGCGACTTCGAGACGCCGGCCGCCTGGTTCGAGGATATCGACGAGCCCACCGAGCTGGTTCAGAAGTTCGAAGGCGCGCTGTGGTCGACCACGATCGGCCATTCGTCGCTCGACGTCGTCGCCTGGCACGGAAACCTTGCGCCCTATCGCTACGACCTCCGCCGCTTCAACACGATCGGCACGGTCAGCTATGACCATCCCGATCCGTCGATCTTCACGGTCCTGACCTCGCCGTCGGAAGTGGCGGGCACCGCCAATTGCGATTTCGTGATCTTCCCGCCGCGCTGGATGGTCGCCGAGGACACCTTCCGGCCGCCCTGGTTCCACCGCAACGTGATGAGCGAATATATGGGCCTCATCACCGGCGCCTACGACGCCAAGGCGGGCGGTTTCATGCCCGGCGGCGGATCGCTCCACAACCGGATGTCGGGCCATGGCCCCGACCGGGCGAGCTACGAGACGGCGATCGCCGCCGATCTGAAGCCGCACAAGATCGACGCCACCATGGCGTTCATGTTCGAAAGCCGGTCGGTGCTGCGCCCGACCCGCTTCGCACTCGAAAGCCCGCTCGCCCAGCTCGATTATGACGATTGCTGGTCGGGCTTCACCAAGGCAAAGCTCTCCAGATGATCACGATCGACGCAACGCACGACCCGGCCCTCACCAGCTGGGTGCCGGGGGCCGACGGCCATCCCGACTTTCCCATCCAGAACCTGCCCTATGGCATCTTCTCGCTCGGCGCGGACGGCGAGAAGCGGCCGGCGGTTGCGATCGGCGACAAGCTGCTCGACCTCGCGGCGATCTCCGGGCTGCTTCCGGTCGAATTGCGCGGGCCGACGCTGAACGCCTTGCTCGCGCTGCCCGCCGAGCGGCGGCTGGCGTTGCGCCACAAGCTGTCGGAACTGCTGTCGCGTGCGAATCACCGTCCCGCGCTGGAACCGCATCTGCACGATCGTTCGGCGGTGACGATGCACCTGCCGGCCACGATCGGCGACTATACCGATTTCTATGTCGGCATCCATCACGCCAACAATATCGGCCGCCAGTTCCGGCCCGACAATCCGCTGCTGCCCAACTACAAATATGTGCCGATCGGCTATCATGGCCGCGCCTCGTCGATCCGCCCGTCGGGCGTGCCGCTGGTGCGTCCCAAAGGCCAGCGCAAGCCGCCGGAGGCCGACGCGCCGTTGGTCGGCCCGTCGGCGCGGCTCGACTATGAGCTGGAGCTGGGCGTCTGGATCGGTCGCGGCAACGAGCTGGGCGAGCCGATCCCGATCGCCGAGGCGGCGGATCACATCGCCGGCTTCTGCCTGCTCAACGACTGGTCGGCGCGCGACTTCCAGGCGTGGGAATATCAGCCGCTCGGGCCGTTCCTCGCCAAGAACTTCCAGACGACCATCTCCCCCTGGGTGGTGACGACCGAAGCGTTGGCGCCGTTCCGCATCGCCCAGACGGCACGGCCCGACGACGATCCGAAGCCGCTTCCCTATCTTTGGGACGATGGCGATCAGGCGGGGGGCGCACTTGGGGTCGAGTTGGAGGTCCGGCTGCTCACCGCGAAGATGCGCGAACAGGGCCTGCCGCCGTACCGGCTGAGCAAGGGCCCGGCATCCAACATGTACTGGACGGTGGCGCAGATCGTCACCCACCACGCCTCCAACGGCTGCAACCTCCAGCCGGGCGACCTGCTGGGCACCGGTACCATCTCGGCACCGACCGACGACGGCTTCGGCAGCCTGATGGAGATCTCGCGTGGCGGCACCCGGCCGGTGACGCTGCCGACCGGCGAGGAGCGCAGCTTCCTACAGGACGGCGACGAGATTCTGCTCTCCGCGACCGCGCGAGCCAATGGGCATGTGCCGATCGGCTTCGGCGAATGCCGCGCAATGGTGCTGCCGGCACGCTGATGTCCGTCAGAAGATCAGCTTGCGGAACTCGATCCTGACCACCCGGCCGAGTGGATCGAGATAGCCGGCCTGGTAGCGCAGCGGCGTGGCCCCGGTCGCGTCGCGCACCCGGGGCCGGGTATCGAAGATATTGTCGATCCTCAGCGAGATGCGCGCGCCCCGTGCCCAGCCGCTGTCGACCAGCGCGGGTATCTGCGACAGGTTCACGAACAGCCGCGCATTGGCCTTCGCGACTGGTGAGAAGCGCAGGTTCCCGGCCGGCGATCCGGCGCTGCCGTCGACGGTCGTGCCGCTCTGCCAGGCGCCGGTGAGCCGTGCGCCCAGGCCGTTGTTCGCATAGGTGAGCTGTGCCTCCAGCTCATGGCGTGACGTACCGCCGCCCGATCCGATCACGTCGCCGTTGAGCAGGTCGAGCACCGGCAGGCCGCGGCGGATCAGCACTTCGTCCTTGAGGTGCCAGGTGTGGAAGACCGAAAGCTGGAGCCGCCCGCCCTGCCCGCGACCGCCGGCGCCACGGAAGCCGCCCGGCCCGCCGGGACCGCCCGGTCCTCCTGGGCCGCGCGCGCCTTCTCGAGCACCGTCGCCGGTGCCCTGCTGCGGCGTGCCTTGTCCAGCCGCCTCGCGCGCGGCAATGGCGGCGGCGCGCTGCTCCGCCATGCGCCGGGCGAAGGCGCTGTTGCGCATCGCCTCGATCACGCGCTCGGAGGTCTTCAGGCGCCTGGTGAAAGTGAAGCCCCAGCGCAGCTCGCTGCGATCCTGCCGCGCGAAGTTGATGGGCCGGGCATCGATCCGCAGGAGGTTACCGTCGGCATCTCGGGTGAAGCGGTCGGGGAAGGCCGCCTCGATCGCCGCCGTCGCCTCGGGGAAGGTGGCGATCGCGTTGCGGACGCGGCTGTTCACATAGTTGGCGGTGAGGGTGATGTCCTCCTTGAACGGCTTCAGGGTGAGACCGATCTTCAGCACCCGGCGCCGGTCAGCGGCGAGATCGGGGTTCCCGCCACCGAGTTGGGGGATGTCGACGGTGACGCCGCGCGCATAATCGAAGGTACGAACGTCGGGTGTCAGCACCACGGGATTGCCGAGCTGCTGGACCGAGGGCGGGTTACGGTCCTGGGTCATGGAAACAATCAGGCCGATGCCGTCGCGCGGCTTCCAGTTGGCGCCATAGCCGTAGCTGCCGACCGTGCCGAAGTCCGAATAGCGGTCGACCGCCGCATTGACGTTGAGCGACAGGTCGCCGATCGCGGCGAGGATATCGTTCTTGCGACTGGTCAGGGGCAGGTCGAAGCTGGCTCGCCCGTTGATGTCGGTGCGCGACAGGTCACTCGACGACACGACGCCTGACCGCATCGAGGTCGCGTCCAGGCCGAGCGCACTGAACCCTGTCTTGAAACTGGCGTTGAGCGGCCCGGCGGGAAGCTCCGCGATCGGACCGTTGGCGACGAGCTGAATGTCGCCGCTGTCGGATTTCGCCCGCGCACGATCGACCTGCCGCTGATCGAGCAGCCCCGCCGGGATTGTTCCGAAGGGATTGACCGACAGGTCCCCTGCATCGAGCGCCGCCTGCAGATCGCCGAGGTCATAGCCGCGCAGCGTTCGCGTCTTCGTGACCGAATGATCGTAATTGCCGGTCAGCGACAGCCGCCATTTTGCCAGGTCCTTGTCGAGGGTGAACCCGAGATGGCCGGTCACCCCGTTGGTCCCCTGGGTCAGCGGACTGATTCCCAGATAGCGCAACAACGTCGCGTCGGTTCCGAACGGGGAATAGGGGTTCGCGGCGGGCAGGCGCAGGCTTGCCCCCGGCAGGCCGCGCAGTGAATCGCTGTCGGTGGCGTTGAGCGTGGCGTTGAGCGTCGCCGCGACATTGCCCAGGATATTGCGGGCATAGACGCTGTTGACGTCGAGCGTCCGGCTCCTCGGCTGGATCGTGCGGTAACGGCTGACATCGCTCCTGTTGACTCGGTTCGCGGTGCCGAGGAAATCTGCGAGCGCGGGCGTGCCGTTCGCTGCCGATGCGGGGACGCCGGCGATCGTCACCGGGGCACCCGCCAGCGCGCTCAGCGCCGGGTCGATCTCGGCGCCGGTCGGGATGCCGGTGATGTTGCCGGCAGTGTCGAACGCCCGCCCACCGCCGCGTGAGATCAGGTTCCGCTCGGCCTCGGTGATCGCTGCGGCACCCTGATACTCGATGTTGAGGTTGATCCGCTGATCGCGGCGAATGCGCAGGAAATTGAGCTCGGCCTCGCCGCTCTCACCGCCGCCGCGCGTCGCCATGCCAGCTTCGACTTCCCCGGTGATCGCGTGAAAGCGGCGGCGCAGGACAATGTTCACGACCCGCTGGTCGGCGCTGTAGCCATATTTGAGAGCGACCTCTTCGGGCAGGATATCGACGCGCTCGATCGCCTCGGCGGGGATGTCTCGAATTTCGCGGAATCCGGATATCCGGCGGCCATTGAGCAGGGTGACCGGTTGCTCGCCTCCGCGGCCCTGGCCGCTGCGCGTCTGCGGCGCCAGTTCCTCGAGCAGCTCAGCGACCGAGTTGACGCCGAGCGCTCGGATATCGGCGCCATTATATTGCTGGATCGGCGGGATGTCGCCAACCGCGGCGCCCCGTTGGCGCTGGCTCTGACCGGTCACCAGGATCGGGTTGGGATCCTCATAGTCGGCCTCGTCCTGCAGTTGCTCGTCACCCGTACGGTCCTGGGCGGCGACCGGAGCGCCAATGCACAGAGCAACCAGAATCGCAACCAGTCCGGTTTCGGACAGCCCCCTCGAACGCACCGTTATGTCCTTTGATCGAATCATGATGGCAATGGCTCATAGCCCGGATTTCTGACCGGATATGTCAGCGTTGAAATCCCCCGAATTCACAATGAACCCGACCGCGCTTCCGGCCGATCGATGCATCGTCTACTAGCAGACGACCACGCGTCGCAGGGGCTGCCGCCGATGTTCGAAACCGTCCGGGAATTCATCAGTGGCAGCTATGCACCGCATGGCTATTGCCTGCTGTGGGATCCCTGGCTGATCTGGACCATGGCGATCGCGGACGCGCTGATCGCGCTCGCCTACCTCTCGATCCCCATCGTGCTGGTCACCTTCGTGCGCAAGCGCCGCGACGTCGCCTTCGGCGGCGTCTTCTGGTTGTTCGCTCTGTTCATCACGGCCTGCGGGCTTACCCACCTGGTAGGCCTGTGGAACCTGTGGAACGGCGCCTACGCTCTGGAAGCGGTGATCAAGCTGATTACCGCCGCCGTCTCGGTGCTGACCGCGATCGTGCTGTGGCCGCTGCTGCCCAAGGCGATCGCACTGCCCTCGCCCGCTCGCCTGCGCGAGGCCAACAAGGCGCTGCGCGCCGAGATCGCCGAACGCGAGCGGACCGAGGCCGCGCTGGTCCAGGCCCGCAAGATGGAGGCCATGGGTCAACTGACCGGCGGCATCGCGCACGACTTCAACAACCTGCTCCAGGTCGTTTCCGGCAGCCTCGACCTCATCAACAATCGGGCCGGCGGCGACGAGCGCATCCAGCATCTTTGCGGCACGGCGATCTCGGCGATCGAGCGGGGCCGCCGCCTGACCAGCCAGCTGCTCTCCTTTTCCCGCATCCAGCGGATCGAGCTGCGCCCGACCCGGATCGCCGACATCCTGGCCGGGTTGCGCGAATTGCTGTCGCGGACGATCGAACCGGCGATCATGCTGGACTTCGATCTGGGCGACGTCCTGCCAGAGTCGGTGATGGCCGATCCGGTCCAGCTTGAACTCGCCCTGCTCAATCTGGCGATCAATGCGCGCGACGCGATGCCCGACGGCGGGCGACTTGCGATCGCGCTCAGCCGGCAGCGCCTCGAAGGCCGCGACGACGTGCCCGATGGCGACTATGTCGGCATAACCGTCACCGACACCGGCACCGGCATGACGCCGGAGGTGCTCTCCCGCGTGTTCGAACCCTTCTTCACCACTAAGCCGGTCGGCCGCGGATCCGGGCTGGGGCTAAGCATGGTTTTCGGCATGGCGCGCCAGAGCGGCGGCACAGTGACCATCGAATCGGAGCCCGGCCAGGGCAGCACCGTAACGATCTTCCTGCGCCCTGCCGAGGAGGCTACCAAGGACGAGGACGATGGCAGGGACGAGGGCAGGGACGAGGGCAGGACCGCGCCGCGCAAGGCCGCCGCGGTGGACGCCGCGACCGTCGCGGGCCTGAACATTCTCGTCGTCGACGACGAACCGATCGTACGCGAAGTGGTGGCCGAGATGCTCACCGACCTCGGCTGTACCGTGCGGACGGCGGAAAATGGCGAACGCGCGCTGGCAATGATCGAACGGGAGGTGCCGTCAGTGATGCTGCTCGACTTCGCCATGCCCGGCATGAACGGGGCAGAGGTCGCGCGAGCCGCCCTCGAGCGATGGCCCGACCTCAAGATCGTCTTCGCCACCGGCTTCGCCCAGTCCGACGCGATCGATGCGGTTCTGGGCGATCGTGCGATCGTGCTGCGCAAGCCTTTCTCGCCTAACACCCTGGTTCAGGCATTGCAGGCGGCAATGGTCGCCTGACAGCCGAGCCTCCCTTCCCCGTAGATACGCGACCTTGATTGCCGACCGCCGGGGCGACAGACTCCCCGCCGTGAGTCTCCCCGTCTTCTCTCCGCCGCCGTCGAACGAACCGGGGCCGTCGCTGACCGTCGAGGCGGTTCGGCCGCTGCTCGGCGTCATGGACGCCGCGGGCCTTTCCCCCGCACATGTCCTGCGGCGCGCGGGCCTTCCCGCCGACCTGTTCGAGGAACAGGGCAGCACCGCACTGCGCCTCTCCGACTATTTCCGTATCTGCGAACAGATGGCGCTGCTCGGCGGCGACGAGAGCTGCCATGTCTCGCTGCGGCCGCTGATGGTAGGAACCTCCGAACTGGTCCAGGCGCGGCTGCGGGGCTGCGCCACGATGGCGGAGGTTATGGAGGTGCTGGCCAACAGCTACAACATCATCCATGGCCATCGCTACAATCAGGTCCAGCGGCGCGGGACTCTGATCAGCTATGCGATCGACGACGCCGATTTCCCCTACGCCTTCGATCCCGACGACGCCTTCGTCATCCTCTCGCTCGAATGCCTGCTCGTCTATGTCCACGTCCTGCTGCTGTCGCTGGCGCCCGACGCCGGACCGATCCCGCTCCGGTCGATCCGCACCCGGGGCCCGGCCACCGACCGCAGCCACCTCGCCTTTCTCGGCGTGCCGGTGAAGGGCTCGGCCGGGCTGTTCGGGCTCGATTATGACGCGGCGCTCGAAGGCATCGGCGTCGCCCCGGGCCAGAGCCCGGTGCTGTCGGCGCGCACCATCTATGGCGGGATCGCCGACATGCTCGACCGGATCGGACCGATCGCGGCGGACGCACCCGGTATCATCGGCCGTGTCGAGCGCGAACTGGCTCGCGGAAAGCTCGATCAGGCCGATGTCGCCTCGGCGCTGGGGATGAGCGTAGCGTCGCTGCGCCGCCGCCTCGCCGAGGCGGGGCTCGCTTTCCGAGACCTGCGCGCGCGTTACCTTAACAGTATCGCGCGGGCGGCACTGGAGAAGGGTGGCAGCATTGCCGACGTCGCCGAGACCCTCGGCTTCTCTGACGGGCGCAGCTTCGCGCGTGCCTTCCGCCAGTGGAACGGCGTCGCACCAGGAGACTATCGTCGCAGCCCCGATTGAGCGAATTTGTCCCATCAAATCTGATCCGAACCGTCATCGACAGCGAAAGCCGCCTCCCTATCCTTGAGGCTGATGAAAGCCGCGCGGAACGCGGCTCGATTAGGAGCGGAACGCCGGATGGTTCGCCATCGCCTGATATCGACCCTGCTGCTTGCCGCGACGATGACCGCCCTTCCCGGGGTGGCATCGGCCGAGGCCCCCGCCGCTGCGTCCCGATCCCCCGCAGCGGCGGATCGTTTTGTGACGGTGGAGGGCGTCCGCTTCCGAGTGCGGGAGGAAGGCCCGCGCAGCGCGCCGCCGATCGTCCTGATCCACGGCTTTACCTTCAGCCTCGAAAGCTGGGACGGCTGGGTCACCGATCTTGCTCGCGACCATCGCGTGATCCGTTTCGACCTGGCCGGTCACGGGCTCAGCAGCCCCGACCCGCGCGGACAATATGATACGGCGACACGTGTCCGGCAGCTCGGCAAGCTGCTCGACCGGCTCGGCATTGCCCATGCGACGATCGCCGGAAACAGCTTCGGCGGCCTTGTCGCGTGGAATTTCGCGGTTGCCAGTCCGCGTCGGGTCGACCGGCTGATCCTGGTCGACAGCGCCGCCTATTCAATCAACGGCGTCACCGAAAAGCCGGTACCGGTTCCCGACGCGATGCGCGGCTATCTGCTCGATCCCAAGCCGGCGGCGGTCGCCTTCTCAGCCGGGGCGATCTTCGCCCATCCCGAGCGGCTGGCGCCTGACCGGCTGGCACTGATGCAGACGATGATCGCGCGCAACGGACCTGCGCTGATCGCCCATCTTGAGCAGTTCACCCTGCCCGAGCCGCAGGACCGGCTCCACCGGATCACGGCGCCGACCCTGATCCTCTGGGGCCGTGCCGACAAGGTGATCCCGGTCGCCCAGGCCGATCAGCTCGCCACCGCGATCAGGGGATCGAAGCTCATCATCTACGACGATGTCGGGCACGCCCCGCAGGAGGAGGCCACCGCCGCCAGCATCGCCGACGTCCGCTCTTTCTTGAACGACAGCAAATGAACAGGGAGACCACCATGACCCAGAGGACCAAGGCCCTTCGGCTCCTCGCCGCCGCCACCGCCCTCACCACCGTCGCGCTGCCGCAGGCAGGATCCGCCCAGGGGGCGGATGAAACGGTCGCCGAGGCGGGCGACGCCGGCGACACGGGCGAGATCGTCGTCACCGCACGGCGCCGCGAGGAAAGCCTGATCGACGTGCCGATCTCGGTCTCGGCGATCAGCGGCGACGCCCTGTCGCGCACCGGCGCGATCGACATCACCACGCTGCAGGACAAGACACCTAACATGACCCTGCAGGTCGCACGCGGATCGAACAGCACGCTGATCGCCTTCATCCGCGGCATCGGCCAGCAGGATCCGGTGTGGGGCTTCGAGCCCGGCGTCGGCCTTTATGTCGACGACGTCTACATCGCCCGCCCGCAAGGCGCGGTGCTCGACATCTTCGACATCGACCGCGTCGAGGTGCTGCGCGGCCCGCAGGGAACGCTCTACGGCCGCAACACGATCGGCGGCGCGATCAAATATGTCACCCGTCGCCTCGGCCATGATTTCGAGGCCAAGGTCCGTGCCTCCTATGGCAGCTACAACCAGCGCGAGGTCGTCGCTTCGGTGACGGTGCCGCTCACCGACACCTTCTCGATCGGCGGCGCAGTCGCCTATTACAAGCGCGACGGCTTCGGCAAGAACCTGTTCACCGGCGCAGAGCATTACAACAAGGATGTGCTTGCAGGCCGCGTCTCGGCCGAATGGACCCCGACCGACCAGCTCTCGGTCCGCATCGCTGCCGACGAGACCCGCGACAATTCGAACCCGCGCCACGGCTATCGCCTGCTGCCCAATGGCGGGTTGCTCGATTTCAACCCGATCGGCGACGTCTATGACACCCGCTCCGGCGTCGGCGACGACAACAAGGTCGTGACCAAGGGCATCTCGGGCACGATCGAATATGAAGCGTCGGACCTGCTGACCTTCAAGTCGATCACCGCCTATCGCAAGGGCCACACCGACACGGTGATCGACTTTGACGGCACGCCGGGACCGGTGCTCGACATCCCGTCCTTCTACAAGGATCACCAGTTCACCCAGGAATTCCAGGCGCTGTTGCAGAGCGACCGGGTGCAGGGCGTGTTCGGTCTCTATTATCTCAACGGCTCGGCCTCGGGCGCGTTCGACACGGTGATCGGCAACGCGAACCTGACGACGCTGACGTCGGGCGACGTCGACACCAAGTCCTACGCCGCCTTCGCCGACGTCTCGGTGAAGCTCAGCGACCAGTTCTCGGTCTCTGTCGGCGGTCGCTACACCAGCGACAAGCGCGAGGGCACGGTGTTCCGCGCCGACTATCTGGGCCTGCGCTCGCCGCTCTTCGGCAATGCGGCGGCCGTCCCGTTCCGCATCCGTACCGATTATAGCAACGACCGCACCGACAAGAAGTTCACGCCGCGCCTGTCGCTCAGCTACAAGCCGGTCGAGGACGTCAATCTCTATGCGTCCTGGTCGCGCGGCTACAAGTCGGGCGGCTTCGATCCGCGCGGCGACGCCATCTTCACGCCCGGCACCGTCAACGGCTACAAGCCCGAGACCGTCACCGCTTATGAGGCCGGCATGAAGGGTGCCTTCCTCGACCGCACTCTGTTCGTCAACATGGCGGGTTTCTATTCCGACTATAAGGACCAGCAGGTCACGACCCAGTTCCTGTCTGGCACCACGGTCGTCTCCTCGGTCGACAATGTCGGCAAGTCGCGCATCTACGGTTGGGAACTCGAGCTGCGCGCCGTGCCGGATCGCGACTTCCAGGTGCAGGCGTCGGTCGGCTACACCAACGCGAAGTTCAAGGAGTTCCTGACCCTCGATCCGGTGACGCTCCAGATCCGCGACTTTGCCGATGAACGGGTGTTCCAGAACACGCCCAAATATACCGCCAACGCCTCGGCGACGCTGGGCCACGATTTCGACGGGCTGGGCCGCGTCACGATCACCCCGGCGCTCTCCTTCCGCAGCGACTATTCGTTGTTCGAGGTGCCGAACCCGGTGCTCGACCAGAAGGCCTATGAGCTGGTCGACCTGTCGATCGTCTGGACCTCGCCCGACAAGCGCTTCTCGATCTCGGGCCATGGCCGCAACCTGTTCGACCGCAAGTACCGCGTCGGCGGCTACAACTTCCCAGGCGCGCTGACCGGCAATTCGGTGATCGGCTTCTACGGCCCGCCGCGCACCTTCACCGTCACCGGCGAGGTGCGTTTCTGACCGGGACCGCGACGGCATCGGGGGGCGGGGCGGCCAGGGTCGCCTCGCCCACCCTGATGATGGCGATGCTGCTGCTCGCCTATACGCTCAACTTCATCGATCGCCAGATCATCGGCATCCTCGCGGTGCCGATCAAGGCCGACCTGTCGCTCAGCGACGCGCAGCTCGGCCTGATGGGCGGGCTCGCCTTCGCGCTGTTCTACACCGGCCTCGGTATCCCGATCGCAATGCTCGCCGACCGGCGCGATCGCTCCACGATCATGACGGCGGCGCTCGCGATCTGGAGCCTGATGACCGCGCTGTGCGGCTTCGCCCAGAATTTCTGGCAGCTCTTCGCCACCCGCCTCGGCGTCGGCATAGGCGAGGCGGGCGGCGTCGCCCCAGCCTATACGCTGATCGCCGACCTGTTCCCGCCCGAGCGGCGCGCGCGTGCACTGGCGCTCTATTCGTTCGGCATCCCGATCGGCAGCGCGA
Source organism: Sphingomonas sp. Y57 (assembly GCF_001015195.1). Classification (GTDB taxonomy): domain Bacteria; phylum Pseudomonadota; class Alphaproteobacteria; order Sphingomonadales; family Sphingomonadaceae; genus Rhizorhabdus. Next base: position 169,995 of record NZ_LDES01000024.1, on the reverse strand, counting down.
CCGGCATCGTCTTCGGCGGGGTGATAGCGACGCTGATCGACTGGCGATCGGCCTTCTTCATTGTCGGTGCAGCCGGGCTGCTGCTCGCCCCGCTGTTCCGCCGCGTCGTCCGCGATCCGCGCGGCAACCGGCCGGCGGAGGGCGCAACCGCCGTCAGCCTCGGCACCGTCATCGCGACGCTGCTGACCAAGCCGAGCTTCTGGCTGCTCAGCGTCGGCGCCGCCTGCTCCTCGATGATGGGTTACGGCCTGTTCTTCTGGCTGCCGAGCTTCTTCGTCCGGAGTTTCGGGATCAGCCTGCTCGAAGCCTCGCTCGGTTACGGCGCTATCCTGCTGGTGGCCGGTCTCGCCGGGATCTGGATGGGCGGCGTGCTGTCGGATCGCCTCGCCAGCCGGTCGAAGGCCTATTACGCGCTCGTCCCCGCGCTGGCTTTCGTCGGCACCCTTCCCTTCTACGCGTTCGGCATCTCGGCCCAGTCGCTGCTGCTCAGCCTCGGGCTGTTGCTGGTACCGACCGCGCTCGGGCTGGTATGGCTGGGCCCGGTCATCGCGGCCGTGCAAGCGGTGGTGCCCGCATCGATGCGCTCGACCGCGTCAGCGATCTTCCTGTTCGTCAACAACCTGATCGGCATCGGCATCGGCACGCCGGCGATCGGCTGGATCTCAGATCATCTCAAGGCGCGCTATGGCGACGAGGCGCTTCGCTATGCGATCCTGTCGGGCACCGGCTTCTACGTCCTCGCCACCTTCTTCCTGCTGCTCGCAGCGTGGCGCCTGCCGCGCGACTGGCACAGGGACTGACTCAGAAATTATAGACCAGCGAAGCGCGCGAGACCGTATCGGTGCGCTTCTGGTCGGGCGGCGCGTCGCGCTCATATTGGACCGCGTAGGACAGCCGACCCTTCAGCGGCCCGAACAGCAACGTCTCGATCGAGGTGGTGGTGGCCGCGGTCGTGTTCTCCTTTTCGACATAGACGGCGACTTCCTGGGCGAGCGTGAGCCTCGGCCAGGGGGTCCATTTCATGTTGAGGCCGCCGCGCCCCGCCAGCCGCTGCTCGTCGGGCGCGCCGTCGTAGAAGCTCGTGTAGCGGAAGGCGGGACCGGCATCGAACTCGAGTCTCAGCCGGGGATTGTTCACGGCGACCACGCCCAGGCCCGCGCCGGCGGTCAGACGATGCTGATAGCCAAGAAAGCGATCATGCTCATATTGGGTGAGGCCGTAGGCGTAATAGCTGGGGCTGATCTTGTAACGCGGCTGCCAGGCGGCGACGGCGCGCTCGGTGGTGGTCTGGCCGTCGGTCTGCTGATAGTCGATGCGGAGCGACAGATCATGCTGCCAGTCGAGGCCCGATCGCTTGAGCTTCGTGCCGCCATAGAGGCCCAGCGTCCGCGAATTGCCGGTCGACCAGCTTCCGCCCAGCTCTATCTGTCCGGTCCACAAGGAAAAGACCCCGGCCGAAGCGAGGCGTTCGCGCTCGGCATCGGCCTTCGCCCGCGCCCTGGCGGCCAGGTCCCGCTCATGATCCGCGGTCATCGCCTCGATCTCCGCGACGCTGTCCGGATTGGCGCGCTTCGCGACGGCGATCACCGCAGCGATGGTCTGCGGCTCGTCGGTGGCGAGCGCCGTCTCGATCATCGCCCGCACCGGATCCGGAAGGGGCGCGGCCGCTGCGGGGCCGCCTGCCGACAGAATAGCCGCCACCCAGATGATGCGCTTCAATCTTTCCTCCGCTCAGAAAACCGGGCCGCGCTACCACGATCCTTCTGAACGACAGCCGACCTTCGCTAATTTCGACGGATTTTTCGGCCGGCCCATCCCGCGCGTTCAGTTGGGCAGCGGCCAGGGCCCCTTGCCACCCTCGGCGATGAAGCGGTCGGTGCGGGTGGTCAGGACCGGCAGCGGCACCGATCCCAGCGACAGCACCATGTCGTGGAAGGCGCGAATATCGAAGCGGTCGCCCAGCGCCGCCTCGGCACGGGCGCGCTCCTTCTCGATCTGGAGCTGACCGAGATAATAGGACAGCGCCTGCCCCGGCCAGCCGATATAGCGATCGACCTCGGTGGTGATCTCATGCTCGCTGAGCGCGCTGTTGTCGCGGAGGAAGGCGATCCCCTGCTCGCGGGTCCAGCCCTTGGAATGGATGCCGGTGTCGATCACCAGCCGCGCCGCGCGCCACATCTGGTAGCTCAGCATGCCGAAGCGCTCATAGGGCGTGTCGTACAGACCCATCTCGACGCCCAGCTTCTCGCAATAGAGCGCCCAGCCCTCGCCATAGGCCGAGACATAGGTGTAGCGCCGCCAGTCGGGCCGATCCTCATTCTCCGCCGCCATCGATGTCTGCCAGCTATGCCCCGGCGCCGATTCGTGGAGGGTCAGCGCGGTGAGCTGGAACAGCGGGCGTGACGGCAGCTCGTAGGTGTTGAGCAGATAACGGTCCTGCCCGCCGCGCCCGGCGGTGTAATAGGGCGCGATGTCGGCCGGCACCGGCACGATCCCGAACCGTCCGCGCGGCATCCGCCCGAACCATCGCGCCGCCACGCCGTCGAATCGCTTGGCCGTCCAGGCGGCGCGATCGAGCAGCGCCTGCGGCGTCGTGACGTAGAATTGCGCATCGGTGCGCAGGAAGTGGAGGAAGGCCGGGAAGTCGCCCTGGAACTTCACCTCCTTCATGATCGCGTCCATCTGCGCGCGGATCTTCGCGACCTCGGCCAGGCCGATGCGGTGGATCTCCTCGGGCGGCAGGTCGAGCGTGGTGTAGGCGCGGATCTGCGCGCGGTAATAGGCCTTGCCGTCGGGCCAGCCCTCGGCCGCCAGCCCCTTGCGCAGATGCGGGAGATAATCCTTGCGCATGAAGGCCAGCAGATCGGCATAGGCGGGAATGATCCGGTCGCGGATCAGTGCCTCGGCCTCGCCGCGCAGCGCCTCCTGCCGCGCCGCCGGGATCGCGACAGGGAGGTTCGCGAACGGCTCGAACCACAGCGTGTCGCGCGGCGATTTCGCCTCGGCGAGCAGCGCGATCGACTGGTCGCGGTCCTTCATGGTCACCCTGGGCGGGGTGAAGCCGCGCTTCAGCCCGGCGCGCATATTGACGATGTTCTGGCTGAAATAGCGCGGGATGTCGGCCATCATCGACAGCATCGCCCGCGCATCGGCCTCGGTGCGGATCGGCTGGCGCGCATAATAGCCGAGGTCGGCCCAGAAGCTGCTGTCCGAGTTCAGCGGCTTCTCGAAATCGCGGAAGCGCTGCGCGTCGAGGAGCGTCTCGATCTGCGCGCGATAGACGCCATAATCCTCCTGCTTGCCGGGCGACAGCTCGCCGGGGCGGATCGCGTCGAGTTGCCTCAGCGTGTCGGTCCAGGTGGCGAGCCGTGTCTGCTGGGTCGCGAGACTCTCGTCGGGCAGATGTTTCGGAATGCCACCCCTGTTCGACTCCTCGCTCTGGAAACTCTGCTGCCGCCACGCCCACTCCTTCGCACTCAGTGCGTCGAAGCGATCGTCAACGGGATTGGCGAAGGCGGGGGTGGAGAACATCAACAGGATAAGGGTCAGGCGCTTCATATCCAACTCCGTTCGTCCCGAGCGAAGTCGAGGGACGCCGCGCAACGTGTCTCGACTTCGCTCGACACGAACGGAGATAGTAGGGCCGGCAATCCTGTTGAGGCAATGAAGGGGTTGAGCATCGTGACGACATAGGGCCAAATCCCCTCGCCCATGCGCCGCCTGATCCTCCCCCTGCTCCTGCTGCTCGCCGCTTGCCACGACGGGCCGCGCGCGCCGCTCCCGCCGGATCGGCTGATCCGGCTTGCCGACGACGAGGTGAAGACGCTCGATCCCCAGAAATCGTCCGACCTCGCCACAATCAGGATCGGACAGGATCAGTTCGAGGGGCTTACGCGGATCAATGGCCTGGGCCAGGCGGAGGCGGGCCTGGCGAGCGGGTGGACCGTGTCCGCCGATGGGCTTGCCTGGCGCTTCCCGCTGCGGCCCGGGCTGCGCTTCTCGGACGGGACACCGATCGAACCGAGCATCTTCGTCCGGGTCCTCGCGCGGCTGCGGGACCCCGCGACAGCCTCACCCAACGCGCCCCTGTTCGCAGACATCGACCGGATCGAAACCGCAGGACCGGCGGTGATCGTCCGCCTCCGCGCGCCCATGCCGGCGCTGCCGCAGCTCCTCGCGCTGCCGTCGCTCGCCGCCCTTCCGATGCATCGGATCACGCAGGCGGGAGACGGCTGGACCGGCGAGCGACCGTTGGTGACGTCTGGTCCCTATCGGCTGACCGAATGGCGGCTCAACGAACGGCTTCGACTCGATCGCAATCCCCGCTGGCATGGCGGTGCGGCGCCGATCTCCGGGGTCGAATGGCGGCCCGTTACCGACCGGCTCACGGCGCTGCGCAGCTTCGCCGCGGGCGAGGCCGACGTGGCCGGCGACTTTCCGCCGACGCGGGCCGCCTGGATCGAGGCAAGGCGTCCGGGGGCTGCGCATGTCGCGCCATTCAACGGCAGCTATTATTTCGTGTTCAATACAACCCGGCCGCCCTTCGACGATGTTCGCGTCCGTCGCGCCCTGTCGCTCGCCGTCGATCGCCGCTGGATAGCCGAGCGGCTGATAGGGCTCGATACCCGGCCGGCCTGGGGCCTCGTCCCTCCGGCGGTGGCGGGAGAGGCCGGCACCTATCGCCCGGCCTGGGCGGATTGGCCACCCGAGAGGCGGCTGCAGGCCGCGCGGCGCCTGCTCGCCGAAGCGGGCTATGGGCCACAGCGCCCGCTCAGCTTCGACATCCGCTTCAACAACGACACCGATCATCGCCGGGTGGCCGTGGCAATGGCGGCGATGTGGCATCCGCTGGGAGTCAGGGCGCACCTGCTCAACAGCGAATCCTCGCTCCACTTCGCCAGCCTGCGCCGCCGCGACTTCGCCTTCGCCCGGTCGGGCTGGATCGGCGACGTGGCCGCGCCGGAAAATTATCTTGCCGTCCATCGCTCGGACGCGGGGATGCTCAACTATTCAGGCTATGCCAACCCCGCCTTCGACCACGCGCTAGACCGGGCGATGGCGGTCGCCGATCCCGCCGCCCGAGCGCGCGCGATGCGCAGCGCCGAGGCGATCCTGGTTGGCGATGCCCCGCTGATCCCGCTTTATCATTATGTCAGCCGCGCGCTGGTTGCCCCGCGGGTTGCGGGCTGGCACGACAATGCACCGAACACCCATCCGAGCTGGACGTTGAGCCTGAAATGACCCGCCCCCTCCTGATCGCGCTCTCGACCGCGCTGCTGCTCGCCGGCTGCGGCGGCGGCGACCGCGGCGAACAGGTGTCGGTCAGCGTGATCGGACGCGAGACGCGGTTGCGCGATCCGGCATCCAAGCTTCCGCGTCAGGCCGATGCCGCATTGCTGGGCGCGGTCGCCCAGGGACTGGTTCGGCTCGACGCCGCGGCCCAAGTCGAACCCGGGCTGGCGATCCGCTGGGCCATATCCGACGACGGTCTCTATTATACCTTCCGGCTCGACCATGAACTGGCCGACGCGGACCGGGTGGCGACCCAACTCCGCCGCCTGATCCGTCGATATCGGGACGCTGCGCCCGGCATCCGCATCGACGCTGTTCGCGAGATCGTCGCGGTCACCCCCGAGGTCATCGAAATCCGGCTGTCCGCGACCCGCCCCGAGTTGCTGGCGCTGCTCGCGCAGCCCGCTTATGCGCTGCCAGCCGGCGGCGGCACCGGACCGTTGCTGGTGGAGGGGTCGGTCGGTCACCTCACCGTCCTACGTCCCAAGCCAGTCGACGCGGCGATCGACGACGACCGCGTGAAGGCCTTCGCCAAACGGCGCATCCATCTGCGCGGGGAGCGAGCCGCTCTGGCGGTCGCCCGCTTCGCCCGGGGGGACATTCAGCTCGTCACCGGCGGCGGTTATAATGATTTCATCTACACGCGGCTCGCCGGCATCTCGCCGCGCAATGTGCAGATCGATCCCGCCAATGGGCTGTTCGGTTTCCGGGTCGGACGCGCATCGTCCCCGGCGATGGCGCCCGAAATCCGCCAGGCGCTGTCCATGGCGCTGGACCGCGACGCGCTCGGCGCGGCGCTGGGAGCAACGGGGTGGCGCCCGGCCCAGGCGATCCTGCCGCCCGGCCTGACCGATGTCGCCGCGCCGAGCCGCCCGTTCTGGGCGCAGGCCTTCGCCAACGTCCGCGGATCGGATCGGCAGGCGTTTGACAGCCGGGTCCAGACCGCACGCCGGATCGTCGGTATCTGGCGCACCCAGCATGGCGGCAATGAACCGGTGCGGATCGCCGTCGCCATGCCGGAAGGCCCCGGCTCGGCCATCCTGTTCGCGGCCATCCGCCGACAATGGCGCGCAATCGGCGTCGACGCGGTGCGGGTCGGCCCGCGCGATACCGCCGACCTGCGGCTGATCGACGCGGTCGCCCCCGCCGACCAGGCCGACTGGTATCTCGCCCACTTCCTCTGCACCGAGGGCCGCCCGTGCAGCGAGGAGGCCGACAAGGCGTTCGATCTCGCCCGCTCGGCCACCGATCCGGCGCGCCGCGCGCACCTGATCGCCGAAGTAGAGCAGCGGCTCGCCGCGATCGCCCCCTTCATACCGATCGCACAGCCGTTGCGCTGGTCGCTGGCTGCACCCGACCTGACCGGGTTCCAGCTGAACGCCCGCGCGGTCCACCCGCTGGCACCGCTTCTGGGGAACCAAAATGGCCGCTGATGCGATCAGCATGCATGGATCGCGGAGATGATCGGATGAAACGCCCCACCCCCGTCGATTTCGACAGTTTGGCCGAAAAGCTGCCCGGCGTCGGTACCGACCCCGCGTCGGTACGCCGCCGGATCGAGGCGATGGAGGGCCTGCTCGAACGTATGTTCGTGATACCCGGACTTAACCGGCCAGTCGGGCTCGACGTGATGCTGGACCTGATCCCGGTGGTCGGCCCCGCGATCGCGGCCGTGATGGGAAGCTGGCTGGTGTGGGAAGCGCGCAACCTCGGCCTGTCGAAGTGGCAGATGGCGCGGATGTTCGGCAATGTCGGGATCGACCTGATGCTCGGCGCAATTCCCTGGGTCGGCGCAATCCCGGACTTCTTCTTCCGGTCGAACACCCGCAACCTCAAGCTGCTCAAGCGCCACCTCGACCGTCATCATCCGGCGACCGCGACGATCGAAGGCGAGCTGGTGCAGCGGCGCTGACGCGCCGGTCAAGCCCGTTTGCGCGCCTCGGCGATCGCCTGGCGGAGCGCATCATAGCCGACCGCGCCCTTCAACATCTGCCCATTTACCAGGAAAGTGGGCGTCGCCAGCGAATCATCCATCCTGCCGGCAAGTTCCAGATTCTTGCGAAGCTCGGCCATCACTTCGGGACTGTCGAGGTCGCGCTGGACCTTCGCCAGATCCAGCTTCATCGAACGCAGCACCTCGGAGACCTTGGCGCCATCGGGTCGTCCGGCCGCGAACATCCGTTCGTGGAAGGTCCGGAAGGCTCCCTGCCGGGCTGCCGCCAGGCTCGCCTTGGCAGCGATCTCACTGCCAGGGCCGAGGATCGGAATCTCCCGCCACACGACCTTCAGCTTCGGGTCGTCGGCGAGCAACCTGTCGATGTCGGGCAGGCTCGATCGGCAATAGCCACAGGCATAATCGGTGAACATGACGAGGGTGACGTCGCCGTTGCGATCGCCGGCCCAGGCCGATTCATAGGGCGTCTCGAGCGCCGCCTTGTTGGCGGCATAGGCATCCCTGCCCTGCTTGTCGCGCAGCTTCTCGATCGCCTGCGGGATGATTTCGGGGTGAGCCAGGATATAGTCGCGGACGACCATTTCGATCCGGGCTTTATCGGCCGGGGGCTCGGGCGCGCGTCGGCTATGGGCCAGCATGGCGGCACCGACGCCGATGAGGATGGCCGACCCCGCACCGATCGTCGCGGCGATCCGCCGATGGCGCGTCATGAAATCCCGAATCATCATTTCTTCCGTTGGCTTGCCGCGGCGCGTGCCGACAAGGCGATATCCTCAGCACGGATATAATCAGGCGTTCCGCGGGGAATGCGTGACATCGCCGCTTCCGCACTCGCCATAGCCAGCCGGTCGTTGCCGAGCAGGGCATAGCGTTCCGCCGTGGCAAGTTGCGCGCGGGGCTCGTCGCCCAGCCGCGAATAGGCCATGCCGAGCGTGTACCAGGCGAAGGGGTTGTCGCGATCGCGCGCTACCGCGACCTTGAGCACGTCGCGCGCCTCCGTCACCAGCGCCGGGTCCTCGGTGGCGAGCAGCGCATGGCCGAGCAGCGACGAGATCAACGGCGAGGATCGCGATCCCTGCACCGCGATCCTGAGCGGTCCGATCGCCTCTTTGGGCTTGCCGGATTCGAGCAGTATCTGGCCCTGCAACTCGCGGAAATAGGGGTCCTGGGGATCGGAGGCGACAAGCTTCTCGACCTCCTCGACCGCCTTGTCGGGATAGGCACCGCGATGCCAGGCATAGGCGCGCGCATAATGGGCGGCGGCGCTCTGGTCGCTTTCGGGATATTTGCGGAGCGCCGTGGTCGGATCGTCCATATAGCCGATCAGCTTGGCCTTGATCCGCTTGAACCTGGCCTCGATCGCCGGATCGGTCTTGTTCTCATAAGCCGGCGACTTCATCACGTCGGCGGACAGCGTCGCCTCGCGCTCGCCCGACATGGGGTGGGTCTGCATGAAGGGATCGACCTCGGCATAGGTCGAGGCGTAGCGATACTCTTCCTTGCGCAGCTTCAGGAAGAAGCTGAGCATGCCCTTGCCCGATATGCCGGCCTTGTTGAGGAAGCCGACACCCGCAGCGTCCGCGCTGGATTCCTGCACCCGGTTGAAGGCGAGAAACTTGCCGAGCGCCGCCTGCTGGCCGGCCATCATCACGCCCATGCCCGCCTCGGCCGAGCCGGCCGCCATCGCCGCCGCGCCAAGCAGCAACGACAGCAATGTGATGCCGGTCGCGCCCCGCGCACCTTCACCAAAGCGGATGACATGGCCGCCGGTGATATGGCCGATCTCATGGGCAATCACGCCCTGTATCTCGTTGGTGCTGTCGGCCGCCTCGATCAGGCCGCTATGGATGTAGACGGCCTGGCCGCCGGCAACAAAGGCGTTGATCTCCTTGTCACCGACCAGGACGATATCGACATTGCCCGGCTGGAGGCCCGCCGCCGCGACGATCGGCGCGGAAATTTCCTTGAGAAAGGCCTCCGTCTCGGCGTCGCGCAGGATCGACTGGGCCATGACCGGCTGTGCCGACAGCGTCAGCATGAGCGTTGCTGCCAGCAGCGCCCGCAGCATCCGGCGGGGCCGGAAGGTCGATAGGGCCACGAAGCTCATGCCCACTCTTCCTGGCGTCGGCTGGCTGAACCGCGCGTGAAGCGACGGGGCAGACCTTCGAGCGAAGGCCCGCCCCGCATGCTCAGGCGCCGAAGGTCCGCTGCCACCAGCCACGACGTGGAGAACCACCCTCTTCCTCCGCCTCTTCGGCGGACGCGGCTTCGGCGGCAGGCTCGGCTGTTTCGGCCACGGCCTCGACCGTCTCGGCTGGCGCGGCCGCGGCGGCCTTCGCCCGCGACCGGGTGCGACGCTTGGGCGCGGCTTCCGCGGCGGGTTCGGCTTCCGGCTCGGCCGGAGCGGCCTCAACCGGAGCAACCTCGACGGGCGCGGGAGCCGCAGCGGCTTCCGCCTCGACCTCGGCCTTCTTGCGGCGACCGCCACGGCGCGGCTTGGGCGCTTCCTCGACGACCGGTTCGGCCTCGGGTTCGGCTGCGACGGGCGCCGCTTCCTCGGCCGGAGCCTGGACGGCCTCGACCGCTTCGGCAGGGGCCGCATCGGCCTTGCGGGCACGCGGCCGACGGCGCGTCTTCGGCGCCGGCTCGGCGGGTGCCGCTTGCTCGGCGACGGCTTCGGGCTCGGCCGCGACCGACGCTTCTTCAGCCACCGGCTCGCTCAGCGGAGCCTCGGCCTGTTCCGTCGCCTCGGCCTCGGCCCCTTCGCCTCCCCGACGACGGCCCGAGCGGCGGCCACGGCGGCGACGGCCGCGCGTTTCACCGGCGCCATCCTCGGCGGCGGCCTCTTCGGTCTCGCCGGAAGCTTCGCCATCCTCGGCCGCTTCGTCGCCCTCGGCGCCCTCATCGACCTGCCCGGCTTCGCCCTGGCCATCCTGATCGCGACCGCGACCGCCACGACGGCGGCGACGGCGACGGCGACGGCGATTGCCGTCACCACGCTCGCCATCTTCCTGGCCTTCGTCCTCGGCGGCGATCTCCTCCTCTTCTTCCTCGACCTCGTCCTCGATGTCGTCGTCAGCCTCGATCGGGAGCGGCGTCGGCAGGCGCGGCGCGTGACTCGGCGGCGGGCCGCCAGCCTCGACACTCATCCGCGCGCCCTCCAGCGTGCCGTCGGAGACGATCTCGATGGCGACGCCGTAGCGCTCCTCGATCTCGGCCAGCTCGGTGCGCTTGCGGTTGAGGACATAGAAGGCGGCTTCCTGGCTGGCGCGCAGCAGCAGGCGTGAACCGCGACCGCGCGCGGCCTCGTCCTCGAGCATGCGCAGCGCCGACAGCCCTGCCGAGGAAGCGGTGCGGATCAGGCCGGTTCCCTCGCAATGCGGGCATTGCCGGGTCGAGGCCTCGAGCACGCCGGTGCGAAGGCGCTGGCGGCTCATCTCGAACAGGCCGAAGCTGGAGATGCGGCCGACCTGGATGCGGGCGCGATCGTTCTTGAGCGCCTCCTTCATCGCCTTCTCGACCTTACGGATATTGGAGTTGTTCTCCATGTCGATGAAGTCGATCACGATCAGGCCCGCCATGTCGCGCAGGCGAAGCTGGCGGGCGATCTCGTGCGCCGCCTCGAGGTTGGTCGCGGTGGCGGTCTGCTCGATATTATGCTCGCGGGTCGACCGGCCCGAGTTGATGTCGATCGACACCAGCGCCTCGGTCGGGTTGATCACGAGATAGCCGCCCGACTTGAGCTGGACGATCGGCTGGTACATCGCCGCGAGCTGGTCCTCGACGCCGAAGCGCTGGAACAGCGGCACCGCGTCGGCATAGAGGCCGACCTTCTTGGCGTGGCTGGGCATCAGCAGCTTCATGAAGGCGCGGGCCTGGCGATAGCCCTCCTCGCCCTCGACCACGACCTCGTCGATGTCGCGGTTGTAGATGTCGCGGATCGCGCGCTTGATCAGGTCGCTGTCGCCGTAGATCAGCGCCGGGGCCTGTGATCCGAGCGTGTTCTCGCGAATCTCGTCCCACAGGCGGGCGAGATAGTCGAAGTCGCGCTTGATCTCGGTCTTGGTGCGCTGGAGGCCTGCCGTACGGACGATGCAGCCCATCGTATTCGGCAGGTTCAGTTCGGCCATGATCGACTTGAGCCGCTTGCGGTCGGCCGCATTCGAGATTTTGCGGCTGATGCCGCCGCCATGGCTGGTGTTCGGCATCAGCACGCAATAGCGGCCGGCCAGCGACAGATAGGTGGTCAGCGCCGCGCCCTTGTTGCCGCGCTCTTCCTTGACGACCTGGACCAGCAGCACCTGCCGCCGGCGGATCACGTCCTGAATCTTGTAGCGGCGGCGCAGGTTCATGCGGCGCTGGCGCAGATTCTCCACGGCGCCGTCGTCGGAACCGCCGCCGACCGATTCGCGGCGCGCGCGGGGGCGCTCCTCGCCACCTTCGCCGTCTTCGTCATGATCATGGTCGTCATGGTGATCGTGGCCGTCGTCCTCGATCTCCTCGCCGTCGTCATCATGCTCCGCCTCGCGGGCGCGCAGCGCCTCTTCCTCGGCGGCGTGCTCGGCCTCCTCGCGGAGCAGCGCCTCGCGGTCCTCCTTGGGGATCTGGTAATAATCGGGGTGGATTTCCGAGAAGGCGAGGAAGCCGTGGCGATTGCCGCCATAATCGACGAACGCAGCCTGAAGTGAGGGTTCGACCCTCGTTACCTTGGCGAGATAGATATTACCCTTGAGCTGCTTGCGCTCGGCAGACTCAAAGTCAAATTCCTCGATTCGGTTCCCCTGGACGACCGCCACGCGGGTTTCCTCCCGGTGGCGTGCGTCGATAAGCATGCGGGTTGTCATTCAAAGCTCTCCAGGCGCGGGAGCCGGCAGCATGGCCGGGCCTCGACGCGCGATATGCTGAGGATGCGCGGCCGGGGGGAGCGGCAAGCCGTGTCCTCCCCGGAAGCGTCATCGAAGGTGAAAAATGGGTGTTCGCAGCCGTCGCATCGTCATTTCCGGCGCAATGCGTCGGAAAAAAGGCACCGTTCCACGCGCCGCCAACGATCTGGCAGCCTATGGAAAGGGGCAAAAAATGACTCATGCGATCGTCAACCTGTTACGCCGCCGCCACAGGGCGACGGTAAGGCCGGAACGGCGCCTATCGCCCCGCTTTACGGGGACCGGCCGATATCCGGATAAAAACTGCTAGCATCCGATCGGAGACGGAGCAAGCATTCACCGTACTGGACAAGCACCGCCCAGCTTTGGTTAAACTATTTGGCAGTCGGCATTTCAAGACCGGCCGGGTATCGCGGGGCCATCTTGCCAGAAACAGGTTTCAGCCAGCGTATCGTCCTCGCTCTCTGCGCTCTGCTGCTGTCGTTCCTGCCCACGGCGCTGCACGCCGCGGCGACGGTGTCGGCAGTGGAGATCGGCACGACGAGCGTGACGTTGCGGTTCGACCAGCCGGTCGCGACCGCCTCCGCCTTCATGCTGTCCGGACCGCGGCGGATCGCGGTCGACCTTCCCGGCGCGCGAATGGGGCGGGCGTCCGCATCCGGCGGGCTGATTACCTCGACCCGGCACGGCCAATATGACCCCGACACTGCGCGGGTCGTGTTCGAGCTGAACCGCGCCGCGATCGTGTCCGATGCGACCTTCTCGGCCGATCACAAGACGCTGACCCTCACCCTCAAACCGGTCGACGAGAGCTTGTTCGCACGCGCCGTCCGCAAGGGGCGTCAGCTCTTCGGGCTCGACGACAAGGCCATCGACACGCGATCCACGCAACGCGGCGGCATCACCGTACCACTCGATCCACCCCGCCCGCTGCCCGTCCCCGCGATCACCGGCGCGCGCGGCACGAAGCGGCCGCTGGTGGTGATCGACGCCGGCCATGGCGGCCACGACCCCGGCTCGCAGTCGACCGACGGCCGCTACAAGGAAAAGGACATCGCGCTGCGGATCGCCCAGGCCATCCGCGACGAGCTGGTGGAATCGGGGCGGGTGCGCGTCGCGCTGACCCGCAACGACGATCGTTTCCTGGTGCTCGGCGAGCGGCGCGAGATCGCCCGTCGGCTCAAGGCGGACCTGTTCATCTCCGTCCATGCCGACAGCGCGGTGAACACCGCCGCGCGTGGCGCGAGCATCTATACGCTTTCGGAAGTGGCGTCCGACCGGGTCGCGGCGCAGCTTGCCGCCAAGGAGAACCGCGCCGACATCCTCAACGGCATCGATCTGGGCGGGGAGAACAACGAGGTCTCCTCGATCCTGCTCGACCTCGCCCAGCGCGAGACAATGAACATCTCGTCGCAGTTCGCGACGCTGCTCCAGCGCGAAATGTCGCCGACGATCCACTTCAAGGACGACGCCCACCGCTTCGCCGGGCTGATCGTCCTCAAAGCGCCCGACGTCCCGTCGGTGCTGCTGGAGACCGGCTATATCTCGAACCAGGACGACCTCGCCCTGCTGCTCTCACCCCAATATCGCCGCAACATCGCGATCGGCGTGCGGAAGGCGGTCGAGATCCATTTCGCGCGACGGCTGGCGGGAGAGTGAGAGTGCTTCTCTTTCTCCGCCACACCAGCCCCTCGACTGCCTGCAAGGCAGGCGCTCGGGATAAACTTCGGCCTCTAGCCGAAGGCTGGGGTGCATGCCTCTCATCGGCCGGATGGCATCTGAGAAGGGGACAGCCATGGATGCCTGCCTCCGCAGGCATGACAGCGATTGGGAAGAAGCATCCCTCCCCGGCTTCCAAACCCCTCCAAACCTGCTAGAGCGCGCCGGTGCCGAAGCTACAAGCCTTCCACAACCCGTTTCCCGGCTGGCGAGACCAGGTACGCCATCTCCGGACGTTCCGGAGCTGGCGCTGGTCGGGCTATGTGCTGTGGTCGGCGGCGCTCCTCTGGCTGCTCATCTGGTTCTTTTTCGCGCGGGGATTGCCTACAGCGGACGCATTGCTGGCCTATCAGCCACCGCTTCCGACCAACGTCCGCGGCTATGACGGCGAACCGATTGCCGATTTCGCGCGCGAACGGCGCGTGCAGCTTTCCTACGCGGAATATCCCAAGGTCCTGATCGATGCCTTCATCTCGGCCGAGGACAAGACCTTCTTCAGCCATCCGGGCATCGACATCGGCGGTCTCGCGGGCGCGGTTTGGGACTATACGACCAAGCTGGGCAGCGGTCGGCGCGCCAAGGGCGGATCGACAATCACCCAGCAGGTCGCCAAGAACCTGATCGTCGGCGACGACTATTCGATCGCGCGCAAGATCCGCGAGGCGATCCTCGCCTTCCGCATCGAAGGCGCGCTGACCAAGCAGCAGATCCTCGAAATCTACCTCAACCAGATTTTCCTGGGCCGAAACGCCTATGGCGTACAGTCGGCCAGCCGAGCCTATTTCCGCAAGGACGTCGGCGAGTTGACCTTGCCCGAAGCGGCCTATCTGGCGATCCTGCCCAAAGCGCCGTCCAACTACACGGTCGAGCGCCATGCCGACCGCGCGCTCGAGCGGCGCAATTATGTCTTGCTGCAGATGCAGGAGAACGGCTTCATCACGGCCGAGCAGCGTCAGGCCGCGGCTGCCGCGCCGCTGGGCATCGTGCCACGCTATGCTCCGCGTCCCAGCGTCGGCGGCTATTTCATGGAGGAGGTCCGCCGCCAGCTGATCGAGCGCTATGGCGAGACCGCCGACGACGGTCCGAACTCGGTCTATTCGGGCGGCCTATGGGTGCGCACCTCCTATGACGGCAAGGTCCAGAATGCGGCCGAGGATGCGCTGCGCGACGGCCTGGTCCGTTTCGAGGCCGCCGCAGGCTGGCGGGGCCGGATCGCCAGGATCGACATCGATGACAATTGGGCGCGCAGCCTGGCCAATCTCAACGTCGGCGCGGGCTATACCAACTGGTTCCCCGCCGTGGTCCTGTCCAAGCAGGGATCACAGGCCGAGATCGGCTTCGAGAACGGGTCGCGCGGCACCCTGCCGAGTTCGGGCGCGACCATGCCGAAAGCCGGCGTTGGCGGACGCGCGTTCGATTTCCTGAAGGCCGGCGACGTGATCGTCGTACGGCGCGAGGGCAATGGCGGCTGGACACTGCGCAGTATCCCCAGCATTTCCGGCGGGATGGTCGTCCAGAACCCGCATACCGGCCAGATCCTGGCCATGCAGGGCGGCTTTGATTCGCGCGGCTCCTCTTTCAACCGCGCCACCCAGGCGAAGCGACAGCCGGGCTCGACCTTCAAGCCGTTCGTCTACGCCGCTGCGCTCGACAACGGCATGACCCCGGCGTCGATCATCATCGATGGACCCTTCTGCGTCTATCAGTCGGCGCGGCTCGGCCAGAAATGCTTCAAGAATTTCTCGGGCTCCAACGCAGGGCAGCAGACGATGCGCTGGGGCGTCGAGCAGTCCCGCAACCTGATGACGGTCCGCACTGCCAGCCAGATCGGCATGGACAAGGTCGTCCGCACCGCCAAGATCATGGGGATCGGCGACTATCCGCCCTATCTCGCCTATGCGCTGGGCGCAGGCGAGACGACCGTGCAGCAGATCGTCAACGGCTATTCGATCTTCGCCAACCAGGGCCGCGCGGTGACGCCGACCGTCATCGACTATGTCCAGGATCGCAACGGCAAGCTGATCTGGCGCGCCGACAAGCGGGCCTGCGAGGGCTGCAACATGGCACAGTATGACGGCCGGCCGATGCCGCGCCCGCGCCTGCGATCGAAGCAGGTTATCGATGCGATGACCGCCTATCAGATGCTCTACATCATGCAAGGCGTGGTCGAGCGGGGCACCGCGACGATATTGCGTGACCTGGGCCGGCCGATGTTCGGCAAGACCGGTACCTCGTCGGGGCCGACCAACGTCTGGTTCGTTGGCGGATCGGCCGACATGGTGGGCGGCCTCTATCTCGGCTACGACAATCCGCGCTCGATGGGCGGCTACGCCCAGGGCGGCACGATCGCGGCGCCGATCTTCCGCGCCTTCGCCGCCAAGGCGATGAAGGACATGCCGGTCGTCCCATTCCGCGCCCCGGCCGGCATCCGCATGATCCGGATCGACCGCAAGACCGGCCGCCGCGTGTTCGGTGCCTGGCCCGACGGCAGCTATTACAGCCCGGTGATCTGGGAGGCGTTCAAGCCCGAGAGCGAGCCGCGCCGCACCATCCGCCGGGACGAGATCGCCAAGCGCGCCGCCCCCGCCGCGCGGGCCACCACCGACAGCGAGTTCTTGCAAAGCCAGGACGGCATCTACTAGGGCCTGCCGCACCAGAGACGCAGTACCTATATGCCTACCGGTATCCCGACCTTCGCCGGGATGATGCCCTTCGATCCGGAGTTTCGATTATGCGCGCCGAAGCGCAAGCCAGTGTCGATCAGATCAACCAGGCGATGGCGCTCGTCCGCCGCTTCCTGGATTGGGACCGCGCGCTCCGCCGCCTAGACGAACTCAACAACCGGGTCGAGGACCCGAAGCTGTGGGACGATGCCAAGGCCGCGCAGGAGGTGATGCGCGAGCGGCGTAGGCTCGACGAGGCGATCTCGGCGGTCAAGGCGATCGAGCAGGAGCGCGACGATACGATCGAGCTGATTGAGCTGGCCGAGGCAGAGGGCGATACTGCGCTGGTCGACGACGGCGTACAGGCGCTCGCCGTGCTCGCCGAGCGGGCCGAGAAGGACAAGATCGGGGCGCTGTTGGCAGGCGAGGCCGACGCGAACAACACCTATATCGAGGTCAATTCGGGGGCGGGCGGTACCGAGAGCCAGGACTGGGCCGGCATGCTCCAGCGCATGTACGCCCGCTGGGCCGAGCGCCACGGCTACAAGGTCGAACTGATCGACTTCCACGCGGGGGAGCAGGCCGGCATCAAGTCGGCGACGCTGCTGGTGCGCGGCGAGAACGCCTATGGCTATGCCAAGACCGAAAGCGGCGTCCATCGGTTGGTCCGCATCAGCCCCTACGACTCGGCAGCGCGTCGGCACACCAGCTTCGCGTCGGTCTGGGTCTATCCGGAGGTCGACGACGACATCGACATCGAGGTGCTCGAGAAGGATCTCAAGATAGATACCTATCGATCGTCGGGCGCAGGCGGGCAGCACGTCAACACCACCGATTCGGCGGTCCGTATCACCCATCTTCCGACCGGCATCATCGTCGCCTGCCAGAACCAGCGCTCGCAGCACAAGAATCGCGCCGAGGCGATGAAACAGCTCAAGGCGCGTCTCTACGAGCAGGAACTCCAGAAGCGCGAGGCCGAGGCGATGGCGGGCTATGCCGCCAAGACCGAGATCGGCTGGGGCCACCAGATCCGCTCGTATGTCCTCCAGCCCTATCAGATGGTGAAGGACCTGCGCACCGGTGTCACGTCGACGGCGCCGTCCGACGTGCTCGACGGCGATCTGGACCGCTTCATGGCCGCCGCGCTGTCGCAACGCGTGACCGGCGAGACGGTCGAGGTCGAGGACGTCGACTGATAGCGGCCCTTATCCGTGACGAACGGGCCGGCGATGCGCCGGCGATCGCGGCGCTGACCACCCGAGCCTTCGCCGCCGCCGAGCATGCGAGCGGCACCGAAGCCGCGATCATCGACGCCTTGCGCGCAGCGGGAGCGCTCAGCCTCTCGCTGGTCGCGGTCGAAGATGATGTGATCATCGGCCATGTCGCCCTCTCGCCCGTGGTCATCCAGGATGCCGTCGGCGACTGGTTCGGCCTCGGCCCCCTGTCCGTCGAGCCTGGCCGGCGGCGCCGCGGCATCGGCGCCCGGCTGGTCGACACGGCGATCGCCCGGCTTCGCGCAAGGGGCGCCGCCGGATGCGTGCTGCTCGGCGATCCCGCCTATTATCGCCGCTTCGGTTTCGTGAGCGATCCGGCGCTTCGCTATGGCGACGAGGCATCGCCCTATTTGCAATATCTCCGGCTCTCCGGCCGGGCAGCAAAGGGGCAGGTCAGCTACCATCCCGCCTTCGACGCAGGCTGACCCCTTCCTTTCCTGTACGGCGGATGAAGGGACCGTTCAGCGAAGCGATGGCCCGCCTCCCTTATCATGCACCGCCTCGGGGCTGGGCATGAGAGGAGTTGAGCCATGCAGATGAAAGCCGTCTTCGCCGCCATCGGCATTGCCGTCGCAGCCTTCGGAATGAGCGGCGCGGCCGAAGCCAGGGATTACCGCAACGATCGTAGCTGGTCGCACGACCGCCGCTGGGACAATGACCGCCGGTGGGAGAGCAACCGGCGCTGGGACAACGACCGGCGCTGGGACCGCAACCGCCATTGGAAGCGCGATCGTCACTGGCGCCGGGATGCGCGCTGGGATCGCCGCCATCATGGCCGGCGTTGCTGGACCGAATGGCGCTGGAATCACCGGGTGCGGGTCTGCCGCTGATCGCCCCGGCAAGACCGTGTGACGCTGCAATGTAGCAACAATCCCCCCTTCCTGCCGGGAGGGGGGATACGGTAAATTAACCGCATCAGACACGGAAAAAAGGTCGCAACTGCACAGGCCGATGATTGTTTTGGTGTCCGGCTGCGTCTAGCAGGACAGGATGCCCGCCGCAGTTCGCGAAGGTTGCTCGATGATTTCCAACCCGGTGGGCCGCCGTAGTGGGCTCCTTCTCCTGGCCTGCGCCCTGGCCGCCGGCTGCTCCAAGCAGAAGCCCGCGCCGCCGGCGCCCGAGGCAGGCTTCGTCGTGATGCGCACCGAGTCGGTGCCGCTGTTCATAGAACTGCCGGGCCGAACCGCCGCGTTCGAGACCTCCGAGGTTCGCCCCCAGGTGACGGGCGTTCTCAAGGCCCGCCTGTTCGAGGAAGGCAGCATCGTCCGCGCCGGCCAGACGCTCTACCAGATCGATCCCAGCCTGTTCCGCGCGTCGGTCAACCAGGCGGCGGCCAATCTCGAAAATGCACGGGCGCAGCGTCAGGCGGCAGTCTCGCGCGCGCAGCGGCTGAAGCCGCTCGCCCAGATCGAGGCGGTCAGCAAGCAGGACTATACCGATGCCGAGGCCGCCGCGCGCCAGGCCGAGGCGGCCGTCGCGCAGAATGCCGCGCTGCTCGACACCGCGCGGATCAACCTGCGCTTCACCAACGTGCCCGCGCCGATCAGTGGACGGATCGGCCGGTCGCTCGTCACCACCGGCGCGCTCGTCACCGCCGGCCAGGCGAACGCGATGACGACGATCCAGCGGCTCGACCCGATCTTCGTCGATATCCAGCAATCGAGCGCCGACCTCCTCGCGCTTCGGCGCCAGCTCGCCGCCGGGAAGGGCGGCGCATCGTCGGCGACGGTGACGCTCCGGCTGGAGGACGGCAGCGATTATCCGATCAAGGGCCGGCTCGAATTCACCGAGGCGATGGTCGACCCGCAGACCGGGACGGTCACGCTGCGCGCGCGCTTTGCCAATCCCGACGGCCTGCTGCTCCCCGGCATGTTCGTCCGCGCCAGGCTGTCGCAGATCACCGCGCGCGACGTGATCCTCGTACCCCAGACCGGGGTCGGCCGCGATCCCAAGGGCCAGGCCACCGTGGTCCTGGTGGGGGCCGGCAACAAAGCCGAGCTGCGCGAAGTCGTCGCCGACCGGACGGTGGGCGACAAATGGCTGGTGACGTCGGGCCTGAAGCCCGGCGACAAGGTAATCGTCGAAGGCTTGGGCAATATCCGGCCGGGCCAGGCGATCCGCCCGGTCCCCGCCGGTTCGCCGCCGCTCGCGCCCGCGACGGGCGGCCGGGCCAAGGCCGGCTGAGCCCCACCCGATGATATCGCGCATCTTCATCGATCGCCCGATCTTCGCCTGGGTGATCGCGATCGTGATCATGCTGCTTGGCGCGGGCGGGCTGATGAGCCTGCCGGTGTCGCAATATCCGAACATCGCCCCGCCGTCGGTCAACATCCGCGCCAATTATCCGGGCGCATCGGCCGAGACGGTCGAATCGAACATCACCCAGATCATCGAGCAGCAGCTCTCCGGCATCGACGGCCTGCTCTATTTCTCGTCTTCGTCCAGTTCGGCGGGCCGGGCGCAGATCACCGTGACCTTCGACAAGGGCATCGACGCGGACATCGCCCAGGTCCAGGTGCAGAACAAGGTGCAGCAGGCCTTGCCGCGCCTGCCGCAGCAGGTCCAGCAGCAGGGCCTGGTCGTCACCAAGTCGAATCCCGACTTCCTGATGGTGGTATCGGTCTATGACGAGAGCGACCGGGCCAGCAATCTCGACGTCGCCGACTATCTGACCTCCACCCTCCAGGACGGCATCGGCCGCCTCCCCGGCGTCGGCGACGTCAACGTGTTCGGCGCGCCCTATGCGATGCGCATCTGGCTAGATCCGTACCGGCTGGCCTCCTTCGGGCTGACCACCGACGACGTGACCTCGGCGCTCCAGGCGCAGAACGCACAGGTCGCGGCGGGACAGATCGGCGGCGTGCCGTCGCCCGACTCGCAGATGCTCAACGCGATCGTCACCTCACGGTCGCGGCTGACCAATGTCGACGAGTTCAAGAAGATCATCGTCAAGACGCAGACCGACGGTTCGAAGGTCACGCTGCAGGACGTCGCGCGGGTCGAACTGGGCAGCGAATCCTACAATGTCGTCGGGCGCCTGAACGGCCATCCGGGCGCCGGCATCGCGATCCTCCTCGCGCCCGGCGCCGACGCGCTCAAGACCTCCGAGATCGTGCGCTCCTATGTCGACAAGGCGGCCGAGCATTTCCCGTCCGGCTATCGCCATGTCTTCGTCAACGACACAACCGCCTTCATCAAGCTGTCGATCGAGGAAGTGGTCAAGACGCTGTTCGAGGCGATCCTGCTCGTCGTCCTGGTCATGTTCGTCTTCCTCCAGAGCTGGCGGGCGACACTGATCCCGGCCGTGGCGGTTCCGGTCGTGTTGCTCGGCACCTTCGGCGTGCTGGCGGCGGCGGGCTTCTCGATCAACACGCTGACCTTGTTCAGCCTCGTCCTCGCCATCGGCCTGCTCGTCGACGACGCGATCGTCGTCGTCGAGAATGTCGAGCGCGTGATGGAGGAGGACCCCGACATCAGCCCGCGCGAAGCCACGATCAAATCGATGGCCGAAATCAACACCGCACTCATCGCCATCGCGCTGGTGCTGTCGGCGGTGTTCCTGCCGATGGCCTTCTTCGGAGGATCGACCGGCGTGATCTACCGCCAGTTCTCGATCACCATTGTCGCGTCGATGGCGCTGTCGGTGTTCGTCGCGCTGGTCCTGTCGCCGGCACTGGCGGCGACGGTCCTGAAACGCCCCGACAAGGAGAAGCGCGCCGCGCAGGGCGGCCTCATCGGCCGCGCCTATCACCAGGGAGATCGCTTCAACGCGTGGTTCAAGCGGGTGTCGGACCGCTACCGCGATATCGTATCGAAGCTGTTCGGCCATATGCGGACCGCCATGGTCATCTTCGTGCTGGTGATCGCGGCGCTGGCGCTCATGTTCGTCCGTCTGCCCACCGGCTTCGTGCCGACCGAGGACCAGGGGATCGCCCAGACGCAATATACCCTTGCCCCCGGCGCGACGATGAGCCGGACGGTCGCGGTGGCGCGCGAGATCGAGACCTATCTGGCCAAGAACGAGCCGCGCAACATCCAGACCTTCTACACCGTCAGCGGCACCAGCGCCGCCGGCCAGGGCCAGAATGCGGGACGCGGCTTCATCGCACTCGCCCCCTGGGACGAACGAAAGGGCTCCGAGAACAGCGCGGAGGCCATCGCCCATCGCGCCACCCAGGCGCTGTCGAATATCCGCGACGCTCAGGTCTTCGTCCTCACGCCGCCGTCCATTCCCGGCCTCGGCCAATCGACCGGCTTCTCGATGGAGCTGCTGAATAGCGGCGACCTCAGCCGCGAAGAGTTCAAGCAGCGCCGCGACCAACTCCTCGCGATGGCATCCGCCGACCCCGACCTGGCCAATGTCAGGCTCAACACGCTGGAGGATACCCCGACGCTGGCGGTCGACATCGATTCGGAGAAGGTCGGCGCGCTCGGCGTCAGCCAGGCTGCGGTCAACCAGACGCTCTCGGCGGCCTGGGGCGGCCTCTACGTCAACGATTTCGTCGATCGGGGGCGCGTCAAGCGCGTCTTCATCCAGGGCGACGCCCCCTTCCGTAGCCGGCCCGAGGACCTCGCCGCCTGGCATGTCCGTTCCTCGTCGGGGCAGATGGTGCCCTTCTCCGCCTTCGCCACGGTCCATTGGGCCCAGACCCCCAATGTGCTGACCCGTTTCAACGGTGTGTCGAACTTCACCTTCCAGGGCCAGGGCGCGCCCGGGAAGAGCTCCGGCGATGCAATGCAGCGGATCACGGAGCTCGCCGCGGAAATTCCGGGAGTCTCCGTCGACTGGTCGGGCCTCAGTTATCAGGAAAGGCTGTCGGGCGGGCAGGCACCGATCCTCTACGGCCTGTCGCTGCTCGTGGTTTTCCTCTGCCTCGCCGCGCTCTACGAAAGCTGGTCGATCCCGATCGCGGTCGTGATGGTCATCCCGCTCGGCCTGATCGGCGCGACCCTGGCCGTGCTGCTGCGCGGGCTGGAGAACGATGTCTTCTTTCAGGTGGGCCTCGTCACCACGATGGGATTGAGCGCCAAGAACGCGATCCTGATCGTCGAATTCGCGGTGATGGCGGAGAATGAGGGGAAGACGCCGTTGCAGGCGGCGATCGAGGGCGCGCGCATCCGCCTGCGCCCGATCCTGATGACCAGCTTCGCCTTCATGTTCGGCGTGCTGCCGCTCGCCATATCGACCGGCGCCGGCGCCAAGGCCCGCGTCGCGATCGGTACCGCCGTGCTGGGCGGCATGTTCACCGCCACCCTGCTCGCGATCTTCTTCGTGCCGCTGTTCTTCGTGCTGGTCCGCAAGCTCTTCCCACGCAAGCGCCACGGCGAGGTCGTGGCATGATCCGCCGTTCCGGCGCGCTGCTGGCGATGACCGCGCTCGCGGGGTGCAGCTTCGAGCCCGCCTATCATCGCCCTGCACCCGCCGTCCCTGCCGCCCTCCCCGACGCCGGGCAGGGCGAGGCGCTCGCCAAGCTCGACTATCGCGAGGTTTTCCGCGATCCCCGGCTGATCACGCTGATCGACCGCGCGCTCGCCAACAACCAGGACCTAAAGGCCGCGCTCGCCAATGTTCGCTCCGCCCGCGCCCTGGTGACGGTGGCGCGCGCCGACCTGCTGCCCCAGCTCGATGGATCGGCGGGGCTCACCACCACCGGCGACAGCTCGAACGAAACGCGGGGCGGCGTCGGCGGCGGGACGACCGGGGCCGGCGGCGGTGGCAATGGCGCGAGCACTGGCGGCCGGCGCACCACCTATAATGCCGACCTGGGGGTGAGCTGGGAGATCGACCTGTTCGGCCGGCTCCGCAGCCTGAACAATGCCGCGTTCAACAGCTATCTCGGCAGCGAGGCGGCCCAGCGCGGCGCGCGGCTGAGCCTCGTCGCAGGCGTCGCCAACGCCTATCTGGCGCTTGCCGCCGACCGCAGCCTGCTCGCCATCGCCACCGAGACCCGCACCAGCGCGGCCAAGAGCGTCGAGCTGACCCAGGCGCTGCTCAAGGGCGGCGTCGCCCCGCGCACCGACCTGCGCCAGGCCGAAACCGTGCTGGCCCAAGCCGAGGCCGATGAGGCCAGCCTCGAAACCGCCGTCGCGCAAGACCGCAACGCGCTCCAACTCCTCGTCGGCACGACGATCGAGGAGGAGTTGCTCCCGGCATCGATCGAAAGCCTTGACGGGCAACTCACCGAGGTGCCGGCGGGTCTCGATTCGTCGATCCTGCTGCGCCGGCCCGACGTGGTCGAAAGCGAATATGCGCTGCGGGCGGCCAATGCCCGGATCGGCGCGGCGCGGGCGGCCTTCTTCCCACGCATCGGGCTAACCGCACTCGCCGGCTTCGCCAGCAGTGCGCTGTCGAGCCTGTTCCAGGGGAGCGCCTTCACCTGGAGCGTCGCTCCATCGGCGACGGTGCCTATCTTCGACGGCGGTGCCAATCTGGGCAATCTGCGCTATTCGAAGGCACAGCGCGATCTGGCACTCGCCAACTACCAGAAGGCGATCCAGTCGGCCTTCCGCGACGTCGCCGACGCTCTGGCACGGCGCGCGACGATCGACCGGCAGCTCGCCGCAAGCACCCGGCTCGACGCATCGGCGCGCGACTCGCTGTTCCTCGCCAACGCCCGCTACCGCGAGGGAATCGATCCCTATCTGAATATGCTCGACGCCCAGCGCACGGCCTATGGCGCGGCGCGCACCCTCACCCAGGCGCGGCTGCTCAAGGCGCAGAATCTGGTGACCCTCTATCAGGCGCTGGGCGGGGACCAGTTGATCGACACCGAGGCAACGGGTAAGGGCCGCAATCGCGCCTGGCCAGAGGACGCTCAATAACCCTCACGCCGCTCGGCTATCGCCGGGCAGGACCAGCCGATGCGCCTGCCCATTGTTCCGCCACCATGGACGATCCGCCGCGACCTGCTCGGCCGCCGCGCGACCGGCGTCATATTGGCTGTCATCGTCCATATATTGGGCTTCTTCCTGCTGATGTCGCTGACCCCGGCGACGCTGCAGAAACTGACGCCCGAGCTGAAGAGCTTTCCACTGCTGTCCTTCTCCGAAAATCCCGCGCCCAAACCCGCGGCGTCGGCCCGTGCCAGGCGGCGGGAGGCCGAAAAGACGCCGCCCCCACCACCGCTGCCGCCGCCGCCCCCCACCCCGCTTAACATGATGATCGTCAGTTCCGAGGTGTTCCGGGCGAGCGACATCTCCAGGATTCGCCCGCAGCGCGCCGACAGCGCGCCGGGTGCAGCCGACGCGGGCAGCGGCGAGGGCGAAGGGCCGGGCGAGGGCCCCGGCGGCGAGAAGCTATATCCCGCCGACTGGTACGTCGAGCCGACCCCGGCCGAGATGGCCTTCTACATCAAGGAGCAGCGACAGACCGGCTGGGGTATGATCGCCTGCCGGACGGCGCCTAACTACAGGGTCGAGGATTGCCAGGAGCTGGGAGAATTCCCGCGCGGATCGGGCCTCGCCCGCGCCCTGCGGCAGGCGGCGTGGCAGTTCAAGATCCGCCCGCCCCGCATCGGGGGCAAGCCGCAGATGGGCGTCTGGGTCCGCATATTGTTCGATTTCCAGATCGGCGTGGTCAAATAGCCCGACGGCGGCGCGCAACCCATTCAGGCCTCGGTCAGTTGATCCACCCTAGGCGAAACCTGTTTTCACCATGGGACCGAAACCATGAACCGCTTGATGTTCGTTGCTTTGCTTTCGCTGTCCGCCACGAGCGCCGCCCACGCCGGGCTGGAACTTGGCCAGCGCCCGATCACCCGCGCCGAGGTGGCTTCCGTCGCCAAGAAACAATTCAGCGAGATGGACGCCGACAAGGATGGCTTCATCAGCCCGGCCGAGTTCGAACGCTATCGCGAGCTCCAGAACGCCCGGCCGGATCAGGGCCGCGGCCTCACCCATATCGGGCGAAGCTGGTTCGACAAATGCGACACCAACGGCGACGGCAGGGTCAGCCTGGCCGAGGCGCAGGCCCGCCCGCTCGGCCTGTTCGACATGGCCGACGCCAACCGCGACGGCGTCGCCAGCGTCGCCGAGCAGTCGGTGGCGATGCTGTTCATGAAATAGGCGGCGCTCAGAGGCTGTTTGGAAATGCGCGGAAGGGCGCATTTCGGGGCAGCACCGCCATGCGCCGACAGGCACATTCCCAAAACGCCGCTCAGGCCGCCGCCTTCACCTTCTGCCGGAAGCTGTGAAGCAGCGGCTCGGTATAGCCATTGGGCTGCTCGACCCCTTCGAACACCAGCGCGCGCGCGGCCTGATAGGCGAGGCTGCGATCTTCGTTTCCGGCCATCGGCCGATAAAGCGGATCGCCCGCATTCTGCGCGTCGACCTTGGCGGCCATCCGCTTCAGCGCGGCGTCGATCTCCTCGGCGGTGGCGACGCCGTGCAGCATCCAGTTCGCCATGTGCTGCGAAGAGATGCGCAGCGTCGCGCGGTCCTCCATCAGGCCGACGTCGTGAATGTCGGGCACCTTCGAGCAGCCGACCCCCTGGTCGACCCAGCGGACGACATAGCCGAGGATTCCCTGGGCGTTGTTGTCGAGCTCGGCGCGAATCTCGTCCGGGCTCCAGTTCTTGCCCGCGGCCACCGGGATCGTCAGCAGCCTGTCCAGGCTCGCGACCGGCTCCGCCCGGCGCTCTTCCTGCCGGGCGAAGACGTCAACCGCATGATAATGGGTGGCGTGCAGCGTCGCAGCGGTCGGCGAAGGCACCCAGGCGGTGTTGGCGCCGGTCCTGGGATGGCCGATCTTCTGCGCGAGCATATCCGCCATCTTGTCGGGTGCCGCCCACATGCCCTTGCCGATCTGCGCCTTGCCGGACAGGCCGCAGGCGAGGCCGATCTGGACGTTGCGGTCCTCATAGGCGGCGATCCAATCGCTGGTCTTCATGTCGCCCTTGCGGATCATGGGCCCGGCCCGCATCGACGTGTGCATCTCGTCGCCAGTGCGATCGAGGAAGCCGGTGTTGATGAACATGATCCGGTCCTTCACTGCCGCGATGCAGGCAGCGAGGTTGGCCGAGGTGCGGCGTTCCTCGTCCATCACGCCGACCTTGAGCGTGTGGCGCGCCATGCCGAGCAGGTCCTCGATCGCGTCGAACAGGCGGTTGGTGAAGGCGGCCTCATCGGGCCCATGCATCTTCGGCTTGACGATATAGACCGAGCCCTCGGCGCTGTTGCGATGCTTGCCGAGGCCCTTCACATCGTGCAGCGCGATCAGGCTGGTGACGATGCCGTCGAGGATGCCCTCCGGCGCCTCCGAACCGTCGGCGAGCAGCACCGCCGGGGTGGTCATCAGATGGCCGACATTGCGCACGAACAGCAGGCTGCGGCCCGGCAGGGTAAAGCTGGTGCCATCCGGGCTCGTGTAGCTGCGGTCGCCGTTCAGGCGGCGGGTCATCATCGCCCCGCCCTTCTCGAACGTGTCCTCCAGATCGCCCTTCATCAGGCCGAGCCAGTTGGCGTAGGCCGCGACCTTGTCCTCGGCATCGACCGCCGCGACCGAATCCTCAAGGTCGCAGATCGTGGTCAGCGCCGATTCGAGAATGACGTCGGCGACGCCGGCGGGATCGTCCTTTCCGATCGCATGGCCGCGGTCGATCACCACCTCGATGTGCAGCCCGTTGTGACGGAACAGCAGATTTTCGCCCGCGCGACCGACGAGCTGCGCCGGATCCGCAAGCGCAAGGTCGCCGCCCGTCCAGCCGGCCCAGCTGCCGGATGCGAGCGGCACCGCCCGATCGAGGAACGCCTTGGCCCAGGCGATCACCTCGCCGCCGCGCGCCGCGTCATAGCCCCTGCCGGCGGCCGCGCCGGGGATGGCGTCAGTGCCGTAGAGCGCGTCGTAGAGGCTACCCCAGCGCGCATTGGCGGCGTTGAGCAGGAAGCGGGCGTTGAGGATCGGCACGACGAGCTGCGGGCCCGCCATCGTCGCCAGCTCGGCATCGACATTGGCGGTGCCGACCGCGAAGGGCGCCGGCTCGGGGACGAGATAGCCGATCTCGGTCAGGAACGCCCGATAGTCGGCCCCCTCGATCGGCTTGCCGGCACGCGCCTGGTGCCAGGCGTCGATCTTCGCCTGGAGATCGTCGCGGGTGGCGAGCAGAGCGCGATTGTCCGGAACGAAGCGGGCGAAGATCGAGGCCGCACCATCCCAGAACGCCGCCGCGTCCAGCCCCGTGCCCGGCAATGCGCGGTCCTCGATGAAGCGGACCAGCGTTTCCGCGACCTTCAGCCCCGCCTTGTCGATCATATCGCTCATCGCCGCCTCATTGCCGAAAAATGGATGGGCGGGGCTTAGCGCATGCAGATATTCCGCACTATCGGGATAATATTTAAAACATCTATTCCTACGAGGAAAAGATGTCAGCCCCCCATCTGCCCGGTGCGGAACCAGCGGCGCGAGGCGCCGAGGCGCATAAGCTCACAGCCGCAATGGCGGCATACGGCGTGGACAACACCGTTGATCTCGACCTTGCTGGCGCTGACCGCCGAATGGCGGCCATTCTCGCAACCGATCGCGCTGGCCTTGAAGGGCGC
The DNA here is from genome assembly GCF_001015195.1 of Sphingomonas sp. Y57. Taxonomy (GTDB): domain Bacteria; phylum Pseudomonadota; class Alphaproteobacteria; order Sphingomonadales; family Sphingomonadaceae; genus Rhizorhabdus. The sequence continues at coordinate 141,674 of NZ_LDES01000024.1, read as the reverse complement.
AGCACCTTTTGAGGCGGCGCGAGCCGGCTGGAGCGGCATGCGCGATATCCTTCCGCAAGAGGGGCGTGGAACCTCCCTCGCGCCTTTTCCTTGCCGCCATATTTCAGCATTGCAACGAATGGCGGCCCGATATGTCAGCCTGCGTTCATCGCAGCCGCCAACCCGAGCCGCGCGCGCGCCGCTCGGCATCGGCGTCGAGCGGGTCGCCCGCCATCATCGCCTGCGCCGCCTCGAGCACGTCGGCCGAGGCGCTACCCGCCTGGCGATAGGCGCCCTGCCCTTCGCCACCGGTCCCGGCGACGAAGCGGACCAGCGCCCAGCCCTCGGGCCCACGGCAGCCGAGCCCCGCGCCGGCACCGCTGCTGAAGGTGCGGCAATAGCGCCGGTCGCGGCTGACGAAGCTGACGCCGATCCGGTAGGGGCCGTCGCCCGGTGCCGCCGCGAGATCGCCGTCCAGCGCCGCCGCAAGCGCGCCCTGCGCCACGATCGCGCCGCGCTGTTCGCCGACCGGCGCGTTGGTCCCGCGCGGCAACATCTGTCCGACGACGAGTCCCGCCACCAGCGTCGCCGCGATCGCGGCATAGCGGCCGCCGCTGTCGAACCAGCGGCGGGGCCGGGCCGGGAAGGCGGCGACGGGCGACGAGCGGTCGACGGTCGCGGCGAGGCGTGGGGGGATCGCCTCGGCCGCCACCGGCGCGAAATGGTCGGCGATCCGCTCACGCAACGCGCGATGCCGCCCTACCGCAGCAGCCAAGGCGGCGTCAGCCTCCATTGCCCGCTCGAAGCGCAATGCCTCGATCGGGCCGAGTTCTCCGTCGACATAAGCGACGATCTGATCCTCGGTCATGCCGCTTCTCCCAGCATTTCCATCAGCGCCTGCCGTCCGCGCACGAGCCGCGAGGTGACCGTTCCCATCGGCAGGTCGAGCAGCTCGGCCGCTTCCCTATAAGCCAGCCCCTCGACCAGGATCAGCGCGATCACCTCGCGTTGCTCGGGCGGCAGGGCGGCCATTGCGCGGTCCACCTGGCCCAGTTCGACCCGCGCCTCGATCCGGCGGTCATCGGCTTCGCCCACCGCCAGCCCTTCCTCTTCGCCAACGAAGGTCTCCGACCGGCGCTTGCGTGCGCGAACCTCGTCGATCCAGCAATTGCGCATGATCCTGTACATCCATGAGTCCAGCCTGCTACCCTTTTCCCACTGCGCTTCCGCCTTGAGCGCGCGCTCGATCGCGACCTGGCAAAGGTCGTCGGCGTCAGCGGCATCGATCGCGAGCGCACGCGCAAACCGCCGCAGTCGCGGCAGCAAGTCCAGCAACGCACGTTCGAACTCGGTCACATCGCTGCGTCCCTGCGCCGTCCCATCTACCGCCTCCAGGATGAAACGGATGATCCCGCCCGTTTCATCCCATGCAACCCGATGCGATGAAATCCGTTGATCATAACGGCCGTGAAAGGAAGTCGATCCCGATGCGATTTGTCAGGACGATGATGGCAGCGATGCTGGCCGCCTTGGCCGGCGCTGCTGTCGCGCAGCTGTTGCCGCCAGTCGGTGGCGCGGTCGGCCAGGCGACGCAGGGTCTAGACAGGCTCGGCGGCACGGTCGGCACCGCGCTGTCGGACACGGTCGACCGCACCGGAGAAATGGTCGATCGGCTGGCGCGCCAACGTATCGTGCGGCTCGATGCGCTGGTCCGGCAACATTCGGACGCACTGGACATCGACGCGCGCGGCGATCCCGCGGTGAGAGGCGAACTGATCCTGATCGACGCCACGGCCCAGGCTTTGCAGACGGCCGTGACCGCCGGCTTCACCCTGGCCGAACAGGATGTGATCGAAGGGCTCGGCATTCGCACCGCCCGGCTACGGACGCCCTTCGGCCTGAGCCTGGCTCGTGCCGAGCGCCGGCTTCGCCAACTTCTTCCCGATACCGAGGTCCAGTCCAACCCCGTCTATCAACCGAGCGGCGGCACGCCCAGCCGCGATGGCGGAGTCTCCCCGGCCGCATCAAGCGGCCCCGGCGCTTCGATCGGGATGATCGATGGCGGGGTCGCGGCGCATCCGGCCCTGCCTGCCGGCATCGTCCAGCGCGGTTTCGCGGCAGGCGCCCCTGCGCCCGGCGATCACGCCACCGCGATAGCGTCGATCCTCGTCGGGCGCGGCGCAGTGCGCGGCGTATCCCCGCAGAGCCGCCTGCTGGCGGCCGACATATTCGGGCGTGATCCGAAGGGCGGCAGCGCGCTTGCCATCGCCCGCGCGCTGGGCTGGTTCGCGACGAGCGGCGTCGCGGTCGTGAACATCAGCCTCGCCGGCCCCGACAATCCGCTCCTCGCCCGCGCCATAGCCGCCGCCGACCAGCGCGGGATGCTGATCGTCGCAGCGGTCGGCAATGATGGGGCGGCGGCCCCGCCCGCCTACCCCGCCTCCTATCCGCAGGTGATCGCGGTCACCGGCGTGGACGCGCGCGGACGCCCGCTGATCGAGGCGGGCAAGGCGCGCCATCTCGATTTCGCGGCCCCCGGCGCGGGCTTCCGCGCGGCGACGGCAGCCGGCGGAACCAGGATGGTGCGCGGCACATCCTATGCCGCCCCCTTCGTCACCGGTCGGCTCGCCCGGCTGGCGGCAGCGGAGGGCCGCCCGGCACGGCCCCGCGCGATCGCCCTGCTGGCGGCCGAAGCGCGCGGAAAAGGGCGGTTGACGGGACGCGGCATCGTCTGCGGCAGCTGCGCAACATATTGAAACTGAAACGGAATTAAATTTTCTTCGTAGCCGGGGATGAAAAGCCCGGTTCCTCCCGTTGCCTTTGCGAGCGGCATCGATGCCGCCCACAAGGGAAAGGACAAGTGCGATGAAGACGATGTTCTGGGGCAGCGCGATCACCGCGCTCGCAATCATGGCCACTCCGGCGTCGGCCCAGCTTCTGGGTGGTGGCGGTCTGGGCGGTGGACTGGGTGGCGGCCTCGGCGGGGTCGGCGGCATGGTCGGCGGCACGCTGGGCGGCTCGGGAAGTCTGGGCGGCAACGTCGGCCGGCTCGGCTCCGACGTGACCGGCAGTGCCGGCAGCGCCGTCTCGGCGCGCGGCAACGGGAAGGTCGACCGCCGCAGCGGCAAGGTTTCGGGCAACGGCCAGGCCGACGGCAGCCTGGGCGGCACGATCAACAACGCCACCGCCGGCGCCACCGGCTCGGCCGGCGGCAGCGCCGATGCCCAGCTCGTCGGCACCGACACCGTGCGCGGAGCGGTCGGCGGGGTCGCCTCGACGGCGCGCTCCACCGTGGGTCAGGCCACGGGCCTCGCCGGCGCTACGGCGGGAAGCGCCGCGACCGCGGCCTCCACGGGGCACGGCAGCGCTGCCGGATCGGGCAACCTTGCCGGCAACGCCTCGGGTAGCCTGGGCCAGCTCGCGCTCGCGGGCAGCGCCGCCGCTAATGCAGCCGGCAGCTTCGACGTCGCGCCCGGCATGCTGGTGCAGGACGCCCGCGGCCGGGCGATCGGCACGGTACAAGATGTCCGCTCCACCGCGCGCGGCACCGTTCAGTCGGTGGTAATGCAGGTCGGCGACACTACCGCGACGTTGCCCGCGGCCAATTTCAACGGGTCGGGCAACGTCCTCGTCTCCGCCATGGGCAAGGGCGAGGTCAAGAAGACGGCGAAGGACCAGCACCGCTCGGCCGAGGCGGCGAAGAACTGACATGCCGAGAAAGGGGATCTGACACGCGGGACGCGCCCCCCGACGTCCCGCGCCATCGGCCCTGTTCATCAGGCCCGAGGAGGCCGTGCCGACCTGGAGGCGGCACGGCCTTTCCCTGTGACTGCCGCGATGGCATAGTGCCGGCCATGTTCAAGGGCACCAAGACGGCACGATAGCCCGCCGCGCCGACTGACCTGCTGTGTCACGTCGCCGCGGCGCTCCACGGACGCCGCCGGGATTTCCCCCTCGCGGAGCCCTTTCATGCAGAATCACTTCCATCCGTGGCGCCATGGCCTCACGGCCTCGCTCATCCTCATGGCGCCGTTCGACGTGCTCGCGTCGCTCGCCTTGGACATCTACCTGCCCGTGATCCCGTCGATGCCGTCCGCGCTCGGCAGCTCGGCCGAGATGATCCAGCTCACCCTTTCCGTCTATCTGGTGCTGCTCGGGACGGGCCAGCTTCTGTTCGGCCCGCTGTCCGATCATGTTGGCCGGCGGCCGGTCGTTCTGGCGGGCGGCCTGCTCTTTACGCTGGCATCCCTTGGGCTCGCCGTCAGCACGTCCGCCGTACCCTTCCTCCTGCTTCGCCTGCTGCAGGCCTGCGGGGCGGCGGCGATGCTGGTGGCGGCCTTCGCGACAGTGCGTGACGTCTTCGCCGATCGCCCTGAAGGCGCGACCATCTATGGCCTGTTCGGCGCGATACTGGCTTTCGTGCCGGCGCTGGGGCCGATCCTCGGCGCTGTCCTCATGCGGGGGCTGGGATGGCGCGCCATCTTTCTTCTCCTCGCGGGACTCGGCGCTGTCGCGACTCTGCACGCCTGGCTGCGCTGGCCCGAAACACGGACACCGGCGAAAGCCGGATCGCACGATCCCTGGCCGATCCTGCGCGATCGCGCCTTTCGCACCTACACGCTCGGTTTCGCGACCGCGCTGGGCGGATTCTTCGTGTTCTTCTCTACCGCGCCACGCATTCTGGTCACACGCGTCGGGCTGTCCGAACTGGCATTCAGCCTTTGTTTCGCCAGCGTCGCGGCCATGATGATCATTGCGGGGCGCTGCCTGCGGCCGCACATCGCCCGCTGGGGCATAGAAACCTCGCTACGCCGGGCGATGCTCCTCATGGGAATGGGTGGCGCGCTGCTGGTCGCCGCGCAGGGGGCGGCGGTGCCTCAGCCCTGGGCGTTGCTGGCACCGATGTGGATCGCCGCAATCGGTATCGTCCTTGCCGTTTCGGTCACCGCCAACGGCGCGCTGGCGTCGTTCGGCGACAGGGCCGGATTGGCGACGGCCCTCCATTACTGCCTCGAAGGGCTGATCGCAGGAGCCGTCGGGACGGGCTTGATGCTGCTGTTGCCCGCCGACGGCATATGGCCGCTGGCGACATTCTGCCTCACAATGCCTCTGGCAACTTGGCTCGCGCTCGACCGGCTCGGCAACCGAGCGACAAGCGCCTCCGCCTAAAGAACGCCATCCTCCCGGTCGCGGCGGAGGATCAGGTAGAGCGCACCCGTGCCGCCATGGCGCGGGTGCGCATTGCGGACGGCAGCGATCCGGGCGGCGTGGCGCGAACTTTGCAGCCAGTTGCCGATAGACGCTCGAATCAATCCTCGGCGCGGCCGGCCGTCGACCCCGCGATCGTCGTCGCGTGGCGGCTTGCCGGTGATCAGCAGCAGCACGCGGACTCCCTCAGCGACGGCCTGATCGAGCACGCGGTCAAGCAGGCGCTGCGCGCTGTCGAGCGTGTGGCCGTGCAGGTCGATCGTCCAGTCGGGCTGGGTCACGCCGCGCCGCAGCCGCCGGTCCCAACCGCCATCGAGGCTGTCGGCGAGCGGCTTCTGCTGGGTGACTGGCGTCGCGGCCGGTACGCGCAGCGGCGGCACGCGGCCCTTCATTTTCGCCGGCGGCGGCGGTGGAGCAACCGGCGCGCTGCCAGCCCCGCTATCGGCGGAATGTGGTTTGGATGTCCTGCGGGCGATCGGCCGGACCGTCGCGGTCACGCGCTGCCAGAGCGCGGCTTCGTCAGGATCGAGCCGCCGGGTCACGCTGCTCCGCCAGCCGCGCCGCCGCCGCGCGAGGAATCAGCAGCCAGGCCTGGCCGCGTCCGCTCATGCCGCCGGCAATGGTGCGCGCTTCCTCGCCGGCGCCCCAGAAAGTATCGAAACGGTTGGCGCCCTTGATCGCGCCACCCGTATCCTGCGCGACCCAAAGGCCGTTGGCCTCGGGTCGGTCGAGCTGCAGGATCACCGGCGCGCCCAGCGGCACGAAGGCAGGATCGGCGGCCACCGTCACCCTTCCGGTCACGGCCACGTTCATCGCGCCGACCGGACCGGGGCCGGTGAGCTCGCGAAAGAAGACCCAGCTCTTGTTCTCGCGCATGATCGCGTCACCCTCGACGGGGTTGGCGCGCAGCCACGCCATGACGCCCTGCATCGAGAGCTGGCCGGGACCGAGCAACCCGCGATCGCGCATGAGCTTACCGATACCGACATATTCGCGACCGTTCTGGCCGTCATAGCCGATCCGCATCACCGATCCGTCGGGCAGCCGGAGTCGGCCGCTGCCCTGGACCTGAAGAAAGAAGAACTCGACCGGATCGGCGGCATAACCGATCTCCAGCCCCCGCCCCTTCAGGGCCCCATCCTCGATCTGGCCGCGATCAGGATAAGGAACAAGCTTGCTGCCTTGCACCTTTCCGCGGATTTTCTTGCCCTTCAACTCGGGGAAGAAATCGCCGAGGTCGCCCTCGATCAGGTCGGGCGGTCGCTTGTAGATGGGGGTGTCAAAGCCGGGGGCGGGCATCCGCGAACCGGCGATCTCCGGCTCATAGTAGCCCGTTGCATAGGCACGGCCGTCCCCGACCCGTACCACGGCAAGCTGGTTGGCGAAGAAGGCCGCGGCGTCCCTATCGGGCCAGCCGCTCGCCTGCGTACAGGCTTGCGACCAATCGCCCGAAAGGGTCAGCCCGCTCTGATCGGCGCGGCGCTGCAATCCGGGACAGGACAGGCGGAACGCGGCAAGCGCCGCGCGTGCCGCATCGGGATTGATCGCGAAGCTGGCAAAGGCCGGCCCCGGCTGCACGCCGCTTGCCGCCGCATTGGTCGGCTTGGCCTCCGGTGGCGGGGCCACGACAGGCGGCGGTGCGGGCTCAGGGCGCGGCGGATGATGCGCCGGAGGGCGATGCTGCGGCACTCCGCCAGGAGTTGGGACGACGGTACAGGCGGAGAGCATCGCCAGACCGGCGAGCCCCGCGCAAAGACGGCGGATCACGCTGCCTCGTCGGTTTCGACCAGGGTCCAGTTCGGATCGTCGGAACGGACGTGCCTGCTGAAGGTCCAGACATCGTGCGTCGGAACCGCGTCGGTCAGCGAGCCGGCGACGACGTTGCCGTCTCCGTCGCGGGTCACCGCCGCGATGTCGGCGTCGAAGCGGACGGTGACGTTGGCCGTCTGCCCATTCATGCGCGCCTGCTCGATCACGGCGCTTTCGATCGACACCAGGCGGTTGTCGAGCACCTCGTTCGCTTCGCGGCGCTCGGCGATCGCGGCAGCGAACGCCTCATAGACGTCGTCGTCGGTCAGGCGCCGAAGCGCTTCCTCGTCCCCGCGCCAATAGGCTTCGAGGATCATGCGATAGGCCGAACGCGCGCCTTCCAGGAACTGGGCGGCATCGAAGCTGCCGTCAGCCGATTGGATCGCGCGGACCCCGGCTTCCGCACGGGGCTCGACCACAGCCGGCTTGGCCGGGAGGGCGGGAGTGGCGTTTTCGGGCAGCGACCGACCGGCCCCGATCGGCGCGGGAGCGGCCTCGGCCGGACGTGCGATCGTCTGTTCATGCCCAGTGCGACGGCCCAGCACGCTCCACAGACGGAACGCGACGAAAAGAAATACCATCGCAAGAATGACAATCGTGGTCACCGGGCCTCCAATACGCTGCCGCCAAAACACTGCCGGGCATCCAACATAGGGACAATGGCGGCAATATTCAAATGACTCGCGGACGCGATGGAGGTTCCCTGCCGTCGCAGCGATCGTTCCGGGGTGCGGCGCCAGGACGCCGCACGCCCGCCATTGCTCCGTTCCTTCCCGCCTGCTAGGCGCGGAACGCATTTGCCGGACGCGGTCGAAAGCCCGCGCGCCCGGCCCCCACTTTCGACGGAAAGACAGACGATGAGTGATGAAACGGGCGCCGCCGACACGCTGACCAACGGCGAGGACCATCTGCCGCAGGTGGCGCTGATCGCCCAATATGTGAAGGATCTCTCGTTCGAGAATCCGAGCGCGCCCGGCATCTATCAGGCGCCCGAGCAGCCGAAGATCGACGTCCAGTTCAACATCGGCTCGCAACTCGCGGGCGAGGACGTCTACGAGGTCGCGCTCAAGATCGAGATCAAGGCGACCCAGGGCGAGCTGACCGCCTATGTCGTCGAGCTGGTCTATGCCGGCCTGTTCGGCATCCGCAACGTGCCCGAGGAGCACATCCCCCCCTTCCTGCTGGCCGAGGCGCCCCGCCTGCTCTTCCCCTTCGCGCGCCGCGTCGCCGCCGATGCGATTCGCGACGGCAACTTCCCGTCGCTGGTGCTCGAGCCGATCGATTTCGGCGCGCTCTACATGCAGCAGGCCGAGCAGCAGAACGCCCTCGCCGAATCGCAGCCGGCGGGCGAAGCCTGACAGCGGACATCCCTCCTCCATTCCTCCCCGAGCTGGCTCGGGGAGGGGGACCGGCGAAGCTGGTGGAGGGGTAATGCGCCACGACATCACCTTCATAAGGCGGGAGGCGGGGTCGCCGACCCCTCCACCACCCTGCGGGTGGTCCCCCTCCCCGTCCTGCGGTCAGGGAGGAATTGAGGCATGAGTCTGCTGCGCGCCAGCGCGACGATCGGCGGGCTGACCCTGGTCAGCCGGGTGCTCGGCTTCCTGCGCGACATGCTGATGGCGCGCTTCGTCGGCGCGGGATTCGCATCGGACGCCTTCCTGATCGCCTGGCGCCTGCCCAACCTGTTCCGCGCGCTGTTCGCCGAAGGCGCCTTCTCGGCCGCCTTCGTGCCGATGTTCAACCGCACCGTCGCCGAGGCCGAGGCGAAAGAGCCGGGCAACGGCCTCTCCATCGCACTGCGCTTCGCCGAGGACGTGCTGTCGGTCCTCCTCCCCTTCCTGATCGTCTTCACCATCGCCATGATGCTGGCCGCAGGGCCGATCGTCTGGGCGATGACGGGCGGCTTCCCCGACGGGGGGCCCGAGAAATTCGCGCTGGCGACCCAATATACGCGGATCACCTTTCCCTATCTGATGCTGATCTCGCTGGTGTCGCTGCTCGGCGGTATCCTCAATTCGCTCAATCGCTTCTGGGTCAACGCCGCCGCCCCGATACTGCTCAACATCTGCCTGATCGTCGGCCTGCTCTTCTTCCGCGGCCACAGCGAGGTGGAGACAGCGCGGACCCAGGCGATCGCGGTGACCGTATCGGGCGCGCTGCAGCTCGCCTGGCTGATCCTCGCCTGCTGGCAGGCCGGCGTCCGGCTGCGCGTCCGGCTGCCCCGCCTCAGCCCCGAGGTGCGCAAACTGCTCGCGCTGATCGGCCCGGCGGCTATCGGTGCCGGCGCGGTCCAGTTCAACCTGCTGATCTCGACCACGCTCGCCGCGCGTTTCCTGCCGGAAGGATCGGTATCCTACCTTTACTATGCCGATCGGCTGAACCAGCTTCCGCTCGGCCTGATCGGAATCGGCGTCGGCACGGCGATGCTGCCCAGCCTGTCGCGCCAGCTCGGCGGCGGCGATGCGAAGGCCGCGCTCGACACGCAGAACCGCGCGATCGAACTGGTGCTGCTGCTCACGCTCCCCGCCACCGCCGCGCTGATGGTGTCGGCTACCCCGCTGATCCGCGCACTGCTCCAGCACGGCGTTTTCACCCCCTATGACACAATCGCCAGCGCACGCGCCCTCGCGGCCTTCTCGCTCGGCCTGCCCGCCTATGTGCTGATCAAGGTCCTAACACCGGGCTTCTACGCGCGTGCGGACACCCGGACGCCGGTGCGGATCGCGCTGGTGGCGATGCTGGTCAACCTCGTCCTCAACCTGATCCTGATCTGGCCGATGGCCCATGTCGGGCTGGCGCTGTCGACGGCGATATCGGCCTGGGTCAACGCGGCGCTGCTCTACATCACGCTTCGCCGCCGCGGCCATTTCGCGATCGACGACCGATTGCGCCGCACCGGAGTCCGGCTGATCGCGGCGACACTGGCGATGGCGGCACTGTTGTTCTTCCTCAACCCATGGATCGACCCGTGGACGGGTCGCAGCCTGATCGAGCGCGCGATCGCGCTTGCCGCGATGATCGCGGCGGCGGTGACCGTCTATTTCGGGCTGGTCTTCGCTCTCGGCGCCTATTCGCTGGCGACGCTGAAGGGGCAGCTCCGCCGCCGGCGTTGAGCGCGAGTCCGCTTGACTCGCCGTCGCCGCGCCCCAATAGCCGCGCCGTCATGACACATCAGCGCACCATCTCGGGCATCCAGCCCACCGGCAACCTGCACCTCGGCAACTATCTCGGCGCGATCCGGCGCTGGGTGCAGATGCAGCACGAGGGCGAGTGCCTGTTCTTCCTCGCCGATTTGCACGCGATCACCGTGCATAACGAGCCGGCGACGCTCGCCAACAACATCCGCGAGATGGCCGCGGCGCTCGTCGCGTGCGGGATCGATCCCGACAAGGCGATCCTGTTTCGTCAGCGCGACGTCGCCGCCCATGCCGAGCTGTGCTGGCTGCTGAACGGCACCGCGCGGATCGGCTGGCTCAACCGAATGACCCAATTCAAGGAGAAATCGGGCAAGAACCGCGAGGGCGCCTCGATTGGCCTCTACGCCTATCCGGTGCTCCAGGCGGCGGATGTGCTGCTCTACCAGGCCACGCACGTTCCGGTGGGCGAGGATCAGAAACAGCATCTCGAACTGGCCCGCGACATTGCGACCAAGTTCAACACCGACTTCAACGTCGAGCTGTTCACCCTGCCCGAGCCTGTGATCGGCGGCCCTGCTGCGCGGGTCATGAGCCTGCGCGACGGCACGGCCAAGATGTCCAAGTCCGACCCGTCGGACATGAGCCGCATCAACCTGACCGACGATGCCGAGACGATCATGTCGAAGGTCCGCAAGGCCAAGACCGATCCCGAGCCGCTGCCCGACACGGTCGAAGGGCTGGAGGGCCGCCCCGAGGCGCGCAACCTGGTCGGCATCTATGCCGCGATGACCGACGCGACCCCGGCCGAGGTGCTGGCCCAGTTCGGCGGCCAGGGCTTCGGCGCGTTCAAGCCCGCGCTCGGCGAGCTGCTCGCCAGCAAGCTCGGCCCGATCGCCGAGCGCCTGCGGGATTTGAAGGCCAATCCGGCCGAGCTCGACGCGATCCTCGCCAAGGGGGCGGAGAAGGCCCGCACGCTCGCCGCGCCGACGCTGGCGGCAGCGTACAAGGCGATGGGGTTGTAAGAGAAGAAGTCGTCACTCCAGCGAAGGCTGGAGTCCGTGTCTGTTTTCTCTTTCGATGCCATCTGGCTGATGAGAGACATGGACCCCAGCCTTCGGCCAGCGGCCGAAGTTCATCCCGAGCGCCTGCCTTACAGGCAGTCGAGGGGCTGGGGTGACATTCAGCTTTTTGCCTTCTTGGGCGCGGCCTTCTTCGCGGGCGCCTTCTTCGCGGGCGCCTTCTTCTTGCCCTTGGCCGGGGGGCCCTTGGCGGCGCGGGCGGCGAGCAGCTCGAGCGCAGCTTCGGCGGTCAGCTCGTCGGGATTCGCCGTCTTGGGCAAGGTTGCGTTGGTCTCGCCGTCGGTGACGTAGGGGCCGAAGCGGCCCGCCATCAGCTTGACCTCGTTCCCCGTCACCGGGCTGGCGCCGAAGGTCTTGAGCGGCTCCGCCTTGCCGCGCTGGCGCCCACCGCCGTTGGCGGCCTCGGCAAGCTTGACCACAGCGGCGTTCATTCCGGTCTCGAACACATCGGCCGTCGAGCCCAGGCGCGCATATTTCCCGTCATGCGCCAGATAGGGTCCAAAGCGGCCGATCGAGGCGGTGATCGGATGGCCGGTCTCGGGATGAGGGCCGATCAGCCGCGGCAGCGACAGCAGCTTGAGCGCCCATTCGAGGTCGAGATCCTCGCCCGGCACGTCCTTCGGGATCGACGAGCGCTTGGCGCCCTTGCCGTCGCCAAGCTGGATATAGGGCCCGAACCGCCCTGCCCGCTTCGACACTTCGAGCCCCGTCGCGGGATCGGTGCCGATCACGACCGGGCCCGCATCGGCACCTTCGTTGGCGGCACCCGCCTGCGCGAAACGGCGGGTGAACTTGCATTCGGGGTAATTGGAGCAGGCTATGAACGCTCCGAAGCGTCCGCCGCGCAGCGACAGCCGCCCCTCCTGGCAGACCGGGCAGAGCCGCGGATCGGTGCCGTCGCCCTTGTCGGGGAAGAGATAGGGCGCGAGGAACTCGTCGAGCGCTGCGGTGACCTCGGACGGCTTCTGCTCCATCACCTCGGCGGTCTTGGGCTTGAAGTCCTTCCAGAAGGCCTCGAGCACCTGCTGCCAGCTGGCGCGGCCGCCCGAGACGTCGTCGAGCTCCTCCTCCAGATGCGCGGTATAGTCGTAGCTGACATAACGCTCGAAGAAGCGCTCCAGGAAGCTGGTCACCAGCCGTCCGCTCTCATTCGGGGTGAAGCGGTTCTTCTCGACCGTGACATAGTCGCGGTCCTTGAGCGTCTGGAGGATCGACGCATAGGTCGACGGCCGGCCAATGCCGAGTTCCTCCATCTTCTTGACCAGGCTGGCCTCCGAATAGCGCGGCGGCGGCTGTGTGAAGTGCTGTTCGGCGTCGACCTTCTTCTTCGCCGGGCTATCGCCCTCCTTCATCCGAGGCAGGCGGCGGCTGTCCTCGTCGGTCTCATCGTCGCGCCCTTCCTCGTAGAGCGCGAGATAACCGGGAAAGAGGACGACCTGGCCGGTCGCACGGAGCGCGTGCTGGCCGGTGCCGTCGACCAGGTCGACGGTGGTGCGCTCGAGACGCGCCGACGCCATCTGGCTGGCCAGCGCGCGCTTGAAGATGAGGTCGTAAAGACGGCCGTGGTCGCCGCTGCCGGCGCGATCGCGCGAGAAGTCGGTCGGACGAATCGCCTCGTGCGCTTCCTGCGCGTTCTTGGCCTTGGCGCTGTACTGGCGCGGCTTGTCCGGCACGTAGGAGGCATCGTAGCGATTGGCGATCGCGCCACGCGCGGCTGAGATGGCGCTGCCGTCCATCTGCACGCCGTCGGTCCGCATATAGGTGATCGCGCCGTCCTCATAGAGCGCCTGGGCGATCCGCATCGTGTGGCTGGCCGAGAAGCCGAGCTTGCGAGCAGCCTCCTGCTGCAAGGTCGAGGTGGTGAAGGGCGGCGGCGGGTTGCGGGTGAGCGGCTTGGTCTCGACGCTGGCGACGGTGAAGCGGCCCGCCTCGACATCGGCCTTGGCGGCCTCGGCATCCTTGCCGTTGCCGATCGTCAGCCGATCGATCTTCTGCCCCTTCCAGCGGACCAGCCGGGTCAGGAAGCCGATGCCGTCATGCTCCATGTCGGCGGTGACCGACCAATATTCCTGCGCCTTGAACAGCTCGATCTCGCGCTCGCGGTCGACGACGAGACGCAATGCCACCGACTGGACGCGGCCGGCCGACTTGGCGCCGGGCAGCTTGCGCCACAGCACCGGCGACAGGGTGAAACCGACCAGATAGTCGAGCGCGCGTCGGGCGCGATAGGCGTCGATCAGATCCTCGTCGAGATCGCGGGGATTCTCCATCGCCTCCGTGACCGCGGCCTTGGTGATCGCGTTGAAGGTAACGCGCCGGACATCCTTGGGCAAAGCGCGCCGCTTGCCCAGTACCTCCTTGACGTGCCAGCTGATTGCCTCACCCTCGCGATCAGGGTCGGTGGCAAGGATCAGCGTGTCGGCACCCTTCGCCTCGTCGGCGATCGCCTTGAGCTGGCGGGTCTTGTCGGCATAGGCCTCCCACTCCATCGCGAAGCCGTTGTCGGGATCGACCGACCCGTCCTTGGCCGGCAGGTCACGGACATGGCCGTAGGAGGCGAGGACGCGATGGCCCGGCCCCAGATATTTTTCGATGGTCTTGGCCTTGGCGGGGGATTCGACGACGACGAGCTTCATGGCGTTTCAGGCTGTCCTCTTACGCATGCGTACACGTACGAGGGTGGATAGGGTGCCGAAGAGTCGTCAAGAGGCGATCAGGCTGACCCGCCCGCCGGCGTGGCGATCGAGCCTGCCGGCCAGTTCGAGTTCGAGCAACACCATCTGCACCATCGCGGCGGGCACCCCGCTCTGCCGGATCAGTTCGTCGACGGGCAGCGGCACCGGCCCCAGCAGTCCCGCCAGCATGGCGCGTGCCGGCTCGTCGGCCTCAGCCATTGGAGGAATCGGGGCGAAGGTCTCGCCGGGCCGGGCGGCGACCCCGGCGATCGGACTGAGCGCTTCCGCGATGTCGGCCGCAGACTGGATCAGGGTGGCGCCCTCGCGGATGAGGAGGTTGCAGCCCTGCGCGCGCGGGTCGAGCGGCGATCCGGGTACCGCCATTACCTCGCGCCCGAATTCGGCGGCGAGGCGTGCGGTGATCAGCGATCCCGATTTCGGCGCCGCCTCGACCACGATCGTGCCAGCCGCGATGCCGGCGATGATCCGATTGCGATAGGGGAAGTGCCGCGCACGCGGCTCGATCCCCGGCGGCTGTTCGGCGACCAGCAGGCCGCGCTCGGCGATCGCCTCCTGCAACGCGGCATTCTCCGGCGGATAGACGACGTCGATGCCGCCGGCGATCACCGCGGCCGTGCCGGTGGCGATCGATCCCGCATGGGCCGCGGTATCGATCCCCCGCGCCAGGCCCGATACGACCAGCCACCCTGCCTCTCCAAGGTCATGCGCCAGGGTTCGTGCGAAACGGATCGCGGCACCGCTGGCGTTACGCGCTCCGACAATCGCGACCGTGCGACGATCGAACAAGGCGATGTCTCCCCGGACGATCAGCACGGGCGGCGCCGCATCGATCCGGTCGAGCAGTGCCGGGTAGCCGGCCTCGCCACGGAACAGATGGCGGGCGCCCAATCGGGCGACGAGGCCGATCTCCGTCTCGGCGGCAGACTGCGGCGGGATAACGGGCAGCGCGCCGCCCCCGCGCCGGGCGAGAGCAGGCAAGGCCGCCAGGGCCTCGACCCCGCTACCGAAGCGGCGGATCAACTGCGAATAGGCAACCGGACCGATACGGGGAGTGCGGACCAGCCGCAGCCGGGCAAGGCGTTCGCCCTCGTCCAGATCGGCTATCCGGATCAGCGCTCGCCGACCCTGGGCTCGGTGCCGTCGAGCAGGCGTGTGATGTTGCCGCGATGCTTCCAGACGACGAACAGCGCCATGCCCAGCATCACCAGCACCGCGTCGGGTTGCCCCCCCGCCGCTGCCGCGATCGGTGCGGCCACGGCACCCGACAGTCCGCCGACCGAGGAGCGCCGCGTGAGCGCCAGCATCGCCAGCCAGACGACCGCGAAAGCGACGCCGGCCGGCCACCAGGCGGCCAGTGAGATGCCGAGCATCGTCGCCACCCCCTTGCCGCCGTCGAACTTCAACCAGACCGGGTAGAGATGGCCGATGAACGCGGCGGCCCCGGCCCACAGCGCCATGTCCGGCTGCACCATCTGCGCGATGAGCACGGCGGCCGCGCCCTTGCCGCCGTCGAGCAGCAGGGTCGCCGCCGCGAGCCCCTTGCGGCCGGTGCGCAGAACGTTGGTCGCGCCGATGTTACCCGAGCCGATCTGGCGCAGGTCGCCCGCGCCACCGAGCCGCGTCAATACGATCCCGAACGGTATCGAACCGAGCAGATACGCCCCGATCAGCAGCAGGAAGATGGTCACAGACGGCATGAACGACGGCTTCTCCCAGATGGTGGCTACACCATAATCGAAGCGCCCCTTCGCGCAACACGCACTAATGCACAAAGTTACGGGAACGGTACGATATTCACTCCCGGCGTGCGTCGCTGTTGCGAGCGCCCCTGCACCATCCTAAGTGAGACGCGATGGCCGACGACCGCCCGATCCTGATGTTCGATTCCGGTGTGGGGGGGCTTTCGGTCCTTGCCCCGACCCGCGCTCTGCTGCCGCAAGCCTCCTACGTCTATGCCGCGGACAATGGGGGCTTTCCCTATGGCATTCGCAGCGAAGCCGAGATCGCTGCCCGTGTTCCCGCGCTGCTCGGCCGGCTGGTCGAACGCTACCGCCCCCGGCTGGTGGTGATCGCCTGCAATACCGCTTCGACAATCGCGCTCGCCGCGGTGCGCGCCGCGCTCGACCTGCCGATCGTCGGCACGGTCCCCGCGATCAAGCCCGCGGCCGAACAATCGCAGGCACGGGCCATCGGCGTGCTCGGTACCGACGCGACCGTCCGCCAACCCTATGTCGACGACCTGTCGGCCCGTTTCGCGGGCGATTGCCTGGTGCTGCGCCATGGCTCGGCACGGCTCGTCGAACTCGCCGAGGCAAAGCTGCGTGGCGCCCCCGCCGACCCCGCCGCCTATCGCGCCGTGCTCGACGGCCTGCTCGCCCAGGAAGGCGGCGACCGGATCGACACGGTGGTACTCGCCTGCACCCATTTCCCGCTGGTCGAGGCCGAACTGGCCGCCGCAGCGCCGCGCCCGCTGCGCTTCGTCGACGGCGGCCCCGGCATCGCCCGGCGCGTTGTCCATCTGACCCAGGGACAGGACTGGCCCGCCGTGCCGAAGGGAGAAGCGCTGTTCACCGCCCCGCTCGACGTCGGTGACGCGTTGCGGGCGGGGCTTGCCGCGCGCGGCCTGACCACCATATCGATCCTGTGACCCACCGGACGGGATTCTCCGGCCGGAGCTATTGGGAATCGTTCGCACTGGCTTTTGGTGAGGCCAGGCCGTAAAAGGCACCCGATTCAGCCCCTTGGCAAAGCGGGGCACTGTGGAGCAAGGCTCTTGGATTACCAGCGCGTATTCACCCAGGCGATCGACCGCCTGCACGCCGAAGGCCGTTACCGGGTTTTCATCGACATCCTGCGCAACAAGGGCATGTTCCCCAATGCGCGCTGCTTTGCCGGCCATAATGGTCCGAAGCCGGTCACCGTCTGGTGCTCGAATGACTATCTGGCGATGGGCCAGCACCCCAAGGTGATCGCGGCGATGGAGGAGGCCCTCCACGATGTCGGCGCCGGTTCGGGCGGCACCCGCAATATCGGCGGCAACACCCATTATCATGTCGACCTCGAAAGCGAGCTGGCCGACCTGCACGAGAAGGAGGGCGCGCTGCTCTTCACCTCGGGCTACGTCTCGAATGAGGCGACACTCTCGACTCTCGCCAAGGTGCTGCCCGGCTGCATCATCTTCTCGGACGAGCTCAACCACGCCTCGATGATCGCGGGCATCCGCAATTCAGGCTGCGAGAAGCGCGTTTTTCGCCACAACGACCTTGAGCACCTCGAGGAGCTGCTGGCCGCCGAGGACCCCGAGGCACCCAAGCTGATCGCCTTCGAGAGCGTCTACTCGATGGACGGCGACATCGCCCCGATCCACGCGATCTGCGACCTCGCCGACAAATATAATGCGCTGACCTATCTCGACGAGGTCCATGCCGTGGGCATGTACGGCCCGCGCGGCGGCGGCATTTCCGACCGCGACGCGGCCGCCAAGCGGCTCACCGTGATCGAGGGTACGCTGGGCAAGGCGTTCGGTGTGATGGGCGGCTATATCGCCGCCGACCAGATGATCATCGACGTCATCCGTTCCTATGCTCCGGGCTTCATCTTCACGACGTCGCTGTCGCCGGTGCTGGTCGCGGGCGCGCTCGCCAGCGTCAAGCATCTCAAGCAGTCGTCGGAAGAGCGCGACGGCCAGCAGGCCGCCGCCGCGACCCTCAAGCGGCTGTTCGCCGAAGCCGGCCTGCCGGTGATGGACACCAATACCCATATCGTCCCCCTGATGGTGGGCGATCCGGTGAAGGCCAAGAAGGTCTCGGACATCCTCCTCGCCGAATATGGCGTCTATGTGCAGCCGATCAATTATCCGACCGTGCCGCGAGGCACTGAGCGGCTGCGCTTCACGCCGGGCCCCGCGCACAGCGAGGAAATGATGCGCGAGCTGACCCAGGCGCTCCTGGAGATCTGGGACCGCATGGAGATGAAGCTGGCGGCTTGATTTGGTTGGCCGTCAAGCGCCGCGCGCCGGGCATCCGCCCGGCGGCCGGCGCCCCGGGCGCTGACAACTATGCAGCCCGCAGCTGCTCGACGAACCGCTGTGTCGCCTGCTGCAGGCTCATCGCCTGGCCCAGCAGGTCGCCGGCCGCGCCGCGCACCTGACTCGACAGCTTACCGGCCTCATTAGCCACCTCGGCCACCTTGCCGATGCGCTCCGCCATCTCGTCGGCCCCTTCCGCGGTGCTCTGCGCATTGGCTTCGAGCATCTCGGCGGTGCGCCGCTGCTCGGACAACATCTCACGGATCCGCATGGCCGCGGCGGCGAGTTCCTCGACCGCGCGCGATACGTCGCCCAGCGAGCCTTCGGCAATGCGGGCCCCGGCATGGACACCGTCGATCAACGCACTGATCTCCGACGTCGCACGGGCGCATTGGCCGGCAAGTGTCTTCACCTCGGTCGCGACCACGGCGAAGCCTTGCCCCGCGACCCCGGCGCGCGCAGCCTCGATCGTCGCGTTGAGCGCGAGCAGGTTGGTGTGCCGGGCGATCGCCTGGATACGGCCGGTGAACTCGCCAATGTCGGTGGCGCGCCCGGACAGGGCGCGTACCGCCTGGTCGCCGGTCGCCGAGTTCGTCCGTGCGCGGGCGCCCAGCTCGGCCTGTTGATCGACGCTCGCCGCGATGCCGGCTATCGACGTGGACAGCCGGGCGACACTGCCGGCGACGGCGCGGGCCGCGTCCGATGCCCTCGACGCGCGTTCGGCGACAACGGCACTCTGCCG
Source organism: Sphingomonas sp. Y57 (assembly GCF_001015195.1). Taxonomy (GTDB): domain Bacteria; phylum Pseudomonadota; class Alphaproteobacteria; order Sphingomonadales; family Sphingomonadaceae; genus Rhizorhabdus. The sequence continues at coordinate 122,994 of NZ_LDES01000024.1, read as the reverse complement.
GCCGCTGTCATTGGCGAGCTCGCTGAGCGAAGCCGCGGTCGTCTCGAGCTGCGACGCCGCCGAGCCCACCGAGCTGACGACATGCTGGACCGAGCCTTCGAACTGCTCGGCCAGTGCCAAAAGGTCGCGCGTCCGCGCGGCGCTTGCCGCCTTCTCGCTCTCCTGGCGCCGCGCGCGTTCGGCGGCGGCGGTCGCCAGGGCTTCTTCCGCCGCCTGCTGGGCGGACCGCGCCTCGATCATAGCGGCCTCCGCCTCCCTGGCGAAGCGATCGCTGTCGAAACGCGCCTGTCCCTGGTCGCGCAGCAGGTCGCGGAGCTGGTTGCTGACATGGATCAGCATTGCGCATTGCAGCAGCACGGCGGCCGCATGGATGACGACACGCACCAGATCGCCGCCGCCTGCGAAAACCCATTGGGGTGCCATATAGTCGAGCAACAGGTGATGGACGGCGATCAGGCCGGACGCCAGCACGATCGGCCGCCAGTCGCACATGATCGTCAGCGCCGCGAGCGCGACGAAGAAATACATGTGCATGTCCATCTGCCACCTATGGCCCTGCAGCGCATAGACTAGGATGGCGGGCTGGGCGGCGGCGAGCGCGCCGATGATCAGGCGCGCATGTGCGTCGAAGCGGCGGCGCAGCACGACCCAGTTGGGCAGGATGTTAACCAGCACCGAGAGGAGGAGCGGGATCGGATTGTAACGAATCACCCCGGCGAGCATCGCCAGCCCCAGCAGGATGGTGAAACCCAGACCGCACCAGGCGATCAACCGGATTCCGCGCCTGCGCAGTTCGTCCAGCTCGACTATCCTCATGCAACGCGACCTTCATCATCGCCGCCGCACAATAGCGGCGGAGCCGACAGGATGATCACACCGTCCCCCGGCGAAACCTTGCCGAGCTGCGCCCGATCAGCGACGACAACGAGCGATCCGGGAACCGGCCCCGCGCCCAACAGCTTCGCGCCATCGGCCAACGCAGCCGCGGGCAATCTTGCCGCTGCCGCTGCCGACAAGGGCACCAGCAGCATCCGCCCTCGTGCCGGCGGCGCGAAGGCAAGCCCGATCATCGCCGCGACGACCGCACCGATCTGCACGAGGGTCAGGGACATGCGACCATCCATGGCACGCGCCTAGATCGCATTGGTTATCGAATTCTTAACCACGGCCGGGTTTCCAGCTGTTCCATCGACAGTTGCAGGGAACCTGCCCTCACGCCGCCGGCCGATCGGATATTGCCCTGTGCCGACTCTTCGCCTATATCGCGGCTACTTCTCGACATTGGAAACTTTGCCGAGGCCGGTGGCGGAAGCTTCCGGCGCAAGAAGTGCTGCGTTTCGAACGGGAGCTGGAATGGCGGACATCGCCGCGCTGATGAAGTTGATCGAGCCGGAGGCCAAGGCCCTCGGGCTCGACCTCGTGCGCGTCGCCTTCTTCGGAGGCAAGAGCGATCCGACGCTGCAGGTGATGGCCGAACGGCCGGACACCCGCCAGCTCGACATCGCCGATTGCGAGGCGCTTTCACGGCGCATCTCGGACAAGTTCGACGAGATTGACCCGATCGAAGAGGCCTACCGGCTCGAGGTCAGTTCGCCCGGGATCGACCGGCCGCTGACCCGCGTCAAGGACTGGGCCGACTGGTCGGGGTTCGACGCCCGGGTCAAGCTCGCCGCGCCCCTGGACGGGCGCAAGCAGTTCGACGGGCGGATCGTCTCCAGCGATGGCGACTCGGTCACGCTGGGTGTAAACAAGCTGGGTGAGGTGACGGTGCCGCTGGCGCAGATCGCCAGCGCGAAGCTGATCCTGACCGACGCTCTCATCAAGGCCACCGCGCCGCTCTCCACCGAGGGCGTCGATCAGATTGTGGAAGATGCGCCGCGTCGCGGCGCCGGCAAGATTCAACTGGAAGGATAAGTCGTCATGGCCACCGCCATTTCCGCCAACCGCGCCGAGCTTCTCGCGATTGCCGACGCTGTCGCGCGCGAGAAGCTGATCGATCGCGAGATCGTGATCGAGGCGATGGAGGACGCGATCCAGCGTGCCGCCCGCGCCCGCTACGGCGCCGAGAACGACATCCGCGCGAAGATCGACGGCAAGACCGGCGACATGCGGTTGTGGCGCGTCGTCGAGGTGGTCGAGCAGGTCGACGACTATTTCAAGCAGGTCTCGGTCGCCGACGCGCAGAAGCTGCAGAAGGACGCCGCAATCGGCGATTTCATCGTCGATCCCCTGCCGCCGATCGAGTTCGGCCGCATCGCCGCCCAGGCCGCCAAGCAGGTGATCTTCCAGAAGGTCCGCGACGCGGAGCGCGAGCGGCAATATGAAGAGTTCAAGGACCGCGCCAACGAGATCATCACCGGCGTCGTCAAGCGCGTCGAGTTCGGCCATGTCGTCGTCGACCTGGGCCGCGCCGAGGGCGTCATCCGCCGCGACCAGCAGATCCCGCGCGAGGTGGTCCGCGTCGGCGATCGCGTCCGCAGCCTGATCCTGAGCGTCCGCCGCGAGAATCGCGGGCCGCAGATCTTCCTGAGCCGGGCTCACCCCGAGTTCATGAAGAAGCTGTTCGCCCAGGAAGTACCGGAGATCTACGACGGCATCATCGAGATCAAGGCCGCCGCCCGCGATCCGGGCAGCCGCGCCAAGATCGGCGTGATCAGCCATGACGGCTCGATCGACCCGGTCGGCGCCTGCGTCGGCATGAAGGGCAGCCGCGTCCAGGCCGTGGTCCAGGAGATGCAGGGCGAGAAGATCGACATCATCCCCTGGTCGCCCGACACCGCGACCTTCGTCGTCAACGCACTGCAGCCCGCGCAGGTCTCGCGCGTCGTGATCGACGAGGAGGAGGAGCGCATCGAGGTGGTCGTCCCCGACGATCAGCTCAGCCTCGCCATCGGCCGCCGCGGCCAGAATGTCCGCCTCGCCAGCCAGCTCACCGGCAAGGCGATCGACATCCTGACCGAGGCCGACGCCAGCGAGAAGCGCCAGAAGGAGTTCCTCCAGAACAGCGAGATGTTCCAGAACGAGCTCGATGTCGACGAGACGCTGGCCCAGCTCCTTGTCGCCGAAGGCTTCGGCGCGCTGGAGGAGGTCGCCTATGTCGAGCTCGACGAACTCGCCTCGATCGAGGGCTTCGACGAGGAGCTGGGCGCCGAGTTGCAGAGCCGCGCGCAGGAAGCGCTCGACCGCCGCGAAGCCGCCGCCCGCGAGGAGCGCCGCTCGCTGGGCGTCGAGGACGCGCTGGCCGAACTGCCCTATCTGACCGAAGCGATGCTGGTGACTCTTGGCAAGGCGGGCATCAAGACGCTCGACGACCTCGCCGACCTGGCCACCGACGAGCTGATCCAGAAGAAGCGGACCGAGCAGCGCCGCCGCCAGAACAGCGACCGCCCGGAGCGCGGCGATCGCGAGGAGAACAAGGGCGGCGTGCTGGCCGAATATGGGCTGAGCGAGGAGCAGGGCAACGAGATCATCATGGCCGCCCGCGCCCACTGGTTCGCCGACGAGGCCTGAGCCCAGATGCCGTTCGTCGACATCCGCATCGCCGGCACCGCCACCCGTGCGCAGAAGTCCGCCATCGTCGCTGACGTGACGAAGGCCCTCGGCGCGCATCTCGGCAAGCCGGCGAGCGCGGTGCAGGTGAACATCATCGAAGTCTCGACCGAGAATTATGGAGCCGGCGGCATCCTTGTCGCCGACCGCTCGGCCAGCCCTGCGCAGGAGGTCGCTTCTGCGGATGGCAAACGATGAGCAGCAGCACGCGGTAGCGCCGGTCTCCGGGACCGCCCCCGACACGGGGCGGCCCGGCAAGCACGTCCCCGAACGGAAATGCATCCTGTCGGGCGCCCACGGTGCGCGCGCCGAGCTGATCCGGCTGGCCCTCGCCCCCGATGGTTCGGTGCTGCCCGACCTGCGCGCCAAGGCGCCGGGACGCGGCGCCTGGATCGGTGTCGACCGCGCGGCGCTGGAGACGGCGATCGCCAAGGGCAAGCTCAAGGGCGCGCTCGCCCGCGCCTTCAAGACCGGCGACATCACCATCCCCGCCGACCTGCCCGAGCGGATCGAGCAGGGTCTGTGCCGGGCCGCACTCGACCGGCTCGGCCTGGAGCTGCGCGGCGGCGCGGTGCTGACCGGATCGGACCGCATCGCCGAGGGTGCGCGCCGGGGGCAGGTCCATCTCCTGCTGCACGCGGCGGACGCCTCGGAAGACGGCAACCGCAAGCTCGACCAGGCGCTTCGCGTCGGCCTCGACGCCGAGGGCAGCGACCTGCGGGGGGTGGTAATCCCGGCGGATCGCACCATATTGTCCATGGCGCTGGGGCGGGACAATGTGGTACATATCGGTGTGACCGTGCCGGCTGCCGCTGCGCGCGTCGCAGACGCTTTGGGCCGCTGGTGCGGTTTCATAGGACGTTCGGAGAGCGCTTCAGCCTTGCGGAACCGATCCGCAGGGTCCATCGGCGCTACGGAAATTTGAAGTGAAGGGTTCGGTTACCAGATGAGCGACAACGACAAGCCGAAACTGGGAATGCGCGCACCGCTGGGCCTCAAGCGCACGGTGGAGACGGGCCAGGTGAAGCAGAGCTTCAGCCATGGCCGCTCCAATACCGTGGTCGTCGAGGTCAAGCGCCGCCGCATCGTGCCCGGCCGGCCGGGCGAGGCGGAGCCGCAGGTGACCGAGGAGACCGCAGCGGCACCCGCTCCGGCCCCCGCGCCGGTCGCGCAGGCCCCTGTCGCTCCGCGCCCCGCACTGGCCCCGGCTCCCGCCCGGCCAATGACGCCGCTGGAACGCCGCGAGCAGCAGGAACGCCTGCTGCGCGAAGCCGAGGAAGCGCGCATGGCCGCGCTCGAGGAAACGCGCCGCCGCGAGGAACGGGCCAAGGCTGAAGCCTCGGAAGAGGAACGGCGCCGCGCCGAAGAGAATCGTCGCGCCGAGGAAGAGGCCGAGCGCGCAGCGGCAGCCGCCGCCGCCTCAGCCGCGGAAGCCGATACTGCCGCCCCCGCGCGCGAGGAAGCTCCTGTCGCCGAGACCGCCGAGGAGGCCCCACGCACGAGCAGCAGCACCATGCCGCCGCCGCGCCGCTTCACGCCGGTTCCGAGCCCCAAGCGGCCCGAGCCGCCGCGTCCGCAGCAGCGCGACCGCAAGGGCGACGACCGCCGCCAGTCGGGCAAGCTGACCGTCACCCGCGCGCTCGACGACGACAGCGGAGCCCGCGCCCGCTCGCTCGCCGCGCTCAAGCGCGCCCGCGAGAAGGACAAGCGCGCCCATCAGGCCGGCACCGTCCAGCAGAAGCAGGTCCGCGACGTCGCGGTGCCCGAGACCATCACCGTCGGCGAGCTCGCCAACCGCATGGCCGAGCGCGGCGCCGACCTGGTCAAGGCGCTGTTCAAGATGGGCATGCCCGTCACCGTCAACCAGTCGATCGACCAGGACACCGCCGAGCTGCTCGTCACCGAGTTCGGCCACAACATCAAGCGCGTGTCCGATTCGGACGTCGACCTGATCACATCCGACGACGTCGACGCCGCGGAAACGCTGCAGCCGCGCCCGCCGGTCGTGACGATCATGGGCCATGTCGACCACGGCAAGACCAGTCTGCTCGACGCGCTGCGCGGTACCGATGTCGCCAGCGGCGAGGCCGGCGGCATCACCCAGCATATCGGCGCCTATCAGGTGCAGGTGAAGAGCGGTGCCAAGATCACCTTCCTCGACACCCCGGGCCACGAGGCGTTCAGCGAGATGCGCGCACGCGGCGCGAACATCACCGACATCGTCGTGATCGTGGTCGCCGGCGACGACGGCCTGCGTCCGCAGACGATCGAGGCGATCAGCCACACCCGCGCGGCGGGCGTCCCGATGATCATCGCGATCAACAAGATGGACAAGCCGGGCTCCAATGCCCAGCGCGTCCGCGAGGCGCTGCTCCAGCATGACGTCCAGGTCGAGAGCATGGGCGGCGACGTGCAGGAAGTCGAGGTCTCGGCGCTCAAGAAGACCGGCCTCGACGAGCTGATCGAGAAGATCGAACTGCAGGCCGAACTGCTCGAACTCAAGGCCAATCCCGATCGCCCTGCCGAAGGCACCGTGGTCGAGGCCACCCTCGACAAGGGCCGCGGCGCGGTCGCGACGATCCTGGTCGGCCGCGGCACGCTCAAGGTCGGCGACATCTTCGTCGTCGGCGCCGAGAGCGGCAAGGTCCGCGCGCTGATCGACGACAAGGGCCGCAACATCAAGGAAGCGGGCCCGTCGCTCCCGGTCGAGATTCTCGGTCTGTCGGGCGTGCCGAGCGCCGGCGACCAGCTCTCGGTCGTCGAGAATGAGGCGCGCGCGCGCGAGGTCGCGGCCTATCGTGCCAGCGTGATCCACCAGAAGCGGACCACCGCCGCCCCGGCGAGCCTCGAATCGATGTTCTCGGCGCTGCGCGAGCAGAAGGCCCAGCAATATCCGGTGGTCGTCAAGGCCGATGCCCAGGGCTCGGTCGAAGCGATCGTCGGCTCGCTGAACAAGATCTCGACCGACCTGATCCAGGTCCGCATCCTGCATGCGGGCGTGGGCGGCATCACCGAGAGCGACGTCAGCCTGGCGGCGGCTTCGAAGGCGCCGATCATCGGCTTCAACGTCCGTGCCAACGCCAAGGCGCGCGAGATCGCCACGCGGGATGGGGTCGCGCTCAAATATTATGACGTGATCTACGACCTGCTCGACGAGATCCGCGCCGCGATGGCGGGCCAGCTCGGCCCCGAATATCTGGAGCATGTCGTCGGCCGCGCCGAGATCCGCGAGGTGTTCTCGGCGGGCAAGCACGGCAAGGCCGCCGGCCTGTTGGTGCTCGAAGGCTATATCCGCCAGAAGCTGCGCGCCCGCGTCATGCGCGACGACGTCATCATCTACAACGGCTCGATCGCCTCGCTGCGCCGCTTCAAGGACGATGTCCCCGAAGTCCGCGCCGGCCTGGAGTGCGGCATCACGCTCGAAGCCACGACCGACATCAAGCCCGGCGACATCGTCGAGACGTTCGAGGTCGAGGAGCGCGAGCGGACGCTCTAAGAGACAGGCGTCACACCGTCGGAGAGCGAGGCACCAGGCGGCAGGGACGAACCTGCTCGCAATCTGGGTCCGGCCTCCGACGGGATGACGCCCCTTTTGAAAGGCTGCGCCATGCGCCGCAACGAAAGCCCTGAAGGTCGCTCCGTCCGCCTGCTTCGCGTCGGCGAGCAGGTGCGCCATGCGCTCTCAGAAATATTGATGCGCGGCGAGGTGCATGACGACGTGCTGGCCAGCCACATGGTATCGGTGACGGAAGTGCGGATGTCGCCTGACCTGCGCCATGCGACGGTGTTCGTGAAGCCTCTGCTGGGAGGCGACGAGGATGTCGTCATCAAGGCGCTGCGCACCAACACCGCCTTCCTGCAGAGTGAGGTGGCGCGGCGGGTGAACACCAAATATGCGGCGAAGCTGAAATTCCTCGCCGACGAGAGCTTCGACGAAGGTAGCCATATCGACAGGCTGTTGCGCGATCCGTCGATCGCCCGCGATCTCGACCACGACGCGGACTGACGCAAGGATTGTTCACCGTCCGGCCACGCCGGATGGATTGTTGCCGGCCCGCGACGCAACCATTGAATAGAGCCTGATTCACGTCATCGGCAGAAGCGCGGAGCGCTTCCACCTCAAACGATCAGGCTCTAGGATAGAGGCCGATGGCCAAGCTCTATTTCTATTATGCGGCGATGAACGCGGGGAAGTCGACGACGCTTCTCCAGGCCGATTTCAACTATCGCGAGCGCGGCATGCGCACGCTGCTGTTCACGGCGGCGTTCGACGACAGGTTCGAGCCTGGCCGGATCACCTCGCGCATCGGCCTCGCCAGCCATGCCACCGCCATCGACGAGGACACCGACCTGTTCGAGGAGATCTCGATCGAGCGTGCCGAGGGGCCGGTCGATTGCGTACTGGTCGATGAGGCGCAATGGCTGACCCGCGCACAGGTTTTCCAGCTTGCCGCCGTCTGCGACGAACTGGACATTCCGGTGCTCGCCTATGGGCTTCGCAGCGATTTCCAGGCGAAGCTCTTTCCCGGCAGCGCCGCCCTCCTCGCCATTGCCGACAACCTGATCGAATTGAAGGGCATCTGCGCCTGCGGCCGCAAGGCGACGATGAACCTGCGGATCGACGCGGACGGCTTCGCGGTCAAGCAGGGCGCGCAGATCGAGGTCGGCGGGAACGAGCGCTATGTCGCCCTGTGCCGCCGCCATTATGCCGAGCAAATGGGCTGGCGGCACGGCGCGCATATCGAATAGCGGCTTCGCTCAGCCTCCGTTCAGGGCTCCCATGGCAGGTTAGCGACCATGAAAAAGCCCCTCCTCCTCGCATTGGCCGGCGCGCTCTTCGCGAGCGCGGGCACGGCCGGCACCGCCGCCACCCAGGGCTCGCCCGAAGTGCGGATTCCCTTTGCCAGCCATGGCTCGATCGACAACTGGCAGGCCGATGGGCGCGACGCGCTCTACCTTCAAGGCATGGGCCGGCAATGGTATCACGCCACGCTGATGGCACCTTGCCAGGACCTGCCTTTCGCCAACGCGATCGGCTTCGACACGCGCGGCACCAGCGATTTTGACCGCTTCTCGACGATCATCGTCCGCGGCCAGCGCTGCCCGGTGAAGAGCGTCGTCAAAAGCGGGCCGCCTCCGAAGAAGGCGCCCAAGCACGGCTGATCAGCCGATGCGCAGCATTGCCGTGGTGCGGCCGTCAACGAACAGGCGGAAGCTCCCGCCGATCTGTCGCGCCAACATCTGTGCCAGCTTGAGCCCAAGGCTGCCGGCCGTCGCCGGATCGAAGCCGGGCGGCAACCCGGCGCCGTCGTCGATCACGCGCAGGTCGAGCGCCCCGCCATCGCCACGCGCCGCCTGTATGAGGATCTCGCCGGTATCGCGCCCGGCGAAACCATGTTCGATTGCATTGGCGACGGCTTCCGCCACGATCAGCGCGACGGGCACGGCCGCGTCGGCCGACAGGCGAATGTCGGGCTCGGCATCCACCTGACAGGTGATTCCGGGCTTGCCGCCCGCGTCGATCAGGTCGGCGCCAAGCTGTTCGAGGAACCGTCCCAGATCGAGTTGGTCGCCATGGGGATCGTAGAGCTGCCGATGGATGCGGCCGATCAGCGCAAGCCGTCGGGACGCTTCCTCCAGCGCCAGCCGTGCCGCGGTGTCGGAGACGTTCTTCATCTGCAGCGCGAGCAGGCCGCCCACCACCTGCAGGTTGTTGGAGACGCGATGCTGCAGCTCGCGGAACAATATCTCCCCACGCTCTGCCAGCCGCCGGCTGCGTTCACGCTCTTCGACCAACCGGCGGTTGGTGCGCTGCATCCAGTCGATAAGCAGGATGTCGATAGTCACGACCACCGTGTAGAAGAACAGCGCGAACACAATCGCGCCCGATAGGTGGAAGCTGAGCTCGGGCGGAATGAAGACATACCAGGCGATCACCCCACAAATGACCGCCGCCGTCCCACCCGGACCGGCGCCGAACAGGAAGGTGGAGAGGATCACCGCCGGGAAGAAGGCGACATAGGGATAGCCTATCGGCATCACCGCATCGACAAGCAGGCGGATCAGCAAAGACCAGATGGAAATGGCGACCGCGGCGCCATAAGCCAGCAATGGCCTGTCGCGCCACAAGGGAAAGCGCTCGAGCAACGTGGCGCCCTGCCTGATCAAACGCAACTCCCCAACTGCCCGCCACACTTCTTAAGGGCTGATCTTCGGGTGTGGAAGCGCTTCGTCGCGATCACTCAGCCAAGATGGCGGCGGGCGCGGATATAGAGTTCGAGCCGGTAGGCCCCGAGGACGCCGGTGGCGAAGGCGATGAAGATGTTGCTGACCAGCATCGCGCCGAGATGCCAATGCACGTCGGCCATCCCGACCGCGCCGTGCAGCACCCAGCGGGCAAGGACCAGCAGGCCGAGGAAGAGAAAGGCCGTCGGCGAGCTGCGCTGAAACAGGAGCCCGCTGGCGGGATCGACCCGGATCTGGATCAGACGCCCGCGCTGCCAACCCAGGACGCCCCCCGCCAAAAGGCCGAACGCCACCCAAAGCCACTCCCGGCCATATGGCGGAAATTGCCAGAGGATCATCGCGGCCAGCACCGTGAAGATCGCAGGCACGATCCAGAGCGCCCCCGGCCGAAGCCTCTGCCACCGCCCGATCCGCCGCAAGCGGATCAGCAGCGCGACCGCGACTGCCGCGCCGATCAGGATATAATGGAGGAGATCCTCGGGGGTCATCGACGGAGCATAAAGAAAAAGGGGAGCGTTTCCGCTCCCCTTTCCCATGTCCTGGAATACCGACCGATCAGTCGTCGTCGCGGGTCAGGAAGGCCGGCGCGAAATCGGGCGCGGGGCCCTCGTCGCCACCTTCCGAACGCTCGCGGCGCGGACGATCACCACGGTCGCGGCGCGGGCCGCGGTCGCCGCCCTCGCGGCGGCGGTCGCCGTCGCGGCGCGGGCCACGGTCGCCCCGATCGCCACGGTCACCGCGCGGACGCTCCTCGCGGGGCGGGCGGGTGTCGGGCAGTTCCTCGCCGGTCTCCTGGTCGACGACGCGCATCGACAGACGGACCTTGCCGCGATTGTCGATCTCGAGGACCTTGACCTTGACTTCCTGGCCTTCGGACAGGACGTCGGCGACCTTCTCGACGCGCTCGTTCTTGATTTCCGAGACGTGGACAAGGCCGTCCTTGCCGCCCATGAAGTTCACGAACGCACCGAAGTCGACGAGGTTGACGACCTTGCCGGTGTAGATCTTGCCCACTTCCGGCTCGGCGACGATGCCGATGATCCAGTTCTTGGCGGCCTCGATCTGCGCGGTGTCGGACGACGAGATCTTGACGGTGCCGTCATCGTCGATGTCGACCTTCGCACCAGTGGTGGCGACGATCTCACGGATGATCTTGCCGCCGGTGCCGATGATGTCGCGGATCTTGTCCTTGGGAACCGACATCGTCTCGATCCGCGGCGCGTGCGCCGACAGCTCGGTACGGGTGTGGTCGAGCGCCTTGGCCATCTCGCCCAGGATGTGGGCGCGGCCTTCCTTGGCCTGGAGCAGCGCGGTCTTGAAGATCTCCTCGGTGATGCCGGCGATCTTGATGTCCATCTGCATCGTGGTGATGCCTTCGGACGTACCCGCAACCTTGAAGTCCATGTCGCCGAGGTGATCCTCGTCGCCGAGGATGTCGCTGATCACCGCGAAGTCCTTGCCTTCGAGGATCAGGCCCATGGCGATGCCCGAGACCGGACGCTTGATCGGCACGCCGGCGTCCATCATCGCGAGGCTGCCGCCGCACACCGTCGCCATCGACGACGAACCGTTCGACTCGGTGATGTCCGAGGTAAGACGGATGGTGTAGGGGAACTCCTCCTTGGTCGGCAGCACGGCGTGCAGCGCGCGCCACGCCAGCTTGCCATGACCGATTTCGCGGCGGCCCGGCGCGCCGAAGCGGCCCACTTCACCGACCGAATAGGGCGGGAAGTTGTAGTGGAGCATGAAATGCTCGTAGCGCAGCCCGTTCAGGCCGTCGATCATCTGCTCGGCGTCCTTGGTGCCGAGCGTGCAAGTCGAGATGCTCTGGGTCTCGCCACGGGTGAACAGCGCCGAACCATGGGCGCGCGGCAGGAAGTGCGCTTCCGCGACGATCGGACGGACCGTCTTGGTGTCGCGGCCGTCGATGCGGCGGCCTTCCTTGAGGATCGCGGTGCGGACGATCTCGGCCTCGAGCTTCTTGACGAGCTTGATCGCGGCCATCTGGTCCTGCGGGGTCGCGTCGGCGAAGGCGGCCTTCGCCTTGGCACGCGCCTCGTTCAGCGCGGCCGAGCGGGCCGACTTGTTGGTCAGCTTGTAGGCGGCGGTGATGTCCTTGCCGACCAGCTTCTTGAGCTTGGTCTTGGCGGCGGACAGATCGGCCTGCGGGGCCATCTCCCACGGATCCTTGGCCGACTTCTCGGCCAGCTTGATGATCGCCTTGATGACGTCCTGGCTCGCCTTGTGGGCGAACATGACGGCGCCGAGCATGACCTCTTCCGACAGCTCCTTGGCCTCGGATTCGACCATCATCACCGCATCATGCGTGGCGGCGACGACCAGGTCGAGTTCGCCGGCGGCAACGTCGGCGTCGGTCGGGTTGAGCAGATACTCGCCATCCTTGTAGCCGACGCGGGCAGCGCCGATCGGGCCCATGAAGGGAACGCCCGAGATGGTGAGCGCGGCCGACGCGGCGATCATCGCCAGGATGTCGGGCTCGTTCTCGCCGTCATAGCTCAGCACCTGGGCGATGACGTTGATCTCGTTGTAGAAGCCTTCCGGGAAGAGCGGGCGGACCGGACGGTCGATGAGGCGGGAGACCAGCGTCTCCTTCTCGGTGGCGCCGCGCTCCCGCTTGAAGAAGCCGCCGGGGATGCGACCGGACGAGAAATACTTCTCCTGGTAATGGACGGTCAGCGGGAAGAAGTCCTGCCCTTCCTTGACGCTGCGCGCCGCCGTGACGGCGCAGAGGACGACGGTCTCGCCGAGGGTCGCGAGCACCGCGCCGTCGGCCTGACGGGCAACGCGGCCCGTTTCCAGGGTGAGGGTCTGGCCGCCCCACTGGATTTCAACTTTCTTGGTATCGAACATCTGTGTTCCTTGTCTCCGGACGCCCTATGCGCCCGGGGCCTATGCCGATCGCCCCGTCCCGTATGGACCGGGCCATCGTGTGGGGCAGGCCGCCTTTCGGCCTGCCGTGGCGGGGCCTTGTGCCCGCCGTCCCGCCCGGTGCCGGATTGCTCCGGGCGGAATAAGCGAACGGCCCCGTTTTGCGGGGCCGTTCAGAAGCTGGCTTACTTGCGCAGGCCGAGCTTGCCGATCAGTGCGGTGTAGCGCTCCGCATCCTTCCGCTTGAGATAGTCGAGAAGGCGGCGGCGCTTGTTGACCAGCATCAGGAGACCGCGGCGCGAATGGTTGTCCTTCGCATGGGTCTTGAAATGCTCGGTCAGGTTGTTGATGCGCTCGGTCAGGATCGCGACCTGGACTTCGGGGCTGCCGGTGTCGCCGTTGGCACGGGCGTTGTCGGCAATGATCGCGGTCTTGCGTTCGGCGGTAACGGTCATCTGTCTTCCTTCGACATCATATTGAAGCCCCGCACCACGCGAACCTCGCGGTCCTCGACCTCGACCAGCGCAACGGGCATGTCGCCGTCGATCGCAAGGTTGAGGCCGGTGGGTGCGGCAATCCCGATCAATCTGCGCCCCTCGCGGAGCGCCCTTGCCTGATCGGGGGTGACGAATAGAGCCGGGATGTCGTCCAGCCCCGCCGTCAGCGGCAAGAGTGCTTTTTCAAGCTGCCGGCCCTTAGCGAGTTCATCCAGTTTGTCCAGTGAAATCGCCTGGGACAGGGTGAATGGCCCCGCCTTGGTGCGGCGGAGCATGGTCACATGACCGACAGTGCCGAGCGCCCGGGCGATATCGCGCGCCAGGCTTCTTATGTAGGTTCCCTTGGACACCGAACAAGACAGGGTCGCCTCCGCCAGCCCGTCGCCTTCGCCCGCCGGGCGGCTGCCGACCACCTCCAGCCGGTGGATAGTGACCGCTCGCGTCTTCATCTCGAAGCTCTCGCCGGCGCGGGCACGGTCATAGGCGCGCTCGCCGTCGATCTTCAGCGCGGAATAGGCCGGCGGCACCTGGTCGATCGGCCCGGTAAAGCGCGGCAGCACCGCCGCGATCGCGTCGAGCGTCGGGCAGACGCCGGACACCGCGACCGGCCTGCCCTCGGCATCGAGCGTGTCGGTCTCGACCCCGAAGCCGATGGTGAAGTCATAGGCCTTGTCGGCGTCGAGCATCCGCCCGGACAGCTTGGTCGCCTCACCCAGCGCGACCGGCAGCACGCCCGACGCCAGCGGATCGAGCGTCCCGCCATGGCCGACCTTGTACTTGCCGTAGCCGCCGGTCCTCAGCGCGCGCTTGACCGCCGAGACGATCTGGGTCGAACCGGGGCCGACCGGCTTGTCGATGATGATCCAGCCATGCATGGCGCGCGGCTGTAGGCGTCCGGCCGGGCGGTGTCGAGCATGCCGAACCATTCCCAACCGTCATTCCGGCGAAAGCCGGAATCTCTCTGCCTTCGACCCGCCGGCGACGCCGAAGAAGAAATGAGATCCTGGCTTTCGCCAGGATGACGCCACTCGGCTGGTCTCCCCTCAAACCTCCAGTTCGAGGCTGTCGTAGGAGCAGACCACCTCCAGCGGTGGATAGTCGCGCCGATTGAGCGCCTCGTAGCGGATCGTCTCCTCCAGCAGCGCGTCGATATCGGCGTCGCTGCTGGTCGGCTCATGGTGGAACAGCACCAGCTTGCGCGCGCCGGCACCATGGCAAAGATTGACCGCCATGACGTTGCTCGAATGGCCCCAGTCGGCCTTCAGCGTGATGCTCTCCGCGAGCGAATACATGGTGTCGCAGACGACGAGGTCGGCGCGGTGGAAGAAAGCCTCGAACGCCGCCTTGTCCTCAACGTCGTCCATCCGGTGCTCGGCGTCGGTCGAAAACACGAAGGTCTTGCCGTCGCGCCGGAACTTCCACGCATAGGAGACATGGCTGTGGTCCTGCGGCATCAGCTCGACGTCGATCCCGTCGACATGGTGGACCTCGCCCGGTGTCAGCACCTTGAACTCGATCTTCGCGCGCAGCCAGTCGAAGGCGACCGGGAAGCTGATCTCCTCCTGCTGGCGCCGCAGCGCCGCCTCGCAGTCGGCATGGCCCGAATGGATGACGATGCGCGCATCGGGATCAAAGGCCGGCCCGAAGAATGGGAAGCCCATGATATGGTCCCAATGCAGATGGGACATGAAGAAGTTGAATGTCCGAGCGCGTCCCTGCTGGCCGATGCGACGGAATGCGTCGTTGCCCAATTCCCGCAGGCCCGAACCCATGTCGAGGATGAAGAAGCTGTCGTCGGCGCCCTCGATCTCCAGGCAGGTGGTGGCCCCGCCATAGCTGTGGCCCTCGCCGAAGCTCAGTTCGTCATTGACGAAGCGGCGCGCAGCGTCCTCGTCGGCGAAGTTCCGTCCCGACGCGCGCATCAGCGCTCCGACGATCTTGTCCTCGATCGCTCGCGCCCGGGGCGCAACCGGCAGCGATCCCCGCGTCCCCCAGAAGCGGACCAGCATCCCCAAATCTTCAGTCCCTTCCGCCATCGATATCGTCGACGATATCGAAGATCAGCTGATAGCGGCTGATCTCCAGCACCTCGCGCAGCGCCGGGCTGGGCCGGGCCAGCACGATCGTCACGTCGCTGGTGATCGCTTCCTTGCGCGCGATCGTCAACGCCATCAGGGCACTCGCGGACATATGGTCGACCGCCGCGAGGTCCAGCAGGAAGTCGCCGCCTGACGCGGCAGCATCCGCCACGCCCGAACGCAAATGATCGAGAAAGGCATCGCGTGCGCCGTCGTCAATGACGCCCGCCGGCCGCCCTACCGGTCCCCGCGCCGACGACGCCCCCGCCCATTGCATCCAAGCCCTCCCCGCGGCCCGTTACGGAAGCGAGCTTAAGGCGAGTCGGGATCGGCTGCAACGGACTGATTATCGGCCCGCGAGTTGCTGCCGGACGTGCGGCAGGATACCGCGCACGATCACTCTAACCCCTTGTTCATTGGGGTGAATCGCATCGCCGATATGCAGCGAACGATCGCCGACGATGCCCTGCAGGAAGAAGGGATAGAGGCCCGCACGATATTTATCGGCAAGCCTGCGATAGATCGGATTGAAGCGCTTGGCATAGTCGGGGCCGAGATTCGGTGCCGCCACCATTCCGGCCAGCAATATCTTGATACGCCGCTTCGACAATTCAGCAAGAATGGCATCGAGATTCGCCTCGGCCCGGGCGGGATCGAGTCCGCGCAGCATGTCATTGGCGCCAAGCTCGACGATCACCAGATCTGGTTTCGTCTTCAACGAAGCGAGAACCCAACCCAACCGGGCCTTGCCCTGTGCCGTGGTATCTCCCGACACCCCGGCATTATGGACCCGCGCAGGCATGCCGGAGGCGCGCAGGGCCGCTTCGAGTTGCGGCGCGAAGCCCTTGCCCGGAGGCAGCCGATATCCTGCCGTCAGGCTGTCGCCAAAGGCGAGCACCAGCTTATCGGCCGCCTGGACGGCGGCCGGAATAGCGACGAGGGCGAGAAAGGCAAGCAGCGGGCGAAGGATCGTCATGGCCGCGATATTGGCATGAGAGCGGCAAAAGTCACCCTCCCCGCGCGAGTTCATCATCGCCCCGCCACCAGCAACGGATAGGGATTGACCGGCGTCCCCTGCCACCAGCCTTCGCCGGGAGCCATGGCGTTGATCGCATAGTGAAGGTGTGGCGCCTCGGGACTGGCGTCCCCGGTGGACCCGACCGTGCCGATCATCTCACCCTGCGCGACCCGCTTGCCCTCGGCAAGGCCGGGCGCGTAGCCGTCGAGATGGGCATAATAGTCGATCCACTGTCCTCCGGGCCGACGGATATAGATTGTGCGGCCACCCAGCTCGCTGTCGAACAGCTTCTCGACCGTCCCGGCCGCCGCCGCGATCACGGGCGTACCGCGCGGAGCCATGATGTCGATCGCGTCGTGGGCCCGCCCCTCCCCGCGGGCATCCGTGAAGGTGTCGCCGATCTGGTCGGCCCGCACGCCGGCAACGGGGATGACGAGCGCCCCCTGCGCGGCAGCGGCGGGAGGTGCCGATGCGGCCGGGGCGGGAGCGCCCTTGTGGGCAACGGCCATGGGCGGGCCGCCGTCACCGCCCGGAAGGTTGAGGAAGGCGACCCAGCCGACATAGCCGATCGCCAGCAGCAACAGCAGGATCGCGACCTTTCGGATCATCGGCGCCTCCTCAGGGCTGGAAGACGGCCGGAGTGCCGGGCTTCACCATCATCGCGAGGCGTGCCGCGTCCCAATTGGTCAGGCGGATACAGCCATGGCTTTCGGTCCGGCCGATCTTTTCCGGGTTGGGGGTGCCGTGAATGCCGTAATGCTTCTTGTCGAGATCGATCCAGACGACACCGACCGGACCGTTCGGCCCCGGCGGCAGCAGCGCCTTCCGGTCGTTGCTGTCCGCGTCCCAGAACAATTTGGGATTGTAATGGAAGGGCGGGTTATAAGAGCGGCCCTGGATCTTCCATTGGCCGATCGGCAGCGGATCGTGGCGGCTGCCCATCGTTGCGGGGAACTGCGCCACCAGCTTGCCGGCCCCGTCAAACGCCCGCAGCACGCCATCGGACTTGTCAACCACAACCTTCGCCACCTCGGGCTGATCCGCTCCGACATTGAGCGTCCACAGCGTCTTACGCCAGCCGGGGTTGATGTCGGTCGGGAAATTCCAGGCGGGCGGAATGACGTTCGGTACCTTTATCCGGACCCCCGGCGCCAGCTTCGTCTGAGGGGAGTTTAGCGCGACCAGCGTCGCCGGCGTGGTGTGATAGCGCTCGGCCATCTTCTCCATCGCATCCGAATAGCCCAGTGAAGCCATCTTCGCCTGTTCGCTTTCCTTGGCCGGGATCGGCCCGACGAACGGTCCCGCGAGAATGTCGGGAGTGAGCGTTATCTCGATCACCGTCGGCATCGCGCGATAGGGTTCGAAGCTCTTGACCGTCGCATCGTCGAGCCGGCCGGTGACAGGCAGCCCCTTCGCCTCCTGCCAGCCGCGCAGTGCTTTTGCCAGGCTCATGCCGCTCGCCCCATCGATCACGCCGGGTCCGAAGCCGAGCCGGTCGAGCAATACCTGCGCACCCATCACCCGCGGATCGGGAGGGGCGGCCTGCGCGGCGGTGATGGTGGAAAACGGGACGGCGATCAGGGCAAGCAACGGCATCCGACGCACAGGCAACTCCTCTCCTCGTAACGTGGAGAGAACGTGCGTCCGACGCTTTCTATCCCGCCCGGCCGACCGGCGCCTGATGGCCGATCAGCGACGGTCCTTGGTCGCAGAGAAGCGCAGCGCGGGGAACTTTCCCTGGATATAGTTCAGCTCCCAGGCGTCCTTGGCCATGAACACCGGCGCCTCGTCGCGGTCGTGCGCCATCGCCGAACGGTGCAGGCCCATGAACTCGTCGAGCGCCTTCTCGTCGTCCGCGCTGATCCAGCGTGCAGTGTCATAAGGCGACGGCTCGAAGCCCGCCTCGACCTTGTACTCCGCCTGGAGGCGCGAAATCAGCACGTCGAGCTGAAGCTGGCCGACCACGCCGATCACCAGCTGCGACCCGATCTGCGGGTGGAAGACCTGCATGATCCCTTCCTCCGCCATGTCGTTGAGCGCGTTGCGGAGCTGCTTGGTCTTGGTCGGATCGGCGAGCTTGACGCGGCGCAGGATTTCCGGCGCGAAGTTGGGCAGCCCCGTGAAGCGGATCATCTCGCCTTCGGTCAGCGTGTCGCCGACGCGCAACGTGCCATGGTTGGGGATGCCGATGATGTCGCCGGGGAAGGCCTCCTCGGCCAGCTCGCGATTCTGCGCGAAGAACAGGATCGGGCTGTGGATCGCGATCTGCTTGCCGGTGCCGACCTGGGCGAGCTTCATGCCACGCCGGAACCGGCCCGAGCAGAGCCGCATGAAGGCGACGCGGTCGCGGTGCTGCGGGTTCATGTTCGCCTGCACCTTGAACACGAAGCCGGCGACATTGGGCTCGCTCGGGTCGACGTCGCGCGGCTCGCCCGGCTGCGGGCGCGGGCTCGGCGCGAAGTCGGCAAGCGCGTCGATGAGTTGCTCGACGCCGAAATCCTTGAGCGCCGATCCGAAATAGACCGGGGTGAGGTCGCCATGGAGATAGGCGGCCTCGTCGAACGGCGCATAGCCGATCTGCGCCAGCTCGGCCTCCTCGCGCAGCAGCGCCGCGCCCTCGGCCGACAGCATGCCGTCGAGCTGCGAATCGCCGAGACCGGCGACCGCGACCGAATCGCCCTCATAGGCGCCGGTGGCATCCGCCGCCGGGCGGTAGAGCCGGTCGCGGGCGAGGTCGTAGATTCCCTCGAAGGTGCCGCCCATGCCGACAGGCCAGCTCATCGGCGCGACGTCGAGCGCCAGCGCGTCGGCGATCTCATCGAGCAGCTCGAACGGGGCGCGGCCCTCGCGATCGACCTTGTTGACGAAGGTGATGATCGGCACCGAGCGGAGGCGGCACACCTCGAACAGCTTGCGGGTCTGCGGCTCGATGCCCTTGGCAGCGTCGATCACCATCACCGCCGAGTCGACCGCCGTCAGGGTGCGGTAGGTATCCTCGGAGAAATCCTCGTGGCCCGGCGTGTCGAGCAGGTTGAAGGTGATACCGTCGCGCTCGAACGTCATCACCGACGAGGTGACCGAGATGCCGCGCTGCTGCTCGATCTTCATCCAGTCGGACCGCGCCCGCCGCGTCTGCCCGCGCGCCTTGACCTCGCCTGCCAGATGGATCGCGCCGCCGAAATAGAGGAGCTTCTCGGTCAGCGTGGTCTTGCCGGCGTCAGGATGCGAGATGATCGCGAAGGTGCGGCGGTCGGGGCGGTTCGGCTTGCTCATGATGGCGCGGGCCGATAGCAGCAACGGCTCCAATCCCAAAGCTTCCGTTCGTGCCGAGCGAAGTCAAGGGACGTTTCGCCGACCAACGTGTCTCGACTTCGCTCGGCACGAACGGAGTATGATGACGGACACCTGCCCCCACGACGTCATCATCATCGGCGCCGGCGCGGCAGGGATGATGTGCGCGCTGACGGCGGGGCAGCGCGGGCGGCGGGTGCTGCTGCTCGATCATCTCGACAGGCCGGGCGCGAAGATCCTGATCTCGGGCGGCGGGCGTTGCAACTTCACCAACGTCAATGGCGGCCTGGCCGAGCGCTACCTCTCCGCCAACCCCCATTTCGCCCGGTCAGCGCTGGGCCGCTACGGGCCCGCCGATTTCATCGATCTCGTCGACCGCCACGGCATCGCCTGGCACGAAAAGACGCTGGGCCAGCTTTTCTGCGACGGATCGGCCCGGCAGGTCGTCGCGATGCTGGAGGAGGAATGCGCGGCGGGCGGGGTCGAGACCAAGCTGCTCGCCCGCATCACCGCCATCTCGAAACCCGACGAGCGTTTCCGGGTCGAGACGCCCGGCGGCCCCCATGCCGCGCCGTCGCTGGTGATCGCGACCGGCGGCCCCTCGATCCCGAAAATGGGTGCGACCGGCTTGGCCTATGACGTCGCGCGCCAGTTCGGGCTGAAGGTGGTCGAGCCGCGCCCGGCGTTGGTGCCGTTGACGCTGGGACAAGACGATCGGCTGTTCGAGACGCTGTCGGGGGTTTCGCTCGACGTCATCGCCAGCCTCGGCAAGACCCGCTTCCGCGAAGCGGCCCTGTTCACCCATCGCGGCCTGTCCGGCCCGGCGATCCTCCAGATCAGCAGCTATTGGCGGCATGGCGACACGCTGTCGCTCGACCTGCTGCCGGGCACCGACGCGGCGGCGCTGCTGATCGCTGCGAAGCAGGCGCGACCCAAGGCCGAGCTGCGCACGATATTGCGGGAGCATTTTCCCGATCGGCTGGCCGACGTATTGGCCGACCGACTGGGGCTGTCAGGCGCGATGCTGGGCCACAGGGACCAGGTCCTGGCCGCCGCCGGACGGAGGCTTAACGGCTGGGCTTTCACGCCGAGCGGATCGGAAGGATTCGCGAAGGCCGAAGTGACGATAGGCGGCGTCTCGACCGACGGCCTCGACCAGCGCAGCCTGATGGCGAAGAAGGTGCCTGGCCTTCACTTCGTCGGAGAGGCTGTCGACGTGACCGGCTGGCTCGGCGGCTATAATTTTCAGTGGGCCTGGGCGAGCGGACGGGCAGCGGGCGAGGTCGCCTGATCCCGGCCCAGCCGGCCGCCGCTCAACAGAGCGGCGACCCTGGGCGAGACCGCCTCCATCGCCTTGGCAAGCACGATCGCGAAACCGAAAGCCAGCGCCGGCTGAAGCAGGAAGAAGGCGGGCCATAGCGGGCTGCCCATTGTCCCCGTCACCGTCCCGATCGCGGGCGCGATCAGCCACATGAACAGCAGATGGCAGCAGAACAGGAAGAAGGCATAGCGTTCATAGGCCAGCATCCGCGCGCCGATCGGACGCGAGGCGAGCGCGATCGCGGCACGCCAGGCAAGCAGCGAGGCCGTGCCCCTCGTGAGAAGGTCGACCGCCGCCGTAGCGTGCAGATGGAAATCGGCGAGTCCGCCATTTTCGATGGACAGCCATATCTTGACCGGCACGACCAGCAGGAAGGGCAGCACCGCCTGCCAAGGGGGCAACATCGCCGCGCGCTCGGCCAGGCCATGGCGGCGGGCGAGGATGCCGCCGATGAAGAAGAGCAGGATCGTCGGACGCAGCAGCAGCGGAACCCTGAACAGGCTGATCCACCAGAACGCCGCGAGCGCTGCGATCAGCAGCAGCCAGCGGCTGCGCAGCCGCACCAGCAGCGGTGCAACGAGCATGCAGAGGAACAGGTCACGCAGGAAGGCCGTCTGGACGTTGATGTCGCCGGCGCGGGTCAGGTTGAGGAGGTTGTCGGCGATCCAGCGCGCATCGCCAAGCAGCGGCGCCCGTACCCAGCCGAGCGTCGCGACGCCGACCACCAGCACCATCGCAATCGCGTTCCACAGGACCATCGGCAGCAGGATGGTGCGCGCCTTGCTGTCGAGGAACGGCTTCGCCCCGCGCAGTGCGAGCGAGCCTGCGACAAGCCAGCCCGACACCATGCTGAGCAGCGGCACCGCACTGCGCCCGAACAACTCGACCACCGTCCAGCGCAGTATATCCTGTGCCGACCGCATCTGGGCCGCCATCTGGTCGCCCCCCAATCCGGTCCAGGCATGGACGTATACGATGCCCAGGATACAGAGCAATCGCGCGAGGCCGATCGCCTGCGATACGGGCGGGAACGGGGGGCGCGCCATCCGCCGCGCGGGCGCGTCTGGAGGAAGCATGCGGCTCATCCCCTCCATCGCTGGCAATGCGAAGATGAACGAAGGCTGCACGCCGCACGCATCCGTCGCGCTCTTACAACGCCCCGCCCCCGACCGTTGGTTTCCCGCGCCGACACGTCCCCTCCTTGCTTGTCTGGGGATCGCCGATCGCGGGCCCTTGGGCGTCGATACGAAGCCAGGAAGGCGTTTCTTCCATCGGCCATCTGCGACGATGGTTGAAAACGCAAGCAGCGCTGCTGGCGTTTCGCCGGCTTTGCGCGTATAGGACCGCTTCACATGCCGCGCGGAGAGGCGCCGGCGCCCCTGCTATCGGATATCAGATGCCCTTTTCTTCCCTGCCGCGGCCCGTTGCCGAGGCTATCACCGAGCGCGGCTACACCGCACCCACCCCCGTCCAGGCGCAGGTGATCGCCGCCGAGGCACATGACCGCGACCTGCTCGTGTCCGCTCAGACCGGATCAGGCAAGACCGTCGCCTATGGCCTCGCCATCGCTGAGACCTTGCTGCAGGGTGCTGATGACCTGCCCCGTGCCGGTGAACCCCTTGCCCTGATCATCGCCCCGACCCGTGAGCTCGCACTCCAGGTCCAGCGCGAGCTGCAATGGCTCTACGCCAAGCTCGGCGCGCGGGTGGTCAGCTGCGTCGGCGGCATGAACGTTCGAGTCGAACAGCGCCAGCTCAGCTATGGCTGCCACATCGTCGTGGGAACGCCGGGACGGCTCAAGGACCATCTCGAGCGCGGCGCGCTCCAGCCCGGGTCGCTGCGTGCGGTGATCCTTGACGAGGCGGACGAGATGCTCGACCTCGGCTTCCGCGAGGATCTGGAGGAGATCCTCGACATGACCCCGCCCGAGCGGCGGACCCTGCTCTTTTCCGCGACGATGCCCAAGCCGATCGCGGCAATGGCAAAACGCTACCAGCGCGACGCGTTGCGCATCGAGACGACCGGCGAGCGCGAGCGGCATGCCGACATCGACTATCGCGCCGTCGCGGTGGCGCCTGGCGACATCGAGCATGCGGTGGTCAACCTGCTCCGCTTCCACGAAGCGAAGGGCACGATGATCTTCTGCGCGACGCGCGAGAATGTCCGCCGCCTGTCGGCGGCGCTCACCGAACGCGGCTTCGCGGCCGTGACGCTGTCGGGCGAACTCAGCCAGAACGAGCGCAACCATGCGCTGCAGGCGCTGCGCGACCGTCGAGCACGCGTCTGCGTCGCGACCGACGTCGCCGCGCGCGGTATCGACCTGCCCGGCCTCGAACTGGTCATCCATGCCGAACTGCCGATCGACGCCGAGACGCTCCAGCACCGTTCGGGCCGCACCGGCCGCGCCGGCAAGAAGGGCACGTGCGTCCTGATCGTCCCCTATACCCGTCGACGCCATGCCGAGCGGCTGCTGCGCGGCGCGCACGTCCAGGCGACGTGGGACAAGGTCCCGACCGCCGAAGACATCTACGCCCGCGATGAGGAGCGACTGGTCAACAGCCTCGAGGTCGGCGAAGTGTCCGACGAGGACCTCGCGGTCGCGCGCAAGCTGTTGGAGACGCGCTCGGCCGAGGAAATCGCGGCCGCTTTCGTTCGTTCGCACCGGCAGAGCCTGCCCGCCCCCGAGGAACTGGCTGACGCCTCCCCGGTGCCACAGGCGGCCCGCGAGCAGGGGCCCCGCCCCGGCTTCGAGGACACTGCCTGGTTCCGGATCAACGCCGGCCGCAACGACAATGCGGATCCTCGCTGGCTGCTGCCGCTGATCTGCCGCCACGGCCACATCACCAAGCGCGACGTCGGCGCGATCCGCATCTTCTCGACCGAGACCCGCTTCGAGATCCCGCGCGGGATCGCCGCCAAATTTCTCTCGGCAGTCAAGAAATCCGGCGGCGAGCAGGAGGGCGTGGTGATCGAGCCCGCAGGCGACGCTCCGCCCCCGCCCCGCAACGACCGCCGCGGCCCGCCCCGCGACAGCCGCGGTCCGCGTCCGGGCGGGCGGCCGCCGTACAAGGGCGGGCACGGTGGACCGGGTCGGGCCGGCCCGAAGCGGGGTGGGCCGAGGGGCTGAGCCTTTCTCCACACTGCCGTTCGTGTCGAGCGCCTCAACTGTCCGCGAGGCAGGCGCTCGGCATGAACTTCAGCCATAAGCTTAAGACGAGACAGGGCCCCGCTCTGCCGAACGTCCCTCGACTTCGCTCGGAACCAGCGGCTCGCCGCTGAATCAGAACGCCTCTTCGGGCAGTTCCATCATCGAGCGCTTGCCCGCCTTGATCGCCTGGAACAACCCGGCGACCTGCGGCAGGATGCGCTCGTAGAAGAAGCGGACCGTCACCAGCTTGGCGGCGTAGAAGCCGTCGGGGTCCTGGCCCATCATCTTCTTCATGCCGGCGATCTTGGCCGCCCTGGCGAAGAGATAGGCCATGGCGACGAGGCCGAGCAGGCGCAGATAGTCGGACGAGGCGGCGCCCGCCTCCTCCGGGTCGGCGAGGCCCTTCTGGGCGATCGTCGCGGTCGAGAGCTGGAGCGCGCCGAACGCCTTCTCCAGCGCCTCGATCATCTTCTCCATCCCCGGCACCGCCTTGTGCTGCTCGATGAAGGCGGCGACCGGGTGGAAGAAGGACCGCAAGTAGCGGCCGCCATGCGCCGGCATCTTGCGGCCGACGAGGTCGAGCGCCTGGACGCCGTTGGTGCCCTCGTAGATCATCGTGATGCGGGCATCACGGGCATATTGCTCCATGCCGTGCTCGCGGATGTAGCCGTGGCCGCCATAGACCTGCACACCGATCTGCGCCGTTTCATGGCCGAGATCGGTGAGCAGCGCCTTGACCACCGGGGTCATCAGCGCGGTCATGTCCTCGGCGCGCTGGCGCACCTCGGGATCAGGCGAGTGACGCTCGGCGTCGAGCGCGCGCGCGACCCAGATGCTGAGCATGCGGCAGCCCTCGGTATAGGCGCGCATGGTCATCAGCATGCGGCGGACATCGGGATGGACGATGATCGGATCGGCGGCGAGGTCTGGGCGCTTCGGGCCCGACAGCGCCCGCCCCTGGATGCGGTCCTTCGCATAGGCGACCGCGCTCTGATAGGCGGCGGTCGCGACGCCGAGGCCCTGGACGCCGACCGACACCCGTTCGGTGTTCATCATCGTGAACATCGCATTGAGGCCGCTGTTCGGCTCGCCGACCAGCCAGCCGCTCGAATCGTCGAAGCTCATCTGGCAGGTGGCCGACGCCTTGAGGCCCATCTTGTGTTCGATGCCGGTGCACGACACGCCATTCGACGGGCCGACCGACCCATCCTCCTTTGGCAGATATTTGGGGACGACGAACAGGCTGATCCCCTTCACGCCCGGCGGCGCATCTGGCAGGCGCGCGAGGACGAGATGGATGATGTTCTCCGTCAGGTCGTGGTCGCCGGCCGAGATGAAGATCTTGTTGCCGGTGATCCGGTAGCTGCCGTCCGGCTGCGGCACCGCCTTGGTGCGCAGCATACCGAGGTCGGTGCCGCAATGCGGCTCGGTCAGGCACATGGTGCCTGACCATGTCCCCGCAACCATCTTCGGCAGGAAGCGCTCCTGAAGGTCGGCGGAGGCATGCGCCTTGAGCGCGGTGGTGCCGCCATGGGTGAGACCGGGATAGAGCCCGAAGGAGAGATTGGCAGAGCTGATCATCTCCTCGACCAGCTTGTTGACCGTCTCGGGCAGGCCCTGCCCGCCCCATTTCGGATCGCTGGCGAGCGCGCACCAACCGCCGTCGCGGAATTGGGCATAGGCTTCCTTGAAGCCGGCAGGGGTACGGACGACGCCGTTCTCCCAGACACAGCCTTCCAGATCGCCGCTGGCGTTGATCGGCAGCAACACGTCCTGCGCCAGCTTCGCCGCCTCCTCGATCACCGCGTCGATCAGGTCGGGGGTGAACTCCTCATGGGCGGGCAGATTGCCGAAGCCGTCGTCGCCGAACAGCTCGTGGATGACGAAGCGCATGTCGCGCAGCGGGGCCTCATAGACTTGCATCTCATGCTCCTTATCATTCCTCCCAGGCACGGCGAGGGGGACCGCTCGAAGAGCGGTGGAGGGGGCGCCGTGCAACGGCGCTTCGTGCCACCCCTCCACCATGCTGCGCATGATCCCCCTCCCGGTGCCGGGGAGGATATTAGTTCCGCAGCGGCTTGCCGGTTTCGAGCATCGTCTCGACCCGCGCCACCGTCCTCGGGTCGCGGACCCGCTTGAGGAAGGCTTCGCGTTCGAGGGCGAGCATCTGCTCCTCGGCCACCACATCGACGAGGTCGGCGTCGCCACCGGTCAACACGCCCGCCAGCGCGTCGGAGACGACCATGTCATAATCGGTCGCCATACCCCGCTTGTGGAAGCCTTCCGCCGCCATGCCCAGCGCCACCCGGCCGCTCGGGCCCGGCAGGCGGAACTCGGGCGGCTTCGGCGGCTGGTAGCCGTCGACCAGCGCGAGCGCCTTCGCCTTGGCGTCGGCAAGCAGCCGGTCGCAGTTCATGGTGATCGCATCGTCCTTGCGCAGGAACATCAGCTCCTTCGCCTCGGCCGCCGACTTGGCGACGGTTGCGGTGGAGATCGTCTCGAACGCCTTGGCGACGGCGGGCATCGGCCCCCGGGGCAGCAGGCCGGACTTCACCCAACGATCGATATATTCGCCGCAGCCGCCCCAGCCGGGGACCAGGCCGACGCCGCATTCGACCAGGCCGATATAGCTTTCGGCATGCGCCTGGATCGCGTCCGAGTGGAGCAATATCTCGCAGCCACCGCCGAGTGCCAGCCCGGACGGCGCAGAGACGACCGGGAAGGGCGCATATTTGAGCGCCTTATAGGCCTGCTGTCCACCGGCGACGAGCTTCTCGATCTCGCCCCAGGCGGCGATGTTCACCGCGAACAGCGCGAGGCCGAGATTGGCGCCCGCCGAGAAGTTCGAGCCTTCGTTGTAGACGACCAGCGCCTTCATGCCCTTGCCGACATGCTCGATCGCCTGGCCGAGCAGCTTGAGCGTGTCGCCGTCCAGCGCGTTCATCTTCGAGGTGAACTCGAAGCAGGCGACGCCGTCGCCTATGTCCCACAAGGCGGCCGAGCCGTTCTTGAGGATCGGCTTGGCAGCGAGCTTGACGTCCTCGAGCAACAGCACGCCCTCGGGCCGGACGACGTCGTGATAGGCACCGTCGAGGCCGAGATACTGGCGCTTGCCGCCCTCGACCCGGTAGAAGCTGCGGTCGCCGGCAGTCTTAAGGATCGCCGGCACCGGCCGCCCTTCATCTGCGAGCCGCTGCGCGAAGGCGGCGGGCCCGAGCTGGTCGATCAGCTCGAATGGGCCGTATTTCCAGTTGTAGCCGAGCTTCATCGCGTCATCGATCGCGACGATGTCGTCGGCGATCGTGCCGACGAGATCTGCGGCATAGGCGAGCAACTGCCCCAGCACCGCCCAGGCGAACTGGCCGGTCTTGCCGGGCAGCGCGACGAGCTGCGGCAGGCCGGCGCGCGGCACGTCGGCCTTGATCACCGGCCGATAATCGCCGGTGGCAAGGTCGATCGCCTCCTTGCGCTTCCCCGCCTCGCGGTTGAGGCGGTAGAAGCCGCCCTTGCCCTTGCGGCCGGTATAGCCGTCGGCGATCATCCGATCGACCAGCGGCATCGGCCGGACGGCGGTGTGGAAGACATCGCCCTCGGGCAGGGTCGAGCCGAGGCTCTTGAGCAGCAGCGGCATCAGGTCGATGCCGACCAGGTCGATCAGGCCGAAGATACCGGTCTTCGGCACGCCCATCGGCCTGCCACCGATCGCGTCGGCCTGCTCGACCGTCAGGCCCAGGTCGCTCGCGGCGTTGTACGCGACCAGCATCCAGTAGGTGCCGATGCGGTTGGCGATGAAGCCGGGCGTATCTTTCGCGGCGACCACGCGCTTGCCGAGCGCGCGATCGCCGAAATCGGCGACCTTCGCCGCGGTCGCCTTGTCGGTCTTGGGACCGGTGACGAGCTCCAGCAGGCGCATGTAGCGCGGCGGATTGAAGAAATGGGTGATCATGAAGTCGGCCGCGAAGGCGTCCGAGCGCCCATCGACCAGCTTCGCCAGCGGAATGGTCGAGGTGTTGGACGACACCGCCGCTCCCGGCTTGCGGACCTTCTCCAGCTTCTCGTAGAGGCCCTGCTTGATGTCGAGCCGCTCGATGATCGCCTCGACGATCCAGTCGCATTCGGCGACGCGGGCAAGATCATCGTCGATATTGCCGACCTCGATCAGCTTCGCCGCCGCCTTCGACATGAGGGGCGCCGGATCGGCCTTGAGCATCTTCGCGACAGCGCCCTCGGCGATCGCGTTCCGGTTGTTCCCTTCCCTGGGGACGATGTCGAGCAGCAGCACCGGAACGCCGGCATTGGCGACCTGAGCCGCGATGCCCGCGCCCATCGTCCCGGCGCCGATCACGCAGACCTTCCGGATGGGATTGGTTTCGTGGGGCATGATCACACCGCCTCCAGGACTGTAGCGATGCCCTGGCCGCCGCCGATGCACTGGGTGGCGAGCGCATATTTGCCGCCCTCGCGCTTGAGCAGCGCCGCGGCCTTGCCGACGATCCGCGCGCCGGTCGCACCGAGCGGGTGACCGATGGCGATCGCGCCACCGTCGAGATTGACCGTCTCCGGCTTGAAGCCCAGTTCGTTGCTACAGGCGATCGCCTGGCTCGCGAAGGCCTCGTTGATCTCGACGACGTCGAGATCGCCGACCGCGAGGCCCGCCCGCTCGAGCGCCTTGCGCGTCGCCTGCACCGGGCCGATGCCCATGATCTCCGGCTCGCAGCCCGACACCGCGACGCTCCTGATCCGGGCAAGGATGGTGAGGCCGTTGGCCCTGGCATAATCCTCGCTCGTTACCAGCACCGCCGCCGCCCCGTCGGTGAGCGGGGAAGAGGTACCGGCGGTCACCGTGCCGTTCTGGTCGAAAGCCGGCTTGAGCGAAGCGAGGGCCTCGATCGTGGTATCGGGGCGCGGCGTGCCATCGACGTCGATGACCCCCTTCTTCGTCTTGATCGGGACGATCTCATCCTTCAGCCGGCCGGCCTCGCGGGCGGCGCCGGCCTTCTTCTGGCTTTCGACCGCGAAGGCCTCCTGCGCGGCGCGGGGGACCTGATACTGGCTGGCGACATTCTCCGCCGTCTCGCCCATCGACATGTAGGCGCCGGGTCGCTTCTTGGCGAGATCGGGGCTGGGCAACGGGTTGTAGCCCATCATCGGCACCCGGCTCATGCTCTCGACCCCGGCGCAGATGAACACCTCGCCCGCGCCGATCGCGATCTGGCCGGCGGCGATATGGACCGAGCTCATCGAAGATCCGCAGAAGCGGTTCACCGTCATGCCGCCGACCTTTATCGGCAGGTCGGCAAGCAACCCGATCAGCCGTGCGACGTTGAGTCCCTGTTCGGCCTCCGGAAAAGCGCAACCGAGAATGACGTCCTCGATGTCTTCGACCTTTACCCCGCTCTTGTCGATCAGCCCGCGAATCACCTGTGCGGCAAGGTCGTCGGGCCTGACGCGGGCCAGCTCCCCCTTGTTGGCGAGATGGAAGGGCGAGCGCGCATAACCCGCGATCACGGCATTCGGCATGGAACCTTCTCCTCCGACGCGACCTTTATGCAACAGCCGCGAATGATTTCTCTTAAACGTATGTAGATTGCCCTATACGTCAACCACTTTTTGTGCAATCGATGCTGCATCGTGATGGATGACCCGGTCGCAGCATCGGGCATCTTTGCAGGAGGATGACTGAGGCGATGAGCATGACACTGATGGCCTTGGCGATGGCAGCCACTGCAAGTCCCGATGCAGTGGTCGGCCGCTGGAAAACCGAAACGCGCAACGGCATCGTAGAGATCACACGCTGCGGCACTTCGCTATGCGGGAAGATACTGGGCTCGGACGGCCTTACTGCCAACCCCGCGCTAAAGGACGTCAACAACAAGGACGAGAAACTGCGCGGCCGCGCTCTCAAGGGTCTGCAGATCCTGGGCGGCTTCAGCTTCAAGGATGGCGTCTGGGACAAGGGCACCATCTACAATGCCGAGGACGGCAAGACCTACGGCGCGCGGATCTCGTCCATCGACGAGAACAGGTTGAAGCTGAGGGGCTGCATCTTCGTGCCGCTTTGCAAGAACCAGACCTGGACCCGCGTGCGCTGAGGCGCCGCCGGACGGGAAGAGAGGAACACATCCCATGAAGACTTCGTATCTCCGCCGCATCGCCCTCGCGGGCGTCGCATCGACGACCGCCCTGCTCGGTGCTGGCGCGGCCGATGCCTCCGCCTTCTACCTGCAGGAACAATCGGTGGTTGCCGCGGGCCGCGCCTTTTCGGGCGAGGCGGCCGACCAGGGCGCCCAGTCGCTGTGGTGGAACCCGGCCGCGATCGCCGGCAACGAGAAGAGCACCGCCTATCTCGGCTTCAGCGCGATCCTGCCCAAGGGCAAGGTTCGCAACGTGGGCTCGATCATCGCGCGGCCGGGCCAGGCACCTGGGCCGGTCGGTGGCAACCAGGTCTCGGTGGACCCGCTGAACAAGGGCTATCTCCCGTCGGGCGCGGTCGGCTGGAAGCTCAACGACCAGTGGTCGGTCGGCCTGGCGCTCACCGCGCCCTACAGCTTCGCGACCAATTACGAGAATGACAGCTGGGCGCGCTATACCGCCGACAAGACCAAGCTGACCACCATCGACCTGCAGCCGACGATCGCCTTCGCGCCTTCGCCGTTGATCGGCATCGGCGTGGGCCTGAACATCGAGCACAGTAAGGCGTCACTGTCCAACTCGCTGCCTAACCTGTCCCCGCTGCTGCCCGACGGGCACCAGACGCTGCGCGGCAAGGGCTGGGATTTTGGCTGGTCGGCGGGCGTCCAGATACATCCGAGCGATATGATCGACATCGGGTTCTCCTATAAATCGTCCGTCAAGCACAAGCTGAAGGGCAGCATCACCACCGCCGGCCTCCTCGGCCCGCTCGCCGGCCAGAACGGCCGTTTGGAGGGTATCACCGCGAGCTTCCGCACCCCTTGGCAGGCGATAGCGAGCGCGCGCATCCATGTCAGCGACCAGCTGACCCTGAATGGTCAGGTCGTGCGTGCGGGCTGGAAGAAGTTCGACGCGATCCGCCTCGGTGCGCCGATCAACGCCGCGCTTGACGAGAGCTACAAGAACAGCTGGAGCGTGGCGGGCGGCGTCGACTACGCCGTTACCCCGCAATGGACGATGCGCGGTGGCATCCAGTGGGACCAGACCCCCACCCGGGACGGCTTCCGTGATGCGCGGGTTCCCGACGCCAGCCGCATCAACTTCGCACTCGGCACTTCCTATGCGATCACCGAGTCGATCACGCTGGACGCGGCCGCCAATTATGTGGACTTCAAGAATGCGTCGATCGACCGGCCCGGCGGCTTCTATGTCGGCACCCCGGCACAGACGATCATCCGGCCCGACGGCCGGCTGACCGGAGCCCACGCAATCATCCTGGCCGTCGGCGGCCGAATGAGCTTCTGAGGAAAAAGGCAAGACCATGACGAACAGCGGTACCGTGACTGACCCCCTCCCCCCCGGTCGCGGTGCCGCCTTCCCGGGCGGCGGGGACGTGCCAGCGTCCCCGCCGATTCCGCCTCGCCTGCTGACCGACCTGATCGACGCCGCAGTGCGGGACCATGGCGAGCGGAGGGCGATCGATTTCCTCGGCCGCCACTGGACCTATGCCGAGATCGGCGCGCTGGTCGACCGCGCGGCCGCCGGGCTCCAGGCGATGGGTGTCGGCCCCGGCATCCGCTTCGGCCTTTGCCTGCCCAACTCGCCCTATTTCGTGATCCTCTATTTCGCAGCGCTGCGCTGTGGAGCAACGATCGTCAATTTCAATCCGCTCTATGTCGAACATGAGCTGAAGCACCAGATCCAGGATTCGGGCACGACCGTGATGGCGGTGATCGACGTCGCCTCGATCCACGCAAAGGTCGCCGCCGTGGCGGAGGAGAGCGGCCTGCGGACGATCATCGTCTGCCCGATGACCGACATCCTGCCCCCCCTGCTGTCGCTCGCCTATCGCCTGTTCAAGCGCGGCGAGATCGCGAAATGGCCTCGCGACGGCCGCCACGTTGCCTTTTCCGCCGTCACCGAGGGCACGACGGCCGGCGGCTTCCGCCCCGTCGATGTTTCGCCCGAAGACGTGGCGGTGCTCCAGTATACCGGCGGCACGACCGGCGTCCCCAAGGGAGCGATGCTGAGTCACGCCAACCTGACCGCGAACAGCTACCAGATGATACTTCATGTCGGGCAGCGGCCGGGCGCCCGACAGGACCGGATCATGGGCGTGTTGCCGATGTTCCACGTCTTCGCGCTGACAACGGTGCTCAACTATTCGGTCGACACCGCGGCCGAGATGATCCTGCTGCCACGCTTCGAACTGAAGCAATTCCTGAAGACGGCGAAGCGCACCCGGCCGACCAAGCTTCTCGCGGTGCCCACCATGCTGACCGCGATCAACAAGGCCGCCGCCGACCAGCCGATCCATTTCGACGATCTGGACTATTGCGTCTCGGGCGGGGCGCCCCTGCCCTTCGATGTCCGCACCGAGTTCGAGCGGCTGACCGGCGCGCGCGTCGTCGAAGGCTACGGGCTGTCGGAGACCTCGCCGATCCTCACCTGCAACCCCGTCGAGGGCGCCGTGAAGGACAACAGCGCCGGCCCCGCCTTCCCCGGCACGGTACTGGAGATTCGCAGCCTCGACGATCCGCACGTCATCCTGCCGACGGGCGAGCGTGGCGAAGTCTGCGCACGCGGGCCGCAGGTCATGAAAGGCTACTGGAACAAGCCCGAGGAGACCGAGAAGGTATTCGTCGACGGCGCCATCCGCACCGGCGACGTCGGCTATCTCGACGAGGACGGCTATCTCTTCCTTGTGGACCGTATCAAGGACGTCATCATCGCCGGCGGCTACAACATCTATCCGCGCGTAATCGAGGAAGCGCTCTACGAGCACCCCGCGATCCTCGAGGCGGTGGTTATCGGCGTACCCGACGCTTATCGCGGGCAGGCGCCCAAGGCTTTCGTCGTGCTACGCCCCGGGCAGCAGGCCAGCGTTGACGAACTGTACGAATTCCTCAAAAGCCGCATCTCCAAGATCGAGATGCCCCGCGAGGTCGAAATCCGCACCAGCCTGCCCAAGACGCTGATCGGCAAGCTCTCCAGAAAAGAGCTGGTGGCTGAGGAAGCCAAGAAGGCGGCGAACTGAGCCGATGCCCGCACACGCTATGGGACGGGCGGAGGAGCGCCAGCCGCTCAGGGGCATCCAGGACGTCGCCGACGAACTGGGCGTCACCACCCGCGCCATCCGCTTCTACGAGGACAAGGGCCTGCTCGAGCCGCAGCGGGTTGGCACGATGCGCGTCTATTCGAGACGCGAGGTCGCCCGGCTGCAGTTGATCCTGCGCGGCAAGCGCCTCGGCTTCAGCCTGCGGGAGATCAAGGAATTCCTCGACCTCTACGACGTCGATTCGCTCCACCTCGCGCAGACCAGGCAGCTCCTCGCCCGGGTCAGCGCTCGGGTCGAAGCGCTCGAACTGCAGCGCAAGGCGCTCGACCAGACCCTTGACGAATTGCAGGACATCGTCCGCCAATGCGAGGACCGCATCGCCCAGGCGGGGTGAGATCCCCGGGATTCCCTCTCGTGGGGAGACGCCTTTTCAGATGACCTCCACAGCGTCGCCCGGGCGAAGATGTGGCAACAGCGCCATCAACGCATCCTTCTCCACCGCCACGCAGCCCGCGGTCGGCCGTCCCTCACTGCAATGAAGGAACACCGCGCTGCCCATGCCGGCGACCGGCGGCGTATCGTTATGGCCCAGCACGACGATGACGTCATAGGCGCCATCGTCGCGCACCAGCCGCTCCGCGGAATAGGGATGGGGGTGTCGCACCGGCCGGTTATACTGCGGATCGGCAGGATCGTCCGACCAGCCGTCGTCCGGTCGCACCCAGCGCCAGGGCAGCGCCATGCCGAGCGGCGGCTCTGCGTGGCCGGGGCGCAACAGCACCGAACGGACCGGCCATCGGCCGAGCGGGGTCCTGCCATCGCCTTCACGCTTATCCCCTGCCGGGCAAGTACCCGCGCGGCCGATCGCGCAGGGGACGGTCGCTCCGCCCGGCCCGGTGAGGGTCAGCGCCGCGCTATCGACGCGGATGCCGCTCACAGCACATGGCCGGTGCGATCGCGCTTGGTCGCCAGATAGGCGCTGTTATGCGGGTTCTCGCCCATCCGGTGCGGGACCCGTTCGGCGACGCGGATGCCGGCCGCCTCCAGCCCTTCGACCTTCTGCGGGTTGTTGGTCATCAGTCGCACTTCGGGCTGGCCGAGCAACGACAGCATCCGTGCCGCCACCCGGAAATCGCGCTCGTCGACGCCGAAGCCCAAACGCAGATTGGCGTCTACCGTGTCGAAGCCCTGGTCCTGCAATGCATAGGCTCGCAACTTGTTGATCAGGCCGATGCCGCGACCTTCCTGGCGCAGATAGAGCAATATGCCCCAGTTCGCCTGGGTCATGGCGGTCAGGGCGCCCGCGAGCTGCGGCCCGCAATCGCATTTGAGCGAACCCAGCACGTCGCCGGTCAGGCATTCGCTGTGCAGGCGGACGAGCGGCGGGGTGCCGTCGGGCGTACCGATGACGAGAGCGACATGCTCGGCGGCGTCGGCGACATGGCGGAACGCGACGATCTCGGCCTTCTCGCTCACCGCGACCGGCAGCCGCGCCTGCGAGGCAATGACGAGGTGCGCCGGGTCCTCATAATCGTCGAGCGCTTCCGCCGCGACCTCGGCCTCGATCGGGCCGTCCGCGCGGACGAATAGCGCCGGCAGCAGCCCCGACAGCCGGGCGAGACGCAGCGCGGCGGCGGCGGCCTGCGGCGCCGCGACCGCCTTGGCGCGGAAAGGCCCTTTCAGCGGTGTCGCGAGATCGCGCACCGGATCGGCAAGCGCGACGGCGGTCGGCAGGTCGATCCACGGCACCCGCTCCACCAGCGCCGGCTGCGCCGGGCTCGCCGCCTCGCGCTGGTTGGCGAGGTTGAGGGTAACCGCCCGCGCTGCCGACAACAGCACGTCGGCCGGCGCCGAGCCGTCGAAATCGGCAAGAGTCACATCATTGGCGGTCTCGATCGCCAGCACGACGATTCGTCCGTCGCCCGCCGTCACCGCGACCGGCCAGCCCCGCTTAAGCGCGTCGATCGCGCGCGCCGCTGCCCGCGCGCCGCTCACACGTCGAGCTCGGTGATGAGGGGGATATGATCGGACGGCCTGATCCAGGACCGGCACGGTTCGCAGACATAATGGTTGGTGGCGAGCTTCGCGACCTCGGGGCTGGCCCACATATGGTCGAGCCGCCGCCCGCGATCGGATGCGGCCCAGTCCTGCGCGCGATAGCTCCACCAGGTGTAGAGGCGGGCCGGCGGCGGCACGAAGCTGCGGCCAAGATCGACCCAGTCGTGGCTTGCCTGGAGCCGGCCGAGCGTCTCAACCTCGATCGGCGTATGACTGACCACGTCGAGAAGCTGCTTGTGGCTCCACACGTCGCATTCCAGCGGGGCGATGTTGAAGTCGCCGACCAGCAGCGTCGGCTCCTTCAACTCCTCCGACCAGCGGATCATGCGGCCGAGGAAATCGAGCTTCTGTCCGAATTTCGGATTGAGATCGCGATCCGGTATATCGCCGCCGGCGGGCACATAGACATTTTCCAGCCGGATGCCGCAATCGAGCCGCACGCCGATGTGGCGCGCCTCGCCATTGTCCTGCCAGTCGTGCCGGCCATTGTCATGCAGCGGCAGCTTCGAGATGATCGCGACGCCGTGGTGCATCGGCTGGCCGTTGATCTCGAAATGGTCGTAGCCGAGATCGCGGAACATCCCGAAGGGGAAGGTGTCGTCGCGGACCTTGGTCTCCTGCAGACAGAGGACATCGACCTGTTGTTCCTCCAGGAACTGCTTGACGATATCGATGCGAGCACGAACCGAATTGATGTTCCAGGACGCGATCTTGAGCTTTGCCATAGGCGGGCGATGTAGCGAGCGGACGGAGCGAAAGGAAGTGGGGCCGCATTCAAAAGAATGCCTCACCCCAGCACAGGCTGGGGTCCATGTCTCTCATCAGCCAGACGACAATTGATGAGAAGACAGACACGGATGCCAGCCTACGCTGGATGACGGATGGTAACGGATATATCCGTTGAACGGTCCTACGCCGCCCGCTACGCCCTCCCCCATGACCGAACATCCCGAACAGCAATATCTCGATGCCATGGCGCGCGCCTGGCGTGACGGCGACGAGCGGGTCGACCGGACCGGGGTGGGGACCAGGTCGCTGTTCGGGGTGACGATGCGGTTCGACCTGTCGGACGGTACGGTGCCGCTGATCACCACCAAGAAGATATTCTGGAAATCGGCCATCAAGGAACTGATCTGGTTCCTTTCGGGCGACACGAACATCCGGCCGCTGGTGATGCAGAACGTCCATATCTGGACCGACTGGCCGCTCGACAAATATCGCAAGGCGACCGGCGAGGCGATCGACCGCGACGCCT
Source organism: Sphingomonas sp. Y57 (assembly GCF_001015195.1). Classification (GTDB taxonomy): domain Bacteria; phylum Pseudomonadota; class Alphaproteobacteria; order Sphingomonadales; family Sphingomonadaceae; genus Rhizorhabdus. The sequence continues at coordinate 86,454 of NZ_LDES01000024.1, read as the reverse complement.
TCGAGCAACGGATCATCGACGATCCCGTCTTCGCCGCGCAGTGGGGCGATCTCGGCCCCGTCTACGGCAAGCAATGGGTCGATTGGCCGCGCTACACGCCTGTCGGAGACGGGCTGTTCCGGCGTGAGGAAAAGGGCGTCAACCAGATCGCCGAACTGGTGCAAATGCTGCGCACCAACCCCAGCTCGCGCCGGCTGATCTTCACCGGCTGGAACGTGCCGGAGCTGCCCGGAATGGCCCTGCCCCCCTGCCACATGACCTATCAATATCATGTCGCGGGCGGGCGGCTGTCGGGTATCCTCTACCAGCGTTCGTGCGACCTCGGCCTAGGCTTCCCGTTCAACATCTTCGAGGCGGCGGTGCTGATCCGCATGCTCGCGCAGCAGGCCGATCTGGAGCCAGGCGAGCTGGTGTGGATGGGCGCCGATACCCATGTCTATTCGAACCACGGCCATCTGGTGGAAGAGCAGCTTTCCCGCGCGCCGCGCGCCTTCCCCCGGCTCAGCCTGGCTCGGAAGCCGGCGGACATGTTCTCCTATGCGCTCGATGACTTCGTGATCGAGGGCTACGATCCGCACCCGCACATCAAGGCCGAGGTGGCTGTGTGAGCCGGCCCGAGATCGTCTTCGTCCTGGCCCGCGCGCGCAACGGCGTAATCGGACGCGACGGCGACCTGCCGTGGCGTATCCCGGCCGACCTCAGGCATTTCAAGGCGCTGACCCAGGGTGCGCCGATGCTGATGGGGCGCAAGACCTTTGAAAGCCTGCCCGGGCTGTTGCCGGGTCGCCGCCACATCGTCCTGACCCGCGACCCCGCCTGGCGCGCCGATGGCGCCGAGGTCGCCCACAGCGTCGACGCCGCGATCGCACTGGCGGATGCCGATCGCCTGTCGGTGGTCGGCGGTGCCGAGATCTATGCCTTGCTGCTGCCCCGTGCCGACCGGATCGAGCTGACCGAGGTCGACGACGCGCCCGAGGGTGACACCGTCGTTCCCGCTTTCGATCCCGCCGTCTGGCGCGAGGATGCGCGCGAGGCATATCCCGCCGCCGACGGGAAGCCTGCCTTCGCCTTCGTGACCCTGCGGCGGCGGTAAAACGCCAATCGCCCCGCCGGCTAATTGCGCGAAGCCGCCGCACTTTCTATAGCGCCCCCATGGATCGGCTGACGTGCGACCGCCCGCTTCCCGAGGATCTGCGCGGGAGCGTGGTGGCGTTGGGGAATTTCGACGGCTTCCATAGGGGGCATCAGGCGGTCGTCGGCGCGGCGGTGGCGCATGGCCGCGCGACCGGGCGGCCGGTGCTCGTCGCCAGCTTCGATCCGCACCCTGTCCGCTTCTTCCACCCCGATGCACCCCCGTTCCGGCTGACATCGCTCGACCAGCGCGCCGCGCTGTTCGAACAGGCCGGCGCGGACGCAATGCTGGTGTTCGAGTTCAACCAGCAGCTCGCCAACGTCTCCGCCCCGGATTTCATCACCGAATGGCTGATCGGCCGTGCGGGCGCCGCTCATATCGTGACGGGCCAGGATTTCACCTTCGGCAAGGGGCGCGCCGGCAACGTCCGGCTGCTGACCGAGATCGGCGGAGCGCACGGCCTGACCGCGCAAGCGATCGGCCCGGTCAGCGACGAAGGGGGGCCGATCTCGTCGAGCCGCATCCGCGAAGCGCTGGTCGCCGGCGATCCGATCGAGGCGGCCCGCCTGCTGACCCGCCCCTTCCGCATCCAGGGCAAGGTCCAGCATGGCGACAAGCTGGGCCGCACCATCGGCTTCCCGACCGCCAACATCGCGATGGGCCGTTACCTTCGCCCCAAATATGGCATCTACGCCGTGCGCGGGCGATTGCCCGACGGGCGGATGCTCGACGGGGCTGCCAATCTCGGCATCCGGCCGACCTTCGATCCGCCGAAGGAACTGCTCGAAGCTTATTTCTTCGACTTCGCCGAAAGCCTCTACGACCAGTGCATCGAGGTCGAGATGATCGCCTATATCCGCCCCGAGGCGAAGTTCGACAGCCTCGACGCGCTGACCGCGCAGATGGACAAGGACTGCGCCGAGGCGAAGCGGATACTTGCCGGGTACGGGACCAAGCCCTAGAGCCTGACCCGATTCCGTACGTGCGAAACGTACATGCGGTATGATGGATTGAAGCTTCACCGATGACCGACGCACCCGACTCTGCCCAGCGCGATTGGCGCGACACCGTCTTCCTGCCGAAGACCGAATTCCCGATGAAGGCCGGCCTGGCCCAGAAGGAACCGGCGATCCTGGCGAAGTGGGCGGCCGAGGACCTTTACGGCAAGCTGCGCGAGACCCGCGCCGGCCAGCCGCGCTTCATCCTGCACGACGGCCCGCCCTACGCCAATGGCGACATTCATATGGGCCATGCGATGAACAAGGTGCTGAAGGACATCATCGTCCGCAGCCAGTCGCTACTCGGCAAGGACGCGCCCTATGTCCCCGGCTGGGACTGCCACGGCCTGCCGATCGAATGGAAGGTCGAGGAGGCCTATCGCGCCAAGAAGCTGAACAAGGACGAGGTCGACCCCGTCCAGTTCCGCGCCGAATGCCGCGCCTATGCCGAGAAATGGGTCGGCGTGCAGCGCGAGCAGTTCAAGCGGCTCGGCGTCGAGGGCGACTGGGGCGATCCCTACCTGACCATGAATTTCGCGGCCGAGGCGGCGATCGTCGGCGAGCTGCTCAAGTTCGCCGAGAGCGGCCAGCTCTATCGCGGCGCCAAGCCGGTGATGTGGTCCCCGGTCGAGAAGACCGCGCTGGCCGACGCCGAGGTCGAATATGAGGACATCGTCTCGACCCAGATCGACGTCGCGTTCGAGATCGTCGAGAGCAACGTACCCGAGCTGGTCGGCGCCTATGCGGTGATCTGGACGACCACGCCGTGGACGATCCCGGTCAACCAAGCTTTGGCCTATGGGCCGGAGGTCGAATATACGCTGGTCGAGAAGGATGGCCGTCGCCTGCTGATCGCTGCCGATCTCGTCGGATCGGCAAGTGCGCGCGTCGGCGACCTGACGAGAACCGATCGCCACTTCGCCGGCAAGGACCTCGCCGGCACCGTCGCCCGCCACCCGATGCACGGGCTCGGCGGCTTCTTCGCCCGGCCGCGTCCGCTGCTGGCCGGCGACTTCGTCACCACCGACGCCGGCACCGGCCTCGTCCACATGGCGCCCGACCATGGCGAGGACGACTTCTTCCTGTGCAAGGAACATGGCATCGATCCGGTGTTCGCGGTCGAGGACGACGGCAAGTACCGCGCCGACTGGGCGTGGCTCGGCGGCCAGGGATCGGTGATCAATCCCAAGTTCAACGGCCCCGAGGGCCCGATCTGCGCCGACCTGCGCGAGGCCGGCGCGCTGCTGGCCGCGAGCGCCGATTTCCAGCACAGCTATCCGCACAGCTGGCGGTCGAAGGCCAAGGTGATCTTCCGCTGCACCCCGCAATGGTTCATCCCGATGGACCGGCCGATTACGGGGGAACGTCCCTCGACTGCGCTCGGGACGAACGGCGGAGAAAATGCTCCGTTCGTGTCGAGCGAAGTCGAGGCACGCGCCTCCAACGGCGCAACGTTGCGCGACACCGCGCTTGACGCGATCGAGCGGACCCGCTGGGTGCCCGAGAAGGCGCGCAACCGCATCCATGCGATGGTGTCGGGCCGCCCCGACTGGGTGATCAGCCGCCAGCGCGCCTGGGGCGTGCCGATCGCGCTCTATGTCGACCGCAAGACCGGCGACTACCTGCGCGATCCGGCGGTCAACGCGCGGATCATCGCGGCGTTCGAGGCCGGTGGCGCCGACGCCTGGTTCACCGCCGACCATCAGGAGCTGCTCGGCCCCGGCTATGACGCGGCGAACTACGAGCCGATCAACGACATTCTCGACGTCTGGTTCGATTCGGGATCGACCCACGCCTTCACGATCGAGGCGCGCTACGGCGTCGGCGTCCGCGCCGACCTCTATCTCGAAGGGTCGGACCAGCATCGCGGCTGGTTCCAGTCGTCGCTGCTCGAAAGCTGCGGCACACGCGGCCGCGCGCCCTATGACGCGGTGCTGACCCACGGCTTCGCGCTCGACGGCCAGGGCCGCAAGATGTCGAAGAGCGTCGGCAATGTCGTCGATCCGCTCAAGATCATCAACGAGAGCGGCGCCGACATCCTGCGCCTGTGGGTCGCCTCGACCGACTATTTCGAGGACGTCCGCATCGGCAAGGAGATCCTGGCGGGCACCTCGGACGCCTATCGCAAGCTGCGCAACACTTTCCGCTACCTGCTCGGCGCGCTCGACGGCTTCAGCGACACGGAGAAGGTGGCGCCGGCGGCGATGCCGGAGCTGGAGCGCTACGTCCTCCACCTGCTCGCGACGCTCGACGCCGAGCTGAAGGACGCGACCGCGGCGTTCGAGTTCAACCGCTACGCCCGCGCGCTGAGCGACTTCGCCAACAACGACCTGTCGGCCTTCTTCTTCGACATCCGCAAGGACTCGCTCTACTGCGACGCGCCGTCGGACCCGAAGCGGCGCGCCTATCGCACCGTGCTCGACACGCTGTTCCACGCGCTGGTCCGCTACGCCGCGCCGATCCTGTGCTTCACCGCCGAGGAGGTGTGGGGCACCCGCTATCCCGACGGCGGATCGGTCCACCTGCTGACCTGGCCGGAGGTCGACGCGGGCTGGAAGGACGACGACCTGCGGATGCGCTGGGAGCTGCTGCGCCGCTATCGCACCAAGCTGACCGGCGAGATCGAACCGCTGCGCCGCAACAAGGTGATCGGCTCCAGCCTCGAGGTCGATGTCGCCGCGGTCAGCTATGATCCGGGTGAGGCAGCGCTGCTCCGCTCCGTCGACCTGACCGAGATCGGCATCGTCGCCAAGGTCGAGGTGGTCGATGGCGCCCCCGCGGTCGCCAGCCTTGCCGAGGGCAGCGATCCGATCGCCTTCGAGGTTAGCAAGACCGAGGCCGAAAAATGCGGCCGCTGCTGGCGCCACCTGCCCGAGGTGGAAAGCGACGGCGCTCTGTGTGACCGCTGCGATTCGGTGGTGAATGGCTGACGCGCGCGCCCTGCACCGGCCGCTGGGCTTCGGCATCGCGGCGATCATCCTGCTGCTCGACCAGATCAGCAAATGGGCGATCATGGGGCCGCTTGCGCTGCGCGAACGCGGGCTGATCGAGATTACCAGCTTCTTCGATCTACGCTGGGTGGAAAATTACGGCGTGTCGATGGGCTTCCTCGTCGCCGGGTCGGACCGCGAGCGCTGGCTGCTGGTCGCCGGCACCGCCCTCATCGCGGCCGGCATCGTCGTCTGGATCTGGCGCGAACGGGCCCGGAGCGATGTGGTCGCGCTCGGCCTGGTGCTCGGTGGCGCGATCGGCAACATCGCCGATCGGACGCGGCTGGGCTATGTCGCCGACTTCCTCGATCTCCATATCGGCGACTGGCATCCCTTTTTGGTCTTCAATGTCGCGGACGCCGCGATTACGATAGGTGTGTTGATCCTGGTGCTGCGCGCCCTGCTGGTGCGTGAGTCCAAGGTTCCTGCGGAGAATGTCGATGCGGTCTAAGTTGCTTCTCGGTTCGGCGCTGGTCGCCATGACCCTGGTGTCGGCGTGCAGCCGGGGCGATCGCCCGGGCGTGATGGCGGGTCGCTCCTCGAACCTCGACGCCTTCGCGGTGTCGAAGCGCGCGCCGCTGACCATCCCGCCCGATTTCGCGCTTGTCCCGCCGAAGCCCGGCGCCTCGCGCCCGCAGGAAGCCGATTCGAGCCAGCAGGCGCTGTCGGCGATGTTCGCAAACACGCAACCGGCCAAGAGCCAGACGGAGAAGGACATCATCGGCCTGACGAGGACGGCGCCCGAGCCGGGCATCCGCTCTTCGGTCGCCGAGGTCGCCCAGAACACGGTCGACAAGGGTCCCGCCACCCGCACCATCCTCGCCGCCGCCGCGACGAACAGCGCGGACGCCAGCGTCTCGATCGGCAACTGAGAGCCAAGGCTTATCGTCATCCCGGCGGAGGCCGGGATCTCAGGAGAGGGGCCCGGTGCTTCCTCTCACGAGATCCCGGCCTCCGCCGGGATGACGCGTTTTGGGAGGCTTTCATCCCAGCCTCCGCTGGCATGACCGGATAGGCGCGCCGCATGCTCGACCTGATCCGCCGCCGCCTGCTGACCGCGCTGCCGACGCTGGCGGCGGTGGTGATCCTTTCCTTCGTGCTGATGCGGGTCGCCCCCGGCGGACCGTTCGACGGCGAACGACCGCTCGATCCGCAAACCCGCTCCGCTCTGATGGCCGCCTACGGCCTGGACCGGCCGCTGCCCGAACAGGTCGGCCGCTATGTCTGGCGGCTGCTGCACGGCGATTTCGGACCATCGCTGGTCTATCGCGATTTCAGCGTCACCGACCTGATAGCGCGCGGCCTGCCGATCTCGCTGACCCTCGGGGGTCTGGCGCTGCTGCTCGCGCTGTTGCTCGGCCTCGCCACCGGAATGGCCGCCGCCGCCCGTCCCGGTACGCGCACCGACCGCGGACTGATGCTCGGGGCGACGCTGTTGACGGCGCTGCCCAGTTTCGTCGTGGGTCCGCTGCTCGCGCTAACCTTCGGGTTGTGGGCGGGATGGCTGCCGGTATCGGGCTGGGGCGACGGCGATCCGCCGCACATGATCCTGCCGGTCATCGCGCTCGCCCTGCCCGCGACCGGCGCGATCGCCAAGCTGGCGCGTGCCGGGTTGGCCGAGGTGCTGGCGCAGGACCATGTCCGCATGGCTCGCGCGCGCGGGCTGAGCCGGTCCCGCATCCTGATCGTCCATGCGCTGCGCCCCGCACTCGTGCCGGTTGCGTCCTATCTCGGCCCCGCCGCTGCCGGCCTGCTGACCGGCGCGGTGGTGATCGAGACGGTGTTCGCGCTGCCAGGACTGGGCCGCTATTTCGTGCAAGGCGCGCTCAACCGCGACTATCCGCTCGTCCTCGGCGTGGTCACGCTCTACGCGGCGCTGATCATCCTGTTCAACCTGCTCGCCGACCTGGCCTATGGCTGGCTCGACCCGCGCGCGAGGAGATAGGCGATGCGGCCCGCGCTGATCCTGATCGCCCTGATCGTTGTCGCCGCGCTGGCCGGCCCGCTGGCGCTCGACTGGCGCTACGATCTGATCGACTGGGACGCGGTGCGCGCGGCGCCCTTCACCGCCGGCCATCCGATGGGCACCGACAGCGTCGGCCGCGACCTGCTCGCGCGGACGCTGGTCGGCACCCGCGTGACGCTGGGGGTCGCCTTCGCCGCCGCGCTGGTGTCCCTGCTCGTCGGCGTCGCCTGGGGGGCGGTCGCCGGCTGGCGTGGCGGCAAGGTCGACGAGGCGATGATGCGGATCGTCGACGCGCTCTACGCGCTGCCCTTCATGTTCGTGGTGATCCTGCTGATGGTGGTGTTCGGCCGGTCGATCCTGCTCGTCTTCCTCGGCATCGGCGCGGTCGAGTGGCTAACCATGGCGCGGGTGGTGCGCGGCCAGATGATCGCGCTGCGCGACCGCCCCTTCGTCACCGCCGCCGAGGCCGCCGGCGCGCCACCGGTCGCGATCGTGCTGCGCCATATGCTGCCCAACATCGCCGGGGTCGCGATCGCCTATCTGCTGCTCACCGTGCCTCAGGTGGTGATGATCGAGAGTTTCCTGTCCTTCCTCGGTCTTGGCGTGCAGGAACCGATGACCTCGCTCGGCATCCTGCTGAAGGACGGCGCCGACGACATGGACGTCGCCCCCCACGCGCTGCTGCTGCCGGCGGCGGTGCTCGTCACCCTGCTGCTCTGCCTGACCCGGATCGGGGAGAGCCTGCGCACCCGCTTCGTCCAATGACCCTCCTCGTCGCGGAGAGCCTCGACATCCGGATCGGCGGCCGGCGGATCGTCGAGGGCGCGAGCTTCGCGATAGAGGCTGGCCGCTCGCTGGCGCTGGTCGGTGCATCGGGATCGGGCAAGAGCCAGACCTGCCTCGCCCCTTTTGGCCTGTCGCCCGCCAGCGTCGAGGGTTCCTTCCGGCTCAACGGCGAGGAACTGGTCGGTGCGCGCGAGGCGCGGTTGCGCCATGTCCGCGGCTGCGACGTCGGTTTCGTCTTCCAGCAGCCGCTGACCGCACTGACCCCGCACCTGACGATCGGCGGGCAGCTCCGCGAGGCATGGACCCAGGCCGGCGCGGCCCGGCCGAACCGCGCCGAGATGGCCGCCGCGCTCGAGCGGGTCGGGCTCCACGATCCCCATGAGCGGCTCGACCAATATCCGCACCGCCTGTCGGGCGGGCAGCGGCAGCGCGCGCTGATCGCGATGGCGATCGCCCATCGCCCGAAGCTGCTCGTCGCCGACGAGCCGACCACCGCGCTGGACGCGATGCTACGCGCCGAAATCATGGCGCTGCTCGGTCGGCTGTGCGACGAGGAGGGGTTGGCGCTGCTGCTCGTCAGCCATGACCTGGCGGCCGTCGCCGACCATGCCGATGCTGTCGCGGTGATGCATGCCGGCCGGATCGTCGAGACCGGCCCGACCCGCGCCGTGCTGGGCGATCCCAAGAGCGATTATGCCCGTGCCCTTATCGCCGCGAGCCCGCGTCTCGACGGGCCGCCACCCGCGCTCGGCCCGGTCGGCGCGCCGCTGGTCGAGGCGCGGCGGGTGTCGGTCTCCTTCGCCCGGCCGGGCTGGCGGCGCGGCCGTCTCCAGGCGGTCGATGCCGTCGACATCGACGTGGCTGAGGGAGAGGCCGTTGCGATTGTCGGCGGATCGGGATCGGGCAAGTCGACGCTGGCGCGCGCGATCGCCCGGCTCGGCCCGATCGACGCGGGCGAGGTCCGCTGGCGCGGCGAGCCCCTCCCCCCGCGCAAGGCGATGCGACCGCGCGACCGCGCCGGGCTCCAGCCGGTGTTCCAGGACCCGGTCGCCAGCCTCGACCCGCTGTGGAAGGTCCGCGACATCGTCGCCGAGCCGCTGCGCCGATTGCGCCCCGATCTCGACAAGGCGGCGGTCGCCGCGCGGGTCGAGGCGGTGCTGGCCGAGGTGGGGCTCGATCCCGCGCTCGCCGATCGGCGGCCCGCCGCATTGTCGGGCGGCCAGGCGCAGCGCGTCGCCATCGCCCGCGCGCTTGGCCCCGATCCGACGATGCTGCTGCTCGACGAGGCGACCTCGGCACTCGACGTGCTCGTCGCGGGGACGATCCTCGACCTGCTCGCCGAGCTCCAGAAGCAGCGCGGACTCGCCATCCTGATGATCACCCACTACCTCGCCGTCGCCCGGCGGCTCTGCCACCGCATCGTCGTGATGGATGCGGGCCGGATCGTCGAGGAAGGGCCGGCCGAACGCCTGATCGCCACCCCGGTCCACCCGGTCACCGCGAAGCTGGTGGCGGCGAGCCGCTGAACGAAAAAGGGGCCGCGGCGAACCGCGGCCCCTCCCTGCCTCCCCCAGATGGCAGGATCAGAAAGCGTAGGTCGCCGAGACCACGACGCTGGCCTTGGCGATGTCCCGGCCCGACGACGGATCGGTCAGGAAACCCTTCTTGTGGTCCGTGTCGACATAGGAGACGCCAAAGGTCGCCGCCTTCCACGTGTAGGTGACGCCCAGGTTCCAATCGAGATACTTGTCGCCGGTGATGAAGGTGGCGTCAGGCGAATAGCCGAGGTGCGCGGCGACGCCGAAGGGCGTATCGGGAACCGCGACCGAGACGTCGCTGTAGACGTACAGATTGTCCTCCTTGCCGAAGCCGACGCTGAGCGCGTTCGACTTGGGCGCATAGGCGGCGCCGACCTTCACGGTCGCCGGGCCGATCGCCGTCTTGGCCGAGGCGTAGAGTTCGAGGAAGTCGGTCGGCACGCCCTTGGTCGCCGAGGTATAAGTGTAATAAAGCGCGCCGCCATCGAGGGTGACGGCACCGACGGTGGTCGAATAGCCGGCAATCAGGTCGAGCTCGGCGTCGGCGTTCGACGCGACATAATCGTCGATCGAGCTGCCCCAGAAGCTGACATAGAAGCCGGACGCGTGGCTCAGCGTAGCGCCGGCCTGGACTGCGAGATGCTTGCCCGACTGCGAGATGCCGCGAAAGCGATAGTCGCTCACGAGCGCGGCGGTGCCGGTCAGCGTGAATTCCTGGCTGTCGTCCTGGGCGAGGGCGGGCGTGGCGGTGGCGGCCAGCGCAAGCGCCGAAAGGCCGATGAAGGAAGCGCGCATTGTTATTCCCCTTATGACAAGCGTTTCCGTTCCCCTGCCTCGCCGCGCCGACTTCTCTCGATGCCCGAAGGCCGAGCCAGCTGCGTGCGAGTGCGATATTTGTGCAGGACGATTCCGCGTTGCACAATGGAAATCATGTCGAAACATTGCTGCTTTGATGCAAACTGTTGCCATCGCGCCACAGTTAAAAAACGCCGGATTTCCGCGATCTTAATTCGGTTCGACCATCTTCCACATTGACTGATTATTAAGCAGTTTCAGCAATGGTCTGCCTGTTAGAGAGGCGCTGCACAAAGGACAGGCCGATGTTTCAGGCGAAGATTCCTGCGATCGAAGGTGGCGCGATCGAGAGAATGGACGGGATCGCCGCCCTTCACCTGCTGGTACAGGCGCTCGAGGGAGTCGCAGTCCCCGCCAGGAAGTCCGCTGCGGCGGAAATCACGCGACAGGGCGGATCGTTGGACACCCTGGCATCCGGCTATGCCGCGGCCAGCCCGATCGTCCGGCGACACTTCGAGGCGATCCTGCGCGAGGCGGAAACCGTCGGGACCGCCGGCCTGAAGCTCATGGCGGCCCGCGGCGGCAGGACTGATGCCGGCACGGTCGCGGCCGCCCGTTTTTTAGGCAATTCGCTCGGCGCCTCGATCCGCCGGCTCGAAGCGCTGGTCCTGCCTCGCACCGCCTGAGAAAGGCCGGCGGAGAAGCCGCCATGCTCGCCCGATGGCCTCAGCCGCGGGCCGATTCGAATCGGGCCAGCCCGCCTCCGAGATCGGCGATCAGGTCGGCCGGGTCCTCGATTCCGATGTGGAGGCGGACGACCGGTCCTTCGGCCTGCCACCGCGTGGCCGTGCGAAGGCCCGCCGGATCCACCGGCAGCGCCAGGCTCTCGTAGCCGCCCCAGGAAAAACCGATTCCGAACAGCTCGAGCCCGTCGATCAGCGCTGCTCGCGCCGCATCGTCGCCGCCGTTCAACACGATGCTGAACAGCCCCGACGCTCCGGAAAAGTCACGCTTCCACAGGTCATGGCCTGGACAATCCGGCAGCGCCGGATGAAGTACCCGCGCCACCTGCGGCTGTGCGGCCAGCCATCGTGCCACGGCGAGCGCCCCCTGCTCATGCTGCCGCAGGCGGAGCTGCAGGGTACGCAGGCCTCGCGCGGCGAGGTAGGCGTCGTCAGGGCTGACGCATTGGCCCAGCGAATGGCTGGTCCGCCGAAGCTTCTCGAAATGGCTGGGCGCTGCGGACGCCGATCCCATCATCACGTCCGAATGACCGACGATATATTTGGTGCAGGCTAGGATGCTGATGTCCACGCCATGTGCGAGCGCGGGAAATAGCAGCGGAGTCGCCCAGGTGTTGTCGAGCACCGTCGTCACGCCCCGCGCCCTGGCGGCGGCGGTGATCGCGGGCACGTCCTGTACCTCGAACGTCAGGCTGCCGGGGCTTTCGAGGAAGATGACACGCGTCCGATCCCCGATCAGTCCGGCGATGCCGGCGCCGACCGCCGGATCGTAGAAGCGGGTCTCGATGCCGAAGCGCTTCAGCAGTCCGTTACAGATCGCCCGGCTCGGCTCATAGGCGCTGTCGACCATCAGCAGTTCGTCGCCGGGCGCGAGCAGCGACAGCAGCACCGCGCTGATCGCCGCCACGCCCGACGGATAGAGGACGGTGCCCGCCGCGCCCGGCTCAAGCTCGGTCAGCGCCTCGGCGAGCGACCATTGGGTGGGTGTGCCGCGGCGGCCGTAATAAAGACCATCGTCGGGCTTGCGGGTCCCGGCGCGCAGTTCCGCCACGCTATCAAACAATATGGTCGATGCGCGCCAGACCGGGGGATTGACGATCCCCCGGCGATTCTTCGCATGGCGCCCGGCCGTTACCAGCCGGGTGCCGGGTTTCATGCCTGAACCTTCATCGTCGGTCACGCAGGACCGATGGCCTTTTCGGTGTCCGGCCGCAAGCCCCACTCGCTCCACGAGCCATCGTAGAGGGCGATGTCGTCCCGGCCGAGCAACGCCGCGGCGAACAACACCACCGAGGCCGTAACCCCCGACCCGCAGGTCGTGACCAGCGGCTTCGATCCGTCGATGCCGGCAGCGGCGAACGCCGCCTGGAGCTCTCCCTTGTCCTTGAAGGTGCCGTCAGCATTGAGCAACCGATCGAAGGGCAGGTTCTTCGATCCGGGGATATGCCCGGCGGCCAGGCCCCGCGGATCGCCTTCCTCACCGGTGAAGCGCTTCTCCGAACGCGCGTCGACCACCTCCTCGGCGCCGCTCGCGACATTGGCCTTCATCTGATCGAGATCGCGGACCTGCGCCGGATCGCGCCAAACGGTGAAGTGGCGGTGCCGCAGCGCCACCTTACCCTGCTCGAGCGGCCGGCCTTCGGCGATCCACTTCTGAAGGCCGCCGTCGAGGATCGCCACCTCGTTGGCGCCGAACATGCGGAACATGAACCAGGCACGCGCCGCGGTGCGGTGCGGGCTGTTGTCGTAGAGGACGATGCGGCTGCCATCGCCGAGCCCCAGCGACTGCATGCGGCTGGCAAATTTCTCCGCCGTCGGGAGCATACCGGGCAGTTCCGACGTGTCGTCCTTCAGATTGACAAGGTCGAGATAGACGGCGCCGGGGATATGTCCCGCCTCATAGTCGGCCTGAGCGTCGCGCGCGGGATCGAGCGCGAAATAGGTCGCGTCGACGACGCGGAGATCATTGGCCCCGAGTTCGCCAGCAAGCCATTCGGTCGAAACCAGCATGTCCATCATTTCCTCCTCGTTACGGACGCATATTTACCAACCCGCCAACAGATTGGCGAATCACTTTATCCGGGGGAGGAGACTTTTAATTATTCAACCCCGCCACGAATGGCAAGTATGTTTCACAAAATCATCACAAGATATAATTTTCTGCCCGGCGTGGCATCATGCGCCCCGCTGGTCTAAGGGCGGCGGCATGTCCGCGTCCACTCTCCATCTCGGCAAGACCAGCGCCCTGCCCGCATCGCCCGAACAGGCGGTGCTGGATTATGTTCCCAATCCGCGTCCCGGCACGCTCTACCTGGTCCGCTTCGCCGCGCCCGAATTCACCTCGCTTTGCCCGGTGACCGGCCAGCCCGACTTCGCGCATCTGGTGATCGACTATGCACCGGGCGGGACGATCGTCGAATCCAAATCGCTCAAGCTGTTCCTCGCCTCCTTCCGAAACCATGCGGGCTTCCACGAGGATTGCACCGTCGGCATCGGCCAGCGGCTGGTCGAGGAGATGAAGCCGGTCTGGCTGCGCATCGGCGGCTACTGGTATCCGCGCGGCGGCATCCCAATCGACGTCTTCTGGCAGTCCGGGCCGGCACCCGAGGGTCTGTGGGTTCCCGACCAGGGAGTCCCCGGCTATCGCGGGCGGGGCTGAGGCGGGTAAGGCAAACCGTCATCCCGGCGAAAACCCGGCCCCTCTTCTCCCTCGGCATATCCAAGGCATTGAGATTCCGGCTATTGCTGGGACGACGGGTTTCCTGTCATCCCCGGATGAATGCCCGCACATCGGCACTTAGCTTCCGCAGATCGTCGGGCCGGACATACATCATGTGGCCGGCGTCATAATAATGGAAACTGATCCTCGACGGGTCGAAACCCGGCCGGTTCAGCGAATATTCGGCGCCGAAGAAGGGCGTAGCGAAGTCATACCAGCCCTGGCCGACGAACACGCGAAGACCGCTATTCTCGCGTAGCGCCTTGCCCAGATAGGGCGCGACGTTGACATAGACCTCCCCGTCGCGGCCGCGCTGGTCGGCCAGTTTCCAGTCCCAGTTGCTGACCCCGCCGATCGTCACATAATGGCGATCGGTCTTCAGCTTGAGGTCGCCGCGCACATAGCTGTTGATCGCCGAGGTATAGGCGGCGTCGATACCGTAGAAGCTGGGATCGTTGTCCGGCTCCTCGCCCGCCTTGTCATAGTCGACACCGGTGTAGCGAGTGTCGAGCCGACCGATCACCTGCCCACGGTCGCGCAGCAGTTCCTTGTAGAAGCGCCCCGGCGAAACGCGGAGATTCGCGTTGTCGACGAATTGCTCGGACAGGCCGGTCAGGCGGGCCAGCTCGGCGCGGACCGAGGCGCGCTCCTCGGCGCCGAGCTGATTGCCCTTGAGCAACGCCGCCGCATAGGGCCCGATCGCGAAGGCGCGCGCCTGCGCCGCCATCTCGGCGACGGTGGCGGGCGCGTTGGCGACCTTGTGGTGATACCAGGCGGTCGTCGCCATCGACGGCAGGTTGAGGATATAAGGCATCTCATTGCCCTGTGCCTCGGCCGCCGCGCCGAAATCGAGGATCGTCGAGATCAGGATGATCCCGTTGACCGCGACGTCGTTGTAGCTCCCCTCCAGCTCGTTGATCAGCGCGATGGAACGGGTCGTGCCGTAGCTTTCGCCGCCGATATATTTGGGCGAGGCCCAGCGGCCATTCTCGTTCAGCCAGATGCGGATGAACTCGGCGATCGACTTGGCGTCGGCCGAGACGCCCCAATAATCCTTGGGATCCTTGCCGCCCAGCGTGTGCGAGAAGCCGGTGCCGACCGGATCGATGAAGACGAGGTCGGTGACGTCGAGCAGGCTCTCGGGATTGTCGACCACCGGATAGGGCGGCGCGCCGTCATCCTTGCCGTCTGGCAGCACGACACGCTTCGGCCCGAAGGCGCCCATGTGCAGCCACAGCGAGCCCGAACCGGGGCCGCCATTGTAGAGGAAGGTGATCGGCCGGTTCTTCGGGTCGCCACCGTCCTTGACGTAGGATGTCGCGAAGATCGCCGCTACCGGCTTGTCGTCCTTGTCGGTCAGATAGGTCTCGCCGGTGGTCGCGGTATAGGCGATCGATTGTCCGCCGAAGCTGCCCTTGTGCCTGGTGACCGAGACATTGGGCGGCGGCACCGGCGCCGTGGCGGCGGCATCGTCCTTCTTCTTGTCGTCGGCGGCATGGGCGGACAGCGGGGCAAGGGCCAGCGCAAGGGCGGCCAGGCTGGTGGTGAAACGCATGATGATGGGACCCCTTTCAGATGGGGTGAGGCTAGACCAATTACTGACAGGAGTGGAAGTCCCCCAGATGACTCCCCTCCTCACCCCAAATCGTCACCCCGGCGGAGGCCGGGGTCTCGGGAGAGAAGCGGCTCGCCCATCTCCTGAGACCCCGGCCTCCGCCGGGGTGACGCCTATGGGAGGTCAGATCAGCTTGATCTCGCGCAGCCGCTGCAGGAGGTAGTCGTTCGCGGTGATCGGCTCGGGGAACTGGTCCGGATGCTCGGCGTCGATCGTCTGCGGCAGCGTCTCGATCAGGTAATCGGGGCGGAAGTGCAGGAAGAAGGGCATCGAATAGCGCGCGAAGCCGCGCCGTTCGGGCGGCGGGTTCATCACCCGGTGGCTGGTCGAAGGCAGCTTCCGGTTGGTCAGCCGCTGGAGCATGTCGCCGATGTTGACCACCAGCTCGCCCGGCGCGATGCCGACCGCGAGCCAGCGGCCGTCGCGGTCGAGGAGTTGGAGGCCGCCCTCCTCGGCGCCGAGCAGCAGGGTGATAGCGTTGATGTCCTCATGCGCGCCCGCGCGGATGCCGGGGGCGTCGGGGCCGATCGGTGGATAATGGAGCAGGCGCAGGATCGAATTGCCATCCTCGATCGCATCGTCGAAGAAATCGGGCGTGAGGCCCAGATAGCGGGCAATCGCGGAAAGGATGCGTCGCCCGGTCGCCTCGAAGGCGTCGAACAGCTCCAGTGCGACCTGGCGGAAGCCCACCACCTCGGTCGGCCAGACATTGTCCGGCATCTCGCCCGCGAAGCGATGCCCGGCCGACAGCTCCCGGCCGACATGCCAGAATTCCTTCAGATCGGCGTCGGTCGCATCCTTGGCTGTCTCGACCCGGAAGGGCGTGTAGCCGCGCTGGCCCGCGCCGCCCTCCACGAAATAGCTGCGCTTGACCGTCTCTGGCAGTGCGAAGAAGGCGCGGCCGGCGGCCTCTGCCCGCGCGATCAGGTCGGTCGGAATACCATGGTCGGCGACCACGGCGAAGCCGAAGCGCTCGAACGAACGGCCGATAGCCTGGGCGAAGCCGTCCGGATCGGAATGGCTGCTCGCCAGCGAGACGCTAGGCACGCTGGTCATCTCTGCGATGTCGGTCATGGCACGATATAGAGCCATTTCCAAGCGGATGAAAACATCCACCTACGCGGAAATCGCGGTTGAACAGGGAATGGGCGTCGCCATGCGCCTTCGTCGACAGCCGGCTCAGTCGAACAAAGTGACCTCGTCCTCGGGAGCACCGTCCTTGCCGAACAGCCGCCAGCCGACGATCGTCAGCCCATAACCGGGCAACGCCGCCGGATTGGGCCGGGCCGAAGTGATCGGCACCATCTTGCGCACGCCCAGGTCGATCAGGATCTGCGCGCCGATGCCATAGTCGCGAAGCGCGCGCGTCTGGCAGGTATGGGCGTCGGCGGGACCAAGCTGGCGCAGCAGCCAGTCGGGGTCCCAATCCTTGAGCAACACGATTACGCCCGGCCCCTCCTCGCCCGCGATCGTCCTCATCGCATTGCTCAGGCAGCTATGCCGGTCGCCGCTCATGCCCAGCACGTCCGGGCCGAACTCGAGCCGGTGCATGCGCACCGTCACCGGCGCATCCGAATCGATCGGCCCCTTCACCAGTGCGATGTGGAGGCTGTTATCGAGCAGGTTGCGATATGCGACCAGCCGGAACCGGCCGTGGATCGTGTCGAAGTCGCGTTCCAGTTCGCGAACGACATGACGCTCGGTGCGGCGGCGATAGGCGATCAGGTCTGCGATGGTGCCGATCTTCAGGTTATGGCGTGCGGCGAAACCGAGCAGGTCGGGCAGGCGCGCCATCGTGCCATCGTCGTTCATGATCTCGCAGATCACCGCGGCGGGGCGCAGGCCGGCCAGCCGGGCGATGTCGATCGACGCCTCGGTATGGCCGGCACGGACGAGCACGCCACCGTCGCGCGCGGCGAGCGGAAAGACATGGCCGGGCGAGACGATGTCGGCCGGCCCGCAGTCGGGATCGGCGGCGACCTGGATGGTGCGCGCCCGGTCATGCGCGGAGATGCCTGTAGTGATCCCCTCGCGTGCCTCGATCGATACGGTGAAGGCCGTGCCGTGCTGGGTGCGGTTGTCCTGCGCCATCGGCGGCAGCCGCAACGCCGCGATGCGGTCCGCGGTCAGCGACAGGCAGATCAGCCCGCGCCCGTGGACCGCCATGAAGTTGACCGCTTCGGGCGTCGCGAACTGCGCGGGGACGATCAGGTCTCCCTCATTCTCACGATCCTCCGAATCGACCAGAATGAATGGCCGCCCGTCGCGCGCTTCGGCGATGATCTCCTCGATCGGCGAGATGTCGGCCCGCTCGGCGACCAACCTCGGCACGGCCATATTGAATACCTTTCCTTCGATCCTCGCGACTCAAGATAATACCAAGCGACCGCTTGATCAATAATCTTGAACTGCGAAGAAAGATCGGCTTAGCTCGGAAAGATGGATACAAGCGGCCGCTCAGGGAAGCGGCGCCAGGCGGAGGGACAAGGTGTCGGGACTCGATCTTGCGGCGATGCTCGAAGAACATGGGCGGCGATGGCACACGCGCCCCGCGGTGCTGGAGATGGAGAGCGGTCGGGCCCACGACTATACCACCCTCGCCGCCCGGGTGCGGCGACTGGCCGGCTGGCTCGACGCGGCCGGGCTCAAGCAGGGCGACCGGGTGGTCTGGCTCGGCCAGAACTCCCATTGCGTGCTCGAACTGCTGATCGCGGCGGGGCGGCTTGGCGCGGTGCTCGCAATCCTCAACTGGCGCCAGTCTGAGGAAGAGCTGCGCTTCGTCCTCGACGATCTCGAACCCCAGGTTGTCGTCTGGCAACCCGATAGCCTGCCCGAGACGCTGCGCGCCGAATGGGAGCAGCGGAATTGCACCTGGCTGCGGCAGGATTCGTTCGATCCCGCCTGCGACTATGAGGCAGCGATCGCGAACGCGCCGGAGGCGACCGCCGCCGCCCTGCCCTCCGACGCTCCCCAACTGCTGCTCTACACCGCCGCCTTCTCGGGGCGCCCGGCGGCGGCGATCCTGACTCGCCAGGCGCTGGTACTCCAGGCGCTGCACTATGCCGCGCTGCGCGGCTGGAACCACACCACCACCTATCTCAGCGCGACGCCGCTCTTCCACGTCGCGACCCTGCTCGACTGCCTCGCGACCTTTGTGGTGGGCGGGCGCAACCTGTTCGTACGGCAGGCCGACCCAGCCGACATGTGCGCGATCATCGCGGCAGAGAAGGTCAGCGATACCTTCATCCTGCCGCCGACGATGGAGAAGATCCTTGAACTGGGCGACGAACGCCCCGACCTCAGATCGCTCCGCTCGCAACCCTACAAGCCTGAATGGAACGCACTGGTCACGATCGATGACAGCCTGTGGGGCAAACGCCCCTATGGCTACGGCCAGACCGAAACGATGGGCTATGCGACCTTCAGCGCACTGGGCGATCCCGGCAAGGGGGGCATGGGCCGCCCGTCACCGCTGGTCCGGCTGGCCATGCTCGACGAGGAAGGACGCGAACTGCCCGACGGCGAGGTCGGCGAGATCGGCGTGCGCGGCTGGACGGTCAGCCCCGGCTATTGGCGCCGACCCGAGATCAACGCACAGCGCTACACCGCCGACGGCTGGCGTCGCACCAACGACCTCGGCCGCCGCGAGAGCGACGGTACGCTCAGCTTCATCGGGCCAAAGGGCCGGCTGATCAAATCGGCCGCCGAGAACATCTATCCGGCCGAGGTCGAGCGCTGCATCGCCCAGCTCGACGGCGTCGCCGAGGTGGCGGTAATCGGTACGCCCGATCCCGTGTGGATGCAGAGCGTCCGCGCGATCGTCGTGCCCAAGCCGGGCGCGAGGATCGAGGAGGCGGCCGTCATCGACCACTGCCGCAAGACGATCGCCTCCTACAAGAAGCCGCGCAGCGTCGTCTTTGCCGATGCCCTGCCCCGCGCGGGGGCAGCGATCGACTATGCGGCGCTCGATCGCCTCTACGAGGGCGGCGGCTACCCGTCGGGCTGATGCGGCCGGCGACCATATCAGGAGGGGGACGAGGATCATGAAGATATTGGTGATCGGCGGATCGGGGATGATCGGCGGCGACGCCGCGATCCACCTCGCCGCGCTGGGGCACACGGTGACGATCGGCTCGCGCAAGCCGCCGCTCGCGACGACCCCGATGGCGATGATGCCCTTTCTCGCCGGAGACTATATCGCGGGCGGCTACAGCCGCGAGGAACTGGCGGGGTTCGACGCGATGGTGTTCGCGGCCGGGCAGGACACCCGCCATGTCGGCAAGGACGACGATGCCGCCGCCTATTGGGAGCGCACCAATGCCGAGCTGGTGCCGCAACTGTTCGAACGAGCGCGCGACGCCGGGGTCGGCTGCGCGATCAACATCGGCAGCTTCTACCCGCAGGCGGCGCCGCACCTGCTGGAGGGCAACGCCTATATCCGATCGCGCAAGGCGTCCGACGAGCGGGTGCGCGCGCTGGCCCGGCCCGGCTTCCGCGTCATCTCGCTCAACCCGCCCTATATGCTGGGCGCGGTGCCCGGCCTCGACCCGCGCGGGTTCGAGAAGGTCGCCGCCTATGCCGACGGCAAATTCCCCGACATCCCGGTCTATGCCCCGCCGGGCGGCGTCAACTTTATGTCGATCCGCTCGCTGGCCGAGGCGACGGCCGGGGCGATCGAGCGCGGCGAGTCGGGCAAGGCCTATCTGGTCGGCGACGAGAATCTGAGCTTCCGCGACTATTTCCAGCTCTTCTTCCGGGCGTTGGGCAAGGATGTCGAGGTGCCCGTGATCGACAAGCCGCACCCGCTGATCGGCAGCTTCGCCGGCCATGGCGGAGAGATTTATTTCGATCCCGACCCGGCCGAGACGGTGTTGCTCGGCTATCGCCGAAAGGACATCGCCACCGCGGTCGAGGAGATTGTCGCGCTGTATCGGGGCCGGAACTGACCACATGGACGCCGAGGTCCGTCGCCTGCTCGACGAACAGGCGATCCGCCGCGCGGCAACACTCTATGCGATGGGCGCGGACCGCCGCGACCCGGCGATCTGGACCGCCATCATGGCGGAGGAGATGGTGCTGGTCACCCCGCGCGGGCGGATCGAGGGACGCACGCGGGTGCTGGCCGCGCTCCCCAAGCTGGCCGCCGCCTTTACCGCCACGCAGCACCGCGTGACCAACCAGTGTCACGCCATCGATGGGGACGACGCGATCGGCGAGACCTATTGTGTCGCCGATCATATGCGAGAGGCTGCCGACGGCTCGCGTTCGATCCTGAGCTGGGCGGTCCGATATCAGGATCGGTTGCGCAGAATAGAGGGCCGCTGGTTGTTCATCCACCGGGAACTCATCCTCGACTGGGAAGAGCGGCGCGAAGCCCTACCGGCGGCGACCGCATAGCTCTGACGCGCCCCGGGGCTTGTTGCACGATGCGCAACAACTGCCGCCCACAGGGAGATTGCGCCACCGAAAATCATCCGGTCAAACAATAACATATCCGGGCGAAACGTTGACGCCAGCAAGGTGGGAGCTGACATCATGAAACTTGGTTCGATGGTTCTTTTGGCCACGCTTCTGGCGACCGGCGCGAAAGTATCGGCGGAACCGGCCGCCGATACCGTCTATCGTCAGGGCCGAATCTACACCGTCGACCGGGCGCACCCCTGGGCCACGGCGGTCGCGATCAAGGATGGCAAATTCTCCTATGTCGGCACCGACAAGGGCGTACAGGCCTATATCGGTTCGAGCACCAAGGTCGTCGACCTCGCCGGCAAGTTCGCGATGCCGGGGCTCCACGACGCGCACCAGCACATGATCAAGGGCGAGGCCCGCTACATCTACTGCCAGATCCCGCCCGACAGCCGCATCGAGCAGATCGTCGCCAGCCTGAAATCCTGTTCGAAGGATCGGCAATATGGCGGCTGGATCGTCGCCGACGTCTATCGCGGCGACCTGTTCCCCGAAGGCCATGCCGACCGCAAATATCTCGACGCGGCCTTTCCCGACACGCCCGTCTATATCCGTGAATGGTCCTATCATCACGGCCTCGCCAATACGAAGGCGCTGCAGATCGCAGGCGTAGACCGCAACACGGCGGACCCCGAAGCCGGCCGGGTGCTGCGTCGCGCCGACGGTGAGCCGACCGGGGAGTTCCTCTCCAAAGCGACCTGGCTGGTTACCCAGCACATCCCCGCGCTGCCCGCCGAGACGGTCGACGAAGCCCTGCTGCGGACCGCCGCGCTCTGCGCCGAATACGGCATCACCTCCGTACAGGAGTCGACCGCCTCACGTCAGATGATCGACCAGCTGCGCAAGCTGGACCTCGCCGGCAAATGGACGCTGCGCACCGCCACCCACATCGTCTGGGGCAACCCGGCGAGTGCGCTCATGCCGCCGCAGGAAACCGAAGATGTAATCGCCCATCGCAAGGACTATGCGACATCGCACATCTTCACAGACTTCGTGAAGATCTACGTCGACGGCAGCCCGCTGCAACCGCATTCGACCGACGTTGAGCTCGACGATCACGGCGAGGTGGAGGTAGCGCGGCTGTACGACAAGCCCGCCGTGCTCAACGCCGCGCTGACGCGGTTCGACAAGATGGGCATCAAGGTGAAAATGCACGCCGTCGGCTCGGGCGCGATCCGCACCGCCCTCGACGCGATCGAGGCCGCCCGCACCGCCAATGGCAATTCGGGAGTCCTGCACGATATCGCGCACAGCCTGCGCTATTCGGCGCAGGATATCGATCGTCCCGCCAAGCTGGGCGCGGTGGGCGAGATGTCGCCGGCGATCTGGCAGATCAAGGGACCGCTGACCAAGAACCTGGCGGGAGCTTGGCCGTTCAAGTCGCTTCTCGCGCGCGGCGCGCTGATGACCTTGGGCAGCGACTGGGTGGTCCTGCCGGTACCGAACCTGTTCCCGGCGATCGGCGGCATGCTCGATCACGGCGCGGAATCGATCGACCTCAAGGATGCGCTCGAGATCGCGACGATCAACGGTGCGAAATCGGTAGGCTGGGACAAGGTCAACGGCTCGATCGAGGTCGGAAAGCTCGCCAATATGATCGTGCTCGACCGGGATCTTTTCAAGATTTCGCCGGCGGAGATCGGCGACGCCAAGGTGCTTTCCACCATCTTCGAGGGTCGCGAGGTCTACGCTCGCCCATAATGGGAGCGAAGACTGATCGAATTGCCACCGAAACGATCGCGTGAAATTGAAAAGGGAAGGACATTGCATCTTCCCTGAGGGCGGTTTCGTCCTGGAATCATCTCATCGTTCACGTGTTGCGGTGCACGCAACAAGTTCATCTGGAACGGCGATTGAGACGGAATCCGATTGGGGGCCAATCTGTCAGGGGAATATCCGGGGCCATATGCCGCCGGAACAACAAAGGGGGTCATCATGACTAGGTCTCATTTCAGGACACGTGTAAGTTCATTTGCCTTGATCGGCATGACGGGGTTTCTGATCGGTCTTCCGGTGGCAGCGTCGGCGCAGCTTCCCGCCAGCGCGGCTGAGGAGCCCGCGGCGGACCAGGAGATCACCGTCACCGGCTCGCGCATCATCCGCGACGGCACCGAGGCCCCAAGCCCGCTGACCGTGGTCGGCGCGGACCTGCTCGACAAGCGTGGCGCGCAGAACGTCGCGGAGGTCCTCAACGAACTGCCAGCCTTCCGCGGTTCGACCACGCCGAGCAGCACGGCCAACCTCACCAAGAATGTCGGCGCCAATTTCGCGAACCTGCGCAGCCTGGGCGTGAACAGGACACTGACCCTGGTCGACGGCGTCCGCTTCGTGCCCTCGTCCGACCTCGGTCAGATCGACCTCAATTTCATTCCGACGCTGATGGTCGAGCGGGCGGAAGTCGTGACGGGCGGCGCCTCGGCCGTATATGGCACGGACGCCGTCGCCGGCGTCGTCAACCTCATCCTGCGGCGCAAGGTGCAGGGCATCCAGCTCCGCGGCGACTTCGGCATAACGGAACAGGGGGACGGCAAGGAATATCGTGGCGCCATCCTCGCAGGAACGGAATTTTCCGAAGGGCGGGGCTATGTCACCTTTGCCGCGGACGTCTACCGCAGCGACGGCGCCGACGATTCCTATTCGCGGGATTGGGGCCGCAAGGAATATGGCCTGATCACGAACGCCCCGGGCGTTTTCCCGACCCGCTTCATCGCCGCCAACGTCCATCATTCCACCATGGCACCCGGCGGCCTGATCACGTCCGGACCGCTGCGGGGGATCACCTTCAACGACGACGGCACGCCTCGCCCCTTCGTCTATGGCCAGCTGGCCGGGGCCCAGAACATGATCGGCGGCGAAGGTGCCGGCCAGCGCCTCTATCTGGGCGACGGGCTGCTTCCCGAGCTTAACCGTGTCGCGACGTATCTGCGGACCGGTTACGAGCTGTCCGATTCGGTGGAGGTGTTCCAGGACCTCTCCTACGCCCGGACCAAGGGCACTGCCACCACGCCGCATTATTTCAATTTCGGCAATCTCACCATCCAGCGGGACAACGCGTTCCTGCCGGCCTCCGTCGCCACGCAGATGGATGCGGCGGGCGTGACCTCCTTCGGCTTCGGCCGCTTCTGGACGGACGTGGGCACGCCGGTTCCGGTATCGACCAACTCGACGTGGCGCAGTGTGACCGGCGCGAGGGGATCGCTTTCCCAGGATTGGAAGTGGGATGTCAGCGCCGAATATGGCGAGAATAAATATCACCAGCAGATTCTAGGCTCGTTCATGGCGCCACGCGCCGCGGAGATGATCGATGCGGTGCGCCAGCCGGACGGCACGATCGTGTGCCGCAGCGCGCTGACCAATCCCGCGACCGCATGCCGTCCCTTCAACCCCTTCGGCGTGAACCGGAACGCTCCGGACGTCTCCAATTACTTCAGGGCCGACCAGGACCTGCGCCAGAAGCAAACCGAGTTCGCCGCCAGCGCGGGAGTCAGCGGCAAGCTTTTCGATATCGGCGCCGGACGATGGGGCGTCGCGCTGGGGGCGGAGTATCGCCGCTCGACCCTGAAGGCCGTGGCCGATCCGCTGTCGAACGCGGCCGCATTCACCTTCGGCAACGCCCGCAACGTCAACGGCAAGATCAATGTGAAGGAAGCCTTCATCGAGCTGGACGCACCGCTGCTCGCGGACGTCACCATGATCAAGGCGCTTACCGTCAATGGCGCTTACCGCTATGCCGACTACAGCACGAGCGGCGGCATCAGTTCCTGGAAGCTCGGGGCGACCTGGGATGTCATCGATGCCCTCAGGCTCCGGGCGACGAGGTCGCGCGACGTGCGCGCGCCGAATATTCCGGAGCTCTTCACGCCGAGCCGCAGCACCCAGTCGATCACGATCCTCGATCCGGCGCGCAACAACGTGCCGTCGCTGGTCTTCCCCTTCGTCGCGGGCAATGCCGCGCTGAAGCCCGAAAAGGCCGATACCCTGTCCTTCGGCGCGGTCCTGAAGCCGTTCCGCGGCTTCAGCGCTTCGGTCGACTATTATGACATCAAGATTTCCGGCGCGATCTCGACGATCCCGATCCAGGATATCGTCAATCTGTGCTTCGCCGGTCGGAATGACCTCTGCAACCAGATCACCCGCGACGGGGCGGGCTTCATCACCCAGATCATCAGCGCCGGAATTAACGTCGCCAGCCAGCGCACCAAGGGCATCGATATCGAAGTCGGCTATCGCACGCCGCTGGGCGAGGGCAGCCTCGACACGCGCCTCTTCGCCAATCACACGATCAAGAACACCGTGACCAACGGTGCACTGGTCACCCGGTTGGCGGGGCAGAATGATGGTTCGCCGCAGAACGGCACCGGCGGCATTCCGTCGTGGTCGGTTACCGGCATCGTAAGCTATGAGGTCGACAGGATCTCGACCTCCGTGCAGGGCCGCTTCATCAGCGCAGGAACGGTCAACAACGCCTTTGTGGAAGGGCGCGATATCGACGACAACAGCCTTCCCAGCGCGCTCTATGTCAGCCTGAACGCCCAATATAAGTTGGGGCCGGCTTCCAATCCCGGAAAGTACAAGATCTTCGCCACCGTCGACAATCTGTTCGACAAGGACCCGGCCATTGCGCCGCAGTCAGTGCTCTCGATCAACCCGGTGTTCTACGACATCCTGGGCCGGCGTTACCGGATGGGAGTCGCGGTGAACTTCTAACGAGCAGACATATTTACCCGATGTCGAATACTGGTCGGATGGGCACGGCGCGTTGCTCGCTGCAAATCCGACCAGCTTTCCCTGGGAGGGTCTTATGAAGAGGCGCCATGCCTTGAAGATGATTGGCCTTGGCGGCGCGGCGGCGATGCTGGCCCAAGCCGATCACGGCAGGGCCGAGTCCGGTGCAGCCGGTCTTACGCCGGCGAAACCGCCGGAGATCAAGCTCGGTTCGATAGACCTCCGCGAAATCGAAGCCATAGACGCGCATACCCACGAGCGCACGTTCCTGACGGCAAGCAAGAGCAACGCCGTCTATGCGCGCGGCTTTGCCGATGGCGGGCTGCCACCAGGACAATTCCCCGAGAAAGACGCACTGCGCGATCGTCTCATTCCGGCTTATGCCGCCCATTGGGAGCAGATGCCTCCGCAGGTCGGCCTGAGGAACTACATCGCGCGGACCTATGGCGTCGAGCCGACCCGCGACAATCTCGATGCGGTCATCGCCCGGCATCCCGATGCGACGGTATATTATCGGGAGAAGATGGATTATGAACGGATAGCTGCTGTCGTCCTTCAATCGGAATCGACCGATCCCGTCCGACCCAAGGCCTTGTTCCCCGACGATCGCTTCGTATGGACCTTCTCGATCGGCCCGCTGATCCAGCCCGGCTGGGCGCGCGATCGGGGGATCACCGAAATAGACGCGTTCAAGAAAGCCCTTCTCGATGTCGTCACGACATGCGCGACAAATGGATGCAGGGGTATAAAGCTACCCATCGCTTATTATCGGCCGATCTCGTTCAGGAAAGTTTCGCGCGCCGACGCGGACCGCGCCCTGAAGATCGCCCTGGCCGCGACGCCATCAGCCTTTATCGAGGGCCGGGCGCCGATATATGACGATGACAAGATCACGGCCGCGCTCTGGGCCTATGAAGATTATTTGCTGAATGCTCTATTCGTCCATGCCGGAGAGCTCGGTCTCAACATCATAATCCATGTCTGCGTCGCACTGAACACCTTGCTGCGCGCCGACTGGAACGATCCGCGTGGCCTTTATCATACCTTCACCGATGCCGCCGTGCAGGCCGCAGGCACGAGGTTCGTCCTGATACATTCGGGATATCCCTATCATCACCATGTGGCGTCATTCATCAGCCAGTTTCCGAACGTCTACACGGACCTGTCCTATATTTCGCATCACCCCGGCACACTCGAGGAAGTGCTGAGAGTTTTCCTGGGACTGGCCCCGTCCGACAAGATCATGCACGGCAGCGACTTTTCCGGTCCGGAAGCCTTCGCCTACAGCGTGGATAATGAGCGCCGCATCCTGGCCAAGGTGCTCGCCGACTATCGCGATCATTATGGCTGGACCGACAGGGATTGCGAGCGAATGGCGCGAAACGTGCTGAGCGGAACCGCGCGCAAGGTCTTCAACATCCCGGCCCGGGGATGACCGCATGCTGCGCAGGAACCTGCGGCGCATGAGGGTGCTCGCGGCGATATCGCAGGGGTCGATCGCCCCCGGGGCGGCCACATGATCAGAGATAATAGGCGCCTCCTGGCCGGCGTCCTGCTGCTCGTCATCGGCTCATCCGTTCAAGCGGAGCCGGAGCCCGCCTCCGACCGGAAGGGCTATGCGAACATCAGCGACCACCAGATGATGGACTGGCTGCCGCGCACGCAGCCCACCGCCCGGCTGCGCTACGCCGACGACAGCCCGCTCCAGTTCGGCGACCTCCGCATTCCCGCGAACGCACCTCCGCCCGCCGGCCATCCGGTCATCATCTTCCTTCACGGGGGTGGCTGGATGTCGGATTGGAACAAGGACTATTCGGACGCGCTCGTCGAGAATCTGTCACGGGAGGGCTTCGCCCCCTGGAGCGTCGAATATCGCCGCCTCGGCAACGCCGGAGGGGGTTTCCCAAGGACGTTTCTCGATGTCTCGCGAGCGGCCGATTTCGTCGAAGCGCTAAGTGGGAAATATCCACTCGATCTGGATAGGGTGATCGTCGTCGGCCATTCGGCCGGAGGGCATCTGGCCCTGTGGCTGGCAGGACGCCGGAATGTCCCGCCGGCCAGCGTGATCGCGCCGTCGAAGCCCCCTCTCCGCCTTCGCGGAGCGGTGGTCGTCGCGAGCGTATCCTCGCTGGAGGATGCCCTGGAGAAATCGGGACGACAATCGACATTGTCGATCCTCGGAGCGACCACGCTGGAAGAAGCGAGGCGTCGCTACGCCGAAGCATCCCCGGACCGACTGCTGCCGCTCGACGGACGCCTGCGCGTCATCGACGGCAGCAAGGATGCCGAATGGCGCATTGCCAGCAACACGCTGTTCGCCGAACGAGCAAGGGCCGCGGGCAACGATGTCGGCCGCATCATCCTGCAAGGCGCCAACCATTTCGACGTGGTCACACCTTCGGGTCCGGCCTTCGCCGCCATCCTCCGGGCCGTGAAAGAGATCGATGACGGCGAACCTGACAGATAGGCGTTGCCGACTGCCGGAGCGGGTCTTCCCCAGGCTCCGCGGCTCGATTGACAAAGCCCCCGAAAAACGTTGCCACTTGCGCAACAAGTGAGCGGAGGGCGGGCGTTGTATTGCCCTTTACCCTGGCCTCATAGGTTCCGAAGGAACAACCGGAGTATTCATGTCCCGCTTTGCTCTCTGGTCGCGACGCCGCTTCCTGCAGGCCGCCACCGTTTCGGTTCCGGTGGCGGCGACTCTCGCCACCGCCGAAGGCTTCGCCGCGCCGGTGCAGGGCAGCGATGCCGCAGCACTGCAAGCGCGGATCGCCGGCACCGTCGTCGTTAAAGGCGATGACAGCTACGAGACCTGGCGCGAGGCGATGATCTGGCAGCGGGCGAAAGCCGACCGGCGGCCGGACATGATCGTTCAGGTCGATCGGGTCGAGGACGTGCAGGAGGCGGTCCGCTTCGCCGCCGTCCACGGCATGAAGGTCACGACGCGGTGCGGCGGCCACAGCATGGCCGCCTGTTTCCTGCGCGACCGCGGCATGCTGATCGACGTCAGCCGGCTCGACGGCATAGCTGTCGACAAGGCCGCCAAGACGGCGGTGGTCGGCCCCGGCGTCATTGCGCGCGGGCTGGCGGAGCGGCTGGCGGAGGACGATCTCGCCTTCCCAGGCGCCCATTGCGGCACCGTAGCGATCAGCGGCTTCCTGCTGGGCGGGGGCGTCGGCCTGAACACCAACGCCTGGTCGCAGGGGATGAGCGTGTTCGCGGTCAAGGCGGTCGACATCGTGACTGCCGACGGGCGGCTGCTGCGCGCCAGCGAGACCGAGAATAGCGACCTCTTCTGGGCCGCGCGCGGGGGTGGCCCCGGCCTGTTCGGCGTGGTCGTCCGCTTCCATCTGCAGTGCTTCGACGCGCCCAAGGTTATCTGGGGGGCAACCTACACCTTCCCCTATGGCGAGCTCGACGCGGTCACGCGCGTGATGGACACCGTCGTCCCGCGGCTCGACAAGGACGTCGAGGTACTGTTCGCCATCGCGGCCGCGCCGGACGTCCCCAGCGATGCGCCGGTCGATCAGCGCCAGCGCATCTATCTCGACATCAACGCCTTCGTCGCAAGCGAGGATGAGGGCCGGCGCAAGCTCGCTCCGCTGCTGCGTGATCCGCTGATCGCCCGCGCGATCGACCGGATCGAGAACCGCGCCGGCAACTTCGACCGCTACTATAGCGACAACGAAGCGTCCTTCCCGCAGGGCTACTGGATGGGCGACGACGCCTGGATCGACCGGCCGATGGAAGCGGTCGAGATATTGAAGCGGCACATACCGAACTGCCCTGCGCCGCGCGGCACGCCCCTGCTGCTCTACATGGGCACCAACAAGATGCCCGACGCCGCCTGCTCGCGGATCGGCCGCTTCTACCTCGCTTATTACATGGAATGGGACGAACCCGCCCAGGAGGCGGCCAGCCGCGCCTATTGCCTCAAGCTGTTCAAGGAACTGAAGTCGGTTTCCAGCGGCAGCTACATCAACGAGATGGATCAGGAGGGCCGGCCCGAGGACATCCGCGACTGCTACTCCCCCGAGGCATGGGCCCGGCTCGGTCGGCTGCGCCGGCAATGGGACCCCAAGGGGGTCTTCCACGGATTTTACGGCCAGTCATGACCGCCCCCCTCGACCGTCGTCCTTCCCTCATCGCCCAGGGTAACCTGCCATGAAATTGCTATCGTCCAAAGCCGGCCTCGTCGCTGCGCTGTTGCTCTTCTCGGGCGTCGCGGCCGGAAAGGCCCTGACCACACCCAAACCCGCACAGGATTCGGCCGCCGTCGTCCGCGAACTCTACGAAGCGTTCGAGCGCGGCGACCTGGCCGCGCTGGAGCGGCTGATCGCCCCCGATGCGACCTGGACCTATTATGGCCCGGCCGACAAGCTGCCGTTCGGCGGCACCCGGCACGGCCCCGCCGGGGTCGCCGATTTCTTCGCGAAGGTCGGCGAGACGCTGGAAAATCCGGTCGCGACCCAGTTCGACTATATCGTCACCGGCGACAGGGTCGCGGTGCCCGGCACCGAGGAGAGCACGGTCCGCGCGACCGGCATCCGCTACAAGGCTGACCTCGTGCACGTGTTCAGGGTCCGCGACGGCAAGATCGTCAGCTTCGAGGAGTTCATCGACAGCGGCAAGGTCCTGCTCGCCTTCCAGGGCGACAAGAGCGCCGGCATCGGCGTCGCCCAGCCCTCGCTCGGCAGCAGCGCCGGCAAGGCGATCTTCACCACCTGCGCGGGGTGCCATGGCAATGCCGGCGAGGGCCGCGCCTATATGTACGCGCCCAACCTGACCGGCCAGGACTCCGACTATCTCGTCCGCCAGCTCACCAATTTCCGCGAAGGCAAGCGCGGCAAGACCGACGACGCGCACGGCTTCCAGATGGTCGGGCGAGCAACGGCGGTTCCGGGCCCGGAAGGCGTCAAGGCGGTCGTCTCCTACATCGCCGGGCTGCCCAAGATCCCGGCCGCCCCCATCGCGCAGCGCCCCGTGCCGGCGGCGATCGGCGATCTGGTGCAGACCTGCGCGACCTGCCACGGCATCGCAGGCGAGGGGAATCCCTCCATGCAGGCGCCCGCGCTGAACCGGCTCGACAAGACCTATATCGCCCAGCAGCTCGTCAATTTCCGCGACGGCAAGCGCGGCTATCACGCCGACGATACGCCCGGTGCGACGATGGCGGCCTCCGCAAAGGAGATTCCGGACCAGGCCGCGATCACCGCCCTCGCCGGATATTATGGCCGCGACTGACGCATCGCGGTCGGGGCCGATCCCCGCCCACCTGACGGCCTGGCGCATCAACGACACTGAAACAACCGGCCGCTACGGCGCGGCCCTGAAACTGGAACATTGCAATGGCTGACGACATGACGACCTCGACCCGGATCGATTTCATCTATCTGTCCGAACAGGACATGATCCGCGCGGGCGTCACCGACATGGCGGCGTGCGTCGACACGATGGAGGAGATGTTCGCCCTCCTTTACCGTGGCGATTATCGCATGGCCGGGCCGAGCAACAATTCCCATGGCTCGGTCGTCGTGTTTCCGGAGAATTCGCCCTTCCCGGACATGCCCAAACCGACGCCCGATCGCCGCTTCATGGCGATGCCGGCCTATCTGGGTGGTCGGTTCCGCACCGCCGGCATGAAATGGTACGGCTCCAACATCGCCAACCGGGAGAAGGGGCTGCCCCGCTCGATCCTGATGTTCGTGCTCAACGACGCGGATACAGGCGCGCCGCTCGCCTTCATGTCGGCCAACCTTCTGTCGGCCTATCGCACCGGTGCGGTGCCCGGCGTCGGCGCCCGCCATCTGGCGCGCAAGGATTCGAAGGTGGTCGGCATCCTCGGCCCAGGCGTCATGGCGAAGACCTCGCTCTCCGCCTTCATGGCCGTCTGCCCGCTGATCGACACGGTCAAGGTAAAGGGGCGCGGCGAGAAGAGCCTCAACGCCTTTCTCGACTGGGTGGCCGAAACCTATCCGCAGATCACCACCGTCCAGGTCGTCGACACGATCGAGGAGGTCGTACGCAACTCCGACATCGTCACCTATTGCCAGTCCGGCGCGATCGGCAATCCGTCGATCTATCCGGTTGTGAAGCGCGAATGGGTCAGCCCGGGCACCTTCCTGTCGATGCCGTCGCTGACCAATATCGACGAAGGCATGGAATCGCCTGAGATCCGCAAGGTGCTCGACAATCCCGGCCTCTACGACGCCTGGCACGAGGAGAATCCGAAGCCGGTCCACAACAATGTGCCCGTCGTCGGCATCCGCTTCCTCGACCTGATCGACGAGGGGCGCATGACGCGCGACCAGATCGAGGACCTGGGCAAGATCGTCGCCGGCGACGCTCCGGGCCGCCGCAACGACGAGGAGATCATCATCATGTCGGTCGGGGGCATGCCGGTCGAGGACGTCGCCTGGGGCACGGTCGTCTACCGCAACGCCATCGAGCGGGGGATCGGCGTCCCGCTCAACCTGTGGGACCAGCCGGTCCTGCGCTGAGCCGTCGCCGATCCCCATTCCGTCCCGAAGGACCCGGACCATGACCGATATCGTCAAAGTGAAGACCGGCTCCCCCGCCGAGGAGCGGGGCAGCTATTCGCGGCTCGTCGCCGTCGACAACCTCATCTTCGTCTCCAACACCGCAGGGCGCAATCCGCGTACCAAGTTGATCTCGAAGGACCTGACCGAGCAGACCCTTCAGGTCCTCGCCAATATCGACGCGGCGCTGGCCTCGGTCGGTTCCACCCTCGAGGATGTCGTCGCGGCTCGCGTCTTCGTCCAGTTCCCCGAGGACATCGACGAGGTCATGGCCGCCTATGCGGAAAAGATGCGGGGCATCAATCCGACCCTGACCCTGACCAGCCCGCCGCTCGGGTCGAATGAGTTCAAGGTCGAGATCGAGGTCACCGCCTATCGCGGCGCGGCGAAGGCGAACGTCCAAGAGATCAACATCTCGCTCTGACCGCCCCTCCATTAGCCCAAGGATAAGCGCCGTGGCGCCACTCATCACCCCGGTCCAGACATCGACGGAGATGCCGCGATCGACCACGGTGGTCGTGATCGGCGGCGGCATCGTCGGCCTGATGGCCGCGCTGACCCTGGCCGAGCGCGGCGTCCCGGTGACGGTCCTCGAAAAGGGACGGATCGCCGGAGAGCAATCGTCGCGCAACCTTGGCTGGATCCGCAAGATCGGGCGCGAGGAGCATGACCTGCCGCTCTCGCTGGCCTCCGAACGGCTGTGGACGGCGATGGCGGAGCGGGTCGGCGCCGATGTCGGCTATCGGCGCGCCGGCATCATGTACGTCGCCCGGACAGAAGCGGAGATGGCGGGGCACCGCGCCTGGCTCGAAGCGGTCGGAAACGCGCTCGACGCGCGGCTGCTGACTCCCGGGGATATCGACCGGCTCGTGCCCGGCGGCACCGGCGGCTGGGCCGGCGGCATCCACTCGCCGACCGACGGGCGCGCCGAACCGACGCTCGCGGCAAGCGCGATCGCCCGCGCCGCGCTGGCGAAGGGCGCGGTCATCGTCGAGGATTGCGCGGTTCGCACCCTGTCGATCGCGGCGGGACGCGTCGCTGGCGTCGTCACCGAGCGCGGCGAGATCGGCTGCGACCAGGTCATCCTCGCCGGTGGCCTGTGGTCGCGGCGCTTCCTCGGCAATCTCGGCGTGTCGCTGCCCACTCTGCCGCTGGTCGCCTCGGTGCTGCGCACGGCACCGATGGAGGGCCCGACCGAGATCGCGGTGGGCGCGCCCGACTTCTCGTTCCGCAAGCGCGCGGATGGCGGCTACACGATCACCCAGCGTGGCGCCTTCGTCGTGCCGCTGGTGCCGGACAGTCTGCTGATCGGCCATCGCTACCTGCCGATGCTGCGCGCGCAATGGAACAGCGTGCGCCTCTCGCTCGGACGCGCCTTCGTCGACGACCTTTCGCTCGGACGGCGCTGGGACCCTGCGGCCACATCGCCGTTTGAACGGGTGCGGACGATGGACCCGCCGGTCAACGAAGGCCTCAACGCGGAGGCGATGCGCAACCTCGTCGCCGCCTGGCCGGTCTTCAAGAATGCCGTGGTGGAGGAAAGCTGGGCCGGGACGATCGACGTCACGCCCGACTCGCTGCCGGTCATCTCGCCCGTCGCGAAGCTGCCCGGCCTGACGCTCGCCTCGGGCTTCTCGGGCCATGGCTTTGGCACATCGCCCGCCGCCGGGCAGCTCGCAGCCGATATCGCCACCGGTGCGGCGCCGATCGTCGACCCCGCCTTCTACAGGCTCGAACGGCTCAGCTGACGGGGAACAGGGCGCGCTGAAGGGCGCGCATCGCTTCTTCGCTGCTCGCATCGCGGCTGATCATCACGATCCGGCTCGAATGGTCGTCGGTCGGCCACTGGTCGAGCAGGCGCGGCGGGTGGAACAGATCCTGTACGCCATCGATCACCACGGGGCGGTCGGTGTCGCTGACGCGCAACAGCCCCTTGATACGCATCAGCCGCCCGCGATGTGCCGTGACGACATCGTCGAGCGCTCCGGCTATCGCCGGCCACGGCAGCACATCGTCAAAGCGCCACGAGGCTGTGGTGACGAGCGCATGGTCGTGGTCGTGGCCGTGATGATGGCCATGGCCGTGATCCTGCGGCAGCGCCCGCAAGCCGAGCAGGCGAAACGGCTCCAGCAGTCGCCCGACCGCCGCCTCTTCCGAATCCGCGACCAGGATCTTCGCATGGGGCGCGGTCGCCGACAGCCGGTCGGACAGAACCGCGATCGCATCGCCATCCGCCAGATCCGCCTTGCTGATCAGGATTGCGTCGGCGTGGGCGGCCTGGCTGGCCGCCTCGGGCTGGTGGTGCAGCGTCTGTGCCCCCAGCACGCCGTCGACCAGGGTGATGACGGCGCTCAGCACGAAGTGCCGCTGAATCCAGCCGTCGGCGATGAAGCGCGCCAGGATCGGTGCCGGGTCGGCCACGCCCGTCGTCTCGACGATCACCCGCGCGAAAGACGGTATCGAGCCCTCGCGCTTTCGCAGATCGAGATCGCGCAACGCCAGGCCGAGATCGTCGTTCATGACGCAGCAGACACAGCCATTGGCGAGGAGCTGCGGCGGCGGCGAGCCGTTGCGGATCAGCAGCTCCTGGTCGATACCGATCTCGCCCACCTCGTTGACGAGCAGCGCACTGCCGGCGAAGGCGGGATCGTCGAGCATTCGCCCGATCAGTGTCGTCTTGCCCGCCCCTAGGAAACCGGTGACGAGCAGTACCGGGATCGGTGCGACGTCATCGGGCATCGTGAACGACGCGCCCCTCGAAGATGGTGGTCAGCACGCGTGCTTCCCCAATCTCATCGACGGGACCGTCAAACAGGTTGCGATCGAGCACGATGAAGTCGGCCGACTTGCCCACTTCGATGGAGCCGGTCAGCGTATCGACGCCGACCGCCCGTGCACCTGCCAATGTCAGCATCTCGATGCCGGTGGCGAGGTCGACCGATTCCGCGCCGTGCTGGAGCAGCCCCTGCAATGCCGGGAACAGGTTGGGCTCGGGCAGGAAGGTCCAGTCGGTGCCGACGGTCACGCGGGTGCCCATCCGGGCCAGCGTCCCGAACGGATAGCCGCGGTCGCGGAAGGCGGCGAGCTCGGGCATGTCGCCGAACCAGATCGGCGGAGACATTTCCGCCGTGACGTTCAGCTCGGCGAACGAGGCGAGGTCGTCCGGCTGGACGAAGCAGCAATGGCTGATCTCCTGGATCGTCCCGCCATCGCTCGCCGCGCGCATGTCGCGCATCGCCTGGAGGACGAGCTGAACGGCCGCGTCGCCGGTACAGTGGATCTTGGCGGTGATTCCCGCCTTGTCCCATGCGACAAGCGCCGCCGCCATCTCCTCGCGCGTGTGGAGCAGCTTCCCTGGCTGGGGCTGCCCGGTGGCCGGGTCGATCTGGGCATCGGTGAAATGCGGGCCGAGCGGTGAGCCGTCCATGAAGACCTTGACGAAGTCGGTCTTCACCCGTTCGCTGGCGAAGCGCCGCCGATCCTCGATCAGCCGGTCGAGCGCCTCGGTGGTGGCGTGGCCGAAATGCTCCTCACGCCACGGGATATGGGCATAGACGCGTAGCGCGAGCCCCTCATCGCGGTCGATCTCCTGCAGCATCTCAAGCTCCGGACGGCTCGCCGATGCCTCCTGGATGCCGGTCACGCCGAACCGGCTCGCCGTCTCCAGCGCCCAGCGCAGCGCGCCGCGGTGCACGTCCGGCTCCGGGCTCGGCAGGATGTTGAACAGCTTCCAGGTCGCGCGCTCGACCAGCTCGCCGGTCGGTTCGTTCGACCCGGCCCGGCGCACGATCCGTCCGCCAAAGGGATCGGGTGTATCGGCAGTGATCCCTGCCAGTTCCAGCGCCTTGGAATTGGCGAGGCCATGGTGGAGGGAATAGTCGTGGAGATAGACGGGCGTGTCGGGGAACTTCTCGTCGAGATATTTCCGATCGACCTCGCCCGGTTCGGACAGGGTGGGGTTGAAGTCCCCGCCGATCACCCAGCCGCCGAGCTTGCCGCGCGAGCAGGCGATGCAGTCGCACAGCCTCTCTCCATAATCGCGTCCCAATGCATCGGCGGGAAGCCGGCATTCGTAACGATGCTTGAGCCCCGCGAGCAGGATATGGCCATGCGCATCGTGGATCCCGGGCATGACCATGTGGCCGCCCAGATCCACGATGTCGCACCCATCACCCGCCGCAGCCAGGATGTCGGCCGAAGAGCCGACCCCCGCGATCCTTCCATCCTCCACGAGGATCGCTTCCACCCAGCGTCGGGCCGCATCAACCGTGTAGATGCGGCCGTTGACATAGGCGGTCGGCCGGGCCGGCTGGTTCATGATCCTGTCCTTCCGTCGTCAACCTACCAGCGATAGCGCACTGCCGCACCATAGGTGCGCGGCATCGCGAAGCGCACCTGGATGATGCCGAGCGACGCGAAGGACGGACCGCCATAAGTGGTGTTGAGCCGGTTGCTGATATTGTCGACGAACGCCCGGAGCTGCCAATGCTCGGTGGCCTCATAGGTGATCGAGGCATTATGCTTGAAATAGCCTTCGAGCTGGGTGCCCGGATCGCCGAAATTGCCCGAGTAGCGGGACGAACGCGTCTCGAAATTCCAATCGAGCGCGAGACTCTGCTCGTTCGGCAGCGCGATCGTGTAGGTCGCGCCACCGCTCGCGCTCCACTTCGGCGCGAAGGCCATCGGGCGATCGGCAACGACGGTGGTGCCGAGCGGGGTGACCTTCGCCACGTCCTTGATGTCGGTGTGCAGATAGGCGCCCGCCGCATAGAGGCGGAGCTCCGGCGTCACCGCCGCCTCGATATCGGTCTCGATGCCGTAGGCGGTTGCATCCTGATTGGTGATCAGGCCGGCTAGGCCGACATAGTTGAACGCCTGATAGTCCTTATAGTCGTAATAGAAGGCTGAGGTGTTGATCCGCAGCCTGCGGTCGAACAGCGTCGACTTCTGCCCGATCTCATAGGAGATCAGCGTTTCATCGCCATAGGGAATTCGCGCGAGCGCCACGCCGGTCGGATAGAAGCCGTTGTTGAAGCCGCCCGCCTTGGTCCCGCGCGAGATGCTGGCATAGAGCAGGTTGTTGTTGTCGGGCTTGTAGTCGAGCTCGATCTTCCCCGACCACAGCGTGGCCTTGTACTTCAACCGGAACGGGACCGGGGTGCCGGTGCCGCCGTCGCCGACGAGGAAGCAGTCACCAACTGCGCCGCCACCGCAATCGCGCAGCGCCGCATTGTCGCGATCGGCGAAGGTCTTGCGGTCGCGGGTCACCCGGATGCCGCCGATTGCGGTGAACTTGCCGAAGTCCTGTTCGATCTGGCCGAACACCGCGCCCGAGTTGGTCCGCAGCCGCCAGTCGGCATTGAGGCTGATCGGGAAATAGGTGCCGTTGTAGAGGCCCGTCGCCGGATTGACGGCGGTCGGCCCGTCGAGCGGGAAGTTGAACACCGCGGTAGGCTGGTCCTTGCCCAGCGCGCGCATCCCATAGAGGCCGACCGTCCAGCGGGTCGACTGTCCGTCGTGATAGAGGCGAAGTTCCTGGGTCAGCTGCTTGCCCTGATAGGGGAAGCTGGCGAAGACCAGCGGGTTCGGGGTGCCGTCGCTGTCCTCCTGCATCCGGCGCTTGTAGGACTGGTAGCCGGTCAGGCTGGTGAAGGTCGTGTCGCCGAACTTCTTCTCTATCCGGAGAAGGCCCGAATAGCCCGACGAACGCAGGAAGGCGGCGTCGTTGGTGTTGACGACGTTCTTCTTCGCCGCCGGAGTGTTGCGCTCGGCATAGCCGACCGCGTCGATGATCGTCGGGTCGGCGACCACGAGGCCGTTGGCGTCGACGAAGCCGGTCTTGCTCTCATAATAGGCATGGGTCGTCTTGGTCCGCCCATATTCGCCCTTGAGCAGGATGTCCCAGCCGTCGTCACCCTGGTAGCGCAGCTGCAGGCGGGCGGCATCCGATCCCGCCTGGCCGCCACGCTCCAGAGCGGGGTTGAGGTTCTTCTGGAAACCGTCGCTGTGGCGCGACGTGCCCGACAGGCGCATCGACAGCGTGTCGCTCAGCGGCGCGGTCGCCGCGCCTTCGAGCTTGAGGTCGTTGAAGCGGCCGTAGCTCGCCGAGAGATAGCCCTCGGCGGTCTGGCTCGGGCGCTTGGTGATGTAGTTGATTAGGCCGCCGGTCGAGTTGCGCCCGAACAGCGTCCCCTGTGGCCCGCGCAGCACCTCGACCCGGTCGAGGTCGAACAACGCGAAGTCGACCGCGGGAACTGCGACGATATAGAATTCGTCGACATAGGAGGTGACGGGCGCCTCATGTCCTTCACCGA
Source organism: Sphingomonas sp. Y57 (assembly GCF_001015195.1). Taxonomy (GTDB): domain Bacteria; phylum Pseudomonadota; class Alphaproteobacteria; order Sphingomonadales; family Sphingomonadaceae; genus Rhizorhabdus. The sequence continues at coordinate 48,128 of NZ_LDES01000024.1, read as the reverse complement.
AGTCGTTCAGGCCGATGCCGCGGATCACCACGTTGGACGAGGTACCGGGGCCATAGGGCGAGTAGCTCTCCAGCCCGACCACCTTTCCGGCGAGATCGGCGCTGCTCGCGATGTTCCGGTTGGCGATCTGCTCGGGCGTCACGGCGGTGATGGCGATACCGACCCGCTGGATGGTCTGGGCGCGCTTCTGCGCGGTGACCACGATCTCCTGCAGGCCGCCGGCCGCGTCGTCGGCCGCATCCGCGGCGACCTGGGCCTGGGCTGCGCCGGCGCCGAGCCAGAGCGCCGCGCCGCCGAGAAGCATCATTCTAACCCGATTGGACTTCGACATTGTTTCCCTTTCCGCCTGGATAATTCCACGCTGCGCTATTTTGGCGGAAGGTCGTCGAAGCGCGGAACGATCACAACGCCAGCGGGACCCGCAGTTGTTGCGCGATCCGCAACGTTGCTTTTCGCCGGTTGCCGCGACGGTCGGCCTCAACCGTGGGTGGGGGATTGATCGGACGGGTCCTCGTCGAGCCGGTTCATCTCGCGCACCAGCGCATTCTGCAGGGCGAGCGCAGCCGGGGTCATCCGCCGACCTGCGCGGCTGACCAGGTGGAGCCGGATGTCGGAGAGTTCGTCGCTCAGGATCGGCCGCTCGACGATACCGCCGATCGAGGCGGCGGGTTGCCCCAGGATTCGCGGCAGCATGGCAACGCCCATGCCCTGGGCCACGCTGTCGAGGATGACCTGGATGGAGGGCGACTTCATGACGATGTTGAGCGGCAGGCCCCGTTCGGTGAACACCGAATGGATGATCTCCAGCAGCCGGGATCCCGCATCGGGCATAACCAGCCGCTCGCCGGAAATCTGCACCGGCCAGATCACCTCCTCGCGCGCCAGCGGATGCTTCTCCGACATGAACAGCGAAAAGGGCTGGCGGCTGGTCGCCAGGAGCTTCAGCCGCACGTCCTGCGCGGTGTCGAACAACAGGCCGAGCTGCGCCCCGTCATTGAGCACGAGCCGCTCGGCCTCGTCGCCGTCGGCCGCCTTCATCTCGATATTGATATCGGGAAATTTGGTCGAGACCGTCGCGAAGGCCTTGAGGAAGCGGACCGCCAGCAGGCCCTGCGCGACGACGATGCGGATCGTCGAGGTCCGCGTGCTGCGCAGCTCGGCGAGGCGCGCCAGCAACTCCTGGTGCTCGACGACCCGCCGCTCATAATATTCGATCAGCAACTGGCCGGCCTCGGTGAGCTGCACCTTGTAGGAGCCCTTCTCGACCAGATCGATGCTCAGAGCCCTCTCGAGCAGCTTGATCTGCCGGCTGATCGAGGAAGCGGCGACGCCCAGATAATCGGCTGCGGCGCGCATCGAGCCATGACGTGCCGACAGGGAAAGATATTGCAGCCGATGATCCTGGACGCTGATCTCGTAGGTGCGGCGGCTGATACCTGGCATCTAGCGGCTTACCGTGCCTGCGCCTTGGCCGCGGCCTGGCCGCGCGGCTTGCGATTGCGGCCCGGCCGCCGTTCGACCAGCGGGACGATGTCGAGCTCACTGAGCAACAGGCCCTGTTCGGCGAAGAAGAAGTCGCGCGAGACGAACCAGTCGCCGTCCTTCTCCTGCCAGATCATCAGCACGCGGTGGATCTCGACATCGCCGGTCATCAGCGTGTTGCGGTTGGTGATGTTGCCGAATGCGACCGATCCGATCACCGTGATTGGGTCGATCTCGATCTCGATCGAGCGGCAGACCTCGCGAACCTCGATGAACAGCCGGGTGATCGCCTCATGGCCGATCTGAGCCGGCAGCTCGCGCCCCTCCATGATCGCGTCGGGCAGGTAGAAGTCGCGCACCATCACGGCCAGCTGGCCGGCCCGGAAGCGGTTCTCGAACTCGCGGCACTTCGCGGCCACCCGCTGGGCAACCGCCCCCTGATCAGTCATGTGTCATGGCTCCGCCGTCAGGCACTCCGCGACGGCCGCGGTATCGATGAACTCATCGAAGCGCGTCATCAGGCCGTCCTTCACCGCATAGATGTGGGACCATTGCACCCGATATTCCCTGCCGGTCGCGAGCGACCTGCTATGCTCGATCCCGCGTCCGAACACCCGATCACCCACCCCCACCAGGGCGAGCGGGGTCATTTCCTTGACCTCGATCACCTCGCCGGCACGGGCGAAGAAATCCTGCACGCCCGCATGACCTACGAAGGTTCCGGCGAAGGGAATCCGGTCGCGGGGACCATGATAGGTCCATTCGATGTCCGGCGACAATGCGGCGAATGCCGCCTCCATGTCTCCCGCGTTGAAGGCCTCGAAGAAGCGCCTGACGACGCCGGCGCTGTCCTGGTCACTGCTCATTACCTGTCCTCGTTCGGGCGGCGACGCGCCGAGGCCGCCAACCATGTCCGCCGATATGATCGGCCAGCGCGACGCCGGTCAATATCCACGGGCCCGACGGTTGTTGCGTCTCCAGCAACATTTTCGCTGTGGATCGCGATTGCACTGCAAGCCCGTTGGCACGAAGCATGGGTTCCATCGCGGCCCGCGTCCGGTCCGCCCATCGATCAGACCAGCCCCCGGAGACCGACCCCTTGCACGACAGGACCCGTTCACCGTCCGGCCCCGCCGACGATCGGCCTTCGCAAACCGTCCTGGCGAAAGGCGTGCTCGGCAGTGTCGACATCACCTTCATGGTGCTCGCCGTCGCCGCCCCGATGGCGATCGTCGTCGCCACCATGCCGATCTCCTTCGCGCTCGGGAACGGCATGGGCGTCGCGGGCACCTATGCGCTGTCGGGTCTCGCAATCGCGCTGTTCGCCATCGGCTATGTTCGCCTGCTGCCGCACATCCGCAACGCGGGTGCTTTCTACGCGATCATCGCCCAGACCTTCGGCCGGGTGGCGGGCCTCGCCGGCTCCTATGTCGCGCTGGTCTCCTATGTCGCATTGTGCTGCGCCACTTTGGGGGCGCTGTCCTATTTCGTCACCAGCCTGCTCCACACGCTGGGGCTGGACTTCGTCCATTGGGGCGTGAGCGCGCTGGCGGTGATCGCGATCCTCGCCCTGCTCTCCTATTTCCGGATCGACTTCACCGCGAAGCTGCTCGCGATCGCGCTCGGGGCGGAAGTGATCGCCATCCTCGCGCTCGACGTCGCGATCCTGCTTGCCGAAGGCCTGGGGACTCCGGGCCATGTCTTCGCTCCCTCGGTCGTGCTCGCGCCGGGGCTTGGCGTCAGCGCTATCTATGCCTTCAATTCCGTGATCGGCTTCGAGGCGACGGCGATCTACCAGGAGGAGGCGCGCAACCCGGAGGTCTCCATCCCGCGCGCGACCTATGCCGCGATCGGCGTGATCTGCCTGTTCTACGTCTTCACCGCCTATGCCTTCATCGTCGCGAGCGGCCCCGGCATCGCGGCGGCCGCCGGCAAGGACCCAGGGCAGTTCGTGTTCGGCCTGGCCCGCCATTATCTCGGCCGGCAGGGGGAAGCGATCCTGTCGTTGCTGGTGATCAGCAGCGCCTTCGCTGCGGTGCTGGGCCTGTTCAACAACAGCGCCCGCTATGTCTTCGCCCTCGCGCGTGACGGCGCCCTGCCCGCATCCCTGGCCCGGACGCGTGACGGCAACGGCGCGCCCTTCAATGCCGGGCTGCCCGTCATCCTCGTGCTGTCGGTGGTGATCTCGCTGTTCGCGCTGGCGGGGCTCGACCCGCTCCTGTCGCTTACCACCGCGCTGACCGGCTTCGGCTCGGTCGGACTGATGGCGCTGCTGACGATCACCGCCTTCGCCGTTCCGATCTTCCTCAGGAAGCGGACCGGACGTCTCGGCCTGGTGTCGATCTTCCCCTTCGTCGGTGGCGGGATGCTGGCGACAGGCACGATCCTCTCGGTCACCAACTATCCTCTGCTGACCGGGACCGATTCGGTTCTCATCAACCGGTTGCCGGCGCTGCTCGTCGTGATCGCGGCGATCGGCACGGCGCAGGCCCTTCTCCTGCGCCGCCGCCGTCCCGAGGCCTTTGCCCGCATCGGGCTGAGCCAGGTGGCCGGGTAAGCGCACAACCTATCAGGAGACATCCCATGACGACGGCCAACGATCTTTCGCGGCTGAGCGCCAAGGCGCGCGACTTCATCGGCGGCACCAAGGCCCTGTTCATCGGTGGCGAATGGCGCGCGGCCGAGCGCAACGAGACGTTGCCGGTGACCGATCCGAGCAGCGGCCAGGAAGTGGGCCGCATCGCCCAGGCGAGCCCGGCCGACGTCGACGCCGCGGTGCAGGCCGCGCGGCGCGCGCTTGAGAACCCGGCCTGGGCGCATATGCGCCCGCACCAACGCGAGGAGATCATGCTCCGCCTCGCCGACCTCATCCGCGACGAAGCGTCGTCGCTGGCCGAGATCGAGACCGTCAACAGCGGCAAGCTGATCGCCAACACCCGCCTGTTCGACGCCGACCTGTCGGTCCACACGCTGCGCTACATGGCGGGCTGGGCGACCAAGCTGCACGGCGAGACGATGGACCTGTCGGTCCCCTATCTGCCGGACATGCGCTTCAACGGGTTCACGCGACGCTTCCCGGTCGGCGTCGTCGCCGCGATCACGCCGTGGAACGTCCCGCTCTGCCAGGCGGTCTGGAAGCTGGCGCCGGTGCTGGCGACCGGCTGCACGATCGTCCTCAAGCCGTCCGAACTCACGTCACTCACCGCTCTCCGGCTCGCCGAACTGTGCGATGCGGCGGGGGTCCCCCCAGGCGTCGTCAACGTCGTCACCGGCACCGGCGAGGTCACCGGCCGGGCCCTGATCGAGCATCCGGGGGTGGACAAGATCAACTTCACCGGCTCGACCCGAGTCGGCCAGCTTATCGCCGAACAGGCCGCCCGCAGCTTCAAGCATTATAACCTGGAGCTCGGCGGCAAATCGCCTCTGATCATCGCCGAGGACGCCGACCTCGCCAAGGCGATCCCCGGCGCGGCCTGGGCGATCTACGGCAATTCCGGGCAGAATTGCTGTGCCGGATCGCGCGCGCTGATCCATGAGAAGCATTTCGACGCGGTGATCGCCGGCGTTGCCGAGATCGCGGCCTCCATCCGGCTCGGGCCGGGGCTCGACCCGGCGTCGATGATGGGCCCGCTGGTCAGCACCGACCATCGCGCCCGCGTCGCCGGCCATGTCGACCGCGCCCGCGAGGCCGGCGCACGCGTCATCGGCGGCGAGATCTTCGAAGGCAGCGGAAGCTATTTCACCCCGGCGGTCATCACCGGCCTCGACCATGGCCACCCCACCGTGCAGCAGGAGATTTTCGGCCCGGTGCTGTGCGCCTTCCCGTTCAGCGACGACGACGAGGCCCTGCGCCTCGCCAACGACACCGCCTTCGGCCTCGGCGCGAGCATCTGGACCGAGGGGCTGCGTACCGCCAACCGCTATTTCGAGCGGCTGAAGGCGGGCACGGTGTGGATCAACACCCACAACATCCTCGACCTCTCGCTGCCCTTCGGCGGCGCCAAGCAGTCGGGCGTCGGCTTCGAACTAGGCCGGGAAGGTATAATGTCGCACACCGTGATCCGCGCGGGCGTGATGCTCGACGAAGGCTAGGACCTTCTTCGATCCGCTCGGGCCCAAACGGCCCGCGCCCCGCATGGCTGGCGGCTTAGAGCTCAGGAATTGGGCGGAGACACCCGAGCCTGCCCGGCGCGGAGCGAAATGAACTGCGCGTGGCGAATATGGGCCTCCATGGTGAGCCGCGCCCAATCGGCGTCCCGGCGCTCGAAGGCCAGAATGAGCTCCTCATGATCCGTGTAACTGCGCTCCACGGCGGCGGCATCATAGGTTCTGCGCGTGAACGGCAGTGACGCCGCTTCGAAGAGCATGCCACGCATGACGATCAATCGCTCCGACTGGGCGGCCGCCAGAACGATGGCGTGGACGTCGCGGTTGGCACGCATGAAATCGTCGAGGTCGACTTTGCTGCCTTCCGCCGCCGCCAGCACATGGCGATTGGCGGCACGCAGTTCCTCCAGCTGATCAGGCGAGATGCGGGTGGCGGCCCGGAAGGCCGCATGGCTTTCGACCATCGCACGCAGCGAGTAAATTTCTTCGATCCGGTCGGCGTTCCAGCTGGTGATATAACAGCGCTGCGTCTCCGTCCGCCTGACGAGCCCCTCGGCTTCCAGTCTCCGCATGGCATCGCGGGCCGGCGTGCGAGAGACACCGCACCGCATGGCCAGATCTCTCTCGGTGAGCTGCGAACCTTCAGTCAATTCGCCCGAAAGGATCATCCGCTTGATGTCTGCATAGGCCGTGTCCGAAGCGTTCGCCATCATTCAGCTCCCCAGTTGGCATGCCATATGGCGCATCGGCGAACCAACGTCACCCCCTGAGTAGCTGAAAATCGTTAATTGGTATTCCATATTGCCTTTCTTCGGTTGACACCGTGCGAATTGCGGGATTATGGAATACCAAAATCAGAAGGAGGGGGTTATGGGGACCAAAGCGAAACTGCTGGGCTTAGGGTTAGGCGTGCCGGCTGCGGTGGCATCGGCGCAGGCGCCCGTCGGCAATCCCGGCATGCCGGCGGTCAGCACCGTCGCGGGTGAGGAAGCCACGGCCTCCATCCAGGACATCGTCGTCACGGCGCAGCGCCGCTCTGAAAATCTCCAGCGGTCCTCGCTTGCCATCAGCGTGGTCGACGGCGCCGCGCTGCAGCGCATGGGTGTGTCGCAGGCCCAGGATCTGACCACTACCACCCCGGGCTTGCAGGTCGCGCAATATGGCCCGCTGGTACAAACCTATATTCGGGGCGTCGGCGACTCGTCCGGCAATCCCACGGCGGTCTCGCCCGTCGCCTATAATATCGACGGCGTCTATATCGCGCGGTCGGAATCGATCGGCACCAACTTCTATGACCTCGAGAGGATCGAGGTTCTGAAGGGGCCGCAGGGCACGCTCTACGGGCGCAACGCATCGGGCGGCGCGATCAACCTGATCACCCGGCGCCCCACGCTCGATCAGTTCGACGGTCATGCGTCGCTGGAGATCGGCAATTTCAGCGCCAGGCGCCTCGAAGGCGGCATGAACCTGCCGCTTGGGCCTACCGTCGCCCTCCGTGTCGCCGGCAATCTCGTCCGCCGGGACGGCTATCTGTCCGATGGTACTTCCGACGACCGGCAAACCGCCGGACGGGCGCGGTTGTTATGGCAACCGTCACCAGCGGTCTCGCTGCTGCTGAACACCGATTTTGCGCATATCGGCGGCATAGGCGGCGGCTTCGTCTACCTGCCCAGGCGGCCTGGCAGCGGCGCGCGCGAAGGAACGCTCGATCCGCGTGCCCAGCAATATCTGTTGTCGTTCAATCCCGCGCTGGTGCCCTCGGTCAGACCGTTCCAGGATGGCGATTTCGCGAATGCCAGCGCCGAGTTCAACGCCGACCTCGGCTTTGCGACGATGACCGTTCTGCCGGCATACCGCCATGTGAAATACCAGAATTTCGTGCATTCGGGTTTCATCGTCGGTCAGGCGACCAATTCGGACCAGCTCAGCCTCGAAGCGCGGCTGTCGCGTGCGGGAACGGCGTTGAAATGGGTCGCCGGGCTCTATTACTTCAGGGAGAAGCAGGACGCTCAGACGACGATCATAGCGAGCCCCTTCATCCAGGATGTGGACTTCTTCTTCCACCCGGACACGCGCAGCTACGCAGCCTTTGGCGAGGCCACGGTCACGATCACGGACTCCCTGCGCGCGATAGGCGGGCTACGCTACACATCCGATCGTCGGAAGATGACGGGCGTTGCCGACGATCACATATTATCGCTGATGCGGCCGTTCGCAGGCGGTAAGAGGTTCACGCGGGTGACCTGGAAAGCCGGCGCCGAATATGACCTGTCCGACCGCAACATGCTGTTCGCCACTGCCAGCACGGGGTTCAAGAGCGGGGGCGTCAATCAGGAAGTGGCGCCCAACATTTATCGCCCGGAGAAGCTGACGGCCTTCGAGGTCGGATCACGCAACCGCTTCCTGGACAACCGGCTGCAGGTCAATGTCGAACTCTTCTACTGGAAATATGACGACCACCAGGAAACGACGATCACGCTGGACAATTCTTTCTTCGTCAACCTGCGCGTGGTGAACGCCGGGAAGGCGACGATCAAGGGCGGCAATATCGATATCGTGGCCCGGCCGACCGCCAACGGCACGTTGCGGGCATCTCTCGAATATACCGACGCGGTATACGGCCAGTTTGCCTTTCCCACGATCGACAGCGCGTTCGGCATCCAGTTTTTCGATCCCCGCTCCACCGGCTGCGGCATCGGACCAGCCGTTGCGGGTCCGCTTCCCGGCTCGACCGGGCGGACTATCGACTGTTCGGGCAAGCGCTTGCCGCGCGCGCCGAAATGGTCGGGCAATATCGGCTATGATCATAGCTTCGCAATCAGCGACCGGAGCAAGATCGTCCTGAGCGTCGACATGCAGCTGGCAAGCTGGCGCTGGCTGTGGACCAGTTTCAACGGCTCATCGCGAGCATCCGGCTATACGGTCGCAAACGCGAGCGCGAGTTTCGTCACCGCGGATGATCGCCTGAGCTTCACTGCCTTTGTCCGCAACCTCAACGATGGTCGCGCCTATCAGGGCGGTTTCACCAACCCCTATGTCGCCAACCTGTTCGCGGCGACGATCAATCCGCCCCGCCAATATGGTGGTCGTGTCTCCTACAAGTTCTGAAGCCGAGGCGATGTCGATGACCATATGGACCGATCTTCTGGAAACCGAAGTCCGCTTCGTGACGGCGAATGGCATTCGCACCCGCGTCGTCGAGGCGGGAACGGGGCCCGCGCTCCTGCTGCTGCATGGATCGGGCGGGCATGTGGAGGCCTATTCCCGCAACATTCGTCCCCTTGCCGCGGCAGGATATCATGTCGTTGCGATGGACTATCTGGGCAGCGGCCTCACCGATTATCCGCCGCATCTGCCCGACCTCGCTGATCGGGTCGGCCATATCGTGGGGGTGCTTGATGCGATGGAAATCGAACGCGCCACGCTGATCGGCGAATCCTTTGGCGGCACCTTGGCATTCGCCGTGGCGAAGCAGCATCCCGACCGGGTGAGCGCGCTCATCCCTGTCGTGGGGGGAGCATTCGAGGTCGGCAACTTCGACGATCCCGAAGGTCAATGGCGCCGGTCCATGGCCGCGATCGTCCAGCGTCAGCGAGCCTTTCTGGCGAAGCCCTCGCGCGAAGCCGTCCGCGATCGCCTTGCCTGGCTGTTCCATCGGCCCGATCGGGACATCACCGAGGAACTGGTCGACACGCGCTGGCATTTCTATCAGCGCGAGGCATGCCGGCGCGCGATTTTCGATCTCAGTGCGATGATCGAGGATGACGTCGACTATCGCTTCGGCGCCCGGGCGGGGATGAAGCGGCAGGATGCGCTCCGTCCGATGACGGCCGAATGCCTGGCTGAAGTTGCCCATCCCACGCTCTTCGTCTGGACGGATCATAATCCGTCGACGCCCGCAGCGACCGCGCGATCGGCCGCGGATCATGTTCCGGATTCGGAGTTCGTGGTAATGGACGACTGTGGTCACTGGCCCCAGTGGGAAAAGCCCGAACTGTTCAACACCCTCATCGTCGATTTCCTCAGGCGTCGACTGGGCGGACGGGACGAGGCGAGACAGCATGGCGAAGGATAAGCCTTGTGCCGATGCCATCGCCCTGTGGTCGGCGGATATCTGCCGGCGGGAAGAGATGCCCGGTGAAGGCCGCGCGCGCGTCTTCACCGTGGACGGCCGACGGATAGCGGTATTCCGCGTCGAGGGGCTTTTTTATGCGGTGGACGATTTCTGTTCTCACGCGCAGTCCAGTCTTGCCGAAGACGGCCATCGATGCGGGCTGTTTGTGGAATGCGGCCTGCACCGCGCGCGCTTCAGCCTGGAATCGGGCAAGGTGATGCGGGGCCCGACGCGCAAGAATCTGAGAAGCTACGATCTCGCGATCGGATCAATGGTGACTGCGACGGAACGCGACGCGTTGCCGGCTGGTCGTTGAGGAGGGGGGTGCAATGACCACTATCGTCGGCGCATTTGCGACCAGCCACGCCACCGCCTTCTTCCCTCCGGAGCGCTGGGACCGTTTTCGCGGCGAGATTCGGGCGATGTATCGCGAACGTTATGGCGAGCTTCCACCGGAACAACCGGAGGCACTGGCAGAGACCGATGCCGCCAACGTGGCGCGCGTCGCCGCCATTCAGACGGTCCATCGACTGATCCGCAAGCGGATCGGGGAAGCCAAGCCCGATGCAGTCCTCCTGTTCGGCAATGACCAGAACGAGGATTTTTCCGGCGAAGCGATCCCGCAGTTTGCCATCTTCACCGGCGCGGGCTTTCGGGTCGAGGATCGGCTGTCCGGCAGCGGCCACGAGCGAAAGGGCAATCCGGCGCTTTCTGGAAAATTGCTGGCCGGGGTGGTCGAGGCAGGTATCGACGTCGCCCAGATCACCGCGCTGCGTGACGGCTGCGTGCGAGCGCATGCCCATGCCCAGATATGCACCAACCTGATCCCGGACGACACGCCTGTCGTACCGATCTACGTCAACGCCATAACTGCGCCCATGGCTCCGGCCTGGCGGTGCCGCGCCCTGGGAGAGGCAATCGGCTCCGTTCTGCGCTCGATGGAGGGCGCGCGGGTCGTGATCGGTACGTCCGGCGGGCTTTCGCACTTCACCTTCGGCTATCCTTATGGGTTGTTGAAGGTTCCGCGCGCTATCGGTTCGATAGACGTCGGTTTCGACAGGAATCTGATTGGCTGGCTGCGCGCGGGGCGGCTCGACCAGCTCGCGCAGATCGATGACGAGGATCTGCTGCAGAGCGGGAATGTCGAGTTCCGCCAGGCGCTGGCCTGCCTGTCGGCGCTTCCCGGCGGTGTCCAGCCGGAAGCTCTTGTCTACGAGCCATTCTATCGCGGCCTCATGGGATTCTGGGCCGGATATTGGCATCTGGTCGACCGGCAAAGGGGAGTGGCGATATGACGATGGACCTGACCGCGCTGGCGTCGGAAACCGACCGTGGTCTCATCGATCCCGCGATCTTCCACGACGTGGAAGTCTATCGCCTCGAACTGGAGCGTGTGTTCGGCCGCAGCTGGCTGTTCATGGCCCATGACAGCATGATCGCGAACCCCGGCGACTACATAACCACCTACATGGGCGAGGATCCCGTCATCGTAATCCGCGACGGGGCGAGCTGCGTGCGGGTTTTCCTCAACCGCTGCAGACACCGCGGCGTGCAGCTGTGTCCCTTCGATCGCGGCAACACCCGCAGTTTCTCCTGTCCCTATCATGGCTGGACCTATTCGTCCGACGGCAAGCTGATCAACGTTCCCGATTTCGAAGCCTATGGGGGCGCCCTCGATCCGGAAGGGCTGGGGCTCATAGAGGTTCCACGCGTCGAGTCCTATGGCGGCTTCATCTTTGCCAATCTGGATCGCGCCGCGATGCCGCTGAGCGACTATCTCGGCGATATGCGCTTCTATTTCGATAAGATGTTCGGTCGCGTCGATGCCGGTGGCGTCGAGATGTCTCCGATCAAGCAACGCGTGGTTTCGAACCATAATTGGAAGATCGCGGCAGACAACGGCTCGGATATCTACCATTTCGGCATGACCCATGCGGGCAGTATCCAGACGCTACAGGATTATGGCGAGTTCATGCCCGAAGAGGGTTTCGGCGACAGCCTGTACCTCGTCACCAACGACAAGGACGGGGCGCCTCCCCACAGCCTGTTGTGCGCCAAGTCGGTCGTCGATGCCCATGGCTATGACACCCGCATGGCGGATGCTCTGGACGAGGAGAGCCGCGCCTATATCGAGCGGCGTCATGCCGATCTGGCCCAACTGGATAGGAGGATCGCACCGGGATATTTTGCCGTTGCGGGCATATTTCCCAGCCTGCTCATCGTTGACATGGGGCCGCTGTCGGCAGGCGTCGCGATCGAGCTGTGGCACCCCAAGGGCCCGAACCGGACAGAAACCTGGCTCTATGTTTTCGTCGAAAAGAATGCGCCACCGGCATTGAAGAAATTTTCGGCCCAGCAGATGATGCGCTTCCATTCCTTTTCCGGCAGCGTCGTCCCTGACGATCATGAGAATTGGGAAAGGTTGAATGCCGGAACCGCGCCGTCATTCTCGCGACGGACCCTGCTGAACTACACTCAGGGGCTTGGGGATTTCGACGGTACGCAGGATTTTGTGGCAGGGCGCTTCACCGAACTCCCCGGGAAGGTCGGCTATGGCATGAGCGAGCGCGGGGGGCGGGCGCTTTATCGCTACTGGCTGAAAATGATGCTGGAGGCCTGACATGACCGCTCATCTCTCCCACCTCCCCGCGGCCGAGCCCTATGCCGTCAGCCTTGGTATCGACCGTTTTCTTTATGACGAGGCTGCGCTGCTCGACGAAGGGCGCTACCAGGAATGGCTGGCCTTGTTGACCGACGATATCCGCTACTTCGCCCCGCAGGCCGAATTCTCCAACAATGCGGACCCAAGCCTCGATTATATCGGCGCGCATCACTTCGACGAAGATCGACGTGCGCTCGAGAACAGGGTGGAATGGCTGGATAGTGGGCTCAACCACTCCGAAATCCCGCCCTCGCTCAAGACCCGTCTGATCTCCAACATTCGCGTGCTTGAGTGGCGAGGCGGCGAGGCGAAGGTAGGATCCAATTTCCTGATCTTCCAGGCCCGCTGGGACGGGTCCTCGGCTCTTTTCGCCGGTCGGCGTGTCGACATGCTGCGGGGCGAGCCGGGCACGTGGCGGCTCGCCAGCCGGATCGTCTACCTGTCGATGCCGGTACTGCCCCGGTCGTTGACCCTGTTCTTCTGACACCGACGCCCTCGGCAGCGGAGTGATCAACGGCGTCGTTCAATCAGCTGCCGGCAGGAGCGCTGTCCGATAGCCTTCTCATTGTCAGCGAGCCGGCGTGGCCCCCTGTGCTGCGCGCGCCTGCGCACGCGCCATGGCGACCGCCCGCCGCATGACGGGCAGATCGACAGCGCCGGGGATGAGATAATTGCCTACCAGCATCGCCGGAGTACCGGTCAGGCCCAGCATCGCCGCGTAGCGGCCCGTGCGACGAAGCGCCTGATCGATCGCCGCGCGATGCCTGACCAGATCCGCCTGCAACCTCGTCCAGTCGACGCCGGCCCGCTGAGCGGCCGCCCGGATCGCTTCCGGACTGAGCTTGCCCTGCGAGCGCATGAGGGCGTCATTGAACGCGGCGTGCTTGCCCTGATGTCTGGACGCGATGGCGAGACGCGCCGCTTCGGTCGATGCCGCGCCGAAGATCGGCCAATCCCGGTGGACCAGCTTCACCTTCCGGTCTTCATCGAGCAGCGCGGTGAGGACCGGATGAACCTTGCGGCAATAAACGCACTGATAGTCGGAAAAGAACACGATGGTCACGTCATGGCCGACCGGGGCGATAGTCGGCGCGACCGGATCATTCTGGATCTCGCGACGGATGCGCTCTGCGTCCGGCGACACGGTGACCTGCGCGCTTCGCCGCGCGACTGTGCGTGGGCGACACCATCCTCGCCGCCGCCCGCAGCGGACAGCATGATAGCAGCGGAGATCGCGATCGCCCCGACCAGACCGAAAAGGGGCTTCTTCATTTGCTGCTCCTCTGGAGATCGCGGATCGCGGCGACCAGCGCGGCGCGGGATATCTCGCCGACCTGGATCGAGCGGATCCGTGCCGAGCCATCCACGAAAAGAGTGGTGGGGAAACCCTGCACGCGCGCGGCGTCGCCCATGACACCGGCGGGATCGATGACGATGGATGAAATGGGGAGCCGTTCGCGCTCCAGGAAAGCGGCGACGGTCGACGGTGTCTCGCGCTGGTTCACGAGCAGGATCGGCACGTCCGAGCGACTGGCCACGTCGATCAGCATTGGCATTTCCCGGCGGCATGGCCCGCACCAGCTCGCCCAGAGGTTGATGACGAAAGGCCGTCCGCGCAAGTGGTCAAGCGGAAGCTTCCGGCCATCCATGCCAGTCAGGACGACACCTTGCGGCAGCGGGCGGACAGGAGCGGCAAGCCAATGCGACAGGCCCGCATGCGCGAGTAGCAGAGCCGCGAGCGAGGCGAGCAGGGCCACCATCGCCCGCTGCCGCCGTCCGAGCAGAAGGATGACCATGATCGCGCCTGCGGCGGCGCCGGCCCATAGTGTGAATCCGCCCTGCCAGAAGGCGAGGGCGGCCCATGGGTCGACCGCGAAGGCGGTGCGGTTCTCCACCACATAGGCGATACGCGCGGCGACGATGCCCGCCAGCGCGGCCATCCATGCGACGCGACCGGCACCGCTTCCGGTCCGCTTGCCGATCCATGCGCCGAGGCTGAGAAACAACCACAGCGCCACGACCGCGAACAGCCGATCGGCCGCAAGCGCGAGGGAGCCAAGCTGAAAGACGCCGTCCATGAATATGCCCGATCGGAAATCAAACTTGGCGCCCGCCTAGCATCTGTACCAGACGCACGATAAATTTATCCGCGCGACGACGCAGGCTGGCCAGGCCCGACCACGCGTTCCGGGGATGTGACGCACCCGCGAGCCCCCTCGACAGGGGCGGCCCAGTGCGAGCCGCGTTCGACGGGCGCGCCGCGCAAAAACGACAAGGGCCGCTTGCGCGGCCCCGTCATCGGATTTTCCCGTGAAAATTGGAGCGGGCGAAGGGATTCGAACCCTCGACCCCAACCTTGGCAAGGTCCCTCAATGCCTACGCCGCAATATCCGAAATTGCGATAAAGCACTATTTTTCAATAGATAAATCTGGATATCGTTCGACAGGCTTCGCCACAACGACCCGATTTTTCCGTCCATCTGCTTACATATTGCTTACATGGATGCTATGATCCAGCCGTGTAAGCAGATGGACGGTGAGAATATGAAATGGCCAAACTGACAAAGAGAGCTGTGGACGCTTTGCAGGCGCCGACATCGGCTCAAGCTTTCCTCTGGGATGGGGAATTGAAAGGTTTCGGCGTGCGGGTGACCAGAGCCGGGGTGAAGACCTTCATCATCCAGTATCGCAACGCGGCAGGGAAAAGCCGTCGCATCAATCTGGGGCGATACGGAACGCTGACCGTCGAACTTGCTCGCGACCAGGCCAAGATCAAACTCGGCGCCGTCGCTGCCGGCGAGGATCCGGCTGAGGGAGACAATTCTCGCGACCAGGTCACTGTTGCGGCCCTGTGCGATTGGTATCTAAAGGAATCCGAAGCCGGACGCATCCTCGGCCGTCGCAATCGCCCGATCAAGAAGTCGACACTCGCGATGGACAAAAGTCGCATCGAAACGCACATCAAACCTCTCCTTGGCGCACGCCTCGCCCAGGGGCTGAAGGTGGCTGATATCGAGGGAATGCAGTCCGATATTGCTGCCGGGAAGACAGCGAAACCGAAGGACAAGCGGCGCGGTGGCGCAACAACCGGAGGCCCCGGAGTTGCTGCACGAACGGTCGCGACCTTGCAGGCGATCCTCGGCCATGCCGCCCGCTTGGATCAGATTGAAAATCACCCCAGTCGGGGCGCCCGAAAACTAGCGGGGCAAAAGAAGACACGGCGACTGAGTGTCGCCGAGATCCGGATGCTCGGTCTGGCGATGCGCCATGCCGAACGGAACGGCGAGCATCCCATCGCGCTGGCGATCGTGCGCTTTCTGCTCCTTACCGGTTTTCGTATTTCTGAAGGTCAGGGCCTCCAGCGCGCATGGCTTCACGCCGATGCCGGCTATGTGAGCTTCCCCGACACCAAAGGGGGCGCCCAAATCAGGTCTATCGGCCCCGCCGCCGCGAAACTGGCTGCCGGCCAGCCCTTTCGCCCGAATTGCCCTTATGTCTTTCCCGCCGATTTCGGCGACGGATATTTCACGGCTGCCAAGGCCTGCCTCTCGCGGCTGTGTGCGTCAGTTGGCATCGAGGGGATCACGCCGCACACCTTGCGCCATACGTTCGGTAGCGTTGCCGGTGATCTCGGCTTTTCCGAGCTGACGATCCGGGCGCTTCTCGGCCACGCTGCACAGAGCGTCACCCAGGGTTACGTGCATATCGACGAAGCCTTGAAACTCGCCGTTACTCGTACCTGTGGTGAGATCGCCGCGCTGTTGGATTCCTCGGACGATCAGGCGCTGCACAGTCCAGAAGATCGAAAGGCGGCATGATTGCCACCCCCGCGACGCGATGTTTTGCAAACACTTCGGGGTGCCGCACGGGATGTGGAGCTAAGGTCTAAAGCCAAAGACCGCTGGTTCACTTCGATACCCACCTTCATATTTCGCGGCGGCATCGAAAGTGATTCGCCATGGAACGCGTGGGTCGGCGTTGCGGTATTGAGCATGGCGGCGGACGGACGGTCCGTCCCTGCCTGGACGATCCGCCAATCCGGATGGCCAGTTCGGCCGAGATGTTACGCTAGAAAACCTCAACGCGGGCATTGTGCTTGCCGCATTTTGAGCACTTAAGCCGAGTTTTCAGATCTTCTAGGCTCAATCCGGCCGAGACGTGCCGCTTCAGGTCATCTTTGGTGAGGATCGCGGGTTTACGACAGAAGTACCCTGAGGCGCATCTTACAAGCATCTCCAGGTCGTCCGCTATCCACCCAGCCAAAGTTTCCGGTGACCTCGAAAGACGTTGGATGTCCAATCGCCACTGCTGAACTTCGTCACTGTTCCAGTCGATTAGCATTGCGGCCGATTGGGCCACGAACCGGTGCTTGCCCTTGTTGACAGTGGGCTCGTAGTCTTTGCCGCGATCCATGATGAGGTCGGCTTCGTAGAGGAACTCGCCATCCTTTTTGTAGGTTTGTTGAAAAATGACTTGAATCAAGTCTGGATGATCCCTCTCGTCGCCTTCTTTTTTGATATACAGGCCCTGTATTCCGCTGCCATTCAAGTCCCTGCTAAATCTGATGCTGAGGCCTCGACGAAGTGAGAAGAAGTAGCTGTGCTCATGCATAGCCAGTGCGAGCCGGGCTATGTCGTCGCAAGTGATCTCCTGCGGCGTGGCCCCGTCACTCCCTAACGTGACAGATTCCCCCTGACGCACGCGCACGTTACGGATGATCGATTTGTCGGCGTGTGCGTCCATGATGCTTCCCACGTTTAGTATCCAGTCTAGTCCGTTTCGGCTTTGTCAGAAGGCCCGCAACGACATCACGAATGCAGCAAAGCTGCGATTCTGTTCCACTCAGGGATATTGTCGAAACGATATTTCCGCAGACTGGATAGCTTCGTGAAGAGATTGAAAGAATGAAGTGTCTTCAGGATCAATAGGGGCGCATTGTATGAAGCCATCACCACGCCCAAAAGGGTACTGCGATTTTCAGCTAACAAATCCTGCAAGACAGCACTTTCGTTGAGAGGGTCGACGATCCAGGCCCCATCTTTCGCAACGAAAGTTACTGCCACTGACTCGGCAGCAGGGTGAACGATCTCGCAAAACCTGGCGTAGAGGTCCTTGACGCCCGGTATTTCCATTTTGTCTACATAGTCGATATATTTGTATGATTGCATCGCCTTGTGACTGTCCGGCGCCTCTTCTGTTTTTCCCACCTTGCGAGCGTGCGTGAAATGTATCAGCGAATCTTCGAGTTCCGTTGAAATCAGCCGTGGCTCAGAAGATTGTCCGGCAATCTCGGCTTTCAATTGATTCTTGATGCTTGCGAGCGTGTGAGCCACCGGACCCAAACTTAGGCCGATGTCACCTGCCGACTCGATCAAACTGCGACAGGCCGCAGCGCAGCCATACAGGCTTCCAGCCTCGTGCTCACGTATTGCCACTTGGATCCATCGGGTTGTCCTGAAGACTGCGGCGACCGATGCCATGTGCGCCCGATATAGCATTTCCGTCCAATATACGCGGCCAGCATGCTCCATGCCAGTTTCCGCATCGAGGGCATTGAGCTGAAACTCATTGAGATCCTCAAAGTGATACCTGTCCTTTGCGAGATCGTAAGCAATATCGTTCACGATAAATCCATATACCTTGGATTGCTCGCCGAAGAGCGCCGCCATCCCTTGTAGATCAAGACTCGGAGCGTGCATTGGGGTCGGAACTGTAGCCACAAATTCTTTCATCATTTGAGTACGATCACCGCGCGAATTCACGTCACCCGCGCGCACAGCACGAAGTCAATTGGCCGCCGCCACCATTATTGGAGAAGTTCAAAAACAAAAGCTGTCGTCGAACTGTTGGCTGGGCCAATTCGACGGGTTAGCTTCACCCGGCACATTTCCGCGATCTTTCGTCCGCCAAGTGCCTGACAAACTGACGGGAATGCATTGCGCAGCCTGAGCCCATCGTGAATCTCCCGCGCAGAAACTTCAACAAGAGGCCGACCGGCATTCCTGGCTGGGCCGAAAAACTTGCTTTCCGCATAATCTCGAATGCGATCGGCGGTATTCGGCCTGTCCCCTGGCGCTGCGGTTTCGCATGAAGCCACGGTCTCGGACGGATCGGACGGTGGCCTTCCCTTTGTTGCAGATAGCATCGGAGCTGGAACCGTTCCTCCACGGTTCCAAAGCAGGCGAAAGTCACGGATAATCGCCGCTTCGAGACCTTCGGCGCCGGAAACCTTCCACCCATTCCATTCAAGGTCAGGCGGGCTCGCCACATATACATCAATGATTTCCCCGCTTGCGAGCTCGTTTCGGAGAACCTCGTTCAGGCGGATATTGGTTCGTTGGCTGATGCCAGGGCGACCGTACATGTAGAGGCGCTGTGCGAGATTTTTTGACGCGACGCCAACATACCGCGCAGTTCCAGCCTGCACGAAAATGTAGACGCCGGGCTGCTTCGGGGCATTGCCGGCAAAAACCAGCGCTCCTTCAGGATTCAACGTCCACCGGCCAGTGTGGACGAAACCCCCATCAGCGATCTGGGAGAGCAAGAGATCGGGTAGCTCGTCCGTCATGCCGGCTTGGCTTGCTTTGCTTGTGCCGCCTTTGCCTTCGCATTTTGGGTCGCACGAATCTGTATGTGGCCGGCGTCGGTCCGGCGCGACTCAAACCCTCCTGCTTTTTCGACCAGATCGCTGAGCTTGCTCTGACCGTAGCTTCTGGGATCGAAATCAGAGGCAAGGGCTGCCAGGCGATGGCCTACCCGGCCAAGGGCAACCCATCCCGCCTCATCATCCAGCTGCGAAATTGCGGTCCGGATCAATGGCGCCGCAGCACTGGGCGGCTTTTTGACGCTTGCCGGACGCGTATCGGGCCGCTCCGGCTCATCCGACGCCGGTGCCTCGGGCAGCAGGTTTTCCGTATAGATGAACCGGTGGCATGCTTGGCGGAAGCTTTCGGGGGTCTTTTGCTCTCCAAAACCATAGACGTCGATGCCTTGCTCGCGGATACGCGATGCCAGACCGGTGAAGTCGCTGTCGGACGACACGAGGCAAAAGCCATCGAATCGGCCGGTATGCAGCAGGTCCATCGCGTCGATGACCAAGGCGATGTCCGATGCGTTTTTGCCGCTGGTATATGCGAAGCTTTGGTGGGCCTTGATGGCATGGGGCGCAAGAACGTCAGCCCAGGATTTCAGCCTGCTTCCCGAGAAATCGCCGTAGATCCGGCGAACGCTCGCTTCGCCGATTTTCGCAATTTCTTCGAACAAACGGGGCGCGATTCGTGAAGAGGCATTATCAGCATCAATCAACACTGCAAGTCTGGGGGCGCGTGGTTCAGTAGCCATTGACGCACCATGCCTCAATTTACATTAATCAGCAGATAAAACTGCGCCAGAGTGTGTTTGTGGCCCGAATTCATGAAGGCGGAGGCTAACGATGTCCTTGTCTCGGGCAACCCTGAGCAGGCGCTTGGCTCTATCATGGGCAAACTCGGCTACCTCGAGCACCACGAGCGTGTAACCGTGTTGCGGCAACAAATCGCAACGCCGCTTGTCATATCGCAGGCGCTGCTCACCACGAGGCACTCCCGAGACCGTCGGCTTGTCATCGAAAAAGCCGACACGCTCGCGATGCTGGCGCTCATGATATTCCACGACGAGGTTGAGGCTTGGGTAAAAGCCATCGACAGGCATGGCCTTGCGGCGGCCGCGCCGATCTGGATCTCCGGTCAGAAATGGAAAACAATGCTGGCGGACGGCTTTCAGCCCTAGAAATTCGTCGCAGAGATCGAGCACATAGTGCTCATCGCGCGATGCTGCCTTGGGAACGGCGCGGGCAGCCTTTGTGGCCAAAGGTTGCTTGAAGCTCCCGCCGCGAATCTGCGCCATGACCGTTTCCATGTCCTGATGCGGATCGCTTCCACGCATGGCCTCCCAACGACCGTTGTGCGGATGCCAGCCCAAACCCGCGGCTCGGAGGGCTGCACGGAAACGCTTCGGATCGATGCCATTGGCATTGGCCATATCGACGGCGGTGATCAGTTGGCCTGGAATTATCATGTCTCCCGCAATCTAGAGCACCGCTGATCTGCCGCAATCGAGCGCCCCATCAGTCCCGCGCTGTCGCACATGCACCCATGGCGGGGCGATGCCGGTGCATGACCGCTAGGCCGCCAGGACTTGGGTGATCCCGCACAAATCTTCCGGGGAATATTGGACGCTCGAGCCGAACGAATAGACGGTGCTCACGCGGCTGCCATCCCAAACGAACTTGAAGTGATCGCGTTGCACAGCGCGCTCCAGAACATCCCCCTTGAGCACGCTCACGCACAGGCCCGACGGTCGCTCCGCGGGCCTGAAAAGCAAACCATCGAAGCCCGCTTCTGCAATCTGACGTCCGCGGCGGCGCCGTTCCGCAAGATCAAGCTCGGGATCCCAGTCACGGCCGTCGACAAACCGTCCCTTCACCTGCCGCGAGAGTTCGCGCATTTCCAGGCCGATCGGCGCTTCACCCGTCTTGCTGAGGAACGTCTCGCGCTTTCGGATCGAGATTGCCAATGCCGTTTGCATATCCGCAGCCAGTTCGAGCGCCGGGCGATCCGCATCGAAGAAGCGCGTACCGTCCGGGTTCGGGTAGGCGAAGGGCGCGTGGTTCCAATTTTGCAGGAGCGGACCATTTCCGTCCACGACCTGCGCCCCGTTCATCAGACGATCCCGTTCGCGCAGGCGCGGATTGGTCAGCGATTCAATCTCGGCCAACGCGTCGCTGCGATCATTTGCCACACGGGCGAACACATCGATGGTGGGGAAGCGCGATGGAATGAGCGTGAAGAAGAGCTGCTCGATTTCCTCTACGACAAATTCATCCGCCACGTTGCGCATCCACATATTGTCTTATGCGATAGATATCCATCACCTGGCCGCCGCGCATGATATCAAGGGCACTTTGCCCGTTGAACTGGGCATTGGGCCGCCGAATCCAACCATCGGCAGCGCGGGTGTCGGGCAACAAAATCTCGAGCGCTTTGTGAATCGCCAGAAGGTGAGAAACGCGTTCAACCGTGTCGCGCGGGAGCGATCCGCCATCCTTCTTCCATTTGAAGAAGGTCGATCGACCGGGTGATCCGAGCAGTAGCAACTGGTCCTCGGTCGACAGCTGCCACAATTCCGCCAGTCCCTGGAATGCCTCCATTGCCGCCGGAATCGCGGACCGCCCCTCGCCCGCTTGGGCGGTGGGTTCGAGCTTAACCACGCATAATTCTCCCTCTCATCTAGATTTGGACTTGAAACGTAAATTAGTCCCGATATAGATAGTCCACATCGGGACTCGATGGCGATCCTAGTCCATGGTGGAGTCGGGATCAAGAGTCAGCAGAATATGGAGCACCGTTATGGCCAAGGGCCACGACAAATTTCAGTTTAGCGTCAACGGTGCCCTTCATGGCACCGGAGACAAAGTCTTGGATGGTAGCCAGATCCGCGAGATTGCGGGGCTGGCGCCGGCCAGCGATTTCGTTCTGATCCAGATTGCGGGCGGCCTCGCCCGCTCAATCAGCATCGAGGAGGAGGTCAAGTTCGCCAGCGGCGAGATCGCGGTCTTCCTCTCGTTCACCAGCGACCGCACCTACAACTTCACCGTCAATGAGCGGGGCTGGGAATGGGGTTCTCCAACGATCCTCGCCGCCGACATCTATCGCTATGGCGAGATCGACGAAGAGCTTGAGCTCATCCTCGACAGCGCTGGCGATGCGGTCATCCCCAGCGATGGTGAGGTGGCGCTGGGTGGCGCCGGGGTCGAACGGATCCGCAGCCGTGAACCCAAGACGGTAACCATCAAGGTCAACGGGCGGCCCCGGACCGTGGAAAAACGCCCGCACAGCTACCGCGAGATCGCGGCGATCGCTTACCCCAATCCTGACTTTGAGAACTTCAACTACACGATCACCTATCTCCACGGTGTCCATGGCGCCGAGGGCGATCTCGTCGAAGGCGAGACCATTGCGGTGAAGAAAGGGATGGTCTTCAATGTCCGCCGCTCTGATAAGTCGTGATCCCCATCTCAAGCGCCTCGCCGACGAGGGCTTCGAGATCGAGGTGCGCAACAGCCACTTGATCGTGCGGAGTGTTCCGCACGTCACGGTTGACGGAAATTTGGCAAGGGGCGTGCTCACCTGCGCCCTGTCGCTCGACGGCACGGGCCTCACGGCAACGCCGCAAGGCGATCACACGATGTATTTCGCAGGGGGGACGCCGTGCCATCGCAACGGCGCCCCCATGGGGAACATCATCAACAATTCCCAGAAACAGCGCTGCGGCGAGATGGACGTGGATCACTATCTCTCGTCCAAGCCCGAGGTCACCCACCGGTACGAAAATATCTATGACAAGGTGGTCGCCTATGAGCGACTGATCGGCGGCGCTGCCCGGTCTCTCGATCGGACGGCCAACGCCCGGACCCATGCCAAGGCGATGATCGCCAATGACGATAGCCCGTTCGCCATTCCCGATTCCGCCTCGGCCCGCTATCGGATTGGCGGCGTGAACCGCAAGCTGAAGGGGCGGGTCGCGATCATCGGTCTTGGCGGAACCGGATCGTTTCTGCTCGATCTGCTGGCGAAGACCTGGGTTACCGAAATCCATCTTTATGATGGCGACCAGCTCTTGAACCACAATCTGTTCCGGTCGCCTGGCTCACCGGAGCCGGAACTGCTCAAGGGTTTCCCGTACAAGGTCGACTATTACGCACAGGTCTATGCCCGGATGCATACGGGCATCACCGCGCATCCTGTTCGGGTGACAGCGGCCAATGTGGACGAGCTGGCAGGCTTCGATTTCGTATTCGTCTGCGTCGATAAGGGGTCTTCACGCCGCGAGATAGCCGAGGGATTGCTTCGGCTGGAGATCCCCTTCGTCGATACCGGGATCGGAGTAGGCCTGGAAGAGGATTGTCTTGATGGCTGCGCCCGAGCAACCTTCATCCGCCCCGGCATGGCCTGGTCCGAAGTCGAACGGTTGCTGCCGTTCGGCGATGACAAGGAGGAGGATGACCTTTACCGGACAGATATTCAGATCGCCGCTGTCAATTCGCTCAACGCCATCATGGCGATCATGCGATGGAAGCGCTGGTCGAACTATTTCCGCGACGAGCGGAACGAGGTGAACTCGGTCTACATGATCGAGGGCAACAACATCTCGAATAGGGCCGCATAATGGCCCGGGTCGACAGGCTCAAAACCGTCTTCGTGGATGAGATACCCGAGATTCTCGAAGACGGCATCCTGTATGTCTCGGAGGAATGCCGCGTCGCGTTGCATAATTGCGCATGCGGGTGCGGGGAAGAAGTGTCCACACCCCTCGTTCGTACCGAATATCGACTGTCGATGGAGGGCGATGCAGCATCGATCTGGCCTTCGATCGGCAATCACGACTTTGCTTGCGCTTCACATTATGTGATCAAACAGGGCAAGATCCTCTGGGCAGGCAGAATGTCTCGCGGTGCGATCGAGGCGGGACGGGAGCGCGATCGTAGGCTCAAGCGGCCGCCTGCGCCAAAGCCGGCGCCCATCGGCATGCCGACGCCCAAGTCCGTGCCGCCAGCCGGAACTGGTTTGGTCCAACGCACCCTGAATTGGATCATAGCGATCTGCCGCAAACTGATCGGCCGCGAATAATGTTCTGCGGCGAGGTTCTCCGACCTCGCCGCAGCGCTTGCTGGTGATCGGGTAACGGACCTCATTCACCCCGCCGGTGATGGGACCAGCGCTGCGGTCGTTTTGCAGGAGGGGTAAGCCGAGCAAGCAAGAAACGGTTGATAGGCGCCGCCGGAGCGGACGACCATCAATCCGTCGCCGCAGGTGGGACAGACATCTCCGGCTGATATCGGATGGGTGATCCTCACGCGGTCGGGTGGCGCGGCTGCGCTGGAGCCCTCCCCTGAAAGGTTGCGTTTGAAATCGCAACGCGGGTGGGTGCTGCACGCTTCGAACGGACCATACTGCCCGTCATACCGCCTCATGGCACCTTCGCCGCACTTCGGGCATGGCGTCAATATCCCTGCCTCCGTCTCCACCTTGACCGCGCCGGACCTCGCCAGTTCGCTCAGGAAACGAGACGGCGAGTCTGTCTGGGTGTAGATGCGCACCTGGCGGCGAGCCCGGGTCAGCGCGACGTAGAAGAGGCGACGCTCCTCAGCCAAGGGATAGGGATCGGGTTCGGGCATCGCGATCTGAAGGAGTGGATCGTCGGTAATCTGGCTTGGAAAGCCCATCATGCCCTCGACGACGTTGATGAGCATCACATAGTCCGCTTCGAGCCCCTTGGAGGAATGAACCGTGCGGTATTCGATACTCAGAAACTCGCCAAAGCGCCGTTGCCAGCGCCGCCAGCCACGGGGTTCGTCATTGTTGTACCGGCCGAGCATCATCACGCTGATGCGGCCGTCGACGTCCGGGCTCAGCCTGCCGTCCCGCGCAAAGTCATACATGCTTTGCAGATCTTGCTCGAGACGTTCCTGCGCTAAGGCCGGTGTTTCTGCGGCGAAGGCATGCAGCGCCTTCTTCGCATAGGGGTTCGTCGTCTCGACGGTCTTTTTGATCTGCCGGGGATTGGCCTGGACGAAGGTACTCGCGGCCTCGCATAATTGCGCGGGACAGCGGAAGGTCGTGTTCAGCATAAGCCGGGTCGAATGATCAAATACCTTCTCAAACTCGGTCATGACCGAGATATCGGCTCCGGCGAATCGATTGATACCCTGCCAATCGTCGCCGACGACACACAGATGCGCCTCTTCGCCGGCGTTCTTCAGCAGGGCTTTCAGCATGCGTACCTTGGCTCGTGACGTGTCCTGAAATTCATCGGCCAGCACCATCAGATGGGGGCTGGCGAACCGGCCGCTCTCGATATGCTCGATCGCCATCAGCAGCATGTCGTCGAAATCGATACAGTCCGCCTCACGCAGCCGCCGTTCCCACTCGTTCGCTATCCGTTCGAAGAGCGCCAGAAATCGGGCCGACCGGTCGGCATGACCCTGCGCATCCTTGGCCGCGGCCTCCCGGAGTTGTTGGAGGGAGAGGCCGTTGCTTTTGACGTGCTGCTGGAAAATCCGGATCGTCGCAGCGAGCTGTTCGGTGGTGATCGGTCGTTGACCTTTGCCCGGACGGTCAGGATCATATTGAAGGACGATCCCACTCCGTTTCAGTTCATCTGCAAGGCCGGCAAAGCCGGCCGCTCGCCTGATCCCGTGGGAGGTGGTTTCAATAAGCCGCGTGCCCTTCTCGGCATGAAGCCCGCGTTTCCAATGAACCCCGCTGACATAATCGCCCCCGAAATGTGGTGGCGCCTGTCCCTTTTCGTCGAGCGCGAAATGCTCGTGATAGAGGTTGATCTCCGGGTAGAAAAAATCGGGACGATACTGCCGATGATGCTCGGTGGCGGTATCATGCTCATAGGGGCGTTCGTATTGGTAGTGGACTCCATGATAGAAGAGCCAGTCGGCGATCATCCGCTCCTCTTCACTTTTGACGATCTCGCCATTGGCGGTGAGAATGCCCCGCCGCCCGTCGCGATAGGCGTTGGCCTGCGCAGGCTCGTTCCATGAACCAATGTCCCGACCGAAAACCGTGCGAAACAGATCCCAGTCGTGACGGAACTTGTCGTCGCTGGTCCGCAGGTCGTCGATGATTTCGACGATCATGACCCCATCGCGGCCCGGCTCGGCCCATTCGGCCAGCGATGGTTTGCGCCCCGTCGCCTTGCCGATAACGCTTAGGCCAAAGGCGTTGAACGTCTTTACCGTCACAGCATCGATGCCATCGAACCCTGCCAGCCTGGCATTGATCCTGGCCTGGAGTTCTTCCGCGACGGCCCGGTTGAAGGCCAGAACGAGTATCTGCTCGGGCTGCACGAGGCCTTCGTGAAGCGCATAGCCGACCCGGGCCACCATGGTCGACGTCTTGCCCGACCCCGCCGCAGCCACGATCTGCACCGCATCGTCCATGCAGATGCATCCGTCCATCTGATCATCGGTGAGCGGGTTCTTCTCGACTGTGTCGAAGAAGGGCTTCAGTCGCTCCTTCTGTCTCGCCAGATAGGCGACATTGTGCGTGGCAAATTCGGTGAGCAGTTCCTGCTCGACGCGATCGCCTCCCATCAACGAAAAAGGAAATCCTGACCGTTTGGGAGGCGGAAAACGCGCGATGATGCGCGACGCCATGCTTTTGGGGATCCAGCGTGAGCGATCGACCGCCGGTTCCCAGATGGTACGCCACTGCGCGACCTTGGCAGGAAAATCCTCCCGTGGACCAGGCGTCGGGCGCGCGTTCTGCGGTTTCGTCTTGCCGGTGCCGAAAAGGCCGCCGGCGAGAAGCGCCGCGCCGATGATCCATTCGATCATGCGCGCCTCCGGTCGGGGACGCGACGCCCCCGCAGAGTGAGCGCGTCGCCACTCGCTACGGCACGGCTTTCCGGCGCCGCGAGTCGTTTGAAATCAATGTCATTTCGTGTCTGCACCAGATCATATAGTCATAGCACAGTTCCAAAGTCGTTATGTCCCGGCGTCATCGACGTCATCGGATTCATGATCCGAAGCGCCCATCGGTAACCCGTCGATCGCCGCGACCGCGTCCATCAGCTGTCGCCGGAGACCGGCGAGGCCGACCGCCACGACGAGATCCTGGCGATCCGCAAGCGCAAGCACCGTGCGCAGGATAAGATCGGAATTGCGCATAAGAATAACCAGATTCTCGGCGCTTGGGCTGTTCTTCCCCTCGAACCAGTTGCGCACCGCGCGCTCGTTGGAACGCGTCAGTTGCGCAATCGTCTTGAGGGCTGAGGGCGTGTTGCCGAACTCTTCCTTCAGGGCTCCGGCAATGGCCATCGCCAGCGGTTCCGTGAAGGTCGAGGTTGGAAATATTATTCCGCTTTTGGACTGAAGCTTTCGGTCTTTCTTGGAAAACGACATTCTCGCTCACTCCCAATACAGTTGGTTGGAAGTCGAGCCTGTCCGCTTGCGGTTCACGAAAGCAGCCGGTGTCATGAACTCTACGGAGATAATTGCAGCAGAAGCCGTACCGCGCGAACCGATCCGCGCCGCGCAATATGTCCGCATGTCGACCGAGCATCAAAAATACTCGACAGAAAATCAGGCGGAGATCATCGCTCAATATGCGGCCCGACGCGGATTCCAGATCGTCAGGACCTATGAGGACTCGGGCAAGAGCGGCCTGCGTCTCGACGGACGGCTCTCGCTCCAGCAACTGATCGCCGACGTGCGGAGCGGGCAAGCCGACTTCAAGGCTATCCTTGTCTATGATGTGAGCCGGTGGGGTCGATTCCAGGATGCCGACGAGAGCGCCTATTATGAATTCATCTGCCGCGAGGCCGGGATCACCGTCCAATATTGCGCGGAGCAGTTCGAGAATGACGGCAGCCTGAGCGCCACGATCATCAAGAGCATGAAGCGCGCGATGGCGGGCGAATATAGCCGGGAGCTGTCGGTAAAGGTCTTTACCGGGCAATGCCGTCTTATCCGGCTGGGGTTTCGGCAAGGTGGCGCTGCGGGCTTCGGATTGCGGCGCTATCTCGTCGATGAGCATCGTCAGCCCAAGGCTGTACTCAATCGCGGCGAGCAGAAAAGCCTGCAAACCGACCGGGTCATCCTCAAGCCCGGCCCGCCCGAGGAGGTCGAGGTAGTCCGCAAGCTCTATCGGATGTTCGTGGTGCAACGACGCACGGAGACAGAGATCGCCGTGGCATTGAACGAGGAAGGCATTCTCACCGATCTCGGTCGTCCCTGGACACGCGGCACCGTTCATCAGGTGCTGACCAACGAGAAGTATATCGGCAACAACGTCTATAACCGTGCGTCCTTCAAGCTGAAGGCAAAGCGGGTCGTGAACACCCCCGACATGTGGGTGCGCGGCGATGGCGCGTTCGAGGCGATCGTCGAGCGCGACTTTTTCGAGGCGGCGCAACGCATCATCCAGGAGCGCAGCCGGCGCTTCAGCGACGAGGAACTACTGAGCCGCCTGTCGGCCCTGCTCGCGGAAAAGGGATGGATCTCCGGACTTGTCATCGACGAGATCGAGGACATGCCGTCGAGCTCCACCTTCCGGCACCGCTTCGGAAGTCTGGTCCGGGCTTACCAGCTGGTCGGTTACGCCCCGTCGCGGGACTATCGCTATATCGAGACGAACAAGGCGCTTCGGGCGCTTCATCCCGATGTTGTCACCCAGGTGATCGCACAGATCGGCGAGGCCGGCGGATCAGTCTGCCGCGATCCCCTGAATGACCTTCTCCATATCAATGAGGAATTTACCGCCTCGCTCGTCATCTCCCGGTGCAAGGTAACTGAGGCGGGTGCGCTGCGCTGGAAAGTGCGCTTTGACAGCGGGCTTCGCCCGAACATCACGATCGTCGCACGCATGGATGAAGATAATCGCACCATCCGCGACTTCTATCTGCTGCCCTGGCTGGATTTCGGGACGGCCGCCAATCTGCGGCTTGCGCCTGAAAATGGCATTCTTCTCGACGCCTATCGTTTCGACACGCTGGATCCCTTGTTCGATCTGTCACGGCGGACGCCCTTGAAGGTCGCGGCATGAGCGAACCGCCCCCAGAAATCCGCTCGGTCCCGATTGACCTCATCACGGTTCTCAATCCCCGGGTCCGCAACAAGCGGATCTTCCAGGAGCTGGTGAACAGCATCGCGCATCTGGGGCTCAAGAAGCCGATCACGGTCAGCAAGCGGCCAGGCAAGACGCGGTTCGATCTGGTCTGCGGCCAGGGTCGGCTCGAGGCATTCATCGCGCTCGGCCAGGCCGAGATCCCCGCCATCGTGATCGATGCGGCCGAGGAGGACTGCTTCGTCATGAGCCTCGTTGAGAATCTGGCGCGTCGCCAGCACAGTCCGCTCGAGCTGGTCCATGCCATCGGCGTGTTGCACGCGCGCGGCTATTCCTATGCGGAGGTCGCCGCCAAGGTCGATTTCTCTGTCGAATATGTAAGCGCCATTTGCCTGCTGCTCGATCGGGGTGAGGAAAAGCTGATCGCAGCCGTCGATCGCGGGGTGATCCCACACACGATCGCGATGGAGATCGCCAGAGCCAAGGACGGCGAGGTCCAGCAAGCGCTGGCGCAGGCTTATGAAGAGAAGGCCATTCCGGGCAACCAGGTGCTGGCGATCCGCAAGATCATCGACCAGCGCAACACCAGCGGCAAACAGCTCCACAAGCGCGGTTCACGGCCCGGGCGGGTGCAGAAGCCCTTGACGTCCGAAGGCCTCATCCGCGCTTATCAGCGCGAGACGGAACGGCAAAAGCTCCTCATCAAGCGCGCATCGCTGGCGCGCAGCCGGCTGCTGTTCGTTGCCAATGCGATGCGCCGCCTCCTGGCCGACGAACATTTTGTGACGTTGCTGCGAGCCGAAGGCCTTAGCACGCTCCCGCGCGCGCTCGCCGAGCGCATCGAACCGGCAAGGTGAGCCATGGTGGATACGATCAAGATCGCCTTCGAGCGCAAGATCATCATCCAGCCCATCGCCGATCTGCTCCCGACCAAAGGGTTGCCGGCGGGGGTGCGCGAGACGGTTAAATACCGCCGGATCGCCGCGTCGGTTGCCGAGGTCGGGCTGATCGAACCCCTGTCTATCGCCCGGCAGAAGGGAGGTGGCTATTTGTTGCTCGATGGCCATATGCGGCTCGATGCCCTGCGGTTTCTGGGCGCGACCGAGGCGGCGTGCGTCGTGGCCGACGACGATGAAGCCTTCACCTACAACAAGCGCGTGAACCGTCTCGCGACGATCCAGGAGCATTACATGATCGTGCGCGCGCTCGATCGCGGCGTGCCCGAGGAGAAGCTGGCGCGCGCGCTCAATGTCGATGTGAAGGTGATACGGCAGCGCCGGCATCTGCTGTCTGGGATCAGCCCGGATGTCGCCGAACTGCTCAAGGACAAGCCGGTCGGGCATCACGCCTTCCAGAAACTGCGCAAGATGAAGCCTATTCGGCAGCTCGAGGTAGCCGAGCTGATGGTGTCTGCGAACAATTACACGGTGAGTTATGCTAAGGCCCTGCTCGCGACATCGAAGCCCGCCGACCTGCACAAGCCCGACGAGCTGAAGAAGGCGACGGGCCTTTCGACCGAGCAGATGGCCCGCCTCGAACGCGAGATGGCGTCGGTGAGCGAGGATTATAAGGAACTCGAAGCGTCCTACGGCGACGACATGCTGGTGCTGGTGGTTGCTTCGGGCTTTATCGAACGGCTCCTTTCCAAGCCCGAGATCGAGGGCTTTCTGGAGCGCCGTCATCCAGAGTTTCTGGAGAATTTCCGCGCCATTGTTCAAGCGACATCGCTCGACCAGTCGATGTCACCCTGACGGCATGCATGATATGGGGACCGGGACCCAAAAGCGCCGGGACCGTCGGAGAAGCCGTCGTATGGGACGGATCAAGGACGGCGGCGGGGATGGCGGCGAACCCGCTCGGAGCCCGCTAGGTCAGCCATCATAGGGCTGGCTGCGTGCCGTGATTGCGGCATGATAGTCCAAGGAGCGCGCCGATGTCCGGAACCCATCGGCGCGCTTCACACTACCTCATGGAATTAACGCGCATGTGAGATGCGAGATAATTCTTGCCCATTGCATTAATCGATGGGATTATAGCGCATCTGAAATGCGAGATAATCCTATGACGATCCATCTGGTTGGCGAGACGATCGATGCCAAGCGCGCGCACCAGCGCGCGCAAGCCGGCGAGCTCGTCCAGCTCGTACGCGGCATATATGTCGATCAAGATGTCGATGCAGACGCCGCCATAATGAACCATGCGATCCGCATCGCCCATTATCTCTATCCCAATGCCTATTTGTCGTCGGCGAGCGCCGCGCTGCTTGCGCCGACACCCGATGGCCGGCTCTTTATTAGCGGCAGACGCAACCAGCGCACGAGGCTGCGCAGCCTGGAGATCGTTCAGAACGAAGCGCCGCCGCATCCTTCGACCGCGTCAGCGGTGATCGGTGATGATCTGGGCGAGTTGCGCATCGCCGTATCCTCACACCGGCAGCGTTTTCTGGAAGCCTTTCGGCTGCGCAGCGAGCATGCCAGCGCCATCACCGCCGAAATGCGCGTCCAGATGGCCGCGCGTCTCGTCGAGGAGTATGGCACGCCTAAGGATGCCGCCGATGCAATCTGGGCGTTGGCGCGGGAAAATGGTTGGTATCGCGAAGGCGAAGGTGCGGAACGCTTCCTCCTGGCGCAGCCGGGCACGGCCAAAGCACCCGTCAACAAAGCGGCGCTGGATCTGGTGATCGCCTGGCACGGCGAGCCGCTCGGCCGCCTGACTCATGACGGATTTGAGTGGCGCTGGAAGCCGGCCCGCGGCTCAGGTCCGGCGCTCGTCCGGGAGACAACGCCCGGGAAACTTCCGGCCTTTGTCGAATCCCTCTTACCGGAAGGCTGGCTCGCACAGGTGCTTCACGAGCGCGACGAGCGCGAGGCCTTGAAGCGTGGGCGGCGTTATATGTCGAACATCACCGTGGTAGAGGCTCGCGACGAGCTCGCGGCACTACCGGCGGACATTCTCACGACGACGCTGAACGGCTTCATCGACGCAGGCCGCTTCACTGGCCGCTATGATGGCCCGGCGCGCGGTGCGATCGAGGAGAGTTTCGAGCAGAATCTCGCGAGCATATTTGCTCGCGCGGAAACGCCGCGCCTGTCGGGCGTCCAGATCAAGGCGCCGATGCATCTGGCACCCGATGGCGCACTCATCCCGGCCATCGATCTGCCGTTCACCCATATCCTCAAGCCGGCAGGCACCGCTGGTTTCGAGATGCTGCCGATCGTGGAATGGCTCTGCCTTGAGCTTGGTCGAGCCGCCGGCTTTGCAACGCCCGACGTCGCCCTGACGGCGATGCCCGATGGCATGGTTCCCGCGCTCGTTGTGGAGCGGTTCGATATCCGCCAGGGACCAGGCGATCAAAGGCGGATCGCGCTTGAGGATTTCTGCTCGATCCTGGATCTTCCGGCCTCGGCTAAATATGATGGGACGATAGAGCGGATGGCGCGTGGACTGCGGCCGCTGTCGACCGACCCTGCGGCGGATCTCGACATTCTTTTCCGCCGCGCGGTTTTCGCTTGGCTGATCGCCGATGGCGACATGCACCTCAAAAACCTCGCGCTGCTCAAAATCGCCGAACCGGATGCCAAGGCCTTCACCTCGGTTCGTTTCGCCCCGCTTTATGATGCGGTCACGACGCGGGTATTCCCGGGTCTTGGCGGCGATCGCATGGCGCTCAAGCTCAACGGCAAAGATGACCGGCTGACGCGCCGAGATTTCATGACGTTGGCGCGCACGATCGGCCTGCCCCAAAGCGATGCAGAGACGGCGATTGCCGAATTGACGGGCAGCCTCGCACAAGCCGTCGAAACTGTCCGGCTACCGACTTTTGCGGCGGACGCCGAGGCCGCTGCTACCGTCCAGGGCCAGATATTAGCCCTTACCGGCGAGCGCTGCACCGCGCTCGCTGGCGATGCGGGTTAGGTTACGGCTGAAGCTGGATCTGAAGCTCGGCCAGGTCTTCGGCGCTCATGTCCGAGCCCAGAAGGGAGTGCAGATATTCCAGCAAATCTTCCTGTCGTGGCTGACCGAATGCGAGGCGATAGAGGGTTAGGCTCCGCTTGAGCCATTCCAATCGGCGCACCTCGCGGCTGAATGGCAGCGTTGGAACGCGCCGTTCGACCTTAACCGGCCCCTCATAGATCCAATAGGGGATGAGGTCGGAATCGACCGCAGCTTCGGCGCGCGCGGCGTTGAACATGGCATGCCAAGGGTCGCTCTTATCCGCGCCTGCGCCGCGCACGACATCGGTTTGAATATGCGCCAGATTGAGGCGGATGGCATGGCCCTTGAAGCGATGAACCCGCCCCTCGCGCTGTTCGAGATCGACCGGATTGCCAGGCAGATTCCAATGATAGAGCCGATAACAGTAGGGGTGAAAATCCAGCCCTTCCTGGCCGACCGATGTCGTGGCCAGGGCAAAGGGGCGAAACGGCGAGTTGAAGGCGTCGCGAACGCTGCCCAATCGTGCAGCGCCGCCTTCTTCGTCCTTGTAGTCGGACAGCCGCATGGCGAAGCGTCCGCGCATTTGGAACTTGCCAATAACGAGCTTCTTGCCTTCGACGTGCGGGTCTTCCACATCGATCTGCGAAGGCCGGATCGAAAGCGCGTCTGAGACCGCCCGGCTGATCCCGGCGACCCGATCTGCCGACGGGCGCGCGCCGAGTCCTTCTGCGTCAACGAGATAATGGACATATTCGTCGAGGACGGCCTGGAGATTATGCTCGGCGCTGAAGGTCAGTACGCGATGCCAGTAGCGATCGTCATCGTCCTTACGCAGCAGTGCGACAGCATCGTGCTGGTTGAACAGGGTGCGAAACCCCCAAGCAATCTGGCTCGCGGCGTTGAGCAGCCGATGATCGTCCATGGCCATGTCGGGCGCGATCCGGTGCAAGGCTCGCAAGGCGCACACGGCAGGGCTTCCGAGCGCGATGTCGGTGAGAAGATCGATGAGAGTGCCAGGCACTGCACCAAACAGCCTGTCACCGGCAGCGCTGCGAAGCTCGGTAACATGCTCCTTGAAGCCTTCTTCATTGCCAAGCGAGGCAAAGCCATAGGATGTTGCCACCCAGGAGACGGAGCGCGCGCCCGCGATTGCGTCGATCACGGCGGGCGCGGCCCATTCCCAATCGCGGCCGTCCGATGCGTCTCCCGTCCGTGCATCGAGTGCCGCCACGCTTGCGCGCAGACGCTCGGCGACAGCCTGACGCATCGCCTCATAGGAGAGTCGTTCTGTCATCTGCCCGAAGATTTCTCGAGGGTCGGCAAGCTGCGCCAGCGTTGGCGAGGGATAGACAAGATGCAGCGCACGCATCGCGACCAAGCGTTCCTGCGCTTGCCGGAACTGAATGGGGCGTGGGCGCACTCGGTTGAAATAGCGGTGTCCCGTAGCACCGACACCCATGCGGCGTTCCGCTTCATAGGACAGGATCGCCGCGATTGCATCGGGCACCATCGACCATGACGAAAAGATCAGCGCCTTGGTCAGCGGAGCCCCCACCCGCTCTGGTCCGTAGTAAGGCAGCGAAGGTGGGATCCACAGATGTTGGTCCAGATCGTCCGCGAACATTTCGTCCATCAGCCCGCGCATGCGGCCATTGGCAGGGTCCAACGGCGCGTAGCTATCGAGCGCCTCGTGATCGAGCATCGCGGGCCGGGCCTTTTCCAGGGCTTCGCGCAGTGCGGGATCTGGTTTGTCGAGCTTATCCCTCAGAAGGCGTTTGAGCGCGTAATCGCGCATGAAATTGAGGAGATAAGGTGCCGATTTCCAATATTCGGTAATTTCCGGCGCATCGAGCACTCGGGCGACGTCGGAGACGACGGTTGCCTGGCGAAGATC
Organism: Sphingomonas sp. Y57; assembly: GCF_001015195.1. Taxonomy (GTDB): domain Bacteria; phylum Pseudomonadota; class Alphaproteobacteria; order Sphingomonadales; family Sphingomonadaceae; genus Rhizorhabdus. The sequence continues at coordinate 13,317 of NZ_LDES01000024.1, read as the reverse complement.
GGCAGGTTGTATGGAGATGGTCATCGGCGGTTCGCTGACCATGGAATCCCGCTCGATCGTGCTCGCCACCCGTTCGGTGCGTGCGATCACCCGCCGCAGGCGGCCCTCGATCGTCTGGCGGGCTGTGATAGCTTCTGGACGGGACCCGGGCAGCGCGTGGAGGAAGCCGCGAAACGCCCGCATCTCGCGCTCCAGCGTCTGGGCGATTTCAGGTCCATTGGCCTTGCCGTACAGGAAGGAGAGCGTTTCGAGAAAATCGCGATAATGTTCGCCGTCGTCGGGTTCATCACCGGAAAGGGTGAGCATCCGATAGGGCGTAGCCGACAGCAGCAAGGTGCGTGCGCCAAGGCCTGTACCATCGGAATAGTCGAACAGCTCTTGCGCTAGTTCGGCCGCAGGCGTCTTGCCATGGAGAAGGTCTCGAAACCGCTGAAACTCGTCCATGATGATCAGATCCGGCTTCAGGGCGTCGATACATGCATGGGAGAGCTTGCCCCGCAGACGTCCGACCAGCGCGTTTCGTCGCTGGTTGAGTTCGTAAGGATAGATTTCCCGCCGTCGGGGAAAGAGGTCGCAGACGGCCTCCAGTTCCTCGAACAGTTCAAGGTCTGCTTCGACATCGCGGCGGAAGCGTTCGACGATCCGCGGATCAACACCTTTGAGCGACAGAGCGTCCACGGCGTCGTTCCATCCCGTGAGGCCGGCACTCACCTGAAGTAGATTGTGTAGGCCTCGCGGCCTGGAAACGCGATCCTCCAGCATCCGCAGCAATAGCGCGCGTTCCTGGGTTACACCAGTGGTTGATTTCAGATCGAATGTCGTGCCCGGAGTCAGGCTGATGAAATTCACCTTATTGGCATCGAGGCCCTGGTCGCCCCGCACCTGCAACGGGATGAGAGTCATGCGTGTGGGGAGCGCCAGTTCCTTGCGGCCAAGGACGTTAAGGCGATTGAGATTCTGCGCGGCAATCGCCTGGTTGGAGCAGATGTACAGGATGTCGATGCGGTCGGTCGTATCCCAGAGTTTTTCGATCGTGCGCGCGATGACGCCGCGCGCCACCATCGTCTTCCCCAAGCCTACCTCATCGGCGACGAGAAACTGCCGGACAGGATCCTGTTCTCCGTAAAGCCGGTCAAACACATAATCGACAGTACGACGCTGGAAGGCCTTGAGCGGTGCCAGCGCGGCGGCAGCTTCAAATTCGCTATCTGGCACGGCTGTCTTCCTGATCCTGTAGCGCGATACGGAATGCCTCCCAGAGTGTGCGGAATTCCGGCGGAATTGGATTGCCCGCCGGATCTTCGCCGCCGGCCTCCAACCGGGTCATCAGGCGCTCAATGGCATGAAGACGCTCGCCGCCCCGGCAGAGCGCGCGGACCATGTCTTCTAATAGCGGCGCATCGTCGGCGGCGGCTTCCCATCCGCCACCTCCACCGCCTTCCTGTGCCGCCAAGGCCGCACCGAAGGGATCGCCCAGCTCCGAGAGAAGTAGGCGCAGATAGCGGAAAAATGCACCCCGGCTATCAATGACCCAGCGAAGGATAGCAGCGTGCCGTTCGGGCGGGAGCCCTTCCATGATGAGCCCCGTGCTGAACAATGCAGATGCAAGGCCGTCGTCGGCCTCCAGGCGAAATGCGAGAAACCGGGTAAGATCGACCATGGGCATGGCGCCCAAATCGACCGCAACACCCTCGCGCAGGGCCGCCAAGCCATCGCAGGCATGTCCATCGCCGCGAGTGATCGGCCAGATGCTGAGTGAGGCCATGCCAGCGAGCACGATAGGCTCGACGGGGATCAGCCAGACGCGCCACAACGCCTCGCTGTCCTGGTCGTCGACGCGCTCGCAGCGCAGACGCAAACCGCCACGGCACAGAGCGCGGCGAGCTTCGTCGAGCCGTGCCTCGGCCGATCTGATTGCCGGATCGACCGGCGCCAATTCGCTGCGTTCATAGGCTCGGGTGAGCCGGCCGAAGCCTTTCTCGCCCATGATGTCATCGACGCTTCCGACCTTGGAACGCTTACCCTTGAGCGAAGCGAAGAGTTCGACATTGTTGCCTGAAATAAGAGCCGGACGGGTCGCATTGCCCGATCCCACAGTCAGCACGGTGTCCCAACTCACCTCGGCGATGAATGCCTTGGCATGGAGGCCCTGAATAGCATTGGGCGAGGCATCCTCCTCGCCATCTTCACTGGCTGCCATCTCATCGAGCACGGCCACCTGTTCAAAATTGTCCAGGACATCCGCATCGACACATGCCAGCTCGTCGGGTCGGCTTAGAAGTCTCGGCTGGGTTCGTGAGAAGTTACGGAGCAGTTCAAGGGTCTGGCCGTCGCAGAATGGCGAAATGATGCCCAGCCGTGCGCATGGCCCAGGCTGCCAGACCTTGTTGCTGAAGCCGTTTACCGCAAAACGAACCTCGTCGAACCGCTCGGGAAGCGTCCACTCGGCGCGTCGCAGATCCTGAGCCACCGAGTTTGTAAGTTCCCGCGCGTCTTCCGAGACCTCGGCAACCGCAAGGTCCGGCAAGCTGCTGACGAGGTCGAACAGCGGCCGGTTCTCGGCACCGACCCGCCGCGTAAGTTTGCCGTCGAGGCGGAGCGAGATGTCCCACGAACGGTCGCGCGTCAGGTTGCGGGAAAGAATAAGCAGACGCACCAGGATGGGATCGCCCGCTCGGATCGGACGATAGCGCAGCGCCCAGAGTTTGGGATGAAATGCTCCACCGCGAGGTGCTGCAACTTCGACAATGATCCGCTCCAACAGCGAGCAGAGGCGCGAGTGAGGCCGTCCTTGGGCGTGAAGGTGCCCGGCATCGGCATAGACGACGAGCCTGCCCGCGATCCGCTCCGCACCTTCCAGCAGCGCGAGCGGATGGGTCAGAATATCGTCGCGATTTTCAGCAGCGAACAGCGCCAGACTGACCGGCGCCGCAAGCGCGGTCTCGAAGTCGAGCGAGAAAGTCGTCGCGACGGCGGCGTCGAAAACATAGCCCGGCGGCGGCTGAAGGCTGTCACCGTAGAGCACACGGGTTTCGGGATCGAGGGTCGGCCTATTCAGCATGGGCCAGATCCCGCAGATGTGAGTGGGCTTGCGACCAACGGAAACTGAGCGGCTCGGCGCCTGATGCGCCCGTCCACCTGTCCCGCACGGCTCGATTCACGAAGCGCGACTGATTGGTTTTGAGCCGCCGTTCGCGTTCCTGAACGAGGCGGCCAGCCGGTGCCGTTAGGCTGTCCCCGATACCCTCGGAGGTCAGCAATCCCAACCAGTCGGTAACGAACCGTTTGGCCGCAGGTCGAATGCCATGTGCTGGATGCTCAATGGCCTGCCAAAATGCGTCGAGCGACCAGGCGTGGATAGCTGCCATGTCGAGGCCCGCACTCCAGTCGGCCAGCCGTGTTTCATAGCGTTCGATCCATTCGGACCGATCACGCAGCCGGCTAAGCAGCAAATTGTAGAGGAGCGAAGCCCCATGCATCACGCTGGAGAAAAGCGCCGCGTGCTTGACCAGCCGGCGGGAATCGGCGGGAAAGTTAGCAAGCTGGGGATGTTCCCAGATGTTGTCGCACTTTACCTCGCCGTCACCGCTGCGGGCCAAAAAGGTCAGCAAACTGTCTGGCTGAGTCGTGACCAGTCGATCGATGACGAACTGCGCCTCGTCTGAGGAGAGAGTGAAATGCGCAGTATCGAGCAGATCGCTGGGGCACGGCGGCAGCGTAGGCGTCCAGATCTGCAAGGCCTGGCGCTCGGATGCCGCATCCTCGCTTTCGCGCACACGGGGACGGCTGCGCTGAAGATGGCGCATCGACGTGAAGAGATTGTCAGTCGAACCGGGAAACAAGCGTATGCCCCAGCTGCCCAAGCCGGCCCAATAGACAGAGCTCGGGAGGCGCTGGAGGTTCGCTCCGGCATCGCGGCCGATGACGCCATTCGCTTCGCCGCCGGCTTTGAGCGCGTTGACGAGCCGGATCTCCAGCGATCTTGCTTCGCGCGCGAGTTGATCTGAACCGGCCGATGATCCCTCAAGCATCTGAAACAGCCAGGGAATGAACAGCATATAGCGCAGCCGGGTCTGGATCGTGCTGGTCCCGGGAAAGAGATGGTCGGCAATAGAGTCGCGAATGGCGCCCAGCCCCAGTTCGTCGCGGGTCTCGCGTTCCTGAAACAGCTCCATAATCCGCTGGGCGCGCTGTCGCTCAGCCTCGTCGAAATCTATCCAAGCTAATGACGACATCCTGCTCTGATGCCTTTTTTTTGATCTGTGAAGGTCAACGCGGCGATCTGATGTCCTCAGCTCGTCGCGGCACGGGTTGGTATGAGAAACTGGCTACCAGCGCTCGCCAAAGTGATCGCTGAGACGGGCCAATGCCGGCGGGATCACGTCGTCAGCACACATACCCAGATATGTCGCGGCGCGTGTGGCGCCGACATAGAGATAGCGCTCAAACAGTGACGGTTCCGATGCCGCCAATCGATCAACACCGACGAAGAAAACAGCCTCAAACTCGAGGCCCTTGATGTGGCGAACATCGAATACGCGGATCTCATCATCCCGGCCGATTATTTTTCCATCAACGCAAGCGACCGCATGGAGGTTCTGGTCTTCAATGACCGTGTTCAGGGCATCGGTTATTGGGCGAACCGCGGCTTCTTCGTGTACCAAAATCGCGATGGAAGGCAGGGGCCGCGGGGACACGGATCGCTCAATTTCGGACAGGCGCTGACTGAGCCAGAGAGCCACGTCCTCTGCCTCGGAAAGACCGGAGGCCATCACTGGCGGCACGGCATCGTTGTTCACGTCTTCCGGCAAATCAGCATCGGACAGGTTTCCGCTGGCTGGATCTGCCAGCGCTCTAGCCAGATCGTTAAGCTGGCGGCTTTGCCGATAGGCGATAGAAATTCTTTGAATCTGGAGGGATGGTTCAACCCACCGAAGACTGTCCTCGCTTCGGCTCCCCCAATCAGTAATTCGCTGATTGAAATCGCCGCATGCGAAGAAGGACCCGATAGGTTCGATCGCTAGCGCTCGCATGCAGGCGAGCTGTACTGGCGAGAAATCGGGCGCCTCGTCGACGAGAATCTGATTGCGCTGGATGTCGTACATGGCGCGAAGGGGTTCATAGGCGGATTGCTCAATGTTCCGCCGCACCCGATTGTCTGCTAGCAGCGCGTTTCCGGCGCGCAGCATGGCCAGAATGATAAGGTCTGCCTCTAGGGGGTGCAGGTCGCGGCTCGGGTTCGCGTCCGGATACCAACGCCCGCCGCGCTCACTCCTCCTGAACTGCCTGTATCGAGCAGGAACCTTGCTCAGATACTGGCGGACTGGCGCGCTGAACCGATTAAGAGACAGTTGCCAGCCCAATCGTTCGGCCAATCCGCTAGCCTCGGCATCGGTTAAGCCTCGATCACCAATCCAGTCGAGAACCAGCGCGCTGCGGGAGCGCGCTGACCGGCGACGTGCCGTTGAACGCGCCTGCAATCTCAGGGCCGCATAATAGGCCCGTTGCGCCGCGGCCGGTTTGTTCGTCGGACGATCTTCCTCTTCCTCCTCGTCGTCATCGAGATCCTCGTCGGCCGGATCAGACTGGTCATCCAGGGTGTCGAGAAAGGCTATCAGCTGCTCGAAGAAATTCTGGCCCTGCGTCCGAGCACCAGCCTGTGCCCGAGCAAGCGAGGTTTTCAGGACGCTGTCGACGTCTGCTCGAACACGGCCAAGGAGGCGGCGAACGTCTTCGCTTAGCGAGACAAGAGCATAGATGCCGCTTGCGGCGGAGGAGATTTGGGCGCTCTGAACAGCGGCGCTGAGGCGATCGCCAAGCTTGGCGATTTCTGCGTCCGTAGCCGATGTGAGAATTGCCGCCGCACCTTCCAAACCTGACCAAAAATCGCTGTTCTGCTTGGCTTGGAATCGCTCGAACCATTCAATCGGTGATTGCACGGCATCCGAGGTGATGGTGACGGCGCCATCCTTCAAAATGAATGGGCCGCCGCCATTTACCGTGCGCAAAATAGAGAGGTGATTGCGCGCAAGCTCCTTGCGATGTCCGGTCCACGTTTTGATCCGCAAGTCCGGCGCGGGCACATTGTTTCTGCTGAATGCCTCTTTCAGATATTGTCCCAGCAGATCGGTCGGCGTGAACATGATCCAGCTTTGGCCGTGCGGCAGCGACGAGGGCGAAGCGTCGATCAGGCTCTGCTCATCGTCACTCAGGCCGTGAGGGTCGAGCTTTTGCCCCAATCGGCGGATGAGCGTTGTCGTTTTTCCTGTCCCCGGGGGACCAAGGATCAGAAGCTGCGAGTCCAGTGACAATCGGAATATCGCATCTTGATATTCATCCAGCACCGCCTGATCGCGCAGCTGCATCTTGTCGATGATCCCGCGCTTCCGCCCAATCGTGACGTTATCGTCAACCTCGGCGGCCTTAAGCATCCGTTCGATCTCGTCCAGCGCATCCGCAGGGGCATCGCGCTCGGAAAGCAGGCGCAGCAATGACGCGACCGTGATAGTTTTCTGGCCATCCGCCTCGAATATCGTATCCCGAGAGTCCCAGCCGGCAGGCAAGGCCTCTGCGTGAAACACGGTCCGTTCCACCACTTCGAGTGAGCCGCCTGGCACATCGATATACCCGCCGGGACGAAGCGACGCGAGGCGACCGACTGGAGCGTTGTAACTGGCAAAGCGCACCCCGGCATCGAGCAAACCCGAGGGAGCGAAACGGGAAATGTAGAATGTCGTTATTTTGTCAGACTCGTCAGCCGCGATCACTCTGGCGATGGCCGGTTCACGCGAAAGGATCTGGTGGCCGTTGAGCATCTCGCGGCCGATTTCATTGAGCTTCGCGACGGCCTTCTCGGTGGTGAGTGTATTCAAGGGGGCGAGGCTTTCGGCCGACGGTCCCTTGAAGCGCGCCAGCTCCGCTCTCGCGCCTGTCGCAACGCGATCGAAGATGGCCAAGGCTTCTCTTGCAATATCGCTGGCGTGTTCGTCGACATTCAAACTCAAAGCCATTCCCCCGATGGACGTTCACCTTGGTAAGACAGTTGTCCGAAATCCAGAATAACTATCTCAGGATTTTGATTTTCTTACTCGTGGCAGCCGGTACGCCCCTCAATGTCGCTATTCATGTCACGGAATTGGCGCACTAGGCTGGACCTCAATGATCCGCCCCGAGGTCATCAGCACGATCAGTCCGCGCTCGGCGCCCGTCATGTTCAGATAGGCGCGCACCTGCGCATGATAGTGATCGAGCGTCTGAGCGTCGGGGTTCACGTCGCTCTTCCAGTCGACCACCACGACTGGCCGGCCATCTTCTCCAACTGTCAGCGCGTCGGCGATCCCGGCCGTCGCGGTTTCCACGCCGTCATTCGCCTGGGCGGCATAGACGGGAAATTCGGCCAGGAGACCGGGTCGCAAGGCCGCGATGTCAGGCAGGGCCAGAGTGCGAGCGACACAGGCCGCCAGTTCGTCGGCCGACAGCCCCGTGGCTGGATCGGAGACAGGCGACCGGCCAATCGAGCGGATGAGATCGGCCGCCCGCTCAATCAGCGCCGCCTCGGCTTCCGGGGTTTCCCCGGTCAGCACCTCTTCGATGAGCTTGTGGAGGATCAGCCCGCGCTCCCTGCCTCCCTGCACCGGGGCGACGACTTCCAGTTCGGGGGGCTGGTCGTCAGCCGAGCCGGTCCAGAGGGACGCCTCCTCTTCCCGGAGCACGGCCCCGACGGCGTTTTCATCGCGGCTGGGTGCAAGCCAGGTCAGCCGCGTCTGGGCAGCAGCGATGATTTCAGCTTCGGCGGCGAAGATCGCGCGTGTCTGGGCGTTGTCCACTCCCGTGCGCGCGGCCGTGAGGCTGGCGGGCAGATGCGAGACATCGAGGCCGGGAAGATCAGCGAGCGATAGATCGACGAGACCGATCCATGCCGATTTCGACGGCGTGGTGTCGAGACGGGGGAGGACGAGAAGCTCGCGGGCGCGGGTGGCCGCGACATACCAAAGCCGGATGCGTTCGCGGTCCAGCTCTTCCTTTTCCGCCTGGCGCGCCTCGTCATAGCCTTCGGGCGGGACGCCCAGGACCGGGCAATAGAAGGTCTCGGTCTGGCGATCGAGGACGGCGCTTTCGGGCGCCATCACGCCGGTCATGGTGTTGATCGGAATGACGATTGGCCATTCCAGCCCCTTGGCCGCGTGCATGGTGAAGAGCGCAACCGCTTCCTCCTGTGCATCGGGTCGTCCCTCGACGGCGCGGGCCTCGTCGGACCACGCTGTCGCCATGGCCTCGGCAAAGGCGCGCAGACCGCGCACGGCGTAGCCGGTCGACAGGCTGAGATAGAGATCGACGTTGGCGAGCGCGCGCTCGGCTTGGCCGCGATGCCGTTCGAGGAGAAGCGGACGGACGCGCATCACGTCCACCGCCTGCGAAAGCAATTCGTGCGGGGTCGTGCTGTTGCCACGCCGGGAGAGCGATTGCAGCCGTTCGATGACCTCGCGCGCGAGCGGGTGTGCGATGACGGCCGGGTCGATGCCGAGGTCGAGGCGTGGAATCCGGTCAGGCTGGTCTTCCGAGCGGGGAAGCCCCCAGATGATGTCGAGCAGCTCTTCCTCGGACAGGCCGACCAGAGGCCCGCGCAGCAACGCGCCGAGCGCGAGCGTGTCGCGGCGATCGGCCAGGACGCGGGTCAGAGCGATCAGGTCCTGGACTTCCTGGCGGCGGAACAAACCCTTGCCGGCCTGGGTCGCCACGGGAATGCCGCGCCGCTCCAGAGCTTCCTCATAGCGCCACAGCTCCGCGCCGGTCGGCGCCAGCAAGGCGATGTCACCTGGCTGGCAGGGGCGCTCCGCGCCGCTGCGGCGGTCGATGATGGGCTGGCTTTCGATCAGCCGGGCGCAAAGCTCGGCGATCGCATCGGCTTCGGCGTCGCGTTGCTGTTCGGCGCTGGCCTTACCGTTTTCGTCGGCCACCGCGATGTCGAGGGCAGCTACGCAAACGTCGCCCCGGTCATCGTGGAACGGGTCGAGTGCGGTGAACCCCGGCTGTCCATCGGCCGAAAGGACTGCCTCGAAGCGCTCGTTGACGAAGGTGAGGATCGAGGCGCAGGAGCGGAAATTGGTCGAGATCGATAGAAGGCTGTCGGCGTCCTGGGCGCGGAAGGCGTCGCGCGCCTGGACATAGGCTCCGACATCGGCGCCTCGAAAGCGATAAATGGCCTGCTTGGGGTCGCCCACCAGGAAGAGCGCACCTGGCCGGATTTGGAACCGCGTCCAATCGTCATCGCCATCGACCGGCTCGCCGCACAGACGCCAGAAAATCTCGGTTTGCAGGGGATCTGTGTCCTGGAACTCATCAACGAGGACATGGGCGAAACGCTCTCCCAGCGCCCGGCGCACGGCATTGTGATCGCGCAGCAAGGCGCGCGCGGCGAAAATCAGATCGTCGAAATCGAGCTGGGCGCTGGCGCGCTTGTGGTGGCGATAGCGCTGCAGGATGGGATGCGCCTCGTCGATCAGCGCTGAGAGGGCATGGCCGGCGGCGGCCTGCACAAGCGCGGTCCAGGCATCGCAGCAGGCGGAGTAGTGGATCTCGGCCGCGTCGTTCAGCCGATCGCCGTCGGCCTTGGAAAGACCGGCCTGTTTGGCGGAGGCGGCCCATTTTCCCTTCTTGCGATAGGACGCGAAGGTGCCGGATTTGGTGCAAAGGTCCGGGTGGGGCCGCGACGTCAGGAGCTGGACTAGGCCCGCGGGCGTCGCCGGGTCGGGAGCGGTCGCCAGGGCTGCGGCCATTCCGGCCAGCCGCTCGACGATCGCCACCGTTTCCGGCTCTGCCGCAGCCGTGCCATCCATGAAGCTGGCAAAATCCGCCGCAGCCTGCCGGAACGCTGTCAGGTGGCCGTCAAGCGGAGAGACGGCCGGGGCCGCCAGCGTGGGGCGGCGGCGCAGGTTCTCCGCGATCTTGTGGATCAGCGCCACGGTCTCGCCGGGGCTATGCAGCACCATCTCGGCCAGGATGCCACCTTGTCCGCCAGACAGGCGCTCGCGCAACCAGCCATCGACAATCTCAAGGAAAGTGAGATCGGCCTGGTTGCGATCCATCACGCCAGCGCCGGGGTCGATGTCTGCCTCCGCCGGATAGGGCTTGATCAGGCGCTGGCAAAACCCGTGGATGGTCGAGCAGGTGATTTCGTCGATCGCAGCACTGGCGGCGGTGAGATTGCGGCGATGGGCCTCCGACAGGCCATTGGGCAGCGCCACGCGCAGTTCGGTCGCGATGACGCCGGCCGAAAGGTCGGCGACGAACTCGCGGACACGCGAGAGCAATTCGCTCGCGGCGAGTTCGGTGAAGGTGACGGCGGCGATGGCGCGCGGGGAGACGCCTTCGGCGAGCATGGCGGCGATGCGCCCAGCCATGACGGCGGTCTTGCCTGAACCCGCGCCGGCCTCGACCAGGATGGAGCGATCATGAAGGCTGATCGCATGGCGACGCGCACCGTCGTCGTTCAGCACTTTGGACACGTTGCTCATCATTCCGCCTCCCAGACCTGAGTGACTTCTCCGAGCCGCTCCGTGGCGGCCGGCATCTTGCGTTTGCAGTAGGTGGCGCTGGCGTTGGCCGGCAGGGCGAAGGCGAGGTCGTCGTAGTCGCCGCCGGTATCCGGTCCAGGCAGGGCCGCGCCGCTGGCGAGACTTGCTCGTGCCGCGCGCAGATAGCCGGTGATCTCAGTGAGCACGGCCTCGGGATCGTCGAGCTGGAGATCGACGGGATCGCGCGGATAGAGCAGCGAGGCGCTGATCGTGACGTCATCACCGAGCAGCGCCTTGACCGCGAACGCATAGAGGCAGCGCTGAAGCTCGCGTCCGCCGTTCAATCGGATGTCGCCGCGCGGCGGTCGTCCAGTCTTATAGTCGCGCACGAGGGCGCGTTTGCCATCGCCCGCGATGTCGAGCCGGTCGATGTAGCCGGCGATATTGAAGCCGGCATCGGGAATCGTGACCGGCGCGCTCGCATCCCAGGGCGTTTCCGCATCCGATTTCGGAGGTGAGCCGCCGAAGGGAACCTCGCCGTAGGAACGCGCGCCTGGCAGAAGGTCATCGCCATAGGACAGAGCGCGGCTGGCCAGCGCGCGGGCGTCGTCGAGAGTGCGGCCCCAGATAACCGCTGGCGGAACCGGGCGCTCGCTCTCCCAGTCGGCGGCGACGGCTTGCGCGGCCCGCGCTACGGCGGCTTCGATGGTCTGTGCGTCGGCGGCGGCAAGGCTGCCTCCGGTTTCGAGGTCGCGCAGGGCTTGGTCGAGAACGAGGTGGACAAGATCGCCGATCCCGAGCGCATCGAGCACCAGCGGTTCGGCGCTGCTCTGGGGTTCGCGCCATCCGAACGCATAGATCCACACGAAGCTGAGAGGATTGCGCAGCAATCGGCGCAGCGAACTCGCGGACTGGGTCCGACCGAGAATGGCGAGGACGAGCGGGTGGTCCGCCCGCACCAGGCCATCGTGGGACGTGATCTCCACCTGCCGCCAGTCACGCCAGCAGCCTTGCGCGCTGACGGCTTGCGGATCGGCGACGAATTCCTCGGGCCGGGCCATCAGGCGGTCGGTCTCGCTGAAGGCGTGCGCTGGCGTCGCGTTGCGGCGCAGATAGGTCTCCTCGCCATGTCCGGCGAGCAGAGGGCTGCGACCCAGGAGGCGCCCGTCGCTGTCGCGCCGTGCGCGCGAGAGGACGACGGCGCCGCCTGTCGTGATGAGGATCGTCTCGAAATCGCGCCGGTCGGCGAGATTGACCGGCAGCGGATCGAGCACCTGTGTCGGGATGATATGGTCGGGGATCAGCCGGTCTTCGGCGATCCCGCGCGGCCAGCGGGACGAATTGAGGCCAAGCAGCCGGACGAAGCGGCGTGGCGACGCCGCCAGCGCACTGGCCGGCATCCAGCCGATGCAGACGCAGGCTTCCAGTCCGTCGTCCTGTTTCAGGGTCTCGAGCGTCGCATCGACCGAGGCAGCGGGGCCGGCGAGCAGCGCCTTGCGCCAGATCGCGAGGGCTCGGCCCTTGAGGAAGGCTTCTCCGATCTCGCCGGCGGCCTCTGGTCCTTTCGCCAGCGTCCCGACCGCCAGGCGCAAAGCCGGGGTATGGTCGGCGCCATCGGGCCAGTCCTCTGTCGCCAACCGGCCAAGCAGGCGGTTCCAGGCGCTGGGCGTCGAGAGCGGTGCATCGCTTGGCAGGACACGCAGCCAGCCTTCGGGCAGCGATGCGAAAGGTCCGCTGTCCCGGCAGAGCGCCGCGAGCCGCCGCAACCGCGACTGCGACAGACCGCGAACCACGATGTCGGCCAGCGCCGCCGCAGCCTGACCATCGCGGGTGCTGACGGTGCGGACGCCGTGGACGAAGTGCAGGTCGATATTGGCGTCAGCGCGCAAAGCCAGGAAATGATCGTCATAGTCGGCTGGCGAGGCGGTCGCGATGGCGATCTCCGAGGGGGCAACGCCCGAAGCGAGCAGGCCTCGCGCCCAGCGCATCGCCTCAATGGCCTCGTGATAGGCCGTCGCCGCGCTGACGGCGTTGATCCCCGGCGCTTGCGCCGGTGCGCGTGAGATCGTGACGCCCGTATCGTCCAGCCATGCGGGAACGCTCCTCGGCCCGGCCGTCCACTGCACGGGGATATGGGCGGTGAGCGCCTGAAGCAGCGGCCGCCAGCACGGCGAGAGTTCGGTGAGCCCGACGATCTCCATCGGACCAAGGACCGCTGGCGCATGGGCGAGGCGCTCAATCGCGGCGGCGGCGATGTCGAGTGGCCGCAGCATACCGGACGGAAGCTGGTCGAGGACGGCCGCCTCCAGTCGTGCGATGGCCGCGAGGCGTGGATGGTCATCGGCCGCATGCGCGGTAAGGTCGATGCCCGCGCGCCAGGCCTTGTGCAGCGTGTCAGCCGCCGCATCGATCATACCGGGCAGCGTCTTGATGCTCTCCAGTTCGCCCATCGGCGTGGCAGACAGGGCCGCCTGGATGGCCGAGCGCAGACTCTCGTCATCGATCGTGCGGACAAAACCGCCGGCTAGCCGGACGGCCGCTTGCTCGAACGACATGATCTGGAGGCCGTGCCGGCCAGCGCGCCCCGCCGCGAGGCGGCTCTCCCGCATGGCTAGGCGGCCGTGAACGACCAAGGTGGATCGATGCGCGATGGTCATGGCCGTCCTCCTTCCGGGTTTTGCTTGGGGTTGTGCGCTGCGCCAGAGGTCCGGCCCATCAAGTCGTGCCGCTGCACGCTTTGCACCGATGGTTGTGACCGATAGACCATTGACGAACCCCCCTTAGAGTCCGTCCCGGAACTCAT
>NZ_LDES01000023.1 GCF_001015195.1 Sphingomonas sp. Y57 | reverse complement strand
TTATCCCGGCAGGCCACAAGATCGGAAACCTTCGAGCAATCTCCCTGCACCGCCAATATGTCCCCGAATTCCTCCCGCGCATCTTCCACCTTTTCCGCTGAGACGTCGAAGATGGTTACTTGAGCGCCCGCCTGTACAAAGNACGTCGAAGATGGTTACTTGAGCGCCCGCCTGTACAAAGCCGCGCGCGACCCCACGACCAAGGCCAGAACCCGAACCTATCAACAGCACTGAATGGTTTGCGACAAGACTCACAGACGCCACCTCTCCCGGAAGCCCCTCCCGCACCATGCCAGATACATTGCTGGAATGGGCATTGTCAAGTTGCCAC
>NZ_LDES01000022.1 GCF_001015195.1 Sphingomonas sp. Y57 | reverse complement strand
GCCTCCGCCGGGATGACGGAATCGGTTAGCGCGCCAGAACCATCATCGTGGCGAGGCCGGCGGCGCTTCCGCCCCACAGCAGCAGTGCGGTGCCCAAGAAACGGATCAGCGCGCGGCGGCGCGCGACCGGATCGAGGATGTATCCGTCCGCGGTGCGCTCGGCGAGCATCTGCTGGAGCGCATGGGCGGGCGAGGGGACATGCTCGGCGACGATGTCGGCCGAGAAGGCTACGACCTTGCCCCGCACGCGGCGCTCCCGGAACGGGGCTGCTTCGGCGTCGGGCTTGTGCTTGAACAGGGCCATGGTCGTCTCCAGTCGGCCGCATGATGCGGCCGAATATGTTAACGAAAGGCTAAATCAGCCGATCGCTTCCCATGCCTCTACGATCTCGGCCAGGTAGGAGCGGGCGCGCTCGATCAGCTCTGGCTGGTTGTCGCGACCGCCAACCCGGACCAGGCGCCTGGCCTCACGATAGATCTTCGCGAGGTTGACGGCGATCTCACCGCCGTTGCGGTAGTCGAGGCTGGTTTCGAGGGCGAGCAGGATGTTCGATGCGCGCGCCTGCTTGTCGATCACCTTGGCGGTCATGCCGGCGCGCTGGGCGGCCGTCATGATCTCCAGCGCCTTCATCAGTTCCTCGAACAGGATGCCGATCAGCCGGTGCGGCGAGGCGCCCTCGACGCGGCTCTCCACGTCGACCGTCTGGTAACGGAGCTTCGCCCCGCTCATCGGGCTGCCGTAGCCGTGGCTCATATACATAGGAATCGGGCCCTTCGTTTATCTGCTGCTGTCGTTGGTCCAGAGCTTGATCTGCTGGCTCAGATAGCTCTGCGTCGAGGTGAACGCAGACAGGGCGCCCTGCATGCGCGTATATTGGGCGGTCAGCTGGGCGCGGTAGGCTGTGTCGCGCACGGCCAGCTTGTCCTTGTCGTCGGCGATCGCCTTCTTCTCGTTGTCGAGCCGGGTCTGCGAAGCGGTGAGCTGGCCCGATGAGGCAGTCAGTTCGTTCTTGATCGCGTCGAGCGCGCCCTGCAGGCCAAGGTCGATCGTGATCGTCGCGCTGGCGACCGGGCCGAGGACGTCGAACGCCAGGCCGGCCGCCGGCGAGGTGAACGAGGCCTGGACGCCCGTGCTGCCGAGCGGCAGCGTGTAGCTGCCGTCGAGCGTCGCCTGCGCGGTGGTGCCGGGGCCACCGGGTGTGGCGTTGGTGACGGTATAGACGCCGCCCTTCACCTGGCCGACGGCGTTGGTGATCTGGATCAGCGGATTGTCGCTCCGCTGGCCCGGGTTGAACATCGCCTCGACCGCGGCGGGGTTGCTTGCCATCACCGCGGACAACTTGGCGCTGTCGAGCGAGAGCGAGCCGTCGCGGTTGGTCGACACGCCGATTTCCGCCAGCGTCGTCGGGCTGCCGTCGCTGGCATAGGTGAGCCGGGTCGAGGTGAGCCCGCCGAGCCTGGTGACGAGGGCGCGGATGCCGGCGTCGCTGCGCAACGACCCTTCGGTCCCGGTCATCGCGGCGAGCGTCGCCTTCATCTCGTTATAGGCGGCGACGAAATCGCCGACCGCCTGCTTGATCGCATCGACCGGCTGGCTCGATCCGATCGTCACCGTCATCCCCGGCGCCGCCGAGACGAGGTCGATCTTCACGCCAGGAATGACGTCGCTGAAGCTGTTGCTCGCCTTGTTGACGGTAACACCATCGACGATGATCTGGGCGTCCTTCGCCTCCTGCTGGAGCGCCAGGCCGGTGACGGCGTCCGGATCGTAGGTGGCAGGATCGAAGGCGAAGCGGTCGAGTTCGCCGGCAGTACCGCTCGTCACCTTGAGCGAGAAGGCATTGGCCTCGCCGGTCGCTCCCTTCACGACCAGGCGCGCGCCGGTCGAATCGGTGACGATGCTGGCGGAGACGCCGAGGCCGCTGTCCCTGATCGCCTGCGCCAGGCCGGCGAGCGAGTTGTTGGCGGCGGTGATGGTGATCGTCTTGCTTTGCCCGCCGACGGTCAGTTCCATCGTGCCGAGGCCGACCGGGCTCGCCGCACCCGGCATGGCGGCGGCGGTCAGCGTCTGGGCGCTGGCGATCCGTTCGACCCTGATCGTCGAGGACAGGCCACTGAGCCGCGACCCTGCGACGGCGCTCACGTTCACGACCGAGCTGTTCGAGCTGGTCGGCTGGGTGAACAGCGAGCCGCCCGAGATCAGCGAGGACAGCGACGAGGAGAAGGTGGTGATCGAGTTGACCGCGTTGGCGAGGTCGGAGATCTTCGCGGTGTTCGCCGTCTCCCGGTTGGTCAGCGCCTTGGTCTTGTTCGCGATGGCGGCAGTGGCCAGCTGGTCGACCAGCGAACCCGTGTCGATGCTCGACGCGCCGAGCGCGGTCAGGATGGAGGAACCGACAGACGTGACCATGGACTTCTCACCACCTCGCTGCTGCCGGTAACGGCGCATTCGGCGAGGGGTTTAGCCGGCGAACTCCTTTTAATTTCCTAACGGCGGCTAACCATGTTTCGGAAGATGGGCGGGAGCCCGCTCCGCTCCCCTCACACAGGGCGTCACCCCGGCGGAGGCCGGGGTCTCGGGAGATGGGGAGACCAGCTGAAGGCAAGAGCCGCCCGAGACCCCGGCCTCCGCCGGGGTGACGCTTATCCCGCCCGCCTGCCGTCCTCATCGAACCGCGCTCCCTGGGGCACGTCGACCTCGGGCTGGGCAATGCCCTCGGCCATGGCGCGGTCCAGGTTGAAGACGAAGGCGAGGATCGCAGCCACCGCGATGAACAGGTCCTCGCGGATCACCTGGCCCGACCGGCTGGTATAGTAGATCGCGCGGGTAAGCTGGGGATAGTGCAGCATCGGTACGCTGTTCTCCGTCGCCAGTTCGCGGATCGCCTGCGCCGTCGCGCCGCGCCCGCGCGCCAGCACGATGGGCGCCGTGTCGAAGCCGGGGCGGTAGCGCAGCGCCACGGCGAAATGGGTCGGGTTGGTCAGCACCACCGTCGCCTCGACCACCGCTTTGCGCGCCGATCCCATCGCGGCCGCCATCTGCTTCTGGCGGATCGCCGCCTTGAGCTCGGGCGAACCCTCGGTCTGCTTCGACTCCTCCTTGATCTCCTGCTTCGACATGCGCAGCCGCTTGCCGCGCTGGAACATCTGCATCGGCACGTCGGCACCGGCGACGACCGCGAGCGCGAGGGTCATCACCAGCACCGCGAAGACGAAGGTCGAACCGAGGCTGTCGAGCGCGGTCCGAAGATCCTGCTGCCCCATCGTCACGATCGCGGCGATCCGATCCATCAGCAGCCAGTAGCCGACCGCGCCGAGCGCCAGGATCTTGAGCAGTGACTTGCCGAGTTCGATCAGCCCCTGCATGCCGAAGATGCGCTTGAGACCGGCCATCGGGTTGAGCTTGTTCGCCTTGAAACCGAGCGCCGACCAGCGGAAGCCGAGCGACCCAAGCATGGCCGGCGCGGCGATCGCGGCGGCCAGGGTCAGCGCGAACAGCAATAGCAGTGGCAGCGCTACCGTCGCGACCATCGCGAGGGCGGCCGAGAGCGGATCGAAGTTCTCGATCGCGCCGGCGTCGAAGGACAGCGCGTTGGACAGCATCCGCTTGAGCGCCGCCATCGCCCAGGGGCCGGCGATCGCGATCCAGCCCGCGCCGACGATCATGACCAGCGCGGTGCCCAACTCGCGCGATTGGAGGACATCGCCCTTCTCGGCGGCGTCCTGCCGCCGCTTCGGGGTTGGGGCTTCTGTCTTCTCGTCGTCCTCGGGACCCTCGGCCATCGCCTATCTCCCGAGCGCGAGCAGCCGCGCCTCGGCAAGGCCGCGCTGGATGGCGGCGGTGATGCCGTCGGCCATCACCGGCGCGGCGATCGCCAGCAGGACGAGACCGGCCATCAGCGTGGCGGGCAGGCCGACCGAGAAGATGTTCATCTGCGGTGCAGACCGGGCCAGCATCGCCATGACGAGCTGGACGAGGATCAGCGCAAAGCCGACCGGCAGGGCGATGGCGAGGCCAGCGGCGAACAGGTCGCCGCCGAACAGCGCCAGCCCCTGGATACTGCGCGCGCCAAGCCATGCCTCACCAGGCGGCAGCGCGCGATAGCTCTCGACGATGATCGCGGCGAGCTGGAGGTGGCCGCCGGTCGCCAGGAACAGGAAGGTGGCGAGCAGCGACAGATATTGGCTGACCGCGGGAGAGGGCGCTCCGGTCGCCGGGTCCATCATCCCCGCGAAGCCCAGGCCCATCGCATTGCCGATCACCTCACCCGCGACCAGCGCGGCGGAGAAGCCGATCTGCACCGCGAAGCCGAGCGCGAGCCCGGCGAGTATCTCCCCGGCGACGAGCAGGAAACCCTCGATCGTCACGATCCCGCCGACCGGCATCACGAAGGGCGTGTTGGCCAGCGCCGGGATGCCGATCGCCAGCGCGACCACGGCGCGAAGCTGCATCGGCACCTGCGGAGCACCGAACACCGGCGCCGCGATGAACGCCGCCCCCGGCCGGATCATCGCGATCATCCAAAGCCAGAGCTGGGTTTCGATCCCCGCCAGGCCCTGGGGTATCATCGGGGCGCCATCATCGGAGCATGTCCGGTATGCGGGCGAATATCTCCCGCGTGAAATCCGCCAGCAGCATCAGGATCGCCCCGCCGAACAGCGCCAGCGCGAGGCCGACCACGATCAGCTTGGGTACGAAGCTCAACGTCTGCTCGTTGATCGAGGTCGCGGCCTGGATCATGCCGAGGATGATCCCCGCCACCAGCGCCGGGATCAGGATCGGCGCCGAGGCGAGCGCGAGGATCCACATCGCCTGCTGGGCGATGCCGATGAAATAGTCGGGGCTGCCGGCGCTATCCATGACCCATTTCCGTCGCCCCGGCGGAGGCCGGGGCCTCGGGAGGCTTACGCGCGCCCATGTCACCTGAGACCCCGGCCTCCGCCGGGGTGACGATGGGGGCCGCGCTCATGTCGCGAAACTCGCCGCGAGCGAGCCCATCGTCAGCGCCCATCCGTCGACAAGGACGAACAGCAACAGCTTGAACGGCATCGATATGATTGCCGGCGACAGCATCATCATGCCCAGCGACATCAAGGTCGACGCCACCACCAGGTCGATGATCAGGAATGGCAGGAAGATCAGGAAGCCGATCTGGAAGGCGGTCTTGAGCTCGCTGGTGACGAAAGCGGGCAGCAGGATGGAGAAGGGGATGTCGGCGGGGCGGGCGAATTTCGGCGCCTTGGCGAGATCGGCGAACAGCTTGAGGTCGGTTTGGCGGGTCTGGAGGACCATGAAGCGGTGCATCACCGCGCCGCTGCGGGTGATCGCCTCCTCGATCGTGATCTGCCCGGCGCCATAGGGCTTGAAGGCGTTGGCATTGATCTGGTCGATCGAGGGCCGCATCACGAACAGCGACAGGAACATGGCGAGGCCGACCAGCACCTGGTTCGGCGGGGTCTGCTGCAGGCCCAGCGCCTGGCGCAGCAGCGACAACACGATGATGATGCGGGTGAAGCTCGACATCATCAGCACCAGCGACGGCAGCACCGTCAGCAGGCTCATCAGCAGGAGGATCTGGAGCGACAGCGACAGTGGCCGGCCATCGCCCGCGATCGTCGTCATTGCCCGGTCGAGTGCACCGGTCTGTGCAGGGCCCGCCGTCGAGGCCAGTGCCGGATCCGTGATGAACAGGGCTGACAGGAGAAGCGCGGCGACGGCAAGAATCGAGCAGGTCGTCGGGCGGCGCAGGGCTATCATGCACGGCGTTTCAGCACTTGGGCAGGGTAACTTCAAGCGGTTCATCGTCGCCAGGGATCGTCATTCCGGCGAAAGCCGGAAACTCCATTCTCTTTGTTGTGGAAAAGGCAGGGAGATCCCGGCCTTCGCCGGGATGACGGGGTGGGGACTACAAGAAACTATACGGATCGACGTCGACCGCGACGCGGACGCCGCGCGGCCATTGCAGCGGGCCGAGCCAGTCGCGGATCACCTGCTGGACGTCGAGCGAGCGGCGGGCGTGGACCAGCAGCCGTTGGCGGTGGCGCCCGCGCAGCATGGCGAGCGGGGCAGGGGCGGGGCCGTAGACGTGCATCCCCTCGACCGCCGGTGCCGTCCGGCCGATCAGCCGCGCGGTGGCGGCCGCCTCCTCGAGCTTCTCGGCCGAGATGATGATTGCGGCGTAGCGGCCGAAAGGCGGTGCCTCGGCGATCTTCCGCGCCTCGGTCTCGGCATCGTAGAAGCTCTGCGCGTCGCCCGAGAGCAGCGCCTGGATCACCGGCGCCTTCGGCGAGTGGGTCTGGATATAGACATGGCCCGGCTTGGCGCCGCGCCCGGCGCGTCCGGCGACCTGGGCGATCTGCTGGAAGCTGCGCTCGGCCGCGCGGAGGTCGCCGCCCGACAGGCCGAGATCGGCGTCGATCACCCCGACCAGCGTCAGTTCGGGGAAATGATAGCCCTTGGTGACGAGCTGGGTGCCGACCACCACGTCGATGTCACCCGCCTCCATTCGCTCGACGAACTCGGCGGCGCGGGCGGGGGTGGAGAGGGTGTCGGAGGTTGCGATCGCCACCCGGGCCTCGGGGAACAGAGCGGCCACCTCATCGGCGATCCGCTCGACGCCGGGGCCGCAGGCGACCAGGCTGTCCTCGTCCTTGCACTCCGGGCATTCGGCGGGCGGCGCCATGCTGTGCCCGCAATGGTGGCATTGCAGCCGGCCGAGCAACCGGTGTTCGACCATCCAGGCGGTGCAGTTGGGGCATTGAAAACGGTGCCCGCAGGTTCGGCACAAGGTCAGCGGCGCATAACCCCGCCGGTTGAGAAAGAGCAGGCTCTGCTCCTTCTTTTCCAGCCGGTCGGCAAGGGCGCGCACCAGCGTCGGCGCGATCCAGCGCCCGCGCGGCGGCGGGTCGGCGAGCAGATCGATCGCCTCGATCTCCGGCATCTCGGCAGCGCCGTGGCGCGCGGTGAGCTTGAGTTCGGTATAGCGGCCGATCGCTGCCTGCTGGCGCGTCTCGATCGCCGGCGTCGCCGAAGCGAGCACGATCGGAATCTCCTCGAGCTTGGCGCGCATCACCGCAACGTCGCGCGCATGGTAGAGGACACCGTCCTCCTGCTTGAAGCTCGTCTCGTGCGCCTCGTCGACGATGATGAGGCCGAGATCGCGGTAGGGCAGGAACAGGGCCGATCGCGCGCCGACCACCACCTTCGCCTCGCCATGGACGATGCCACGCCAGGCGCGCCGCCGCTGCGATTGGCGCAACTCGCTGTGCCAGGCGACCGGCAGATGGCCGAACCGTGCCTCGAAGCGCTTGAGAAAGGGTTCGGTCAGCGCAATCTCGGGCAGCAGTACCAGCGTTTGCCGGCCGGCCCGCAGCGCCTCGGCGATCGCCTCGAAATAGACCTCGGTCTTGCCCGATCCCGTGACGCCGTCGAGCAGAAAGGGCTGGAAGCGCTTCGCTGCGACCGCGTCCGTAAGCATCCCGGCGGCGAGCTGCTGCTCCTCCGACAGCTCGACCGCCTCATGGTCGGGGTCGGGCGCATCCCAGGGCGTGTCGATGGACACCGTCACCGCCTCGATCGCGCCCGACTTGACGAGGCCGCGGATCACGCCCTCGGAAACGTCGGCGATCGTCGCCAACTCGCGGATCAGGCCCTGGCGCTGGCCGATCCGGTCGAGTGCCTGTTCGCGCTGCGGGGTCATCCTGCCCGGCCGATCGCCGGTCACGCGATACTCGACGATCGTCCGCGCGCCGTCGAGCGCGCTGGAGGACGGCAGTGCCATCCGCAGCACCGCGGCGGGCGGCGCGAGATAATAGTCCGATGTCCACTCGATCAGCCGGCGCAGCGGCGCGGCGAGCGGCGGCACGTCATAGACGCTAAGCAACGGCCGCAGCCGGTTGTCGCCGACCTGATCGGCTGAAGGCAGCGTCTCCTCCTCCCACACCACGCCCACCATCTGCCGAGGGCCGAGCGGCGCGAGCACGATGCTGCCCGGCTCGACGAGATGTTCGCGGTCGGCGCGATAGTCGAGCGGCCCGAGGGCAGGATTGAGCAGGAGGACATGGGCGCGGGCCATCCTCCGCTGCTTAGGGGGCGGCTCCCGGCATCGCAATGCCGCCCCCGCCGAAGCGGTGGATAACCTGCCCGGCCGGCGGTTCCGGCCTAGGCGCGGGCCGTCGCGGCCGCTATAGGCAGCGCCAATCAGATGTGCAGCCGGAAGGGCCTTCCTACATGAAATTCTTCGTCGACACCGCGGACACTGCCGACATCGCCGAAATGGCGGCGACCGGCCTCCTCGATGGCGTGACCACCAACCCCTCGCTGATCGCCAAGTCGGGCAAGCAGTTCGTCGACGTGATCGCCGAAATCTGCAAGATCGTGCCCGGCCCGGTATCGGCCGAGGTGGTCGCGCTCGACCATGCGACGATGATGAAGGAGGCCGAAGTCCTCCGCAAGATCGCCGATAATGTCTGCATCAAGGTGCCGCTGACGATCGACGGGCTCAAGACCTGCAAGGCGCTGTCGGACGATGGCACGATGGTCAACGTCACGCTGTGCTTCTCCGCCAACCAGGCGCTGCTGGCGGGCAAGGCGGGGGCGGCGTTCATCTCGCCCTTCGTCGGCCGTCATGACGATGTCGGCTTCGACGGCATGGGCCTGATCGCCGACATCCGCCAGATCTACGACAATTATGACTTCGGCACCGAGATCCTGGTTGCCAGCGTCCGTCACCCGATCCACATCCTCGAATCGGCGAAGATCGGCGCCGACGTGATGACCGCGCCGCCAGCCGTTATCCGCGCGCTGTTCAACCACCCGCTGACCGACAAGGGCATCCAGGGCTTCATGGCCGACTGGGCCAAGACGGGGCAGAGCATCCTCTGATCCTGCTGGCGCTGCTGCTGGCCGCCGAGGCGCCAGCGGCGGCGCCGCCGATGCCTTCGACCTTGAGCACCGCGATCGAGACGGCCACCGGCTGCCCGCGCGGCCGATCCGGCGAGATCGTGGTGTGCCGGCGCGGCAATGCGTCGGAACGCTACCGCATCCCCGAGGCGTTGCGCCCCGACGGTTTCGACTTCCACCAGCAGGCGGTCGACGGCGTATCGCGTGAGCGGCACCGGTTGATGGAGGGCGGCGAGAGCGGGATCGGTTCCTGCTCGCCCTCGGGAGCGGCAGGCGCGAGCGGCTGCCTGACGCAGAAATTCCGCGCTTGGGAGCAGCAGAAAGCGGGGCACTGAACCGCCCTTCTTTTCGTCATGCCAGCGAAGGCTGGCATCCATGTCTGTCATCTCCCCGATGGCCATCTGGCTGATGAGAGACATGGGCCCCAGCCTTCGCTGGGGCGACGTGCTTGGGTTTCGTAATCGGAGCCCGTCAGGGCTCCGCAAGCGCGAACGCGCGCCCGAGCTTATGCGAGGATAGCCAAGCGAGGCGGATGCCTCGCGCCCGGCGCCTGAGGGCGCCCAACCAGGGGCGTAACAAACAACCCATTGAGTGTTAACCAATGCAGGGTAAACTGTCCGCATGGGAAGCGTGATCGACTTCGAGGGTGGCGCCATGGCCTCGCTCAAGCGGCGGATGGCCGAGGTCGAGGAGGCCAATCAGGACCTCATAGCCTTCGCACGCGGCCACTCCGGCGCGGTTTCGTCCATCCATGCCGCGGTGCTTGCCGCGACCGAGGCGGACGGGCTTGATCATCTCATCCACATTGGCACCCAGGTCTGGCCCGACATGCTCGGCCTGGACGCCGTCTCGGTCGCGCTGTTCGTCGGGGATCGGGGGCTGCGCGCCGATGCATCGGGCATGCAGTTCGTCGAGCGGCGGATCATCGAGCGGTCGATCATCGACATCGAAGGCGTGGTGATGCGCAGCGTCGAGCGCGGGCATCCGTTGTTTGGCCCGGCGTCGGAGCTGATCCGTGCGGAGGCGCTGATCCGCCTGGCGTCCGAAGCGCCTCTGCCCGGGGGCGTGCTCGCGCTCGGGCAGCGTCGTCCGATGGGCTTCGAGACCCGTGCGGGCTCCGAACTGCTGGGCTTCCTGGGCGCGATGCTTTCGCGCATGATAGGGCGATGGTTGCTGCCCTGACCTTGGACGATCATCCCGCCCGCGACATCGCGGTGGCGTGGGCCGATCATCTCCGCCGTGACCGGCGCCGGTCCGAGCATACCGTGCGCGCCTATCTGGCCACCGCGCATCGCCTGATCGCCTTCCTCGGCCTGCATCGGGGTGCGGCGGTCGATGGCGCATTGCTGACTCGGCTCGATCGCGGCGACCTGCGCGGTTACCTGGCCGAGCGGCGAGGGGAAGGGCTCTCCAATGTCTCGACCGCGCGTGAGTTGTCGGCGGTCCGTAATTTTCTCGACTATGTCGCCGAGCGCGAAGGCGCGGCCAAGCCGGTGAAGGTCAAGGGGCCGCGCATCAAGAAGGGCGTGCCGCGCCCGGTTGCGCCCGACGATATCGGTGCGATCGCCGAAGACGCGGCCGAGTCCGCCACCGAACCCTGGATCGCCGCACGCGACGAGGCGGTACTGCTGCTGCTCTACGGCACGGGGCTGCGGATCGGCGAGGCGATGGCACTGACCGGAGACATATTGCCGCTGGGCGACACGCTGAGCGTCACCGGCAAGCGTGCCAAGACGCGGATCGTGCCGATGCTGGCGCCGGTAAGGGAAGCGATCGAGCGTTACGTCGCGCTCAGCCCCTATGGCGCCGCGCGGGGCGAGATATTGTTCCGGGGCGCACGGGGCGGGCCGCTGGCGCCAGAACTGATCCGCCGCGCAATGCGCGCCGCACGGGTCCGCCTGGGGCTGGGCGAGCGGACCACGCCGCACGCGCTGCGCCACAGCTTCGCGACCCATCTGCTCGGCCGGGGAGCCGACCTGCGCTCACTCCAGGAACTGCTCGGCCATGCCAGCCTGTCGTCGACCCAGGTCTATACCGGCGTGGATGCTGCGCACCTGATGGACGTCTACCGCAACGCCCATCCGCGGGCCTGACCCACCAGCCCTCCATGCTCGGCATGGAAGGCCGGCAGTCCTATTTCCGCGCCGGGACCCAGTCGGCGAAGGTCGGGCTGTCGCTGACCTTCCAGACCTGACCCTTCGAATTGAGATAGAGCTTCTCCATCTCGTTGCGCTTGAAGGGGCGTGCGCCGATGCGGCCGAAGACCGCGATCTGGTTGCCGCTTTCGTCGACCCCGCGGTCGCGGTCCAGGCCCTTCGACAGCGCGAGCGCGGGCGAGGTGGTCTTCGCCCAGGCGATCAGCTCGGGCTTGGGCGCCGGCGAGAAGCCGTAGAAGTTGGGCTGGCTGTCCGGTGAGGTGAGCTGGATCACCTTCAGGCCATTGCGGCCGTCGGCGACATAGGCGAACAGCGAGGCGTTGGTCGTGCCGACGATCACGTCCTCGGCATCGTTGAGCTTCCCGTCGAACGTCACCTGCTGGTAGAGCTTCGGCGTGAGCGGCCGGGTGATGTCGACGATCATCAGGCCGTCCTGTTTCGCCGCGACATAGGCATAGGTGCGGGCGAGGTAGATGCGCTGCGCATTGGCGATCGGCAGCGTCGCCGACGGGATCAGCACCGGCTTGTCCAGCCGGGTCACGTCGACGAGCTGGAGGCCCTCGGCCGTCGTCACCCAGAGATAGCGGAACTGTAGGGCCGAGGCCCGCGCGTCGCGCAGGGGCACCGTCGCTGCGAGGCGCGGCTGCTTGGGATCGCTGATGTCGACGACGACCAGGCCGATATCGGCGGTGATATAGGCGTAGTTGCCGCCGATCGTGATGTGGCGTGCCCCGGCGAGGACGTTGTTCTCGTTCCAGGTGACGGTGCGCTTCAGGAAGTTGTTGCGCGGCTCCCCGTCGGCCAGCGTCTCGACATTGACGACGATCAGGCCCTCCACCGAGTCCGTGACGAAGGCGTAGCGATAGATCTCGCCCATCTTCTGTTCCTGGTTCTCGGGATAATATTTGATGATGTGGTCGTTGCGCTCGGTCGAGATGTTCTGGTCGGTCGGCAGCGCCATGCAGGTCGCGTTCCGCGATGCGACATGGGTGTCATGGCCAAGCGGCGAGAAGGGAGCGGTCAGGATGCGCTGCGACGTGCCCTTGTTGGCGATCGACGCAACGTCATAGACGCGGAACCCGCCCTTGCCCTCGGCGACGAAGAAATACTCGCCGCGAAGCTGGACGCAACGGGCGGCGCCCCCGGTAGGATGGTGCGTGTTCGCGAATTCCTCGAGCGAGTCCGGTTCGCCCGACAGGTTCTTGTCGAAGCGGGTGCCGCGCACCCATTCGATCAGTTCGCGGCCATGGTCGAGGTGCTGCCGATACCAGTCGGGATAGGCATATTTGTGGAGGTAGGAGCCGATCACCGCCTGCGGTTCGCTCCACTCGGTCACGCGGATCGCCTCGATACCCTTTTCCAACCCAGTCCAGGCGTTGAGGCCGACAAAGTTTACGAAGTTGGTGCCCAGCAGGTTGAGCTGCGCCATGATCGCATTGTTGTCGTCATCCGCCGACAGGTGGCAGTCGGTGCATTTCTTCGTCTCGGTCTTGCGGACCGTGTGCGGGAAGTGCGGCGCGAACGCCTGGCTTGAGAAGCCCGCCGCGGAGATCGGCGGCTGCTGGATGTAGATGCGCTCACGGTTGATGTTGGTCGACGACAGCACCAGCGCAGAGGACGACCGGATCGGGGCGATGATGTTGCCCTTGGTTGTCTGATGGATACCAAGCTGGAACATCTCGTCACGCGCGACCTGCGGGTTGTAACTCGCGAAATTGCGCGTCTCGATGCCGTCATATTTATGGCTGGTGGTCTTCCAGTTCGCCTCGATCGGCAGGTGGCAGCCACCGCACGATGTCGTCCAGGACAGGTGGCATGTGAAACAGGCCATCTTTTCCGTGTCATGGGCGCGGTCGCCCGGCGCGATGCCAGGGCCCCAGGTGAACTTGCCGGTCTCGACGCCGGCCTTGCCCATCAGCTTGGCGCGCGCGGCGAGCGGATTGAAGTGCGCGCTGCCGCGATCGACCGATTCCTTGACCAGCGACACCTTCCATTCGATGGCGGGATCGACGATCGAGCGCTGGATCAGAGCCCGCTCGCCATTGCCGTCGGTCGTCCATTCGAAGCGGCGCTTGCCGTCCTGGTTACGCAGCAGCGACAGATCGGTGCCGCCCGGAGGCGCGGCGGGCCCCGAGGTGCGAAGCGTCGGGAAGGCATCCGGCGTGCCGTGGCAATCCTTGCAGCCGATCTCGACCGCGTTGGCGACTTCGCCGTAGATCAGGCCGTTCCCGTGGCTGTCCTGCGCGAAGTGGCAGTCGGCGCATTGCATGCCCTTTTCGGCATGGATGTCCATCATGTGGACCGCCTTGCCCTTCTGCTCGCCGACCGGGGCGAACTCGGGCATCCCGGCCTTGCGGAACTTCTCCGGATCTTCGGGCGAGACGATGTTGCCGTCGGCGTCGAGCAGATTACCCTCCCGATCGCGCTTGTAGATGGCGCGGAAGTTCCAGCCATGGCCATGATAATCGGCAAACTGGGTATGCTTCGCCTTCGGATTCACATCGTCATAGACGTTGCGCAGGAAATCGAGGTCGGCCCATTTGCCGATCGCGGCCGCGCCTTCGGGGTTGCGCTCGAGCACCGCGTGACGCTCGGCCATCGTCGGGTTCTTCTGCTTCTCGGGCCACATCAGCGGCGCGTCGGACTCATAGTCCCACATGGTGTAGCCGAGATAGGAATTCAGGAAGATGTTGGGCTGGTGCATGTGGCAGTTCATGCACTGCGCGGTCGGGATCGCCTTGGTGAAGGCGTGCTGGATCGGGTGACCCTTTTCCTTCTGTGCGCCGATCGGATGGGCGGGCACGTCGGCCGCCCCGTGCATCGCGACATCGTGGCGATCATGATCGGGCGCTGGCGGGCCATGTTCGGCTGCCTTGCCATGGCCGTCGCCATGGCCACCGCCCTTGGGCTCCAGCTTGTCCTTGATCGTCGGGTCGACCGTCGCGGTCTGGCCGTCGCGACCATATTTGGCGTAGATCAGGCTGTGGGTCGGCTCACGGTCGTTGGCGTAGATGACGTGGCACCCGGCGCAGCCGGAATTGCGATAGTCGCCCGGCTGGTCATTGGTGCCCATGAACCACATGAACGGGTCGTTGAGACGCGTCTTGTGGATGTTGAGTACCGCGATGGCGACGCGCAGGCCGGTGGCGGGGCCGCGGTTCGACTGCTTGAGATCGGGACGGCCCGGCTCCTCCAGCCGCTGGATGCTGCCGGTCGAGTTGGGCAGGCCGATCTCGGCGAAGGCGCTGCTGATGGTGCGGCCGCCGCGCTCGAACACGCGGAAGATATCGGCGGGGGGAATGACGTGCCAGGTCGGCAGCGGATACATGACCGGTAGCGCGCCGCGCGCCTTCTGCTCGGGCGTCACCGTCCCCGGCGTCGCGCCAGGCGACTTGATCTGCGCGGGCTCGCCCTTGCTGGTATAGGCCTCGCCGAAGATATAATTCTTATAGGGGACGATGCCGTTGTTGTACGCGCCGCCGCCCCACAGCATCGCGCCAGTGGCCATCAGGGAGCGTTCTGCCGCCTGGATGATCTCCAGATGGCAGGAGCCGCATGCTTGCCGCGCGACGCGGTAGTCGGAGGGATTGACGAAGCGGACATATTCGGGCGCTTCGCGGTTGAGCAGCGTGTAGCTTCGCTTGGGGTTGGCCGAGGAGGGCCAATGCCAGCTTTCCGGATATTTGGGCAGGACGTGCGCCTTGTCGCGGGCGCGGACATAGGCCGCGTCGCCCATCCTGGCGCCGGCATCCACATGGACGGTAGCGTCGCCGCCATGGCAATCGACGCAACCGAGCACGACCGCCTCGGCCTGGTGCATCGTCTTGCGGTCGGTCGCGGTGTGGCAGGAGACGCAGCCCGCGCTCTTCTCGTCAGCCTGCGCCCATTCCTGGGTGCGCGGCGCATCGGCGAATTTGGGGTAGCTGCGGGCGACAGGCTTCTCGCCCTCGGAGGCCGGGGCAGGCGAGGGCGCCGAGACGATGAAGGTGACCGCCGCCGCCAGCGCCATCGCGCCGCGAGCCGCCCACCGCATCGTCACCAGAGATCCCAAGCCTCGCATTTACATCCTCAGAAAGACAGGATCGCGTTGAAGAGGACCGAATAATATCGGTCGTCACCGCGCGAATTGGTGAAGAGGTCCGAAAAGCCCTTGCCGGGATCGAGCACGGCGCCCGACAGGCGGAAGACGATGTTCTGGATCATGCTCGGCCGCCAGATCAGCGCGCCCGACAGGTCCCAGCCGATCGACTTGGGGATGCTGCCTTCGTTACGCAGTTCGCGCAGGGTCGCGGTGTTCTCGAACCACAGATGATTGAGGTTGGTCGAGAAGCGAAGCTGCGGCAGGATGTCGAAATCGGCACCGACGCCGAGCAGCATCGTCCCCGGATTGTTGAAGTTCGACTGGCCCTGCTCCTTCGAGGTACGCAGGTCGTTGAGGATGCCGTTGCGCGGCGACAGCGCGACGTTGACGCCGCCACCGGCAAAGGGAACGACCTGACGGATCCAGTAGCTGGTGTCGGCGCCGGCGAAGATCGGATTCTCGAAGATCGCCGAGAAGCCGGTTTCCTTGTTGTCCTTCGGCTTGCCATCGCCGGTCGCGTAGAGGCCCGACAGCTTCACGCGGATCCAGTCGATGTCGTAGCTCAGCTCCGCCGCCGCGAAGAAGGCGCGGATCTTGGCCGGCTTCGAGGTGAAGAAGCTGTTCCGGTCCTCGCCGAAGGCCCCGTAGAAGGTCGACGACAGGTTGAAGCGCTTGAGCCGCCCGTCGAGGCTGTAGCCGACATAATAGACGTCATATTCGCGCGGCCGCTGGTCGCCGAGCAAGGCGGGACGCACCGGGAAGCCGTTATGGTCGAGCTCGCGCTCGGTTTCGCGGTTGAAATTCGCGGTGAGCGAGACGAGCGAGGTTAGCCCGGTCAGGGGGAAATCCTGCGCAAACAGGTTGGCGCTCAGGACATAGTCGTCGCGCGGCTTCTTCGTAATGTCGTTGAGGCCGCTATTGGTATCCTTGTCGAGCCGCCAGATCGCCTGGAGGTTGAACTGGTACCGGTTGTTGTCGCGGTTGCCGAAGAAGCGGATGCCGAGCTGGTTGTCCTGGAACAGGAAGCCCCGGAAATCGAACTGGAAAGGCTGGATGCCGACGCGGATCGAGTCGAAATCGAAGCGGTCCGAACGGTTGCCCAGATGCTTGTCGATGAAGAACTCCTGGACGCCCAGGAAGCTGTCGGTGCGGTGCGTCGGGCGCGAGGACTCAACGTTCAGGACGCGCCGTTCCTGCACGTTCACATAGTTGACCTGATAGGCGAACAGAACGCGATATTCGACGTCGGGCGGCTTATAAGCGGTCGATCCTTTGGTCAGGCCGAATCCGAACAGGCCGGTCTGCGCAAGGACGAGGCTGCGGTTGCGACCGAAAGTGTCTATCGCGCCCGGATAGCTACTCGTCTGGTCGGCCACGGGCGTCGGGAAGGAGCGCGGCTCGACAACCGTGTCCGAGATTGCATTGATCCCGAAGAACCAGTCGTCGCCGGTGATCGGCAGGAAGAAGGGCTTCTTGTCGATCTGGATCGGCAGGTCGGCCTTCAGCGGATTCTGGTGATAGGGGTCGAACCGTGACTTGCAGACCGTCTGGAGCCCGACGAAATTTTTGTCGGGGCACAGCGCGGTGACGAGCCGCCAGCGATCGGGAATAGGGAACTGGTCGGTCGGGAAGGCCTCTGGCGGCGGAGCGGAGACCGCGCCGACATTATGCTGGACGATCGGCGCCGGCAGCTCGGTGACGTAGCCGGGGCGCCGGCGACCGGCGATCATCGGATCGTCGACGGTGGCGCCGGGCTCGACGCTGCCCGGTACCGCGAGCGCATCGGGGGCCGGCGCATCGACCGTCGCGGCATCGCGCGGCTGCGGGGCCGCCTCGTCGGGGGCGGCCGAAGCCAGTGCCACAGCGTGCAGAAGGAGGGAGGAGAGCGCCGCCGCCATTATTTTCCGCCGCAGACGTCCTGATCGGACGTATCGAGGAACGGAGCGAACGGACAGTTCACATAGCGCAGCCGGACCCCGGCGCCGACCGCCACGACGATGTTGTCGGCGCGGATGTCCTTCGGCGCGTTGGAGACGCTGTTGACCCGCGCGCCGCCGTTGTGGAGGCCCAGGAAGGAGATCATGTCATCCTGGTCGATACCGTCACCGGACACGCCGACACCGCCGACCAGCTTGTTGCCGCGATAGACCGGGACCGATCCGGGGAAGATCTGGATGCCGTTCTGCAGGCGGTTCTCGCTGGTGCCGGGTACGTCCGACAGGAAGGTGCAGCGCTGCCGCGTGTCGGTCGGCGATGCGCCGAGCACGAAGCCCAGATGCTCCGCCAGGTTGTTGAAGATCAGTGCGCTTTGCAGCCCGGTTGAGAAGGGGCTCCACTGGTTGAAGGGGCGCGATAGCGGTCCGTTGGGCCGTCCCACCTCGCCGTCCGGGAAGAAGGGCCGCGAGAGATTGCCGCCCGAGCGATCGGCGAAGGCGTGGCTGCCGGTCAGCGCGCTGGGATCGTTCAGGAAAGTCCGAACCTTCTGGACGAACGACTGGACATCCGGGCTGGTGTCGCCGAGCAGATCAGACGCGGCGTGCGAACCCGAGAAGAATGTCGCGGTGCGCGCCTTCTGGAGCGAGACGTCCGTGCCGAAGATCGGGGCGTCGGGGCTGCGGACCATGCCGAGCACGGCCCCGCGCGTATCGACGACGGTCATCGTCACCTGCGCGCGGCTGTCGAGCGGCTTGCGGATCTGCGCGCGGGCGCGGCTCATCACCTTGAAGGCTTCTTCGAGGATCGCCTTCACCTCGGCCTGGGTCAGCGGCGTCGAGACCTCGGCACCGTCGGTGCCGCCGCGCAGCGGATAACGGTTGTTGCCGGCGCCGTCGGTCAGGATGAAGGCGTCGACATTGTCGATCGCATTGCCGGAGCTGCGCTCCGCCGCCGTCGCGGGGCGATAGCCGGATGCCTCGGACCCATAGCTATGGCCGGCGAGCACCGTCGGGGTCGTCCCCTGTGCGTAATAGCCAGGGATCGACACCAGCGATCCGGTGCCCGACAGCGCGGAGAAGGCGCGGGCGCTGGCCGGGTTGGTGCGCAGCCTGGACGTGTCTGCGTCCGTGTAGCGAAGCTGGACGATCACCTGGATGTTGTTGGCGCGGATGTCCTGGGGGGCGTCAAAGCCGCTCAGGCCTGCCGTGGCGATATATTCGTCGTCGTCATTGTCGACGTCGTCGACGTTCGGGTCATAGCCGTAGAGCCCGTCGGACATGACGCCGATACCGCCCACCACCACGCCGTTCTTGTAGAGCGGGAACCCGCCCGGATCGGCGGCGAGGCCGAGCGGAGAGCGCTTCGGTCCGATGAAGGCGGCGCTGCCGCCGGCCGGGAGATAGCGGCGCGAGAAATCCGAACAGGGCAACTGGCTGAACTGCACGCCGAACAGCGGGCCTCCGGCGAGCTGGTTGTTGCCCGGCGGAAAATGCTCCTGGACGATGAAGCTGGCGGTCCGCGTCGAGAAGGCGTTGCCCGATGACGACAGATAGGCGCCGGTGATCGCCTTGGCGATCGCGGCCGCGGCGAGCGGGTTGGCGGCGGGTGAACCGGCGACGACGAGGCCTTCGACATCGGTTGGCGTCACGACGCGGTGCGTGGTCTTGATCGTCAGCGTCGTCGGAGCGCCGTTCATCTGGTAGACGGCGAGGACGTTGCCGACCCGGTCGACGATCGCGATGACGGCAGGCTTGTTGCGTGCCGCGGCTTCCTCGATCGCCTGGGCCAGCACCTTCTGCACGTCGGCGACAGTCAGCGCTTCCTGGGCCGGCGCGGTGTAGAGCGCGGTCGGCGAAGGCGTCGGGGTAGGAGTGGGCGTCGGGGTCGAACTGCCGCCACCACCCCCGCCGCCGCAGGAGGCGAGCGTGAAGGCGAGAGCAGTGAAAGCGGCTACACTACGCGAAGCAACGGTCATTTGAGCGCCCTTATCGAAGCGGCTGCCTGCCCCAGGGCCGCCCGGAATTCCGCCGGGCGATAGGCATTGCTGTTGCCCACCGCCTTGTAGGCCCGGTCGATTGCGCCGCGCGCGCCGCGGACCCGGTCCTCGCTCACATGCCCCTGACGGACCAGGGCGTTGAGCAGCGTGTCGAGCGCCATCACCGCCTGTGCCGAGCCCTCATAGTCTGTGAAGCGCGGCGAGATGACGTTGCCGGCGATCGTGTCGATGATCGCAAAGGTCTGCTCGCGGCCGAAGGCACTGCGGCTGAGCGTGTCGGCAAGGCTGTCCGCCGTCGCCGACAGACGGCGCGCGGCGGCGACCGCGGCAGGCCTGTCCTTGGCCAGCGCGGCGTGGAAGGCGCGCGAGTCACTATCGAACTTCGCGGCCATGCCCGGCGCCGCGACCCTGGCTGCGGCCGACAGCATGATCATGTTCTCGTCGTTGAACGGCGGCATGCCCGACGGGATAGGGCGGCCCGGGTTCGCGACCCAGTTGGCCCGTCCGTTCGGTCCGTCGACGATCTGCCGGTGGCAGCTGTGACAGTCGAAGAAATAGATTTCCGGGAAGATGCCGTCGGTGCCGAGCCGGGGATTGGCGAACAGGCTGGTCGCACGGCCGACGGCCGTAGCCTGGCCCACCGCCCAGAGCTGGACATTGTTGGTGCGGCGCTTGCGCTGCACATAGTCCGCATCCTCGTCATGATGCTGCTGGAGCGCCGAGAAGAGGTCGGCCTCGAACGCGACGCGCGGATGGCCCGCCGCCATGATCCTGTGGGAGACGAACTGCCCCGGCTTGTCGCTGCCGAGGTGGCAATCGAGGCATTTTTCCGCGCGAGCGCGCGGCTGATCGAGCGGGTAGAGGCCACGCGCGATGTTGGCACCGTGGGTTTGGCCGACAGCATAATGGGTGGTGAGCCAGCCATTGCCGCCGCCTGCGCCGCCATGGCATCCCTCGCAGCCGACGCCGTCGCTCACCTGCCAGCGCGGTCCCTTGCCGCTATAGGCCGGATCTGCGTGGCAGCCGAGGCATTCGCCAGCCGACGTCGCGGGGCCGATGCCCATCTTCGCCGCGATCGCCTGTCCGCGTGCCGAGGCAAGGGCCGCATAGGCGCGGCTGTGCGCGCCGGTCCTGCTCGATGCGTTCTGCCAATGGAGAATCTCGTCCTGGCGGACGACCTTGCCGGTCGGCTCGCTGCGCCCGTGGCAGGTCGATCCCGCGCAGGAGGCGACACCGACATGGACGGCGCCGGTGGCGGCGGATGCCGAGGCGGCGACGGCACGATCGGCCGTGCCCGTCGTGGCGAGGAAAAGCAGTGCAATACCGAGAACCGCGGCGCCGAAGAGCCCGCAGACACAGGACAGCCTGCCCGAGACCTTACCCCCCAATTCGGCGCTCCCTAACTGCCGATGCCCATTCGTAAACGCCACTTTTGCCCCTGGGCGGTCACGATCGAGAGTTTGTATCGCTCTTTAACCGCCCGATGGCAATCATTCAAAGCTTATCAAGCGCTTCGCCGCCGGATGACGAGATTACGGATCTCCGTCATGTCCTCCATGGCGAAGCGGATGCCCTCGCGGCCGAGGCCCGAGTCCTTGACGCCGCCATAAGGCATATTGTCGACCCGATAGCTCGGGACGTCGTTGACGACGACGCCGCCGACGTCGAGATCGTCCCAGGCGTCGAGGATCTTGAAGATGTCGCGGGTGAAGATGCCGGCCTGCAGGCCGAACTTCGAGTCGTTCACGATCCTCAGCGCCTCGTGCCAGTCGCTGAAGCGGATCAGGAAGGCGGCGGGGCCGAACGCCTCCTCGCGATTGAGCTTGGTGTCGGGATCGACATTCTCAAGCAGCGTCGCCTCGAGCATCGCGCCGTCGCGCTTGCCGCCGCAGAGGAGCGTGGCGCCCTTGGCGGTCGCTTCCTGAATCCAGCCGTCCAGCCGCTGCGCCTCTTTCACGTCGATCATCGGTCCGACGAACGTCTTCTCATCGTGCGGGTTGCCGGCGATCAGCGTCTTCGTCTTTGCGACGAGCTTGTCGCGGAATGCGTCATAGACGGCATCGTGGACGAGGATGCGCTGCACGCCGATGCAGGATTGGCCCGACTGGTAGAAGGCGCCGAATACCGTGCGGTCGACGGCATCGTCGAGGTCAGCGTCGGAGTCGATCACCACGGCGGCGTTGCCGCCCAGCTCAAGCACCACCTTCTTCTTGCCCGCACGGGCCTTGAGGTCCCAGCCCACATCCGGCGATCCGGTGAACGACAGCAGCTTGAGTCGCTCGTCGACGGTGAACAGGTCGGCGCCATCGCGCGCCGCCGGCAGGATCGAGAAGGCGCCCTTGGGCAGGTTGGTCTCAGCCAGGACCTCGCCCATGATGATCGCGCCCAGCGGCGTGCGGCTCGCCGGCTTCATCACGAACGTGCAACCGACCGCGATTGCCGGGGCTATCTTGTGCGCCGCCAGGTTGAGCGGGAAGTTGAACGGCGAGATGAACGAGCAGGGGCCGATCGGGACGCGTTTCCAGATTCCCTGATAGCCGCGGGCGCGGGGTGAGATGTCGAGCGGCTGGACCTCGCCGGTCATCCGCACAGATTCCTCGGCGGCGATGCGGAAGGTGTCGATCAGGCGGCCGACCTCGCCGCGCGAATCGTTGATCGGCTTGCCCGCCTCGATGCACAGCGCATAGGCGAGTTCGTCCTTGCGCTCGGTGAAGCGATCGACGCAGTGCTGGAGGACCGCCTGCCGCTCATAGCATGCCATCTTGGCCATGGGCTCGGCGGCTTTCACCGCCCATCCGATTGCGGCGTCGATCGTCCTGGCGTCGGCCAGCGCGACCAGCGTTGCGACCTCGCCGGTGAACTTGTCGGTCACCTTCAGGTCGGTGTTCGGCTGCTGCGCCTCGTTGGCGAGATAGAGGGGGTAGGTGTCTTTGAGCTTCATCGCGGACCGTCCGTTAACGTCGTCGCCGGGAGCGGCGGGGCTGGCTGCCGGATATGGGCAGCCGGGCGACCCCGCCGAAATCGATCATAACGGAATTAGGAGATTTCCTTGCTGAGCGTCTTGATATCCTTGTTGAGGATCTGGTCGTTTTCCGAATAGTCGACCGGACAATCGATCAGGTGGACGCCCGGCGTGTCGAGGCATTCCTTGAGCAGCCTGGTCAGGTGCTCCGCACTTTCGACCCGGTGGCCCTTGGCGCCATAGCTCTCGGCATATTTGACGAAATCGGGGTTGCCGTAGGTCAGGCCCCAGTCCTTGAAGCCCATATTGGCCTGCTTCCAGCGGATCATGCCGTAGGAGCTGTCGTTGAGGATCAGCACGGTGATGTTGAGGCCGAGGCGGACCGCGGTCTCCATCTCCTGGCTGTTCATCATGAAGCCGCCATCGCCGCAGATCGCCATCACCTTGCGGTCCGGATAGACCATCGCCGATGCCATCGCCGACGGCAGGCCCGCGCCCATGGTGGCGAGCGCGTTGTCGAGCAGCACCGTGTTCTGCTGACGCGCCGGATAGTTGCGTGCGAACCAGATCTTGTAGACGCCATTGTCGAGGCAGATGATGCCGTCGGCTGGCATGGCACGGCGAATCTCGCGCACCAGGTGCGGCGGGAAGATCGGGAAGCGCTCATCGCCTTCCAGCGTCTCGGTGTGGGCGACCTCGGCCTTGCGGGCCTTCATCATGAAGTCGAAATTCCAGCGGCCCGACGGGACGATGTCCTTCTGCATCTTCCATATGGCGTTGGCGATGTCGCCGATCACCTCGACCTGCGGGAAATAGACCGGGTCGACCTCGGCGGTCTTCGAGCTGACGTGGATCACCGGGGTGCCGCCGTTGCGCATGAAGAAGGGCGGCTTCTCGATCACGTCGTGGCCGACGTTGATGATCAGGTCGGCATGCTCGATCGAGCGGTGCACGAAATCGCCGGCCGACAGCGCGGCGCAGCCGAGGAATTTGGGGTGGCATTCGTCGATCACGCCCTTGCCGAGCTGGGTGGTGACGAACGGGATGCCGGTCTTCTCGATGAACTGGAGCAGCATCCGGCCGGTCTGCTTGCGGTTGCCACCCGCGCCGATCACCAGGATCGGAGACTTCGCATCCTCGATCATCTTGACGGCGGCGCGGACCGCCTTGTCCTCCGCCTCGGGCCGGCGAGCCAGTGAGCGCTTGAGCGGCTTCGAATCGGTATGCTCGTCGGCGACGTCCTCAGGGAACTCGATATGGGTCGCGCCCGGTTTCTCCTCCTCGGCGAGGCGATAGGCCTCGCGGATACGGCTCGGGATATTGTCTGCGGAAGCCAGCTGGTGGGTGAACTTGGTGATCGGCTTCATCATCTCGACGACTTCGAGAATCTGGAAGCGGCCCTGCTTCGACTTCTTGATCGGCTTCTGGCCGGTGACCATCAGGATCGGCATGCCGCCGAGCTGCGCATAGGCGGCAGCGGTCACGAAATTGGTCGCACCCGGCCCGAGCGTCGCCATGCACACGCCGGTCTTGCCCGTGTGGCGGCCATAGGTGGCGGCCATGAAGCCGGCGCCCTGTTCGTGGCGGGTCAGGATCAGCTTGATCTTCGTGGACCGCGAGAGGCTGTCCAGCATGTCGAGGTTTTCCTCGCCGGGAACGCCGAAGATATATTCGCAACCCTCCTCTTCCAGACATTGGATGAAGAGATCGGATGCCTTCGTCGCCATGCTATGCCCCCCTTACTGTCGTCGCGCCCCTGTTGCGACCATGCAAGATGGGCGATTGCTATGTCATTTCGGCGACGGGGAACAGGATTTTTTACAATCTGTTGCGGATTGATTCCGCTTGGATTGGGCTGAGGCCGGTTTGCGGCCCGCCGGCCGGCGCATGGCCGGTGCCGCTACCAAATGCGCGCTTCCGCCCATCTCCAGACGACTTTCAGAGATCGAGAATCCAGTCCCAGCGCATCTCGCCCGCGCCGTCCATCACCGAGACGCCCCGCGCGGCCAGGTCGTCGCGGATGCGGTCCGACTCCGCATAGTCCTTGGCGGCGCGCGCGGCCTGGCGCTGCTCGATCAGGGCCTCGATCTCGCCGTCCTCGATGCTCGCGTCGTCGGGACGCAGGCGCAGGTCGATCCGATTGAGCCTGAGCAGGCCGAGGCCGAGCGCGAGATCCATCGAGGCCAGCAGCCGCAACCGCTCTTCGGCGGGGATCGCCTTGTCCGCGATCGCGCTTTCCAGCAGGGGCAGGGTCTGCGGCACCATCAGGTCGTTCGACAGCGCCTCGTCGAACTGGGCGATCAGCGCCTGGGCCTTCGCGCCGAGCCCGGCTTCGACGACCGAGCGCTGATAGGCGAACGAGGCGCCCTTGCTCGCGCTGGTCTCGTCGATCAGCCGCAGCCAGTCGGGCGCGCCGGCCTTGTCGCGGAGCTGCTGCGCGGCAAGGACGAGCCGGGTCAGCCGGGTCAGCGCCGCCACCAGCGCCTCGGGCGAAAATTCGAGTTCGGAACGGTAATGCGCCGACAGGCAGAGCAGGCGATAGGCGAGGGGGTGGACGCCCTTGCCGATCACGCCCGCGAGGGTCGCGAAGCCGCCCTTCGACTTCGACATCTTGCCGCCGCGATCGACCAGGAAGTTGTTGTGCATCCAGAAGTTCGCGCCCGACGCGGCGGTGCCGGTGAAGGCCTGGTTCTGCGCGATCTCGTTGCAGTGGTGGATCTCGCGATGGTCGATCCCACCGGTATGGATGTCGAATTGGTTGCCCAGATATTTCATGCTCATCACCGAGCATTCGAGATGCCAGCCCGGCGCGCCGGGGCCCCAGGGCGACATCCATTCCATCTGCCGCTGCTCGCCGGCCGCCGAGCGGCGCCACAGCGCGAAGTCGGCGGCGTTGCGCTTGCCTTCGACCTCGGCGATGCGGCCGACCGTCTCGTCGCCGCGCGCGCCGGCGAGGCGGCCGTAATCGGGCACCTTCGACGTGTCGAAATAGAGGCCGCCGTCGAGCTCGTAGCTGGCGCCCGCCGCCTCGATCGTCCGCGCGAAGGCGATCATGTCCTGGATATGGTCGGTCGCCACGCTCCACAGCGTCGGCGCGATGATGTTGAGCCCCGCGAGGTCGGCCTTGAACGCCTCGGTGTAGAAGGCCGCGATCTCCCAGATCGTCTTGGCCGCCTTCTTCGCCGCCGCCTCCATCTTGTCGTCGCCCTCGTCGGCGTCGGAGGTCAGGTGGCCGACGTCGGTGATGTTGATGACATGGTTGACCGGCCAGCCCTTCCAGTTGAGCGTCCGGCGCAGCGTGTCGGTGAAGACATAGGCGCGCAGATTGCCGAGATGGGCGAAATTGTAGACCGTCGGGCCGCAGCTGTAGAGGCGCACCATCGCCGGATCGATCGGCGCGAAGGCGCGGGTCGACCGGGTGAGGCTGTCGAACAGCATCAGGGAGGCGCCGGCGGGTACGGTGTCGGTCATCGATAGTCCCATCAAGATAGCGGCGCGGCTCTAGAGCATTTTGGCGGACCGGGCCAAGGGGGCTGTCCCGAAAAGGAGGTGAACCCGAAGCCGTCATGCTGGCGGAGGCCGGCATCTACGGAGAGAGAGGAGACAAGGTCGAGGCAGGAGCCGCCCGGGATGCCGGCCTCCGCCGGCATGACGCTTTTGGTTGTGAGGACGCTCCCCAAAAGAAGAAGGCCGGCGGGTCGCCCCGCCGGCCTCCGCTTCGCCCCGGTGAGGGGGATCAGCCCTGCGACTTGCCGTCGGGCAGCGCGACCGTCTCGATCAGCAGGTCGAGCTGCGCGTTGCAGCCGGCCTTGATGAGCGACTGCGCCATGTCCTCGAGACCCGGCGAGGTCGGCTTGACGACAACGAACTTGAGGGAGGTCGGAGCCTTGGCGCCGTCCCAGCTCAGCTTGTAGGCACTGCCGTCGGTCACGGGCAGATTGGCCGGCCAGAGACCGGCGGCCTGGCCCGCGGCGAGATCGATCGTTCCGCTGGTGCCGTCGCCACGGGTGACGCGGACGCTCGCGGCCTTGCTCGCGTCGGGGCGCCACACCGTCACCGACGAGGTGTCGGCGATGCACATATTGGCACTGCGGGTAACGTCGACATACCAGACGTTCGGGTTGCGGCCGGCATTCTTGTCGATGCCGCTGGCGCTGCGCACGGCGCCGATCCGCGCGCGGCGCTCGCCGCCGCCCGAAACGAGCGCGTTGAGGGTCGAGCCGGTCGTCGCGGCGGCGACGCTGGACCCGGTCGAGCTGAACGTGCCGGGTCCGCTGAGCGTGCGGGTGCCGCGGCCGTCAAGCAGGACGACGGTATCGCCGGCCTTCAGTGTGATCTTGGCATCGTCGGGAAGCGCCTTGCCGGCCGGATAGACCTTGGCCGACGGGCCTGCCGAACGGACGACGAGCGGCGCCGCGACCGCCGTGCCGCCCAGCATCATCCCAAGGAACGCCGCAATTACAGCCTGCGGCCGGCGCTTATTTGTCCAGAGCACTATAACCTCCCGGTCCAACCTCACGAAGACGCTCTATCAGATTGGCGAGCGCCTTATCATCAGGATTTTCTGCGGCCATCTTTTCAAACTCGGCCAACGCACTTTCATCTCCTGCATCATATCTACGGAAGATGTCTGTGAACTGTTGCACACGGTCTTCCGAAAAATCGAAGACGGGTTCGAAGACTTCCATCGGGGTCGACCTGCCCGACACGGCGATCCGTCCAACCGGCCGGAAACAGCTCAACGCCGACCGCTCGACCACGGTGTCGCTCACCAGCGTCTTGGTCTTGAGATATTTGTTGGCGCCTTCGAGCCGGGAAGCGGTGTTCATCGAGTCGCCCAGGGCGGTGTACTGGATGCGCCCTTCACCCCCGAAATTGCCGACGATCGCTTCGCCGAAATGGACGCCGACGCGGGTGACGCCGATCGGCGGCACGCCTTCGGGCGCTTCCCGGCGGAATTGTTCGCCGGCCTCGTACATCGCCACCGCGCAGCGGACCGCACGCTCGCAATCGTCGGGGCGGCTGATCGGGGCGCCCCAGAAGGCGACGATCGCGTCGCCGACGAACTTGTCGATCGTGCCGCCATGTTCGAGCACCGTCTCCGACAGCAGGTCGAGATATTTGTTGAGCAGGAAGGCGACCATCTCCGGCTCGATCTGGTGGCTGAGCTTGGTGAAGCCCTCCAGGTCGCTGAACAGCGCGTAGATTTCACGCTTTTCGCCATGGAGCTGAAGCCGCTCCGGGTTCTTCATGATGTCCTTGGCGATGTCGCCCGGCAGATATTTGCCGAGGGCCGACTGGGCGAAATTGCGTTGTTCCGAGCCGATCCCGCGTGCCGCGGTGCCGACCGCCGAATAGGCGAAGACCCAGCCGATCAGCCAGCCGAACACCGGTAGCCCCTGGGTGTCGATGCCGTGGAACTGCCAGATGAAGGGCACCGCGGCAATCGCACCCGCCTGGACCAGCAGCAACAGGCCGAGCTTCCAGATCTTCATGTTCGATACAGCGGTCAGCGCGCCGAGCGTGATCACGCTGATCGCGATCAGCCAGAGCCCCCAGCCGGGAATCTTCCGCGGCATCACCTGATCGAGCATCTGGGCCAGCAGCGTCGCGTGGATCTCCAGCCCGATCGTCGTTTCGCCCTTGCGGATGCGCGAGGCGGGGGTGATGAACTGGTCGACATCGGGAATGTCGCCGCCGATCATGATGTAACGCCCCTCGATCTGGGGACGGAACGCCTCGATGAGGTCGGGGTTCGCGATGACCTCGATCGGGAATTTGTCGAAGACGGGGCGGTCCTCGAACTTGGGTAGCCGGTAGCGGATCGAGCCCTGGTAAGAGCGGAACTGGTCGAAGCCGCCGGTCAGGGAGTTCGCCATCAGCGGCGGCAATTCGCTCGGCTGGTTTGGCCAGCTGCGCATCACGCCATCATCGTCGGCGAGCAGGCGGATGCTTGTCGCGTGGACATTGCCGGGCCGCGTCTGCCGCAGGAAATCGCGCAGGAAATTCTCCTGGTCGAGCGTCAT
Organism: Sphingomonas sp. Y57; assembly: GCF_001015195.1. Lineage (GTDB taxonomy): Bacteria > Pseudomonadota > Alphaproteobacteria > Sphingomonadales > Sphingomonadaceae > Rhizorhabdus. Next base: position 142,438 of record NZ_LDES01000022.1, on the reverse strand, counting down.
GAACGTGGTGTTGGTCGCGTGCGAAGCGAAGCCGAGATAGGTCGGTGTCTTCATCGTCCGGAAGGCATCGATCAGGACCTGGTCCTCAGGCGTCGGCTGGTCGATCAGGATATCGATGCCGATTGCCTTGGGCTTCATCTGGTCGAGCGCGAGAAGCCCCTTGGCCAGCATCGACCGATCGAGCGGCGAGCGACGGCCGGTCAGGCGCAGCGTGTCCTCGGTGAAGGTCACCATCGCGATGCGCTGGTCGGTCTCGACATGCGGGCTGGCGAGCAGCAGGCGCACGTCGAACAGCGCGCGCTCGGCATCCTTGGCGAGGATCACATTCCAGCTGTAGCGGGCGAAGGCGAGGCCGAGGATCAGGAAGATGGCGGTAACGACGAGTCGCGTCGCGCCGATCTGTTTCAGCGTCTTGCGAAAGACCGGCCCGAAAGCCCGGATACGCGCCGCAAGTGACGCGCCTTCGCCGCTACCCGCCATAGAATCCCCCAATATGCCCCGCCGCGATATTAACCGCTGCGGCGGCGATGGGAAGCGGCGAGTTCGCTTGCAATCCGTGCCGGGGCGGGGCAGGGTTCCCATTCTGTTCCCGAAGGATATTCCATGTCTCCGCTCGTCGCCCTTGCCTTGCCCCTCTGCCTGCTGATCGGGCTCGCGATCGGCTGGCTGGTGCGCGGTCGCCTGCTGGCGACCGGGGCGGAGGATGTGGTGGGATTGCGGCGGGCGCTGGATACCGCGCGCGACGCGCTCGCCCGGTCGGAGGCCGAGCGTGCGGGGCTCGCTGCCGAACGACAGGCGCGGACCGAGGCGTTCGAGGCGCAGATTCGTCAGCTTCAGGAGGCGAAGCAGCAGCTCACGGCCCAGTTCGCGGAGGTCGGCGGCAAGCTGCTCGATCAGGCCCAGCGCCAGTTCCTTGAGCGCGCCGACCAGCGTTTCCACCAGGCCGGCGAGAAGAGCGAGGCGCAGCTGAAGGCGCTGCTCAGCCCGGTTGAAACGACGCTGAAGCGCTATGAGGAGGGACTGCAGCGGGTCGAGAAGGAGCGGGTGGACAGCTATGCCGGCCTGCGTGAGGCGGTCGAGCTGGTTCGTCAGGGCCAGGGCCAGGTGCGCGACGAAGCCGCCCGGCTCGTCAACGCGCTGCGCGCCAGCCCCAAGGCGCGCGGTCGCTGGGGCGAACAGTCGCTCCGCAACGTGCTCGAACAGGCGGGCCTGTCGCCCTATGCCGATTTCGCGACCGAAGTGTCGGTCGACACCGAGGACGGCCGGCTGCGGCCCGACGTCGTCGTCCGCCTGCCCGGCGGCCGCAAGCTGATCGTCGATGCCAAATGCTCGTTCAACGCCTATATGGACGCAAGCGAGGAGGTCGACGAAACGGCCCGGGCGACCTTCCTCAAGGCACATGCGGCGGCGCTGCGCACCCATGCCAACCAACTGGGCCAGAAGAGCTATTGGGACCGGTTCGGCGAGGCGGCCGACTATGTCGTCATGTATATTCCCGGCGAGCATTTCCTGTCGGCGGCGATGGAGCAGGACCCCGAGCTGTGGGACTGGGCGCACCAGCGCCGTGTGCTGATCGCGACGCCGATCAACCTCGTCGCGCTTGCCCGCACCATTGCCAGCGTCTGGCGGCAGGAGAAGATGGCCGAGGAGGCGCGCGCGATCGGCCGGCTCGGCAAGGAGATGTACGAGCGGCTGGCGACCGCGGCGGGCCACCTCCGCCGTGTCGGCGGCGGACTCAACAGCGCGGTCGAGAACTACAACAAGTTCGTGTCGAGCTTCGAGGGCCGGGTCCTCGTCACCGGCCGCAAGTTCCGCGAGCTCAACGTCGAGACCGGCGACAAGGAAATCGACGAACTCGGCGCGATCGAGACGCGCGCCAGCGAACCGTCGGTCGACCTGCTCGCCGCGCCCGAAGGCGGCGAACCGGGCCTGCCGAACTGACGCCGGCGCGGTGACCGGCGATGGCCCTGGCGGAGAACAAGCCCGACCATTGGCTGTCGCTGCGGATCGTCTGGGCGGTGCTGATCGTTGCAACGCTGGCCTTCGCCTGGGTCTCCGCCGCCGAATATGGCCGCCGCGACGCGATCATGCGCGGCGGTCGCGAGCTTTCGGCGCGGGTGGTGGCGCAATATCGCAGCGATCCGTCGCCGCTGGCGAGTTGCTCGCTGCGGATCGAGTTCCGCGACCGGGCCATGGCGTTCCAGGACGGGCTGCGGATCGCCTGCGGCGAGCTGGCCGACTATCCGGTCGGGCGCCGCTTCGCGATCGTTGCCAACATGGAACGCGGCGACTGGATGCCCGCCGGCCAGGGCCGCTTCCCGCCCGCGATCTTCGGCGTGGTGGCGGGGCTGGTCGGGCTGGCCTTCGCCGGGGTTCACACGCTGCGGATGCGCGGCCAGCCGGACAGCGAGGTCTATTGATATCACCGTCGCCCCTGCGGAGGCAGGGGCCCATGTCTCTCATCAGCCAGGCGGCATCTGAGAAGAAGACAGACATGGAAGCCAGCCTTCAGCCTTCGGCTGAAGTTCATCCCGAGCGCCTGCCTTGCAGGCAGTCGAGGGGCTGGCATGACGACGGGAGGGGTGGCTAAAACCAAGCCCAGGCACACCGAATGGAGACCATCATGGCCGATCTTTCCGCCTTTCCGATCACCCGGCGCTGGCCGGCCGAGCATCCCGACCGGATCCAGCTCTATTCGCTCAACACGCCCAATGGCGTGAAGGCGTCGATCATGCTGGAGGAGACGGGGCTTCCCTATGAGCAGCACCTCGTCGACATCACCGACAATCAGAGCCACACGCCCGAGTTCCTGTCGCTCAACCCGAACGGCAAGATTCCGGCGATCATCGATCCCGATGGTCCTGGCGGACGTCCGCTCGGCCTGTTCGAGTCGGGTGCGATCCTGATCTACCTGGCCGACAAGAGCGGCAGGTTCATCGCCACCGATCCGGCGCTGCGCTACGAGACGATCCAATGGGTGTTCTTCCAGAACGCCGGGATCGGCCCGATGTTCGGCCAGGTCGGCTTCTTCAACAAGTTCGCGGGCCGGGACTATGAGGACAAGCGCCCGCTGCAGCGCTACGTCGCCGAGTCGAAGCGGCTGCTTGGCGTGCTCGAACGGCGGCTGGACGGTCGCGACTGGATCATGGGGACGGAATACAGCATCGCCGACGTCTCGACGCTCGGCTGGGTCCGCAACCTGATCACCTTCTACGAGGCGCGCGACCTGGTCGAATATGACGGTCTGAAGAACGTCCCCGCCTGGCTAAACCGCGGCCTCGCCCGCCCGGCGGTCCAGCGCGGGCTGGAGATTCCGAAGCGGGGGTAGCTAGTGGCGTCGTGTCAGCCGCCGCCGGCTGCGCATTAGAGGCTGATTCCGACCCTTGCCGAAACGCGTCGCCCGCTATCGGCGGCGATCGGGCCGGGGGCGGTGCGGCGGCCATGCCAGGTGTCGGTCAGGTCGAGGCCGAGGGTGAAGGGGCCGGCGACATAATCGACGCGCAAGGCCGCATCGGTGTAGCGGCCGTGCGGACGCAGGCGGGCGGAGCGCGCGGGGTTATCGGAATCGCCGCTCGATCGACCGATCTGTGCTCCGACCGTGAAGGGCGTACCGACGATCGCGACCGCCCCGCTGGCGGCCAGGTAGAGATTATCGCCGCCGATCGCATCCTGCTTCGGGGCGTAAAGGCCGAACAGGTCCAGCTGGACCGGGCCGATCATCGTCCCCGCGCCGCCGCCCAGCTCGACATAGTTCGCGTCGCCTCGACCGGGAAAGGCATGGTGGCTGATCTGTGCGTCGGCCCGGACCGCGCCGAAATTCCTCGTATAGACGATCGCGCTGTCGATGCCGATCGCAGCGCCGTCGTGCCGAGCGCTGCGGCGCAGGGTCGTGCCCGCGATGGACAGGGACAGCCCGTCCGCGGGCTGGAGGGAGAACCGCGCGCTCGCCGCCGGGCGGCCGTCGCTCCAGCTCAGCCCCCGGCGGCGCTCGTCGCTGGTCAGAGACGCGGAAAGCGCGGGCGACCAGTCTGCCGCCCGCGCCGCGTGGATCGCCTGGCCGCCGAGCAGCAGCCCCGAAAGGGTCATGGCTGCCCGAAGACGCACGATCAGCTCGCGTTCGACCGCGCTGCTGCCTCGAGCTCGGCGAGCAGGGTCGCCCGATCACGCTCGACCACCGCACGGACGTGGCGGCGGACCTCATCGTCCCGCGCCGCGACCTGTTGCTCGATCGCCCTCTTGGCCGCCGTGCAGGTGCCGGGCTGACTGCCCTTCAGCTGCAGATCGGTGTCGACGACGCGGCTGAGCCCGCCGGCGCCGCCGAGGCTGCGCTCGACCGCCACCCGGGCGACCCAGGCGCAGCGGACGACCCCGCCGGTCCGCGTCGGCGGCGACATGCCGACCTGGCGCGTGCTCAGCGCGGTGTTCGCCCGGTAGTCGATCGTCACCGGCGCGCCGCGATGCTCGATCGTCGTGCGATGGAGATGACCTCCATCCGCGCCTGCCAGGGACGCGGTCAACGCCCCCAAAAGCATCATCATGGTCATTGCATTCTCCTGCTTGCGCCCCCGCTCTGGCGGGTGGTCGCGACAGTCGAGTTATGATCGCTGTGTTGCTGTACCTTTGCTGGGCGGCGACATTTGCCGCCGCCCGGCCCGCGGTCAGTCGGCCCGGGGCGCTACCGGGCCGTAATCGGTCGGGTCGTTGGCGGTAACCGACAGCAGCGCCGTCCAGGCAGCGACATTCTGCCGGAGCTGCACCGGATCGACCTTGTCGAGCGTGTCGTCGGGCGTATGGTGCAGATCGAAATAGCGCGTGCCGTCCTGGCTCAGCTCGATCACCGGGATGCCCAGCTTCTGGATCTCGGAGATGTCCGATCCCGATGCCTCGCCGTTGCGCGGCGCGAGCTGGATGCCAAGTGGCGCGAGCGCCGCGGCCAGCGGCTTCATGGCGGGCAGGGCGGCTTCGGCGACCGATGTCTGGAGGCGCCAGATGCGATCGGCGCCGAAATCGGATTCCGCGAGCAGATGATGCTTCTCGCCCTTGTGCTTCTCGCGATAGGCGGCGCCGCCGAACAGGCCGATCTCCTCCGACCCGAACCAGACGACGCGGATCGTCCGCAGCGGTTGCCCGGCGTCCATGATCCGCTTGGCCGCGGCTGTGGTGATCGCGACGCCGGCGGCATCGTCGATCGCGCCAGTGCCCTGGTCCCAGCTGTCGAGATGACCGCCGACCAGAACGATTCCGGCGTTGGGATCGCGGCCCGGCACTTCGGCGATGACGTTGCCCGAGCTGCGCTTGCCTGCCATCCGGGCAGTGACCTTCAGCGCCACCGTCACCGGCTTGCCGCGCTTCAGCACCCGTTCGATCTGGTCGGCGTCGGGATTGGCGAGCGCCAGCGCAGGGATCGGCTGCGCGCCATCGCTCCAGCTTTGCGAGCCTGTGTGCGGAACGCGGTGTTGGTCGGTGCCGATCGAGCGGATCAGGATCGCTGCGGCGCCGAGCTTCGAGGCGACGGAAGGGCCCTCCCGGCGGATTTTGCCGACCGGGCCGTAATGCGAACCATCCTGGGTAGCCGCCATGCGATGGGTGACGAAGACGATCTTGCCCTTCACCGCCGCGGGATCGGCCGCCTTCAGGGAGTCTAGGCTGTCGAAGCCGATCAGTTCGGCCGTCAGTCCCTTGGGCGGCGTGGCGGCGCTGTTGCCGAGCGCGGTGAGGACGAGCGGCTGCGGATAGGGCTCGACGATCGCCGCGCTTGCCTCGCCGCGTTCCCAATAAGGGACCTCGAAGGTTTCGATCCGGACATTGCTGAAGCCCAAGGCCTTCAGTCGGGCGACGGCCCAGTCGCGCGCGCGCGCTTCGGCATCGCTGCCGGCGATGCGCGGACCGATTTCGGTCGTGAGGCCTTCGGTGATATCCCAGGCGAGCGTATCGCCAAGAGCTGCGTCACGCAGCGCGGCCGTCTCCTCGGGCTTGGCCTGGGCGAGGAGCGGGGAGGAAAGGGCGGCGGAGGCGGCGATCGCCAGCAATGAAATTTGCTTCATGGGGTTGGTTGCTAACCATCCGCTCCCCATTTGCCAATTGCCCTGTCGTCGGTTAGTGGCGGCGGCAAATCCCAGCCCTTGACGTTCGATGAGGTTCGCGCCCGATGGCCGTGCAATATAGTTTCGTGATGAAGGGTCTGACCAAGACCTTCCCCGGCGCCAACAAGCCGCTGTTCAACAACATCCACCTGCAGTTCCTGCCGGGGACGAAGATCGCGATCATCGGCGTCAACGGCGCCGGCAAGTCGACCCTGATGAAGGTCATGGCCGGCATGGACACCGATTATTCGGGCGAGGCCTGGGCCGCCGAGGGCGTCAGTGTCGGCTATCTGCCGCAGGAGCCACAGCTCGATCCGGACAAGACGGTCAAGCAGAACGTCATGGACGGCGTCCGTGAGGTGGCCGACATGATCGACCGCTTCAACGCGATCTCGGCCGAGATGGGCGATCCCAAGGACGACACCGACTTCGACGCGCTGATGGAGGAAATGGGCGTCCTCCAGGAGAAGATCGACGCGGCCGACGGATGGACGCTCGACAACCAGCTCGAGATCGCGATGGAAGCGCTGCGCTGCCCGCCGGGCGACCTGCCGGTCACCGGCCTGTCGGGCGGTGAGAAGCGCCGCGTCGCGCTGTGCCGCCTGCTGCTCGAGAAGCCCGACATCCTGCTGCTCGACGAGCCGACCAACCATCTCGACGCCGAGAGCGTGGCCTGGCTGGAACAGCATCTGGTAGATTATCCGGGCAACGTCATCCTCGTCACCCACGATCGCTACTTCCTCGACAATGTCGTGGGCTGGGTGCTCGAACTCGATCGCGGCCGGGGCATCCCCTATGAAGGCAATTACTCGTCGTGGCTCGACGCCAAGGCGAAGCGCATGGAGCAGGAGGAGCGCGAGGACGCCGGTCGCCAGAAGGCGATCAAGGAAGAGCTGGAGTGGATCCGGCAGAGCCCGAAGGCGCGCCAAACGAAGTCCAAGGCGCGTATCCGCGCGTTCGACGAGCTGGTCGAGAAGCAGAACAACCGCGCGCCCGGCAAGGCCCAGATCGTCATCCAGACCCCCGAACGCCTGGGCGGCAAGGTGATCGAGGCCAAGGGGCTGACCAAGTCCTATGGCGACAAGAAACTGTTCGAGGGACTCGACTTCACGCTGCCGCCGGGCGGCATCGTCGGCGTGATCGGGCCGAACGGCGCGGGCAAGACCACGCTGTTCCGGCTGATCACGGGGCAGGAGACGCCTGACGCGGGCTCGATCGATATCGGTCCGACCGTCAAGCTGGGCTTTGTCGACCAGAGCCGCGACGCGCTCGATCCCAACAAGAATGTCTGGGAGGAAGTGTCGGAGGGTCATGACATCATGACCGTCGGCAAGTTCGAGATGTCGACCCGCGCCTATGTCGGTGCGTTCAACTTCAAGGGCCCCGACCAGCAGAAGAAGGTCGGCCAGCTCTCGGGCGGCGAACGCAACCGCGTCCATATGGCGAAGATGCTCCGCAAGGGCGGCAACGTGCTGCTGCTCGACGAGCCGACCAACGACCTCGACGTCGAGACGCTGCGCGCGCTCGAGGACGCGCTGGAGAATTTCGCGGGCTGCGCGGTGGTGATCAGCCACGACCGCTTCTTCCTCGATCGCCTTGCCACGCACATCCTCGCCTTCGAGGGCGACGGACATGTCGAATGGTTCGAAGGCAATTTCGAGAGCTATGAGGAGGACAAGCGCCGCCGCCTCGGCGACGCCGCCGACCGGCCTGGGGCAGGTGCCTACAAGAAGCTCACGCGCTAAGAAAAAACCCGGACCTCAAGAGGTTCCGGGCTTTTTCTTGTTCGCCATGCATGCCCTGGCATTCGCCAGGAACTGGTGGAGGGCCCTCACATATAATTCATCGGGTCCGGGGTCGGCAGCTTGCAGGCGCTCTGGTATCCGCGCTTGCACATGGCGACCTGGGCCCGCCAGTCGCGCATCGCCATGGCGTAGGCCTCCCGCTGGCGGATGAAGGTGGCGTCGGTTTCCAGGACCTCGCGATTATGTTGGCGCAGCGCGGCGGCATAGGCGGCCTTGTCGGCCTCATATTGCGCCTGGTTCTCCTCGTTTTGTGCCTGCGCGACGGCGTTGTTGGTCTGGGTCTGCGCGATCGCGCTGCCGACCTTATCATTGAGCGCGCGGGTCTGCGGCACTTCGCGAGCGTCGGCAGCCTGGTGGGCGGGATCGGTCTGAGCCGCGAGCGGGGCGACGGCGATCAGCGCGGTGATCGCCAGGATCGAACGGGCTATCATGGTCAAGCTCCTCAACAAACTATCGAGGGGCTCAACGATTGGTGGAGGGGAGGCGTTCCCGGTGAAAGGAGACGTCAGGCCGGCGAGAATTCGCCGGTCGACTCGTCGAGCAGGTGGAGGATGCCGTCGGCGACGGCGAAATAGGCGCCGTGGATCTTCAACCTGCCCTTCTGTTCGCGGATCGGAACGCAGGGGAAGGTGCGCAGATTGGCGATCGACACCTTGACCGCTTCCCATTCGAGCGCGCGCACCGCTTCCTCGCCATGGCCGTGCTCGGCGACGACCTTGTCGCGCGCCTCGTCGAGCATCGACATCCAGTCGGAAATGAAGCCGCCCTGGCCCTTCTCGGCATTTTCGAAGCGGCGGGTGAGGGCCGCGGCGCAACCGCCGCAGCTCTGGTGGCCGAGCACGACGATCTCGGGCACTTCGAGCTGGGTCACCGCGAATTCCAGCGCCGCCGAGACGCCGTGGAGGCCGGCCGTCGTCTCGAACGGCGGCACCATGTTGGCGACGTTGCGGACCATGAAGATCTCGCCGGGCGAGGTGTCGAAGATGATCGTCGGATCCACCCGGCTGTCGGAGCAGGCGATCACCATCAAACGGGGATCCTGACCCGAGGCCAGCTGGGTCCAGCGTTCGCGTTGTTGTTTCCAGCCATTCGCCTTGAAGCGGCGATAGCCCTCGATGAGCCCGGAGAAGTCGGTCATGGACGAGTGCCCTAGACCCGAGCGCGGGGGCTGGCAAGTGCGGTCCTTATCGCCTATCTGGCATCCATGAGCGAACCCCTGCCGATCACCGCCGCCCCGAAGCAGCGCAAGCCCGACTGGATCCGGGTCAAGGCGCCGATGGGCCAGGCTTTCTCCGATACCAAGGCGCTGATGCGCCGCCTCAACCTCGCCACCGTCTGCGAGGAGGCGGCCTGCCCGAACATCGGCGAATGCTGGACGAAGAAGCATGCGACGGTGATGATCCTGGGCGATACCTGCACCCGGGCCTGCGCCTTCTGCAACGTCAAGACGGGCATGCCCCGGCCGGTTGACGTGCTGGAGCCGCAGCATGTCGCGGACGCTGCCGCGGAGCTTGGACTCGAGCACATCGTCGTCACATCGGTCGACCGCGACGATCTGCCCGACGGCGGTGCGAAGCAATTCGTCAAGGTGATCGAGGCGTTGCGCAGGACCACGCCCAAGACGACGATCGAGATCCTGACCCCCGACTTCCGAAACAAGGCCGATGCGGCGATCGACATGATCGTCGCGGCCCGTCCCGACGTCTACAACCATAATCTGGAAACGGTGCCGAGGCTCTATCCGACGATCCGGCCAGGCGCGCGCTATTATGCGTCGCTGCGCCTGTTGGAGACGGTCAAGCGGCTCGATCCGACGATCTTCACCAAGTCGGGCATCATGGTCGGGCTCGGCGAGGAAAGGCTGGAGGTCCACCAGGTGATGGACGACATGCGCTCGGCCGACATCGACTTCCTGACGATGGGCCAATATCTCCAGCCGACGCCGAAACATGCCAAGGTCGCCGACTTCGTCGCACCCAAGACGTTCGAGGCCTATGCCGCGATCGCGCGGGCGAAGGGCTTCCTGCTGGTCGCTGCGACCCCGCTGACCCGGTCGAGCTACCATGCCGGTGACGATTTCGTGAAGCTGCGCGACGCCCGCAACGCCGAGCTGGCCCGCAAGGCGGCAGTCCCAGCCGCCTGACATGCCTCGCCACCGCGAGACCCGGACGCTGCCTTACAGCCCGGAGCAGATGTATGCGCTCGTCGCCGATGTCGCGTCCTATGCCGAGTTCCTGCCCTGGGTTTCGGCGGTGCGCGTTCGATCGGACAGCGAGACGGAGATGGTCGCCGACCTGATGGTCGGCTTCAAGGCGCTGCGTGAGAAGTTCACCTCGAAGGTCACCAAACGGCGCCCGTCAGCCATCCATGTCGATTATATCGAGGGACCGCTCAAGTTCCTCCACAATGACTGGACATTCACGGTCGACGGCAAGGGCGGTACGATCGTCGACTTCGCGATCGACTTCGAATTCAAGTCGCGGCTGTTCGAGATGATCGCCGGCCAGATGTTCGACCGGGCGCTCAGGATGATGATCAACGCGTTCGAGGAGCGTGCGGCGAAGCTTTACGGCTCCTCCGTCACCGTGGCGCCGGGCATCAGCAGTTCGAGCGCGCACAGCGCGGCCTGAAGCCGGACGCCGCCGCGTCCAAGGTCGCCGAAATGGCGCTTGTCCGCGACGATATCCTCGGGATCGGCACCCTTGCGGGCGCGCCCGAACACCACCGTGCCGACAGGCTTCTTCTCGCTGCCTCCGCCCGGGCCGGCGACTCCGGTGATCGCGACCGCCGTATCGGCGCCGCTTTTCTCCAGCGCACCGCGGGCCATCGCCCAGGCGACCGCGATCGATACCGCGCCGAACGTCTCGATCATCTCGACCGAGACGCCCAGCAACGAGATCTTCGCTTCGTTCGAATAGGTGACGAAGCCGCAGCCCAGCACGTCCGACGATCCCGGAATCTCGGTCAGCGCGGCGGCGACGAGGCCCCCGGTGCAGCTCTCCGCCACCGCGATCTTGCGACCTTCGGCGCGATTTGCCTCGATCACGCGGCGGGCTGCCTCGACCAGCTCGGGGGGCAGCAATGTGTCTTGGTGCTGAGTCATGGTCTCTTCCCCTCGCTATATGGACGGCACGCGCACCGTTGCAACCGCCTGCGCCGCTATCCCCTCGCGCCGTCCGGTGAAACCCAGCCGCTCGGTGGTCGTTGCCTTCACGCTGACCTGTCCGGCGGCGAGCCCCAGCAGCTCAGCGATCCGGTGCCGTATGGCCTCACGGTGCGGGCCGATCTTTGGCGCCTCGCAGATGATCGTCAGGTCGACGAAGTCGACGATGCCGCCAGCCGCGGCGACGAGATCGCGGGCATGTGTCAGGAACATTGCCGAATCGACACCTTTCCAGCGCTGGTCGCTCGGCGGGAAATGGCTGCCGATGTCGCCCGCCGCGATCGTGCCCAGCAGGGCGTCGGTCAGTGCATGGAGCGCGACGTCGGCGTCGCTGTGCCCGGCGAGCGCCCTGTCATGCGCGATGCGGACGCCGCCGAGCTGGACGCCGTCGCCGGCTGTGAAGCCATGGACGTCGAATCCCATGGCGCTGCGGCTGATCATCGCGAACCTTCCTTCGGCGGCCTCGAAATCCGCGGCATAGGTGAGCTTTTCGAGGCTGCGGTCGCCCTCGACGATCGCGACCGACAGGCCGTGGGCACGCGCGACCTGCGCGTCATCGGTCGCCTCGCGCGCCGAATCCCAGGCGCGGTGCGCGGCGAGGATGCCGGCGCGCCGGAAAGCCTGCGGCGTCTGGATGCGATGGAGCCCGTCGCGGGCTATGCCGTCCCCCAGGAAAGCATCTCCCTTCGCCAGCGTATCGGCGACGGCCAGCGCGGGGACGGCGCCGTCGCCGCCGTCGAGCGCGGCGAGCAGCCGGTCGATCACGGCGGCGGGCAGGAAGGGACGGGCGGCGTCGTGGATCAGGACGATGTCGGCATCGATCGCCGCAAGCCCCGCAATCACCGAATCGCGCCGCGCCGCACCGCCGGTCACCGGCGGGGGCAGGGCGCGCCCGCCGATCGCCGCAGCGTAGGGGTCCTCCTGGCCCGTGCCGATCACGACCTGGATGCTGTCGATCGCCGGATGGCGCGCGAGTGCGTCGACGGCGTGGGCGAGCACCGCCTTGCCGCCGATCCGGCGATATTGCTTGGGCACGCCGCCGCCGCTGCGGACGCCCTGTCCGGCGGCGACGATCAAGGCGGCGATGCTCGGCTTCCCCGTCATGCGCCGGGCTTTAGGTGGGGGGAGTCGAACAGTAAAGCTTGGCTCGCCCTCGCTCCTTCTTCGTCATCCGGGCTTTCGCTGGAATGACGATCTGGTCGAGTAATGCCGTCGCTTGCTCCCCGCACGCTTTGCGGGTAGAGCGATTGCCGCTTTTTTAGGCAATATGGCTTCATGACCCCCAGACTGCGTCCCATCGACATCGGTCCCGTGCGGATCGACAATCCCGTGATTCTCGCGCCCATGACCGGCGTGAGCGATCTGCCGTTCCGTAAGGTGGTGCGCGGCTACGGCTCCGGGTTGAACGTCACGGAGATGATCGCCAGCCAGGCGGCGATCCGCGAGACCCGCCAGTCGGTACAGAAGGCGCTGTGGGACCCGGCCGAGGAGCCGGTGTCCATGCAGCTGGTCGGCTGCACGCCGAAGGAGATGGGCGAGGCGGCGAAACTCAGCCAGGACCGCGGCGCTGCGATCATCGACATCAACATGGGCTGTCCCGTCCGCAAGGTCGTTAACGGCGACGCGGGTTCCGCGCTGATGCGCACGCCGGAGCTCGCCGTCGAGATCGTCAAGGCGACGGTCGCGGCGGTCGAGGTGCCGGTCACGCTCAAGATGCGGATGGGCTGGGACCATGACAGCCTCAACGCCCCCGAACTGGCCCGGATCGCCGAGGATGTCGGCGTGAAGATGATCACCGTCCATGGCCGCACCCGCTGCCAGATGTACAAGGGATCGGCCGACTGGGCGTTCGTGCGACGGGTCAAGGAGGCCGTCTCTATCCCGGTGATCGTCAACGGAGACATCTGCTCGATCGAGGATGCCGAGACGGCGCTCGACCAGTCGGGCGCCGACGGCCTGATGATCGGGCGCGGTTCCTATGGCCGGCCGTGGCTGCTGTCGCAGGTGATGCATTATCTCGCGACGGGCGAGCGCCGGCCCGATCCGACGATCGAGGAACAATATCACGTAATCCTAGTGCATTATCATGCGATGCTTGAACTTTACGGCAAGGAAGTCGGCGTCAACATGGCCCGCAAGCATATCGGCTGGTACACCAAGGGGCTGGCCGGGTCGGCGGAGTTTCGCAACAAGGTCAACCAGGAACCCGACGCCGCGCGGGTGATCGCCATGCTCGGAGAATTTTACGCGCCATGGCTCTCCCGGGCAGCAGCCTGATCCGCTTCGGGCGGCGCGCACCGGCGGCGGAGGTTCCCGCCGATCCCCCTTCCGCGGCCGAGATCATGGCGGCGATGGCGACGGCGGTGCTGACGATCGATCCCGAGGGGCAGGTCGCCGAGATCAACGCGGCGTGCGAATCGCTGTTCAACCTCAGCCGCAACCAGATCGTCGGGCACGGGGTGCTCGATGCGATCGGGCATCCCCTGACGACGATGCCGAGCGACGCGCCTTTCGCCGCCTATGACATCGACATCATGCTGCCTGGCGGACGGCGGATGCGTGTCGACCTGATGGTGGCGCCGCTGCCCGATCGGCCCGGCTGGCGCGCGGTGTCGATCCATGGCCATGCGCGCAGCGCGATCGGGGCGCGCTCGATCGACCGCGAGGGCGGCACCCGCACCGCGGTCGCCGCCGCGGCGATGCTGGCCCACGAGGTGAAAAACCCGCTATCCGCGGTGCGCGGCGCGGCGCAGTTGCTGGAGATGAGTTGCGATGACGAGTCGCGCCCGCTCACCCGCCTGATCCGCGAGGAGGTCGACCGCGTGGCCGCGCTGATCGATCGGATGCAGGGCTTCACCGACACCCGCCCGATCGAGATGGCGCCGCAGAATATCCACGCCATTCTCGGCCACGCGCGCGAAGTGGCGCTCAAGGGCTTCGCGCAGGGGCGGCTGATCCGTGAGATTTATGACCCGTCGCTGCCGGCCGTGCTCGGCCACCGCGATTCGCTGATTCAGATATTGATCAACCTGCTCAAGAATGCCGCCGAGGCGATGGGCGAGGGCCCCGGCGCGATCACCCTGACGACCGCCTATCGCCATGGCGTGTCGATGCGGCGCGCCGATGGCGACGCACGCCAGCCGCTGCCGATCGAGCTCTGCGTGATCGACGAGGGCCCCGGCGCCCCGCCCGAAATCGAGGGGCATCTGTTTGATCCGTTCGTCACCACCAAGCGCACCGGCAGCGGCCTCGGCCTGGCGCTGGTGGAGAAGCTCGTCTCCGATCAGGGGGGAATCATCGAATATGCGCGTGAAGGCACTCCGCCGCGGACCGTGTTCCGCCTGTTGCTCCCCCGTGCGCGGGTGACGGCATGACCGGAACAGGGGGCAGGGTCCTCGTCGTCGACGACGACGGCGCCATCCGTACCGTCGTGCGCGAGGCGCTGCGCCGCGCGGGCCACATCGTCGAGACCGCGGCCTCGGTAGCCGAGCAGCGCCGGCTGTTCGCCAGCTTCGATCCGCAGGTGCTGGTTACCGATGTCGTCCTGCCCGACGGCAATGGGCTCGACATCATTCCCGAGATGCTCCGCACCAATCCCGGCCTGCCGGTGATCGTGCTGTCGGCGCAGAACACCTTCACCACGGCGCTGCGGGCGACCGAGCAGGGGGCGTTCGACTATCTTCCCAAGCCGTTCGACCTTGGCGAGCTGACCCGCGCCGTATCCGACGCGCTCGCGGCCCGGACGGGCGGCAGCGCGGCGGCGCTCGACGGCGAGGCGGCCGAGGACCTGCCGCTGATCGGCCGGTCGCCGCCGATGCAGGAGGTGTACCGCACCATCGCACGGGTCGTCGCCAACGACCTGACCGTGCTGGTGCTGGGCGAGTCGGGCACCGGCAAGGAACTCGTCGCGCGCGCCATCCATGACTTCGGGCCGCGCTCGGCGGCGCCGTTCGTCGCGATCAACATGGCCGCGATTCCGCGGGAGTTGATCGAATCCGAGCTGTTCGGACACGAGCGTGGCGCCTTCACCGGTGCGCAGGCGCGCAGCGCCGGCCGCTTCGAGCAGGCACAGGGCGGCACGTTGTTCCTCGACGAGATCGGCGACATGCCGATGGAGGCGCAGACGAGGTTGCTCCGCGTCCTTCAGGCGGGCGAGTTCACCACCGTCGGCGGCGCGCGGTCGATCCGCGCGGACGTTCGCATCATCGCTGCCACCCACAAGGACCTTCCCAGGCTGATCGCCGACGGCGGTTTCCGCGAGGATCTCTATTATCGCCTCAACGTGGTGCCGATCCGGCTGCCGGCGTTGCGGCAGCGTGGCGACGACATTGGCGAACTCGCGCGCTTCTTCCTGGAACGCGCGGCGGCGGACGGCCTGCCGCGCAAGGTGCTGGATGCGGGGGCGGTCGCGCGGCTCGGCCAATATGGCTGGCCCGGCAATGTCCGGGAGCTCGAAAATCTGATGCGCCGCCTGGCGGTGCTCAGCCGTGAGGACGTGATCACCGCGTCGCTGGTCGAGCAGCAATTGCACCAGCGCCCGACCGCCGAGACGCCGCCGCCCGTGCCGGCAGGCAGCGGGGGCCTCGCCGATGCGGTCGGGCAGCATCTCGGCCGCTATTTCGCTACCTTCGGCCGCGACCTGCCCCCCGACGGGCTCTACGACCGGGTGTTGGCGGAGGTCGAGCGGCCGCTGCTGGAGCTCAGCATGGCGGCGGCCAAGGGCAACCAGCTCCGGGCTGCGCGCTTGCTGGGGATCAACCGGAACACCCTGCGCAAGAAGCTGACCGATCTCGGGATCGACGCCGGAGCCTCGCGAAGACTGGACTGAATTTTTTGTTAAGCCCTCAGGCGCCGGGCGGCGGACATCCGCCTGCCAAGGTCGCGGATGCGACCGCCGGCACCTTAGGCATGCCAAATGTGTTCCCGACGCCACGCCCTTGTGGTAATCCGGTCACGATGGCTGCATTCGGGCTTGTATCCAGGCGGTGGCGCAGGCGCGCGGTGACGGCGCTGCGACCACGGCGCCTGATGCCTTTGCTGGAGATATTGGCGCCACTGGCTGCGCTGCTGGTGGTGGCGGTCAGCTATCGCGTCGTCACGGCCAGCGGCAAGCCCGAGATTCCGATCTCCCCGACCGTGGTGGCGCTGCTGCTCGGCGCCAACCTGCTGTCCTTCATGGTGCTGATGGTGCTCGCAGCGCGCCGGGTGGCGCTGCACCGGGCGGCGCGATCGGGGCTGGGCGGCAAGGCGCGGCTGCACGTCCGCCTCGTCGCCTTCTTCTCGCTGATTGCCACCGCCCCGACGCTGCTGGTCGTGATTTTCGCGTCGCTGCTGTTCCAGCTCGGCACCGAATTCTGGTTCTCCGACAAGGCGACCGTGGTCCTGCGCAGTTCGGAGCGCGTCGCGCAGGCCTATGTGACCGAGAGCAAGGAGCGGCTGCTGGGCGACATCCTCGCCATGTCGGGCGACCTGCGCAGCGCGCTGTCGGCGACGACGATCGACGATCCGCGCTTCGCGCCTTTCTTCGCGCGCCAGGTCGCCTATCGCGGCCTGTCGGAGTCGGCGATCATCAGCGTCGATCGCGCCGGCACGCCGCAGCTGATCGCCCTCGCCAATCTCGACAAGCGGCCGCTCGACAAGCGCCTGCCGCCCGCGACGCTGCCTTTCCTGGCAGGTGGTCAGCCGCGTATCACCGCCGCCGCGGGCGACCGGATCGAGGGCACGATTCTGCTCGACGCGGCGAGCCGCACCTATCTCTACATTTCGCGTCAGTCCGACCGCAACGTCCTCGCCCAGGCCGCCCGCGCGCGATCGGCGCTGGGCGATTATGTGGCGACGGTCGATCGCGCCCGCGCGCTCCAGCTCCGCTTCAACATCCTGCTGATGATCATAGCGCTGGCGATCCTCGGCATCGCCATCTGGGTCGCGATGACCGTCGCCGACAGGCTGGTCCGGCCGGTCAACGACCTCGTCGCCGCCGCGCGCCGGGTGGCGGCCGGCGATCTCAGCGCGCGCGTCCATATCGATCCGAGCCCCGACGAGATCGGCACGCTCGGCAGCGCCTTCAACCGCATGACCCGCAAGCTCGGCGAGCAGACCGGCGCGCTGGTCGCGGCCAACAGCCAGCTCGAAAGCCGCAGCGCCTTCATCGAGGCCGTGCTGTCGGGTGTGACGGCGGGCGTCATCTCGGTCGACGCCGATCGCCGGATCACGCTCGTCAATCCCTCGGCGCGGGCGATGCTCAACCTCGAAGAGCCGGTCGACGGCCTGCCGCTGGCCGACATTTCGCCCGAGCTGCACCATATCCTCGACGCCGGCGACCGCGAGGCGGTGGTTCAGATCGTCATCGCGGGTGAGCCGCGCACCCTGTCGGTGCGCTCGGTCGCGGCGGAGGGCGCGCAGGTGCTGACCTTCGACGACATAACCCAACGCCTTGCGGACCAGCGCCGTGCCGCCTGGGCCGATGTCGCCCGGCGCATCGCGCACGAGATCAAGAATCCGCTGACCCCGATCCAGCTCGCCGCTGAGCGGCTCCAGCGCCGCTACGGCAAGGAGATATCGTCCGATCCGGGCGTGTTCGAGCGGCTGACCGCGACGATCGTCCGCCAGGTTGGCGACATGCGCCGGATCGTTGACGAATTCTCGTCCTTCGCCCGCATGCCCAAGCCGGCCTTCCGTGAAGAGGCGATCGTCGACATTGCCCGTCAGGCGATGTTCCTGCAGGAGGTCGCTCATCCGGCGATCAGCTTCAGCCTCGACAGCGAGGGGCTTACCCCGACGATGGTCTGCGATCGCCGCCAGCTCGGCCAGGCGCTGACCAACCTCGTCAAGAACGCGGTCGAGGCGATCGAGGAGAACCCCGCGCAGCACGCCCCCGGCGTGATCGCGATGACGATCCGCATCGCCGAGCGACGGCTGCGCATCGTGCTGGCCGACAACGGCCCCGGATTGCCGCCCGAGCGCGAGCGGCTGACCGAGCCCTATATGACGACGCGCAAGCGCGGCACCGGCCTTGGCCTCGCCATCGTTCGCAAGATCGTCGAGGACCATCTCGGCACGCTGGCGCTGCGCGACCGGCCGGGCGGCGGCACCATGGTCGAGATGGATTTCGACCTGGAAGCGCTCGGCAGCCTCGCCGTGGAGGGCGAGGACCGCGCCGGCACCGAGGAAGCGAAATTCCCCGAACTCAAGAGAAGTGGAACTGGTTGAGGCATGGCGCTCGAAATCCTGATTGTCGACGACGAAGCGGATATCCGCGACCTGGTGGCAGGCGTGCTGGAGGATGAGGGCTATGCCGCCCGCACCGCCGCCGACAGCGACTCGGCGCTCGCGGCGATCGACGAGCGGCGGCCGTCGCTCGTGCTGCTCGACGTCTGGCTGCAAGGATCGCGTCTCGACGGCCTCGACCTGCTCGACGAGATCAAGCGCCGCGACTCGACGCTGCCGGTGCTGATGATCTCCGGCCACGGCAATCTCGACACGGCGGTGACCGCGATCCGTCGCGGCGCGACCGACTTCATCGAGAAGCCGTTCGAGGCCGAGCATCTCCTTCTGCTGGTCGACCGCGCGACCGAGACCGACCGGCTGCGCCGCGAGAATGCGACGCTCAAGGCGCAGATGGGTCAGGAGGAGGAACTCACCGGCAATTCGGGCGCGATCAACGGCATCCGTGCCACGCTGAAGCGCGTCGCCGCGACTGGCAGCCGGGTGCTGATCAGCGGTCCGGCCGGTGTCGGCAAGGAGGTAGCCGCGCGCCTCCTCCATGTCTGGAGCCATCGCGCTCAGGCCCCCTTCATTGTCGTCAGCGCGGCGCGGATGGAGCCGGAGCGGGTCGAGGAGGAGCTGTTCGGGGTCGAGGAGAATGGCGAACTGATCCGGCCGGGACTGCTCGAACAGGCGCATGGCGGCACGCTGTTCCTCGACGAGATCGCCGACATGCCGCTCACCACCCAGGCGAAGATATTGCGGGTTCTGACCGAACAGGCGTTCAACCGGGTCGGCGGGCAGCGCATCGTCAAGGTCGACGTCCGAGTCGTCTCCGCTACCTCGCGCAACCTGGCCGAGGAGATCACTGCCGGGCGTTTCCGCGAGGATCTCTATTACCGGCTCAACGTCGTACCGGTGAACATCCCGCCGCTGGCCGAGCGGCGCGAGGACATCCCGGCGCTGGTCGAGCATTTCCTGGCGCGCTTCGCCTCCGAACGGCGGGTGCCGACGCCGGTGGTGACCGACGATGCGGTCGGCGCGCTCCAGACTTACGACTGGCCGGGCAACGTCCGCCAGCTCCGCAACATCGTCGAGCGGACGATCATCCTCGCGCCGGGCGAGAGGATCGGGCGGATCGAGCTCGACATGCTCCCGCCCGAGATATTGAGCGACCAGGCTCGGCTGGCGCCGGGCGAGGCAGCCCGATCGATCATGGGCACGCCGCTGCGCGAGGCGCGCGAGACGTTCGAGCGGGAATATCTGCGCGTCCAGATCCGGCGCTTCTCCGGGAATATCTCCAAGACGGCTTCCTTCATCGGGATGGAGCGCTCGGCGCTCCACCGCAAGCTCAAGACGCTGGGGCTGGTCGACCCCAGGGACGAGGGGGAGGAGGGCTGACCCTTCCATCCGTCATCCCGGCGAAAGCCGGGATATCGCTGCCTTTCAGGAAGTTCAGGCAAGGCATTGAAGAAAAAGGGAGATCCTGACTTTCGTCAGGATTACGGATGCGCGCCTGCGGCGAAGTGAGCGGTTTTGCTGCAACTGCGAGATGGACGCGCCCGCGAAGCTGCTATATGAAGGAGCCAGCCCCGCATGTGGCGTGGGCTGCACGACGCCATGCAACGGCGCAATCAGCGGGCCATGACCCGCCAAGACCGGAGACCGGCAATGGCCGACAAGGTCAATAATCTTCAGGATATCTTCCTCAACTCGGTCCGTAAGACCAAAACCCCCGTCACGATGTTCCTCGTGAAGGGCGTCAAGCTCCAGGGCATCATCACCTGGTTCGACAATTTTTCGGTCCTGCTTCGCCGCGACGGCCAGTCGCAGCTGATCTACAAGCACGCCATCTCGACGGTGATGCCCGCGCATCCGCTCGACATGGCGGAGATCGACAAGAGCTTCGAGGACAAGAAGTCCCATCTGCTGCAGGAGGTGTTCCTCTCGGCGGTCCGCAAGGCGCGCGAACCCGTGACGATGTTCCTCGTCAACGGCGTGATGCTCCAGGGTGAGATCGCGGCCTATGACCTGTTCTGCATGCTGTTGCGGCGGGACGGCCTCAGCCAGCTCGTCTACAAGCATGCCATCTCGACGGTGCAGCCGGCCCATCCGATCAACCTGGCCGAGATCGACAGCTCGGACGACGATTGAGCGTTTTCAACCGTGACGAGGACGACGGGCTGAGCCGCGGCGCGCGAGCGCTGGTGGCCCTGCCCGAACGTTCCGGCGACAATCCTCGCAGCGCGGAGGCGCGGCTCGACGAGGCGGCAGGCCTCGCCGCCGCGATCGGGGTCGACGTGGTCGACAAGCTCGCCTTCCGCCTGCGCGATCCCAAGCCCGCCACCCTGTTCGGCTCCGGCCAGGTCGACCAGATCGCGCTCGCCGCCCGCCAGGGTGAAGTCGAGCTGATCATCGTCGATGCGGCGCTGACCCCCATTCAGCAGCGTAACCTGGAAAAGGCGACCGAGGCCAAGGTGATCGACCGCACCGGCCTGATCCTCGAGATTTTCGGTGAGCGCGCGGCGACCGCCGAGGGGCGACTGCAGGTCGAACTCGCCCATCTCGACTATCAGGCGGGCCGTCTCGTGCGGAGCTGGACCCACCTCGAACGGCAGCGCGGCGGCTTCGGCTTCCTCGGCGGCCCGGGCGAGACCCAGATCGAGGCCGATCGCCGCCTGATCCGCGATCGGATGGCGAAGCTGCGCCGCGAGCTGGAGCAGGTGCGTCGTACCCGCGGCCTCCATCGTGCCCGGCGGCAGCGGGCGCCCTGGCCGGTGATCGCGCTGGTCGGCTACACCAACGCCGGCAAGTCGACCCTGTTCAACCGCATGACCGGGGCGAAGGTAATGGCCGAGGATCTGCTCTTCGCCACGCTCGATCCGACGATGCGGCAGATTTCGCTGCCCGGCATCGACAAGGCGATCCTGTCCGACACGGTCGGCTTCGTCTCCGACCTGCCGACCCAGCTCGTTGCCGCCTTCCGCGCGACGCTGGAAGAGGTGACCGGGGCAGACATCATCCTGCACGTCCGCGACATCTCCCATCCCGACAGCGACGCCCAGGCCGGCGACGTGCTGGCGGTGCTCGGCGAGATCGGTGTCGGCCCCAGGGCCCCGGAAGGCGAGGCCGGGGAGGGCGCGCCGATCCTCGAGGTTTGGAACAAGATCGATATGCTCGATCCCGAGGCGCGTGCTGCGACCGAAGCGGAAGCTGTGCGCCGTGACGATGTCGTGCCGCTGTCGGCGCTGACGGGCGAAGGGGTCGAGGAACTGCGCCGGCTGGTGTCCGACCGGCTCTCGACGGGTAATCGCGTCCGTACCCTGTCGGTGCCGGTCGCCGACGGTGCGGCGCTGGCCTGGCTCCACGCCAATGGCGAGGTGATCGGGCAGGAGATCGAGGGCGACGCGATGATCGTCGAGGTCCGGCTGTCCGACAAGGATCTGGCCCGCTTCGAGGCGCGGTGACACGCGCTGACCGCCCCGCTTAGCCTCCGTTCACGCCCGTGACGGTTTCCAGCACCCCACAGGCGACGAGCGACCGGGCCGCCGGCCAATAGTCCTTTGCGGGGACGGGCCGCTCGGCGGCATGCCAGAGGGCGATCTCTACGGGGCTGGCGTCGCGCACGAGACCGGCGATGCCCGGCGCCACGAGCAACTGGTGCGAACCCTTGCATATGGCGGGCCAAGGCCGCGTTTTGGCAAGGGCCTCGAGCAGCTGTTCGACAGGGGCGTGCAACTCGACGAGATCAGCATGGGACGATCGCCTGACCAGACTGTCGATCGACGAGGGACGGATTGGCCGGTCTATGGTTGAAGCGCCTCGTGCGCGGATCACGGCGCGTTCGAAGCGGCACAGGCTCGATGCATGGCTCGGTCGGTCCAGCAGCCCGGAGATGAAGGTGAGAAAGGCTTCCGCTTCCGTTTCGAAGAAGGAACTGGTCCCGCCGCCGCGTGCGACCCATTCGCCGACGATCTTCTCGCGATTGTCTTCGGTCAATATGGCGAGGGTCAGCGGAGCGGCGCGACGGACGCGGCCGAGGCACCAGCTGTGGCGAACCCGCCGCGTCAGGGCGAGGCCGCGAACGGAAAGCCCCGAAGGAACGGACCCATCTTCCCCATCATGCCGGACGGCATCGGCCAGCGCGCGTTGATAGGCGCTCAGGCGAGACATGGATCGGCTTTCGCGCCGGCCTTGTGCCGCGTCCAGATGGCGCGGAGCCGGCACAACTCCTCGGCGATAGCCTCGGAACCGAGCCGCAGCGCGTGGTCGGCCATGATCTCGAAAACGACGCCGCCGACATGTGGGCAGCGCGGAAGCACCTCGTCCAGCAGCGCCCAGACCGGTTGCGGGGGCCGGCCATCATGCGAATCGAGGCGGAAGCCGTCCGACCAGCGGCCGCCGGCGATGTGGATTTCACCGACCCGGTCGAGACGGAGGGCATCGATCAACCCCGCGGCATCGTCGC
Source organism: Sphingomonas sp. Y57 (assembly GCF_001015195.1). GTDB lineage: Bacteria > Pseudomonadota > Alphaproteobacteria > Sphingomonadales > Sphingomonadaceae > Rhizorhabdus. Next base: position 119,716 of record NZ_LDES01000022.1, on the reverse strand, counting down.
CGTTATTGACCTCGTTGCAATGGAGATTGTGCAGGTCGAGGAGAAAGCCGCAATCGCCGGCTTCCGCCATACCGTTGAGGAAGTGCGCCTCATCCTCGATGCCGTCGGCACGGGGAAGGCGGCCGAGATAATGGGCACTATTCTCGAGCAGAAAGGGAACGTCGAAGGTGGCGTTCAGCCGACGGGTGCGGTTTGCGACCGTCGCGATCGCCGCCCGGGTGAACGGCAGGGGCAGGGGAACGCCGATATCGCGTTCACCGCATCCATCACCCATGTCGATCGTTTGGAAGTGCAGATGCTCGCTGTGCCACGCGAAAGGCCATTCCTGTTGGAAGGACTCCAGCATCGCGACATAATGGTTGTTCCAACTGCCCGCCGAACCGATGGACAACTCGACGCCATGGACGACGATGGGGAGACCGCCGCAGACATCCCGTGCGGTGTCGAGCAGGCCCATGTCGAGCACCATGCCGGGCGCTCCATAGCGGGGGCGGCATAATATATCCGGCGTGATTTCGACGAAGTCGATCAATCCGGATTTGTAGAGGGCCGCATCGAGACCCGGGAGATAGGGCAGGCCCACTCCCAGGGGAGGGGGCCTGCGCCAGATGTCCCGATCCGCGACCCGGTTCGCATCGCAGGTCGTCATATCGATTGCCCCAGGGTGTGAAACGAAGGCTTAGAAACCCCTCATTCCCTGGGAAATCACGATGTCCTTGAACTCCGCGATCGGATCGTCGTGGAAGTGCAGATCGATATAGGCGAGGCGGCCGCAACCTTCGCAGCCGGCAAGGCCCGCGACCTTCGCGACGAGCTCGTTAAGCTGCTTGATCGATTGGCGCTGCATGCCAAGTACTGCCGAGAACTGCTTTGTGGTATTAAAGCGTCCCATGACCATCTCCTGTGAAAAACCGGACGGTGCCGGTGTCGGCTATCGAGATGAAGGACAAGTGTCGTGCGATATCATCTGATCATCGCTTGACATTGACGGTGCCCTTTTCAGGATAGCTGAAGGATGTGATAGACATGATGGCAATATGGGGCGCGTGACGATAATCACGACACCAAAAACAGTAGGGAATTTCCTGGTATCAGGCGGACGGCATGAAGGCGGCTGCCGCCCGGCGGAGTTGGATCAGCGCGTCTCTTCGCTCTTGGCTCGCACCCAGAGCTCTTCCTTGTCGTCGAGCGTCAGGCCCGCAAAGCCGTCGCCAGCCATCTCCTCCATCGCACGGAAGCGCCTCTCGAATTTGAGGTTGGCCGCGCGCAGCGCCGCTTCGGGATCGATGCCGAGCTTGCGCGACCAGTTGACCACCGCGAACAGCAGGTCACCCATCTCCTCGAAGCGGTTGGCGTCCGTCGCGGCCGCGCGGACCTCGTCGATCTCCTCCGTGACCTTGTCGCGCGCACCCTCGGGATCGGGCCAGTCGAAGCCGGTCCGCGCGGCGCGCTTCTGGAGCTTCTCGGCGCGGAGCAGGGCAGGCAGGGCGGACGCCACGCCGGCAAGCGCGCTCATATCCTCCGAAGCGCCCGCGCGCTCGGCGGCCTTGATCTCCTCCCAGCCCGGACTCGCGCCGTCGCCGAACACATGGGGATGACGGCGGATCATCTTCGCGCTGATGGAATCCAGGACGTCCTTCAGGTCGAATGCGCCGGCCTCCTCCGCCATGCGCGCATGGAAGACGACCTGGAGCTGGAGATCGCCGAGCTCGTCGCGCAGCGCCGCCATGTCGTCGCGCTCGATTGCGTCGGCGACCTCATAGGCCTCCTCGATCGTGTAGGGGGCGATGGTGCGGAAATCCTGTTCGACGTCCCAGGGGCAGCCCGTTGCGGGGTCGCGCAGCCGCGCCATGATATCGCGAAGTTCTTCAAGCATGACCGTCACCTATCCCAGGGCGGCACCGGCGAGAAGAGCGCCCGGAAATGATCGACGAAGGCGACGGCATTCGGTGCGCCGGCGGTGCCGCGCGGCTGCACGGCGTAGATGGCGACGTCGGTCGCACCGCTGATCTCCGGCAGGATCCGGACCAGCGATCCGTCCCGCAGCGCCGGGCCGACATCCCAGGTCGATCGAAGGGCGATGCCGAGCCCTGCGATGGTCAGTTCGCGCGCGACCTCGCTCGAATTGGTGCGGACCGTGCTTACCCCGTCGAAGCCGACGGGGCCGTCGGGCCCTTCGAGCCGCCAGGGGAATTGGTGATCGGCGGCGAGCAGCCGGTGCCGGCTGAGGTCGGCGATGGTTTCAGGCATCCCGTGCGCTGCGAGATAGGCCGGGGCGGCACAGAGAATGCGGCGATTTTCGGCGAGGTGATGCGCGACCAGCGATCCTTCGGGGCAGGTGGCGATGCGGATCGCGACGTCGATCCGTTCGCCGAGCAGGTCGACGAAGCCGTCGTCGAGATCAAGCGACAGCTCGATCCGGGGATAGCGGTCCAGAAAGGCGTGGAGATAGGGCGCGACGTGCATCCGCCCGAACGAGGTGGGGGCGGAGACCCGCAACTGGCCGCCCGGCTGCCCCACGCGGCCCGCGACGCGCGCCTCGGCGCTGCGGACCGCGTCGAGGATGCGGTTCGCGTCCTCATAGAAGCCCTGGCCGACATCGGTAAGCAGCAGCCGCCGGGTGGTGCGGTGGACCAGCGTAGCCCCCAACCGCGCCTCCAGCCGGGCGAGACGTTTCGAAACCATCGCCGGGGAGATGCGCAGCCGGCGGCCGGCCGCCGACAGGCTGCCGGCCTCGACGATGGTGACGAACAGATTGTAATCTTCATGCATCCTGCATCCCTGCTGCCCCAACATCGGTTGCAAAGCCATCGCTAATCCCGGATGACGCTCCGGGGGTTGGCAGCAGCAGGGATCGGCGGTGCTTCAGCGATGGCTGTTCCATCTGGGCTGCGTGCTGGCGCTGGCCTGGCCCGCCTTTATCAATGGGCAGCCCTTCTATTTCCCCGACAGCACCGCTTATGTCCGCGCCGCCGACAGTGCGGCCTATATCTTTTCAGGCGAGCGCATCCGTACGGAATGGACCGAGCATTATCGCCGTTCGCTCGAACCTGGGGGGAAGGCGCACGACACCGACCACCATATTGGAGCGCGCGGCAACGACCTAGCCACCGAGAGCATCATGGCGGGTCGCTCGCCCTATTTCGGGGCGCTGCTGTGGGTCAGCTACCTGTTCAGCCGCTTCTGGCTGTTCGTCGTCGCGCAGGCCGCGGTCGCCTATTGGCTGATCCGTATGGCGCTGCGCCTGTTCGGTCTTGCCCGACCGGCGATCGTCGCGGGGACGGTGCTGCTGCTGTCGGCGGTCACCGCCTTGCCCTATTTCACCGGCCTGCTGATGCCCGACCTGCTCGCCGGGATCGGCATCCTCGCCTTCCTGCTGCTCGTGATCGACCGGGGGCGGCTGGCGCGGGGCGAGCGGATGGGGCTGTTCACGCTGTTGCTGCTCTCGGTCGTCGCCCACCTTACCCATATCCTGATCGTCGCGGCGATGGCGGCGATGCTGGCGATCTGGGCGCTGGCCCGGGGCTGGCCGCGCGCGCGAACCGCTGCGCCGGTGGTGCCGACGCTGCTGATCCTCGCCGCCGGCATCGGGTCGGTTCTGCTCACCTCGGCCGTCGTCGAGCAGGTGTTCGGCCGCAAGCCGTTGCTCGTGCCGTTGCTCACCGCACGCTTCATGGCGGATGGGCCCGGCCTCGATTATCTGCGCCGCCATTGTCCCGAGGCGGGTTTCGCCGCCTGCGCCTGGGCCGGGCGCACCGAGGTGATGGCGGCGGACCTGCTCTGGTCGCATGATCCCGCGAAGGGCGGCTATATGTTTGCCGACGCGGCGACGCGCCGGGCGCTGTCGGCCGAAGACAAAGCCTTCGCCACCGCTGTACTGGCGGACCATCCCGTGGCGCAGGGAACGGCCATCCTCCGCAATGGCTGGCGGCAGGCGATCGACATCGAGGCCGACCTGCTCAACTATTCGTGCACCATGGGCCCGCATTGCTGGCCGGCGCTGCCGCCGCGTGAGCGCGCGGCCCTGCAGGCAAGCCTCGGCGGACAGGGGCTGTGGCCGCAGCCGGCGATCGCGCGGCTGCAACAGGGGGCTATCGTCGCCGCGATCCTGCTGCTGCTGGCCTGGCTGGCGATCGACGCGCGGCGGGGCGGCGAAAGGCGTGACGACCTGCGCCTGTGGCTGCTGCTGATCGTCGTCGCGCTCGCGGTCAATGCGCTGCTCGGCGGCGGCATATCCGAGCCGCAGGCGCGCTATCAGGCGCGGATCATCTGGCTGCTGCCGCTCGCCGCGATCATCGCGGGGCTGCTCTGGCGCGGAGACCCCGAACCGTGCGCGACGGACGGATGACAAGCCCCGCGGGCCCGGCTATCAGGCCGTCATGAAGCCCGATATCGCCGTTATCCTGCCCTGTTATAACGAGGAAGCGGCGATCGGCGCGACGATTGCCGGGTTTCGCCGCGCCTTGCCCGATGCGCGCATCTATGTGTTCGACAACAATAGCCGCGATCGCACCGTCGAAGTCGCGCGCGCCGCCGGCGCGATCGTCCGGACGGAGCGGATGCAGGGCAAGGGCCATGTCGTACGGCGGATGTTCTCCGACGTCGAGGCCGATATCTATGTGATGGCCGATGGCGACGCGACCTATGACGCCGCGGCCGCGCCGGAGATGATCCGGATGATGCTCGACGAGCGGCTCGACATGGTGGTCGGCGCGCGCAAGTCGGAGGTTGAGGCTGCCTATCGGCGCGGCCACCGTCTGGGCAACCGCATGCTGACCGGCCTTCTGGCGCGCCTGTTCGGTCGGACTTTTTCCGATATTCTATCGGGTTACCGGGTTTTCTCGCGACGGTTCGTGAAGAGTTTCCCGGTGCTCTCGGCGGGTTTCGAGATCGAGACCGAGATCAGCATCCACGCGCTGGAGCTGCAGATGCCGGTCGGCGAACTGGTCACCCAATATGGCGCGCGGCCCGAGGGATCGGCGTCGAAGCTGTCGACCTATCGCGACGGGTGGCGCATCCTCTGGACGATCGGGACGCTGTTCCGGATCGAAAAGCCGATGCTTTTCTTCGGGGTGATAGCGGCTGCTCTGGCGCTGTTCGCCGTGCTCCTCGCCATCCCGCTGGGCATCACCTATCTCCAGACCGGGCTGGTGCCGCGCCTGCCGACGGCCTTGCTCGCCACCGGGCTGATGATCCTCGCCTTCCTCAACCTGTTCAGCGGGCTGATCCTTGCCACCGTCGTGCGCGGGCGGCGCGAGGTGCGGCGGCTTGCCTATCTCAGCTTCGCCGCGCCGGGCGGGGATGACCGTTCGATCGGCAGCACAACCGCCTGACCTTCGATCGTGCCGGTCCAGGCACGAATATTATAGCAATCGCTCAAATATTCGGGCGTCAGCACCGCGCCGGGTTCGCCGTCCGCGACCAGCCGCCCTTCGTGCAGTAGAAGCAGCCGGTCACAGAAGCGCGCCGCCATCGCCAGGTCGTGGAGAATCAGCAGGACGAGAGCCCCGGCTTCCGCCTCGGTGCGCATCAGGTCCATGAGTTCGAGCTGGTGGCCCGGGTCGAGCGCGGCGAGCGGCTCGTCGACCACCAGCACCTGCGCCTCGGCCGCGAGCGCGCGGGCGATCAGCACGCGGGCCCGCTCGCCACCCGACAATTCGGTGACGACGCGATCACGCAGGCCGCCTATGTCGGCCCGCGCCATTGCCCGCTCGACCGCGTCGCGATCCGCGCGCGCCATGGCGGAGAAGGGCGCGAGATGGGGCAGGCGGCCGAGCGCGACCAGCCGTTCGGCCGTCAGCGGCCAGTGCACCGTCTGCCCTTGCGGCAGATAGGCGATGCGGCGGCCGAGATCGGCGGACGAAAAGGCCCGGACATTGGTTCCGTCGACCGCGACGCGCCCGGCCCCGGAGCGCAGCAAGCCGGCCACGGCCCGCGCGAGTGTGGACTTGCCGGCGCCATTTGGGCCGATGACGCCGACCAGGCTGCCCGAGCGCAGCTCGGCGTCGATACCGTGCAGGATCGCGCGGCCGCCGAGATCGATCCGCAAGGCCTCGATCGACAGGGTCACCATAGCCGGCGCTCCCGCACCATATGGTAGAGGAAGACGGGGACGCCCAGCAGCGAGGTGAGGACGCCTAGCCGCAGCTCGCTGTCGGCGGTCGGGATCACCCGCACCGCGATGTCGGCCGCGCTGAGCAGCGCCGCGCCGCCGAGCGCCGACGGCAGCAGCAGCGCGGAGGGCGAACGATCGGTGAGCGGACGCAGCAGGTGGGGTACGATCAGGCCGACGAAGCCGATCGCGCCCGACACCGCGACCGCGCCGCCGACGCCGATCGCGACCCCGGCGAGCAGCCGCCAGCGCAGCGCGCGCAGGTCGACGCCGAGCGTCCGCGCGGCATCCTCGCCCAGCGTCAGCGCGTCGAGCGCACGGGCATTCCACAACAGCAGCGCGGCGCCGATAGCGATGCAGGGCAGTGCCAGCCAGAAGTGCTGGAATGAGCGATCCTCCAGCGATCCCATCAGCCAGCTCATGATCTCCATCGCCGCGAAGGGATTGGGCGCGAGGTTGAGCGCGAGGCTGATCCCGGCGCCGCCGAGCGTGCCGACCGCGATCCCGGCGAGGATCAGCGATAGCGGACTTTCGGCGCGCCCGGCGAGCAGCAGCAGCGGCGCGAGGCCGAGCAGCGCGCCCGCGACAGCCAGCAGCGGCAGCGCCAGTGGATGGGCCTGGGCGATCCCGAAATAGAGTGCGATCACCGCGCCGAGCGCCGCGACGTTCGAGGTGCCGAGCACCGAGGGCTCGGCGAGCGGATTGCGCAGATAGCCCTGCAGGACGGCCCCGCCGAGGCCGAGCATTCCGCCGACCAGCAGGCCGAGGAGGGCGCGCGGCAAGCGCAGTTCGAGGAGCACGGCGCGCAGCACCGGATCGCCGCCGCCCGCCAGGATCGCGGCGATCTCGCCCGATCCGAAGCGCGTCGGCCCGGTCAGCAGCGAGCCGACGGCAAGCAGCAGCGCGGCGCCGGCCAGCGCGGCGATCAGGATCAGGCGCTTTGGGAAGGTCGTGCTCATCGGGGCGGCTTGACCCTAGCGGGCCCTTCTCCGAATGAGAAGCCGATGCGGTTCCGAAATCTTGGCCGACTCCTGGCGGGGCTGTCGCTGGCGCTGGCCGTGGCCGGCCCGCTGTCGGCCGCGCCGCGGCGGATCGTCTCGCTCAGCCTCTGCGCCGACCAGTATCTGCTGCTGCTGGCCGACCCGGGCCAGATCGTCGCGCTCAACCGCTTCTCCCACGATCCCGCGATGTCGTGGGGCGTGGCGAAGGCGCGGCGCTTCCCGGGGGTGCGCGGCAGCGCCGAGGAGATGCTGACGCTGAAGCCCGACCTCGTCTTCACCTCCGGTTTCGGTACCCCTGCGGCGCTGGCGGTACTCCGCAGCCGCAAGGTGCGGCTGGTAGACATAGGATGGGCCGACAGCTTCGCCAGCATCGAGCGGACCGCGCGCACCATCGCCGCCGAGGTCGGCCACCCCCAGCGCGGAGAGGCGCTGATCGCGGCGATGCGCGCCCGGTTGCAGGCGCTGGGGCCGCCGCCTGGGCGGGGCCGGGTGGCGGCCTATTATCAGCGACGCGGCTTCCTGACCGGGCAAGGGACTCTGATTGACGAGATGATACGCCGTGCCGGACTGGCCAATCTCGCTACCCGGCTCAACCGGCCGATGCTGTCGCGCCTCTCGCTGGAGGAAATGGCGGTGGCGCGGCCCGACTTCCTGCTCGTCGAGAATGGCGACCAGGTTCGCGACAAGGGAACCGAGCTTCTCCAGCACCCGCTGCTTCGCCGCGCGGTTCCGCCGGGACGGCGCATCGTCATCCCCGAGGCGCTGACCACGTGCGGCGGCCCGTCCTACCCCGATGCGATGGCGACGCTATACCGCGGGGTCGAGCGGGCGGACGGGCGGAGATAGGGGCATCCGACTGTTAATCGGACGGTCCATTCACCGTCATGCCGGCGGAGGCCGGCATCTCAGATGGCTCCTGCCTCGGCCCCATCTCCTCTGTCCCGAGANCCTCTGTCCCGAGCCCCCCCGGGCTCGCTTTGCGAGCCGATCTCCTCCTACGATCCTCCGCCGGGGTGACGGTGGCGGAATGGCGGAGAGTCAGCGCGTCTCGCCGTCCTCGCCGCGATATTTGAGTTCGAGGTAACGGCCCTGGGTCGCCAGCTTGTTGAGGTCGCCGCTCACGATCTGCTCGCTCAGCCGCGCCAGTTCCTCGTCGACGACGCGCAGGCCCTCGACAAGCTGGCTGTCCGGAGAACTGCCGTTGCGTTCGGCGCGACGCATCCCCTCGGGCACGCGCTTATAGCCCTCCACCAGTTCGGGAAGCTCTTCCGCCATCAGCTTGCGGAATTCGAAGGCGGCGGGCTCCTGCGGGTCGACCTGGGCCAGCTGCGGGCCGATCGCCTCCAGTTTGATGCCGATCTCGTCGGCGAGGCGCTGGGCGGGCGCGGGCAGGGCGGGGCGCTGCGCCTCGAGCCAGCGTTCGGTCTGGGACGGCAGCAGCGGCAATTCGCTCTTCGCCATCTGCTGCGGCGTGGGCTCGGGCGCCTGCGGCCAGCCGAGGATGCCGAAGAACACGATCGCCATGGCGACCAGCATCAGGAAGAAGCCCCAGATACCGAGCGGGGTGACGAAGCTGCCGATCAGCCCGCCGGCCAGCGCGACGCCGAGCACCGCGAAAAAGGCATATTTGAGCCGACGGAAGAAGCCGACGACGCGGCGGCGATGCGCCTTGATCGCACGCGGCGTGGTGCGCGAGCGGATGCGTTCGAGCACCTCCTCGGCGCGATCCATGGTGGCGCGGCTGTTGACCATCGGCCTGTCCTGCTATCCTATTCCAGCGCCTTGAACGGCTCGGCCTGCGCCTGGTTGGCGCCCTCGGCCCGCGCGATATAGCCGCGCGACTTCTCGACCTCGCTGGTGAGCGTATTGACGGTCTGCTTCATCGACGACAGCGCCTCGACCTTGAAACGGTCGATCGTGTCCATCGTGTCGTAGATATTCTGGAAGGCGCGCTGCAGCGTCTCGATGGGGATGGTCGAGGACGCGGCCTGCCTGTGAATCTCTCCGGTCTGGTTCTTGAGCATAGAGCCGGTCGATTCGATCATGTTGGCGGTCGTCGTGTTGAGCGCGGTGATCTGTTCGAGGACCAGCTTCTGGTTGGTCAGCGCCTGCGCGACCGTCACCGCGGTGCGCAGCGCCGAGACGGTGGTGGTCGATGCCCGGTCGACGCCCTTCACCAGTTCGACATTGTTCTTCTTGACCAAGTCGAGCGCGAGATAGCCCTGCACGGTGACCGCCATCTGGGTCAGCAGGTCCTGGCTGCGCTGGCGGACGTAGAACAGCGCCGTCTCACGGATGGTCCTGGCTTTCTCCGGATCGCTGCTGTCAAGTTCGAGCGCCTTGGCTTCGAGCTTTTCATCGAGCTTCTTGGAGAGATGGATCATCTGCTCGAGCCGGCCCATCGCCGCCCACAGATTCTGCCGTTCGACGTCGATCGCGGCATTGTCCTTGATCAGTTCGTCCTTGCCGGAAGCGAGGCTGCGCAGGATCGACGAGATGTGGCTCTGCGCCGACTTGTAGCTGTCGAAATAGTCGCGCATCCGGCTTCCGAAGGGGATGATCCCGAACAGCTTCTTGCGGGTGAACAGGTCGCCCTTCGAGCCGGGATCGAGATCCTCGATGGTGCGGCGCAACTCAGCCAGGTCGGCCCCCACGCCAGTGTCCGCGTCCATCGCGCGGACGGGGCGATCGAGGAAGCGGTTGGACTGGCCGGCCGCCTCGGCGATCTCCTTGCGGCCCATATTGCTGATCGAATCGACGCGCTTGCCGAATTCGGGGCTGTTGACGTCCTGCGCCACCAGGTCCTCGACGAAGCCGTCGACCTTCTCGTCGAGCTTGGTCCTCTGCTCCTCGCTGAGCGGCACGAGACCGGCGGCCTTCTCCGGCGCGAGCACCTTCACCGGAGCCGGCGCCTGCAGCACCAGATCGGGTTCCTCGGTCGTCGTCGTGGTTGCCATGCCCCTTCGTCTCCTGCTGCATTGGTGGACGGAAGATGGCCGCACGAGGTGCATTATTCAAGCGATACGGCGGCCTGCCCCGTGACAGCCAGGCGTGACACAACGATTGCACATTACAAAATCGTACGATTTCGATTTATGCAATCGTCGTTGCCGCATGAGCATTTGTCGAATCGCCGGATCCCTAGCAAAGCGAGCGGGCCTTTCAGGCATCCTCTCCTAATGACTTACGGGCCGGTTCTTCGGAACCGGCCCTTTTTTTGTCGGCGGGCGATTAGGCCCGTCATTGCGGACAAAAAGCTCGAAAGGGCGAAACGGCGCCCTTGTTGCATTGCGCCAATTCCGCTATGCGCGCGCCAGATTCCTCCAAACAGGACCGGATACTATATGAGCCTTCGCAACGTGGCCATCATCGCCCACGTCGATCACGGCAAGACCACGCTCGTCGACCAGCTTTTCCGCCAGTCGGGCACCTTCCGCGACAACCAGCGCGTCGAAGAACGCGCGATGGATTCGAACGACCTCGAAAAGGAACGCGGGATCACCATCCTGGCCAAGTGCACCTCGGTCGAATGGGAAGGCACCCGCATCAACATCGTCGACACGCCCGGCCACGCCGACTTCGGCGGCGAGGTGGAGCGCATCCTGTCGATGGTCGACGGCGTCATCCTGCTGGTCGACTCCTCCGAAGGGGCGATGCCGCAGACCAAGTTCGTGACCGGCAAGGCGCTGGCGCTGGGCCTGCGCCCGATCGTCGTCGTCAACAAGATCGACCGCCCGGACGAGCGCACCCAGGAAGTCCTGGACGAGGTGTTCGACCTGTTCGTCTCCTTGGACGCGACCGACGAGCAACTCGACTTCCCGGTGCTGTTCGCCAGCGGCCGCAACGGCTATGCCAATGAGGACCCGTCGGCGCGCTCGGGCACGCTCAAGCCGCTGTTCCAGAAGATCGTCGATCATGTCCCGGCGCCGAAGGCCGATCCCAGCGGGCCGTTCAAGTTCCTGGTGACGCTGCTCGACCGCGACAATTTCGTCGGCCGCATCCTCACCGGCCTGGTCCAGAGCGGCACCGTCAAGGTCAACTCGCCGGTCCATGCGCTCGATCCCGAGGGCAATGTCGTCGAGACCGGCCGCGCGTCGAAGATCATGGCGTTCCGGGGCCTGGAGCGAGTTCCCGTCGACGAGGCGAAGGCCGGCGACATCATCTCGATCGCGGGCCTGACCGTCGCGACCGTCGCCAACACCATCGCCGATCCCAGCGTCACCGAGCCGCTGCACGCGCAGCCGATCGATCCGCCGACGCTGTCGATGCGCTTCGCTGTCAACGACAGCCCGATGGCCGGGCGCGAAGGTACCAAGGTGACGAGCCGCATGATTCGCGACCGCCTGTTCCGCGAGGCGGAATCGAACGTCGCGATCAAGGTGACCGAGAGCGAGGACAAGGACAGCTTCGAGGTCGCCGGCCGCGGCGAGCTCCAGCTCGGCGTGCTGATCGAAACGATGCGCCGCGAGGGCTTCGAGCTGGGCATCAGCCGCCCGCGCGTGCTGTTCCGCGAGAATGAGCAGGGTGGCCGCGAGGAGCCCTACGAGACCGTCGTGATCGACGTCGACGACGATTATTCGGGCACGGTCGTCGACAAGATGGCGCAGCGCAAGGCCGAGATGACCGACATGCGTCCCTCGGGCGGCGGCAAGACCCGCATCACCTTCTCGGCGCCGTCGCGCGGCCTGATCGGCTATCATGGCGAGTTCCTGTCCGACACGCGCGGCACCGGCATCATGAACCGGCTGTTCGAGAAGTACGGCCCCCACAAGGGCAATATCGAAGGTCGCAAGAACGGCGTGCTGATCTCGAACGGCGCGGGCGAGGCCAATAGCTATGCGCTCGGCCCGCTCGAGGATCGCGGCATCCTGTTCGTCGGCCATGGCGAGGCGCTCTACGAGGGAATGATCGTCGGCGAGAACGCCAAGAACGACGACCTCGAAGTCAACCCGATGAAGGCGAAGCAGCTCACCAACTTCCGCGCCTCGGGCGGCAAGGACGACGCGATCCGCCTGACCCCGCCGAAGCGGATGACGCTGGAGCAGGCGATCGCCTATATCGACGACGACGAACTCGTCGAGGTAACGCCGAAGTCGATCCGGCTGCGCAAGCGCCATCTTGATCCCCACGAGCGCAAGCGCGCGAGCCGGGCCAAGGCGGCGGCGTAAGGCCCCAGGAAAAGAGGGCGTCGGAGTGATCCGGCGCCCTTTTTTACGCCCCTCCCTTGGAAGGGAGGATGATGATGGGCCTGACGACAAACCCCAAGCCTTGTCATCCCGGCGGAGGCCGCGATCTCAGGAGAGAAGTGCTGCCCGCCTCTCCCGAGATTCCGGCCTCCGCCGGAATGACGTGAGAGGGAGGTAGCTAGTCGAACAGCTCCTCCAGGAAGCTCTTCTTCCGCTTGTATTTGTAACGGTCGTCATGGGGCCGCCCGTAGGAAGGCTGCGGGTGCGTCGGCGCCTGAGGCGCGAGCTCGGCAGCCGAACGCTCGATGATCTTGTCGAGCTCGCCGCGGTCGAGCCAGACGCCGCGGCATTGCGGGCAATAGTCGATTTCGACGTTCTGCCGCGTGCTCATCGTCAGCGGCACCGTGCAAACGGGGCAGTTCATGGACATGGTGGTCATCTTCCTCGATGGTGCGCCCGGCGCGTAAGGAAGAAGGACCCCGCGGCACCGAGCATGCTCGATGCGGTCCGACATCACGATCCACTCGGATCGTCAGAGGGGCCCGGTCCGCTTCCCGGAGATAGGAAGCGGGCGGAGCAGGGCAAGGGGCGATCAGCTCGGCAGGTCGGTTTGGCCCATCAGATGGAAGTCGACAGCGCGGGCGCACTGGCGGCCCTCGCGGATCGCCCAGACGATCAGGCTCTGGCCGCGCCGCATATCGCCACAGGCGAAGATGTTCGCCTGACTGGTCGCATAGCCGCTGGTGTCGGCTTTGACGTTGCCGCGGGCATCCAGCTCGACGCCCGCCTGTTCGATCATTCCGGCAGTGTTCGGCCCGAGGAAGCCCATGGCGAGCAGAACGAGATCGGCCTTCAGCGTAAATTCACTGCCAGCGATCTCCTGCATCCGGCCATCGACCCATTCGACCCGCGCGCATTCGAGCGCGCTGAGCTGGCCGTTGGTGCCGATGGCGCGCTTGGTGACCACCGCCCAGTCACGCTCGCAACCTTCCTCATGGCTCGAAGAGGTGCGCAGCTTGAGGGGCCAGTTCGGCCAGGACAACGCCTTCGCTTCCTTTTCGGGCGGGCGGGGCATGATCTCGAGTTGTGTGACCGAAGCGGCGCCCTGTCGGTTCGAGGTGCCGACGCAGTCCGAGCCCGTATCACCGCCGCCGATCACGACGACGTGCTTGCCCGTGGCGGTGAGAGATCCCCGCGGAGCGGCGCGAAGCTCGTCGTCGCCGGCGACCCGCTTGTTCTGCTGGGTCAGGAACTCCATCGCATAGCGGACGCCCGAAAGCTCGAATCCTGGAATTTCGAGCGGGCGCGGTTTCTCCGCGCCGCCCGACAGCACGATCGCGTCGAAATTCTCCCGCAGCGAGTCGAGCGACACCTGGACGCCGACTTCGGTCGAGGTGCGGAGAGTGACGCCCTCGGCCTCCATCTGCACCAGTCGGCGGTTGATGAGATGCTTCTCCATCTTGAAATCGGGAATGCCGTAGCGAAGAAGCCCGCCCATCCGGTCGTTCTTCTCGAACAGGGTGACGCTGTGGCCGGCGCGGGCCAACTGCTGCGCGCAGGCAAGACCAGCCGGGCCGGATCCCACGACCGCGACCGACTTGCCGGTCTTGCGGGCCGGCGGCTGGGGCTGGATCCAGCCCTCCTCCCAGCCGCGATCGACGATCGCGCATTCAATCGACTTGATGGTGACCGGAGAGTCCTGGATGTTCAGCGTGCAGGCGGCCTCACAGGGCGCGGGGCAGACGCGGCCCGTAAACTCCGGAAAATTATTAGTAGAATGAAGGACTTCGAGCGCATTCCTCCAATCATCCTCGAATACCAGATGGTTCCAGTCCGGGATGATGTTGTTCACCGGGCAGCCATTGTGGCAGAAGGGTATGCCACAGTTCATGCAGCGCGACGCCTGGTCGCGCAATTCCCCGCCCGGCAGCGGCACGATAAACTCGTTCCAGTGCTTCAACCGCTCGCCCGGCTTGGCATAGCCGCGGTCCTTGCGCTCGATTTCGAGAAATCCGGTTGCCTTGCCCATTATGATTCTCCGGTCATTCGGCGGCGACGTTGGCGGCGGCGAGGCGTTCGGCCTCAAGCTGCTGCAACGCCCGCCGATAATCGCGCGGCATGACCTTCACGAAGCGCGACAATGTGGTGCCCCAATCCTCCAGCAGCGCGGCTGCCTGGTCGCTGCCCGTGTGGAGATGGTGCCGTTCGAGCAGGATGCGGAGCCGCGCCGCGTCGTGGCGGAGCATGTCGCCCATGCCATAGTCGTTGACGCCGGCGGCGCGCTGGTGCGGGCGGCCTTCCTCGACATCCGCATCGGCGGTGGGGTCGATCGGTTCGACGTCGACCATCGCCTGGTTGCAGCGCTGCCTGAAAAGCCCGTCGGCGTCGTAGACATAGGCGATGCCGCCCGACATGCCCGCCGCGAAGTTGCGTCCGGTGCGGCCGAGCACGACGACGACGCCGCCGGTCATATATTCGCAGCCATGATCGCCGGTGCCTTCGACCACGGCGATCGCGCCAGAGTTACGGACGGCGAAACGCTCGCCGGCGACGCCCTGGAAATAGGCCTCGCCCGCGATCGCCCCGTAGAGCACCGTATTGCCGACGATGATGTTCTCCAGCGGGTTGCGACCGACGCCGGCGGGTTGGCGCACGATCACGCGGCCGCCTGAAAGGCCCTTGCCGACATAGTCGTTGCCGTCGCCGGTGAGTTCCAGAGTGATGCCATGCGCCAGGAAGGCGCCGAAGCTCTGGCCGGCCACGCCGGTCAGGCGGACGGTGATCGTGTTCTCCAGCAGGCCCTCATGGCCGTAGCGTCGCGCGACCTCGCCCGACAGCATCGCGCCGACGGTGCGATTGACGTTGGCGACGGGCCGCTCGATCACCACCGGTTCACCCCGTTCGAGCGCCGGCATTGCGGCGGCGATCAGATGCTTGTCGAGTGCGGCGTCGAGCCCATGATCCTGCAGCTGCGAATGGTGGAGGGTGTTGCCCATCGCCGGCGTCGCCTGGTGGAGCAGGCGGCCGAGATCGACGCCGTGCGCCTTCCAATGGTCGAGCGCCGGACGCATGTCGATCCGGTCGACGCGGCCGACCATCTCCCCGATCGTGCGGAAGCCCATCTCCGCCATGATCTGGCGCAGTTCCTCGGCGACGAAGAAGAAATAGTTGATCACATGCTCGGGCTGGCCGGTGAAGCGCGCCCGCAACACCGGATCCTGGGTGGCGACGCCGACCGGGCAGGTGTTGAGATGGCACTTGCGCATCATGATGCAGCCGGCGGCGATCAGCGGCGCCGTGGCGAAGCCGAACTCGTCGGCGCCGAGCAGTGCGCCGATCGCGACGTCGCGACCGGTGCGCAACCCGCCGTCGACCTGCACCGCGATGCGGCTGCGGAGGCCGTTGAGCAGCAGCGTCTGCTGGGTCTCGGCCAGGCCGATCTCCCAGGGGCTGCCGGCGTGGGTCAGCGAGGTGAGGGGGGAGGCGCCGGTGCCCCCTTCATAGCCCGAGATGGTGACATGGTCGGCGCGCGCCTTGGAGACGCCCGCGGCGACCGTGCCCACGCCGACCTCCGACACCAGCTTCACCGAGATGCGGGCGCCCGTGTTGACGTTCTTGAGATCGTGGATGAGCTGCGCCAGGTCCTCGATCGAGTAGATGTCGTGGTGCGGCGGCGGCGAGATCAGGCCGACGCCGGGCGTCGAATGGCGGACGCGGGCGATGTTCTTGTCGACCTTGTCGCCGGGCAGCTGGCCGCCTTCGCCAGGCTTCGCGCCCTGGGCCATCTTGATCTGGATATCGTCGGCATTGACCAGATATTCGGCGGTGACGCCGAACCGGCCCGAGGCGACCTGCTTGATCGCCGAGCGCATCGAGTCGCCGTTGGGCAGCGGCTTGAAGCGGTCGGCTTCCTCGCCGCCCTCGCCGGTGTTCGAGCGGCCGCCGATGCGGTTCATCGCCATGGCCAGCGTGGTGTGCGCCTCGCGCGAGATCGAGCCGAAGCTCATCGCGCCGGTGGCGAAGCGCTTGACGATCTCCGACGCCGGCTCGACCTCGTCGATCGACAGCGGCCGATCGGCCTTCTTCAGCTCCATCAGGCCGCGGATCGTCAGCAGACGGGCGTTCTGCTCGTTGATCGAGCGGGCGAACGCCTCGTAGCGTTCCTTGCTGTTGCCGCGCACCGCGTGCTGGAGTGCCGAGACGCTCTCGGGCGTCCAGGCATGTTCCTCGCCGCGGATGCGATAGCCGTAGACGCCGCCGACATCGAGCATGTTGCGGTAGATCGGGTTGTCGCCATAGGCGGCGGCATGGCGGCGGACGGTCTCCTCAGCCAGCTCCGGCAGGCCGATGCCCTCGATCGTCGTCGCCGTGCCGGTAAAATATTTGTCGACGAACGCCGACGACAGGCCGATCGCGTCGAAGATCTGCGCGCCGCAATAGCTCTGATAGGTCGAGATGCCCATCTTGGACATGACCTTGAGGATGCCCTTGCCGATCGCCTTGATGTAGTTCTTCTGCACCGCATTCGGCGACAGCGGCAGTTCCTGGCGTACCCGGATCTCCTCCAGCGTGTCGAAGGCGAGCCAGGGGTTGATCGCTTCGGCGCCATAGCCTGCGAGTACGCAGAAATGGTGGACCTCGCGCGCCTCTCCGGTTTCGACGACAAGGCCGGTCTGCATGCGCAGGCCCTGCTTTACGAGATGATGGTGGACGGCGGCGGTAGCCAGCAGCGCCGGCATCGCGATCCGGTCCGCGCTCTGGGCGCGATCGGAGAGGATCAGGATGTTCTTGTCGGCGAGCACCGCCTCGGTCGCGGCCCAGCACATCTCCTTGAGCGCCATGGCGAGGCCATCTGCCCCGGTCGTGGCGTCCCAGGTGATGTCGATCGTCTCGGTACGGAAGGCGCCGTCGAGCTGTTCCTCGGCCGATCTGATCCGGGTCAGGTCGCGGTTCGTGAGGATCGGCTGATCGACCTCCAGCCGCTTGTGGGTGCCGGCCTGGCGACCCAACAGATTCGGGCGCGGACCGATCATCGACACCAGCGACATCACCAGCTCTTCACGGATCGGGTCGATCGGCGGATTGGTGACCTGGGCGAAATTCTGCTTGAAATAGTCGTAGAGCAGGCGCGGTCGCGCCGAGAGCACTGCAATCGGCGTGTCGGTGCCCATCGATCCGATCGGGTCCTCGCCGGTGCGGGCCATCGGTTCCAGGAATTTGGCGATGTCTTCCTGCGAATAGCCGAACGCCTGCTGGCGATCGAGCAATGCCTGCGGATCGTTCGGCAGGGCGGGTATGGCCGTGTCGTCGGTCGCCAGGACCTCGAGATCCTTGAGCTTGTACTGGTTCGCCTCGAGCCATTTGGCGTAGGGCGCAGCCTCGGCAAGGCTGGCCTTGATCTCCTCGTCCTCGATGATCCGGCCCTGCTCCATATCGATCAGCAGCATCTTGCCGGGCTGGAGGCGCCACTTGCGGACGATCTTCTCCTCGGGAACGGGCAGCACGCCGGATTCCGACGCCATGATCACATGATCGTCGTCGGTGACGAGGAAGCGGGCAGGGCGCAGGCCATTGCGGTCCAGCGTCGCGCCGATCTGCCGGCCGTCGGTGAAGGCGACGGCGGCCGGGCCGTCCCACGGCTCCATCAGTGCGGCGTGATATTCGTAAAAGGCCTTGCGCGCCGGGTCCATCAGCGGATTGCCGGCCCACGCCTCCGGGATCAGCATCATCACAGCATGGGCCAGCGAATAGCCGCCGGCGACGAGCAATTCGAGCGCGTTGTCGAGGCAGGCCGTGTCCGACTGGCCATGTGGGATGATCGGCCAGATCTTGTCGAGATCGGCGCCGATCAGGTCGGATTCCATCGTGCGGCGGCGGGCATTCATCCAGTTGACGTTGCCGCGTACCGTGTTGATCTCGCCATTATGGGCGATGAAGCGGTAGGGATGTGCCAGCTTCCAGCTCGGGAAGGTGTTGGTCGAGAAGCGCTGATGGACCAGCGCGATCGCCGAAGTGGTCAGCGGATCGCCGAGATCCTTGTAGAAGCTGCCCACCTGGCCAGCGAGCAGCAGACCTTTGTAGACCACGGTGCGGCTGGAGAAGGACGGCATGTAGAGGTCGGTCAGGCCCGGCAGGTCGTGCTTGCGGGCGAGCGCTTCCAGCGGGTTCTGCGTCTGCTTGCGGATGACGAGCAGCTTGCGCTCGAAGGCGTCCTGGTCGGCGCAATCCTCGCCGCGGCCGATGATCGCCTGGCGGATCACCGGCATCTCGTCGAGTACGGCCTGGCCCAGGCCGGTGGTGTCGACGGGCACGTCACGCCAGCCGATCAGGCTCTGGCCTTCCTTGGCGATGAACTTCTCGAAATTGCCGACGGCAAGGTCGCGTGCCTCGGCGTCGCGCGGCAGGAAGCACATGGCGACGCCGTAATGACCGGGCGGAGGCAGTTCCACGCCGGTGCCGGCGGCCCAGGCGCGTAGCAGTGCGTCGGGAATCTGGATCAGGATGCCCGCGCCGTCGCCCAGCAGGGGATCGGCGCCGACGGCGCCGCGATGGTCGATCTTGAGCAGGATCTCGAGGCCGCGCTGAACGATGTCGTTCGATTTCGCTCCACGGATATTGGCTATGAAGCCGACGCCACAGGCGTCGTGCTCGTTGCGGCTATCGTACAGACCCTGATTGTGCGGATAGGCCATCCGGCATGCTGCTCCCTTGAGCCCGATCGCGCGCGGGCGTTTCGGCCGCTGCCTATACAGGGATGATATCGCGAGTGAACCTTCAAAATTACCTTCTGTTGCAAGCAAATCTTTCAGCCGTGGCGCTTCACGCGATAATTTCCCGTTTTTCCGTCGATCCGTGCAAAATCGGCGATCCTCGGCGATCCGTCGCATCCGTATAGTCCCCAATGTTCCGACCGCGTCCGCCGACCTAGCAATTGTCCAACGGACGAGACGGAGGCATGAGCGGTGAAGAACATCCTGTTGCTGGTGCATGACGACGAGGGGCAGGAGGCGCGGCTTCAGGCGGCGCTCGACATCACCCGCGCTTTGGAAGGGCACCTTACCTGCGTCGATGTCGTCGTGCCGCCGGAGGCGCCCGCCGAGTTGTGGGACGGCGGTGCGGCCAGCGCGCTGCTGCTGGCCGACGAGCGGCAGCGCGAAGCGGCGAACCGCGTGACGCTGGAAGGGCGGCTTGCGAAGGAGGAGGTTTCCTGGACCTGGGTCGACATGGCCGGGGATCCGGGGCGGTGCCTGCGCGGCTCGGCGGCGATCGCCGACCTGATCGTCGTCGATCGCGATCCGCACGGAGTCGCTGCGGGACTGGTGCTGGAAAGCGGGCCGCCGGTTCTGGCGGTGCCCGCGCAGACCCGCGGTATCGCCATCGGCGGCCGCGTGCTGGTGGCGTGGGATGGCTCGCCGGAGGCAGAGGCGGCTCTGCGTGCGGCGGTGCCGCTGCTCCGGCTTGCCGAGCAGGTCATGATCCTGCAGGTCGACGACGGGTCGGTCCGCATCCCGGCGGGCGAAGCCGCAAGCTTCCTGTCGCGACACGGCACCCACCCGCTCGTCATCCTCGAAAAGGCGAAGAAGGGGCAGGCCGAGGCGAACATCCTCGCCGCGATCGCCGGGCACCGTGCCGACTATCTGGTGATGGGCGGATTCGGCCGGTCTCGCCTCGCAGAGGCCCTGTTCGGCGGGGTGTCTCGCGGCCTGCTTTCGAAAAGCCCGGTACCGTTGTTCATGGCGCACTGACACCGATCGTTTCGCCCTTGCGGGCCGCCCCGTTGCCCTTATGGTCGGCGCGTGCGGATCCGAGGAAAGATGTCGATGGGCAGGACCCTCCCGGCCGTTCTTCTCGCCCTTGTGGCGGTCGGTATCGCTGCGCTGGTCCAGGCCGAACTGGCGATGTCCACCGGTGCGGCCGGCGACTATCTGCCGCTGATCGTCGCGATGCTCGTCGTTGGCCTGACCGGCGGCGGCGCTGCGGCAGCGGTCGCAGCGGTCGCAGCGCTCGCCTTCGTGGTCTGGCAGGGAGCGGGCACGCCGTTCGATCATGCGCGTGCCGCGGACCTGGCCGGCTTCATGCTGGTCGCGGCGGTGATCGTCGGGCTGTCGCGCTCGGTGGAGCGGACCCGCCGCAGGCTGGCCCAGGACAAGCTGGAGGGCTATCGCCGCGCCGTCGCTGCGAGCGAGACCGCCGACGAACTGAACCTGCTGATCGACGGCGCGGCCGACCATGCGATCTACATGCTCGATCCCGACGGGCGCGTGACGATCTGGAACAAGGGCGCCGAACGGCTGATGGGGTGGAGCGAGGCCGAAGCGGTCGGCCAGCCCATCGCCTTCTTCTATCCGCCCGAAGCGGTAGAGGCGGGCAAGCCGGCCGCGGACCTCGACCGCGCCCGGCTGGAAGGGCGGTTCGAGGAGGAGGAGTGGCGGGTTCGCAAGGACGGATCGCCCTTTCTTGCCCATATGTGGCTGACCGCGCTCTACGACGAGCACCATCAGTTGCGCGGTTTCGGCAAGGTGGTCCGCGACGTCACCGAGCAGCGCGCCGTCGAGCGGCAGCTACGCTCCAGCGCCGCGCAGATGCGCTCGATCCTTTCGACAGTTCCCGACGCCATGGTCGTGATCGATGCAGGCGGGCTGATCATCTCGTTCAGTGCGGCCGCCGAGCGGCTGTTCGGCTATAGCGAAGCGGAGATGCTCGGCACCAATGTCAGCCGGCTGATGCCGTCGCCCGATCGCGAGCGCCACGATTCCTATCTCCAGCGCTATGCGAGTACCGGCGAGCGCCACATCATCGGCATCGGCCGCAAGGTGATCGGACAGAAGCGCGACGGTTCGACCTTCCCGATGGAGCTGTCGGTCGGCGAGGCGGGCACCGGGGGCGAACCCGTCTTCACCGGCTTCATCCGCGACCTGAGCGAGGCGGTGCGGATGGAGGAGCGGATCGAAGACCTGCGGTCGGACCTGATCCATGTAGCACGCGTCAGCGCCATGGGAACGATGGCCTCGACGCTGGCGCACGAGCTCAACCAGCCGATCACGGCGGTGGTCAACTATGTCGAGACGGTCCGCGACATGCTCGCGGAACCGAAGGTGGAGGACATGGCCATCATCCGCGAGGCGCTGGAGGAAAGCGCGAGCGAGGCCATGCGCGCCGGGCAGATCGTGCGCCGCCTGCGCGAATATGTCGCGCGGGGCGACGTCGAGAAGACCGTCGAGGATCTGCCGGCATTGATCGACGTCGCCGCCAAGCTGGGCCTGATCGGCGCGCAAGAGCGGGGGGTCGAGCTGCGCTTCGACGTCGATCCGCTGGCCGGGCCGGTGCTGGTCGACCGCGTCCAGATCCAGCAGGTGCTGATCAACCTGATGCGCAACGCGATCGAGGCCATGGCCGACAGCCCGCTCCGCGTGCTGCGGATCGAAACCCGCAAGGAGAGTGGCGGCATGGTTCGCGTGACCGTCGCCGACAGCGGGCACGGCGTCGCACCGGAGATCGAGGCCGACCTGTTCCGCGCCTTCAACAGCACAAAGGCCGGCGGCATGGGGCTGGGCCTGTCGATCTGTCGGACGATCGTGGAGGCGAATGGCGGCCGGATCTCCTACGAGCGCGATCCCGGCGGAGGATCGCGCTTCCATTTCACCCTGTTGGGATACACGCCGGAGGAAGAGCATGGATGAGACGCGGCTGGTGCATATCGTCGACGACGAGGAAGCGATCCGCCGATCGACCCGCTTCATGCTGACGACGACAGGATATGCGGTCGAGTGCTGGGAATCGGGCACGGCCTTCCTGAGGGCGGTCCGTCATGCCGCGCCGGGCTGCATCCTGCTCGATGTGCGCATGCCGGAGATGGACGGGCTACAGGTCCAGCAGCAGCTCAACGAGCGCGGCGTCACCATGCCGGTGATCATCCTGACCGGCCATGGCGACATATCGACCGCGGTGCAGGCGATGAAGGCTGGCGCCGTCGACTTCATAGAGAAGCCTTTCGAAAAGGCGGTGCTGCTGTCGGCGATCGAGGCGGCGCATGCCCGGCTCGACCGGCAGGCCGACGAAGCGGGGCGGGGCGCCGAGGCGCAGGTCATGCTAGCGAAGCTGACGGCGCGCGAGCGCGAGGTGCTCGAAGGGCTGGCGCGGGGCCTGCCCAACAAGACGATCGCCTATGACCTGGAGATATCCTCACGTACGGTCGAGGTTCATCGCGCGAACCTGATGACCAAGCTTGGCGTCAGGAGCCTGTCCGACGCGCTTCGGATCGCTTTTGCAGCAGGGCTTGGATGATCGATACAAGCAATCACTGTAGACAGATTGATCAATTTCACCACTTTGTATCATTGGCGTAGCGTTGGTCATCCGTTGAAATGATGACTGATCAGAAGGAGCATCGACATGTCCGACAAGACGCAGAATCCCGGCAAATGTCCTGTGACCCATCTGACGACGGCGTTCGGCGCGCCCGTCGTCGATAATCAGAACAGCCTGACCGCCGGGCCCCGCGGGCCGTTGCTGATGCAGGATGTCTGGCTGCTCGAGAAACTCGCCAACCTCAACCGCGAAGTCATTCCGGAACGGCGCATGCACGCCAAGGGATCGGGCGCGTTCGGCACTTTCACCGTCACCAACGACATCAGCCGCTATACCCGCGCCAGCATCTTCTCTCAGGTCGGCAAGAAGACCGAGATGTTCGCGCGCTTCACTACGGTGGCCGGCGAGCGCGGTGCGGCCGACGCCGAGCGCGACATCCGCGGCTTCGCGCTGAAATTCTATACAGACGAGGGCAATTGGGATCTGGTCGGCAACAACACGCCGGTCTTCTTCCTGCGCGATCCGCGCAAATTCCCCGATCTCAACAAGGCTGTGAAGCGTGATCCGCGCACCAACATGCGCTCGGCCACCAACAATTGGGATTTCTGGACGCTGTTGCCAGAGGCGCTGCATCAGGTGACGATCGTGATGTCGGATCGCGGCATCCCCAGGAGCTACCGTCACATGCACGGCTTCGGCTCGCACACCTACAGCTTCTATAATGACGCGGGCGAGCGCTTCTGGGTGAAGTTCCACTTCCGGACGCAGCAGGGCATCGAAAACCTGACCGACGCCGAGGCGGCGGCCGTGGTGGCCGGCGATCGGGAAAGCAACCAGCGCGACCTCTATGAAGCGATCGAGCGCGGCGATTTCCCGAAATGGACGATGTACGTCCAGATAATGCCGGAAAAGGACGCGGAAACCTATCGCTTCCATCCGTTCGACCTGACCAAGGTCTGGTATAAGGCGGACTATCCGCTGATCGAGGTCGGCGAGTTCGAGCTCAACCGCAATCCGGAGAATTTCTTCCAGGACGTGGAGCAGAGCGCCTTTGCGCCGTCGAACCTTGTTCCCGGAATCGGCGTCTCGCCCGACAAGATGCTGCAGGCGCGTTTGTTCGCTTATGCCGACGCGCAGCGCTACCGGCTCGGCGTCAACTTTCACCAGATTCCGGTCAATGCGGCGCGCTGTCCGGTGTTCAGCAACCACCGCGACGGCCAGGGTCGCATCGACGGCAATTATGGCGGCCTGCCGCATTATCAGCCGAACAGCTTCAGCCAATGGGTCGACCAGCCCGATTTCCGGGAGCCGCCGCTGAAGATCGACGGCAGTGCGGACTTCTGGAATTTCCGCGAGGACGACGACGATTATTTCACCCAGCCGCGCAAGCTTTTCCAGCAGATGACGCCAGCCCAGCAACTGGCGCTGTTCGACAACACTGCGCGTGCGATGGGCGATGCGCCAGCCTTCATCAAGCAGCGGCACATCGACAACTGCACCCGCTGCGACCCGGCCTATGGCGCCGGCGTGGCGAAGGCGCTGGGAATGTCGGTGAAGGCGCCCGGCGACCTGCCGGCGACCCCCGAACTGGCCGACTGAGCAAGCCAGCGCGACAGGCACCCCGCTCCCGGACAACCGGGGGCGGGGTGCAGCCTTCTCGGCGTCACCGTTCAGATAGGCGATGATGTGCCCGTGACGGGCTGAAAACGGCCCCGCCTCGCCGGAACATGATAGCGTCGGCCCCAAAGAGGTGGAGCGGGTCGATGAAGCTGCTTTTCGCGGGTGGGAAGGTTTGGGACGGTCTGGCGGAGCAGGCCGTTGCCGCCGACGTTCTGGTCGAGGGCCAGCGCATCGCCATGGTCGGTGCTGTCCCGGCGGAGCGCTGCGAGGGCGCCCAGCGCCTCGATGCGCATGGCGCGACGCTGATTCCCGGCATGGTCGATGGCCATGCCCATCTGAGCTTTCCTGTCGTCACCTATGCCTATCAGATCGAGGACACGCCGCCCGAGGAGACGGTGCTGATCACGATGCACAATGCCCGCATCCTGCTCGATGCGGGTTTTACCGGGGTGGTAGGGGCCGGATCGCCCAAGCTGCGCGCCGAAGTCGTCATCCGCGACGAGATCGAAGCGGGCCGCATCCCCGGCCCGCGTCTGATGGCGTCGACGCCGACGCTCACTGCAACCGGCGGTTTGAACGACACCGCCCAGCTTCACCAGAGGCGTGACGTGGCGGCGATGGTGGTCGACGGCGCGGATGCCTGCCGCCGCGCGGTGCGGACGGGTTATCGGGAGGGCGTCGATCTGGTGAAGGTCAATGTCTCGGGGGATGATTTCTTTCCGCGTCCATCGGGTCGCACGACCACCTTGGCCGAGGACGAGATGCAGGCCATCGGCGAGGCCTGTTCGGTACTAGGCTTGCCTATCAGCGCCCATGCGCGATCGGCGGAGTCGATCAAGCGGGCGCTGCGTGCCGGCGCGACGCTGATCAACCATGCCGATTTCGCCGACGAGGAGGCGCTGGACATGCTCGAGGCGGCGAAGGATCGTGTCTTCGTCGCGCCGACGATCGGCTATTACCACAGCCTGCTCCACGACAGCCCGTTCGATCGCGCGACGCTCGACCGGATGGGGGTCGAGGCGGCGATGGCGTCGAACGTCGAGGTGCATCATGCGCTTCGGCGGCGTGGGGTGCGGGCGGTGATCGGCGGCGACTATGGCCTCGCCTGGCAGCCCAACGGCACCAATGCGCGCGATGTGGGGCATTTCGCCACCTATCTCGGCTATTCGCCACATGAGGCGCTGGTTGCCGCGACCCGCAACGGCGCCGATCTCATGGGTACGGGGGCGGGGCGGATCGTGCCGGGTGCACCGGCCGACCTGCTGCTCGTCGACGGCGATCCGCTCGCCGATCCGATGCTGCTCTCCAGACCGGCGGCGTTGCTCGCCATCGTCAAGGACGGCGGGCTGCACAAGACGCCTAATCCCGGGCGGGAGGGGCGGGAGCGGGCGGCATGATCCCGTTCAATATCTTCCAGACCGCCTACGTCGCTGCCGACATCGACGCCGCCGTAGGGCTGGCCGCCCGGCGTTTCGGCGTGGCGAAGATGCAGGTCAACCACGCCGTTGCGGTCGAGACCGGGCAGGGGACCGCCTTGTGCCATTTCGCCCTGGCCTTTGTCGGGAGCGTCCAGATCGAACTGATCGCGCCCGCAGGCGGAGCCGACGAAGTCTATCGGGCGATGCTGCCGCAGGGCGGCGGCCTGCGTCTCCATCATATCGGCTGCCTCATCGAGAGCGATACCGAATGGGAGGCGGTGCTGGCCGATGCGGAGGCTTCCGGCGTGGCGATGCCGGTGCGTGGCGATTTCGGCGGGCTGATGCGCTACGTCTATCTCGACCACTGCGCCGACATCGGCCATTTCGTCGAATATATGCAGCCCGGCCCCGCCGGCCTGGGCTTGTTCGAGGCGGTTCCCCGCTTCTGAGGCGGGCCGCTCAGTCGCGATCGTCGGCCAGGGCGCCGCCGCCTTTCTCCTCCTCGAGAAGCACTGCCGCCGCCGCCGCGGCCGAAAGGCGGACCGTGTCACCCTCGACGGCGGCGACCAGGCCGCCGGAAAGGTAATGATGGTGATCGCTATGCGAGCCGCTGTCCGCCTTGGTCATCTTGATGCGGTCGCCTTCCACCGCATCGACGGTGCCGATATGGACGCCGTCGGCGCCGATGATGTTCATATGCTCCCGGATTCCGCTGAGGTCGGTCATGGCAATGCTCCTGGTTGGAGCAGGAACAACGCACCTGGGCCGCCGGGGTGCCTCGGGCCATCGGACAAAAGGAGAGGCCTGACGCCATCCGCCAAGCCTCCAGGAGTCCCGTGGTCGAGGGACCGCCGCGTCCACCCCGCCGTTACCGCCTCGGCGGCAGCGGGAAGGGGGGAGCGCGACCGGGGTATCACCGCAACATGCGGCAATCTCAGAAGTGGTAGCGCAGTGTCGCGCCATAGGTGCGCGGCAGGCCGGGCGTGTGGCTGGTATAGCCCAGGCTGTCGAGGTTGATCAGCAGGAAGTCGTACTTCTTCCTGGTGACGTTGTTGACGAACAGCGCCACGTCGAAGCCCGACCCCATCACCCGGTTCCAGCTCGCGTCGAAGTTGAGCAGGCTGTAGCCCTTCACATCGGTATAGCCGGGGACATAGGTGTCGTTCCCGCTATAGTCGCCGGTGTGGTAGTAGCTGACGCCGACCGAGGCGTCGCCCTGGCTCTCGTCGAGCGGCGCGAGCAGCCGGGCGCCGAGCGTATAGACGTTGCGCGGTGCGCGGGCGAACGGATCGTTCGAATGGTCGCTGCCGTCCGGGTAGATGAACCTGGTGAACTTCGCATTGGTGTAGGCGTAGTTCGCGGTCAGCTCGATCATCTTCACCGGGCGGAACAGGATGTCCGCCTCGATGCCGTAGATCCGCGCGCGGCCGGCATTGGTGGTCACCGTGGTCGGCGGCACCGCCACCGGATCGGTCAGGAGCCGCTGGATGTCCTTGTACTTGGCGTAATAGCCGGCGAGGTTGGTGCGCAGGAAGGCGTCGCCCATCCGCCAGTCGGCCTTCACGCCCACCTCGACGTCGTCGACCGTCTCGGGCCGGAAGGTGCGGCGCAGGCCCGCCTCGGTCGAGGCGCGGGCGCCGAAGCCGCCGGTGCGGTAGCCGTGGCGATGGGCGACATAGACCAGCTTGTCCGCCGCGATCTTGTATTCGAGGCTGACATTGTAAGTGACCTCGGAGAAGCTGTCCTTCACGCCGAGCTCGCACTGCGCCAGCGGCACTGCGGTTTCGGGCGTCGCCGGATTATTGTCGAGATCGCGGGTAAAGCGGCAGGCGGTCGCGGTGCGGTTGCGGATCGTCGCCTCGCGCTTGTCGTGGTTGTAGCGGATGCCGGCGGTGAGGCTGAATCCCCCGCCGAAGCGATAGGTGCCCTGCGCGAAGGCGGCATAGCTGGTGTTGCGCGCGGCGGTGTCGGTGTTGCTGTAGGCCGTGCCCGGGAAGGCCGCGACATTGTCCGGCTCGACCAGGCCGGGGTCGATCGCGCCAACCGCCGAAATGCCCTGGTTGCGGCCGCTCTCACGGAAATAATAGAGACCGGCGATCCAGTTCAGCTTGGCCGTTTCACCAAGGATCTGGAACTCTTCCGAAAACTGCTTTGCATGATCGATCCGCTCCTGCGGATGCAGCGAGTTCGAGCTGCCGTCCATATCGTCGAAAATGTGATCCTTTACATGGCGATAGCCGACGATGTTCTTCAGCTTGATCGTATCGGACAGGTCGAAGCTGGTCGTGTTGGCGATGTCGTGCGTCTCGACCTTCGTGAAGATCGGCGAGCCGTTGGCGATGCGGTAGATGCCGCGCGCCTGCTGTTCGGCCAGCAGGTCCTCGAGCGGCCGATAGCCGCGCGACGCACGCACCGCTGCACCGTTGAGCGAGCCGCTCGCGCGGACATTCTGGAGAAAGCTGGCCGTACCCCCGTCATTCTCGTGGAAATAATTGTAGACGGTCAGCGACTCCAGATCGTCGTTGTGGATCAGGATAGAGGCGCGCGCACCCTCTTGCTTCGTGTCGTTGACATTGCGTCGCAGGATTTCGTCATAGACAAAGCCGTCGTCCCGCTGGCGCTGGCCGGCAACGCGGATCGCGATGTTGGGGCTGAGCGGCACGTTGACCATGCCCTCGACGTTGAAGGTGTCGAGATTGCCGACGGTCACGCCGACCCGGCCTTCGAATTCGTCGGTCGGTCGGGCGGGGCGGATGATGATCGCGCCGCCGGTGGTGTTGCGGCCGAAGAGCGTGCCTTGCGGGCCGCGCAGTACCTCGACCGAGGCGATGTCGAACAGCGCACTGTTGATACCCTGCGTGCGCGCCGCGACGATGTCGCCGATATAGGTCGACACCGACTGGTCGGCGAGGATCGTCAATTCCTGCTGCGACAGGCCGCGGATCGAGAAATTGGGGAGCGAGCGACTACCGCCCTGGCCGGGCACGGATGTCAGGCTGGGCACCAGCCGGCCGAGCTGGGCGACGTTCTGGATGTTGGCACGTTCGAGGGCGACGCTCGATACCGCGCTCACCGCAAGCGGCACGTCCTGAAGGCGCTCGGCGCGGCGGCGAGCGGTGACGACGATGTCGTCGATACCGCCGGTTGCCGATGCCTCATCGGCGGGAGGCGTCTTCGTGGCATCCTGGGCCCGGGCTTCGGCCGAAACCACGCCAAAGGCCGCGGCGGTCGCAATACCGGCGACGCATAGTGATCGTTTCATTTTCCCCTCCCTTGTTCTTGGGTATCCCAAAGCAGTTCCAAGCTTCTCGGGACGAGGAGCGACGTAACATTTCCCTGGAGGAGCGCCGATAACGTGCGGCCGAAGTCGCGCAGCAATCGCGTATGCGATCCCTGGCCAGGCGACGCGCATCTATTCGGAAGGTTTCACTTGCTTTGGTCGGAAAGCTGGGCTCACATATTTGAATAAGGAGACCTCCTTAAATCCGAAATTATGTAGTATTCGCTGCATAGTGTGTGCTTCGCGTGGCTCGCCGGTGGTGCGGCGGGGCCCTGCCTCGACTCGCGGCGATCCGTTGCAACCGCCGCGTGCTCGCGGCATGACGGGGCAATGGCGAGCGATGAAGCATCGGCAAGGACGAGGCCGGAAGGCGAGACCGGCAAGACGCTTTCGGTGCTCGCGCGTCCCGAGGCGCTGACCGGGCGGGTCGCCGGGCTGATCCGCCAGGCGATCCTCTCCGGCGAGCTTGCCCCCGGCGAGCGGCTGAGCGTTCCGGAACTGGCCCGTCGCCTGGGCGTCAGCCGGACCCCGGCACGCGAGAGCCTGCTGCTGCTCGAACGCGAGGGGCTGGTGGTGCCGCGGTCCAGCGCGGGCATGGCGGTGATCGCGGGGGGGCGCGAGGAGATACTCGACCTGCTCGACATCCGCGAAGGGCTGGAGATCATGACGGCGCGCCGCGCCGCCGAGCGGATCGACGCGGCCGGCGTCGCGCGGCTCGAGGCGATCCTTGCCGATCATGAGGCGGCACTGGAAGACGGTGACCTTGCCCGGCATGTCGAGCTTGACGCGGGCTTCCACGCGGCGATCCGCGAGGCGGCAGGCAATGACCGGCTCGCGCGCCAGCTCGGCCAGATCGAGTTGCAACTGCGCGTGCTCAATGGTCGTCTGTCGCGCGCCGAGGGCTGGAGCGGGCGCGCGGTGCTGGGCGATCATGCCGCGATCGCCCGGGCGATCGCCGCCCGCGATGCCGACGCCGCCGAGCGGTACATGCGAGCGCATATCGAGCGTACCCGCGCTTTCCATCTTCGCTCGCTCGCCACCGCCTGAAGCCACCTGATCACCATCATGATGCTTTGACGCCGATCGCCCCGGCAGCTTGCCGCGCGATCGGGGCGCGGCATGCTGCGCGGACCGGGGCGATGGAGGAGGAGGCGATATGGCGCAGGTCGAATGCGTGCTCGACATCAAGGCGGAGTCGGGAGAGACCCCGGTCTGGTCGGTGGCGGAACAGCGGCTGTTCTGGGTCGATCAACTGGCCTTCACGCTCAACGCCTTCGATCCGGCGACCGGGCGTAACGAGGCCTGGACGATGCCGGCCCATATCAGCAGCTTCGCGATCCGGGGCAGGGGCGGGAAGCTGCTCGTTGCGCTTCGGACCGGGCTGTTCGACTTCGACCGGGCGACCGGCGCGCTCACCCCGGTCGCGGTTCCGCCGCCCTATGACCAGGCGGCGCTACGCTACAATGACGGGCGCTGCGATCGTCAGGGGCGCTATGTCGTCGGCTCGGTCGACCTGAGCTTCTTCGAGAACCGGATCGCTGGCCGGGCGGTGGTCTACCGGCTCGACGCCGGGGGGCTTGCGCCGATCGTCACCGGCATCACCTGCTCCAACGGGCTGGCGTTCAGTCCCGACGGGCGGACCATGTATCTGGCCGATACCGTCCAGAACGCGGTCTTCGCCTATGATTATGACGGGGCGACCGGGACACCCACCAATCAGCGCGACTTCATCCGTTTCGGCCCCGATGAAGGGAAACCCGACGGCGCCGAGGTCGACAGCGAGGGCGGTTATTGGGTCGCGCTGCTGATGAAGGGTGCTGTCGCGCGCTACACGCCCGACGGCAGGCTCGACCGGCTGATCCCGGTCCCGGTGCTGCAGCCGACCAAGATCGCCTTCGGCGGTCCCGACCTCGCCACCCTCTATCTCACCAGCGCGGGACATCGCCACTTGCCCGGCGACGAGCCGCTTGGCGACCAGGCGGGCGGGCTGTTTGCGATCCACACCGGCTTCAGGGGGATTGCCGAACCGCAGTTCGCATTTTGAATTTGCATGCAACATGTAAATTTGTTTAGGCGAAGGTCATGACGATCAGAGTCCTCGACCCCACTGCATCGCTGGCGCACGACATCGCCGATCCGGGGCCCGACGCCGGTGCCCTGCGCGGTAAGCGCATCGCCATCCGCATCGATATGCTGTGGCGATCCTGGGACTGGGTCAGCGCGATCTGGGCGGAGGGGCTGCGCGCCGAGGGCGCCGAGGTGACCTTCTGGCGGAGCTGCGGCCGGACCGGCGCCGAGGGCGAGGCGGCGGCCAGGGACTATGCCGCACTGCTTCGCGAGAGCGACGCCGCGATCATCGGCCTCGGCAATTGCGGCTCCTGCACCTCCTGGACGATCGCGGACGCGCTGGAGGCAGCCGCCATCGGCATGCCGACCATCGCCGTCGCCACCGCCCATTTCGAGGGGCTCGCCCATAATCTCGCCAAGCGGGGCGGCCGCTCGGGGCTCAGGCTCCACATCCTGCCCTATCCGCTCGACATCCTGCCACGGGATCAGGTTGATGACATTGCAAGAGACCAATATCGATCGTTCCTGCGGAATTTCGGGGTGCGAAGCGGACTGGCTGAGCAGTCGGCGGCATGAGGTCGACGAGGATATCGTCGCCTTCAACCACTTCGCCATGGCGCAGGGCTGGGGCGACGGCCTGCCGCTGATCCCGCCGACCGAGGAGCGGGTCCAGGATTTCCTGGTCGCGGGTGGGCGCTTTCCCGACGAACTGGTTGCGATCCTGCCGCCGCTGCGGGCCGAATGCACCGTCGAGAAGATCGCCGTTAATGCGGTGATGGCGGGCTGCAGCGGTGAAGCGATGCCGCTGCTCTGCGCCGCGATCGAGGCGATGGCCGATCCGAAGTTCGATCTCGCGGGGCTCAACGCCACGACCGGGTCGGTGGTGCCGGCGATCATCGTCAACGGTCCGATCCGCAACGCGCTCGACATTCCCTGCCAGGCGGGCTGCCTGGGGGGAGTCGCCGGGCCGGCGCCGGCGATCGGCCGGGCGATCCGCCTGATCATGCGCAACGTCGCGGGGCAGTTGATCGGCGCCACCTCGCAAAGCGTCTACGGCACACCGGGACGCGTCGCCGGCATCGTCTTTGGCGAGTGGGAGGAGCGCTCGCCCTGGGCGCCGCTGGCTGAGCGGCGCGGCGTCGCGGGCGATGCGGTGACGGTCTACGGCGCGATGGGCACCGCCAATATCTGCGACGTGGTGGCGGACAGCGCCGACGGGTTCCTGGACATCATCGCCAAGTCGATGGCCTATCCGGGCGCCAACGGCTTCCTCACCTCCTCGGCCTTTTCGGAGACGCTCTGCGCGATCAACCCGGTCTGGGCCGAGGTGATCGCCAGGACCTATCCCGACATGGCCGACGTGCAGGCCTATCTATGGGACAGATGCGCGCTGCCGATCGACTGGTGGCGCCCCGAATATCGGGCGCCGATCGAGGCGCTGGGCCGGATCTCGGCTGACGGGCGCGTCCATCTGACGCCGACGCCCGACGACGTCATCGTCATGGTCGCGGGCGGCCTGGGCGGGCTCCACGCGGCGATGCTGCACAGCTGGGGCACCTGCCTGACCGTGACCCGGCCTATCCGATGATGCCCGTCGTCATCGTCGGCGATAGGGTCCGCTCCCGCGACGAGGAGATCGAGCGCGGCGCGCGGCTCGCGGCAGCGATGCACGCGGCGGGGGTGGGAGCGGGCGACGCGGTCGCGCTGCTGCTGCGAAACGACTTCGCGGTGCTGGAGGCCAATCTCGCGGTGCGGCGGCTCGACGCCTATGGCGTGCCGGTCAACTGGCACTGGCATGCCGACGAGATCGGCTATGTCCTGCGCGATTGCGCGCCGCGGCTGCTGATCGGCCACCACGACCTGCTGGAGGCGATCGAAGACCGAATTCCGGCCGGGCTGATCGTCGTCGCGATCGGCGGCAATCCGGCGCGCGGCTGGATCGACTATGACGGCTGGATCGCCGATCATGCGGCCCATGCCGGCACCGGCAGCGGCCTGGGCTCCTCGATGGTCTACACCTCGGGGACGACCGGCCGGCCCAAGGCGGTGCGGCGCCTGCCCGCCTCGGGTGAGGAATCGGCGCAGCGCGCGCGGGTGCTCGCGGTGATCCACGACAGCGCGCCCGGCAATGTCGCGCTGGTCACCGGGCCGCTCTACCATCTGTTCGGCCAGGCGCTGATGACCGCCACCTTCGGCGCGGGCGGATCGGTGGTGATCATGGAGCGCTTCGACCCCGAAGCCTGCCTGGCGCTGATCGAGCGCCATCGCATCACCCACAGCGCGCTGGTGCCGACGCTGTTCGTCCGGCTGCTGCGCCTGCCCGATGCGGTGAAGGCGCGCTACGACCTGTCGAGCCTGCGCCACGTCGTCCATTCGGGGGCGCCCTGCGCGCCCGAGGTGAAGCGGGCGATGCTCGCCTGGTGGGGCCCGGTGCTGCACGAGACCTACGGATCGACCGAGACCGGCGTCGTCACCAAGATCGGCCCCGCCGAATGGCTCGAACGGCCGGGCAGCGTCGGCCGCCCGGTGCTGACCGGCGAGGTGCGCATCCGCGGCGAGGACGGCGGCTGGGCGCCGGCGGGCACCATCGGCGACGTCTATCTGCGAATCCACGGCACGCCCGACTTCACCTTCCACGGCGATCCCGCCAAGCGCGCGGCGGTCGAGCATGACGGGTTGGTCACCTGCGGCGACATTGGCTGGCTCGACGAGCAGGGCTACCTCTTCCTGTGCGATCGCCGCGTCGACATGCTGATCTCGGGCGGGGTCAACATCTACCCGGCCGAGATCGAGGCGGCGCTGCTCGAGCATCGGGCGATCGGCGATTGCGCGGTGTTCGGCGTCCCCGACCCCGAATATGGCGAAACACCGGTTGCCTATATCGAGCCGATGGACGCGATCGACGCCGATGATGTGCGGGCTTTCCTGCGCGGCCGACTCGCCGGTTACAAGGTGCCGCGCCACATCGTCGTCACCGACAGGCTGCCGCGAGAGGAGACGGGCAAGATCATGAAGCGCAGGCTGCGCGAGCAATTCCTCGCGACGGAGTATATCGATGGCTGATGCGGCGATGGCGGCGCTGGCCGGGCTCAGGGTGATCGACATGGCGTCGCTCTACGCGGCGCCATTCGCCGCGACGATCATGGCCGATTTCGGCGCCGACGTGCTCAAGATCGAGCCACCGGGCGGCGATCCCTTCCGCGACGGCAGGATGTGGCCGCTGGTCGCGCGCGGCAAACGCTGCCTGGAGCTCGACCTGCGCGCGCCCGAGGGCATCGAGACGCTCAAGGCCCTGGTGGCCGAAGCCGACGTGGTGGTCGAGAATTATCCGGCGGCGGTGCTGCGCAAGCGCGGCATCGGCTGGGAGACGCTGTCGGCGATCAATCCACGACTGGTGATGCTCAGCGTCTCCTGCTTCGGCGCCGACGGGCCCTATGCCGACCGGCCCGGATCGGGCACGATCGGCGAGGGCTATGGCGGGCTGACCTGGCTGACCGGGGAAGGCGACGGACCGCCGATGCTGCCCAGCGTCGCGCTGGGCGACGCGGTCGGCGCGATGAGCGCTGTGATCGGCGTGCTGTCCGCGCTCTACTGGCGCGAGCGGAGCGGGCAGGGGCAGCAGGTCGACGCGAGCCTGTACGAGCCGATCCTCCAGATCGTCGCCCATGCCGCGCAGCGCTGGTCGCCGGGCGATCCGCCGATGCGCTGCGGATCAAAGTTGCCCGGCGTGCTGCGCAACGTCTATGCGACCGGGGATGGCGGCTTCGTCGCGCTTTCGGCGAGCACCGCGCGCCACCATGCCGACCTGGTCGAACTGGCCGGCGGCGCGGAGGGCGACGACGACGCCCGTGTCGCCTCCTGGATGGCCGGACGGAGTCGCCAGGAAGCGATCGACGCGCTGGTCGCCCGGCGCATCCCGATCGCCCCGGTCAATGATCTCGACGCGCTGCTCGCCGATCCGCACGTCCGCGCGCGCGACAGCCTGCGCCATGTGCGCAGCGAACGGCTCGGCGATCTCGCCCTGGCCGCGCCGTCGCCGCGCCTGTCGCGCACCCCGGCGCGGAGCGGCGAGATCGACCCGCCGCTCGGCACCGACGCCGATGCGGCGCTGGCGCGATGGACGGCGGCCTGACCCCGCGCCTCGGCGGATGTCGGCGCTTCGCCGCGCATCTCGGCATCGCGTCCCCCGACCGGCCGCTGCTCGGCGGCGACCTCGATCCGATCGCGCAGATCGAGCGGGCGCATGCGCTGGGCTTTGCCGGCATCGCCGACAACGGCCTGATGCTGCGCCCGCCCGAGGTGCAGCGGCGGATGGGCGAACGGCTGCGCGCCCTCGGCATGGAGATGGGGAGCTTCACCCATGACCCGCCGGGCGATCGGCCACGCTTCTTCTGGGGCGCGCCGCAGCCCGATCTCGCCGCCGCGCTCGCACCGACCTTCGCCGCGGCCGATCGGGTCGGCGGCGTCGTCAATCTCGTCCTGCTCGATGCCGGTAAGCCTCGCGCGGAGCAGGTCGCGCGGGCGATCGACAATCTCGGCCGGGCGGCGGCGCTGGCCCGCACGCGTGGGCTTCGCCTCGCGCTGGAGCCGGTCAGCCGCTTCCGGGTGCCGCTCGCGCTGGTCGAGCATATGGCCGAGGCGGCGGCGGTCGTCGCCCGGATCGACGACGATGCACTCGGATTGATTGTCGACAGCTGCCACATGGCGCTGGGCGGCGAAGATATCCCCGCTGCGATACTGGCCCAAGCCGATCGCCTCCGCGCGATCCAGATTGCCGACATCCCGGGCCGGGTCGAGCCGGGAGCGGGCGAACTGGACTTCGCGCCGATCCTGGCCGCGCTTGACCGGATTGGCTGGCAGGGAATGCTGGAGGCCGAGTTCGATCCGCTCGGCGACGAACCCGCGATGCTCGGGGCACTGGTCCGGCTGGGCTAGAGTCCGCCTTGGTAAACTGCACGGTTCTTCCCGAGCCCCTCGACTACCTGCAAGGCAGGCGCTCGGGATGAACTTCAGCCGTGGGCTGAAGTCGAGGGACGTTGGCTCTCGGCCGCGATCCTGCTTCGCACGATCGTCTCGACTTCGCTCGACACCAACGGATGGTTTCGGTTCGTTCTACCCCTGGCTCTCGGGGACATGCACGGTCAGGCCGTCGAGCGCCGGCGTGATCCGGATCTGGCAGGATAGCCGGGAGTCGGGCCGCCGGCCGCGCGCGAAATCGAGCATGTCGGACTCGCCCGGGCCGGGCCCGCCCACTGCTTCCAGCCAGGCGGGGTCGACATGGACATGGCAGGTCGCGCAGGCGCAGGAGCCGCCGCATTCGGCGACGATCCCCGTGACGCCGTGGCGCTTGGCCACCTCCATCAGCGAAAAGCCGTTATCACCCCGCACGATCGTCATCGTCCCGTCTGCGCCGATGAATCTGATCTCGATCATGAGGTCTTCCTAGGCTCGGTCGCCCGATTTCGTCTTCTATGTAGTGGTGACATCATAGGTGCGATCCCTTGCCGGGCGATCTTGCAACGAACCGGCGCCCCCCGCCACACCCCCCACGATAGAGGACGCCGTGAGCGGCGCGGAGGAGGGATGATGCGAGCCGCCATATTCCACGGCGCGGGCCAGCCGATGACGATCGAGGAGGTGCCCGATCCCGAGCCCGGCCCCGACGAGGCGGTGATCAAGGTGTGCCGCTGCGGAGTCTGCGGCTCGGACATCAGCATGACCTCGGGAAGCTATGCCGATTATCCCGCCGGTACCACGCTGGGCCATGAATATGCCGGGGAAGTCGTCGCGGTCGGCAAGGCGGTGACGAACCTCAAGGTCGGCCAGCGCGTCTCGGCGATGCCGGCCAAGGGTTGCGGCCATTGCCCCTCCTGCATGGCCGGCTTTCCGCTCGGCTGCACCGCGATGGCGGGGATGATCGGCGGTTTCGGCCAATATATGCGGATCTACGCACCCGCCGCGATCCACCTGCCCGATACGCTGTCGATGGCCGACGGCGCGCTGGTCGAACCACTCGCGGTGGGGCTGCGCGGCGTGGCCCTGGCGGAGCTGAAGCCCGGGGCCAGGGTCGCGGTGCTCGGCGCGGGCGCGGTGGGTCTTGCCGCGATCTACTGGGCGCGGCTGCTCGGCGCCGGGCGGATCGTCGCGATGTCGCGTTCGGCGCGGCGGGCCGATCTCGCCACGACGATGGGCGCCGACGGGTTCGAGGCCTTCGGCGAAGGCGAGGGCGATCGGCTGGCCGCGGCGCTGGGCGGAATGCCTGATGCGGTGCTCGAATGTGCCGGTGCTGTCGGCCTGATGCAGAAGGCGGTCGAACTGGCCCGGCCCGGCGGTACGATCGTCTCACTGGGCTTCTGTGGAAGCCCTGACCCGATCATCCCGTCGCTCGCCACCTGGAAGCAGCTGACGATGAAATTCTCATTCGCCTACGACCTGCGCGAGTTCCGGCATTGTGCCGACACCCTCGACGCCGGGCATGTCGCGCCGCGTGCGATGATCAGCAAGACGATCGGGCTCGACGTACTGCCGGAAACCTTGGAGGCGCTGCGCAGCGGATCGAACCAGACCAAGGTCCACGTCGATCCGTGGAGCGCCGCATGAGCGTGGCGGACCTGCTCGCGCCCGAGGCGATGCTCGCCGCCTCGACGGCGCGGACCGGCCTGTCCGACTTCGGTGATCCCGGTTTTCGCGACGGGTTCGACCGGCTTCTGTCCGATATTCGCGCGCTCGACCTCGCAGAAACCTTCGCCCAGGCGACGGCCTTCCGCATCGGCCAGTTCCTCGATGCACGCGCGCTGGCGGTCGATGGATTGCGGCGGCATGGCGAGGTGCTGGCGACGCCGATCCGCCAGCCGCTGATCATCGCCGGGCTGGTCCGCTCGGGCACCACCGCGCTCCACCAGCTCCTGTCGCTCGATCCGCAGTTCCAGGGGCCCGAGCATTGGCTGACGGTAGCGCCCAAGCCGCGCCCGCCGCGCGACCGCTGGCAGGACGACCCGCAGTATTGCGCCGTCGCCGACTCGATCGCCGCCTTCGTGGCGAGCGCGCCCGAGATGCTCGACGATCATATGATGTCGGCGGAGGGTATCGAGGAATCGCTGTTCATCCTCGCCACCGGCTTCGCCAGCAACATGTGGCCGTCGATGTGGCCGGTGCCGCGCTACGACCTCTGGTATCGCGATCGCGACGACGCCGACAGCTATCGATGGCTGGCGGACGTGCTGCGCCTGATCGGCAAGGGCGACCACCGGCGATGGCTGCTCAAGAACCCGACGGACCTCTTCTCGCTCGGCGAGGTGCTGAACGTCTTCCCCGACGCGATGATCGTCCAGACGCATCGCGACCCGGTCGAGGCGATGCCGTCGATCTGCAACCTGATCCTCGCCGCGCAACGCGTCTTTTCGGGCGATCGCGCCGATCCGGTAGCGATCGGCGAGCGGGAGGCGGAGATGTGGGCGGTGGCGCTCGACCGAGCCGAGCGGGTGCGCGCCGGCAGCGCCAATCGCTTCTTCGACATCGAGTTCCGCGATTTCACGCGCGACCAGCTCGGCACCGTCAAGCGGCTCTATGACCATTTCGGCCTGACGCTCGCCGCGTCGACCGAGGCGGCGATGCAGGCCTGGCTCGACGCCCATCCCCGCCGCACCACCGCCGGGCCGCGCTACCGGCCCGAGGATTTCGGCCTCACCGCTGACGGCCTGCGGCAACGCTTCGCCGATTATCGCGCCAGGCGCGGCTACGCCTGATCCTGAAGGAGACCGACATGCAGAACCTGCTCGGCGGAAAGTTTCACCAGATCGCCTATGTCACGGCCGATTTCGACGAGGGGCTGGCAGCGCTGCGCTCGGGTCATGGCATCGAGCAATTCCTGGAGCTGCGCGATATCCGCTTTCCGGTGGATCGGGCCGGTGGCGAGGCCCATTGCCATATCGCGCTGGCGCGGACCGGCGGGCTGGAGATCGAGCTGATCCAGCCGCTCGGCGGCGCGGCCGACCTCTATCGCGAGCCGCTCGACCGGCCGGGCCCGCTGCATTTCCACCATGTCGCGCAGCGGCTCGATACGCTCGCCGACCTTGAAGAACTGCATCGGACCGCGAGCGAGCGCGGCTTCGCGATCCCGATCGATTCCGAGTCCAACGGCATGACCTATTTCTATGCCGACGCGCGCGCGACGCTCGGCCATTATGTCGAATATATCTACGGGTCGCCCGACTATTGGGCGGCGGTCGGGGCGATGATCCCGGAGAATTGACGATCTTCGCGTGAAGATCGCTAGATCACTCCTTCGTCTCCGAGCGCATCGATCTCCGCCTCGCTCAGGCCAAGCTCCCCGGCCAGCACCGCGCGGGTATGTTCGCCCAGCATCGGCGGAGCGCGGTAGTCGGTGATCGGTGTTTCGGAGAAGTTGAGCGGGCTGCGGATCACATCCAGATCGGGCTTGAGCGGATGCGGCGCACGGACGCGCATGCCGCGGTGCTGCGCCTGGGGATAATCGAACACCTGCCCAAGATCGTTGATCGGGCCGCTGGGGATGCCGGCCGCACCCAGCTTCTCCAGCCAGTAGGCGACCGTGTTGGTCGCGAAGATCGCGTCGAACACCTCGGTGATCTCGTCGCGGTGCTGGACGCGCAGCACATTGGTGTGGAAGCGGGGATGGGTGGCGAGCTCGGGGTGGCCGACCGCATCGCACAGCGCGACATATTGCTTGTCGTTGCCCGAGGTGATCATGATCGCGCCGTCGCTGCACGGGAACTTGCTGGTCGGCATCCCGCCATTGCCCTGGGTGCCGCGCCGTACCGGTACCTCGCCCGAGGTCAGGTAGATCTGGGCATAGTGCGACAGGGCGGAGATGCCGCAGTCGAGCAGGGCGACGTCGATGTACTGGCCTTCGCCGCCGGCGGCGTCGCGATGGTAGAGCGCGGCGAGGATCGCGTTGGCGACGTTGAGCCCGGTGAACAGGTCGATGATGCTGGGGCCGACCTTCATCGGTCCGGCGCCGGGCTTGCCGTCGGGCACGCCGGTGACGCTCATCAGCCCGCATTCGCCCTGGAACACCGCGTCATAGCCGGGCTTGGCGGCGAGCGGGCCGGTCTGGCCGTAGCCGGTGACCGAGCAATAGATGATACGCGGGTTGATCGCCTTCAGGCTCTCATAGTCGAGGCCATAGCGTTTCAGGTCGCCGACCTTGTAATTCTCCATCACCACGTCGCACGACAGGACCAGCTTGCGGATCAGCGCCTGGCCGCGCGGGGAGGCGATGTTGAGCGCCACGGACCGCTTGTTGCGGTTGACCGACATGTAGAAGGCGTTCTCGCGGGTGCGGTTGCCCTCGGCGTCGCGCAGATAGGGTTCGCCGAAGATACGGGCGTCGTCGCCTACCACCGGCCGCTCGATCTTGATCACGTCGGCGCCCATGTCGGCGAGCACCTGCGATCCGAACGGGCCCGCCAGCACGCGGGTGAGATCGAGGACGCGGATATTCTCGAGGGGTAGTCTGGCCATGGTTCAACCTGCAATTGCCCGACCATCCCTCATCCTGGCCCGCGGCCATGGCAAGGGACGCCGCCCGCCTGTTCACAACCATGATATGCCGATGCCGACGCTTTCCGGGAGCGCTCCGCCTATCGCCTTTGCGGTGGGGTTGGTCCAATTGCTGGGCCGAGAACAACCGAGGATAGGATTGGAGGCCGCATGGGCGACATCTTGCGGGACACCCCGGCCGAAGGCGTCTGCCGCCTCACGCTCAACCGTCCGGACGCGCTCAATTCGCTGAGCTACGCCATGTATGGCGAGCTGATCGATCATCTGGAAGCTGTCCGCTACGATCATGACGTCCGCGTCGTGCTGCTGACCGGTGCCGGCCGCGCCTTCTGTGCGGGCCACGACACCCGCGCCGGCGGCTCTCCCGACTGGGTGGACGAGGGGCTGGGCAAGGCGCAGTGGCAGCGGCGGATCATGGACAAGCTCGGCCAGATCCCGCTGCGGATGCGCGCGCTGCCGCAGCCGGTGATCTGCGCGGTCAACGGCGCGGCGGCCGGCGCGGGCTATGCGCTGGCGCTGGCCGCCGATATGACAATCGCCGCGCGATCGGCCAAATTCGTCAACGCCTTCCACAATGCCGGCACCGGCCATGAGCTGGGCTTCAGCTACATGCTGCCGCGCCTCGTCGGTTCCCAGCGGGCAGCCGAGCTGATGCTGACCGGCCGCGCGGTGATGGCCGAGGAGGCGGAACGGATCGGGCTGGTGCTGCGCTGCGTCGATGACGAGCGGCTGATGGACGAGGCGCTTGCGCTCGCCGACGCGGTGATGGCCAACAGCCCGATCGGCATCGCGCTGACCAAGAGCTCGATGTGGATCAACGCCGACGCGCCGAGCCTGGAGGCGGCGATCGAGCTGGAGAACCGCGCCATCTTCATGAGCCAGTCGACGGGCGACACCGCCGAGAAGCGCAAAGCCTTCTTCGAGAAGCGACGGCCCAATTTCACGGGGCAATGAGATGAGTGCGATCGAACCGCTGCTGCGGCCGTTCGCGCTGCGCGGCCTGGACCTGCCCAACCGCGTGGTGATGGCGCCGATGACGCGCTACCGTTCGCCGGCTGGCGTGCCGACGGAGGAGGTGGCGGATTATTATGCCAGGCGCGCGGCGACAGGGTTGGGCTTGATCCTCACCGAGGGCGTGGCACTGCCGCATTATGCCGCCGCCGACCATCCGGACATCCCGCGCATCGACGGCGTCGAGGTGCTGGATGGCTGGCGCAAGGTGATCGATGCGGTCCATGCGGCGGGCGGGCGGATCGTGCCGCAGCTCTGGCACCAGGGGCCGATGTGGAACGTCGAATATAAAGGCCCCGGCACCGGCAATCCGATGCGGCCGTCTGGGATATGGGGTCCGGCAGACGGGGTGATCTCCTTCCGTCCGGAAGGACGCGAGGCCAGCCTGGCGCCGTTGCCGCCCATGACCGACAGCGACATCGCCGACGTGATCGCCGCCTATGCGCTGGCGGCGCGCAACGCGGTGGCGCTGGGCGCTGACGGCATCGCGATCCATGGCGCGCACGGCTATCTGATCGACACCTTCCTGTGGGACTATACCAACAAGCGGGATGATCGGTGGGGCGGCGATCCCGCGCGGCGCGCCGCGTTCGGGGCGGAGGTGGTCCGCGCCATTCGTGCCGAGATCGGCGAGGATCGCCCGATCATCCTGCGTTTCTCGCAGTTCAAGATGCAGAACTACCTGGCCCTGCTCGCCGACACGCCCGACGCGCTCGGCGCGCTGCTCGGCCCGCTCGCCGATGCCGGGGTCGACCTGTTCGACGCCAGCCAGCGCTATTTCGATACGCCGACCTTCGACGGATCGAGCCTCAACCTCGCCGGCTGGGCGAAGAAGCTCACCGGCAAGGCGTCGATGACGGTGGGCGGCGTCGCGCTCGACAAGGCGCGGGGCAGCGCCAGGCATATAGACGACAGCCAGCAGTCGGTGAACAACCTGCCGCTGCTGGTCGAGCGGTTCGAGCGCGGCGAGTTCGACCTGGTCGCGGTCGGCCGTGCGATCCTCAACGATCCCTCCTGGTTCACCAAGGCGGTGGCGGGCGAGCCTTTCCTGCCGTTCGATCCCGCCAGCCTGGAGCGGCTGACATGACCGGCATGGAGCAACGCATCGACCGGCTGGAATCGCAGGCGGCGATCCAGCAACTGCCGATCCGCTACGCGCTGGCGGTCGACGGACGGGACCTCGATGCCTGGGTCGAGCTGTTCGTCCCCGACGTGAATTGCGGGCGGCGCGGATCGGGGCGCGCGGTGCTGCGCTCAGTCATCGAGCCGGCGGTGCGGACCTTCTACCGCTCGATCCACCAGATATGCGGCCACCGGATCGAGTTCGACGATGCCGATCATGCCCATGGCGTGGTCTATTGCCGCGCCGAGCATGAAGCCGACGGCCAGTGGATCGTCATGGCGATCGCCTATTTCGACAGCTACGAACGACGCGACGGCGCCTGGTATTTCGTCCGCCGGCAGGAGAAGCATTGGTATGCCGCCGACTGGCAGCAGCGCCCGGCGGCGCCCTTCACCGGCTGGGCCGCGCACCCGCATCCGCCGACCCTGCCGCAGGAATTCGAGGCCTGGAACCCCTTCTGGGCGGAAGAGGCCGCAGACCGCATCGCCGCGCTGACGGCGCTTCCGACAGGAGACACAGCATGAGCAGCAACCGCCGTTTCGAGGGCCGTTCGGTGATCGTGACCGGCGCCGGATCAGGCATCGGCGAGGCGACCGCGCGCGCCTTCGCTGCCGAGGGCGGGCTCGTGACCATCGCCGAGCTCGACGGCGACAAGGGGCGCGCGGTATGCGACGCCATCGTCGCCGAGGGTGGCACGGCCCGCTTCGTCGAGACTGACGCGACCGACGAGGCGTCGGTCAGGGCGATGGTCGAGGCGGCTTGCGCCGCGCACGGCCCGGTCCGCCACGCCTTCAACAATGTCGGGGCGGCGAAGCTGGGCTCGCTGGAGGAACTGAGCCTCGAGGACTGGAACTGGACCGTCCAGATCTCGCTGACCAGCACCTTCCTGGCGATGAAGCATGAGATACCGGTGATGAAGGCCAATGGCGGCGGGACGATCGTAAACACCGCCTCGATGTCGGGCCGCATCTTCACCCCGTCGGCGCCGCCGTCCTATTCGGCTGCGAAGGCGGGGGTGATCCACCTCAGCCAATATGCGAGCTGTACCTATGCGGCGGACAATATCCGGGTGAACAGCGTGCTGCCCGGCCTCACCGCCACGCCGCAGATCGCATCGATGTTCACGCTGGAGCAACAGGCCGAGGTCGCCAGCCACCACCAGATGATCCACCGCTGCGTCCAGCCCTCCGAGATCGCGGCGGCGGTGCTGTTCCTGTCGAGCGACGATGCGGCGATGATCACCGGGCGCGGGATCGAGGTCTCGGGCGGCGG
Organism: Sphingomonas sp. Y57; assembly: GCF_001015195.1. GTDB lineage: Bacteria > Pseudomonadota > Alphaproteobacteria > Sphingomonadales > Sphingomonadaceae > Rhizorhabdus. The sequence continues at coordinate 75,778 of NZ_LDES01000022.1, read as the reverse complement.
GGCGCACTCTTCCTAGGGGAGGGATCGGTTCAAACCGCCCGTTCGTGTCGAGCGAAGTCGAGATGATCGTGCGAAGCAGGATCGCGGCCGGGAGCTAACGTCCCTCGACTTCGGCCGTTGGCCCAAGTTTATCCCGAGCGCCTGCCTTGCAGGCAGTCGAGGGGCTCGGGACGAACGGATCGTGGTATCGGAACGCGCCCGTTCCCATCACCCCATCTCGCTCATCCTGATCCAGCGGCGCTCGGCGTCGGCGCGTTCGACCGCTTCGACCACGCGGTGGACGGCGGCGGCTTCGGTGAAGCTTGGCGATCCCTCGCGGCCCGATCGGATCGCGGCGGCCATGTTGGCGAACATCCAGTCCATCGCCACGAACGGGCGCGGGCCGGTCTCGCCGCCGATCGTCCCGGGCACCGCATAATAGGCCGGATCGATCTCCACCTCGGCGCAGGCGCGTTCGCCATAGGGCATCAGCCGTGCGTCGCCGGCATAGAGCTTGGCCGACAACAGGTTGCCGAAGCTGGAATCGCTCAGCAGCAGCCTGCCGCGGTCGCCCCAGACCTCAACCCGCCAGCCCTCTGTATCCGGCACGCACCAGCCGGCCTGGAGGCTGCCGATCGCGCCGTTCGCCATGCGCAGCGTGGCAGTGCCCAGGTCGTGCGTCTCGGGGCGCAGCACGTCGCCATTGGGCAGGAACCACTCGGGCACGCCGGTCGCCAGCAGGCCGGTGGCCTCCTCGACCGGGCCGATCAGATGGGTCAGGAACAGCAGCGAATGGGTCGCGAAATTGCGCCAGCCGCTGCCGCCGCTGCTCTTTTCCGCCAGCCAGTAATAGGGGTCGGTGTTGCCCGACCAGGCGCTGTAGCAATAGGGTTTGTCGTTCTCGACGATCAGCGGCAGGAACAACTGGACGTGGAAGCCCAGCGGCTTGCCGATGAAGCCCGTGTCGATCATCGCCTTCATCTGCTGCGCCGGCGGCGACCAGCGGAATTGTGCGTCGACCACGCCGACCACGCCGGCCGCCTTCTGCGCGTCGCGCATCGCGTCGGCGTCGGCGACCGAGGTGGCGAAGGGCAGCGCGTCGTAGACATGCTTGCCGTTCTTCAGTGCGGCCATCACCATCGGGAAACGGAAGGAGGGGCGGGTGCCCACGTCGATGATGTCGAGATCGGGATCGGCGGACATCTCCTCATGATTCCAATAGGCCTTGGGAATATTGAAGTCGGCGGCTGCCTTCTCGGCCGTCTCGCGGCGCGACGTGCAGATCGCCGCGACCTCGACACCTTCGATCCTGCGCCAGGCCGCGCCATGGACCTTGAGGCTCCAGTTAGCGCTGATGATGCCCACCTTGAGCGGCTTCGCCATATGACCGTCTCCCTCTCTTTCCGATCGAGACTGGCCTAGTCCACCGCGGCGGAAAACCCGCGGGCGACGGCCTATCGCCTATGTGATCTTGCGGCGGGCGGCCGGCGCGCGGATTGGCGGCGACACGCAGCGCCGACTATGCCGGCCCCGAGAGGACAGCATATGGACCGGATCGATTTCAGCGGGCAGGTGGCGGTGGTGACCGGCGCGGGCGGCGCGCTCGGCAGCGCCTTCTGCCGCGAGCTGGCGGGGCGCGGGGCGGCGGTCGTCGCCAACGATCTGGGCGGCAGCACCACCGGCGAGGGCGGGTCGAGCGACTATGCCGACGCCATCGTCCGCGAGCTGCGCGCGGCGGGCGGGAAGGCGATCGCGAACTATGACAGCGTCGCTTCGGCTGCCGGCGGACAGGCGATCATCGATGCGGCGCTCGACCATTTCGGCCGGGTCGACATCGTCATCAGCAATGCCGGCAACCAGCGCAACGCACCGTTCGGCACGCTGACCGAGGAGGATATCGAGGCGGTCTACGCCGTCCATGTGAAGGGCGCGTTCAACGTCTGCCAGCCCGCCTATCGCGAGATGGTGAAGCAGGGCTATGGCCGGCTGGTGCTGGTCGGCTCGCAATCGGGCGTGTTCGGTAATCCGATGCGCGCCAATTACGGATCGGCCAAGACGGCGATGATCGGGCTGATGAACGTGATCGCGCAGGAGGCGCCCGCCGGCGTGGCGGTCAACACGCTGTTTCCCAACGCGCAGGGCGGGCGGCTCGGCGGCACGCCGCTGGCCGAGCGGCCCGACATCGCCTTCCTCAAAGCCGCCGGGGAGCGGACCCGCCACTTCGCCGATGCGATGAGGCCCGAGTTCGTCGCGGCGCTGGCCTGCTACATGGCGAGCCGTCAGTGCGGCAGCTCGCAGAACATGTATTCCGTGCTGGGCGGCAAATATTCGCGGCTGTTCGTCGGGCTGACCGAAGGCTGGTACATGCCGGGCCCCGATGCGCCGAGCTGCGACGACATCCTCGCCCATATCGCCGAGGTTGACGATCGCAGCCGCTATGCGGTGCCGTTGAGCGGGCTCGACGAGATGGACACGGTGCTCGCGGCGCAGCGCGCGGCCCATGGCTGACGGCGGGGTCGAGCATGCCGGCGAGGCGGCGATGCGCGTTTCGGCCGGCGAGATACTGGCGATCGAGCCGGCCGGCGAGGACCGCTTCATCGGCGGTGCGGGCGGCGTCAACCATATCGGCACGGTATTCGGCGGCCGGCTGGTCGCGCAGGCGCTGCTGAGCGCGGTGCGAACCGTCGAGGCGATGCCGCCGACCTCGCTGCACGGCTATTTCCTGGCGCCGGCGCAGACATCCCTGCCGATCGAATATCGCGTGGAACGGCTGCGCGACAGCCGGCGCTTCGCCCATCGCCAGGTGACGGCGGTGCAGGAAGGGCGGGCGGTGTTCACGCTGCTCTGCCAGTTCCATGCGCCGGAGGACGGCTTCGTCCACCAGGCGGCGGCCATGCCCGACGTGCCACCGCCGGAGGAGGTCGTGACCCTCCAGCAATTCGTGCGCGACAATGGCGACCGGCTCGATTTCGCGGCGATCCGCAATTTCTCTGGCGCGCTGCCGATCGAGATGCGCGCGATCGCACCCGAGGCCTATTTTTACGAGCGGCCGAGGGAGCCTGAGCGCGCCTTCTGGTTCCGGCTGCCCGGCGCGGCGGCGATCGACGATCCGCGCGAACAGGCCTGCCTGCTCGCCTATGCCAGCGACTATTGGCTGGCGGGGGTGTCGGCGACGCCGCACGGCTTTCCCACCAACAGCAGCACCCTGCTGATCTCCAGCCTCGATCACAGCCTGTGGTTCCATCGACCGGTGCGCTGCGACGAATGGCTGCTTCATCACACCAACAGCCCTGCTGCGGCGGACGGGCTCGGCTTCGCTCAGGGACGGATATTCGATCGGGAAGGGCGGCTGGTGGCTTCGGTCGCGCAGGAATGCCTGCTGCGCCAGCTGGATCCTGCCTCGTAGTGCTGGAAGGAGAACAGGTCATGACGTTCACGGACACTCCATTGTCGCCCGCGATCGGATCGATCGTCGCAGGGCTCGACCTGTCGCGCGACATGAGCGAACCGACGATGCGCCGGCTGCTTGCGCTGCTGTTCGATCGCGGCGTGGTGGTCATCCCCGGCCAGACGCTGGACGATGCAGCCTATGTCCGTTTCGCATCCTTTTTCGGGACCCCGCTCGACTTCTTCATCGCGGAGCATCGCAACGCCGATTTCCCGGCGATCATCCGCATCAACAACGATCCGGCGACCCCGGCTTCGATGCGCGACGGCGCGGTCCATTGGCATTCGGACAGCAGCTATGAGAGCGTGCCGGGCTGCGTCACCATGTTGTTCGGCAAGGAAGCGCCCGACAGCGGCGGGGAGACCCATTTCGCCAGCACCAGTGCCGCCTATGCGGACCTGCCGGAGGCAACCAAGGCGCGGATCGACGGGCTGGTTGCGCGCCATGAACTGGGTCGTGCGCCGTGGATCGCCGGGGAGACCCACCCCGATCCCAATCGGCCCGCGCGCAAGACCGACGCGCCGCGTCATCCGCTGGTCATGGTCCATCCGGTGACGGGGCGGAAGGGCATCTTCACCTCCGGCACCGCCTATGCGATCGACGGGATGGACGATGCCGAGGCGACCGCGCTGATCCGGGAATTGCGCGAGCATGTCGTCAGGCCCGCCTATCGGACCAGCTACAAGGTGCGGCCCGGCGATATCGTGATGTGGGACAATTTCGGCACCGTCCACTGTGCCACCCCGATCGAATATTCGAACGAGGACGGCAAGCGCCGGCTGCTCCATCGGATCAGCACGAAGGGCATGCCGGCGCTCTGTTCGTGACGGGCCGTCCAGCCGGTCAGTCCGGCTGTCGCTCCGGATAGCGGCCCATCGCCAGATAGCAGCAGGCGGCGAGCGCGAACGAGGCCGAGGCGGCCATCAGCGCGAAATTGTAGTTGCCGAATATGTCGTAGCCCTTGCCGATCAGGCTGGCGCCGAGGGCGACGCCCAGCGCGATGCCGAGGGTCGTAACGCCGTAGATGGATGCGTAGCTGCGAAGCCCGAAATAGCGGGCGATCATGAAGGCGACGATGTCGATCTCCGCACCCTGGCCGAGGCCGATCAGCAGGATCGCGCCGTAGAACATCACCGGGGGCACATTGTCCTGGAGCAGGAACAGGCAGCCGATTGCCGGCAGGGCATTGAGCACGAAGGCGACGGCGGGCGCCCAGAAGCGATCGACCAGCAGGCCGCTCAGCAACGCGCCCGCAGCCGCCGCAACGCCGAGGGTGGACACCGCGGCCACCGCCATCGACGCCTCCAGCCCCTTGGATACCGCGAGCGGTTTCATCTGCGACATCAGCGAGACGACCGGGACATAGTTGAGCACCGCCGCGGCTGTAAGGATTCGGACCTTGGGCTGGGCGAGCAACACCCGCCAGCTGTCGGCTATGCCATGGGCGGCGGCGGCCCCGATCCGTTCCTGCGCCCTGGTCGGGACCCAGAACCAGACCAGCGGCAGCGCCACCAACAGGATCAGGCTGCCAAGCAGGAGAAATCCTCCGGCCGTTCCGTAATGGCCGATCACCGGATACAGCGCCATCGGCACCAGGGCGCCGGCTATGGCGAGGCCGGATCGGCCGATCGCGAGCGCGGTGCCGCGCGTATGGTGGAAGGCACCGCTCAGGATGCGAGTGAAGGTGATGCCGGTGGTCGACATGCCGACCAGTGAGAAGAAGAAATAGGCCGCGTAATAATAATCGAGCGAACCGCGCATCAGCGAGAGCAGCGCATAGCCTATCGAGGTAAGGATCAGCCCGAGCGACAGTACCGGGCGCACGCCGTAACGGTCGGTGAGGGCGCCGACCACGGGAGCGGCGAAGGCAGTGACAAAGCCAAAGCCGTGGACCAGTGCGATCTGTCCGCGCGACCAGCCGAACTGGGCCTGGAGCGGCTCGACGAACAGGCTGGAAACGGCGGCGTAGAGCGAATAGCTGATCGATCCGCCGATCAGGGCAGCAAGCCCTGGCCGCCACGCCTGGCGCCATTCGTGAACGACCATCGCGCTATGCGATCGGCCGTCATGCGCTTCGCCCATTACCGTCCGGTCAGCACGCACATCCACTCTCCTGCTTCGTGGAAGGTCGTCCTGCGCCCGCGAGGCGTGGCGCGCAAACCGAATGACGCCGCCGGCCAGACCCCTACGCATATGTGTACATCCCGCCCGGTCCATTGCCACCCGCCTGAGCCATCACCACGATCGCCGGCAGAGGAGAGAGGCATGTCGGACATCCTGGTCGAACGCCGCGACGAAGGTATAGCGGTGGTGACGATCAATCGCCCCGAACGGCTCAACGCGCTGACCCGCGAGGCCGTCGCCCTCCTCAACGCCACGCTCGACGGCATTGCCGCCGATACCGCTTGCCGCGCTGTGATCCTGACCGGTGCGGGGCGCGGCTTCTGCTCGGGACAGGACCTTGCCGCGGCCAACGCGCGGAAGGGCGACCAGGCGAGCGGCGTCATCGAGAAGCTGTTCTGGCAGGAGCAGTTCGCCGGCATGGGCAAGCGGCTGCGGTCGATGCCGCAACTGGTGATCGCTGCGGTCAACGGTCCGGCGGTGGGCGCGGGCATGGCGATCGCGCTGAGCGCCGACGTCCGCATCGCCACGCCGTCGGCGCGCTTCCTGGTCGCGGCCGTGCGGATCGGCCTGTCGGCGGGGGAAAGCGGTATCAGTTACCTGCTGCCGCGCATGATCGGTATTTCGCGCGCCTTCGACATATTGCTCACGGGGCGACCGATCGAAGCCGACGAAGCCGAGCGGATCGGACTCGTGTTGCGGCTGGCCGAGCCGGTGGCGCTGGTCGGCGACGCGGTCGGCTATGCCCACGCGGTGCTTGCCAACAGCCCCTATTCGGTCGCGCACACGAAGAAGCTGATGTGGGAAAATCTGGATGTCTCGTTCGACGCGGCGATCGGGGCGGAAAACCGCACCCAGATCCTCGCGACGATGACGCAGGATTATGCGGAGGCGACCGCCGCCTTCGTCGAGAAGCGCCCGCCGCGCTTCGAGGGACGCTGACGCAAAGGAGGACCGATGGATCTGGGTCTGAGAGGCAAGCGCGCGCTGGTGACGGGCAGCAGTTCGGGCATCGGCGCGGGCATCGCGCGGATGCTGGCGGCTGAGGGCTGCGCGGTGGTCGTCCACGGCCGCGACGCCGCGCGCGCCGAGGCGGTGGCGCGTTCCATCCGCGATGCAGGGGGCGAGGCCGACTGCGCGATCGGCGACCTGGCCGGCGACGCCGGCGCCGATGCCGTCGCCGCGCGGGCGGGGACGATCGACATCCTCGTCAACAACGCCGGAGGCGCGGCCGGCACGAGCGCGCAGAGCTGGACGCAGGTCGCGCTGGCGGCGTGGATCGAGACCTATCAGGGCAATGTCGGCTCGGCCGCGCGGATGATCCAGCGGCTGCTGCCGGGGATGCAGGAGCGCGGCTGGGGGCGGATCATCAACATCGCCAGCGCTGCCGCGACCCAGCCGATCGCCTTCGGCCCCGACTATGGAGCCGCAAAGGCGGCGGTGATCAACCTGACGTCGAGCCTCGCCAAGGCCCTGGGCCCCTGCGGCGTCACCGCCAACAGCGTCAGCCCCGGCATCGTCCTGACCCCGGCGGTGGAGAAGTGGCTCGACGGGCTGCGTGAGCCGATGGGCTGGCAGGGGCTCGACCAGGCCGAGCTGGAGAGGAAGGTGACCGAGACGATCGTGCCGACGCTGGTCAGCCGCATCGGTCGGGTCGAGGATATCGGCCACGCGGTCTGCATGGTGGCGAGTCCCGCCTCGGGCTACATGACCGGCGCCAATATCCGCATCGACGGCGGCCAGGTGCAGAGCATCAACTGAACCGGAGAAGGCAGCGATGGATCTTCGCCTGACGGGGAAATGCGCGCTGGTGACGGGCAGCAGCTCGGGCATCGGTGCGGCCGCGGCACGCATGCTCGCCGAGGAGGGCTGCGCGGTGATCGTCCATGGCCGCGACGCGGCGCGCGCCGAAGCGGTCGCGGCCGGGATCGGGGAGGCGGGCGGCACCGCCCATGTCGCGCTCGGCGATCTCGCCACGCCGGACGGGGCCGATGCGATCATCGCCGCGGTGCGGGCGATCTGGCCCGACGGGCCCGACATCCTCGTCAACAATGCAGGCGGCTCGGCGGCGAGCCCGCAGGCCTGGGAGGAGATCGCCGACGAGACCTGGCTCGCCAGCTACCAGAAGAACGTCGTCGCAGCGGTGCGGCTGATCCGCGCGTTCCTGCCGGCGATGAAGGCGCGGGGCTGGGGCCGGCTGATCCAGGTCGGCAGCGCCAGCGGAGCGCAGCCGGTGCCAGTGCTGCCCGACTATGCGGCGGCGAAGGCGGCGATCAACAATATGAGCGTCGCGCTGGCGCGAACCCTGGCCGGCAGCGGCGTCACCGCCAATACGGTTTCACCGGGCCGCACGCTGACCCCGGCGGTAGAGCGGGCGTTCGCCCGACGCGGCGCCAATGCCACCTGGAGCGCCGACCAGGGCGACGGCGGCAGTGCGGGAGCGGTGCCGATCGGAACGCCGGAGGATATCGCCTTCGCCATCTGCACGATTGCAAGCCCGCGGTCGGGTTTCATCACCGGTGCGAATATCCGGGTCGACGGTGGGCAGGTGAAGGGCGTCAACTAGCCGGGCCGGACACCGCCGGGACGGTACGCGCAGCTATCACATCCATGATCAAGGTGGATCAGGACTGGTAAACGGGCCGGAGGCACAGCGTCGCGACCATGTCGATGCCTTCCGCCAGGAAGGCGTGCTCGGGCATCACCGGCCGGCTCTCGGCCACGTCGCAGTCGCGATCGAAGATCATGTCGAACAGCGAGCAGCAAGCATAGCGGAGCCGGTGCATCAGCAAGTCGTGGGGAATGTCCCCGGCCAGGTCCTTGAGCAGGCCGATCGCTTCCAGGCTCGCTGGAGTCGTCCCCATCTCGCGTGCGCGCAACTCCTGCCCCTGACGCCAGCGGAGTGCATGGCGGAAAAAGGCTGTGTAGCGATGGACACCCTGGGCATCGAGCAGCTCGTAATTGGGCTGCACCAGCAACCGCGCAACGGCGTGAGGATCGCGCGTTTCGCCGCGCTCCCGCATTTGGCGCAGAAGCATTTTCCGGCGCGCCTCCAGCGCCGGCAGCCGATGTTGCCAGATCGCCCGGATCAGCTCGTCCCGATCGCCGAAATGATAGTTCACGGCCGACTTGTTGGCGACATTCGCCTCCAGCCCGATCTGGCGCAGCGATACCGCGTCGATCCCGTAGCTTCCGAACAACCGTTCTGCGGCTTCGATGATCGCCATCGGCGTCGACTTATAGGGGCGGGAAGGATGGCCGGCCATGCCGATGGGGTGCGCCCGAAGGCGGCATCCGGTCAAGCGGTTCAGGCGCCCGGGAAGGTGTCGCGGTGGGCTGGTGCTCGCCCGCTCCGGCATTCCTGCGGGGATCGTAAAACGCCCACCGGCGGGGCTTTGACATATATCAGATAGACGATGAGGCGGCGTACTTGCCGGCCGGGCTCTTTGGGGCGGGACGTGAACCGGATATCAGGATCGGACGAGGCCGAGAACGGCCCGGGGATCACCGTACCAACCTAGCCATTTTGATTTGTGGGGAGGAAGCATGCGCTGTCGCACCATTTTCTTGTCGGGCTGCGCTTTCGCGCTGAACGCTCTGCCGAGCGTGGGCATGGCCCAGACCGCCGTTCCGCCGCAGGCGGCCGAAGCGGCTGACGTCGCCGCCGGCGAGATCGTCGTCACGGCCCGTCGTCGTGAGGAATCCATCCAGGACGTGCCGATCTCGGTATCGGCCCTGTCGGGCGACCAGCTGCGTCGTCAGGGCGTGACTGACGCCCAGTCGCTGCAATATGCGACGCCGTCGCTGTCGATCACCAGCTCGCAGAGCCAGCGCAACACCGTCGCCTTCGCGCTGCGGGGCCAGCGCACGCAGGAAACCCAGCTCTTCACCGACCCGCCGGTGGGCACCTATTTCGCCGAAGTCGTCCAGCCGCGCCCCTATGGCTTCGGCAAGACCTTCTTCGACCTTCAGTCGGTCCAGGTGCTCAAGGGCGTCCAGGGCACGCTGTTCGGCCGCAACATGACCGGCGGCGCCGTGCTCGTCGAACCGGCGCATCCCGAGCTCGGTTCGTTCAGCGGCGAGGTTCGCGGCCAGTACGGCAATTACGACATGAAGGACCTCTACGGGATGGTGAACATCCCGGTCGGGGACAATTTCGCGATCCGCGTCGCCGGCAAGACTCACAAGCGCGACGGCTGGGCCCGCGAGGTGACCACCGGCCGCGACTATGATAATCAGAATTTCAACACCTTCCGCGTCTCCACGCTGTGGGAGCCGATCGAGGGGTTGGAGACGCTGACCGTCGGCGACTGGTACAAGTCGAAGGAGCATGGCACCGCCGCGTTCATCAGCGACCTGCGCCTGCCTTCGGTCATTTCCAACTATGAGGGGCTGCGTGCGGCGGGGGCGATCACCGCCAACATCCCGGCGCAATATGCCGCCGCCCGCGACATGTTCTACAAGAAGCACTTCACCCTCGACATGGGGGCAGGCGAGGGCGGCAATCTCGACGTCTTCGGCAAGCCCTACGAGAACATCAAGAACTGGGGTATCACCAACAAGACGACCTGGGAGCTGAGCGACACGATCACGCTGAAGAACATCTTCGGCTATCGCCGCCTCCAGCGCGACCAGGTGCAGGATTATGACGGCATCCCCGCCTTCCTGATCACGCCCTATCAGTATGCGCGCAGCCGCAACATCAGCGAGGAATTCCAGATCCAGGGCAAGGCCTTCGATCGCAAGCTGGATTACATCGCCGGCCTCTATTATTTCGAGGAGAAGGGCAGCGATGGCTCGCTGGCCAATACGCTGCCCGAGCTCAACATAGCCGGCGCCCGGCTGAACCCGCGCACCGCCTCCGCGACGCAATTCGTCACGTCCAATCCTGGCGTCGGTTATTCGCGGACGGCTGCGGCTTTCCTGGCCGGCACGTTGCACGCGACTGACAAGCTCAGCCTGTCGGGCGGCCTCCGCTACAATTACGACAAGCGCAAGATCACGGTCTCGCCGTCGATGCCGTTCCGGACCAATGCGGCCGGCGGCACGGGCGTCTGCTCGTTCGATATCGACGCGGCGACCGCTGGTACCCAGACTGTGCCGTTCGACCAGTGCTCGTTCACCAACCAGAAGTCGTTCAAGGAATGGACCTACGACGCGACCGTCCAATATGAGCCGTCGGCGAACGTCACCGCCTATGCCTCCTACCGGCACGGCTTCCGGGCGGGCGGCTTTTCGACCCGCGCGACCAGCTACGTCACGCTCGCGCCGTTCCTGCCCGAGTTCGTCAACGAGTATGAGATCGGCCTGAAGACCAACACGCGGATCGGATCGTCGGGCCGCCTGACGACCAGCACCGCGCTCTTCCGTCAGGACGGGTCGGACGTGCAGAAGCAGCGTGCGACCTTCGTGAACGGAAACGTCTTCACGATCGTCGATAACACCGCCAAGCAGCGCAACACGGGTGGCGAGTTCGAGGCGACCCTGAGCGTGCCCAACTTCTCGCTGACCGGCTTCTATTCCTACACAAAGGTGAAGATCCTGCGCGGCGGGGCGACCTCGGCGATCGGGCCCGAGATCGCGCAGCGCGGCACGCCGAAGAACCAGGCCGGCTTCACCGCCACCGTTTCGCCGCCGATCTCGGAAGACATCGGTCAGCTGAACCTGATCGGCAACTTCACCTGGCGCAGCAAGAACTATCTCGACGACTTCGAGGTGAGCGCCCTTCAGCCTGCCTTCGCGCTGGTCAACCTGCGCGCCGAGCTCAACGACATCGGAGGGTCGAGGGCTTCGCTCGCCTTCTTCGTGAACAACGCAACCAACGAGGTCTATCGCCAGGGCGTCCTCGGCCTCGTCGCCGAAGGCCTGGGCTTCTCGTCGAGCGTCTACGGCGAGCCGCGCATGTATGGCGTCGAGCTGGGCTACAAATTCTAACCCCTCGGTCCGCAAGACCGAAACTCCTGGAGGGGCGCCATGTGCGCCCCTTTTTCTTTTCCGGGAAGGATATGCATGATGGGGATCGTCCATCCGCCGGCGCTGCCGCTGCCGCTGACGCCCGAGCAGGTCGACGCCGGATGGCTGGCACGGGCGCTGGGGCAGACGACGCCCGGCGCGGTGGTGGCCGACGCCGGCATCGTCGACATCGTCTGGGGCACGTCGACCAAGATCAGGGTCCGTATCGACGGGCATGACGGGCAGGGGGCGGCGCTGCCGTCTACGCTGATCGTCAAGGGCGGCTTCGAGGAGCACAGCCCCCGGATGGCGGCGATGTACGCCAACGAGGTCCGCTTCTACGCCGATATCCAGCCGCAGGTGCCGATGCCGTCGCCGCGTTGCTGGTTTGCAGGGTCGGACCCGGCGTCGCACCAGTCGATCGTGATCATGGAGGACCTGCGCCGCGACGGGCTGACCTTCTGCGACCCGTTGCAACCTCAGCAATTCGAGCAGATCGCCCGCCGTCTGGAAGTGATGGCCGGCTATCATGCGGCGACCTGGCAATCGCCGCGCTTCGAGCCGGACGGTTCATGGTCGGACATCCACAGCCGGTTTGAAAGCTGGGGGCTCGACTATATGCGCGGCTATCTCGTGGCCGACGTCTGGGCGCACTACATGGCATCGCCGCGCGGAGCGGCGGCATCGCGCCGCTTCCACGATCGCGACTGGATGGAGCGCGCGCTGTTGCGGCTCGGCGAGATCCAGCACGCACAGCCGCGATGCCTGATCCACGGCGACACCCATCTGGGTAATCTCTACGTCGCCGAGGACGGTACGCCGGGCTTCTTCGACGCACAGGTGGCGCGCACAGCCTGGCATCACGAAGTTTCCTACCACATCGTCTGCGCCGCCGACCTCGCCGATCGGGCGGAATGGGAGCGGCCGCTGCTCGATCACTATCTCGGGGCGATGGCCGGCCATGGCGTCGTCCTCGACGCCGACGCGGCATGGCTCGACTATCGCCGCTCGATCGCCTGGGGTCTGTTCATCTTCCTGACCAACGAAGTGCGTTTCCAGACCGAGTCCGTGAACACCGCCTATGCCGCCCGCTTCTCGCAGGCGGCGTTGGACCATGACCTGAGGGAATTGCTGGCTTAAGACGGGTTCTTGGTGAGATTAGACCGTTCGTGTCGAGCGAAGTCGAGACACGTTCCGAGAGCGAACGTCCCTCGACTTCGCTCGGGACGAACGGTGCGACCTAACCCCATCCGAAACGCGTTCAGGGTCCCTCGATCAGGCTGTGGCCGGTCATCCCCGCGATCTGGCTGACCCCGGCGTCGACCGGCAGCAGGACGCCGGTGATCAGCCGCGCCTCGGGCGATGCGAGGAAAAGCGTCGCGGCCGCGACGTCCCAGGCGTCGCCCTCGATGCCCAGCGGGCCGACCTTGCGCCGCTTCTCGCGCAGCGGGGCGAGAAGCGGGTTGTTGGCGACGTGCGGGGTATGGAGATGCCCCGGGGAGACGATGTTGGCGCGGATGCCCTGGCGGCCATAGACGGTCGCGATCTCGCGGGTGAAGGCGTCGAGCGCGGCCTTGGCCGAGCCGTAGCCGAGCGATCCGTGCGCGCGCTGGCCGGCGGTCGAGGAGATGTTGACGATTGCCTTGCCCTGGCCATCGATCAGCGCCGGGATAGCCGCCCGGCACATGTGGAAGGCGCCGGTAAGGTTGACGTCGACGATCTCCCGCCAGGTCGCGTCGTCGATGTCGGCGAGCTTCGGTCCGCCGAAGCCCCGGCCGACATTGTTGACGAGGATGTCGAGTGTTCCGAAGGCGGCGAGCGCATCGGCGACGATCCGTTCGCAATCCTCCGCACGGGTGACATCGCCCGCGCAGGCGAAGGCTTCGCCGCCGAATGCCTCGATCATCGCGACGGTGCGCTGGGCATTGGCGCGGTCGCGGGTGACCACGCAGACCCGGGCGCCTTCGCGCGCGAACAGCAGCGCGATGGCGCGGCCATTGCCCATTTCCTCGCCTGGGGCGCCGGCGCCGGTGACGATGGCGGCCTGGCCAGCGAGGCGATCGTAATAGCTGCGGGGTTCGGGCATGCTCGCCTCCTCAGATCGCGCTACGGCCGCCGTCGATCAGATAGGCGCCGCCATGGATGTGCGGCGCCTCGTCCGAGGCGAGGAAGGCGACCAGTGCGGCGACCTCCTCGGGCTCGCCCAGCCGGCCCTGGGGCGAGCGGGCGACGAGCATCTCGATCATCTCGGCGCTGCTGTTGGCGAGGATGTCGGTGTTGGTGGTGCCGGGGCAGACCGCGTTGATGCGGATATTGTCGCGCGCATATTCGGCGGCGGCGGCGCGGGTCATCATCAGCACCGCACCCTTCGAGGTGATGTAGGGGCTCGACAGCGCGGTCGCGCGGAAGCTGCCGGTCGAGGCCATGTTGACGATCGACCCGCCGCCCTGGCGCAGCATGTGCGGGATCACCGCGCGCTGCATCAGGTAGACGCCGCGCACATTGACCCCCATCACCTTGTCCCAGTCCTCGGGCGGCTGCTCGTGGAGCCGCAGCCGCCGGGGGTTGCCGATCCCGGCATTGTTGACCAGCACATGGACCCCGCCGAAGCGCGCGACGACCTCGGCCACCATGGCGTCGATCGCCGCCTGGTCGGCGACGTCGCAGATCATGCCATGGGCGCCGGCGCCTGCCGCCGCGACGGTGGCATCGAGCTTGTCCGCATTGACGTCGGTGCCGACCACGATCGCGCCTTCGCTCGCGAGCCGCGCCATGCAGGCCCGGCCGATCCCGGCGCCGGCGCCGGTGACGATCGCGACCTTGCCCTCGAAGCGGCGGTTCATGCGGACGCTCCCTGTTCGATCATATACTGATCGATGCGGGCGTTGAGCTTGGTGACGAGCGCGCGGTCGGACAGTTCGACGAAATAGCCGAGCTGTCCGACCGTATCGAGGTGGATCACCGCAGCGTCGCCATTGGGCAGGGTCGCCCCCCAGCTTTCGAACACGCATTCGACACCGCCGGGCCGCTGGCCGAGGTCGTCGACCGCATAGCCGAGGTGAAAGATTCCCTCGCCGCGCGTCTCCAGCCATTCCTTGGCATTACCCTCGCCGACCACGGGCTCGATCATCTCGAGATAGACGTTGCCCCATCGGGTGAAGGCGTTGCGATTGGCGAAACGGCCGCGCCAGTCTCGATAACGCCCTTCATAGTCGGTATCGAGCCGCCAGAAGGGGCCGAGGCCGAAGAGGCGGCGATAGCGTTCCATGCCCGTATCGATGTCACGCACGACGACGCCGATCTGATAGAGATCGCCCTCGAATTTCATGGTCTCTTCTCCGTCATGCGAGGTTGTGGCGCGCGATGTAATCGGCGAAGCGCTCGCGGACCTGATCGTCGGTGATGCCGAATTCGCCCGACGAATAATCGTGCCGGCCGTGCTTGCCCTGCGGGTTGTCGCCGATGAACGCCTGCATCGCCGTCTCGGCCTCGGCACTGAGCGTCAGGCCGAAATGGCGGTAGATGCGCCGCACCGTGCCCAGCTTGTCCGCGATCAGGTCGCGATAATGGACATCGAGCACCGCCGCGCCGGGATGCCGCTCGCGCGCCTCGTGCATCCGCTCGACCGCGCGGGCGAAGATGTCGAGCCGGATCGGGCCGGTCTCCTCCTTCTCGAACAGCTGGCCGTTGCGCCAGATCAGGCTCGCGCCCGAGGCGATCGTCTCGACCGGGTTGCGATGGAGCACCACCACCCGCGCGTCGGGAAAGACCCGCAACATCGCGTCCATGCCGTAGCTGTGCGACGGATTCTTGAGCAGCCAGGTGCGATCGCGCGCCCGTGCGCCCATCAGCCGGAGGTTGTCCTTGTAGCGCCGGTAGGAGGGTTCCTCGTCGGCCTCGTACCACCAGTGGCGATAATCGGGCAGTGGCAGCGTCGAATTGAAGCTGTTGGTCATGAAACTCTGGCTCATGACAGTGATGCATTCGTCGGCGAGCGCCGCACCCATGTCATGCGCGGCGCGCAGGCCCGGATTGGCGGCGAACGTCGCCTCCAGCCGGTCGTGGACCTGGCGGAACTGAGGGTGCTCTTCCCATTCCTCGCGCGGCGGGCGGACGAGCGGCGCCTCGCCCACCCAACGCGGCGTCCACTGGAATTGCGGATCGACCGACATCAGGAAATGCAGGATGGTGGTCCCGCTGCGCGGCAGGCCGGTTATGATCAGCGGCGCGGGCACCGGATCGTCGAGCAATTCGGGATGCGCGTTCCACCCGGCCTGTGAGGCGACGCGGCTGACCAGCAGGTTGACCGCCATCGCGCCGAAGCGCGGGGCGATCCGATCGCGGCGCGGGCTGGCCTTGATTGCGCCGATCAGGATGCCGAGCCCCTCGCGATAGTCATCGTCGCCGAAATCGGAGCGGCCCGTGCGCGCGATCGCTTCCTCGTGCAGCGCGTCGGCGTCGGTCGGATCGAAACCGATCATCGCTGGAACCGCCGGGCGAGTTGCTCGCGGCGCTTCGACAGCGTCGCGCGGCGGGCTTCGGCATCGACCGCCGGGTGATCGGCGGGCAGGGCGGCGCGGACGGCGTCGACCTTCAGCAGGCGCGAGGCCGGCGTCGGGATCGCCTGGTCGGGGCGGAACCAGCGATAGTGGAGGAAGCCGCGCCGGGCGCCGCCGGTGTCGAGCCAGTTGGGCACCCCCGGATCGCGCGCCGAGATCACGAAGCGCGCCTTGCCGTCGCCGTCGACATGCGTCTGGCGGGCGTTGAGCGAGGTCTGCCGGTTCATGATGTCGGGCGCTTCCCACCACATATTGTAGAGGGTGAAGCTCCAATAGGGCCCGTCGGGCAGGTCGGTCTCGATCAGGATCGCCTCGTCCTCGGCGAGGTCGAGGCAGATGATGCCGTAATAGAGCCAGGCCCTGCCGCCGGTCATCGGCGGCTTGAAGTTGCGGACCCCGGGCGGCTCGGTGCTCGGCGGGGTGATGACGTTCGGCGGATTGTCGGCGCGGACATTGGCGGCGCGCCGGTTCCACCAGCGGGCGGCGGCCAGGAACAGACGGGTGGCGTTGGCGATCTGGTCGGCGAGCCGATCGGGGGACAGGGCGGGGGGATAGGCCGGGGCGTCGGGATCGATCCTCTCGATGGTGAGCCAGCCCGGCGGCAGGTCGCGATCCCAGTCCCAGTCGTAGCGACGCACGGTGATGCCGTTGCCGGCGATGGGATATTGATCGGGTATGCTGGTGTCGCCAGCCAGGCCGGGGGCGATCGGGGTCCAGTTTCCGGGTCGTTCCTCGGCCGAGACGATCACCTCGAAATCGCCATTGGCGGTGGCGGCGATATCGTCGTGCCACAGCCGGCCTATATTGACGCTGCGCCCTTCGCCGCCATTGTTGCCGCGCAGCCGATAGGTCGCGTCGCCGCGCAGCGCGGCCATGAAATAGGCGATGTTGTTGTCGGGGCCGCCATAGCGGTAGCGATCGTCCATCTGCCGAAGGAACAGCGGGAAATCGGGGTCGTTGAAGTCGAGCCTATGCTGCAGGCTCATCGCGGCGAGCCGCGCGATCGAGCGCAGCAATTCGGCCAGCTCGCCGCCGTCGGCCGGATCGCCGAGCGCGCCGTCGATCGCCTCCGACGCCACCTGCCTGAGCGCGTCGCAATGACCGTTCCACGCCGCGCGCAGCTTTTCCCGTTCCTCGGGGCTGATCGCCATTGTCCCCTCCTTCTATGGGATGAGGATCGCGCCGCCGACGCCTCTCGACCAGTAGCTTTCAGGACATTATCATAGGTAAAAGTGACAAGCCCTGCCGACCTCCTTCGCATCGCCATGCTGTGCGATCCCGGCACCCAACGTGCCAGTCTCGCACCGTTGCGTGATCTTGCGCGGCTGTCGGAGCGGCTCGCGAGCGAGCTGGACGGGCAGGCGGGAATGCAACCGCTCCACCTCGACCTGCTGCATGATGCGCGGCTCCGCGAGGCCCCGCTGTCGGAAAGCCGGCCGGTCGCCTTTCGGACCGGCGGCGATCCTTACGACCTCGTCTATGTTGCGGCAGGTGAGGATCCGTCCGCGGGCGAGCCATGGGGAGACCGTTTGCTCAGCGACTGGCTGCGCTGGCACCGTGATCGCGGCGCCTGGGTGGTGGGGCTCGGCTCGGGCGTGCTGGCGCTGGCGGCGGCAGGGCTGCTCGACGGCGGCCCTGCCTCGATCCCGCCGCGCCACGCCCGGCTGGCGCGCCAGCTCCATCCGGACATCCGGCTCGCCCATGTCGGCGCGATTGCCGAACATGGCCGGGTATTGACCGCCGCCGAGCCTTCCTCGGTGTTCGCGCTGGTGGTAGCCATGACGCGGCGCTTCCATTCGCACGGCCTCGCCGAGCGCTATCGCCGCGCCTGCGGCCTGCCCGAGACGGCGGTGCCCGACAATGCGCTGCTGCCGATGCGCAGCAATCAGGACCTGCTGATCGCCGAGGCGCGCGCCTGGATCATCGCCCATATGCACGACGACATCGACACCAACGCGGTGGCGGCGCAGTTCCATGTCAGCGCGCGGACCCTGTCGCGCCGGTTCGAGCGGTCGATGGGGATCAGCCCGGCGCGCTACCTGCGCGAGGCGCGGCTCGATGCGGCCCGGTCCATGCTGCACCGGACCCGCTTCTCGATCGAGCAGATCGCGCATCTGGTCGGCTATCGCGACGTCGGCTTCTTCCGCGACCTGTTCCGCAGGAACAGCGGCTGCTCGCCGCGCGCCTATCGCATGGCGGCTCAGGCCGGAACAGCCTCCGCGAGCTGATCGCGCAGCACGAATTTCTGGATCTTGCCCAGCGGCGTGCGGGGGAAATCCTCGACCAGGAACAGGTGGCGCGGTACCTTGTAGTTGGCCATGCGCTCGCGGCTCCAGGCAGTCAGCTCGGCGAGCGAGAGCGTGGCTCCGGGGCGCGGGATCACACAGGCGGCACAGACCTCGCCCATGCGATCGTCGGGCCAGCCGATTACGCAGACGTCGGCGATGGCCGGATGCGCGCGCAGGACATGCTCGATCTCGGCCGGATAGGCGTTGAACCCACCAACGATGACGACGTCTTTCAGCCGGTCGAGGATCCGGACGGTGCCGTCCTCATTCAGGCAGGCGACGTCACCGGTGTGCAGCCAGCCGGCGGCGTCGATCGTGGCTGCGGTCTGTTCCGGGTCCTCAAAGTACCCCTGCATGACGATGGGCCCGCGTACCAGCAGTTCGCCACTTTCCTCGGCGATCCGCACCTCGACGCCGGGCAGCGGCACGCCGACCGTCCGGGCGATCGTCTCGAAATCGCTGTCGGGATAGTTGACCGTCACGAGCGCGGTCGTCTCGGTCTGTCCGAAGCTGGTCAGGAACAGGTCGAAGCCGAACACCTCGCGTCCGGCCCGGATCAGGTCGACCGGCACGTTCGCCGCGCCGGTATGGCCGACGCGCAGCGAGGAGATGTCGTGGTTGGCGAAGCTCGGATGTTCCATCAAGCTGGTGAAGATGGTCGGCGGCCCCATCAACACGCTGATCCGCTCGCGCTCGATCAGCTTGAGCACGGCTTCGGGATCGAAGCTGGCGACCGGGAAGACGGTCATCCCGGCAACGAGGCCCGACACCCAGCCCGACCGATAGCCGAAGCTGTGGAAGAAGGGGTTGACGATCAGCGCCCGGTCACCCGCGCGCAGGTCGTTCGAGCGGTTCCAGTTGGCGACCATCCACAGCGCCTGGCCGTGATTGTGCATCGCTCCCTTGGGAAAGCCGGTGGTGCCGCTGGTGAACAATATGTCGGCGATGCTGTCGGGGCGGACCGTGGCGATGCGTTCCGCCAGTTCGGCGTCGCTGCACCGGTCGGCCTCGAACGCTGCGAGCGAGGCGTCGTCGAGCAGCACGATCTCACGCAGGTTCGGCAGCGCGGCGACCGGATGGACCGCGCCCGCGCCGCCGCCGGCCTGGCGCAGCATCGCGGCATAGTCGTTGCCCAGGAAGCCGGCGACGGTGAACAGGATGCGCGCGCGCGTCTTGCCGAGCGCGTAGAGCGCCTCGCCGCCCTTGAAGCGGGTGTTGATCGGCACCATGATCGCGCCGATGCTCTCGATCGCCGAGGCCGCTATCATCCATTCGGGACTGTTCGGCGCCCAGATCGCCACCCGGTCGCCATGGCCGACGCCGTGCGCTACCAGCGCCGACCCGAGCCGGCTCACCCGGTCACGGAATGCCGCGAAGCTCGTCGCCCGGCCGTCCTCGCCGACGACGAAGGGTGTGTCGCCATAGGTCGCGGCGACATGGCCGATCAACTCGGGCAATGTGTGATCGAGCGAGATGGTCAGCCCGGAGAAATGCGGGCTCGCCGCGTCGTCCATGATCAGAGCAGGCCGCGCTCTTCCGACGTCTGCAGTCCGTCGGGCGATACGCCCGCCTCGCGCATCGCCTCTATCACCGCGCTGGTGGCGGTGGCGATGCAGGGGAAGCCGACATAGGGGGCGAGTTGGACGAGGATGCCCTCCAGCTCGGCCACGGTCAGGCCGTTGGCGATGCCGATCTTGACGTGGTTCTTCAGTTCCAGCGGCTGGCGCTGGGCTACGAGCATCGAGATGATCGCGATGCTCTTCTCCTTGCGGCTGATCCCCTCATGCTGCCAGGCGTCATGGAAGCAGGCGGTTGCCGCCATGCGGGTGATCGGCGAGCCGAATCGGTCGGAAGCGGCGGAGTCGCGGAACGCCGAGCCGAACTTCTCCCCCATGATCCCGGTGATGAAGCCGATGCCGGCTTCCTGCTTGTCGTCGAGCTTGGCCACGCCGTTCCTTTCCGTCGATGATCTTATTGTTTATTAGGCGGCTGCCAGTGCGTCCGCGGGCGCGGGGCGGCCGTGGCGCACCAGCCGGCCCGGCAGCTTGCCGGTGGGCCGGCCGCGCCGATAGGTGATCTCACCCGAGACGATCGTCGCCTCATAGCCGTCGGACTGCTGGCTGAGCCGCTTACCGCCGGCGGGCAGGTCATGTTTCACGCGCGGTGCATAGAGATGCAGCCGGTCGAGGTCGATAAGGTTGATGTCAGCCTTGTAGCCGGGCTTGATCACGCCGCGATCGAACAGGTTGACGGTCTCGGCGGTCTCGCGGCTGAGCATGCTGACGGCCTGCTCGATCGGCATCTTGCGGCTGTCGCGGACATATTCGGACAGCATGTAGGTCGGATAGGCCGCGTCGCAGATCATGCCGTAATGCGCGCCGCCGTCGCCCAGGCCCAGAACCGTGCCCGGCTTGCCGAACAGGTCGACCGCCGCGTCGAAGCGGTTGTTCTCGGTATTGCCCATCGGGCAGTAGATGATCGCCTTGCCGTTCTGGCGCAGCAGCTCGTCATACATCAGCTCGCGCTCGTCGATGCCCAGCGTTTCGGCCCGCGCCTTGATGCTGTCGCTCGGATGCGGGTTGTAGTTGGGCGGATCGCCGAGCGGGAACAGGATGTGGGTCTGCTGCACCACCCAGAGAAAGAAGGGGTTCGGATCTTCGGGCTGCTCTGAAAGGAGTCGCTGGCGGAAGGCGGGATCGCGCATCCGCGCGACCTTCTCCTCCAGCGGCAGATGCTCGATCTGCTTGTAGCTCGGGTTGAGCGAGAAGGGGTGATAGCTGAGCTCGATCCCGAACAGCATGCCGATCGGACGAGGGAAGAACTGCCCGTGGATGCGACGTCCCTCCTGTCTGGCTCGGGCCAGGCCGTCCAGCAGCGGCTCCGGGCCGCCCACAACCTGTGATCCGGTGAACAGGCTGAAATTGACCGACTTGCCGCCCGAGGCTTCGTTGAGGGTCTCGATGACCCCCCATTCGTGCGGCGTAGGCAGGTTGGTGTTGGGGATGATCTGAAATACGCCGGCGTCAGCGTCCTTGAGCCCGGCGGCCAGTGCCTTCAGCTCGTCGATCTCGGTTTTGGTCGACGGCGCCGGCCGGCCGTCGCGAAAGCTGTGCGCGAGCTGGCGCGAGGTGGTGACGCCCAGCGCGCCTGCCTCGATTGCTTCGCGGGTGATGCGGCGCATCTCGGCGAGGTCGTCCTCGGTCGGCGGTTCGAGGTTGGTGCCGCGCTCGCCCATCACATAGACCCGCAACGGGCTGTGCGGCAGCTGCGCGGCGAAATCGACGTCGGTGTGCCGGGTGTCGAGGAAATCGAGATACTCGGGGAAGGTCTCCCACTTCCATGGGACGCCGTCGGTCATCACCACCTCGGGAATGTCCTCGACGCCTTCCATGAGCTTGACCATCAGCTCGCGATGCTCAGGCCGCGAAGGCGCGAAGCCGACGCCGCAATTGCCCATCACGACCGTGGTCACGCCATGGTTGGAGGAGGGGGCGAGCGTGTTCTCCCAGGTGACCTGGCCGTCATAATGGGTGTGCACGTCGACGAAGCCCGGCGTTACCAGCAGGCCGGCCGCGTCGATCTCGTCGCGGCCCTTGGCCGTCACCGTGCCGACCACGGCGATGACGCCGCCCTTGATCGCCACGTCCGCCTGAAAGCCGGGCGTGCCGGTGCCGTCGACGACCGTGCCGCCGCGGATCACGATATCATATTCCGCGCTCATTCCATCCTCGCTTTCGCCCCGGCGGCGGCGCCTATATGAGCCGCCCGCGATCCGGCCTCGGCCGATCAGCTGGGCTTTCCCGATGAGAATAGGATGCGGGGGAGGGGCGTCAACCGCACCTGCGTAACGCGGCCCGGGCCGTGCAGACTCATCGGTCATCTGATGGGATGGGGCGGGGACCATCAGATGACCGATGGACGCAGCCCCCTTCTATTCGGCTCCTGGAGGGCAGCGTATAGCCGGGGTCGAACAGGCCGCGGCGACAGACGTCGGATCCGCAGGCGTCTCACCAGCCATATGGAGTCGTGATGTCTTCCCAAGCGCAGCCCAAGCCGGTCGACCGCGCCCCGCTCTATTCGGGGCCGATCTTCGATGCCGACACCCATTTCTGGGAGACCGACGACGCCTGGACCCGCTATCTGCCGCGCGACGCCGCCGAGAAGTACGGCATCAGCTTCAAGACCGGCGAAGATGGCGATTTCGCCATGTATGTCGGCCCGCGCAAGGTGGAGATCAGTGCCGACCATCTGTTCGAGGATGGACGGGTGCCGGCCCCGGGCAAGCTGCACGAATGGCTGCGTGCGATGAAGGAAGGCAAGGCCGAGATCGACCTGCATGTCCCCAAGACCGCCGACATGATGGAGCCCGCCGCGCGGGTGGAGAAGTTGAACGGCTGGGACGTGCGATCGTCGATCCTGTTCATTGGAAACATGATCACGGCGATCAGCTTCCTCGACGATCCGCGCTACGCCTATCCGGTGCTAAACGCCTATAATGGCTGGATGTACGACCAGTGGAAGTACAATTATGACGACCGCATCTACACCGCGCCGATCGTCACGCTCGAGAATATCGATGAGGCGTGCAAGCAGCTTCGCGGCGTGATCGAGAAGGGCGCCAAGCTCATCCTGATGCCGATGGGCCCCTATAATGGCAAGGCGCCCGCGCATCCCGATCATGACCCCTTCTGGGCGATCGCCAACGAGGCCGGCATCCGCGTCGTCTTCCACGTCTCCGAAGCGATCTACATGAAGCATCACATGGCCGTGTGGGGCGAGCCGGTCCAGCAGTCGCGCATCAAGCAGACCGCCTTCGTCTGGATGCACGGCTATTCCGAGCGGCCGGTGATCGAGACGTTGTCGAGCTTCATCTTCTGGAATTTCTTCGCGCGCTTTCCGAACGTGAAGCTGCTGTCGGCGGAGAACGGCGCGGAATGGGTGCCGGCGATGCTGACCAAGATGGACAAGTGTCGGGGCATCGCCAAAAACGGGTTCTGGCCGGGCGGCCAGCTCAAGGACCGCCCGAGCCGCGTTTTCGCCGAGCATGTCTCGGTCGTCGCCTATCCCGAAGATGACCTGCGGTCGATCGTCGAGCAGGTCGGCACCGCCGACTGGCTGATGATGGGATCGGATTATCCGCACGCCGAAGGCGTGGAGGAGCCGCGCATCTTCGCCGACGAGGCGTGCCGGGGGCTTTCGGCCGAAGACACCCGCAAGATCATGTACGAGAACGGCATGCGCTTCATGGGCCTGCCCTGCTGAGGAGGTGGGGCGGTCCGCATCGCCTAAACATTCCGTTCGTCCCGAGCCCCTCGCTACCTGCAAGGCAGGCGCTCGGGATTAACTTCGGCCAAAGGCCGAAGTCGAGGGGCGTTGGCTTTCGGAACGTGTCTCGACGTCGCTCGACGCGAGCGGTTCGATACTACCGAGAGACCCTCAGTCCCTGGAAGGAAGCTCCGGCACGGCCGTCACGGGGCGGCCGGACGCTTCCTGCCCGGCATCGATCAGCAGTCGCAGGAAGCCGTCATAATTGTTCCGCATGCGATCGAGGGGGGCCGCGAGCATCATCGCGCCGATCGTCTCGTCATCGGGGCCGAACACCGGTACGGCCATGGCGGCGGTATCGCTCAGCATCTCGCCGAAGCTGGCGCAATAGCCGGTTCGCCGTATTTCATCGAGATCCGCCCTGATGTCGGCCTCGGTGACCCGCGTGCTTGCCGTGAGAGGGCGCAGCTTGGCCCGTTTCAGATAGGCGCTGACGCGATCGGGCTCGGCATGGGCGAGCAGGACTCGTCCGGCCGCACTCGCATAAAGCGGCGCGCGGATGCCGACATGCATCGCGTAGCGCACGGGCTGGGTGCTGTTGATCGCCTCCGTGTAGATCGCCTGGCCTATCTCCCAATCGACGATCGCAAAGCCCACCGACTCATGGGTGGCCCTGGCGAGCGCCTTGACCGGCTGGCGAACGACTTCGGGTGCCGACCAGGTGGCCATGATGTGGCCCGCGAGCCGATAGGCGACCGGCCCCAGCCGATAACGGCCCTCCTCCTGGACGAGGTAGCGCAGGTCGCAAAGGCCGCGCAGCGTATCGAGAAAGGTGCTCTTGGGGACCGCCATCGCGGTGCTGATCTCGGCCAGGCCCAATCCTTCGCGATGCTTGGACAACAGCATCAGCAGATCCAGCACCCGCCCGATCGCCCTGGGCCCCTTGACCGTCCGTACCTCCGGCGTCGCCGATGTCGTCATTCTGGAACTCCCCCATTTCCCTGTCGACAGCATAGTTGTTCGAAAAATCGAACGCAATTCGAAAAAGCTTGGCGCATCATGTCCGTGATGCTACGTCCTTGATCGGGATCAATGAGTCTCGGGAGAGGGAGAGCATCGATGGCCACCAGCGATTCACGGACGATCAAGTCGGCACACCGCGTCCTCGAAATTCTCGAATATTTCGATCAGGACCGCCGCCATGCCACAGTGATGGATATGTCGCGGACCCTGTCCTACCCGCAGTCGAGCACGTCGGAGCTGCTGCGCTGCCTGACCCGGCTCGGCTATCTGCATTATAATCGCTTCCGCCGTACCTATAGCCCCACCGCCCGCGTCGCGTTGCTCGGTGCCTGGGTGAAGCCGGCCCTGTTTCGTGGCGGCCCGGTCCTGTCGGCGATCGATCGTGTGGCCAATCTCGTCGGCGAGACGGTGATCCTGTCGACCGCTTCCAACTATGTCGTCCAGCACCTCCACGTGATCCATGGTCAGGATGAGGGGGCAATCGACGCTCATGTCGGTGATACGCTGCCTCTGCTTCACAGCCCGCAGGGCAAGCTCCTGCTGTCGAGCTACCAGAACGACCATATCCGCTCCGCGGTCCACCGCCTCAACGCAGAGGAGGGCGACGCTTCCCGCCACGTCCGGCTTGCCGACGTGATGGAGGAGATGGCGGCGCTTCGCGAGAAAGGCTGGCTGGTCACTGATCAGGCGGACGGATCGGGTTGCATTGCGGTTTTGCTGCCGGCACGACGCGGTATGGACCGGCTCGTGATCAGCGTACTCGCTTCCCGCGAGGTGATCGAAGAGCGTTCGGGCGAGATCATCGCGGCCTTGCTCGACCATCGCGACGAGATCGACGCGGTCGAGGGCCCCGAGGTAGAGGAGCCTTCCCAGAGCAGCATCGCCCGCATGAACGACAATGTGAAGATCGTGAGCTATCGCCGCCACTTCGCCTGAGGCGCGGCCACCATCAATGAGCCCGCCCGCCAATATGGGCCTGCTGGCCGGCCCGGCGGGCGGCATCCGCCTGGAGCCCCGGCCGATGCCCAGAGCGCCGGGACCCGACGACGTCGTCGTCCGGATGCTGTTGGCGCCGGTCAATCCCGCCGATCTGCTGGCCGTCGATGGCGGCTATGCCTTTGCCCTTGCCGCCGATGAACCGCTGGGCGCCGAAGGCGTCGGCATCGTCGAACAGCTCGGATCGCGAGTGGCTGATCTGCGGTCCGGCGATCTCGTCCTGCCACTCGATCGGGGCAACTGGGCGCGCTACCGCGTATTGCCGCGCGACCGGCTGCTGGCGGTCCCGTCCGGCATCGATCTCCCGCAGGCGGCGATGATGCGGATCAATCCCGCTACCGCCTGGCTATTGCTCGACGGCAGCGGCGCAGGTCCCGGCGACTGCATCGTCCAGAACGCCGCCGGCTCGGCGGTCGCGCATTGGGTGCGTCGGCTGGCCGCGCTGCGCGACGTCATGGTGATCGACGTCGTTCGGCCCGGTTCCTCGTTCACGGGCCTTGCCGATGACGAGCGGCTCGAGGCGGCGGTGAGGAAGGCAAGCGGTGGCCGGCCGGTCCGTGCCGCACTTGACTGCGTCGCCGGCGACTCCACCGGCCGGATGGCGGCGTGCCTCGATGCGGATGGGATCGTACTCGTTTTCGGCCATCTTTCGGGCGATCCTTCCCGGGTCCGATCCCAACTTCTCACCGGACGCGGCCTGACGGTGCGCGGCTTCAGCCTGCGTCCGGCGGAGGCGAAGATGGTGCCGGCCGCGCGCGACAAGATGGTGGCCGCGCTGTGGACCCTGGCGGGCCAGGGCGCCGCCGACCTGCCGATCCGGGCGGTCCTTCCCCTGGCTGAAGCGGATCAGGCGATCGCGCTGGCACGGACACCGGGGCCGGGCCGGGTGCTGCTCGACCTCGACGCGATATCGGGCATGTGAAGGCTTCCGGCCGTCGCGTTGACAGCACCGTCGCTAATCTGGTGGGGACAGGCTCGACCAACGGGATTTTTTGCCGATGAATCTTGAGTTCACGCCGGAGGAGATCGCCTTCCGCGACGAGGTCCGCGCCTTCTTCCGGGAGGCGCTGCCCGACGATCTGCGACGCAAGATGATCAACCGCGAGCATCTGGAAAAGGACGATGCCGTCCGCTGGCAGCGCATCCTCAATGCGCGCGGCTGGGCGGTGACGCACTGGCCCGTCGCCTATGGCGGCCAGGCCTGGACGCCCGCCCAGCGCTATATCTTCCAGGAGGAGATGGCACTGGCGCACGCGCCCGAGGGATCGCCCTTCAACGTCAACATGATCGGCCCGGTGCTGTGCCGCTTCGGCACCGACGAGCAGAAGCAGCGCTTCCTGGCGGCTACCGCCAATCTCGACATCTGGTGGTGTCAGGGCTTTTCGGAGCCTGGCGCCGGATCGGACCTCGCCAGCCTGAAGACCAGTGCAGTGCGCGACGGCGATCATTATGTCCTCAACGGCCAGAAGATCTGGACCACCCAGGCACAGCATGCCGACTGGATGTTCGGCCTGTTCCGCACCGACAGCTCCGGCAAGAAGCAGCAGGGGATCACATTCCTGCTGCTCGACATGAAGACGCCGGGCATCACCGTGCGTCCGATCGAGACGATCGACGGCGGCCATGACGCCAATGAGGTGTTCTTCGACGACGTCCGCGTGCCGGTCGCCAATGTCGTGGGCGAGGAAGGCAAGGGCTGGGACGTCGCCAAGCATCTGCTGGGCAGCGAGCGCAGCGGCATCGCCCGCATCGGCCTGTCCAAGGAGAGGCTGTCGCAGCTCCGCGGCCTGGAGCGGCGCCTCGCCGCCGAAGGCGTGCTGACCCCGGCCGAGCGCGAGCGGCTCGCCTTCAAGCTCGCCGAGGTCGAGGTCGAGCTGCGCGCGCTGGAACTGACCCAACTCCGCGTCGTTTCGGCCGATGCCCATGGCGGCGGCGCCAATGCCGCGGCCTCGATCCTGAAGGTCAAGGGCACCGAGATGCAGCAGCGCATGACCGAGCTGGTGCTCGAACTGGCCGGCCCCGCCGGGCTGGCCACGGCGGGGCATCATGCGGACGAGGATCCCGATCATGGATGGGTCGCCGCGGCGGCGCCCTTCTACTTCACGATGCGCAAGGTCTCGATCTTCGGCGGATCGAACGAGATCCAGAAGAACATCATCGCCAAGACGATGCTGGGGCTGTGACACGCGATGGATTTTGAACTCACCGACGAGCAGAAGATGCTCAGCGAGACGGTCACCCGCTTCGTGGCCGAGACCTACGACTTCTCGAAGCGCGAACATGCGCTGCGCAGCGCCGATGGCTGGAGCCGCGAGGCCTGGGCCGCGCTCGCCGAGATGGGGTTGCTCGGGCTGCCCTTCGCCGAGGAGGATGGCGGCTTCGGCGGCAGCGGCGTCGACATGATGCTGATCATGGAGGCGCTCGGCCGCGGCCTGATGGTCGAACCCTATTTCGCCACGGTGGTGCTCGCCGGCGGCGTGCTGCGGCACGGCGCTTCGGCGGCGCAGCGCGCGGCGATCGTGCCGGGAGTGATCGCCGGGGGGCGCATCCTGGCGTTCGCCCATGACGAGGCGGGGCAGGCGCGCCACACGCTCGCGGCGCGGACGACCGCCCGCCCGGCCGGCGAGGGCTGGATCATCGACGGCGCCAAGATCGCGGTGATCCACGGCCAGAGCGCCGACACGCTGATCGTCAGTGCGACGACGGGGGAGGGGCTGGGCCTGTTCCTGGTTGATACGAAGGCCGGCGGCGTCTCGATCGAGGCCGCGCGCGGCTATGACGGGGTGCCGGTGGCGTCGGTTGGGCTGAACGGCGTCGCCGTCGGCGCCGAGGCGCCGATCGGCGAGGCCGGTGACGGCGCGGGGATCCTCGACCGCCTGTTCGACGAGGCGCGCGCCGCGCTGGTCGCCGAAGCGGTCGGCGCGATGGCCGAGACGCTCGACGTCACCGTCGACTATCTCAAGACCCGCCAGCAGTTCGGCGTCGCGATCGGCAGCTTCCAGGCGCTGCAGCATCGTGCGGTCGACATGCTGATGCAGGTCGAGCTGTCACGCAGCATGGCGGTGCTCGCCGCTTTGTCGCTGGACGGCGACGCGCATCAGCGCCGCCGCAATATCGCCGCGGCCAAGGCGCAGATCGGCAAGTCGGGCCGGATGGTCGGGCAGGAGGCGGTGCAGATGCACGGCGCGATCGGCATCACCGCAGAGTATAAAGTCGGCCACGCCTTCAAGCGGCTGACCGCGATCGATGCGCTGCTGGGCGATCGCGACCACCATCTGGCGCGGCTCGTCGAGCTTGGCGGGGTCTATCCGGCGGAGTGATCGCTCCGCCGGCTGCTCCGGAGTGAGTTTCAGTAGAATTGAAACCGTTCGTCCCGAGCGAAGTCGAGGGGCGCTGGTTCTCGGAACGTGTCTCGACTTCGCTCGACACGAACGGACAGTTCACAATCCGAAATTGAATCTATGTCTTTGTTTTACCGCTCCAAAGATCGTCAGCCTTCCGAGGCCTTACGCAGCATCACCGCGCGGTCGCCGTCGCGGACTACCACCAGCCGCATGCCGGGCACGGTATAGTCTGCGAACCCTTCGAACGGTTCGCGCTTGCCGGGATGCAGCACGCGGATGAAGGTGTCGGCGTCGACCTTCAGGGTCAACTCGCCACGCGCGCCGGCGTCGACGGTGATAGAATCCGGCGTCACCGCCTTGACCGTAGCCGCGATCGCGCTGGGATTGGCGGCCGACTGGACGCGGGAATCGAACGAGATGCGCAGACGGTCCGAACGGTTTGGCATGCCGCAATGGGGCGTGTAGGGATTCACGATCAGCACGTCGCCCGGCATGTAGTCGGTGGTCGCCCAGGCTTCGTCGGGGATCGCGTCGCGCGGGATCGGATAGGGCGCCGGCTTGGCGACATTATGGAAAAAGCCGCGCCTGTTCTGGCCGACCGCCAGCGCCAGCCCGCCCATCTCCCGGGTGCAAGGGGTCAGGGTGATCCAGACGGGCTTATAGTCCTGGATGCCGGGGCTGTAGAAACCGTCCTGGTGGACGACGGTGGTCGGCCCGTTGGGCGGATAGGTGCGGTACTGGACGATCGGTACCGCACAGGCGGGTTCACCCAGCACCTTCTCCATCACCGCGAGATTGGCGGGATGCTCGATCAGCCGGGCGGCGATTCCCGAATAGAGGTCGCTTTCTTCCATGCCTCCGTCGAAGGCGCCGCCGATATATTTGCCTTCGGGATCGTCGGCGCGGGCCAGGCCGAGCGTCTCCGCCACCTTGAGCATCGCGTCGCGCGCTTCGGCGACCGACGCCTGGTCGAACACGCCGCGCAGCAGGATATAGCCATTGTCGTCGTAGAATCGTTCGAGCGCGTCATGGTCATCGAGAAGATGATTACAGCTTTCGAGCTCGCGGTCGGGCCGCACGTCGGCGACCTTGATGTCCTCGGCCTCGGGCCGGTTGAGCGCTGCGACGGTCATGATCCTCTCCGTTGGTACGAGACTCGGCGCCTTTTGGCGTCACGCCACAGAAGATACTCCCGGGCGCCGAAAGTGAGGGATGTTTTCCAGCAATAGGCGGATGAAATCGATCATGACTTGTCGGTCTGGTCGCGCGCCATCAGGGCCAGCATCGCCATGAGAAGATCATCCTGTCGCCGGGCGATCTCCTCAACGCTGCGGCCGTTTGCGGCAACATCCATCTGCCGCACGAGTTCGGCTTGCAGCGCAGGGTCGCCGAGTGGCGGATCGGCCATCGTCTCCCAGCGCTTGAGGATGCCGGGAACGAATTTGGGCAGGAACTCGGCGAGGCCGCCCGCGCCGCCCGAAGTGTGGAAGGTGGTGAACTGGCCCTGGATCGCCCATTTGAGCGCCGGGCCGAAGCGGATCGCCTTGTCGACGTCCTCGACGCTGGCATAGCCCTCCGCCACCAGCCGTACCGCTTCGCGGAACATCGCGCTGGTCAGCCGATTGCCGATATGGCCGAAGATCTCGCGGTTGAGACGGATCGGCTCCTTGCCGAGCGCGGCGTAGAAAGCGAGCGCCGTGTCGACAGCCGCCGTGTCGGTCGCATCGCCGCCGCCTACCTCGACCAGCGGGATCAGGTGGACCGGGTTGAAGGGATGGCCGAGAACGAAGCGCGCGGCGGTGGAAAGGCCGGCCTGGAGATCGCTGATCGGCAGGCTGGAGGTGCTGCTGCCGACGAGGACGTCCGCCGGCACCAGCTGGTCGATCTCGGCGAACAATGCGCGTTTGACGTCGCTCCGCTCAGGGGTGCTTTCCTGAACGAAATCAGCGCCTTCGACGGCATCTTCGATAGTCTCGTGGAAACTCAGCCGGTCCGACCAGTCGTCGTCGGCGCGGGCCAGTCCCAGCGCGGCCATCTGCGGCCAGGCCCGGGCGACATGGGCGCGGGTCCGGGCCTCGGCGCCGGGGGCGGGATCGTGCAGCCGCACCGCCCGCCCGCTGCCGAGGAAGGCGGCGACCCAGCCGCCGCCGATCACGCCGCCGCCGATCGCGGCAACGGTGCCGATCGCCTGCTGGCCGCGAAACCCGCCCATGCCGGTCAATAGCCCTTGAAGACCGGCTTTTCCTTGTTGGCGAAGGCCGTGGTCGCCGCCTTGTAGTCGTGGGTCAGCATCGTCATCGCCTCATAGGCGATCGACAGCTCGCCGGTCAGGTTGACCTGGTCGCGGATGCACTTGTTGACCGCAGCCTTGGACCAGCGCACCGCCCACATCGGCTGGCCGGCGATCTCGCGGGCGATCTTCATCGCCTCGTCGAGCACCTGCTCCTTGGGGAAGGCATAGTTGACCAGACCGATCTCCTCGGCCTTCTTGCCGTTCAGGAGCTTGCCGCGCATCAGATATTCCTTGGCCTTCTGCGGACCCACCAGCAGCGGCCACATCACCGAGCCGCCATCGCCGGTGACGAGGCCGACGCGGACATGGGTGTCACCCAGCCGGGCGTCCTCGGCGACGATGCTCATGTCGCAGAAGGCGAACAGCGAGGTGCCCAGGCCGATCGCGTCGCCGTTGACGGCGGCGATGATCGGCTGCGGCGTCATCAGGATCTGGTCCCAGATGCGCAGCGTGTTGATCGGCACCCGTAGCGCGTATTTCAGGCCATATTCGGTCTGGGCGCGCTCGGCCATCAGCTTGATGTTGCCGCCGGCCGAGAAGGCCTTGCCGGCGCCAGTGAGCACGATCACCTTGATCCGCTCGTCGCGGGCGAGCTTCAGCCAGATATCCTCGAGCTGCCAGTGGTTGTGCGGGCCGACCGCGTTGAGCGTGTCGGGATCGTTCATCGTGACGACGGCGACGCCGTCCTCGCCGATGTCGACCGTCAGGAAGTCGAACTCGCTATAGTCGATCTCGCGCTGGAACTCGTTGTCGCTCATCATAATCTCCTCAAACCCTTTGGAGCCGGCGCGCCGGCGCGATGCTCAGGCCGCGGCGCGGCTCTTCTGCCATTCGGAAAAACCCTGTCCCTTCGCGGCCAGCTCGACCAGCAGCGGCGCGGGTTCGAGCGAAGGATCGTCGGGCGTGTCGGCGGCGAATTCCCGGAGGCGGGCGACGATGTGCGCCAGCCCGATCTCGTCGGCGTAGAACATCGGGCCGCCCAGGTGACGCGGCCAGCCATAGCCGTTGATCCAGACCAGATCGACGTCGGACGGCCGCAGCGCGATGCCCGCCTCGACGATCCGCGCGCCTTCGTTGATCAGCGGGAACAGCAGTCGTTCGACCATCTCGCTCTCCGACATCTCGCGCCGCTCGATGCCCAGCTTCTCCGACGTGGCGACGATCAGCGCGTCGGTGTCGGGGTTGGGGCGGGGGGTGCGGTCGCCCGGCTCATAGCGATAATAGCCCGATCCGGTTTTCTGGCCGAGCTGCCCGCTCTCGACGATCGCGTCGGCGATCGGGAACGGGGTGCCGCGCCGCTTGCGGATGGCATAGCCGATGTCGAGGCCCGACATGTCGTTGGTGGTCAGCGGCCCCATCGGGAAGCCGAGCTTGGTGAGCGCCGCGTCGACCTGCGGCGGGAAGGCGCCGCGCTGGAGCAGCCGTTCGGCCTGGGCCGAGCGCTTGGCGACCATCCGGTTGCCGATGAAGCCGTCGCAATTGCCCGACCAGACAGGCACCTTGCCGATCTTGCGGCCGACCGCCATCGCGGTGAGGATCGCCTCCGGGCTGCTGTTCGCGGCCTGCACCACCTCCAGCAGCTTCATCACATTGGCCGGCGAGAAGAAGTGCATGCCGACGAAATCCTCGGGTCGGTCGAGCACAGAAGCGATCTCGTCGACGTCCAGCGCTGACGTGTTCGAGGCGAGCACCGTGCCCGGCTTCACCCGCTTCTCGACGTCGGAGAATATCTCCTTCTTCACCGCCATGTCCTCGAACACAGCTTCGATCACCAGATCCGCGTCGGCGACGGCGGCGCGATCGGTCGCCGGGATGATCAGCGCAAGGCGCTGGTCGACCTGATCCTGGCTGATCGAGCCGCGCTTCACGGAAGTGGCGTAGTTGGCGCGCACGCGCTCCATTCCGCGATCGAGCGCTTCCTGCGTGGTGTCGACGACGACGACCGGGATGCCGGCGCCGGCGAAGCACATCGCGATACCGCCACCCATCGTGCCTGCGCCGATAATGGCGGCCTTGGCGACATCGCGCGCCTTTGCCTCCTTCGGAAGTCCGGGAATTCGCGCCGCCTCGCGCTCGGCGAAGAACAGGTGGCGCAGCGCGCGCGACTGGCTGCCCGCCATCAGCGCGCGGTTGGCCTCGGCGTCGATCGCCATTGCCTCGTCGAAGGAGAGGGTGAAGGAGCGGCGGACCGAGGCGACGTTGGCGGCCGGCGCCTCCTGCCCCTTGCTGCGCGCCGTCAGCTTCGCGGCGAGCGCGTCGAAGGCGCTCGGATCGGCGCGGGTCGCGGCGATCTTGTCTTCGCGGCGGCTGACCGGCACCACCGGCAGCTTCTCGTCGATCACGCGGCGGGCGAAGGCCGCGCCGATCGCGTCGGGGGCGCCGTCCTCGACCGCGTCGAGGATGCCGAGCGCCAGTGCCTGAGTGGCGCCGACCGGTTTGCCGGACAACACGAATTCGAGCGCCTTCTCCGGCCCGATGATACGGGGCAGCCGCTGGGTTCCGCCGCCGCCGGCGAAAAGCCCGAGGTTGATCTCGGGCAGGCCGACCCTGGCGGAGGGGACGGCGACGCGGAACGGGCAGCCGAGCGCGGTCTCGAAGCCGCCGCCCAGCGCTGTGCCGTGGATTGCGGCGATCACGGGCTTGGACGAGCTTTCGATGGCGAAGACCATCTCCTGGAGGGTCGGGGGCACGCGCGGCTTGTTGAACTCGGTGATGTCCGCGCCGGCGAAGAAGGTGCGGCCTTCGCAATAGAGCACGATCGCCTTGACCGCGGGATCGGCGTTCAACTGTTCCAGCGCCTGGACGACGCCGCTGCGTACCGCCTGGCCCAGCGCGTTGACCGGCGGGTTGTCGCTGCGGATGAAGCCGATGTCGCCGTCGACGCGCGTAGAGATCTTCTCGTTTACCTGGGTCATGATGGCTTGGTCTGGCCCCGTACTGCTGGCTATGGTCGTGCCTCGTAGAAGCTATCCGCGGCCCGTGCTGTCAAGCAAAGCGCCCAGCGCCGCCAGAGGTATCGAGAATGTGAAGCTTTTCCTCACCGCCTTCGCATCGCGCCGATCGCGATTTAGGCGGACGATGCGATGATGCGCGGCCGCGCGATACCAAGGGAAGCCTTTTGATGCAGTTCGATCTCACCGAAGAACAGTCCATGTTCCGGGATGCCGTCGCGGCGTTCGCGCAGCGGCATCTGGCGGCCGGTGCCCTGGAGCGTGCGCACAGCGACGATTATCCGTGGGAGATCGCCCGGATGATGGCCGAGCAGGGCCTGATCGGCATCACCATCCCGGAGGAGAAGGGCGGCCTCGGCGGATCGCTGATGGACGCGGTGATCGCGATCGAGACGATCGCATCGGTCTGCCCGCGCTCTGCGGACGTGTTGCAAGCCGGCAATTTCGGCGCGATCCGTACCTTCGCCCAGTTCGCGAGCGATGCGCAAAAGGAACAGTATCTGGCACCGCTGCTGAAGGGCGACGGCCTGATCTCGGTGGCGATGACCGAGCCCAATGCCGGATCGGCGGTCACCGAGCTGACGACGACGGCGGTACCCGACGGCGACGGCTTCCGCGTCAGCGGGCAGAAGATCTTCACCACCCACGGCACTCATGCCACCGTCTTCCTGGTCTATGTCCGCTACGGGCCCGGCACCGGCAATATCGGTTCGGTGCTGATCGAGCGCGGGCAGGAGGGGTTCAGCTTCGGCAAGCCGGTACGCTTCCTGTCGGGCGAGGAGTGGAACCCGCTGTTCTTCGACAATGTCTATGTGCCGAAGGACAAGGTGCTGCTGGGCCCCGGTGGGTTCAAGCAGCAGATGTCGGGCTTCAACGTGGAGCGGATCGGCAACACCGCACGCAGCCTGGCGCTGGGCCGCTACGCCTTCAACGCGGCCGTCGAGCATGCCAAGACGCGCAAGCAGTTCGGCCGCGCGCTTTGCGAGTTCCAGGGCCTGCAATGGAAGTTCGCCGAGATGAAGCTGAAGCTCGATGCGGCGCAGCTTCTGCTGTATCGAGCCGCCGCCAACGCCGACCGGGGGCTGCCGTCGCCGGATGAGACCGCGATCGCCAAGGTCGCATGCAACCGGGCGGGGTTCGAATGTGCCAATGAGGCCATGCAGATCATGGGTGGCGCCGGGTACAGCCAGGACGGCTTGGTGGAATATTGCCTGCGTCGCACACGCGGCTGGATGATCGCGGGCGGCGCGATAGAGATATTGCTCAACCGGATCGCCGAGGGCGTTTTCGACATGCGGTTTCCCCAGGGGCCGGCCAAGGCCTGACGCGTAACCGGGGAGAGGATGGAGCCATGAACGAGATCAGCAAGGTGACGACGGCGGACGGAACGGTGCGGCCGGATTATGTGCCGGCCGACGCCTATATCTCGCCCGACTATGTGCGGCTTGAGAAGGAGCGGCTGTGGCCGCGTGTCTGGCAGATCGCCTGCCGCGAGGAGGAGATTCCGAACCCCGGCGATTTCTACACCTACGACATCGCCGACGAGTCGATCGCGGTGGTACGCAAGACCGACGGCACCGTCGCGGCCTATCACAATGTCTGCCCGCACCGCGGCCGGCGCCTGACCGCCGGTTGCGGCCGCATGGGCAAGTTCCACTGCAAATATCATGGCTGGCAGTGGAATCTCGACGGCCAGCCGACCGAGGTGGTCGATCGCAAGGACTGGGGCGACCTGCTCCAGGATAGCGAGATCACGCTGCATCAGGTGAAGAGCGCGAGCTGGGGCGGCTGGGTGTTCATCAACATGGACCCCGACAGCGAGAGCCTGGAGGAGCATCTGGGCGAGGCCAAGACGTTGCTCGACCCGTTCGAGATGGACCGAATGCGCTATGTCTGGCGCAAGCGGATCACAATGCCGTGCAACTGGAAGACCGCGCAGGAGGCCTTCATGGAGGGCTATCATGTGCAAACCACACACCGGCAGCTGCTGCCCTACCAGGACGATTATACCTTCTCCCGCGCCTATGGGAGGCACGCCATGTTCGGCTATGCGCCGACCGCGCTGTTCGGCCTGCCGAGCCCGCGGATCAGCGACCAGAGCGGCGACATGCGCAAGGGCCTCTACGAGTTCAACAAGGAGATCTGGGACACGCTGAAGGCGACCACGACCGAGGAGATGCTGGCGGCGGGCCGGCGGCTGATGGAGCTGCCCGAAACGGCGACACCGTTCGAGATCTATGTCGCCTTCGCCAAATTCCACCGCGAGGAATCGGAGAAGTCGGGCCGGCCCTGGCCCGCCATCACGCCCGAACAACAGATGGCGGCTGGGACCGACTGGAACATCTTCCCCAATCTCGTCTTCCTCCAGCAGCCGACCAACGTGCTGTTCTACCGGGCGCGCCCGAACGGCGACGATCCCGACAGCTGCATCTTCGAGGTCAACGTGATGGAGCGCTTCGCGGAAGGCGCCGAGCCCGGAAGCGTCGAGGTCGAGGTCGCCGACGACTGGCGCAAGGTCGACTGGGGGCTGATCCTGGAGCAGGATTTCCAGAATATGGAGGCCGTCCAGAAAGGGATGAAGTCGCGCGCCTTCAAGGCGGCGCGGCCGAGCCCGGTCCAGGAGGTCGAGATCAGCAATTTCCATGCGACCTTGCTCGCCTATCTGCACGGGGGCCAGTGATGGCGGCAAAGGGCTGGGACGAGACGGCGGACTTCGTGATCTGCGGATCGGGCGGCGGATCGATGGCCGCCGCGCTGTATCTCAAGTCGATCGGCCGACAACCTTTGATCCTGGAGAAGACCGACAAGCTGGGCGGATCGACCGCCATGTCAGGCGGCGTGCTGTGGATTCCCAACAATCATCTCCTCGCCCGTGACGGGATCAAGGACAGCCACGAGTTGGGCCGCACCTATATGGACGCGACGGTCGGGAACGATGCCGGCCCGGCCGCATCGCCCGAACGCAAGGAGGCCTATCTCCGCAACGGCCCGGTGATGATGAAATGGCTGGAGGAGCAGGGCATGCGATGGCTCCGCACCGAAGGCTGGGCCGATTATTACGACGATCGGCCCGGCGGTTGCACCCGCAGCCGGTCGGTCGGCGCGCCGATGCTCGACGCCCGCGAGATGGGCCCGCTGTTCGACAAGCTGCGCCTCGGCCCGATGGTGATGCCGCTGCCGACCGACAAGGCCGGGATCATCGGCCTCGCCACCCGCACGCCGAAGGGCATGTGGGAGGGCATGAAGCTGCTGTTCCGCATGTGGCTGGTGAAGAAGCGCGGGGCGCCGATGCTCAGCTTCGGCGGCGCGCTCCAGGGCCGCATGCTGATGCTGGCCGACAAGGCCGGGATCGACATGCGGACGAACCACGGCGTGGTCGAGCTGGTCGAGGAAGGGGGACGGATCGTCGGCGTCGTCGTCGAACATCAGGGCCGGACGCTGCGGATCGGCGCGCGCGACGGCGTGCTGATCAACGCAGGCGGCTTCTCGAAAAATGCGGAGATGCGCAAGAAATACGGCCCGCAGCCCAGCTCCGTCGAATGGACCAACGCCAATCCCGGCGACACCGGCGAGATGATCCAGATCGCCGAAAAGCATGGCGCGGCGCTCGACCTCATGGACCAGGCCTGGTGGGTGCCCGGCACGGTGGTGCCCGAGGGCGGCCCGGCCAACATGCACAACACCGACATCTCGAAGCCGCACTGCATCATCGTCAACCGCCAGGGGCGGCGCATCCTGAACGAGAGCGGCTCCTATATGGAGAACGGCCAGCGGCTCTACCGCAACGACGTGCCGGCCTATGTCATCCTCGATAGCCGTCACCGCAAGCGCTATGCCTGGGGCTATTACCCGCCGGGCAAGACGCCGCAGTCCTGGCTGGACAGCGGCATGATGAAGACCGCCGACACGATCGAGGAACTGGCCGCGAAGGCGGGCATCGACCCGGCCGGGCTCAGGGACGAGGTCGCGAAGTTCAACCGTTATTGCGAGACGGGCAAGGATCTGGACTTCAATCGCGGCGGGCGCGGCTACGACAACTGGTTCGGCGATCCGACCGTCAAGCCCAACCCCAATCTGGGCAAGATCGACAAGCCGCCCTTCTATGTGATGGAGATGGTGCCCGGCGACGTCGGCACCAGCGGCGGCATGCTGACCGACGAACATGCGCGGGTGCTGCGCGCCGACGGGTCGGTGATCGAGGGGCTCTACGCCACCGGCAATTCGACCGCCTCGGTGATGGGGCGCTGCTATCCGGCGGCGGGCGCCAGCATCGGCGCCTCCTTCGTCTTCGCCTGGATCGCGGCGCACCACGCCGTCGGCGCCAACGATTAGGCGGATGGACTCAGCGGCGCCGGGCTTGCGACGCCTCGCGCCACTGCGTCGCGGTCATGCCGGTCTGCTGGCGGAACATGGTGCGGAACAGGCGGCTGTCGGAGAAGCCGACCAGCTCGGCGATCCGGTCGATCGAGCGGTTCGATTTCTCCAGCATCCGCGTCGCCGCCTGGAGGCGCAGATGCTGGATATAGCTTTTCGGGCTCATCCCAAGCGCCTTGCGGAAGCGCCGGACCAGCGTCGGCTGGCTGGTCGACAGCGCCTCGGCCAGTTCCTGGATGCCGATCCCCCCGGTGAAGCGCTGCTCGAGCCAGATCTGCGCGCGGGCGACGAGCGGGTCGCTTGCCAGCAGATGTTCCTCCTCGCGATCGAGCCCCATGATAGAGGTCAGCCAGCGGCCGACATCGGGCGAGAGGGTCCGTTCCATCACCCGGACGATCAACGCCAGGTCATTGGCCATGCCGTTGGCGATCAGCAGATTGCCATGATCGGCGAGTCCCAGCCGCTCCTCGGCGCGGTGGCGCGGGAACATCGTCCGGACGACCGGCTGGAGCGCGCGGGCAACCGGCACGGCGACGTCGCGGGTCAGTCCGGCGGCCATCAGGATCAGCGCCGAGGCGCCGCTGGCGCCGATCACCGCCCCACCGTCCGCCTGGCGCTGCAGCCAGGACAGCAGCTCATGGCTGCGCGCCAGCCGTTCCTCCAGCGCAGGAATCCCGACGACGCGAAAGGCGGGAAGCCAGACGAAGGCATACTGGTCGACGCTGCCGATCGCTCCGTCGACCTCGAGCCGACGGCCGTCACTCATCCGGATCGATCCGCCGTCGAGCGACAATATCCGGAGCTGCGTCTCCATCCGCATCGGACCGCTCCCGGCGAACACTTGTTCGACCCTGTCGCGCGCGAGGACGAAGCTGTCCGTGAAAGCGCCGACGCTCGCGTGGTAGGCGCCGTCGAGCGCGACGAGGGCAAAATCGGGCATCGGGTCATCATGACGGAAAACAGCCGGTTATTGCAAGATATCATCCTGTCCGATCCCCATGGCGGCCGGGATAGTCGGAGCCACGAGAACAATGGGCGGCCCCGGCCGAATGGTCGCACCGCGCCGACAGGAGAGTAGCGATGAACATGGCCGCCCCGCGCCTCATTCCCGAGATGCGCGAGTTCAATGTCTCCAATCATCTGCTCGGCGATCAGGATGGTCTCCGGGCGGTCTGGGAGCGCGACGGCTACTGGTTCTTCCGCGACGTGCTCGACAAACAGGCGATCGCCGAACTTCGCCAGGTCTACATGGATTATCTGGGTGAACTGGGCGTCGCCGATCCGCAGGACCCGGAGGCGCGCTACAACGGCGCCGACCTGTCGGTGATGCCGCCGATGGTCAACGAGACCGCGATGAACGAGCGCCGGGTCGATCGGGTGCTGCACCGCGATCCGCGCATCGCCGCCTTCTTCGAGCGGCTGTTCGGCTGCGATCCCTTCTGGGTGCCGTTCACCGTCCATCGCCAGGTGCCGCCGGCCCGTGATCGCGATGCGCGGCGGCTGGAGTTCATACACCAGGACGGCACCTATAATGACGGGCTCGACTTCCTGATCTGCTGGATTCCGCTGGCCGAGATCACGCCCGATGTCGGCGGGCTGGCCCTCGTCGAAGGCGTGCATCGATGCGGAAGCCTTCACCGCAAGGATGGCATGAAGATCCTGCCGATCGCGGAGGAGGACATGGAGGTCGGCCGCTGGCGCAGCACCCATTATCGTCCCGGCGACGTCCTGCTGATGGATCTCAACACGCCGCACTCGGGCATCACCAACCATTCGGACCGCTTCCGCCTGTCAGTCGACACGCGGATCATGCCGTCGAACGGCAACCTTCCCGTGGTCGGCACGATCACGGCGGTCAGCGCGGACGGCGTCACCATCGGCGATCGCACGCTGCGCTTCGATGCCACCAGCTTCGTACGCGGGCTGCGCGGCGATCAGATGCCGCTCGCCGACATACCGAGCCGCTACCGGGTCGGGCAGGAGGTGATCGCCGCCGTCACCGGCGACCTTGTCCGCAACATGCGGCCCATCCAATAAGCGTCGAAGGACAGAGAATGCCCGAACCCACCCGCTATCTCGGCCGCCTGGCCGGCAAGGCCGCGATCGTCACCGGCGCCGGGGCAGCCGAGGACGAGATCGGTATCGGCCGCGCCATCGCCTATATCATGGCGCGGGAGGGGGCGAAGGTCGTCTGCGCCGATCTCGACGGCGCGCGTGTCGAGGCTACCGCCGCGCAGATCAGCGCAGAAGGCGGCGAAGCGATCGCCGTAGCCGCAGATGTCAGCCTGCCCACGGATTGCGAGGCGCTCGTAAAAACCGCGGTCAATACCTTCGGGAAGCTTGATATTCTGGTGAACAACGTCGGCATATCGGTGCCGACCAACCTGGAGTCGGTGACGCTCGACCTGTGGAACCGGACGATCGCCGTCAACCTGACCAGCGTCATGCTGATGAGCAAATATGCTGTGCCGGTGATGGCGGAGCGGGGCGGTGGATCGATCGTCAACATCTCGTCGCTGGCCGGCATGAGGGCGATGGGCGCGGTTGCCTACGGCCCCTCCAAGGCGGCAATGGCGCAGCTCTCCCGCGAGATCGGCGTGCTGCATGGGCGGCAGGGCATCCGCGTCAACACGGTCGCGCCCGGCCATGTCATGACCCCGCACGCGATGAGCAAGTTGCCCGCCGAGATGCGCGAGGCGCGCCGCAAGGTCGGCCCGCTCGGCGTCGAGGGCGATGCGTGGGATGTCGCCCAGGCAGTGCTGTTCATCGCCAGCGACGAGGCGCGCTTCATCAACGGCGTCCATCTGGCCGTCGACGGCGGCGTCGAGGGGATTGGCCCGCTGGTCGGCCATGCCCTGATCTCCGAAGCATGAGCGGCCCTCGGCTGCCGCTGCTGCCCGAGGAGGTGACGGTCGCCTGGCTGGGCGGGGCGCTGTCCGGCTATGCGCCCGGCGTGACCGTCGAGAGGATCGAGGTAACCGATATCCTGTGGGGCACCGGTACCAAGATGATGATCGCCGCGACCTACAACCGGACTGGCCGCGATGCAGGCCTGCCCGAACGGTTGTGTGTCAAGGCCGGTCTTGCCGAGCACCGCGAGCTGGTGAAATTCTGCTACCAGACCGAGGCCCGCTTCTTCGCGGAGATCGCGCCCCGCCTGTCGATTGGTCTGCCGCGCTGCTTCTTCGCGGCCGCCAATGCCGATCAGGGCGTGGTGGTCATGGAGGATCTGCGTCCGGCGGGAGCGCAGATCTGTCGGGTGCAGCAGCCGCTCACCCGCGACCAGGCGGCGGCCTTCCTCGACGATCTGGCGGCGCTCCACGCGCGCTGGTGGAACAGCCCGGCCCTAGCCGACGAGGGCGAACTGGGCTGGCTGATGCGGCACGATCCGCTGCCCGACGAGGCCTGGGGCGATTTCGGGCGCGGCCAGCTTCAGCCCGAGACCTGGGCCCATTATATGGGCCTGCCGCGCTCGCTCGGCATCCCGCGCGCCTGCCGCGACCGGGAGACGATGCATGCCGCCTTGCAGGCGCTGCGCCGCTTCGCGCCTGGCGGGCCGACCTGCGTGATCCATGGGGACGCGCATCTCGGCAATATGTATCTCGATGCTGCGGGGCGGCCCGGCTTCCTCGACTGGCAGACCGCGCGGCGCGGCCATTGGGCGCAGGATGTCACCTATTTCTACGTGTCGGCGCTCGATCCGCTCGATCGCCGCGCCTGGGAACGCGACCTGATCGCGGGCTATCTCGCCGCGCTGGGACGCCATGGCGTGGCGGATGTGCCGAGCGAGGCGGAAGCCTGGACGGCCATCCGCGCGCACATGGTCTACGGCCTGTTCTACTGGATGGTGAACCCGGTCGAGTGGCAGGCGGAGGAGAATAATGCGGCGGTGGCGCCGCGCTTCGGCTGGGCGGCCGTGGACCTCGGCGCGGCGCCCGTCGCGGCTATGTAGCATCCGCACCACAGTCCATCGAAAAATAACTCCGGCTGGCGCGCGGGGCACCTGATCACGGAGCCGATATGTCCGTGGCGCCATTGTGTCGGCGGGGTCTTTGGCTGTTCCCTTCTCCCGAAACAAAAGGCTCCGGGCATGGTCCCGAGGGCATCGAGAGGAGGGTCGTCATGGCATTCAGCAGAATCTGTCTCCTGGCATGTGCCGCATCGCTGCTGCCGCAGTTCGCATCCGCGCAGACGGCGTCGCCGCCCGCCGAGGCGGAAGCCGCGGTTACCGGTGCCGCCGACAGTGGCGAGATCATCGTCACCGCCCGTCGCCGCGCGGAATCGCTGCAGGACGTGCCGATCTCGGTCAGCGCGATCTCGGGCAAGGCGCTGACCCAGGGCGGGGTCACCGACGCGCTCAGTTTCCAGTCGCGGGTGCCGTCGCTCAGCCTCACCAATCAGGGCACGACCCGGTCCGAGCTCGGCTTCTCGATCCGCGGCCAACGCACCCAGGAATCGCAACTTCTCACCGATCCGCCGGTCGGCACCTAT
This sequence comes from Sphingomonas sp. Y57, assembly GCF_001015195.1. Lineage (GTDB taxonomy): Bacteria > Pseudomonadota > Alphaproteobacteria > Sphingomonadales > Sphingomonadaceae > Rhizorhabdus. Next base: position 32,694 of record NZ_LDES01000022.1, on the reverse strand, counting down.
TTCGCGGAGGTGGTGCAGGCGCGCAGCACCGGCTTCGCCAACACGCTCTACGACCTCGAGTCGGTCCAGGTGCTGAAGGGCGTGCAGGGCACCTTGTTCGGGCGCAACATGACCGGCGGCGCGGTGCTGGTCGAGCCGGCCAGGCCGACCGGTCAGTTCGCCGCCGAGGTGCGCGGCCAGATCGGCAATTTCGACCTGCGCGACGCCTATGCGATGCTCAACCTGCCGATCTCCGAGGGGATCGCGGTCCGCTTCGCCGGCAAGACCCACGAGCGCGACGGCTTCACCAAGGACGTCAGCAGCGGCCGCGACTATGACGACCAGAACTACGACACCTTCCGCGTCTCGCTGGCGATCAACCCGGCGGAGAACATCGAGTCGACCACGATCTTCGACTGGGTCCGCACCCGCGAGCACGGTACCGCTCTGGTCGGCACCGCCGCCAACCCGGCCGCGCCGGCGATCGCCGGTTATGCGGCGCTGCGCGGCTTCGGCATCCCGGTATCGGACGTGCTGGCGCAGTTCGCCGCGCAGGCGGCACGCCCGCACTATCGCTTCGATACCGCCGCGGGCGAGGACGGCACGCTCGACGCCTATGGGGTCAAGCCGTTCGAGCATCTGAAGAATTATGGGATCACCAACCGCAGCTCGATCGATCTGGGCGGCGTCACGATCAAGAACATCTTCGGTTACCGCCGGCTCAAGTTCAATCAGGTCATGGACCTGGACGGCGTCCCTGCGTTCCTCATCAACAGCAACCGCTTCCGTGACATCAAGCAATATAGCGAGGAGCTTCAGGCGCAGGGCAAGGCCTTCGGCGACCGGCTTACCTATGTGGTCGGCGCCTACTATTTCCTGGAGAAGGGCACGGACGGATCGACGTCGAGCCAGTTCCCTGAACTGGCGATCGCCGGCCAGGGCCTGCCGCTGACCACGCCGGCCGCAACCTTCCTCAACGCCTATGTCGGGCAGGGCAGGGCGAAGACCGGGGCGCTCTACGCAGCGGGCACCTATAATTTCACCGACCAGTTCAAGCTCTCGGCCGGCATCCGCTATACCGAGGACAAGCGCCGCGCGACGGTGACGGCCTACTATCCCAATCTTGGCGCCTGCCTGTTCCGGCTTGCCGACGGCACCACGCCGAGCCTGGCGAACTGCCCGCAGACCAACAGCAAGAAATGGGACGACGTCACCTGGGACGTGACCCTGCAATATGAGCCGAGCGACGATCTCACGGCCTATATTTCCGCCCGGCGCGGGTTCCGCGCTGGCGGTTTCTCGCTGCGCGCGGCCTCGACCGCCGAGCTGGCGCCGTTCAACCCGGAGACGGTGCAGGAATACGAACTAGGCCTGAAAAACCGCGCGGACCTGGGCGGCGGAGCGACGCTCAGGACCAGCCTGGCGCTGTTCTATCAGGATTATAAGAACGTCCAGAAGCAGGCTTCGTCCATCGACGCGGCGGGCAACGTCAACACGATCATCACCAACACCGCGCGGCAGAAGCATTATGGCGGCGAGCTGGAAGCGACCCTGTCCGCCGGGCCGGTCGATCTGACCGCTTTCTATTCCTATGTGAAGGTCGACATCAGCAAGGGCCGGCAACCCGGCGAGTTCGAGCTGGTCGGCGCGCCGCACCATCAGCTCGGTGCCAATCTGAGTTACCGGTTGCCGCTGCCGGAGAGCGTAGGCGCGGCCTCGCTCAACGCCAATGTCGCCTATCGGAGCAAGCAGCATCTCGACAAGAACGACGTGCTCGCCACCGAGCCGGGCTATGCGCTGGTCAACCTGCGCGCGAATCTCGACAATATCGCCGGCACCGGCTTCGGCGCGGCGCTGTTCGTCAACAACGCTACCGACAAATATTATCGGATCGGCGTGATCGGCATCTACAACGAGGCAGGCTACATCTCGAGCGTCTATGGCGAGCCGCGCACCTACGGCCTGGAGGTTTCGTACCGCTTCTGAGCTTTCGAAGCGGGAACTGGCGGCCGGCCTTCATGCCGGCCGCCATTTTTTATGGGATATCAGCCGCGTTTGACGAAGCGGTTCGGGATGTCGCCGAACAGATAGGAACGGTTGGCTTCCTCGTCGAAGGCGTCGAGCGTCCAGCCGCCGGGATGGAAGCTCGTACGTATCGCCTCGGGCTCGGGGATCAGCGCGACCTCGTCGCCCTGAATATAGAAGTCACGGCCGCTGACATGGCCGGCGGTATCGGTGCAGAGCCACACCACCAACGCGGCCACATGATCGGGCAGCGCGGTCATGCGCGGTGCTGCCATCGGCTTGTTCCACAGCAGCGGAATGCCGAGCCGCGCCGATTCCGCGATTGTCGCGTCGATCTCCGGGGTGTGGGTGCCGGTCAGGTGCGACACCGGGCGGATCATGTTGCAGCGGACGCCGAACTCGCCCAGGTCGCGTGCGATCGAGCGGGTGAGGCCCAGCACGCCTTCCTTGGCGGCCGAATAATTGGCCATGCCCCAATGGCCGAAGCCCGAGGGAGAACCGGTATTGACGATCGCGCCCGACCGCTGCTCGATCATGTGCCGGGCCGCGGCGCGGCAGGTGTGGAAGGTCGCGGTCAGGCTGACATCGACGCAGAGCTGCCAGTCCTCGTCGGTCATCCGGTCGATCCGCGCCGGGCGGACGATGCCGGCATTGTTGACGAGGATGTCGATCCGGCCCCACTGGTCGATCGCCGCCTGGACGGCGGCCTCGGCGCCCTCGCGGGTCGCGACGCTCGAACATTGGCCGATCGCCTCGCCGCCCGCGTCGCGTATCTCCCGCGCGACCGCCTCCGCGAGCGACGCATCGGCTGCCTCGGTGCCGTAGGGGCCGCCGCCAAGGTCGTTGACCACCACCCGCGCGCCCTGTTCGGCCAGCAGCATCGCCTCGGCCCGGCCGATATTGCGCCCCGCGCCGGTCACCACGGCCACCTTGCCCTTGAGTCTTCCCGCCATCCTTTCCTCCATCGTTTCGGGCGGAGCCTAATCGGCGGTACGAGAGGGGGCCACGCCCGGCGGAGGCCCCATCATGCTGATGATGAGTTTGCCGCAGGCGGCGCGCATGATAGCCTGCCGGGAAGCGATGGAGGGAGAGGCCTTGAGCAAGGACATCAGCAGCGAGGAAAGCCGCCGCATCATGACAATGGCGACGGATGTGCGCCCCGATGAGAACGTCCACCGCGATCCGACGCTGGCGCCGCCGCCGGTGACCCGGGCGCGGCCCGTCACCAGCCAGGAAAGCCGGATGATCATGGCGCTGGCGAGCGACATGCGGCCGCTGGAGAATGTCCATCCGGAGCGCGACGAGGACGCTTAGGCGCCTGTCTCGGGCTGGATGAGACATTCCGTTCGGTCCGAACCCCTCGACTGCCTGCAAGGCAGGCGCTCGGGATAAACTTCGGCCAAATGCCGAAGTCGAGATATGTTTCGAGAGCCAACGTCCCTCGACTTCGCTCGGGACGAACGATTGGTTCCTAGCCGAACCACCTCTATCCCCGCTCCACATCCGGGCCGAAGTCGGCGCTGACGGCAGCGGTCCAGGGGAAATGCTCGAAATAGCGGGCGCCGGCCTCCGCCTGGTCGTGAACCACGGTCAACCGGCTCTCGTCGATGATCCGGTCCAGCAGGCTCGGGATCTGCTCGGCGGCGAGGTTCGGATCGCAGATATCGCCGGTCTCCGCCATCACCAGGCTTGACAGCCGCCCGCCGCCGGTCAGCCAGATCCGGCCGGACAGCGTGCAGTCGCGGCTGAGAAACCAGGCCATCGCCGCGGCGACCTGCTCGGGCGCGAGGTGATCGCGGAACCAGGCGACTGTCGCCGGATCGGGAATCTGATCGATCATCCGCGAATAGGAGGTCGGCATCACCGCATTGACGAGGATGCCGAGCGGCCGGCCCTCTATCGCCGCGTCGAGGGTGAGGCCGAGCATGCCCGCCTTGGCGGCGGCATAGGGTGCGTTGCCGCCGACGCCCAGCGCACCGTTCGAGCTGATGTTGAGGATTCGGCCGTATTTCTGCACGGCCATCAGCGCCCACACGGCGCGCATAAGGTGGTGGCCGCCGATCAGGTTGGTGGCGTAATGACGCTCGATTGCGTCGTCGTCATGGCTGGTGAGGGAGCCGGCCAGCGCGGTGCCGGCGTTATTGACGAGGATATCGACCCGCCCGAAAGCGTCGAGCGCGGCGCGGACGATGGCGCGGGCCGCGTCGGCGCTTCCCACCGCCTGGCCGTTTGGCTCGGCCTGTCCGCCCGCCGCGCGGATCTCCGCGGCTACCGCCTGCGCCGGGCCGGGGGTGCCGTCGCGCTCGCCCAACACGCCGCCGCCATAGTCGTTGACCAGTACCCGCGCTCCGCGCCGCGCCAGTTCGAGCGCATAGGCGCGGCCCATGCCGCCACCGGCACCGGTGACGATCGCCACCTGTCCATCGAAGCGGATCATGATCCCGCCGCCTTGGCCAGTTCGGGCATCAGCTCCGCGCCCGACGCGAAGGAACTTGTCCATTCGGGCTTTGGCTCGAGCCGGGCCATCACCTCCTCGATCGGGCCGCTCGACAGATCCTCGATCGGTCCTTCGAGGATCTGGACGCGCCGGACATGGCCCGCGCCGGCATGATAGATACCGCCCGAGTCGCCGCAGCGATCGCTCGCCAGCCAGCCGACGACGGGGGCGACCCGGTCGGCCGAGGCATAGTCGGCCCATTTCGCGTCGAAATGGGCGGCGGACATCGGCGTATAGGCGGCGGGCGCGATCACGTTGATCCGAATGTCGGCGCCTTCGGGCACGTCGAGCGCGACAGAGCGGGCGAGGCCGATCATCGCCGCCTTGGAGGCGCCATAGGCGGGCGACCGCATCTGGCCCCACAGGCCCGCGCTCGATGCGGTGAGGACGATGCGGCCATAGCCGCTCGCCGTCATTGCCGGCCACACCGCGTTCAGCCCGTGGATGCAGCCCCACAGGTTGGTGTCGATTACTTCACGCATCTGGTCGGCGGTGACGGCGCCGAATTCGCCCCAGCGCACCACCCCCGCATTGCTGACGAAAATGTCGATCCCGCCGAAGTGCCGGAGCGCGATATCGGCCATTTCGACCGCCGCCGCGTCGGATTCGACCGGCCCGTCATGTGCCACCGCGCGGCCGCCCGCCGCGACGATCTCGTCGACCGTCGCCTGTGCCGCCGAGCCGCCGTCCGGCGCGAGCCGGTTGCTGGCGACCACCGCGCAGCCGCGCGCGGCGAGCCAGTGGGCATAGGCGCGGCCCAGGCCCTTGGCCGCGCCGGTGACGATCGCCGTGCGGCCTGTAAAACTCAGTTCTCCCATCACAGCATCATCTGGCCGCCGTCGACATTGATCGTCTGGCCGGTGACGTAGCGGCTGTCGTCACTGGCCAGGAACAGCGCGGCGGGGCCGATATCCTCGGCACAGTCGCCGAGATAGCCGAGCGCGACCAGCTTCATCACCTTCTCGGCCTCCTCGGGGAAGTCCTTGACCCATTGCTCGGCGATCGGGCTGAGCGCGGCGGGGCAGATCACGTTGACGCGGACCTCGTACTTGCCCAGTTCCCGCGCGGTGGTGCGCGACAGGCCGCGAATGGCCTCCTTGGTCGCGGCATAGGCGGCGAAGCCCACCCCGCCGTGAATGCCCTCATAGGAACCGAAATTGATGATCGACCCGCCGCCGCGCTTCTTCATCGCGGGCAGCGCTGCCTGCATGTGCTGGAAGGTTCCGTAGAGCCCCGAATTGATCGTCAGCGCGAACAGATCGTCGTCGGTATCCTCGAACATCGCGCCGGGACGTGAGGTCTGGGCGTTGTTGACCAGGATATCGAGCCCACCGAACAACTCCACCGCCTTCGCCACCGCCGCCTCGGCATCGGCGCGGACCCCGGCGGTGCCGGCGATCCATGCGGCATCGCCGCCGGCCGCCTTGAGCTCTGCGACCGCCGCCTCCAGCTTGTCGGGAGTGCGGCCGGTGATCAGGACCTTGGCGCCTTCGCGCGCGAAGACCTGGGTGATGCCCTGGCCGACGCCCTGGCCGCCGCCGGTGATGATCGCGACCTTGCCGCTGAGCCTGCCCATCTTCCTCGTCTCCCGATCTATTCGCTGATGAATTCGCGCAAGGCGCGGTGGAAATTGGATACGCTCTTCTCCTGGACGGGGTTGGTGCGCGATCCGGTGAAGCCCCGCGACCGCATGCCGCGCTGGACCTCGGTCATGTTCTGGAAATCCTGTTCGAGGATCAGGCCCCAGGCGTCATGATCCTTCCAGTCCGCGAAATATTGCCGTTCTAGCGGCGGCTCCCCGCCCTCGGGGTAGAGCAGCAGCGAATAGACCTCGAAGATGCAGCGCTCGGGATCGTCGCGGTCGGGCCGCGCGCGATAGGCGAGCATCGCGTCGGGCGCCGGCAGGAAGACCATGTTGGGGAAGAGGTGCCAGTCGGCGCCGGCCCGGCCGATCTCCTCGGGAGTAAGGGCCGGGAAGGGTATGCCACGCTCGCCGGCCGCCTCACAGGCGATCTGGCCGTATTTCATCAGCACGTCGAGCAGGCTGGCCTCGGCCGGAAGCTCCTCGACCAGCCGGTCCATCAGTTCGGACATGTGCGGCGGGATCGAGGCCTTCAGGTCCTGTTCGAGCATCAGCACGAAATCGCGGACATTGTGCCGGTAGTCGACTGCCCGGGCAGCCAGCCGCGGCGATCGCTCGCCCAGCGAGATGCGGCCGGGCGCGAGCTGGTAGCTGCCGTGGCGGCCCTCGGCATGGGCCAGCGCCTCGTCGTCGTGGACGGGCAGCAGCTGGCTGTGGGTGGTCTGGACGTGATAGCCCTCGTTGAAGGCTTCGAGCGCGGTCTTCCAGTTGCACGCGATACCGGTCGACTTGTACCAGCGGTAGCGCATCTTCTCGAACGGATAGTTGCGGAACACGTCGGGCAGCGGCGCCAGGAATTCGAGCAGCGGCTCGGTCTCCTCGCTCATGCAGACGAACACCCAGCCGCCCCAGCTACCGACCCGCACCTTGGGCAGGGCGATGTCCTCGTCCTTCAGGGTGCCGTCCCAATTGTCGCGGTCGACGACATGGGCGATCGTCCCGTCGAGCTTCCACGACCAGCCATGAAAGCGGCAATGGAGCCGCGCGGCATGGCCGCAACCCTCGGTCAGGCGGCGGCCGCGATGCTGGCAGGCGTTGTGAAAGGCGGCGATACGGTCGGGCGCGGTGCGGACGACGATGATCGACTCGTCGAGAAGATCATAGGTGACGTAATCGCCGACCCGGGGAATCTCTTCCTCGCGGCAAGCCATTTGCCAGGTCCGTGGCCACAGCCGGTCAGCCTCGCGCCGGGCGAAGTCGCGCGAGACGTAATCGGCCTTGGGGATGAAATCGTCGGGCCCGGCCTTGGCGCGCCGGGTGATTTTGGGTTGCAACTGTTGCACTGGTTGATCCACGGTACTCGATCCTCTCCCGGCGGATGGAGAGAAAAGGACAGCGGCACCCCTTGCGCGTCAATGCGTTAAGGCGCCTGCCTGTCGCTTGATCACCAGTCTGATCGGTTGAGGGGGGCAATTGTACCGCCCGGCAAAGCCCCCGATGGTCCGCTCCTCACCAGAGGAGAGAGCGGCATGGCGCAACGATGGTTCGTCACGGGCGTGAGCGGGGGACTGGGACAGGCGCTGGCGACGGCGCTGCTCGATCGCGGCGATGTCGTCATCGGTACCGCGCGGCGCGTCGCCGAAGCCGATGCCTTCACCCGCAGCCGGCCCGGCGTCGCGCATGGCATCGCGCTCGATCTCGATGATCATGCCCTCATTCCGGCCGTGGTCGAGCAGGCGATGGCGCTGGCGGGTGGCGAAATCGACGTCGTCGTCAACAATGCCGGCCGCAGCCTGTTCGCGCCGGTCGAGGAAACCCCGCTCGACGACGCCAAGGCGCTGTTCGCGACCAATGTGTTCGGACCGATGGCGGTGATGCAGGCATTTCTGCCGCACGTTCGTCGGCAAGGGCGCGGAACCTTCGTCAACATCTCCTCGGGCTGCGGGCTGATGGGGGTGCCGGGGCTCGGCGCCTATTGCGCCAGCAAGTTCGCGCTCGAAGGTCTTTCCGAAACGGCGGCGATCGAAATGGCCGGCTTCGGCGGCCGGGTGATGCTGGTCGAACCCGGCGCGGTGCTTACCCGTTTCATCAGCCATGGTACCACCGAGGTCGGCGAGCGAGGCGGCCATTACGGCTATCTCGACGGCGGCAAAGGGCTGCTCGACGCCTATTACAAGGACAAGGCGATGACAGCCGAGGCGGTGGTCGCCGCGATCCTGGCCGCGCTTGACGGTGGCGCCCCCCCGCCGCGCCTGATCCTGGGCGAGGATATGCGACCGGGCGCGCGGGCCAGGTTCCAGGCGCTCGCCGATATGCTGGCCGACTGAGGGGAGAAGGACGATGACGGGCACCGACGCGGCCTGGGCCGATTATCAGCGGGTGATCGACGAGGCGCGCACCCGCGCGATGACGTCGAACTGGGCGAGCACACCGCAACTCCGTGCCCAGGCGGCCTATTATATCTCGATGCTGCAGGCCTTCGGCTTCAACCTCTATATGGCGCCGCGGCAGGCCTATCCGACCTTCTTCTCGCACACCATCTTCACCCCGGTGGAATATCAGTGGGGGGCGCCGAGCCCGGATTTCCGCTACCACTGGACCGCGATCGACGGCCGGCGCACCTACCGGATCTGGGGAAAACGCGGCAACACCCGCTGGCTCGACATCCAGGCACAGCATGGCTGGTGGGGCGACGCCGACCAGCGCAACCTGGCCAATTGGGACATGGACGAGTTCGAGCTGGGCCCCGACGGCAGTTTCGAGGCGATCGCCTCCGCCGATCCGCAACCCGGCAACTGGATGAAGCTCGACCGCGACAGCCACAATATCTGCCTGCTGGTGCGCGACGTCTGGGACGACTGGGCCAATGCCGACGGCGCCACCATCCACATCGAATGCATCGACCGCGCCCCGTCCGACAGCGTGCTGCTGAGCGAGGCGCAGATCGCCGAGCGGCTCGGCAAGATCGCGCATATGACAAGCTTCTCGGTCGACTGGTACCAGGACATGTCGGATACGGTGCTACGCGAGGCAGGCGGGCCCAACCGGCTGTGGCTGCCGACCATGTCGGTGTCGAACGTCGGCGGCAATCCGCGCGCCGTCTATATCCAGATGATCTACGACCTGGCCGAGGACGAGGCGCTGATCATCGACAGCGAGATTCCCGACTGCAAATATTGGTCGCTCCAGCTCGCCGATCCCTGGTTCCAGACCACCGACTATCGCTTTCACGCCAGCTCGATCAACGACAAGCAGGCGCGCCGCGACGCCGACGGCCGGGTGCGGATCGTGCTGAGCCCGCGCGATCCCGGCATACCCAACTGGGTCGATACGGCGGGCCTGCTCAAGGGGCTGGGGATGTGGCGCTGGTATCTCTCGCCGAGCCATCCGGTGCCGGCGACCCGCAAGGTCAGGCTGGCCGAGGTGCGCGATCATTTGCCGGCCGACACGCCGATCGTCTCGCCGGCCGAACGCGCGGAGATGCTGGCGACGCGCCAGGCGCAGGTGGCGCGGCGGTTCGGTTTCTGAGGGAGGTGGCGTCCACGTTCGTTCGCACAGAGCGAACCTGGTTTCCGTTCGCGTCGAGCCCCTCGACAGCCTGCAAGGCAGGCGCTCGGGATAAACTTCGGCCAAAGGCCGAAGTCGAGACGATCGTGCGAAGCAGGATCGTGGCCGAGGGCGAACGTCCCTCGACTTCGCTCGGGACGAACGGTGGGATCCTACGGAACCGACTATCGGAGCCAGCCGATCAGCGCGGCTCGTGGTCGACGATCAGGCGGGTCAGCTTCATCGTCGTGATCAGCCAGCGGCCGTCGCGCTTCTCATAGTTCTCGTGATAGTGGCCGAAGCCGTGCAGGCGGCTCAGCGGCGCATCGGGGTCGTCGTCGTCCCAGCGGAGGATGTCCTCCATCGCCCAGATCGCCCGCGCCTCGGTGGGCGAGAGTATCTCGACCTCGGGGCAATGGCCGTGATGGACCGTGCGGCAGCGGGCGAGCGGGGTGCTTGCCGCCTCGACGATCGCGGCGCGGCCGCGGATGACGCCGCCCGGCACGTCGTCGCTGATGTCGAACAGCGCATCCTCGGCGAACAGCGCGGCGAAGCCGGCCCAGTCCTTGGTGTCGACGCAGCGGAAATAGCGCGCCTTGACCGCACGCACCTCCTCGATCGCCAGTAGCTTTTCGATTGCGTCCATCAGGCCGTTCCGGCGGCTGCGATCGAGGCCATGACCTCCGACGTGGTCGGATTGCGGCGCAGGGTCAGCCCGCCGGTGACGTGGAACGTCTCCCCGGTCATGAAGCATTCGTCGCTAGCCATGAACAGCGCGGCGTTGGCAACGTCCTCGACCGTGCCGATCCGGCCGAGCGGATATTCGCGCGCATAGGCATCGGCCATGCCGGGCACGTCATACCCGCCCAGCATCGGCGTGATGGTCAGCCCCGGCGAGAGGATATTGGCGCGAATGCCGTGCCGGCCATATTCATAGGCGACGAAGCGGGTCATGTGGTTGAGACCGGCCTTGGCGCCCATATAGCTGCAATGGTTTTCGGACATGATGTCCGCCACCGCCGAGGAGACGGTGATGATCGAACCGCCCCGGCCGTTGGGGCGCTTCATCCGCCCGACCACCGCCTGCATGAAGAACAGGCCGCCCTTGAAGATGATCGACAGCATCTCGTCGACCTGCTCCTCGGTTTCCTCCTCGAAGGAGGCGAGCGTGCCGGTCGCGGCGGCATTGACGGCGATGTCGAGACTGCCGTGCCGAGCCAACACCGCATCGGCGAGCGCCTCGATCTCGGCGCGACGGCGGACGTCGCAGGGCAGGGCGGTAGCGCCGGTCTCGGCCGCGAAGGCGTCGAGCCCCTCGCGTCCGCGCCCGGAGACCACTACTTTCGCTCCCTCGCCGATGAACCGCCGGGCGATCGCCTGGCCCATATTGCCCGCGCGCGTCGCGCCCATGATCAGCGCGACCTTGCCGTCCAGCCTGCCCATATCATCCTCTTCCTGTTGGGGCCGACACCATGCGTCGGATGGAAAAGGCGGTTCCAGTCATGGGCGCCGAACATCACAGCCGTGATCGGCGCGGCTTTCCGGCCGTTCGGGCTCGCCTCGCCCCGTTGCGCTATGTCATGAGTCCCCGGCAAAGCATTGCGGAAGGGGCGTGTCATGGGCATGAAATGGCTGAAATCGACCGATTGCGTGGCGTTCGACGTGCGCGACAACGTCGCCCGGATCACGCTCAACCGGCCGGAGAAACGCAATGCGTTGTCCGCCCAGACGATCCGCGAACTGCACGAGGCACTGCTGGAAGCCGACGACCGACGGGACGTGAACGCGATCCTGCTGTCGGGCGCGGGCAAGGACTTCTGCGCGGGCTACGACCTTACCGACAGCTATGGCGGGGCGGCAGCCGTCGCGCCCGATTATGATGTCGACCAGTATCGGACGCGGGCGGGCACCCTTGACGATGATATCTGGAATCTCGAGCGGCAGCAGGAGCTGACGCTGATCATGCTCGATCTGCACAAGCCGATCATCGCCAAAATCCAGGGCAATTGCCTGGCCGGCGGTACCGACCTGGCCTTTTCCTGCGACATCGTTCTGGCCGCCGACGATGCGAAGATCGGTTTCCCGGCCGCCCGCGCCAACGGCACCCCGCCGACCAATTTGTGGTTCTATCATTGTGGCCCGCAATGGTCGAAGCGGATGCTGTTCACCGGCGATACGATCAGCGGGATCGATGCCGCGCGGATCGGTCTGGTGCTGGAAGCCTATCCCGCCGAGGAGATCGACGCCGAGGCCGACGAGATGGTCCGTCGCATCGCCTGCGTCGATGCCGAGATATTGGCGACCCACAAGCGGGTGATGAACATGCAGATGGAACTGGCGGGCGCCAAGCTGTCGCAGCGCTACGCCGCCGAACTCGACGCGCGGGCCCACCTCAGCCAGGGGCCACGCCGTAGCCAGTTCCGCAAGGATATGGCGGAGAAGGGTCTCAAGGAGGCGCTGACCAACCGCGATGCGCCGTTCGGCAACAGCCGTATCGCGCTTCGGGCGCGCAGACCGTCAGCCTGATTACCCCAGCACCCGGCCCCAGAAGGCCTGCGCGTCGGCATCAAGCATGTCGGCGCCATAGGTGATCCGGCCGTCCTCGACGCGGTAGAGCATCGCCCATTCATAGCGAATCTCCTCACCGGTCGCGCGGCTGCGGCGATAGGCGCGGGCGTGCACCAGCGCGCATTGCTCGTCGATACCGCTGATCGTGACGATCTCGTCGTGCCGCTCGGAAATGGCCGCGGCACAGCGGGTGACAAAATCGAGGAAGGCGTCGCGGCCGACCAGCATCTCCTTGGTGCCCGACGGGCCGAACAGGCTGTAGCGGGCGTCCGGGTGGATATGCTCCCAACTGTCGCTCCGCGATCGATCGATCGTGGCGATCGCGTCCCATTCGTTCCCGTCGCCGAAGCGGAACACGGCCCGCAGCAGCTTCTCCGCCTCGTTCATGCCATCCTCCCTCAGCCGCGGGCGAGCACCACCGTCGCCTCGCTCGACAACACTCCGCCATTGCCATGCGCCACCGCCAGTTCGGCGCGCGCCAACTGGCGATCGCCCGCCTCGCCACGCAACTGGCGGACCGCCTCGACCAGCAGGAACAGCCCGTACATGCCGGGATGGACGCAGGAGAGGCCGCCGCCGTTGGTGTTGACCGCCAGCCGCCCGCCCGGTGCGATCGTGCCGTTTTGGACAAAACGGCCGCCTTCGCCCTTGGGGCAGAAGCCGAGGTCCTCCAGGAACAGGATCGGGGTGATGGTGAAGGCATCGTAGAGCATCGCCAGATCGATGTCGGCGGCCGTCACCCCGGCCTGGGCGAAAGCTTGGGGGCCCGAGATCGCGGCGCCTGTCACCGTCAGGTCGGGCATCGAGCTGATCTCCCGATGCGTCACGGCATGGGCGGCGCCCAGTACAGGGATCGGCCGCCTGGCGCAGTCCCTCGCCCGGTCGGCGCGCACCATCACCACTGCCGCGGCACCGTCGTTGAACAGGCAGCAGTCGCGTACGCTCAGCGGATCGGAGACCATGCGGGCGGCCAGCACCTCGTCGATCGTCAGCGGATCGCGGACCGCCGCCTCGGGATTGAGCTGCGCCCAGCGCCGCGCCGCCACCGCCACCTCGGCGAGCTGGTCTCGGGTAGTGCCGTAGAGGTGCATGTGCCGGCTCGCCGCCAGCGCATAGGAGGAGATCGGCGCGAGGGGCCGATAGGGCGCCTCCCACGGGCTCTGGCGAGTCATGCCGACACCGGGCGGAGGATTGCTGGCCGGATTGGAGCCATAGGCGATCAGCGCGCAGTCGATCAGCCCGGCGTCCAGCGCGAGCGCCGCCTGCTGGACATAGACCTCGAAAGCAGAACCGCCCGTTCGGTTGCAGTCGACCACCTTGGGGGTGAGCCCGAGATATTCGGAAAGCTCCATCCCGCCGAGCGCCTCATAGGGCGCCGAGGTGTAGAGCGCGTCGACATCGGCCAGCGACAGGCCGGCGTCGGCGAGCGCGAGCATCGCGGCACGGGCTGCCATATCGACCTGGGAGATACCGGGGCACTTGCCGATGCCGAAGGTGGCGGCGCCGACGATCGCTGTGCGCCCGCGCGGGAAGCCGTGGCTCATGCTCATGCCGGCACGAAGACGAGCAGCGGCTTGTCCCCCTCGTGGACGATGCGCGCCGCCACGTCCATGCCGATGCGGACCTCGTCCACCGCGATCCCGTCGACCCGGCTCATCAGCCGAGGCCCCTCGGCCAGGTCGACCAGCACGACATTGTAGCTGTCCGCCGGGTCTTTCTTGCGGACGACGGTGATGGCGTGGACGACGCCCTTGCCCGACGCCTCCACCCATTCGAGGTCGTCGGCGCCGGTGCCGGGCTCGACGATGCGCGGATAGAAGACATGGCCGCCGGTCGACCGGCTGCGCTGGATCATGAAGCGCCCCTCGGCGAGGTGTGCCCGCCATTCGGCTTCGGGCCGGATCATCGCGGTCATTCCCCCTTGAAGACCGGCTTGCGCTTCTCGCGGAAGGCGCGAAGGCCCTCCTCATGGTCCTCGCTGCGGCTCGCGATCGGCTGCATCGTGAACTCCATGTCGAGATATTGTTCGAAGCCGGCGTTCCAGGAGAGGTCGAACTGGCGCTTGGCGAGCCCCATCGCGATGCTCGGGCCGGCAGCGAAGCTCTCGGCCAGCTCCATCGCCCGCTCCATCAGCCCGTCGTCGGACGTCTTCTCGAACACCAGGCCCATCGCCAGCGCCTCGTCGGCGCCGATGATCCGGCCCGAATAGACCAGCTCCTTGGCCTTCTGGACGCTGATCTGCTGGCGAAGCTGCCACACGAGGCCGCCGTCGGGCGCCAGCGCGATGTTGCGGAAGATCGCGGCGAACCGGGCCTTCTCGGCCGCCAGAACCAGGTCGCAGGCGAGCGCATAGGACCAGCCGACCCCGACGCAGATGCCAGGCACCGCCGCGATGGTCGGCTTCTTGAGCGTGTGGATCGCCCGCGCGATGCGGTTGAGCGTGTACATCCGGTCCATCGATCCGGTCACGCCGCCCCGGCCCATGCCGCCGACGTCCATCCCCGAGCAGAAGGCGCCGTTCGCGCCGGTCAGGATCGCCGCGCGGATCTCATGGTCCAGCGCGATCTGCTCAAAGGCGCCATAGAGCTGGCCGCGCATCTCCTGGGTGATCGCGTTCCTGGTTTCGGGGCGGTCGAGCGTCACGATCGCGACCGCTCCCCGCTTCTCCACACTGATCGTCATCTGGGCGCTCCAAGCCGAATTTCGACGCCCGGTGTGTTGGCGCGGGGTGCGATGGTCAAGCGAGCCGGGAAACATCGCAGACGTGATGAGCGCGGCCGGCGATGGCAAGCGGCGAGCCCGGCGATTATCTCGCGGTCAGGTTGCGGGAGGACAGGACGGACATGAAGGAAGCGGCGATCGTCGCCACCGCGCGGACCCCGATCGGCAAGGCCCATCGCGGTTCGCTCAACAACGTTCATGGCGCCACCATGGCCGGCCAT
The DNA here is from genome assembly GCF_001015195.1 of Sphingomonas sp. Y57. Classification (GTDB taxonomy): domain Bacteria; phylum Pseudomonadota; class Alphaproteobacteria; order Sphingomonadales; family Sphingomonadaceae; genus Rhizorhabdus. The sequence goes on along the minus strand of NZ_LDES01000022.1, from coordinate 17,555 downwards.
GTGATCGCGGCCGCCGTGGCGCGTGCCGGGATCGATCCGGGCGAGGTGGAGGATGTGCTGCTGGGTTCGGCACGCTGCGAGGGCGCGGTGGGATCGAACATCGCGCGACAGGCGGCGCTGCGAGCCGGCCTGCCGGTCGAGGTGTGCGGCGTCACGCTCGACCGCAAATGCTCGTCGGGCCTGCAGACCATCGCCTTCGCTGCCCAGCGCATCCGGGCCGGGGAGGGCGGCATCTACGTCGCTGGCGGTGTCGAGACGGTGTCGCTGGTCGATCCGCACCGCAACACGTTCCGTACCCGGGACGATTGGCTGGTCGAGCACAAGCCCGAAATCTACATGGCGATGAACCTGACCGGCGACATCGTCGCCCGCCGCTACGGCGTTAGCCGTGAAGCGCAGGACGAATTCGCGGTCATCAGCCAGGCGCGCGCCGCCGCCGCCCAGCAGCAGGGGCATTTCGACGCGGAGATCGTGCCGATAAACGTCACCCGCAACCTCGTCGACAAGGCGCTGGTGGTGACCGGGCAGGAGGAGGTCCGGCTCGAACGCGACGAGTGCAACCGGCCGGGCACCGATATCGAGGGGCTGGCGAAGCTCAAGCCGCTGTTCGAGGACGGCACCGTCACCGCCGGCAATTGCAGCCAGCTTTCGGACGGATCGAGCGTCTGCGTGGTGATGGACGCCGACGAGGCGGCGCGGCGCGGCATCCCGATCCTCGGCCTCTACAAGGGGATGCAGGTCGCGGGCTGCGAGCCCGACGAGATGGGGATCGGCCCGGTCTTCGCGGTGCCGAAACTGCTGGAACGCTGCGGGCTGACGGTCGACGACATCGACCTGTGGGAGCTCAACGAGGCCTATGCCAGCCAGGCGCTCTATTGCCGCGACCGGCTCGGCATCTCGCAGGAGCGGCTCAACGTCGACGGCGGCGCGATCGCGCTCGGCCATCCGTTTGGCATGACCGGCTCCCGGATGACCGGCCATGCCCTGCTCGCCGGCCGCCGGCTCGGCGCCCGCAATGCGGTGGTGACGATGTGCATCGGTGGCGGGATGGGCGCGGCGGCGCTGTTCGAGCTGGCCTGACGCCGGCGAGGCCAAGCCTTCACAACCGCGATATCGTCGCGCGCCTGTCGCGCGGGGACTGCCAAGCGGCGCGGAACATGGCAGAGCGGGTCCGAACGACCGGTGCGCCGGAAACAGAAAGGCTGATCGATGACCAACAGGGCCGTGCCCGATGCCGGGACCCAGATCGAGATCTACCGCCGCATGGCGCTGATCAAGGCCAATGACGAGCGCTCGCGCAAGGTGATCATGACCGGCCGCCTGGTCATGCCCTATTACAGCCCGCGCGGGCAGGAGGTGATCCCCAGCGCGATCTCGGTCAACCTGACCGACGAGGATTATGTCTGCACCATCTACCGCGGCAGCCACGACCAGCTCGCCAAGGGCCTGCCGCTCAAGGACCTGTGGGCCGAGGTCGCCGGGCGCACCACCGGCACCTGCAAGGGCAAGGGCGGCCCGATGCACGTCACCTATCCGACCAAGGGGATCATGGTGACGACCGGCATCGTCGGATCGACCATGCCGATCGCCAACGGCCTCGCCTGGGCCTCGCAGCTTCGCGGCGACGGGCGGGTGACGGTCGCCAATTTCGGCGACGGCGCCGCCAATATCGGCGCCTTCCACGAATCGCTCAACCTGGCGTCGGTGTGGAAGCTGCCGGTGATCTTCGTTTGCCAGAACAACGAATGGGGCGAGCACACCGCCTATGACAAGACCAGCAACGTCAAGGTCGCCGATCGTGCCGCCGCCTACGGTATCCCCGGCGAGCGCGTCGACGGCAACGATCCCTTCGCGATGTACGCCGCCGCCCGCGAGGCGATCGAGCGTGCCCGCGCTGGCGAGGGCCCCACGCTGATCGAGGCGATGACCTACCGTTTCCACGGGCACGTCTTCGGCGACCAGGACGCGTACATGGACAAGGAGCGCAAGGCGCGGGCGATGGCCGACGATCCGGTGCCCCGCTTCCGCGCCCGGCTGATCGCCGACGGCGTCGCCGACGAGGAGCAACTCGCCGAGATCGAGGCGGGGATCGAGGCGCAGATCGACGAGGCGGTCGAGTTCGCGCTGGCCAGCGATTTCCCCGGTGTCGAGGAACTGAAGCGCGACGTGTTCGCCGAGGAGCTCAACTGATGGCTACCCAGACCGCTGCCAAGCCCGCCAAGGCAAATATCCTCCAGGCCATCAACGCCGCCATCGCCGATGCGATGGAGTCCGACGACAATGTGGTCGTGCTCGGCGAGGACGTCGCTGATCCCGAGGAGGGAGGCGTCTGCGGGGTGACCAAGGGGCTGTCGAGCCGCTTCGGCGACGCGCGCGTCCGTTCGACCCCGATTTCCGAGCAGGCGATTGTCGGCGCCGCGATCGGCGCTTCGCTGGTCGGCTTCAAGCCGGTCGCGGAGATCATGCTGATGAACTTCACCACGGTGGCGATGGACATGATCGTCAACCACGCCGCCAAGCTGCGCTTCATGTCGGGCGGCCAGACGCATGTGCCGATCGTGATCCGCACGATGACGGGCACGGGCTTCGCCTCGGGCGGGCAGCATTGCGACTATCTGGAAGCGTGGTTCGCCCACACCGCCGGGATCAAGGTGGTGGCTCCGTCGAGCCCGCGCGATGCCTATGGGCTGATGCGCAGCGCGATCGACGACCCCGATCCGGTGCTGTTCATCGAGAATCTGCCGACCTACTGGACCCCGGCCGAAGCGCCCGAGAAGGACCATCGCGTGCCGATCGGCAAGGCGAATGTGCTCAGCGAGGGCAGCGACGTCACCATCATCGCCTATGCCCGGATGATCCAGGAGGCGATGCCGGCGGTCGCCCAACTCGCCGAGGCGGGGATATCGGCCGAGCTGATCGACCTGCGCACCATCGCGCCCTGGGACCGCGATACGGTGCTGGCGTCGGTCGCCAGGACCGGCCGGGCGATGATCGTGCACGAGGCGGTCACCCCGTTCGGGGTCGGCGCCGAGATCGGCTCGGTGCTGAACGAGGAGCTGTTCGGCAAGCTCAAGGCGCCGGTGAAGCGGTTGGGCGGCGCCTTCTGCGCGGTGCCCTTCTCCAAGCCGCTGGAAACCGCCTTCGCGCCGCAGACCGCCGATATCGTTGACGCCGCCAAGGCGCTGATGGCCTGACGATTTTGGCCTGACATTTTTCCAGGGAGTTACCGAAAATGGCTGTTGAGGTTCTGTTGCCGAAGCTCGGCTTTTCGATGAACGAGGGCGTACTCGCCGAATGGCTGGTCGCCGACGGCGGCCAGGCGGTCGAGGGCGCGCCGCTCTATGCGCTGGAATCCGAGAAATCGACCCAGGAGGTCGAGAGCCCGGCGAGCGGCACGCTCAAGATCGTTGCGCAGGTTGGCGAGACCTATGAGGTCGGCACGGTGCTGGCCGTGATCGAATGACGGCGCGTTACAAATTGCATGTTTCCTCGCGAGCCTTGCCGGGCCGCGAGGAGGATTACGACCGCTGGTATGCCGAAACCCACGTGGCCGATATGCTGGCCCTGCCGGGCTTCCTCGCCTGCGACCGCTATCGCCAGCTCGGCATGGACGGGCAGCCGACCGGCGTCTTCATCGCCCTCTACGAGGTCGAGACCGACGATCCGGCCGCGCTGCTGCAAAGCGTGTTCGCGGCAGTGCCGACGATGCGGCTGACCGACGCGATCGATCCCGCCAGCGCGGCCTTCACCTTCCTGCAATGACCATGCGCGCGGTTGCGATCCGAGGCTATGGCGGGCCGGAGGTGCTCGAGTTCGGCACCTGGCCGCGCCCCGAGCCGAAGCCCGGCGAGATGCTGGTCGAGATCCGCGCCGCGGCGGTCAATCCGGCGGACGGCAAATGGCGCGCCGGAATGTTCGCCGGCTATGCGCCGGTCTCCTTCCCCCATATCCTCGGCTATGACGTTGCCGGCGTGACGGTGGGCGGCGAGGGCCTCGCACCCGGCGTCCGCGTCGCCGCCATGCTCGATCCCTTCACCAAGGGCGGCTACGCCGAATATGTCGCGGTCGCGGCCGACCGGCTCGTCGCGATCCCGGAAGGCTTGTCGTTCGAGGCTGCGGCGGCGGTGCCGACAGCGGGACTGACCGGAGCGCAGCTCGTCGAACGCGCGGTCGACGCGCAGCCGGGCCAGCGCATCCTGCTAACCGGCGCGGTCGGCGCGGTCGGGCGCTTCGCGCTCGATGCGGCGCTGCGGCGCGGGGTGCACGTCGTCGCGGCGGTGCGCGGAGCGCGGAAGGGCGAGGCGCTGGCGCTCGGCGCGGCGCAGGTGATCGCGCTCGGCGAGGAGGACTGGTGCGGCGCGCCCTTCGATCATGTCGTCGACACGGTCGGCGGCGATGCGGTCGCGGCGCTGTGCCGGCATCTCCGCCCCGGCGGCCGGATCGCCACCGCGGCGACCACGCCGATCGATCCGCAGGGCCTGCCTGCCATTCCTGAATTTTACGCGGTCGCCGCTGACGCCGGGCGGCTCGGCCAACTGCTGGACGCCGTGCGGAATGGCGAAATAGCCGTGCCGATCGCGCGGGTCATGCCGCTGGAGGACGCCGCCGAGGCGCAGCGCCTGACCGATGCCGGCGGCGCTGGCGGCAAGATCATTCTGATCCCCTGAGCCGTTCCTCGCGCAGCGCCGAGCGCCGCACCTTGCCGGCCTCGTCGCGGATCGGGTGCAGGGTAAACTCGGTCGAGCGCGGCCGCTTCAGCGCGGGCAGCCGGTCGGCAAGCGGGGCGAGGAAGGCGCCGAGGTCCTCGGGGACATCGTCCGGCGAGACGACTTCGATGATGGCGTGCAACCGGTTGCCCATGTCGGCGTCGGGCAGGCCGATCACCGCACAGCCGCGTACGCCGGGCAGTGCCTCGATCGCTGCTTCGATCTCGGCCGGATAGATGTTGATCCCGCCGACCAGCACCATGTCGGTGCGACGATCGGCGATATGGAGATAGCCGGCTTCGTCGAGCCAGCCCATGTCGCCGAAGCTGTCAATGTCGCCCTTCGTCCGGCCGGCTGCGCCGATATAGGCGTAGCTGGCGGGGGCACCGCCGGTCTTGCGGAAGTGGATCTCGCCGATCGTTCCCGTCGGCAGCGGCGTGCCGTCCTCGTCGGTGATCAGTATCTCCTGGCCGGGGCTTGCCTTGCCGACCGTGTCGGGATGCCTGAGCCACTCGTCGCCGCCGATCATGGTGACGCCGATCCGCTCGGTTCCGCCATAGACCTCCCAGACCCGTTCCGCACCGATCCTGTTGATCCACCAGCGCTTGATCTCGGGCGGGCAGGGGGCAGCCATATGGAGCAGGGTGCGGATCGCCGACAGGTCGCGCCTTTCGGTTTCCGTAATGGGCAGGCGTGCGATCCGCGCCATCATCGTCGGCACCATATAGGCATAGTCGACGCCATGCCGTTCGACCGCGTCGAGCCAATCCTGGGGATCGAAGCGGCCCAGGCAGACAATATGGGTGCCCTGCGCAAGGGCCATGGTGGTCGTGTTGAACGGTGCGGAATGGTAGAGCGGGCCCGGATTGAGCATGGTCAGACGCGGCCCCCGCCGGCAGCCTTCCTTGTCGGGGCCCCAGACCGAGGCCAGCGGATCGACGATCAGCTTGGGCCGGCCGGTGCTGCCGCCGCTGTTGGCGATCTTGCCGGGCGTGGCGACGGCGGGCGGCAGGGGGCTGTCGTCGATGTCGTCCGGCAATGGATCGTCGATGGCGTAGAGCCGAGGCGCGTCAACCGCGAGGCCGGATGCTCCGATTACCGCGCGTGGCTCGGCCAGCGTCACGATCTCGGCGAACTCGGCGGGGGCCAGCCGTTCGGAGACGGGGCAGGGCGTCGCGCCGATCTTCCACAGCGCGAAGGCGCATTCGAGATAGTCGGGACGGTTGGCCATCGCCAGGATCACCCGGTCGCCCGCGGCGATGCCCCGGTCGATCAGGTGCCGCGCGCGCCGGTTGGCGCGCCGGTCGAACGCCGCGAAGCTCAGGCTGGTCTCGCCCAGGGTGAAGGCCGGACGATCGGGCGTCGCGGCGGCCTGGGCGCTGAGCAACATGCCGAGCGGCGCGCCGCCGATGGGCTGGCCGCTGGCGAGATCGATCCAGGCGGCAGGGTCGACGGGCTCAGCCATCGACATCGCGGTACATGCGCTCGAGCGTTCCCGCGAGCGGCACCGGCACGAAGCCGTCGCCGAACGGCCAGTCGAGGAAGCCGGCCGCCGCCATCGTCCCGCCGTCGACGTGCAGGGTCGTGCCCGAGACGAAGCGGGCGAGATCGGAGGCAAGGAACAGCACCGCGTCAGCCAGCGCCTCGGGCGGCGGCTGCTCGCCGCGCGGGATGTACATCGTCATGCCCTGCGGCTTCACCGCATCGGACAGGCGCATGAATGCCTCACCATATTCGGGCGGCAGGCCATTCATATTGCCCCGGCTTGGCGTGGTGTCGGGTGCGATGCAGTTGAGCCGGATCTTCTCCTTGCCCAGTTCGACCGCCATCGCGCGGGTGAAGTTGGTCGTCGCCGCTTTGGCCCCGGCATAGACCGAGAAACCGGCCGCGCCGCGGTGCGCCTCGATCGTGGTGAAGTTGACGATGCTGCCGCCGTCGCCCGATCGGCGGATCAGCGGCACCGCGCGCTGCACTGACTGGATGACATAGCCGTAGTTGCGCTGGATATCGTCGGCGATGGTGGCGCGGCTCGCCTCCATGAAGCTGCGCCGCCGGGTTCCGCCCGCGACATTTACGAGAATGTCGAGGCGACCGAAATTCTCGGCGAGCCGGTCGTAATAGGCGTCAAGCGCGGCTTCGTCGGTCGCGTCGGCGTGGCAGGTGGTGACCGTACGGCCGAGCGCGCGGGCGGCCTGTGCGGTCTCCCCCATCGCCGCCGCGTCGATGTCGCAGATAGCCAGGTCGACCCCCGCCTCGGCCAATGCCATCGATATCGCCGCGCCGATCCCGAAACCGCCGCCGACTACGGCCGCGACCTTGCCGCCCAGCCCCGCGCGCTTGTCGAGGAAACCTGCCATCATCCTTCTCCCGTCTGGCTTACCATTTGCGGCGGAGCTGCGATCCGATCCGGCGGCGGCGCAGCGCCTCGGCGCGCTCATCGCCGGTGATGCGGGCCACGCCCTCGGGCAGGTGCCGGTCGAGATCTGCGAATTTCACCCGGGTGACGCTCGGCGTCGGGTGTCCCGAGCAGCGATACCAGCGCCCTATCAGCATTCCGTAGAGATTGCCGCCGGTGTCGAGCCAGTTGGCGACGCCGGGATCGCGGTGCGCCAGCACCGCGCGGAACTTGCCATCGGCATCGACCCTGGCCTGAAGGCCGTTGAGGCTCGACTGGCGATAGACATAGTCGACCTGGTTCCACAGCCCGTCGATCACCTGGATGTTCCAATAGGGGCGCTGCTCGGGCAGCTCGGATTCGATAATCAACGCCTCGTCCTCGGCGATATCGAACACCGTCTCCCAATAGGCCTGGGGCCAGTCCTTGCCGTTGCCCAACTCCTGGAAGCTGGTGAGGTTGAAACGGTTGACGAAGCCCTGTTCGGCACAGCGGGCCACGGCGCCGATCGATATCTGCGACAGGTTGCGCGCATAGCCGCCGAACAGATGGGCGAGCTTCACGTCGACCTGCGCGGGGGTGAGGGGCGGGCGGATCGGAGGCGCGTCGAGCCGCTCGATGGAGAGGCGGACGTCGCGCTCATTGCCCCAGTCGTAGGAGAATTGGCGGACCAGGATGAAGTCGGCTTCCTCAGGCAATTTCAGCCAGTTGCCTTGATGAGCTGCGGGACGTTCGCAACTGAAAATGACCTCGAAGCGCCCATTGGCGTCTATCTCCAGATCGTCGAAATCGTAATTGCCGAGGCCCTTGCCCGGCAGCGGGTCCATACCGATGATCTTGTTGCCCAGCGCAAACCCCGCGACCGGCGCGTTGCCGCGTTCCCCGATCACCCGGTAGGTCCCGCTGCCGTCGATCGGGGCATAATAATAGACGGCGTCAGGGTTGGGCTGGGCCAGGAACACCGAATTCTCGAAGGGCGCGAACTCGGGATGGTCGGGGGTCGACTGGAACAGCAGGAAATAGCCCTGCGACAGGTTCATCGCGAACTGGCGCCACAACTGCGCCTTGATCGCCTCGCTGTCGGGAGAATGGGTACGGGCAAGCAGGTCCGCCGCCGGTTTCAGCAGGTCCGCATAGTCGGCCCAGTTTCGCATCCTGTCTCTCCTTGCCGGTCCTTGACCAAGGAAAGCAGCCGCGCGCGAGCATGGACAGTCCGCCGGCCGATCCACCGCATCCGTGATGGGGGGCTTACCATTATTCGAGCATCAATGATAATGGATGGGTAGTAGGGGCCACTATTCGGGAACTGCGATGGATCGGCTGACGGCGATGGAAGCCTTCGTGGCGGTGGCGGAGCTGGGTTCTTTCTCGCGCGCGGCAGCACGGATGCGGATGTCGGCGGCGATGATGACGCTCCACGTCGCGCGGTTGGAGGAGCATCTCGGCGTGCGACTGTTCAATCGCACCACCCGCCGTGTCGACCTGACCGAGGACGGTAGGGCGTTGCTCGACCACGCCCGGGCGGCGCTCCATGCCTATGTCCAGGCGGAGAATGCTCTGAAGCCCGGCAGCGGCCTCACCGGCCGGGTGAGTATCGACGCGCCCGCGTCGATCGGCCATGGCTTCGTCGTCCCGGCGCTGGAGCATTTCCATCGGCTCCATCCCGGCATCGTCGTAGACCTCAGCCTCGGCGATCGCGGCACGGTGTTCCGCGCCGACGGATTCGACATATTGCTACGGGTTGGGGAGGCGCCGCTCGCAGGCTGGATCACCGTGCCGCTCGGCGCCACCCGGCTCACCTGCCTCGCAGCACCCGATTATCTGGATCGCCACGGCACGCCGGAGACGCCCGAAGACCTCAACGAGCATCGGTGCATCCTCTATGCGAGCGTCGAAGGGCCGGGCGGCAATCCGTGGAGCTTCGTCCGCAACGGCCGGCGGGTTCGCATCCGCCCGCCCGCCGCCTTCACCTTCAACGACGGCGCGGCGATCATGGCGATGACCGCCGCGGGCCTCGGCATTGCCCAGAATCTGGAGATGCTGGCGCATGACGCGCTGCAATCGGGCACGCTGCGGCGAGTGCTGGAGGATTGGACGACGCCGACCCTGCCGGTGGTGCTGATGAGCGCCAAGGATCGCTACGCGCTGCCCTATGTACGCGCAGCGATGGATTTCCTGGCCGAGCGGATCGACTGGCGGCTTTAGCTTCGGTCGCGGGTCAATGGGCGGAGGTAGGAGATGTCGCCCTTGTCGCGGCGGTTGGGGCCGGATTTGTAGAGCATCGCCTCGGCCTCCTCGGGCAGGCGGTTCTCCATGAACAACCCGGCCTTCTCGTTGACGCAGACGCGGTGGGCGATCCGCCATTCGCCGTCGCGCTTCTCGAACCGATCGACATAGCGGCCGAAGGCGAGGGTGGGCGGGCCCATCCGGTTCTCGCCCCAGAAGACATAATAGGTCTCGCCATGGGCGGTGTCGCCGTCCAGCTCCAGGCTGTGGTTGGCGATGATATGCTGGTGCCTGGTCTGATATTCGCCGTGCCAGCCGATCGCCCACTCGACGAAGGCGGCGGCTTCGCCTTCGGCGACGCCATGTTCGTCGAAGGCGTCGGGCCAATAGGCCGAAAGCATCAGTTCGCGATCGTGCCGGTCGACGCCGCGGGTGTAGCGCAGCAGGCATTGCTGGATGTCGAAGCGATCCTTCTGCTCGCGCACGAAGGCGGCGAGCTCGGGCGTCAGCGCGGCATCGGACATGACGGTTCCTTCGGTTCGATCGATCAGGCGTCAGCAGGGGCGGACCGGCCGCCGCGGACGAGCCGGCCGGGCAGCGCGCCGCTGGGCTCGCCGTTGCGATAGGTGACCACACCGCTGACGATCGTCGCCTCATAGCCCTCGGCGCGCTGTGACAGGCGTCGCCCGCCGGTCGGCAGGTCGTAGCTCGCATGGGGTGCGTGCAGGTGCAGCCGGTCCCAGTCGATCACATTGAGGTCGGCCTTGTAGCCGGGCTTGACCAGCCCGCGATCGTTGAGGCCCACGGTCTGTGCAGGCTCATAGGCGAGCTTGCGGATCGCATAAGGCAGCTCGATGCGGCGATCGGGATCGGCGTCACGGACCCAGTAGGTCAGGAAATAGGTGGTATAGGCCGCGTCGCAGATCATGCTGTAATGCGCGCCGCCGTCGCCGAGCGCGGGGACCGTATAGGGATGCTTGATCAGGTTCCGGCCGGAGCTCTCGAACTTCTCGCCCTCGGCATTGCCCATCGGCCGGTAGAGTACCTCGTGGCCATCGCGTTCGAGCAGCGCGTCGTAGATCAGCTCCTTCGGATCGATCCCGCGCGCCCGCGCCTTGGCGGCGATGCTATCCTCGGCGCGCGGGTTGTAGTTGGGCGGATCACCCAGCACGAACAGGCAGTCGAGGTCGGACACGATGAACTTGAAGAAGGGCTGCGGATCTTCGGGTGATTCCGAGATCAGCCGCTGGCGGAATTCGGGATCGCGCATCCGGGCAACCTTCTGGTCGAGCGGCAGATGCTCGATCTCGCGGAAGCTGGGGTTGAGCGCGAAGGGATGGAGCGACAGCTCCAGCCCGAGCAGGCCGCCGGTCGGGCGCGGGATCACCTGCCCGCGTATCTCCAGTCCTTCCGCATTGGCCTGCTCCAGATCGGCCAGCGTCTCGCGCCAGTCGCCCGGCGTCTGCGGCGTCTGCATGAAGGTGAAGGAGACCGGCCGGCCCGAGGTCTTCGCGATGTCGCGCAGCAGGTCGAAGCGCTGGCGCGCGGTGACGTCGTAGCTCGGCACCATCTGGAACACGCCCTTGCCGGCGTCGCGGAGGCCGGCGGCGAGCGCCAGCACCTCCTGGTCCTCGGTCGGCACCGACGGTGCCAGCTCGCCGGTGCGGAAGCGGTGGGCGTAGCTGCGCGAAGTGGTGACGCCCAGCGCGCCGGCCTCGATCGCCTCGGCGGTCAGCCGCCGCATCTCCGCCAGGTCCTGCTCGGTCGGCGGTTCCAGATGCGCGCCGCGCTCGCCCATCACATAGACGCGGAGCGGCGAATGGGGGAGCTGCGCGGCGAAATCGATGTCGCTCTCGCGCTTGTCGAGTGCGTCGAGATAGTCGGGGAAGCTCTCCCAGTTGAACGGCACGCCTTCGGCCATCACCACCTCGGGGATGTCCTCGACGCCTTCCATCAGCTTGATCATCAGATGATGGTCACCCGGCTTCACAGGCGCGAAGCCGACGCCGCAATTGCCCATCACCACCGTGGTCACGCCATGGTCGGACGACGGAGCGAGCCGGTTCTCCCAGGTGATCTGGCCATCATAATGGGTGTGGACGTCGACGAAGCCAGGGGTGACGATCCGCCCTCGCGCGTCGATCTCCTCGGCGCCCTTGCCCTCGACCGTGCCGACCGCGGCGATCCGCCCGTCCTTGACCGCGACGTCGGCGGTGAAGGGTTCGCCGCCGGTGCCGTCGTACAGCGAGCCGCCGCGGATGACGATATCGTACTCAGCCATCTGTCCACTCCTCATGTCGCGCCCAGACTATTCCGCGTCCCGTCACCCGACAAACGCGCGGCGCCAGCCTTCAGCCCTGTGATATCTGCGCGAAGAAGCGCCCGACATTGTCGGCGAAGGCTGCCGGCTCCTCCAGGGCGGCGAAATGGCCGCCCGCTTTCATCTCCTGCCAGTCGGCGACGTTGAACGCGCGCTCGGCCGCGCTGCGCGGCGGATAAGGCATGAACTCGGCGGGGTAGAGGGCGAGGCCGGTCGGCACGTCGATGCGCTTGCCGGGCCGCGCCTCGGTGAAGATCGTATGGTACATCCAGATCGCCGACTGAACCGCGTCGTTGACCAGATAGGTCATGATATTGTCGAGCAGCCAGTCCTTGGAGAAGCGGCTCTCGATGTCGCCGCCGGTGTCGCCCCAGCCGTGGAATTTCTCGCAGATCCAGGCGGCGAAGCCGATCGGCGTGTCGGCCAGCGCCAGGCCGATCGTCTGCGGCTTGGTGGCATGTTCCATCATATAGGCGGATTCGCGGAGCTGGATCGCCGACAGCTTCTGCCGATAGGCGGTCGTTTCGGCATCGTCGCCATCGGTCGCGGGCGGCGCCATGAACAGGTTCAGGTGGATCGCGCTCACCACGTCGCCATGTTCGGCGCCGAGCGCGGCGGTCACCGCCGATCCCCAGTCGCCGCCCTGCGCGCCGAAGCGCGGATAGCCGAGTGCCTCGGTCATCAGCCTGCGCCACAGCCGGGCGACGCCGGCGGGGCCGATCGGCCGGGGCGGGCGGGGAGAGAAGCCGTAGCCGGGGAGCGAGGGGATGACGAGGTCGAAGCCCATGGCCGTCAGCGGCTCGATCACGCCGAGGAATTCCAGCACCGATCCGGGCCAGCCATGGGTCAGCAGCAGCGGGAAGGGGCGGGCCGGCCCAGTGCCGCGCACATGGATGAAATGGATGTCGATCCCGTCGATCCGCGTGCGGAAATGGGGCCAGCGATTGAGCGCGGCCTCGCAGCGGCGCCAGTCGTAGCGGGTGCGCCAGTGATCGAGTAGCCCGGCCAGCCAGCGAGCATCGGTGCCGTAGCGCCAGTCGCCATCGTCCTCGGGCGCGTAGCCGACTTCGCACAGAGCGAGCTTGGCGGCGATCCGGTCGAGCTTCGCTTGGGGAACGTCGATGCGAAAAGGTTCGATCACGGTCGTCATGCTGCCACGCGGCCCATGTCGCCGCCCTTTTCAAACCGCCGGAGATAATCGGCCATGCCGCGAGGTTCGGGGCGTCGGGCCGGATTGTAGAAGGGCGAGAAGACCTTGAGTATCTCGGCTCCGGCGGTGCTCCGCATATGCGCCTGGAACTGCTTCACGTACGCCTTGGAGCGCTCGACCTCCTCGGGCGTCATCGACCGGCGATCGGCGTCGATCAACGTGTGGGCGACGCGGTTGGTGTAGGCGCCGAGATGGCGGACCGCGCAAACGAAGCCGTAGCAGCGGTAGAGCCAGCCGTTCCAGAAACGGCCCAACAGGCTGCGGGCATACAGCGTGCGGAAGAGCTGGAAGCAGACCTCGCGATGCTCATATTCCTCGGCCATGTGCCATTTCCACAGCGCGACGGCCTCATAGTCCGCGCCCTCCAGGTAGGGCCGGTATTTGTCGAACCACATCACCGCGCCGAGCGAGCCCAGCGCCTCGAACCCTTCCGAATAGGCCAGGCAATATTTCAGCGAGCGGCGGTCGAGCATCTCCTGATATTCGCGCTCGATGCGCTGTTCATGTTCGACGATCTCCGGATAGGCTTCGCGGATGCGGCGGTTGAATCCCGCATGCTGGCGATAATGCTGCGCCTCCTGCGCGATGAAGACGTCGATCAGCGCGTGGAGCCGGGTCTCGCTGGCGGGCAGCGCGGCCTTGGCCTTGTTCATCACCTTGATCAGCCAGGGCTCGACGAACACCGGGATGGTCGAGGAGGCGTTGACGTTGTGCGCGAACTCGCGGTTCGGCGCCCAATGCGGGCGGACCTGCGAATAGTCGATCTTCGGGATACGGGCTTTCATGGTCCTCTCCTCGCTGCCCTTAGCCCCAGGCGACGGGGAGCCGGCGGCGGCCCCAGTACATCCAGCTGTCGATCCGCTCGGTCTCACCGGTCAGGCGCAGGTCGGGCAGCCGCTCGACCAGCTTGCGCAGGCCGATCTGCGCCTCCAGCCGGGCGATCGGCGCCCCCAGGCAGAAATGGACGCCATAGCCGAACGAGAGATGCCGCTTTACCTGGTTGAGCGGGCGGTCGATCCTGAATGTGTCGGGGTCCTCGAAGATCGAGGGATCGCGGTTGGCACCCATCATCGAAAACATCAGCTTGCTGCGTTCGGGAAGCTCGGCGCCGTGCATCGTCACCGGACAGAGGCTGGTGCGGAAATGGGAGTTGATGGGCGGATCGAAGCGCAGGCTCTCCTCGATCGCATTCTCGACGAGATCGGGATTGGCCTTGAGCTGCTCCCATAGCTCCGGTTTCTCCAGCAGCCGCCACACCACGTTGGTCAGCAGGCTGGTGGTCGTCTCCTGCCCGCCGGTCAGGAAGGCGGTGCAGATCTGGAACAGTTCCTGGTCGTTGAAGCGCCGCCCCTCGACCCGGCTGACCAGTCCGAGCGAGATATAGTCGAACGGCAGCACCGTGCCCCAGTGCTCATGGGTCGGATCGTCGATGCCGGCGTCGCGCAGCAGCGCCTTGCGCTCCTCGATCAGACCCATGAAGTGCGGCATGATCTCGGCGATCAGCGACTGCTCGGCGGCGGGGTTCTTGTCGTTGAACAGCAGCGACTGCAGCTCGTCGGCCCAGCGCTTGTAGTCCGCGTACATCGCCTGGTCGGCGCCGAGCATGAAGCACATGGTGCGCGCCGGCAGCGGCAGGGCGAACAGATCGTGGAAATTGCCGCTCTTGTCGGCGCGGGCTTCGAGGCTGGCGACCAGCTCCTCGGCGATCGCCTCGACCTCGGGCTGGTAGAACTTCATCCGCGACGGGGTCATGCCCTTGCGCAGCGCCGCGATATATTCGAGGTGGAACGGCGGATCGGTCAGGATGCCGAAATCGCTGAACTCGGCCCAGTCGATCGGCCCGTCGCCCCATTTGAACGACCACACCGGATTGTCGGAGAGGACCTTGTCCCGGATCTCCTTGTAGTCGCTGGTGATGTAGAACTGATATTCGTCGCCCTGATAATGGTAGAAGGGGCATTTGGCGGCGAGTTCGGAGTAGGCCGGTCCGGGATTGCGCACCGTCTCCGGATCGAGCGGATCGAAGGCATGGTCCGCCCTCGTCTTGAGCTGCCGTTCAACCGCCTCGTCGCGTGGCCTGGCCTGCGCCGCACCCGTCATCCCGTCCTCCATTATCTGGTGCGGGAAAATTACGCCGGGCCCGGCCGCGAATTGAACGGCGAATTGTTTAGGGTCCTAATCATCGCTGTGGGGCACACCCACGAAATCGCGGTCGAGCTGCTCATGCATCTCACCGAGAATCCGGCCCAGCGCCTCGCGGTCGGCGGTGGCCAGGCGGCGGAATAGCTGGACGATCTTCGCCTCGCGGGCGATCAGCCATATCGCATCCTTGATGAGCGTGCGGCCCTTGTCGGTCAGGTGCAGCTCGAAGGCGCGCTTGTCGTCGCCGCACCGCTCGCGGACCAGCAGCCCGTCCTTCTCCAGCCGGGCGACCCGGGTCGAGAGCACCGCGTTCGAGACATAGAGGATCGAGGTGAGGTCGGTCGCCCGCAACGCGCGGCGGCGGTCACGGCCGAGGCTGCCGAGCAGATGGACGTCGGCGAAGCTGTAGCCGAGCTTGCGGGCGATCCGGTCGAGATCGGTCGCGACGAGGTGGCCGACCGTCGACAGGTGCCACATCGTCGCGAAATATTCGACGTCGAGCTCGGGCAGCAGCCGCGCATAATAGTCGCGGCCGGCTTCCAGTTCCTCGATCGGTTTCTTGGGCATGGCGGCGGTTGTGCCACCGGCCGGCGATCAGGGCCAGACCAGTTCCAGCCGCAGCACGCCGTTGACCATGCCGGTCGCCAGCACCGGCCGGGTGCCCGGCTTGATCCGGAAGTCGGGGATGCGGCTCAGCCATTCCTGCAGGAAGATGCGGATCTCGCGCCGGGCGAGCACCGCGCCGGGGCAGGCGTGGGCGCCGTTGCCGAAGGCGGCATGAACCGGCTTCTCACGCGAGAAGTCCACCACCAGCGGATCGGGATTGAGCCGGTCGTCGACGCCGACGAACAGGTTCGCGGGCAGGATGCGGTCGCCGGCGCGGAAGCTGACGCCCTTATAGTCGAAGTCGCTGGCGATGACGCGGGCGGTGTTGGCGAGGCCGTGGCGCCGGACCATCTCCTCGATCGCGTTCTTGACGAAGGCGTCGTCATCGAGCCGCTCGACGAGCTGGCGGCGCTGCCCGGGATTCTGGGCCAGGAAGCGGGCGATGAAGGCGATCATCCCGGCCACCGTGTCGAGACCGCCGAACAGGACGAGCGTGGCGTAGGAGGTCGCCTCGGCCTCGGAGATGCGCTCGCCGCCGATATCGACGTTCACGAGCTTGCTCAGCAGATCGCTGCCCGGCGTCTCGCGCCGCGCGCGAATCCAGGGGAGCAGATAGGCACCCATGAGCTGCTGCGATCGGCCGCGCGTCTCGGCATCGCGCCCGCGCACCGAATCCTCGGCGAGGGTCAGCAGATAGGCCTTGTCGTCGAGCGGCAGCTCGACCAGCTCGAGGAAGACGTGGATCGGCAGGACCTTGGCGAAATCCTCGACGAACTCGCATTCGCCGCGCGGCAGCAGCCGCTCGACCGCATCGATCGCGACCTGCCGCACCTTCGATTCCAGCTCGGAGACGATCGACGGCAGCAGCGCCTGCATCAGCGGGCGGCGGTAGCGGGCATGCTCGGGCGGGTCCATCTCCAGCGGGATCTGGCGCGGCGCGTCCGGCATCGGCGGCAGCACGATGTGCTGGTGCGAGAAGCGGTTATAGTCGCGCTGCATCTCGACGATGTCCTCGCCGCGCGTGGCGACCCAGTGGCCGCCATTGTGCGGGGTCCAGAAGATGTCGGGTGATGCCTGCTGGATGGCGCGATAGGCGGCCTGGATATCCTCGGCCGCGCCGGGGATGTCGTAGAGGTCGAAATCGCGGACCAGATCGGCGGGGACATGCTCCGGCCGGGGGGCGAGCGGTCTTTCCATCACGTCGTGCATCGATGCTCCTCCGGTCTCGGGGTCAGGCGGCGGGGATGGCGACCGCGTCGCGTTCCCGCGCGGCGGCGGCGACGGCGTTGAACTCGTCATAGACGGTCATCGGCCGGTGCAGCGTCGCGTCGTCGCATATCCGGTCGAACTGCTCGGCGACGTCCTCGACGCTCGGTGCGTCGGGCCCGGCCGGGGAAATCCAGCCTTGGGTCGCCTGGATCAGCACCTGGGCATAGCGGCCGCCATTGGCGCTGAAGATGCCGTGGGTCGCCTGGCACCGCTCGCTGGCGAGATAGAGGGCGAGGGGGGTGTTGAACGCCGGCAGCAGCCGGTCCTGCACCGCCGAATAATCGGCCTCCTGCACCGACCGGGCGAAGTCCGGTATCTCCATGAAGCCGTCGTCCATCTCGGCCATCAGCCGCGACTGGGCGGTCGGCATGAGCAGGTTGGACTTGATGCCATAAGCCGATCCCTCGATCGCGACGATATGGCTCAGCCCCATCAGTCCGCCCTTGGCCGCGGCATAGTTGGCCTGCCAGGCATGGCCGAACATCGCGCTGGCCGATCCGGTGAAGACGAAGCGGCCATAGCCGTTCCGGCGCATGATCCGATAGGCGGGCTGGGCGACGTAGAAGGCGCCCTTCAGATGGACGTCGATCAGTGCGTCGAGCCGGGCGTCGTCGATATCCTCGAAACGGGCGTTGCGCAGGAAGCCGGCGTTGCTGATGACTGTCCGTCGTCGGGACATTT
>NZ_LDES01000021.1 GCF_001015195.1 Sphingomonas sp. Y57 | reverse complement strand
GTGGCAACTTGACAATGCCGCCCCAGGATACCGCCCGGCACCAGCACCCGCCGCATCTCCTCCACGGCGGCCGGCGTCGCGAACCAGTGGAAGGCTTGCGCGCAGACGATCGCATCGACCGAGCCGTCCGGCAGCGGAATGGCGTCGGCCGTCCCGGCCAGGGCCTCGACATCCGGATAGTCGGCACGGAGCCGTTCGCGCATGCCGTCGACCGGCTCGAGCGCGATGATCTTCCCGCCGCATTGCTGGAGCATCGGGATGAACTTGCCGGTCCCGGCGCCGACCTCCAGCACCTTGCGGCCGGGGCCGATTCCCAGGACGTCGCGCAGCCAGGCAACGGCTTCCGGCGGATAGCCGGGACGGCCGGCGACATAGACGCCGGCGCTCTTCTCATATCCTCTGGAACTCTTATGGATCGCCATCATCGCATAACCTGGTTTCAGAGGTCATCCGGGCCCCAGGAACCGGACGCGCCTCAGGCGTCGTCGATCCGCGCCAGCCGCCTGGGGAGATAGGCGCGCAGATAGGCGATCGTCGCCAGCCTCGCCTCCTTCATCGCGGCGTCGGTCACCCGGTCATGATCGGCGACCGAGAGCGAGTAGAACACGTCGGCGATCAGCAGCGCCTTGAAGAACAGCTCGCTGGAATCGGCGAGCTCGGGCAGGACGAACTGGCGCCGGATCGCCGTCCACAGCGCGGCGCCGAAGCGGAAGTCCTCCTTGCAGGCGGCGTGCTTGATGTCGGGCGGGGTATGCGCGCCAAGCATGAGCTGCCGCGCCGCCCGATCGGAGTTGAACACCCGCTGGTGGAATTCGAGCGAGAGCTCGACCAGCGTCTCCCACTCGTCGACCCTGGGCAGCTTCAGATCCTCGGCCGCCTGCGCGATCGCGATGGTGCGGGCCAGCTCCTTCCAGAGATCGCCGATCTCCGGGAAGAAATGATAGGCCGATGACGCCGGGATGCCCGCCGTCTCGGCGACCGCGATCATGCCGACCTGATCGAGATTGTGGGTCGCCAACAACTTTCGCCCCGCCTCGATCAGCTCCGCCCGCCGCGCGCGGCCGCGTGCCTGGGTCGCCTTGCGCGCGGGGGGAGGGTTTTTCACGCTGGTGGCCATGACGCCCGTTTCCTTTCTTTTCGGGTTGTTGACAAGACCCCCGCTTTTCTGAATAGTCGAATTAATTCGATTTTATCTACGGGATGAGGACGGAACCTCCGATATGGACGGGCAGATAAGTCGAAGATTTACGGGTTAATGTTCGAGTTCTCGGCCGGCGGCACACGCAACTCGGAAAGGTCGCGCCGGCCTTCTGGACAATGACGGAGGGATGACCTTGACCTACAATCTCATCATCGACGGCGCGGCTGTGCCGACCGAGAGCCATCTGGACGTGGTGAACCCGGCCACCGGCCGCCCCTTCGCCCGGTGTCCGGCGGGCACCCCCGCCGATCTCGACCGGGCGGTCGAGGCCGCGCGGCGCGCCTTCCCGGCCTGGGCGGCGAAGCCCGACGCGGAGCGCAAGGCGGCGGTCGCCGCGCTCGCCGACATCATCGAGGCGAACCTGCCCGAGCTGGCCGAGCTCGTCACCCGAGAGCAGGGCAAGCCGCTCGGCGGCTTCGGCTCGCAATGGGAGATCGGCGGCGCCGCGGCCTGGACGCGCTTCACCGCCGGGCTCGACCTGCCGGTCGAATATATCCAGGACGACGAGCAGGGCCGCGTCGCGCTGCACCGCAAGCCGATCGGCGTCGTCGGATCGATCACGCCGTGGAATTTCCCGGTGATGATCGCGATCTGGCACATCATGCCCGCGCTCCGCGCCGGCAACACCGTCGTCCTCAAGCCCTCCCCCTACACACCCATCGCGACGCTGCGGCTCGCCGAGCTGCTCCAGCAGGCGCTGCCGCCCGGCGTGCTCAACGCGGTGGCCGGCCCCGACGAAATCGGCCGGGCGATGTCCTCGCACCCCGGCATCGACAAGATCGTGTTCACCGGATCGACCCGCACCGGCAAGCATGTGATGGCCAGCGCCGCCGACACGCTGAAGCGGCTGACGCTCGAGCTGGGCGGCAACGACGCCGCGATCGTCCTGCCCGACGTCGATCTCGACACGGCGGTCGAGAAGATCTTCTGGGGCGCCTTTCTCAACAACGGCCAGACCTGCGCCGCGATCAAGCGGCTCTACGTCCATGACTCGATCCACGACGCGCTGTGCGAGCGGCTCGCCGCCTATGCCGCCACCGTCAGGACGGGCGACGGCATGGCCGCCGACAGCCAGCTCGGCACCATCCAGAACCGCATGCAGTTCGACCGGGTGAGCAAGCTGGTCGACGCCGCCCGCGCCGACGGCGTGCGGGTGCTGTGCGGCGGCGCGCCGATCGAGGGCGACGGCCTCTTCTACCCGGTGACGCTGCTCGCCGACGCGAAGGAGGGGATGGCGATCGTCGACGAGGAGCAGTTCGGCCCGGCCCTGCCGATCCTGCGCTACAGCGACGTCGACGACGCCGTCGCCCGCGCCAACGACAATCCCAACGGGCTGGGCGGCTCGGTCTGGTCGAGCGACCCCGACGCGGCGCTGGCGATCGCCAGCCGGCTCGAATGCGGCAGCGTATGGATCAACAGCCATGCGATGGTCCGTCCCGACGCGCCGTTCGGCGGCGTCAAGCAGTCGGGCATCGGCGTCGAGTTCGGCACGCTCGGCCTCGCCGAGTTCACCACCGTCCAGGTGATCCACCAGTGAGCGGCGGCGGCCTCCGCATGCCGGCCGCGCCCCCGCGACCATGAACGGACGCCGCCACGGCCCATGAGAGGGCCATGGCGGCGTTCCGGTTTCCTGCACCCGGTCAGCCCAGCAGCACGGCCGCCATCTCGTCCACCAGCTCGCGGTGGAAGCGGTTGATGCGGTCGCCGGGCTGCCAGAGCGCGAACATCTCCAGCTCGGGGTCGACGACGCCGGTGCGGACGCCGGCCAGCGTCTCGACGATCGCCTGCCCGCAGAAGGGCACATAGGCCTCCGAATAGCCGCCCTCGTGGACGACGGCGAGGCGGCCCTCGCACAACCGGTCGGCAGCGTCCATCATCATCCCGGTCAGCACCCGGTAGGATTCGCTGAACAGCAGCATCCGCGCCAGCGGGTCGACCGCATTGGCGTCGAGGCCGCTCGCCACCACGATCAGGTCGGGCCGGTAGCGGTCGAGCGCCGGCAGGACGATCGTCTCGAAGGCATGGACATAGGTGTCCTGGCCGCTCCCGGCCGGCAGCGGGATGTTGATGTTGTGGCCCAGGCCCGCGCCCTCGCCGCGCTCCTCGACGCCGCTATAGCCCGGCGGGAAGCAGCGGTCCTGGTGGACCGAGATGGTGAGCACATCGGAACGGTCATAATAGCAGGCCTGGGTGCCGTTGCCGTGATGGACGTCCCAGTCGACCACCGCGACCCGCTCGATCCCGTGCCGGGCGCGGGCCGCCTCGATCGCGATCGGGATGTTGGCGAGCAGGCAGAAGCCCATCGGCGTGTCGGGCAGGCAATGATGGCCGGCGGGCCGCGACAGCGCATAGGCGTTGCGCACCTTGCCGGTCAGCACATCGTCGATCGCCGCCCTGGCGAGCCCGGCCGACATCAGCGCGATCTCGAACCCGCCCTTGCTGAACGGGGCGAGCATGCCCAGGTCGCCGCCGCCCGCGTCGCTCGCCTCCTTGAAGCGGCGGATATAGTCGGCGGGATGGATGCGCAGGCAGTCCTCGACCGTCACCGGCTCCCCCGCCGGCATGACGAGACGGTCGGTCAGGCCCGACATGCGCAGCAGGTTCAGGAAGCGCCGCTTGGTCTCGGGCGTGTCGGCGCCATAGGTGCCGCTCGGCGGCTGCACCCATTCGCCAATCGGGAAATAGAGCGCCTGCACGCCCGTGCTGTGCCAGAAGGTGCTCTCATGCGTGTAGAAGCCGGTGTTGGACATGGTCCTTGGTCTTCCTAGCCATTGGTCGGGACAGGAAGGGCCCCCGCGCGGCCGAGCCGCGCGGAGGCCCGGGAAAGCGTCAGAACTTCACGCTGGCGGACAGGCCGTAGCTGGCCGGCTCGCCATAGATCTCCAGCCGGAAGATGCTGGTATTGTTGATGTAGGTCAGGTAATCCTTGTCGAAGATGTTCTTGCCCCACAGGGCCAGCTCCCAGCGGCCGCCGATGTCGGCCAGCGCGAGCCGGGCGTTCTGGATCCAGTAGCCCTCGGCCTTGTCGAACAGCTGCGCGGTCGATTCCAGATAGCGGCTGCCGGTGTACTTGCCGTCGGTCTGGGCGATGATCTCCAGCGAGCCGGAGATCGGGAAGCTCTTCTGCAGGAACGCCTGGACGGTCCATTTCGGCATGTTGAGCGGCCGCTTGCCCTCCAGCGCGACCGGCCCGGCATAGGTGTTGACGAAGCGGTCGCTCTTGCGGATCTCGCCGTCGAGATAGCCGACGCCGACCCGGGCGACGACGCTGCGGTCCGGTCGCCAGGTCAGGTCGCCCTCCGCGCCATAGGTGCGCGAGGAGCCGATGTTGCGGGTGATCGGCACGATCGGCGATGCGGGATCGTCCACATTGGTCTGGAGGTCGCTATAGTCGTAGCGGAACGCCGCCAGGTTCAGGTCGAGCGTGCGGTCGAGCAGCCGTCCCTTGTAGCCGATCTCATAGGCGGTCAGCCGCTCCGGGCTGAACGTCGTGATGATCCCGCCGAACAGCACGCTGTAGCCGCCGCTGCGGAAGCCGCGCGAGACCGAGGCATAGGCCATGTGGTCGGGGACGAAGTGCCAGTTGAGGCCGCCGCGGAACGAGACGTTCTCGTCGGTGCGCCGGTCGGCCAGCGCATCCACCGGCACCACCGGAGTGATGCGGTCGGCCTTCCCGACAGGATCGTCGGCGCCGTAGAAGGTGGCGCCGTCCAGGCTGGTCCGGTCGTTGGTGTAGCGGAGGCCGGCGACGATCGAGAGCGTCGGCGTGAGCTGATACTCGTTGTGCGTGAACAGCGCCAGCGAGCGCACCTTCTGGGTGAAGGCCGCGCCGAAGCGCGGGAATTCGGGCGGCAGGCCGATGAGCTGGTTCTGGAGGAAGTTGATGCTGTTCGCCTCCGAGATGCTGTCGCGCTCGAAGAAGCCGCCGACCAGATAGTTGAGCCGGCCGGTCTTGCCGGCGATCCGCAGCTCCTGCGTGAACTGCTTGATGCGGCTGTAGAAGTCCTCGTTGGCGGTGACGGTCGGGCTGTTGTCGCCGTCGTCGGTCTGGTCGCGCTGGAAATAGTCGTAGGAGGTGATCGAGATCAGCTCCGCCCCGCCCAGATCGTGCTGGACGCGCAGCGACGAGCCATAGGCGCTGTTGTTGGCGAGCCACAGCTTGTCGGAGTTGAACTCGCGGATGCTCTGCGTCTCGCGCAGGCCGCTGGCGTCGCCGCCCGGCACATAGGGGCCGTATTTGAGGCAGGCGCCGCGATTGTCGTCGATATGGCCGCTGAGCAGCGGCGCGCAATAGCCGCCGCTGGCGTCGTAGATGCCGGGGCTCTTGTAGGGGGTCAGTTCGCTCTTGTCGCGGAAGCCGTAGCCGGCGACCTTGATCGTCGTCCGGTCGCCCGTCCACTTGAGCTGGAGGCGCCCGGCCATCTGGTTCGGCGCGCCATAGTCGCTGCCGTCCCTGAGGTTGCGATAGGGGCCGCCGGAGCCCTGCGCGACGAAATAGGAGAAGCGGCCGGCGAGCTGGTCGGTCAGCGCGGCGTTGACGTTGCCGTCGAGCCGGACGCGGCCATGGTTGTCGCCGCTCAGGTTGAACGCGCCCGAGGTCTCGTCCTTCGGCTCGGCGGTGTAGAAGTTGACCGAGCCGCCGGTGGTGTTGCGGCCGAACAGCGTGCCCTGCGGCCCCTTCAGCGCCTCTACCCGGTCGAGGTCGAAGAAGGGCATGGAGGCCATGTAGGGCTTGCTCCTGTAGACCTCGTCGATGTGGATCGCGACCGGCGAATCGAAGTTCGACGCGTACTCGTTCAGGCCGACGCCGCGGATCGTGAAGGCCGGCAGGTTGGCGCTCGACG
>NZ_LDES01000020.1 GCF_001015195.1 Sphingomonas sp. Y57 | reverse complement strand
TCCTATTCCACCCTCAAATCGATCCATTTCACGGGATCATGAATCAGGTCATGGAGATGATGCGATGATCGAGGTGACCTCGGGAATGGCTACGGTTCCGGTCCATATCCTGGTCGAAGGTTTGCGCCGCTTCGCTTGTCCGGCCGCCACGGCCTGGCGGCATGTCCTGAACTATACCAGCTGGCAGACCTATTCCATTTCCGTGCCGGTCGCCGGCGCGCCCGGCACGGAGGGCGAAATCGTGCTGCTCCGGAAAGAGGAGGAAGGCGTGACCTTCCCGCCCTATTTCGCAAGGACCATCCATCTCGACCCCGGCAAGCGGGTGATCTGGAAAACCTATCCGCGAGACCCCGAGCCCGGAAACGACTATTTCGGGTTTGTCGACTTCGCGGTGGCAGCGGAAGGCGAGGCTACCCGCTTTTCATACCGTTTCCTCTATGAACTGATTGTCCCGGCAGCGCCGGAAGCGGAACTCGCGCGCTATAAGAGCGATCTGATCGCCGCCACGGAGAGCGTAAACGAGACGATCTTCACAAAGCTGCAGCGGCTCGTCGAGGCCGGCTGACCGAAGTGGCCCGAATGATCGCCAGAGACGACCGGCTGAGCCTGCCCAGGCTCATGGCCTATGCGGCCCCCGTCTGCGCGACGAACTTTCTCTGGATGCCGACGGTGAGCATCCTGCCCGGCCTCTACGCTAAATATTTCGGACTGGGCCTGGCGCAGATCGCGATGGTGCTGCTCGTCGCGCGGATCGCGGACGGGGTCAGCGATCCGATAATCGGTTATGCCGCCGATCGCCACCGCAGCCGTGGTGGCAGCTATCGCAGCTGGGTCGTCGTGGGCGGGCTCGGCCTGTCGATATCGGCAATATTCCTGTTCACCCCGCCCAGACCCGCGCCGCAGCTCTACTATCTGGCATGGTCGCTCGTCTTCTATCTGTCGTGGAGCCTCGTCGATATTCCGCATGCCGCCTGGGGAAGCCGGCTCGCGGGAGATTATACTGGACGGGCGAGGGTCTATGCGGCCCGGACGACCGGACTGTTCGCCGGGCTGATCGCCTTCCTGATCCTCCCCTTCCTGCCGATCGTCGCGCGGAGCGACTATTCGCCGGAGACGATGCGCATGACCGCCTATGTGGGGGTGGCCCTGATGCTGCTCTGCCTTGCCGCGACGGTCTGGAGCCCCCGCGGAATCGTCGTTTCTCATGGCGGCGGCGCGCGAATATCCTCCCTTTTAGCCAGTATCCTGCGCAACCCTGCTCTGGCGCGGTTCCTGACCGCCCATTTTGTCGGGGGGATCGGCTTTGGCATGTGGTTTGCGCTGATCTTCATCCATCTCGATGGTTATCTCGGGCTCGGCTCGCAGGTTCCGCTCATCCTGTTGCTGTGCAATGTCGCCGCGGCCCTGCTCATCCCCTTCTGGCTGCGGCTGATCGCGCGCACGAGCAAGACGGCGGTCTGGGCAGCCTGCGTCGTGCTGTACATTGCGAGCCTCGCCATCGTGCCCGCGGCAGCGCCGGGCGGCAGCTGGCTGCTGGCACTGGCGTTCACGGCGCTCGCTTATGCTGCATTCGGCGGCCAGGCGGTGGCATCGGCGGCGGTGCTGGCCGATATCGCTGACTACGGCGAATGGAAGTTCCGCCAGAGTTGCAGCGGATTCTACTTCGCGCTGATCGGGCTGAGCTACAAGATCACCACCGGGCTGGGAGCAGGGCTGGCGCTGCTCATTGCCGCCCGGATGGGATTCGACCCCGCCGCCAAGCTGCATTCAGCGGAAGCGGTCCGGGGTTTGCTGATCGGCTTCGCGGTCGTTCCGGCGATCCTTACGCTGATCTCGATTCCTTTGATCCTGGGACTTCCAATAACCCCTCGCCGCCACGCGATCATCAGACGCCGGCTGGACCGAATAGCCGCGACGGGCGCGGTGCCATCAAGATAAATCCGGAGCGATGTTATGCGCGTGAATGTGGGCGATATCTCACTGTTCATGGACGTCGTCGGCTCGCAGTTGGCGATCGAGGGCGGGCAGGTAAGATCACGACCGACGGTGATCCTGCTGCATGGGGGGCCGGCCTGGGACCATCTCGCGCTGCGGCCCGCGCTTGAACCGCTCGCCGATGTGGCCCAGCTTGTCTTCTACGATCATCGCGGGCTCGGGCGTAGCGACCGGGGCGAGCCCGCGCGCTGGAACCTTCGGCAGTGGGCGGCGGATCTTCACCGGCTGATCGGGACACTCGGCGTGGAAAAGCCGATCATCCTGGGGCAGTCCTTTGGCGGCTTCGTCGCGCAGCGCTTCGCGATCGACTATCCCGACAGTTATGCTGGCCTGATCCTTCTCGCCACTGCCGCCCGGTTCGACCTCGGTCCGGTGGTCGCGACGTTCGACCGGCTCGGCGGCACAGAGTTGGCAAGGCTCGCCCGGTCATTCTTCACCGCCTCGGATCCATCCGATCGCGACCGTTTCCTGGTCGAAGGGTTGCCGCATTATACGGTCAGCCGCAGTGGGATCGGCGCTCTCTCGCTATTCGAGCCGCATGTGCTGGACCATTTTTTCCGGATCGGGGGGGAGGCGCACAGCCTGGACTTCCGGCAGATGCTGCCCGGCCTGGTGGCGCCCGCGCTGGTGGTCGGGGGAGACCGCGACCCGGTCATTCTGCCCGCCGCGCTGCGCGAACTTGGAGACAGTTTCTCGCCGGGCGTGGCGGCTACCCATATTCTTGAAGGGTGCGGGCACGGCCCTGCGCGCGACAGGCCGGCCGAGGCGCTCGCGTTGATCCGCGATTTCATCGCTAAAGTGGTCGACGGCGGGGAAGGCCGCTGATGGCTGGTGAGGACCAAGCCCCTTCCGACGCGACGGTCGATTGGGTCCGCCGGTTAATCGGCTTCGATACGACATCGCGGCGGTCAAACCGCGCGCTTATTGATTCCGCTGCTGAACATCTTGGCGCGCAGGGGTGTCATTTGACGCTCACGACGACCGACGATGGCGCCAAAGCCAATCTGTTCGCGACGCTGGCCCCGCCTTCGGGCCAGCGCACTGGAGGGCTCGTTCTTTCTGGCCACACCGACGTGGTGCCGGTTGACGGACAGGCCTGGACCAGCGCGCCCTTCAAGGCGGTTTTGCGCGACGGCAGGCTCTACGGGCGGGGATCCTGCGACATGAAAGGGTTCCTCGGTGTGACGCTTGCGTTAGTTCCGGCTTTCCGGGGAATGGCGCTGACCGAACCGGTCCATTTCGCTCTCTCCTTCGACGAGGAGGTGGGGTGTGTCGGGGCGCCGCTCATGATCGCGGATCTGGCAGCGCGCGCTGTACGGCCCCGGGCCTGCATCGTCGGCGAGCCGACACTGATGCAGCCTGTCATAGGGCATAAGGCGATCCGTCTCTTCCGCTGCCGGGTCCACGGTCGGCCAGCGCACGCGTCTCTTCCGCATGAGGGAGCAAATGCAATAGAATTTGCCGCCCGCATCATGGTTTTCATCCGGAGCCTGGCCGACTCGCTCGGATCGAAGCCCCGCTGCCACGATTTCCACCCCCCCTATACAACCATGTCGATTGGGCAGGTTTCCGGGGGGACGGCCGCTAATATCGTGGCCGAACATTGCGAGTTCCTTTTCGAATATCGATCGCTTCCCGAAGAGGATGACGACCGCATCGAGCAGGCGATACGCGCTTTCATTTCCCATGAAATCCTGCCCGAAATGCGGGCCGCTTATTCCCGGGCCGATGTGGCGCTGGAACGGCTTGCCACGGTTCCGGCTTTCGCTGCCGATGCGCGTGAACCCTTCACCCATCTCGTCGAAGAACTGACCGGAGCCGCGGCCGGATATGTTTCCTATTGTTCCGAAGCCGGGCAGTTCAGTGATATCGGTATCCCGACGGTGATCTGCGGGCCCGGATCGATCGAGCAGGCGCATCGTGCCGACGAATGGATAGCGCTCGATCAACTCGCCGCCTGCGAGCGTTTCCTGATCGATGCCGTCGATCGCGTCTGCGGCGCTCCCCGTCATGGTTAATCCACTGCTCGAACCGCAGTCGACCGGCTTCGGTCTGCCGGATTTTTCGGCGATCGAGGTCGGGCACTTTTGGCCGGCCTGCGAGGAGGCGATGGCGGAAGAGCGAGCGGAGATCGATGCCATCATCCGCCAGGCGGAGGCCCCCAGCTTCCTGAACACCATAGAGGCGCTCGACACGGCGGGCGAAACATTGCGCCGGGTCCAAAGGATATTCGACCTGCTTAGGATGACTCTGGCGAGCGAGGCATTGGACGAGGCCGCCGCGCGGATATTGCCGGCTCTGGCGCGTCATCGGGCGTCGATCGCCGCCGATCCGGCGCTTTTCAATCGGATTGACCGACTGACACGGTCCCCGGAGCGATCGGAACTCGATCCCGACCAGCAGCGCCTGATCG
>NZ_LDES01000002.1 GCF_001015195.1 Sphingomonas sp. Y57 | reverse complement strand
TTCTGCCAAAGTAGTGCTAGGACCGATCGACATTCAGCGCAGCCAGATCATGGCGGCGGCGAGATGGACGAAACCTGCGAAGTGGAGAGTGCGCCGGTTGTAACGTGTAGCGAAACGTCGGGAGCGCTTGAGGAGATTGAAGCATCGTTCGATGTGGTTGCGTTGCCTGTATGCGGTGTGGTCGTGCGGGATGGCGACCTTGCGGGTACGGTTCGGACGGGATAACGGCTTCGGCGCCGATGTCTGCGATGATCGCGCGTAAGGCGTTGCTGTCATAGGCTTTGTTGGCCAGCACGGCGTCGCCCTGCTGGCCGTGAAGCAGGGCTGGTGCCTGGGTGGCATCACCGGTCTGACCGGGCGTGATGACGAAGCGCAGCGGTCGGCCGAGCGCGTCGGCCAGCATATGAACCTTGGTGGTCAGTCCATCTCGGGAACGCCGCAGCGCCTGATCGCACGCCCGCCTTTTCCGGTCGCCGCTTGCTGGTGGGCGCGAACGATGGTGCTGTCGATCATCAGATACTGATTGTCCCGGTCGGCGGTCAGCGCATCGAACACCCCTTTCCAGACGCCGGCATGGCACCAGCGGCTGAAGCGCCGATGCACTGTCTTCCACTTGCCGTAGCGCTCCGGCAGGTCGCACCAATGTGCCCCCGATTGCAGCACCCATAGACAGCCGTTCACGAACAAGCGGTTATCCGACCCGGATCGACCGGGATCCGCCGCCTTGCCCGGCAACAGCGCCTCGATCCGCTCCCACTGTCCATCGCTCAGTTCGTACCGTTTGGCCGCCATCATCCGCTCCGCGCCTCAACACGGATACCTATGAATTAGCGATCAACCCGTTTGGGAATCCGGAATGTCGATCGGCCCTTGTCCGGTGATCAGCGCCGCCGCTTGATGATCCTCAGCGTCGGCCAGTCCGCTCGCACGATGCTGTCGGCCAGATACATGCCCTGCCGGCGATAGGCCTGGGCCACGGCTTCGGCCTGGCTGTCGAGCAGGCCGGCCAGCACCAGTGAACCGCCGGGTAGTACCGCGTTTCCGAATATCGGCGCCAGTTCGATCAGCGGCCCCCCAAGGATATTGGCAATCAACAGGTCATAAGGCAGCCGCGCCTTCAGGCGGCCCTCGGTGCTCCCGTCGGAGACAAGTTGCGATCAGACAGACAGCACCCCCCGCCGCCCTGTTCGAAGCTACTCATACCGGGCTTCGCCTGGTCGCGCTCAATCTGCCCGATCGGTCCGGATCAGGCCGAATGCCGATGTTGTTACCGCTTCTGCGGCATGCCCGAATGCAGAGCCATCTGGCCCCCATCCACCGGCAGCGTCACGCCCGAAACATAGCCGGCCTCGTCCGAGGCCAGGAACAGGATTGCGCGGGCCTGGTCCTCGGCATCTCCCATCCGACCCAGCGGCACCCGTCCGATCCGTTCCGCCATGAAAACCGGCTCCGCGTCGATCGCCGCCTGGGCCATGTCCGACTTCGTAATGCCGGGCGCGACGCAATTGACCCTGATGCCATATTTCGCCCACTCGACCGCGAGCGCCTTGGTCAGGCCGACGATGCCATGCTTGGCCGAGACATAGCCGATATCGCCGGGGATGGCGGCTAGGCCGGCGATCGAGGCGACATTTACGATCGCTCCCTCTCCGTTGGCGATCATGCTACCGAGGCCCGCCGCGCGCGACCAGTAGAATGCGCCGCAGAGGTTGACCGCCACCGATTGCGCGAAACGGTCATAGCGCTCGGCGACGGCGGTTATCGAAATGCCGGCATTGTTGACCAGCACGTCGATCCGCCCGAAGCGCGAGACGACATCCTGCGCGACCCGCTGGACCTCCGTCTCGTCGGCAATATCGCAGCGGAAGGCGATAGCCTCGCCGCCTTCGCCGACGATCGCGGCGGCCGCCTTCTCAGCGTCGGGCAGGTTGAGATCGGCCAGCACCGTGATGGCCCCTTCCCCGGCAAACATCCGCGCCGTGCAAAGCCCGATGCCCGATGCCGCCCCCGTCACGACAACGACCTTTCCGCTAAACCGCTTGCTCAACACAGCCTCCTCTCGACGGAATCGGGAGCCGCCTTTCCGGCGGCCGCCATCATGGTATCAGCACCACCTTGCCGAACTGGCCGCCAGCCTCCAGCCACGCATGCGCATCGGCGACATCGGCCAGAGCGAACCGGCGGTCGATCGGCATGCGGATGCTGCCGTCCATGATCGCCGGCCACACATCTCGTTCGATCGCCCGCGCCAGGCGAGCCTTCTCGTCGGCGCTACGCGCTCGCAGCGTCGAGCCGGTAATGGTAAGCCGCTTGAGCAGCAGCGGCATGAAATCGAGCCGCGCGGACATGCCCGCTTGGGCGGAGACGAAGCAGATGCGGCCGTCAAGCTTGAGGGAGGCGATATTCCTGTCGAAATAGGGCTCGCCGACCATGTCCAATATGACATCGGCGCCGCCATCCGCCGTCACGGCCGCCTCGAAATCCTCGGCCGTCACGTCAATCACCAGATCGGCGCCCAGGGCGCGGGTCTTTGCCGCCTTCTCGGCCCCACGGACGGTAGCGATCGTGCGCGCGCCCATAGCCCTGGCGAGCAGGATCGCCGTCACGCCGATGCCGCTATTGCCGCCATGGACGAGCAGGGTCTCGCCCGGCGCGAGCCGACCGCTTTCGAAGATATTGGCGTAGACGGTGAATATGGTCTCGGGAAGCGCGCCCGCCTCCGCCGGATCCATCCAGTCCGGCACCGGCAGCACATGCCGCTCGTCAACCGCGACATAATCGGCATATCCTCCGCCGCCGAGCAGGGCGCAGACCTTGTCGCCGAGCTTCCATCGCCCCGCCCCCTCTCCCAGCGCCGCTACGATGCCGCCAACTTCGAGCCCCAACACGTCGGAAACCCCCGGCGGCATCGGATAAAGGCCCTCGCGTTGCGCAATGTCGGCACGGTTCATTCCAGCGGATATTATCTTCACCAGGATTTGGCCCGGTCCCGGAACGGGTACCGGCAGTTCTTGAATATAGAGCGCATCAAGCCCGCCTTTACCGCCGCGAATGCCGACGGCGCGCATGGACGCGGATAGGGTCATGGACTTGTCTCTCCTGAAAAATCGGCAGCAGCTGCGCCGTGCTTCTCGTCCTGGGCGCGGGAAGATCAGTTCTGCACGGCGGGCCGTATGACGAGATCGCCGACATCGACATGGTCGGGCTGCTCGATTGCATAAACCATCGCCCTGGCGATCGCTTCGGGTTCCAACGCGATCGCATCCATGCGCGCCTGGATCGCAGCGGCGACTTGCGGATCGGTCATCGACTGGACGAAATCGGTGGCAACGAAGCCAGGCGATATTCCGGTGACGCGATAGCGCCCGTCGGATTCAATCCTTAGCCCTTCGCCCAGCGTCCGGACCGCATTCTTGGTCGCAGCATAGACCGCCATCGTCGGACTGACCTGGAGCCCGGAGGTGGAGATGGTGTTGACGAAATGTCCAAACCCCTGCCGCAGGAAAATCGGCAGCGCCGCGGCGACACCGTAGAGGACACCCTTGAAGTTGATGTCGACCATCGCCTCCCAATCCTCGACCTGCAGATCCTCCAGCTTGGAGATCGGCGCTACACCTGCGTTGCTGATCAGCACGTCCAGCTTGCCATGCACGTCGCATGCATGAGCGACCAGCGCCGCGACATCCTCGCGCCGGGCAGTGTCGGTGACCTTGAAGCTCGCGACGCCGCCCGCCGCTTCGACTTCCTTGACCAGGGATTCGAGCTTTTCAGCCCGCCGCGCGCCGACCACGATCTTGGCGCCGCGCTCGGCTAACATGCGCGCCGCTGACCGGCCGATCCCGCTGCCCGCGCCCGTGATGACGATGACCTTGTCCTTGACACCTGTCACGTTGTTACCTTCCTGTCATATCGCTTGTTCGGGGGTAGCCACTTGATATCGTGTGACGAAATAGGCTGCGGCGAAGAGAAACGCCGCCACCAAGAGAGCACTTCCCATCGTCCAGAAGGGGATTTGATAACCCCCGGAGGATTCGAACAGGAAGGACGCGATCGGCGCGAAAGCGAAGATGAACGGCAGTTTCAACGCATAGCTAATGCCCAGCGCCCGGCCGATGCCCGCAGGCTCGATCAATTCGCTTAACGCCGACTGGTGCAGCACGTTGATCGGCACCGCGACGATCCCCAGCGCCGCCGACGCAAGAAACAGCGCTTGGCCCGACGTCTGCGGCATGACGATCCACAAGCCCGCCTGCAGAAGCGCGGTGAGACCCAATGTCGCCGCCCCGCCCAGCCGGTCAACGATCCAGCCCAGCAGCAGGGCCCCGACCAGACCGGCTCCCGCATAGATCGACATCAGTCCGGCTGACGCCTCAGGTGCAAGGCCGATATGGCCGCCATAGGGAACTATGTGCACGACAAAGGTCGTGGTGGTGCCGGTGATAATCCCCACTCCCAGCGAGAGCAGCCAGAATTCCGGCATCCTCAATATGCGGCTGGCCGGTTGCCTGGCCCGGCCGGTGAAAGCCGCGCTGGCCCTGCTTTCGTCCGCAGACTCCCCCCAGGGGCGCTCACCGATCTGAGCGGGGCTTTCGACCATGGTCATTAGTAGAGGAATGAGAAGGAGGAATGCCGACGCCATCGCGAGCAGGATCGCCGAGCGGCCCCACATAGGAAGCGCCGCCGCCAATATGAAAGGCAGGACGAACACGACGATCGGCAGGTTGATGATCCCGAGCATCTTGCCCCGACCCGCCATAAACCACCGGTTCACGATGGACACCGGGCCGAGGATGCTGAGCAGGCATACGGCAACGCCGATGAGCGCGTACATCGGCAGAGCAAGAACGAAGCTGGGAAGCAGGGCGAGCCCGATAAAGCCCAGCGCGCCGAGCACCGCACCGAAGATCATGCCGATGCGCACTGGGAAACGCCCCATTACATTGCCGAGCAGCGGCGAGGATATGCCCATCGTCGCCGTGGTGACGCTCATGCCGAAGGTGGCGGCGGTCCGTGACACGCCGAAATGCTGCTCGGTGCTAATCAGCATCGGGCCGAACGAGCCGAAGACGAGGCCAGTCGCAATATTTTGCGCCAAGGCACAGCGGGCGACGATCTTCCAGCCAGAAAATCCCATCGGGATGGCAGCTTTCATGCCACTGGCCACAGGCTGGCGGAGCAGGGGCGCTTCGGAACTATCATCCTTCTCTCCTCGACTATCTTGGCCCGCGCGGGAGAGAATAGTGCTTCATAATGAGGCCATACCCATCATATAAAATGGCACTGCCATCCATGCTGACCTAGCATGTGCAGTTGTTGTCGCGTCCGTGCGAGCGGCGATATCCGGGCGGCATGAGCGGAATAGCAATTCAGCCTTTCCCATCGCCCCGATGCTCCACTACCGGATATCTACGACTATAATCCGCCCAGGCGGAATGCGTCGCGACCGCGGCGGAATACCGGCGTCGCTGCCCGCAGGTCGGTTCAGCCGGAACAAGATCGATGCCGCCATCGCATGGCGGGCCGCGAAGGAGAAAGAAAACCGATGAGCGCCATCAGCTTTGGAGAGGACGTGCTTCCCCGCGCTCTGTTCGACGAACGTATCGAGCGAGCAGCATCGGCGCTGGCCAGCGTGGGTATCGGCCGCGGCGATGGCATCGCCGTGATGATGCGCAACGAGCCCGGCTTCATAGAAGCGTCAATGGCCGCCGGTAGCCTCGGAGCGTTCACGGTTCCGGTCAACTGGCACGCCGTCGCCGACGATCTGCGCTACATATTGGACGACTCTGGCGTATCCGCGCTCTTCATCCATTCCGACCTGGTGGAACAGATGCGTCCCGGCATATCCGAGCATATCAAGCTATTCGTCGTCGAAACCCCGGCACTGATCCGTAAAACCTATAGACTGCCAGCGACCGATGCGCCGCTGCCGGTCGAGGCTACGCTCTGGGCCCCGTTCCGCGACGGATTTCCCCGCCGCCGACATCCGCCCGAGACGCTGCCGCAGATCGTCTTCTACACCTCGGGCACCACGGGGCGGCCCAAGGGAGTGAAGCGGATCATGGGCGATGCGGAGATGGCGATCATCGCCGGTGTGATGGCGCGTTCCTATGGCTTCCTGGGCGATTATGGGCAGGCCAGCGAAATCTCCACCGTGGTTACGGGGCCCATGTACCACGGTCTTCCCAACGCCCATTCCAACTTCACCGTGCGCGCCGGGGCGAGCGTCACGATCATGCCGCGCTTCGATCCCGAAGAATTGCTACGGATCATCGAAACGAAGCGCATCACCCACCTGAACATGGTGCCGATCATGTTCTATCGCCTCTTGCAGCTACCGCCCGAGGTGCGCGGCAAATATGACCTCTCATCGCTGCGCTATGTCGTCCACGGCGCCGCGCCGATCGCCCCTGCGCTCAAGCGCGAGATGATCGCCTGGTGGGGACCGATCATCCACGAATATTATGGCGCCACCGAAGTCGGCAATGTCGTCTTCTGCAGCTCCGAGGAATGGCTTGCCCATCCCGGAACGGTAGGCAAGGCGCCGCCGGGGACGGACGTGCTCATCGTCGACCACGATGGAAATACACTGCCGCCGGGCGAGGTCGGCGAGATCGTGTGCCGCATCCGGGGTGCCGGCGACATGACATATCTCAACCACGAAGAAGACCGCCGGGCGATGGAGCTCGTACCCGGCTTCATCGGCGCGGGTGACATGGGCTATCTCGATGAGGACGGCTTCCTGTTCATCTGCGATCGGGTGAAGGATATGATCATATCGGGCGGCGTGAACATTTACCCGGCCCAGATCGAAGCGGCGCTCCACAAGATGCCGGGTGTGGCCGACTGCGCTGTGTTCGGTATTCCCGACGAAGAATTCGGCGAAAGCGTCCATGGGGTGATCGAGCTCAAGCAGGATGCTCCAGCGGTCACCGCCTCCGATGTCCGCGAGTATCTGCGCGATCATGTTCCTGGATATATGCTGCCCAAGACGGTCGAGTTCGCGACCGACCTGCCCCGCGAGGAGTCGGGCAAGCTGTTCAAGCGCAAACTGCGCGAGCCCTTCTGGCAAGGCATGGATCGGCGCATCTGATGCCGCCACCGGCGGCCAAGCTTGCCCGCTTGGCCGCCGGCGCGCTTCCCTCGCAGTGGGAATCATCTGCCGATTGGGAATGCCCGCCAAGCCGACAACCGGAGGATCCGATATCGTCGGATCGTCAAACGATCGTGCATCCGACCATCGATCGGAAGGGGCATCAACCCGGGCGACTCGCCTTTGATGCCGGACTCAAATTAAAAAGGGCGCGGCGCCATGAACGCCACGCCCTTTCTCTGTCCTTGGAGGATTGGCGCCCTGCAGAGCGAGGCGCCAGGCCGTGTCAGAACTTCACGCTGAAATCGATACCATAGGTGGCCGGCATTCCGGCGAAGCGAACCACCGAATCCGCACGTCGCGTTGCCGTCGACCAATAATATTTGTCGGTCACGTTCCGACCGTACAAGCTGACGGTCCACTTGCCGTCAGCGGCCTTGATGCCGGCGCGCAGGTCCAACAATGTATAGCCGTCAACCGCCACGCGTGGATCAGGTACGAAATCGCCGCTCGTCGACGACTTGTAGGTCAGGTTGGCGCCAGCGAAGCCGTCCAGCCGGTCATTGATGCCGAACTCATAATTGACGTCGCCATTGAGCGA
Organism: Sphingomonas sp. Y57; assembly: GCF_001015195.1. GTDB lineage: Bacteria > Pseudomonadota > Alphaproteobacteria > Sphingomonadales > Sphingomonadaceae > Rhizorhabdus. The sequence goes on along the minus strand of NZ_LDES01000002.1, from coordinate 205,486 downwards.
CCATTTCGGCGTATAGGGGAAACGCTGGCCCTTGAAGGAAGCCAACTGCCCAAACTGAGTGAAGTTGCTGTAATTGGCCGTGATCTTGCTGTCGAGATAAACGCCGCCAAAGGACAGGCGCAGCCCGTCGGTCGGTGCCGCGACGATCTGGAATTCCGCACCCTTAACGCGGGACTTCGGAATATTGATCAGTGCTTCGAGGAAGCGGAAGGGCGGACCGGTATCGATCCGGCCACGGAGCTGCTTGTCCTTATAGTCATAATAGAACAGCGCGCCGTTGAGCTGCAGCATTCGATCAAACAAGCTCGATTTGAAGCCGAGCTCATAGGCCGTCAGCTCTTCCTGGACAGCCGGCGCATATTGGCCGGCTGCCGTGCCGGAAAGGCTGGTATAGGCGCCCGATTTGTAACCCCGGCTTACATTGGCATAGATCAGATGACCGGCGGCGGGCTTGAAGTCGACACCGACGCGCCAGGACACATTGTCTTCGGGCAAGGTCTGGCTCACCTGCCCGAGCGCGCGGGTCGGCGTGGTTGCCGGGGGAACCGGCGCCACGGTCACCACGGTTGCGCATTGTCCGACGACGGGCCGGGGCAATCCCAGCAAGGTCGCCACGCCGGTGCCGAATGTATTGTTACCTTGAGTCCTCAGACAGCCGGTGAAATCGAGATCGGTCTTCGTATATCGCGCGCCTGCATGCAGGGTGATCATATCGCCGATATCGTAATCGACGTTACCGAAGGCGGCCCAGCTTTCGAACTTGGTGCGCCCTTCGAAGGAAACGAGGTCGATGTCCGGGAGGCCGAGAGCCCTGAACGTGACCGCCGACGTATTGCGTGATGGATCGTTCAATGTGTTCTCGAACGCGGTGCTGCGTTCGTAATTACCCCCGAGTAGCCATTGCAGCCCGCCGCTGTTGCCCGCCAGGCGGAGTTCCTGGTTGAAGCTGTCGATATTTGCATAGACTTGGAGATTGACCGCGCTGACCGCAACGCCGTCGGTGTCGAGTCCCTGCAGCTGCCGGTAGTGCGAATAGGCGCTGATCGAGGTGAGCTTGATGTCGGTCGTGATATCATAGTCCATGCGCAACGCCGCCTGATACATGCGGTTGTTGCGCTTCAGAGGGAAACGTTCGTTCCAATCCGCATCGCGAGCGTCGTTGGGCAGCGGCTGGGCGAGCAGCGCCGGATCTAGCACGGCGGTCGGCGTCTGCTTGAAGGTGGCGACCTGCTGAGCCTGCTGCGTGTCGGACCTGTCGCGGAAGCCGCTAAGGGTCAGGTGCGCGGTGAAATCATTTGTGGGGTTCCACAATAACTGGAGCCTGCCCTGGGTGAAATTGCGCGAGCCGATCGTCCTGTCGCTGGTCTGACTGCGCTGCCAATCACCGCTCGATTCATGGTTGAGCGACAAGCGGGCGCTCAGGTTTTGGCTCAGCGCGCCGCTGACATGCCCACCGAGATGCGCCGCGTCAAAACGTCCATATCCGCCGTTGATCGCGGCGCTGAACGAATCCGTGGGTTTGGCGGCGATATAATTGATCGCGCCACCCGTGGCATTGGCGCCGAACAGCGTGCCCTGCGGCCCCTTGAGCACTTCGACTCGCTCAAGGTCGAACGAGGCTCCCGAGCCCATCACCGGATAGGGGACCGGAACTTCGTCGACATAGACGCCGACAGGCGCTTTCACGAGAACCGATTGCTCGTAGAAGCCCACGCCGCGCAAATAATAGACCGGCGTGCCATATGAGCTGTCCTGTGCGAAAAAGCCGGGAACAACCTTGGCAAGACCGGCCACATCGGCGACCCCTAGCTGCTTGAGCTGATCGCCGGTGGCGGCCGTGATCGACATCGGCACGCTATTAACCGACTGCGAACGCTTGGTCGCGGTCACGATGATCTCGTTGATGCCGGTCATGTCCTCCGGAGCAGCATCTTGCGCCAAGGCTGGCGCGCAGACTGCAACGGCCATTGATAGAGCCGAAGCTCCGTGAAGTAATTTTCTCATTTCCTCTCCCCTCGAGATTGCGCTTTTAACGGTTCATCGACCGGATTCCTCTCGAACGGAAAGAATCCGGGCAGTATGGCTGTTTTTCACCGTCGGTCCGCTTGCCTTCGCGGACGCCGTCGCTGCGAAGCACAGGCCGGTCCGGAGAAGGATCTGCTGCGAATGCCGTTGCCTGCATCATCTCCTTATCGATCTTCAGGGAAGATGGCGGACCGTTCGGGATATTAATCGCCGTCATATTTCGCGTTGATTTTCACTGCGAATGTCGGCGCACCTCCGACCCACACCACCTCTCCCAATCCGTCGTTCGACTTCTTTACAGTAGTCGATCGATACCACATAAGACTTATGCACTATGCGCCGCATGCCGAAATTGCATGTCGTAATAGTTTGATATTTAAGACATCTCGCAAATCTATTCTGACGGTTTTAGGATTTCATTTGAAAATACATATCTGCCAAGCATGAGCGGCAGCAGAGCGCAGACCGCAAAGCCGCCAGCCGACGCCATTATCCCCCAGTGATAGGATCCCCATAGCTCGAACGCCCAGCCATAAAGCTGCGATGCCGCGACACCCCCGATGGCGAAGGCCGCAAAAATGGCGGCATAGATTTTCCCATAGTCGCGCAGCCCGAAATATCGCGACACGAGGAATGCACTCAGATCATATTCGGACCCGGAGGCCAGACCGATCAGGAATACGAGCACCGCGATCATCCGGCCATCGGCGGCGTCCCACAACAGCAGCGATAGGCTGGCCGGAAGGCATAGGATCAGCGCCACCAGCGGAGCCCATAGCCGATCGAGCATTATGCCCGTCACCAGCCGCCCGATCAGCATCGACAAGCCGAACAGGCTCATCATGCTGGCGGCGGCCAATGGGGTGAACGCCCGCGCGACCAGGATCGGCACAAGGCTGCTGACCACGCCAACATAGGCACCCGATGCGCCGACAAATGAAATGGCGATGATCCAGAAGCGATAGTCCTGTAACGCTTCCGCAAAGCGGAGTCCCGGCACGGCTTTCGCCGGTTCTGCCCCGATCAAACCGCTGCCGGTGGTGCGGATGTCATCGCGCACCCACAGGAAAACGAGGGGAGCGGCAATGAGCAGCGGCAGCAGCGCTAACCCGGCGAAGGCGGCGCGCCATCCGAATTCCTGGAGCAGCCAGGTCGCGAATAGCGGGACGATGAGCGCCCCGACGCCGGAGCCGGCCAGCGCCAGCCCAAGCGCCAGGCCGCGGTGGCGGCCGAAATGCTCGTTTAGCAACTTGGTGGCACTGATCACCAGCGTTCCGCCGCCCAAAAGCGGAACGAGGATGCTCACGGCGTGGAAATGCCACAATGTCCGCATCGCCGCGTACAGGGCGAAGCACAGCGCGAGGCCGGCATGCGACAATATCAATATCTTCCGCGCGCCGAAGCGGTCGGCCAGATATCCGACGACGAAGCTCATCGGCACGCAGCCGGCGGCGAAGATCGACACCGCCGATCCGATCTGCTGACGGCTCCAGCCGAATTGGCTCGACAACGGCACGACGAACGCGCCTATGGAGAAGGGCAGCATAACGGCCACGCCGAATGCGATCGCGATATGCAGCGCCACAATCAGCCGCCATCCATCGCGTAGCTCGTTTCGATCCATCGTCACGACGTGCATTCGCCGGGCTGCAGCTCGCCCAGCAGCCGCGCTTGATAGAAAGGCTTCTGGCTCAGCGACGGATCGCGGGTCGCGCTACGCTGCCAGTCGCCGCCATGCAGCGCCCTGCCCGACCCCCGTAAGGCGACGCCCGACGCCAGCTGCCCCCCTGCATGACCAGTGGCGTCGATCGTGCTGAAGCGGCCGTAGCTGGTCGTAAGCCCGGCCAAGAAATCCCTCGTCGGCTTCGCGGCGACATAGTCGATCGCCCCGCCTGTCGAGTTCTGCCCGAATAGCCTACTCTGCGGGCCCTTCACCTCGACTCGCTCAAAATCCAGCGCGGCGCCCTGAGCCATCGAAAGCAAGGGTGACGGAACCTCGTCCTGATAGACGCTGGCAAGCCGTCTGGCGAACACAGGGCTCATGATCCCCTCCTGAAGGACGTGCGGCGTTCTGGGCCTACCCTTCGATATTGCCCACCAATGAAGGCGAATGGCAACAATAATCGTACGGTCGTACGTTTTATTTGCGCAGCGACATGCCCGTTCTGCATGGCGACTATAGCACTTAAGTCTTATGCGGCATCGCCCACGCGTTCTATGATATGTCCAGCCCCGCTCGGCGGGCCTGGCGTCGAGGACGACGGCGCAGAATTCAATAGGCAGGAGAGAGCGATGGCGACAACGATCAGCAAAGGAATCGATGTTCCCTACGGCCATCGGGACCAGTTTTTCATCGGCGGCCAATGGGTCGATCCCAGCTCGGACGACCGGTTCGATCTGATCTCGCCGATCAATGAGGAACGCTATTCCAGCGTCGCCGAGGCACGCGAAAGCGACATGAACCGTGCAGTGGCGGCCGCCCGCGCAGCCTTCGACCACGGACCCTGGCCCCGGCTCGCCCATGCCGAACGCGCGATCTATCTCAATGCCATCGGCCGCGCGGTATCCGAGAGAAGCGCCGATATTGCCCAGATCTGGCCGAACGAGACCGGCGTATTGCATAGCATCGCCGCGCTGGCGGGCGACGCCGTCGGCGACACCTTCCGCTACTATGCCGGGCTGGCCGGCAACTTCCCCTTCGAGGAACAGCACAAGCCCCTGGCCGGCGGGCATACCGGCCTGCTGACGCGCGAGCCGGTCGGCGTCGTCGCCGCGATCATCCCGTGGAATCACCCGCTGGCGCTGATCGCCAACAAGATCGCTCCCGCCCTGCTGGCTGGATGCACCGTCGTCATCAAGGCGTCACCCGAGGCGCCGGGCATGGCCTATCTCATGGCCGAGATCGCGGAAGCGGTCGGCCTTCCCGCCGGCGTCCTCAACATCATCACCGCCGATCGTGTCGTCTCCGAGGCGCTGGTGCGCCATCCGGGCATCGACAAGATCGCGTTCACCGGCTCGACCGCAGCCGGCCGGCGGATCGCAACGCTTTGCGGCGATCGGATCACGCGTTACACCCTCGAACTGGGCGGCAAGTCGGCCGCCGTCATTCTGGACGACTATGATGTCGAGGCGGCGGCGCGGGCTATTGCGCAACCTGCCTGCTTCCTTTCCGGCCAGGTCTGTTCATCGCTAACACGGATCATCGTACCTCGGCAGAAACATGACCGTCTCGTCGAAGCGCTCGGCGCTTCATTCGGTGCAATGCGCGTCGGCGACCCGTTCGAGGCGTCGTCGGACCTCGGCCCGGTCGCGATGCAACGCCAGCGCGACCGCATCGAGCAACTGATTGCCCAGGGCAAGGAGGAGGGTGCGGTGCTGGCAGCTGGCGGCGGCCGCCCAGCGCACCTCAACCGCGGCTTCTTCGTGGAACCCACGGTGTTCGGGAATGTCCGCAACGATTTCGCTATCGCGCGCGAGGAGATTTTCGGGCCGGTCCTCAGCGTCATTCCGGTGGACAGTGAAGCCGAAGCGATCGACACCGCCAATGACACGATCTACGGCCTGAACAATTCGGTGTTCACCAACGATCCGGATCGCGCCTATGGCGTTGCGCGCAGACTGTTGTCCGGCACTGTCGGCCATAATATCTGGCGTACTGACTTCAGCATCGCCTTTGGCGGCTTCAAGCAGTCGGGCGTCGGCCGCGAAGGCGGGACGGAGGGGCTGCTTCCCTATCTGGAGAGCAAGACGATCGTCCTTGAAGGGCAACCGTCGCACATCACCGGCTGAGCCGCCACATGTCCGCCCCGACCCGGGCCGCGGCCGCGTTCGGCGCGGTGGACATCGCCACCTCGCTGGTGATGAGCCTGCTGTGGGGCCTGAACATCATCGCTGTGAAGATCGCGCTGACCGGCCTTGGCCCGCTCACCACCGCGACCGCCCGGCTACTGGTGGTGCTGCTTCTCTGCGTTGCCTGGCTTAAGCCGGTGCGCGGCAGCACCGGCACCCTGATCCTCCTCGGGCTCAACTATGGCTTCATCTTCGCGCTTGTCAGCCTCTCGCTGAGCCTTGCCGAAAATGTAGGAGCATTGGCGATCGCCAGCCAGTTATCGGTGCCGATCGCCGTCATATTGGGCGTGCTGTTCCTGGACGAGCGGCCGACGGCGATGCAGGTCGCCGGAATCCTGCTCGCGCTCGCCGGCGTCAGCCTGATGCTGTTCGACCCGCGTATTGCCGACGATCTGCCCGGCTTGGCCCTGATGTCCCTGAACGCCGCTCTGCTGGCCGTGGCCTCGCTGCTCCAGCGCCGGCTGGGCGGCGTGGCCGTCCCGAACACGCTCGCCTGGTCGGGCCTGATGGGCAGCGCGATACTCGTGCCGTTGGCGCTCGGCGTAGAGCCCGACGGGCCCGTGCGCTTGGCGCATATGCGTCCGGGCGTCGCCTTCGCGCTCGCCTTTTCCGCGCTCGGCTCCACGCTTGTGGCACCCGCCTGCATGGCCTGGCTGCTGCAGCGCCATCATGTCTCCATCATCATGCCGCTCAGCCTCGCATCGACGCTCGTCACGGTGGCGGCGGCACATATTTTGCTGGGCACGCCGGTGACCGTCCTGATGATCTTGGGTGGCGGCATTTCGCTCGTAGGCTTCCTGTTTATCATGCGCCCCGTCGCGAACTTAGCCAAAGTGACCAAAGCGGTCATGCCATAGGGGCATGTGGACGATGTTATGTTTGTCTTTCTAGGTATCCGTGCAGGCGACTAAAGATGGGGCCCGGCGCGAAGACCGGCAGGAGAGTGGCGATGGACATCAAGGTCAACACGGTGACGGGGCCATTGAGGAGCGCCGAACTGGGCCGCACCCTTGTCCACGAACATGTGTTGATCGGCTTCCCCGGCTGGTTCATGGACGCCCGCCAACCGGCGTTCCGGCGACGGGATGCCGTGGAGCGGGTCGTCGACGCCTTCCAGGCGCTGCACGCGCATGGCGTACGGTCGGTGATCGATCCTTGTCCGATGGATATGGGCCGCGACGTGGAGCTCTATGCCGAAGTATCGCAGAAATCCGGCATCAACCTGATCTGCGCTACCGGCGCCTACGCCGAGTCGATGGGGATCACCTACACCTTCAATGCACTGTCGGTGGAGCAGATCACCGAGGTCTTCCTTAAGGAAATCGAGGATGGTGTCGGCGATACGGGCATACGCTGCGGCGTGATCAAGATCGCCACCGGCGACGGCGCGGTCACCGCCTATGAGCGTAAGGTGCTCACCGCCGCCGCGCGGGCGGCCAAGCACAGCGGCGTGCCGCTGATCTCACACACCGAGCGCTGCACCTGCGGCCATGACCAGATCGATATTGCCACCGGCGAAGGCGTCCGATCCTCCAGCCTTATCGTCGGGCATAGCTGCGGCACCGCCGATCTGGGTTATCAGACGTCGCTCGCGGAACGGGATTCCTATGTCGGCTTCGACCGGTTCGGCATAGAGTTCGAGGTGCCCGACGCGGTCCGCATGAAGAATCTCGCGGCGCTGGTCGAGGCGGGTCACGGCCATCGCGTCGTTGTATCGCACGATTCGATCGCCTGCTGGCAGGGCGCGATGGGCAATATCGATCCAGCCGAACTGGCCAAGGCGATGCCCAACCACAAGCTCACCCATCTGTTCGAAAACATCTTCCCCGAACTCCGCCGCATGGGCCTGTCCCAATCGCAGCTCGACGAAATCGTGATCGACAATCCGCGACGCTATTTCGAAGACGCCTGGAATGCGGTGAAGAATCCTCTGGCCGGAGCCGCATCATGATCAACGAGATCGCCAAGCTTACCATCGACAGCGCGAACAGCGACGCCTTCGAAAAGGCGGTGGCCGCCTATATCGCGAAATTCTCGCACCTGCCCGGCTGCAACACGATGACGGTCGAACGCGAGATCGAAGACGAGCGGTGCTATTATCTGCGTGCACAATGGGACAGCGTCGACGCCCATCTGGCGATGCGGGACACCGAAGCCGGCCGATATTGGCGCGAACATGTGATGCCATTCTACGCCGTCCCCTCTACCACCGTGCACACGCAAGCTCTTCCGCTCCGCTGAACGCACCCGCCCCTTCGGAGCCCGAGATCAATGACATCTTCGCGATATGGCGCCTGGATCGGGCGCCAGGAGACTAGGCGCGACCTGATCACCGCGACGCCCGCTTGTGCGCTGGCGGCAACCTTCGACCATGGCGATCGCGCCTATAGCGATGGAGCGCCCCTGCCCGGCCCCTGGATCTGGCTCTATTTCCTTCCCCACACGCCGATGAGCGAGGTCGGCCCCGATGGGCATCCGAAGCGCGGCGGCTTCCTGCCACCGGTCGATCTGCCGCGACGAATGTGGGCCGGCAGCCGCATGACCTTCCACCGGCCGATCCGCATCGGCGACACTGCCGAGCGCCGCTCGACGATCCTGCGGCTGGAGGAAAAGACCGGCCGATCCGGCACGCTGGTGTTCGTAACGGTAAGGCACGAAATCTCCGTGAACGGAGAACTGGCCACGTGCGACGAACACGACATCGTCTATGTCGGCATTCCGGAACGATTTACGCCCCCGCCGCAGATCGATCCGCCGTCGCCCCACTGGTCCGAGCCGATCGCCGCCGATCCGGTCCTGTTGTTCCGCTATTCAGCGCTGACCTTCAACGGCCACCGCATCCATTATGATCGCCAGTATTGCACCGATGTCGAGCACTATCCGGGGCTCGTCGTCCATGGTCCGCTCCAGGCCAGCCTGTTGTTCGATGCGGCGACACGGCACAATACCGGCCGGGAGGCGCTGAGCTTCGAATTCCGCGCCGTCCGGCCCTTGTTCGATTTCGATTCCATCACCGTGAACGGGGTGAACGAAACGCCGGACCAGACCCGGCTCTTCACCGCGACCCCGAATGGCGGGGTCGGTATGCAGGCCAGCATCTCATGGCGGCCGCGATGATCCAGGACGCGGCCGATCGCGCCATCCGCTCCATCCTCCTCGTGCCGGCGTCCAATCCTGCGATGATCGCCAAAGCGGCGGCGGCACAGGCCGATGCGATCTGCATAGATTGCGAGGATGCGGTCGCGCCGGACCAAAAGCCCGCCGCCCGCCAACAAGCCATCGACTCGATCAACGCCCTCGATTTTCGCGGCAAGACGGTCATGGTCCGGATCAACGCCCTGGACGGGCCATTCGCCTATCAGGACGTGATCGCGCTGGCGACCGAGGCAGCCGGAAAGCTCGATCTGCTCGTCGTGCCCAAGGTCGAGGGACGCGACGATCTCCGGTTCGTCGACATGCTGCTGACGCAAATAGAAACGGCGACGGGTGGAAGGCCGATCGCGATCGAGGCGCTGATCGAGACGGCCGCCGGCCTGGTAGAAATCCGCGAGATCGCGAAGGCCAGCAAACGGCTTGAAGCCCTCATCTTCGGCTCGGGCGATTTCGCGGCATCGATGCAGATGCCGCAAATGACGATCGGCGGCTTCGACGATCATGACGCGTTCTATCCCGGTCATCGATGGCATCACGCGATGAGCTCGATCGTGGCGGCGGCGCGGGCGAACGGATTGCGCGCCATCGATGGCCCTTTCGCCGGTGTGAGGGATGCCGAGGGCCTTGAACGGGCCTCTCATATCGCCCGGACCTTGGGCTTCGACGGTAAATGGTGCATCCATCCGTCACAACCCGCGACGGTGGATCGCATCTTCTCCCCCTCCGCCGACGAGATCGCCCAGGCGCAAGCGGTGATGGCCGGATATCACGCCGCCCTGCGCGAAGGCCGCGGCGCGGTCAGCGTCAGCGGCAAGATGATCGACGCGGCCAGTCTGCGCGCCTGCCGCGCGCTGCTCCGCAAGGCGGGCCTGCCGGCTATCGCCTAGCCGAACCATCTGGCCGCGTCAGGCTTGGCCGGGCTTTGCCACCTGCCAGCGATATACCTGTTCTCCGGCTGAGAGAATCTCGTAGAGCAGGTTGACGATGCCATTCCACGATGGGGTTTCGATGCGTTCGGGCGTCCGTGCGAGCAAGAGTTGGCGATCGAGCTTCTGTGGCGAAATGCGCGCGTAGCTGACCCTGCCTTTTTCCACGGCGTGGCGAATGGTCGAATAGGGCAGCACCGAAACGCCTGCGCCGGCCGCGACCAAGGCGAGCAGCGCCGGCACCGAATCCACCTCCATCGACGCGGTGCCGCTGAGGCCGATATTGGCGGCCGCTTCCTCGAACAGCGAGCGCAACTGGTTGGCGGAGGCGGGCATGATCGGGTTGCGCGCGACGAGATCCTCGATGGAGATTGCGGCCTCGGCGCCGAAAGTCCCCGCCGGCCCGAAAGCGACCAGCGACTCCGTCAGTAGCGGCCGCGTGACCAGCGACGAATGCCTACGGTCGGCATAGAGGACCGCGGCGTCGAGTTCGCCGGTCAGCAGCCGCTGCCGCAGCGTCGCGCTATAGCCTTCGACGAGCCGCAGCTCGACGCGCGGCAACGCTCGCTGCGCGGCGAGAGCCAGTTGGGGCAGCACGATCTCGGCCATCGAGCTGGGCACGCCGATGGCGAGCTTTCCCGACGGCGATCCCGACGCTGCGCCCACCGCGTCCCGCACCGCCTGGGCCTGATCGAGCAGGCTCCGGGCAGATTTGGCGAGCACTTCGCCCTCGGGAGTTGGCGTGATGCCCCAGCCATGACGGATGAGCAGCGGCGCGCCGAGGTCGTTTTCCAGCGCCTGGAGTTGGCGGGACAGCGCCGGCTGCGCCAGCCGGACGATATTAGCGGCCTTGGAGATGCTCTTCTGTTCCACCACCGTGACGAAATTGCGCAGATGCCGAAGTTCCATCCAAATCCTCATGCAAAACCAGCATGGCCTTTATCGCGCATAAGTCTTTTGTAGCATGGAAGTCAATTCCTATGCTCTTGCACAACAATATTAGAATGTGGGGAGACCGCCTGTGACTAGGACCCGGATAAGCCTGCTGTCGGCGTGCGCCTTGAGCGCGATCGGGAGTTTCGGGATGCCCGCGTTCGCCCAGGATACGACCCCCGCGGCCGATGCCGTCGGGGAGATCGTCGTCACGGCCCAGAAGCGCTCGGAGAAACTGTCCGACGTACCCATGTCGATCTCGGCTGCGACGGGCGAACAGCTTTCCGAGCGCGGGATCAGGAGCGTGGCCGATCTGAGCAAGCTCGTGCCAGGCCTTACCTTCCAGCCGAGCGACTATGGTTCGCCGGTCTACACAATTCGCGGCATCGGTCTGAAGGATCTCGCCGTGGCGGTCGCCCCGACGGTCAGCGTCTATGTCGATCAGGTGCCGCTCCCCTATTCGGTCATGACCCCCGGCGCATCGCTAGATCTGGAGCGGGTCGAAGTGCTGAAGGGCCCGCAGGGCACTCTTTTCGGACAAAATTCCACGGGCGGCGCGATCAACTATATCGCCGCCAAGCCCACCGACACGCTGAAGGGCGGGGCGGAACTGACCTATGGACGGTTCGACCAGTTCGATGCACAGGCTTTCGTCAGCGGTCCGCTGGGCGCGAACGTCAGGGCCCGGCTTGCGGTGAGGACCGAACAGCGAGGCAACTGGCAGAAGAGCCAGACGCGCGACGACGGCCTGGGCAGGCGCAATTTCACGGCCGGCCGATTGCTGGTCGACCTCGATCCTAGCGATCGCCTGCGAATTCAGATCAATCTCAACGGGTGGCGGAACAGGAGCGACTCCCAAGCCGCTCAGTTCATGCGCTTCTCGCCGGCCGTTCCAGCGGCTGGAGGCGCCTATACCGGCCTCTTCCCGATACTGACTGCCTATCAGGCGGCGCCGGATAAGGCGCGCATCGCGGATTGGGACCCGGCCACCAGCTTCAAGAGCGACGACCGGATGGGCCAGGCCTCGGTCCGGGCCGATCTCGATCTGGCCGACGATGTCACGCTGACCTCGATCTCCGCTTATTCGGACTTCAAGCAGCGCGCGCCGATCGATCCCGACGGCACCAACGTCACCGATTTCCGAATGACGCTCAATTCCCGGATCGAATCCTTCTCGCAGGAGCTGCGGATCGCGGGCAAGTCCGCCGGAGGGACACTGCGGTGGCTAGTCGGCGGCAATTACGCCCATGACCGCACCAAGGACGATCAGAACGGCTTCACCACTGGCTCCTCGGTTGGCATCCTCGGCCTTACCGCGACCAATTTCTTCAACTCAAACCACCAGCGGATACGGACGCTCGCCGGCTTTGCGAGCGTCGACTTCGACATCGCGCCGACCCTGACCGCGCAAGGCTCGATCCGCTACACGGATTCGCGCAACCGCTTCAGCGGCTGTGTGCGCGATAGCGGCGATGGGGTGATGGCGGGCGCCTTCTCCGTGCTTTCCGGGACTACCATTCCGCCCGGCGGCTGCGTGACGCTGGACGATGTCGGCGGCACGTTCCGGCCGGGCCTGGTCCGCGACACGCTGCACGAAGACAATCTGTCGTGGCGGCTCAGCCTGAATTACAAGCCGTCGCCCGATCAATTGATCTATGCCAACATCACCAAAGGCTACAAGGCGGGGACATTCCCGACCGTCGCCGCCACGCTGGCCAGCCAGGACGTCCCGGTCAAGCAGGAATCGGTGCTGGCTTATGAGCTGGGCTTCAAGGCGTCGCTGCTGGATCGCGCGGTGCAGTTGGCCGGCGCCGGCTTCTATTATGATTATAAGGACAAGCAGCAGATCGGCTATGTGCTGACCATCTTCGGCCCCAATCCAGGCGAGATCAGCATCCCCAAGTCGCGCGTTTATGGCGGCGAGCTGAACCTGACGCTTCGCCCGATGCGGGGCCTTACGCTCAACGCCGGCGGCACCTATGTCGATTCCAAGGTTCGCGACAGCTATCTGAGCTTCGATCCCTTCGCGGTGCCTGTCGATCTGGGTGGCGAGCGCTTTCCTAATACGCCGAAATGGCAGCTCTCGCTCGACGCCGACTATCAGCATCGGCTTTCCGACAGCGCGGTGCTGCGGCTTGGTGCCAGCTATGCCTATCGCAGCCGCAGCGTCGCAGCGTTCGGCGCCAGCCGTGAGTTCCTGTTACCGTCCTATGGCTTGCTCGACCTACGTGCGGGCGTCGATTTTGATCGGTTCACGGTCCAGCTTTGGGGCCGAAATATCACCAACAAATTCTACCTGACCTCGGTGACTCACGTGGTCGACACCGTCGCCAGGGTGACCGGCATGCCGGTCACCTATGGTGCCACGCTCGGCTATAAATTCTAGCTACGCTTGTCCACGGCGGCTGTCTCCGCGCGGCATGCCGCCCGGCGCCGTCGCGATCTTTCGGAGACCCGCCATGGAAACCACCGATTATGATTTCATCGTCATTGGCTCCGGCTCGTCCGGCGCCATCGTGGCGGCGCGGCTTTCCGAAGATCCGCGGACCAGGGTGCTCCTGCTCGAAGCGGGCAAGGAGGACCGCGGCATATGGTTCCATATCCCGCTCGGCTTCGCCAAAGTTCATTTCGCTGAGGATACGACCTGGCGGCACGAGACTGACCCCGAACCGCGGCTGGGCGATCGCCGCATACCCTGGTTCCGCGGCAAGGTGCTGGGCGGATCGAGCTCCACCAACGGCATGGTTTATGTACGCGGAGCCCCGACCGATTATGCCCTCTGGGGGCAGATGGGCGCGCGCGGCTGGTCCTATGACGAGATACTGCCATTTTTCAAAAAGGCCGAGCGGCAGCAGCGCGGGGCAGATGAATATCATGGTGGCGATGGCCCCCTTGCGGTGGAGGACGGCGGCTGGCGCAACCCGCTGGCCGATGCCTTCATCCAGTCCGCGGCAGCGATCGGCATCCCCCGTAACGACGATTTCAGCGGCCCTTCAATGGAGGGCGCCGGCTATTACCAGCTCACCACCAGCAAGGGCAGGCGAGCATCGACATCGGCCGCCTATCTGCGCCCTGCCCGCCGCCGGCCGAACCTCCATATCCTGACCGAGGCACTCGTCACCCGGATCGAGATTCGGGACAAGCGCGCCGTCGCCGTACACTTCGAACGCGGCGGGACCATGCACCGCGCGGCCGCTGGCGGCGAGATCATCGTCAGCGGCGGAGCGGTCAATTCACCCCAGATCCTGCAGCTGTCGGGCATCGGTCCGTCCGGGCTGCTGCGCGAACATGGCATCGAGGTGGTGCACGAACTGCCGGGCGTCGGTGAGAATCTGCAGGATCACGTCATCGCCAAACGCGTCTGGAAGACATCGAGCAACGACACGCTCAATATGATTATGCGCAGCCCTGTGCGCCAAGCCGCGATGGCCTTCCAATATCTGGCCAGCCGCCGCGGCCCGCTGGCGATCGGCGCCGCGCTCGCCGGCGCTTATGCCTCGACACGCCCCGACCTCGACACGCCCGACGTGCAGATGTTTCTCTGCCCATTCGCTCCCAAGGCCGGGGTCGCCGAACTGGCCGATTATTCCGGCTTCCACGTCAGCGTCTACCAGAACAGGCCGGAAAGCCGGGGCCATGTCCGCATCAGGTCATCCGATCCGCGTGATCTTCCGTCAATCTACGCCAATTATCTGGCGACCGAGAACGACCGCAGGACGATGTGCGACGGCATGCACCTGATCGGGCGTATCGCGGCGCAGCAGCCACTGGCGGGGCTCATCGTCGAGGAAACCGAACCCGCCGGGCGCGATCTGGACGACGAAGCGATGCTGGCGTTCATCGCCAACACTGCCTTTTCCGCTTGGCACCATTCGGGGACCTGCAAGATCGGCGAGGATCCGCTCGCCGTCGTCGACAGCCGCCTGCGCGTTCGCGGCATCGACGGCCTGCGCGTCATCGACGGATCGGTGATGCCGACCGTCATTTCAGGAAACACCAACGCCACTTGCCTGATGATCGGCGAAAAGGGGGCGGCGATGGTGATGGAAGAGAGCCGTCGATGATTTACGCCATACCAAAGTTGCATGTCCAAGATATCCGATTGGCCTTTTGAGGCATCACTACGAACCGTTATCTTCCGGGAAAGGGAGATTTTCTTGGAAAACGCAGAATATCCGGAGATTCGGGAGTCGGTGAAGCGGTTGTGCGCCGACTTCCCCGGGGCATATTGGCAGGAGCTCGATCGGGAGCGCTCCTATCCTTCGGCTTTCGTCAAGGCGCTGAGTGACGCCGGGTTCCTATCGGTGCTGATACCGGAGGAGTTCGGCGGTTCCGGCCTCGGCATCGCCGCCGCCACGGCGATCCTGGAGGAGGTCCATCGTTCGGGGTGCAATGGCGGCGCCTGCCATGCGCAGATGTACACGATGGGGACGATCCTCCGCTATGGCAGCGATGAGCAGAAGGCCCGCTATCTACCGGCGATCGCCAGCGGCGAGCTTCGCCTGCAGGCCTTTGGCGTCACCGAACCAACCGCCGGCACCGACACGACCCGGATCGAGACCTTCGCCGAACGCCGTGGCGACAATTTTGTGGTCAACGGCCAGAAATTGTGGATCAGCCGCGCCGAACATAGCGACCTGATGGTGCTGCTCGCCCGGACCCAGAAGCGGGACAAGGGCGCCAAGCCCAGCGACGGCATGAGCGTGTTCCTGGTCGACATGCGCGAGGCGATCGGCCGCGGTCTGACGATCCGCCCGGTCCGCACCATGCTCAATCACGCGACGACCGAACTTTTCTTCGACAATCTGGAAATTCCAGCCAGCGCGCTGATCGGGCAGGAAGGCGCGGGCTTCCGCTACATCCTGGGCGGCATGAACGCCGAACGGATCCTGATCGCGTCGGAATGCATCGGCGATGCCCGCTTCTTTATCGACCGCGCGAGCGCCTATGCCCGGGACCGGCGGGTGTTCGGCCGCGCGATCGGCGAAAACCAGGGCATCCAGTTTCCGATCGCGCGGGCTTATGTGCAGATGACGGCGGCGGCAGAGATGGTCCGCAAGGCGGCCGCGCTCTACGATGCAGGCGAACCGTGCGGCACCGAAGCCAATATGGCCAAGATGCTGGCATCGGAAGCGTCCTGGTTCGCCGCCGACATGTGCGTCCAGACCCATGGCGGCTTCGGCTTCGCCGAAGAATATGACATCGAGCGGAAATTTCGCGAGACGCGCCTCTATCAGGTCGCGCCGATCTCCACCAACCTGATCCTCAGCCATGTCGCGACACATGTGCTGGGTCTTCCGAAGTCCTTCTGATGCCATCCCCGCTATCCGATATCCTGGTGGTGAGCGTCGAGCAGGCGGTGGCTGCCCCCTTCTGCTCCGCACGGCTGGCGGATGCCGGCGCGCGCGTGATCAAGGTCGAACGGCCCGAAGGCGACTTCGCGCGGGACTATGATCGGGTCGTAAACGGCGGCAGCGCTTATTTCGATTGGCTCAATCGCGGCAAGGAATCGGTCCGCCTGGATTTCAAAAAGGAAGCCGATGGCGCTCTACTCGCCGAGATGATCGATCGAGCCGACGTCTTCATCCAGAATCTCGCGCCCGGTGCCGCGGAGCGCTCGGGCTTCGGGTCAAAGACGCTGCGCGAGCGAAATCCGCGCCTTATTACCTGCGATATTTCGGGCTATGGCGTGGACGGTCCGCTGAAGGAGCGTAAAGCCTATGATCTGCTCATACAGTGTGAAAGCGGACTCGCCTCGATCACCGGAACGCCTGATGCTCCCGGCCGTGTAGGCATATCCATCGTCGATCTGACCTGCGGCCTGAATGCCTATACGGGCGTCCTGGAAGCGCTTCTGCGTCGCGAACGCACGGGTGAGGGCGCGAGCCTGTCGATATCGTTGTTCGATAGTGTCGCCGACTGGATGGCCGTCCCGCTCCTCCACCACGATTATGGGGGCAGCGCCCCGTCACGTGTCGGCATCGCTCATCCCAGCATCGTGCCCTACGGTGTCTTTCGCTGCGCGGACGCCAAGGACATCGTCATCGCGATCCAGAACGAGCGGGAATGGGCGACGCTCGCAAGCCAGGTTCTCGGCGAGGATCATCTCCTTTCGGATGACCGCTATTCGAGCAACAGCGCGAGGACGTCTCATCGTGCCGAAGTCGATGCGATCATCGCCCAGGCCTTTGCGCGACGCCCGGCAGCGGAAATGGCTACCCTGCTAGATGAGGCACGGATCGCCTTCGCCATGCTCAACGACGTGACGGCCTTGTCGCTTCACCCGCATCTGCGCCGGATATCCGTCGACAGCCCGGAAGGCGTCGTGTTGCTGCCGGCGCCTCCGGTCCGCTGGACGGACTGGGAAATAGGCGCCGTCCGCATTCCCGCGCTCGGAGAACACGACCAGGCGATTGAAACCGAATTCACCGCATCACAAGAAAAGCAGGCTGGATAATCCCAGCCTCGGAAAGAGGGCCTAGATGGCGACGCAAGCTAAGCAACACACGCACAAGAATCCAAAATCGGGAAAGAGCCTGCTGCATGACAAATTCACCCATGTCGTGCCCCGCCGCCGGCTTACGACGGAGGAACTGTATCGCAACCTCGCGGAGGTCGATCCTGCGCTGCTGCTGATGGCGCTAGTCCACATCACCCGGGACACCAGCCTGCTGGACCGATATGGTCCCGAACTGAAGAAGGCCGAGCGCGGCGAACTGCAGCCCGGCGTGAAACATGTCGATACGGTCGCAGGCGTGTCGACGGTCGCAGTCATTTCCGATCAATCGCGCAAGGAACTGATCCAGCTCGCGGCCGCCGCGCTCGATCATGATCCGGCGGAGCAGACCGAATATCTGAGCGGCTACGAGCTCGACCCCGATACGTTCATCAAGATGGCCTCGCTGGTCGTCGGGCAACCCGTCGATCCGGAAAATACCGAGATGTTCCTGGAGCAAGCCGGCTTCGTGCGTCCGCTGCCCGTGCTCTCGCAAAGTGGCGAACATCCGGCGGAGCGGATCGAACTGGCGATCATCGGCGCCGGCATGACCGGCCTGGCCGCCGCGGTGCAGGCAATGGACCGGGGCTTCGGCTTCCGCATCTTCGAAAGCACGGACAAGGTCGGCGGGGTGTGGAGCCTGAACGACTATCCCGGCGTGGCGGTCGACACCCCCGCCGTCTATTATTCGCTGTCCTACGAGATGAACTCGTCCTGGAGTTCCTATTATCCGACTGGGCCGGAATATCTCGCCTATCTCAACAAGCTGGTCGACAAATATGGCTTCCGCGAGAGAATCGAATTCAACAGCGAGATCCTGCGCGTCGAATGGATCGACGCCGATCAGGAATGGGAACTGACGATCGTCCGCAACGGTCGCGACGCCTATAAATATCGCGCGGCTGCCGTCATGACCTGCCTCGGCCATCTCAACCGTCCTCTCTATCCCGATCTGCAGGGGCGCGAGACGTTCAAGGGCGTTTCGATCCACGCCAATCGCTGGCGACATGACGTCGACCTGCGCGGCAAGCGCGTCGGCATCATCGGCACCGGCGCCACCGGCGTGCAGGTGATCGGCAAGATTTCGCAGGAAGTAGGCCATCTCACCGTCTTCCAGCGCCAGCCGATGTGGATCGCACCCAATCGGGTTGGTGACGGCGTGGTCGCCCCCGGCAAGCGGTGGGCGCGGGAAAACCTGCCTTATTATCTCCATTGGGACCGGCTGAAGGATTATTGGAGCTTCGGCGACGCGGTAGGCTATCCGGTCGTCCGCGCCGATCCGGAATGGGCCAGAACCCACCAGTCGATCTCTCCGGCCAACGACGCGGCGATGCAGTTCTTCCTGAATTACATCCATTCCTGCTTCGGCGAGGACAGCGAGCTGACCCGCAAGCTGACGCCCGATTACGCGCCGCTGGGCAAACGCATCGTCCGCGATCCCTATGATTTTGCGCCGGGCGGCTTTTATTATGCGCTCAGCCAGCCCAACGTCGATCTCGAAACGTCGAAACTGGCGCGCGTGGTGCCGGACGGAATCCTGACGTCCGAGGGCAAGCTGATCGAACTCGACGTCATCATCTATGCGACCGGCATGACGCTCGACTGGCTGTCGCCGGTCGAGGTGGTCGGCCGTGAGGGCGTCCGGCTCAGCCAGCTATGGCGGGACAATAATCCGTCATCCTATCTGGGCGGAATGGTGCCGGGCTTCCCGAACCTTTTCGTCAATTCCGGCCCCCACACCGGGGCGGCGCATGCCGGCGGCCACAATTTCATGGCCGAGGTGGTCAACCATTATGCAATGGAATGCCTCCAGATGCTGGTCGAAGAGGACGCCCGTTCGATCGAGGTCACCCAGGAAGCGCATGACGAGCATAACCGTAAGCTCGACGAAGCCATGGCCGGCTCGATCTGGGTCTGGGAGCGCCGCGCAAACACCTACTACACCAACCAGAAGGGCCGCCCGATCCTGCCGACGCCTTGGCGGCACGTCGATTTCTGGAAGATGACGCGCGAGCCCCGCAAGGACGCCTTCATTCTTCGGTAGGAGCAACGGCGTGCCCCCGGCGCGCCAGCGCGGAGGAAGCATATGAACGAGTTGACGCCAACCAAGCAGCGCGGCCTGATCCTGGGCGGCGGCGGCGTGACCGGACTCGCCTGGGAAGTGGGCGTCCTCCATGGCTTGCTGAGCGCGGGCGTGCCGCTGCTAATGGCCGACGAGGTGATCGGAACATCGGCGGGGGCCTTCGCGGGCGCCGCGCTGCTCGATGCGCGCGGCATCGCCTGGGCCTATGACCGGCAGTTGATGGGCGCGGCCAGCGAGATTTCGGCCGACTTCCCGCCCGAGGTGATTAACGCGCTGACCTCGATCCTGCGCGATCATGTCGACGATCCGGAGGAGGCCGGAAGGCGGCTGGGCGCCTTTGCCATCGACGCCCGCACCACCGACACTGCCGCACGCATGGCGGTGGTCCGCGATCGGCTGGCGACAGGCGAATGGCCCTCGGACCGCCTGCGCATGACGGCGATCGACGCCCGCACCGGCAGGCTGCATCTGCTCGACCGGGCATCGGGGGTGAAAATCGACGATGCCGCTGCAGCCAGCGGCGCGGCGCCGGGCATTTGGCCGGTGGTCCAGATAGGCGAGACGCTCTGGATAGACGGGGGCAGCGTGTCTGTGACCAATGCGCAACTGGCCTCCGCCTTTTCCCGCTGCATCGTCATCTCGCCGATGACGATGAACTTCTCGGGAGCTTCGGTTCAGAGCCAACTCGACGACTTCGGCGCGACACGCAGCCTTCTGATCACCCCTGATCCGGCAAGCAGCGAGGCGGTCGGGGCCAATCCGTTCGATGCCTCCCGCCGCCCCGGGGCAGCGCGGGCCGGCTATCGGCAGGGCCTGGCCGTGGCCGAACAGGCGGCCGCTGTCTGGCGTTGAGAGCGCAAGCAATCAGCCCGAGGGGCGAGCCCGGGAGGCCAGCAGAACAGGAGAGGATCGATGGCCTATGATCTCAAGATCCGCGGTGCGACGATCGTCGACGGAACCGGTGAACCCAGCTTCAGCGGCGACGTCGCGATCAGTGGCGGCACCATCGCCGCCGTCGGCGACGCGCCGGATGCCGCGCATCGCACCATCGATGCCGATGGCGCCCTCCTGACGCCAGGCTTCATTGACCCCCACACCCATTATGACGGCCAGGCAATGTGGGACGACGAACTCGTCCAGTCGGCCCGTCACGGCATCACCACGGCAATATTGGGCAATTGCGGCGTCGGCTTCGCGCCGGTCGCGCCTGGCCGGCAGGATGATCTCGTCACGCTGATGGCGGGCGTCGAGGATATTCCGGGCACTGTGCTGAATGCGGGGCTGGACTGGGATTGGGAGAGTTTCGGCGACTATCTCGACCGTCTGGATCAACGGCGGTGGTCGATCGATATCGGTGCCCAGGTCACGCACGATCCCATCCGCATGTATGTCATGGGCGAGCGCGCGCTCAGCCGGGAGATCGCGACTGAGGACGATATCGCCCGAATGCGCCAGCTGGTCTCGGCCGCGCTTGGCGCGGGTGCCTTCGGCTTTTCGACCGGGCGGAACGATGCGCACCGAATGGCGGATGGCCGGGACACCCCGGCGTCGATCGCCAGCGCGCGCGAGTTGACGGCGATCGCCCAATGTCTCCGCGATCATGATTATCGCGTCCTCCAGATCACCTCGGATTTCGATCAAGCCCAGGGCCCTGACGCCTTCGACGCCGAGTTCGCGCTGGTCGAGCAGATGGCCGAAGCATCAGGCCGGCCGATCTCGCTGAACCTCCTGCAGCGGGAGGGCGGCGGCGATCAGTGGCGTCGGGTGGTCGAACGATCCGAGGCCGCGTCGGCCCGCGGCATGGACATCCGCTTCCAGGTGGCGGCGCGCGGAGTCGGCGTGCTGATGGGGCTGACGTCATCCTTCCACCCCTTCGTCGCCCATCCATCCTTCCAGGCGATCGCCGGTCTTCCGCTGGCGGAGCTGGTCCGGACGATGCGGGATCCGCACTTCAGGGGCCGGCTGCTCGCGGAGGCGCCTGCCGCCTATGCGGGCAAGGGCAATGCGGCGCCCGCATTCTTCGATCAGCTATTGGGCGACATAGATCGCTACGCGGCGCGCATCTTTCCGGATCGCGGCGTACCCGATTTCGAGGCCGGACCCGACCAGTCGCTCCAGGCCGATGCCCGCCGTCGGGACGTCCGTTCAGTGGAAGCCGTCTATGACGCCCTTCTTGATCATGAAGGGCAGGCCCTGCTCTATCTGCCGATTTTCAACTATGGCGGCGGCAACCTCGACGTCGTCCGGGAGATGCTCGCGCATCCCCAATCGATGATGGGGCTCGGCGACGCTGGCGCCCATGTCAACGTCATCACCGATTACAGCTATCCGACCTTTGCCCTGTCATTTTGGCCCTATCGCCGAAAGGCCGGGCCCCACCTCGCGGTGGAAAGGGTCGTCCGACTGATGACCGGGGCACCGGCGGCCCATTTCGGCTTGAACGACCGGGGCGTCATCGCGCCGGGGCGCAGGGCGGACATCAATCTGATCGATCCCGATAGCCTTCAACTTACCCGCCCGCGGATCGCTCATGACCTTCCCGTCGGCGGGCAGCGGCTTCTGCAGGACTCGCGCGGTTATCTTGCCACGCTGGTGAAGGGGACGGTGATCGCCGAGCGGGACGAACTCACCGGCTCCAGGCCTGGGCGCCTGTTGCGGGCAGGCTGATGCACCGGGAAATCCCAGCTAAAAATACGGACGATTGTTTGTATATCTGACCTGTTTTTGTTATTTGAGATTCGGATTTTAAGGAGATTTGCGATGTCGGATGGTGCGCCTGGAGATGGCCGCGCATTCTCGGTCATGAACGTCGAGGATATCGAACCCTGGGAATATTATGAAGCCGCCCGATCCCAGGGCAACGTGATTTGGGATGAAGGCATGGGGGGATGGGCGGTCCTTGGTTTCAAGGATTGCGCTTGGGTCGAGCAGAATGAGGACAAGTTCCGCAATCCCTATCAGACCGTCCCGGATGTCGTCGTGCAGATCAAGGGGGGCGGCCGCAACATCGCCTTGCTTGGCGGTGAGGAGCACAAGCGGATGCGCCGTTTCGTGCTTCAGTTGCTCACGCCCCGCCTCATCGAAAGCTACCGGCAGAAGCATGTCGTTCCGATCGTCAGCATGATGATCCAGCGCGTGCTCTCACGACCCGGCAAAGCCGACCTTACCACCGACTACGGCGATCAGATCCCATCGCGCGTCATCGCGGCATTGCTGGGCATGCCTTGGCAGGACGATGCCCTGATCCAGCGGATTCTCCATCTGCACGAACAGATGATGGAAGTGCTGGGCGCCCTCTTCGCCACCGAAGAGCTCGTTCAAAAGGGACTAGCGATATCCAAGGAGCTCAACGAAATGCTCCTGCCCTACATCCGTGATCGGCGCGAAAACCCGCAAGACGACTTCATCAGCCGCGTCTGGCAGGAAGCCCCGTCGGAATATGGCGACGACCTGACCGAGGAGGATGCGACCGCGATCTGCCGTGAGCTATTCCTGGGCGGCGCCGACACCACCGTTCACGGCATAGCGAACACCCTGTATCTGATCTTGACCAACGCCGAGGTCCGCACGGCGGTCGAGACCAACCGCAAGGCCGCGCTGCCCGTGGCGGTCGAGGAAGCGCTGCGGCTCTACGGCTCGATCATGTACCGCTTCCGCGTCGCCAATCAGGATATCGAGGTCGGCGGGGTCCAGATCAGGAAGGACGAGAAGCTCGTCCTGCTGCATTCCGCAGCCAATCGCGATCCAGAGAAATTCGCCTGTCCCCATATGGCCGATCTCAACCGCCGACTGCCCGCCGACCATCTGGCATTTAATAAGGGGCCGCGCTCCTGCGTCGGGATGGGGTTGGCGCGGGCCGAGATCAACGAGGCGGTCGGCGCGATCCTCGACAATCTGCCGGACCTGAAGCTGGATCCGACCGCCCCGCCGCCGCATTTTGGAGGGCATTTCGTGCGCTCATGGCGGCCGCTGAACGTCACTTTTGCCGCCGATGCGTCGCACGGCACCGACAAGCCCGCCTGGATGTAAGGTTTAGCGGCCGCCTCCGGCCTGTCCGGCGGCGGCCTGAAGGCGGCTAGGTTCGTCGAAATCGTGGCCGTGCGTGCAGTTCATTCAACGCACGGCGAGTTGAAGGCTCAATGGCCTTGCCCGCTACCCGTGTTCGGCATCAACGCGGCGGTGAGGCCGCCATCGACAGTAAGATTGATGCCGGTGATCTGCGAAGCTTTCGAGCCTGCCAAGAACAGGATCGCTTCGGCGACCTCGTCCGGATGGCCGAGCTTGCGCAACGGCACGGCCGCCTCCCGCCGCTGCCGATTGAGCAGCTGGGCGGGATCGCTGGCGTCATTGAACGCGCCCTGGGTAATTCCGGTATAGGTCGGGCCTGGCGAGACACAGTTGCACCTTATGCCATCCGGTCCCCATTCGAGCGCCATCTGCTTCACCAGCATGATCAGCGCCGCCTTACTGGCGCTATATGTGGCCAGAGGCGGGGTCGCATGTTCGCCCGCTATCGACGCAGTCGCGACGATGCTGCCGCCGCTCGCCTTCAGCAGCGGATAGGCCGCCTTGCCGAGCAGCCAGGTCGGGCGCGTGTTGATGTGGAACAGCAGATCGAATGTCTCGACGTCGAGATCCTTGAGCGGTCCGTTACGGACAATGCCCGCATTGCTGACGAGGCTATCCAGCCCGCCCAGAGCGGCTTCGGCGGCGCCGATGCTGTCGGTACAGCCTTCCGGTTTCGACAGATCCGCGACGAAGGGAACGGCGCGCCCACCCAGCGCGGCGACCTCCCGCGCGGCGGCGTCCAGCCCCGCCTGATCGCGATCCACCAGGAACAGTTCGGCGGCTTCCCCCTCCGACTGCGCGGCGAGGCGTGCCACGGACCGTCCGATCCCGCTGCCTGCACCGGTAATGATCATCTTCATGATAGCGCCTTTGCGATGGCAGGGGCGGGCGTCAGGCCGCCGCCGATCGTTCGGAGATTTTTTCGAAGAACCAGCCAAGCCTTGCTTCATCCATCGCGCCGCTCATCGGAAGCGCCGGCGTGCCGCGCCGGCGCCCCAACTCCTGCGCGACGGAGACGGCGGCGGCGGCCTCCACCTCATATATGGTGAGATAGGCCCAAGGTGTCGTGCCCTCGGCATGGACGGCTCCGGCGATGCGGTAGCGGGTCGCCCGTACCATCCCGTCGATGCTGAGCACATCGGCCAAATGGCGCTCCTCGTACCATTGGTTGAACGCCGCGTCCTGGCCGGGCGCCGCGTTCATCAGGGCCATCAGAATGACATTTGCCGACATCACGCTTCCCCGCCGATACGGATCACGACCTTGCCGACATGGGCGCCCCGGTCGAGATAGGCGAGCGCCTCATTGGCCCGATCGAATTCGAAGACCTTGTCTATCGCCGGCCGGATCCGGTGGAACTCGATCGTGCGGTTCATCGCCTGGAACATCTCGCGCGATCCCACCAGCACGCCGCGCAAAATGCAGTTGGCCGACAGGATCGACATCGGGTCGATCGACTCGCCACCGGCCAGCATCCCGATGATGCTGACGATCCCGCCCGGAGCGGCGCAGCGAATCGATTGCGGCAGCGTGCCGGCCCCGCCGACCTCGATCACATGATCCACGCCCTGCCCTCCGGTAAGGCGGAGAACCTCGGCGCTCCAATCGGGATGCCGCGCATAATTGATGACATCATCGGCGCCGAGCTCCCGGACCCGACCAAGCTTCGCGTCGCTCGACGAGGTGACGATGACGCGCGCGCCGGCCGCCTTGGCGAACTGGACAGCAAACAGCGACACCCCCCCTGTGCCCAACGCGAGCACTGTCTGGCCCGAACGCAGCGGCACAAGGCCATAGAGGGCGTTCCAGGCGGTGAGCGCTGCGCAGGGTAGGGTCGCACCCTCATCGAAAGACAGATGCTCGGGCAGTTTGACGAGACCATGCTGGTCGAATGCACGATATTCGCTCAGCACGCCGTCGAGAGCGCCTGCCAACGTATTTTCTCGGCCTTCACGCGAATGCGACCCGCCGAACCAGCTCTGGGCGAACAGACCGGCAACCCGATCCCCCGGGGCGACGCGATCGACCCCCGGGCCCACCTCGACGACCTCACCTGCGCCGTCGGACAGCGGCACGCGCCCGGGGGGCGCAACGGGAAAGCCATGCCGTCCATCGGAAAAGAGCAGATCGCGATAGTTGAGGGAGGCGGCCTTCAACCGAACGAGTACCTGGCCCCGGCCAGGCTGAGGGCGCCCCCTATCGACGCATCGCCACCGCGGCATTTCTCCAGCCGACGTCGCTTCGAAAGCCTTCATCGTCCATCCTCTTTCATCGCGTTTAACCCGATTGGGCGGTCAGCGATTTACAAACGCACGTTCGTTTGTTTAAATGGTGTTGAACGGATTGTCCATGCGTTGGGAGACGAACATGAATGACGCGGGCGCGGATGTATACGTAGTCACGGGCGGCGGCGGCGGATTGGGACGCGCGCTGTGCGCCCAAGCGGCGAGCGGCGGCGCGCATGTCGTGGTGGTCGACATCGGCGAATCGGCCGCGTCCGTGGCAGACGATCTGATCGCCTGCGGCCTTTCGGCGGAAGCCGCGTCGTGCGATGTTTCCCGGCGCGAAGAGGTCGAGGCGCTGCGCGCCCGACTGACGGGAAGGGGGGTCGTGCCCACGGTGGTGACCAACCTCGCCGGTGCGACACGCAACGCGCCGCTCGCTCAAGTGACCGAGCAAGATTTCGACCACACCCTGGCCACCCACGCCCGCGGCACACTGAACATGATGTGGGCCTTCGCACCCGCGATGAAGGAGCGCGGCTATGGCAGGATCGTCAACACCAGTTCGGTCGCAGCGCGCGGCTCGCCCACCGGTATGAGCTATGTCGCGGCAAAGGGCGCGATCGAAGCGATGACACGGACCGCCGCGATCGAGCTTGCCCGGCATGGTGTCACCGTCAACTGCGTTGCGCCGGGCGGCGTCGATGGCGGAATGTTCAGGATGCAGCCGGAAAAGGCACAGGAGCATATGCTGAGCCGTACTCCGATGCGTCGTGTCGCCGATCCCAATGAGATCGCGGCCTGCTACATGTTCCTGGCATCGCGCGGGGCGAGCTTCGTCACCGGACAGACGCTCTACGCCTGCGGCGGCGCATCGGTCGGCGCCTTCCTATAGTTCCGATCGGGCCGGCGAGTTCGCGCCGCCGCCTAATCGTCCAGGAAAACAGCATAATCCTGAAGCGGCGCCCGGTCGGCAACGAAGCTATTGGCCGGGGCATCGGGGTCCGCATGGCCGATCGCCATGCCGCAGAACAGCATCAGCTCCGGTGCAAGGCCGAGAAAGTCGCCGACGGTCCGTGAGTGGAGGCTCCACGCTTCTTGCGGGCAGCTATGCAGCCCCGCCTCTCGCAGGAGCAGCATCAGCGTCTGCAGTGCCATGCCCATATCGGCCCATTGCGGCGGCCCCATGCACCGATCGATGCTACAGAACAGACCCACCGGGGCACCGAAAAACTGCAGATTATAAGCCGACCATTGCGCCCGGCCCTGCTTGTCTTCCCTGGCGATACCCAGCCGATCATACAGGCCGAAACCGACCTCGAACCGCCGTTCATGATAGATGGCGGGCATCTCATTGGGCAGGATGTCATATTCGGTCGGCTCGCCGTGGGGTGCTTCCGCAGCGCGGGTCCGCATCAGCGCCTTGAGCCGGGCAAGTGCCCGCCCCGTGACCACATGAAACTGCCAGGGCTGGAGATTGCACCCCGACGGCGCCCGCGCCGTCAGCGTCAATATCCGGCGCAATACGTCCAGATCGACCGGCCTGTCGAGAAAACCGCGTACCGACCGGCGAGAGAGGACGGCCGCGGTGACGGACCCCGCGGCGGCGGTGTCGACAGGACCATCGGGGCAAAGACTATCCTCCATGACGACACCTTAATAAAACGGTTGACCGTTTTTCTCTATGACTTAGGATGGCGTCCGTCAAGCTGACGCTTCCTTCGGATTCGGGGGAATGGCGGCCATGCTTATAAGGATCATCCCGCACCCCTGTCGTCGAGACTGCGGTGCCGCAATTCATTGGCAATAGAGGAGCATGAAGATGGTAGACGCGGGGGAGACTGCATTGTCGGATGTCCTGTTCGAGCGGAATGGCCGGGTAGCGACGGTGATATTGAATGCTCCCGAGCGGCTGAACGCGCTGAGCAATTCGATGATGAAGAAGATCGGCGACGCCATGCAGGAATATGAAGCCGACGACAGCGTCCATGTCGTCGTCTTCCGCGGTGCCGGCCGGGCATTGTGCAGCGGCTCCGAGGTGGTCGAGATCGCCGACCTCTATCATGAGGTGGGAGCCCATACCGACCGCCGCGAGCTCAACAAGCTGGCCATGTGGTTCCAGCGGAACATCTGGGAGTTCTCGAAGCCGACCATCCTCGAAGTCAAGGGCTATTGCTACGGTGGCGCGAACCTCTTCCTCGCCTTCTGCGATCTGGTTGTCGCGGCCGACGACGCGCTGATGGGTCCGAACGAGAATCGCGGCATGGCGCTCGATCCGTCGATGGCGCTGTGGACCCTGACCATGGGCATCCGGCGGACCAAGGCGCTGTTCCTGACCGGCGACACGATCGACGGAAAGAAGGCCGAGGAATATGGCCTCGTGAACAAGAGCGTTCCCGCCGACGAGCTCGAAACCTACGTCGACTGGCTCGCGCAGAAGATCGCCAAGACCGATCTGTCGCTGCTCTCGCTGCTCAAGCAGGGCGCGAACATGGTTTATGATGTCATGGGCGCCTATCCGATGTTCAAAGCCAATGTGATGTTCGATCACATGGCGCACATGGACTCGAAGTTCGGCGAAACCCTTCATCGCGTAAAGCGCGATGGCCCGCGTGCGGCCTTCAACTGGGTTTATGGCGAGAATGACGACCCGACCTTCCTTGAAGGGCCTCCGAAGAAGAAAGCCGACTGATCCGCGCGGTCGGCGGCGCGGCATCGTGTCGCCGATCGACGGTTTGAACCGATCCCGGGCGGCGAGCGCCCGACAACAATCAGGTGAAGAGGGTATGATGGGCGGATCGTCCGACGCGCACCGGGGCACCGATCAGTTCGATGTGGTGAGCTTGTACGGCCGCCATCCGTCGAAGCGATGGGAGCGGACCTCGGTCGGCGACATGTTCGAACGGATGTGCTGGAGCTATCCCGACAAGGAGGCGATCGTCGCGAGCCCCGACGCCTGCGGCTCGGCGCGTTTCGCACGGCTGACCTATCGCACCGCCGACCAACTCGCCAACCGCATCGCCAATGCCCTGATCGCGCGCGGTCTCCAGCGCGGCGACCGCGTCGTGTTCTTTTGCGAAAATTCGGTCGAAGCCTATATTGCAAAATTCGGCATCGCCAAGGCGGGCATGGTCGGCGCACCGATCAACCCGCGCATGGCTCCCGACGTGCAAGACCATCTGCTCGCCACCCTGGAGCCCAAGCTGGCGATCGTCGATCGCGAACTTTGGTCGGCGGCGGAGGCGACGTTCACGCAGCACGGCCTGACCGGTGTGATGATTCCCATCGGTGGAGTGGACCTTCCCGATGACTGGGTTAGTTTCGAGCAGTTCGTCGACGGCGCCCCGGCCGATGAGCCCGATGTCGAGATTCACGGCGACGATATCTGGGAAATCCTGCCGACGTCCGGCACCACGTCGATGCCCAAGGGCGTGATGATGTCGCATCACTGCTCCTATATCGGGGCCTATGGCAATGCGCTGACCTTCTCGCGCGGCCTACGCTTCGAATCCGACATGCGGACCTGCAGCGTGTTGCCGCTGATCTATCATGCTCCCGATCAGACCCAAGCTTTTCCCGCCTTTCTGTGCGGCGGCACGCTGATCATGGGGCGACAGGCCAAGGCGGTGAACTTCGCCACGATGGTCAGCGAGGAACGCGCCACCCATTTGTGGGCCGGTTCGCCGCAATTCATCGAGGAGATGATCGCCGAAATCGAGGCCAATCCGGGGCGCTACGACATCACCAGCCTGACCTCGGTGGTGTTCGCCTGGGCTGCGCTCGATCCCGCCACGGCCGACAAGCTGAAGGCGCTGTGCGGCGAGCAGGTACAGCTCGTTGAGATATTGGGGCAGACCGAAGCCATGCCCTGCACGCGCTTCTATCCGGACAAATGGCCCGAAATCTATCGCGCCTCTGCCCCGGCGACCAACCATACCGGGCTTCCCGCACCGATCCTCGCCGCCGGGCTGATGGACGAAGAGGGCCGGTTGATCGAGCGGAGCACGCCCAATGTCGCGGGTGAGATCGTCTATCGCACCCCGGCGATGACCGCCGGCTATTACAAGAACGAGCAGGCGACACAAGAGGCTTTCCGTGGCGGCTGGTTCCATTCGGGGGATGCCTGCATCTATGACGAGAACGGTCTGTTCGTCATGGTCGACCGTTACAAGGACGTCATCAAATCGGGCGGCGAGAATGTCTCGACGATCCGTGTCGAGGGCGTGATGCGCGGGCATGAGGCGGTCGAGAAGGCAGCGGTCGTCGGCCTTAACCATCCGCGTTGGGGCGAAGCCGTGACCGCGTTCGTGATCCTAGCCCCGGGCAAGAACTGCACCGAGGAGGAACTGATCGCCTATGGACGCGCGCGGCTTGCCGGCTTCGAGGCCCCCAAGGCGGTGATCTTCGTCGATGAAATCCCGATGACGCTGGGCTCCAAGGTACTCAAGTATAAATTGCGCGAGCGATATCGCGACCATTTCCTGGCGAACGAAACCGCAGACCGGAATTAAGGTCGGGCGGCCCGCCACGATAGTGGCGATGACGAGGAGAAGAAAGCCATGCCCGGCCCGTTAACCGGACTGCGCGTGATCGAGTTCGCCGGCATCGGCCCCGGTCCGTTTTGCGCGATGATGCTCGCCGACATGGGCGCCGACGTGATCCGGATCGAACGGAGGCGGAGCGCCCCTGCCCCAGACACCGACCGTTCGGCAAGCTTCGACATCACCTTGCGCGGCCGCCGCAGCATCGCGCTCGACCTGAAGAAGCCGGCGGGCTTGGATATCGCGCTGGCGCTGGTCCGCGGCGCGGACGCTTTGATCGAAGGTTTCCGGCCCGGTGTGATGGAGCGGCTCGGCCTGG
Organism: Sphingomonas sp. Y57; assembly: GCF_001015195.1. Classification (GTDB taxonomy): domain Bacteria; phylum Pseudomonadota; class Alphaproteobacteria; order Sphingomonadales; family Sphingomonadaceae; genus Rhizorhabdus. Next base: position 174,871 of record NZ_LDES01000002.1, on the reverse strand, counting down.
GCCCCGACGCATGCCTCGCGAGCAATCCGCGACTCGTCTACGGCCGGATGACCGGCTGGGGACAGAGTGGACCACTGGCGCAGACCGCCGGCCACGACCTCAATTATATCTCGCTCAGCGGCGCGTTGAACGCGATCGGCACGCGCGACGGCTGCCCGGTGCCGCCCCTCAATCTGGTCGGCGACTATGGGGGCGGCGCGATGATGCTGGCCTTTGGCGTCGCCTGCGGGCTTCTGGAAGCCGCCCGTTCGGGCAAGGGGCAGGTCGTGGATGCGGCAATGAGCGACGGGGCCGCGCTGCTCTGCGCACTATTCTACAGCCTGAACGCGGAGGGTGCGCTGGACCTGCGGCGCGAGAGCAATTTCCTCGATGGGGGCGCGCATTTCTATCGCACCTATGCCTGTGCCGATGGCCGATACATCGCGGTCGGCGCCATCGAATCGCCCTTCTATGCCCTTCTGCTCGACCTGCTCGGCTTCGACCACGCCGATTTCCATCCCCAGATGGATCACCAGAGATGGCCCGAATGGTGTGAAAGGTTCGCCGCGCGGTTTGCGACCCGCACGCGGGACGAGTGGGTCGAGATATTGGGCGGGACGGACGCGTGCTTCTCACCCGTTCTCGACTGGAACGAGGCCCCGCTACATCCGCACAATGCGGCACGGAGCGTCTTCACCACGCGCGACGGGCTGGTTCAGCCTTCACCCGCGCCGCGCTTCAGCCGCACGCCAGGCGAAATTGCTGGCCCGCCGGTCCGCTATGGAGAAGATGGCGAGGCCATATTGGCGGAGCTTGGGCTTTCGGCCGAGGAACGCCGTTCGTTGAAGGCTTCGGAAATACTCGGCTAACCGACGGGGAGGGCATATGCTGATCATATCCGATGGCCTCGAAGGCCGCTGCGCGATCCTGACGCTCGATCGGCCGAAAGCTCTCAACGCCCTCAATGGCGAGCTGCTCGACGCCTTCGACGCGGCGCTGGACGCGGTCGAGGCCGATGAAGGCAAGCGCGCCGTCATCATCGCCGGTAAAGGCCGGGCGTTCTGCGCCGGGGCCGATCTGAAGGAGAGCGGTATCGATGCGATTGCGCGCGTGGAACGGATCCATACGCTGATGCTGCGGCTGCTCGATTTTCCCAAGATCATCGTTGCTGCGATCGACGGTTTCGCGCTGGGCGGCGGGCTGGAGCTGGCGATGGCCTGCAGCTTCCGCGTCGCTTCCCCCGCCTCCGCGCTGGGGCTGCCGGAAATCCGTATGAACCTGATCCCCGGCTATGGCGGCACCCAGATGCTGCCGCGCCTGATTGGCGCAGCCAGGGCTGTCGAGATGATCCTAGACGGCCAACCGATAAGCGCCGCCCGCGCCCTCGAGATCGGGCTGATCACGGCGATGAGCGCAGAGGGCGAGCCGGTGCTCGATGCCGCGCTGGCGCTCGCCGCCCGCTATTCGCGCCATGGCCCGGAGGCGCAGCATGCCGCGCGCCGGGCGATCTGGCGCGGCGCGGGCCTTTCGATCGAGGACGGCCTCCGGCTGGAGCGCGAACTGGTGTCCGAGGTGGCGCGCAGCAAGGCGGCGCAGGCCGGCGTGGCCAGCTTCCGGGAAACGGGCCGCAACTGACTCGCGCCGCCTTCTCGGCCGCAGCTTCTCTAGCAATTTCCAGGCAGATGGAAACATTTACCGGCTCCGAAATCGCTGTAAGACAACAAGTTAGTGAGCGCGATGCGATGCAATTGGATCGTGAGGCGCTCTAGGAGAAGAGCGAGGCCGGCGGAACGATGCCGAGACCGCCGTCCAAGTTCAGTATCGCTCCGGTCATATAGGCCCCGCCGCGCCCGCAGAGCAGGTGAACGAGCCCAGCCAGATCGGCGGCGTTGCCGAGCCGGCCCAGCGGTATCTTGGATTCCACCCTGTCGAGCCGCTCTTCATCCTCGGTGACATACGCGCTCATGCGGCTCTCGAAGATGCCGGGCGCGATCGCGTTCACCGTGATCGACGATGCCGCCAGCTCATGCGCCATGATCCGGGTGAGATGATGGAGGGCCGCCTTCGAAGCTGCATAGGAATAGGCATCCTCGGCAATGGGCTGGGTGCCGACCATCGAGCCGATATTGATGATGCGGGACGGGTCGTCAGGCTGCGCATTCCGCTGCAGCAGGGGAAGCAGCCCCTGGGCAAGCGCGAAGGGGGCGGTCAGGTTCACCGACAATACGGACTGCCACGCCTCATAGGGGAAGCTTTCGAAAGGCGCGCCCCATGTCTTGCCCGAATTGTTGACCAATATGTCGAGGCCATCGGTCAGCGCGGCGACCCGTTCGCACAGCTCGGTGACGCCGTCCTTGGCGCCGACATCCGCGCCCATGGCGAAAAGCGCGCCCACGGCCCCCTCGCCCGCGATCTCCTCCGCCGCCTGGCGGCACGCACTTTCCTTGCGGGACGCGATGATCACGTTCGCACCCGCACGGGCCAGCGCCGAGGCGATCATCCGGCCGATGCCGGTCGCGCCGCCGGTGACCAGCGCCCATTTGCCGAGGGTACCGAACAGCCGGACGAAATAGTCCTGTTCGGGCCCGGCAGGGGCGGGGATGGAGAGGGCCGTCATCCCTGCGCGCGCTTGGCGGCCGGCTTCGGCCCCCGGTTTTTGACCGCTGCCGCCATCGCCGTCTCGCTCGCGCCGATCATCCGGAAAATAGCGGCGATATGCCAGCGAACCAGGTCGGCGGACGTCAGCCGCCCATTTTCGCGATACCAGTTGGGAATCGCCGCCAGCGTCGAAAGGATACTGAGACAGGTGATATCAAGATCGTCAATTGCGAAGTCCCCCGCCTTGCCGCCATCGGTCAGGATGCCCTCGAGGATGGTGCGGAACGCCTGGCGCAAGTCGACATATTCTTGATACCGGCCTCTGGATACGTTGCGTATCTCCATGTGGGCGACAAATGCTTCTTTGCGATGCTCGGTGTGCCAGGTCACCATCACGTCGATGAAGCATTTGAGCCGGTCGACTGGGGTGTTGCAAAGCTCCAGCCGCGCGGTGATTTCCCCCAGCAGATCCTCCATGATCGCGCAGACGATCATGGACAGCAATTCTTCCTTGCTCTTGAAATAGTTATAGAGCGACCCTGGCTGCAAATTGGTCTCACTCGCCAACAGCCGGACGTTCATTCCATCATAACCGAGTTTATGGATCAGCTGGATGGCTGTATTCCTGATCACCGGCCATGTCGTGTCACGCTTCGATCCAACTGTCCGCATTCGAACCTCGCGATTGCTCAGATGCCACGCTTATAAACGGCTGACCGTTTTTTAACAGCCTCAAAGCGTTGGCGCCCTCTCTTCCGGTCTGCTCAGCGGGCCATTGCCTTAACGATTTCCTCGACCATCTTCTTGGCGTCGCCGAGGAGCATCATCGTGTTGTCCATGTAGAAGACGTCATTGTCGACGCCGGCATAGCCGACACCGCCCATCGAGCGCTTCAGGAACAGCACGGTCTTGGCCTTCTCGACATCGAGGATCGGCATGCCGTAGATCGGCGAGCTCTTGTCGGTCTTGGCCGCCGGGTTGGTCACGTCGTTGGCGCCGATCACGAAGGCGATGTCGGTCTGCGAGAACTCGCTGTTGATGTCCTCGAGTTCGAACACCTCGTCATAGGGCACATTGGCCTCGGCCAGCAGCACGTTCATATGGCCGGGCATGCGGCCCGCGACCGGGTGGATCGCATATTTGACGCGCACGCCTTCGGCCTTCAGCAGGTCGCCCATCTCGCGCAGCACATGCTGCGCCTGGCTGACGGCCATGCCGTAGCCGGGGACGATGATGACCTGCTCCGCCTGGCTCATCAGGAAGGCCGCGTCCTCGGCCGAGCCGCGCTTCCAGGGGCGGTCGACCTTCTCGCCGCCGCCCGCCGCAGCGCCGCTGTCGGCGCCGAAGCCGCCGGCGATCACGCTGATGAAGCTGCGGTTCATCGCCCTGCACATGATGTAGCTGAGGATCGCACCCGACGAACCGACCAGCGCGCCGGTGATGATCATCGCCGTATTGTGCAGCGTGAAGCCCATCGCCGCGGCCGCCCAGCCCGAATAGCTGTTGAGCATCGACACCACGACCGGCATGTCGGCGCCGCCGATCGGGATGATCAGCAGGAAACCGATCACGAAGCTGAGCGCGGTGATCGTGAAGAACACCCAATGAGCATCGTCGGTCACGAAATAGGCGATGAGCCCGAGGATCGCGGCGAGCGTGCCGAGGTTGATGACATGGCGTGCGGGCAGAATGATCGGCGCGCCCGACATGTTGCCGTTCAGCTTGAGGAAGGCGATCACCGATCCCGAGAAGGTGATCGCGCCGATCGCGACGCCCAGCCCCATCTCGATCCGGCTGACCGCCAGGATCTGGCCGGTGACGGGATCGAGAATGCCGAATGCGCCCGGATTGAGGAAGGCGGCGGCCGCGACGAGCACCGCGGCGAGACCGACCAGCGAGTGGAAGGCGGCGACGAGCTGCGGCATGTCGGTCATCGCGATCTTGCGTGCGGTAACCCAGCCGATCGCGCCGCCGATGGCGATCGCGATGGCGATCTCGACCAGGTTGGTGCCGTGCAGGACGAGCGTGGTCGCGACCGCGATCAGCATGCCGAGCATGCCGAAGCGGTTGCCGCGGCGCGAGCTGGCGGGGCTCGACAGGCCCCTCAGCGCGAGGATGAAGAGGACGCCCGAGACCAGATAGGCGAGCGAAGCCCAGGCGGGCGTGGCGGCGAGTTCATGCATGTCTATACCCCTGCCCGCTTAGCCCTTGCGGTCTTTCTTCTTGTACATGGCCAGCATCCGCTCGGTGACCGCGAAGCCGCCGAAGATGTTGATGCTCGCGAACACGACCGCGACCAGCCCGAGATATTTGGCGGTCGCGCTGCCGCCCGCGGCGCTGGCGATCAGCGCGCCGACGATGATCACCGAGGAGATCGCGTTGGTCACCGCCATCAGCGGCGTGTGCAGCGCGGGCGTGACCGACCAGACGACATAATAGCCGACGAAGCAGGCCATGACGAAGATCGACAGGATCGAGATGAAATCCATGGTAGCCCCCTTTCCCGTGATCAGCCGAGCAGCCGCTCGTGGACGACCTTGCCGCCCTGCGTCAGGCGCACCGCATTGCCGATTTCCTCGTCGAGCACCGGCCCGCCGGCTTCCTTGTCCCAGAAGGCGCTGAGGAAGTTATAGAGATTGCGCGAGAACAGCGCCGAGGCGTCGGCGGCGAGCGTGCCCGCCATATTCTTCGCGCCGATGATCTTCACGCCATGCCTGACGACCGTCTCACCCGACACCGCGCCCTCGACATTGCCGCCGCTTTCCGCAGCCAGATCGACGATCACGGAGCCGCTGCGCATCGTCGCGATCTGTGCGTCGCTGATCAGCCGCGGCGCGGGACGGCCGGGGATCAGCGCGGTGGTGATCACGATATCCTGCTTGGCGATGTGCGAGGAAACGAGCTCGGCCTGCGCCTTCTGATATTCCTCGGACATCTCGGTCGCATAGCCGCCAGCACCTTCGCCCTCGATGCCGGCGACGGCCTCGACGAAGATCGGCTTGGCGCCCAGCGACTGGATCTGCTCCTTCGTCGCCGAACGAACGTCGGTCGCCGAGACCTGGGCGCCGAGCCGGCGGGCGGTGGCGATCGCCTGGAGCCCCGCCACGCCGACGCCCATGATGAAGGCGCGCGCGGCGGAAACGGTGCCCGCAGCGGTCATCATCATCGGGAAGGCGCGGCCATATTCGGCCGCCGCCAGCAGCACCGCCTTGTAACCGGCAAGGTTCGACTGCGACGACAATATGTCCATCGACTGCGCGCGGGTAATGCGCGGCATGAACTCCATCGCCAGCGCCTCGACGCCCTTGGCGGCATAGGCATCGACCCGGGCGCGCTCGCCGAACGGGTTGAGCCCCGCGACGAGCCAGGCTCCGGGCTTCGCTCCGCCGATCGACTCCGGCTCCGGACCCTGCACGCCCAAGATGATGTCCGCATCCTTCAGCGCGTCCGCGCGGCTGCCGAGCTTCGCGCCCGCGGCCGCATAGTCGGCGTCGGCGATGGACGCCCCTTCGCCGGCGCCCTGCTCGACCGCCATCTCGGCGCCCAGCGCGATGAACTTCTTCACGGTTTCAGGCGTGGCGGACACGCGGCTTTCCCCAGCCGCGGCCTCCTTGAGCACAGCGATTTTCAAGAGCTGATCTTTCTGATTGTGCTGCGCACCACAACGCTACTGTTTTGGCAGGCGCAACGCGGCAGCGATGTTGTTGAGCTGGATGGCGGACGAGCCGCCGATGATCGGCATGAGCAGGACATCGCGTACATAGCGCTCCATGTCGCTTTCCTCGACATAGCCATAAGCGCCCATCACCGACTGGCACTTGAGGACGATATCCTTCGCGGTGTCGCAGATGAACAATTTGGCCATCGACGTTTCCGCGCGGCAGGGGAGCCTGTTCTCGGCAAGCCAGGCTGCCTGGGTCAGCATCAGGCGACATGCATGCAACCGGGTCTGCGCGTCGGCCAGCATATGGCGAACCGACTGGATGCCACTGATCGGCCCGCCGAATTGCTTTCGCTCGGTGCTATATTGCCACGCATCCTCGACCGCGGCGGCGGCGAGGCCCAGCGCCATCGCGGCGACTTCCAGCTTCTCGATGTCCATGCCCGGGCCGACCAGGGAGGACCAGCCATTGTTCCACCCCGCTTCGCCGCCCATGACGGCGGAGAAGGGCACCTCGACATCCTCCAGTTGCACATCGGTGGTAGCCGCGCCGCGCGCGCCCATCGTCCCCATCCTCGTGATCGACAGGCCGGGCGCGTCCGTCGGAATCAGGACGAAGGAAAGGTTCTGATATTTGGGCTTGTCGGCATCGCTGCGGACCAGCGCATAGATATAATCGGCCAGTTCGGCTCCGGTGCAGAAGCGTTTCGCACCGCGGATGATCAGCCGGTCGCCGCACCGCTCGGCGGTGGTGCGCACATTCGCCAGATCGGCGCCGATATCGGGCTCGGTCCAGCCATAGGCGAAACGCATGCCCTGTCCCGTGACCCGGGGCAGAAGCTCGGCTTTCTGCTCGGCGGTGCCGCATTCCTCCAGGTTCATGCCGGCATAGCAGGCCGACATTATATAGGGTATCGCGACCGCTAGACTCCGCCGCGACAATTCCTCGATCGTCGCCATGCAGGCGACGATGTTGCGGCCTGCGCCGCCATATTCCTCGCCGACCGCCAGGCCGGTGACGCCCATCTCGGCCAGCGACGCATAGACGTCCTTGGGAAACAGGTCCTGATGGTCCCAGGTGCGGGCGAGTTCGCGGGGCATTTCCCGGGCGACGAACCTGCGCAGGCTTTCTCGCAACATGCCGAGCATTTCGGGTTCGGCGAAGTTCAGCGGCAGATCAGGATCGGCACGGATTTCGTCGCTCATCGGGCGGTCCATTCCTTTTCCGGCTGGAGCCCCGGTGTCGCGGTGACGCCAGGGCTCCGGTTCCCACGCGTCACGCGACCTGCCGATACTGGCGGAGCGTCTCCTTGCTGATGATCAGCTTCTGAATTTCGCTGGTGCCCGCGCCGATCTCATGGTGCTTCGCATCACGATAGAGACGCGCTGCGGGATATTCCTCCATCAGCCCATAGCCGCCCAGGATCTGCACGGCCTCGCGGGAGGCCTCTACGGCGACCTCGGAGGAATAGAGCTTCAGCATCGCGGCTTCGCGATTGACATTCACGCCGCGCTCACAGGCCCGGACGAGATGGTAGAACATCGTGCGCGATATCTCGACGCCTGTCGCCATGCGCGCGATCTTGTCCTGGATCATCTGGTAGCTGGAAATCGCTTCCCCAAAGACCTTGCGGTCGAGCGCATAGGGCACGGCGACATCGAGACAGGCCTGGGCGATACCCGTGTTGCTGGCGCCTTCGAAGACGCGCTCCAGGTCCAGACCGTCGAGCAGGATGTTGAACCCCTCCTCCGCATTGCCCAGGATTTGGCTCTCATGCACGCGGACATCGTCGAAATAGACTTCGGCGGTCGGCGAACTGCGCAATGACAGTTTGTCGAACGGCTGGCCGACCGTGAGACCGGGCGCATCCTTTTCGACGATGAAGCAGGTTCCGCCCTTCACGCGGCGATCCTCGCCGCTGGTGCGCGTGAAGACGAGGAAGAACTCCGCAATCGGTGCGTTGGTGATGAAGGTCTTGTGTCCCTTGATCACCCAATGATCGCCGTCCTTGTGCGCCACCGTTCGCGGGCTCAGCGCGTCCGATCCGCCATGCGGTTCCGACAGGCAGATCGATGCCGAGGCCCGGCCCATGGCGAGCGGCCGGAGATATTTCTCCTTCTGCTCATGAGTGCCATATTTGGCGAGATGCCGGGCGACCAGGCTGATGTTCACGAACAGCGTTGCGTCGAACCCGGCGCTCATCCGCGCGGTTTCCTCCGCGACGATGGCGCGCGTCATCAGCGACGCGCCGGCGCCGCCATATTCCTCGGGCAGGAAGGTGCCGAGGATTCCTTCGTCGCCCATCCGCTCCAGCAGCCCCGCCGGGGGCTGCCCTTCGGCTTCCATCTGGGGAACCAGCGGCGCGACCACGTCGCGCATGAACCGCCGAACATTATCGCGGAACTGGATTTCCTCGTCCGTGAGGAAGGAAGATACCGCCAGTGAATAAGTGTCCATTGTCTCGTCCTGTTCACAGAGGATTGAAAAGTGCCTTGACCCGGGCGGTGTCGGCGGGCTGGAAATACTCGCCCATGCCCACGCGGCTGACGGGCGGGAAACCGGCTTTGGCGGTGAGCTCGACCCGCATCTCGAGGGTCTTCAGTCCGATGCTGAGCACGTCGAAGATCGGTGCCTCGAGGTCAGCCACCTGGCGCAGTCCCGCGACCGCAGCGATGCAGCTCAGGCCCGCGCTGGCGATCACGATCGAATTGGCGCCCTCCTCGATCAGTTTGCGGGACTGGCGCTCGATCTCCGCCGCCACGAAGGCCGGCTCGACGAAACCGCGGGTGAATGCTTCCTTGGAGGGGATTTCGATGCCGCGGATGCCGCTGCAACGGCGCATCAATCCGTTGGCCTCGACGATCATCTCGACCGCTTCATACCAGGAACGGTCGGCCGTTGTGACAATGCCGAATCTCGAGCCATATTCGCAGGCCCAGTGCATTGAGGCCGCCATCGGACCGACCACGGGGACGCGCGAGACTGACCGCGCCTGGATGACCCCGGGATCGCCGGAACAGGCCACCATGATCCCGTCGAACCCGTCCTCGCTCGCTTCGTGGAAGCGGTGCACCACATCGAGCGAGTTGATATAATAAGGATAGGCGTAGGTCGTATCGGCGGCGCGCTTGAGACGCGCGAAGCGATGCGTGATCTCAGTTCCCGGGGCCTTGATGCCGTCGAAGATGCCGTCGATCATCTTCGTGTAGTTTTCCGAGCCCTTCTCGGCGTTGATATGGATGACGCAGAGCTTCAATGTTCGTCTCCGGCTGGGGATGGGGGCGGATCAGCGACCTTCGAATTGAGGCGCGCGCCGTTCGAAGAAGGCGTTGATACCCTCACGATGGTCGGACGTCCGGAACAGCGGGCCGAACAGCTCGGCCTCGCGGCGATGGGCTTCGTCGAGCGAGTGGTCGAGGCCGTAGATGGCCGACTTCTTCGCCGCGGCTACGGCGACCGGCCCGCAAGCGTTAATCTCTGCGGCAAGCGCCAGGGCGGCTTCGAGCGACTGGCCGGTCGGCACCACCTCGTCGACCAGCCCCAGTTCCGCCGCCCGCGCGGCGGTGACCCGCATCCCGGTAAACAACATGCGCTTGGCCGTGCCGCGCGGGATCATCCGGCACAGCATGCGTGTGCCGCCCGCACCCGGAATGAGGCCGAGCCTGACCTCGGCGAGTCCGAACATGGCGTGCTCTTCGGCAATCGCGATGTCGCAGGCCATCATCAGTTCGAGCCCGCCGCCTATCGCATGGCCGTTCACCGCGACGATGATCGGAACCCGTGAATAGTGGAGCGCGGCCTGCATCTTCTGGACTTGGAGCGCCATCTTCTCGGCGGTTTCCGGCCCCAGCGTCAGGAAGAATTTGATGTCGCCGCCGCCGACGAAGCATCGGCCCGTGGCGGTGAGGATGAACGACCGGACCGAAAAGTCCTCTTCGACCGCTTCGGCGACTTCCCGGATCTCGTCGACGACGTCGGGATGGGTCGCGTTGACGGGTGGATAGTCGATCGTGACGATGATCGTATGATCCTGACGGTCGACTTTGATATATTTGAAATCGTTGCGCACTCTGTACTCCACGCTTGGATTGCCGGGCCGTCTAGATCCGAAGGTTTTCGATGATCGTGGCGTTGGCGAGCCCCCCGCCCTCGCACATCGTCTGAAGGCCGAAGCGCTGCCCACGGCGGGCCAGCGCATTCAGCAGCGTCGCCAGGATGCGGGTGCCCGACGCGCCCAGCGGATGGCCTAGGGCGATCGCACCGCCATGGACGTTCACCTTGGCCGGATCGATATCCAACGCCTTCATCCAACCCATCGGCACCGACGCGAAAGCTTCGTTGACCTCGAACAAGGCGATGTCCGATTCCTTCATACCGGCCCTTTCTAGGGCGCGCCGCGTCGCGGGGATCGGCGCGTCGAGCATGATGACAGGGTCGGAACCCGTCACCGTCATCTGATGAATCCGGGCGACCGGTTCACGGCCCAGAGCGGCGAGCCCGCGCCGGTTGACGATCAGCGCAGCGGACGCACCGTCGCAGATCTGACTGGCATTGGCGGCCGATATGCGCCCGCCTTCGCGCAAAAGCTTGACCTTCTGGATGCCGTCCAGGCTGGCGTCGGTTCGAATGCCCTCATCGGTCCGGTGCCATTCGACCAGGCCGTTGGCCCCCTTGAGCGGAATCGGCGCGATCTCGTCGTCGAAGGCTCCTGCCGCGGCAGCCGCCGCGGCGCGGCGATGGCTCTCCAGCGCGAACCGGTCCAGTTCATCCTTGGACAGGTCGAATCGCTCCGCCATCTGCTCGGCGCCATCGAACTGGCTCGGTTCGGTCGTGCCATAGCGTGCCTCGAAGCGGGCGCCGCGATAATGCCCCATCCCGTTCGCCTCGGGCAGGGTCGACGCCAGCAGCATCGGCACCCGTGTCATGCTTTCCACGCCGCCCGCGATCACGACCTCCATCGTGCCGGACAGCACGGCTTGCGCCGCGAAATGGATCGCCTGCTGTGACGATCCGCACTGGCGATCGATCGTCACCCCGGGCACCCGCTCGGGCAGGCGCGACGACAGGGCGACGGTCCGCGCCACATTCTGGGATTGCTGCCCGACCTGTTGCACACAGCCGAAGATCACGTCGTCAATCAGCCCGGGGTCGGCACCGGTTCGGTCGAGCAGCGCATCGACGACAAAGCCGCCGAGATCGGCCGGATGCCATTCACTCAGCCGCCCGCCACGCCGGCCGCCGGCCGTCCGGACCACATCGACGATGAATGCCTCTTCCACCTGCTCGCCTCCCTCAAGGCCCGATTGCTGCCAGCAGCTCGACCGAGTCACCGCATGCCACCCAGCTACCATCAGCGATCTACATTTACAAACGCTTGTTTTTTTAATTTGGAAATGCGAAGCTTCCGTCCAGACGAGAAAGGGTGGGTTCCAATGGCGGTCAAGCTCCTGGAAAGCTGGTGCTTGCGCGACGTGGCGGCGCGTAACCGGATCATGATCTCGCCTATGTGCCAATATTCGGCGCACGGGGACGGCAAGGTGACCGACTGGCATCTCGCGCACTATGGCCGGTTCGCGATCGGCGGCGCCGGCCTGGTGATGACCGAGGCGACCGCCGTCGCACCCGAAGGACGGCTGAGCCATGGCGATCTCGGCCTCTGGTCGGACGACCACATCCCCGGCCTGGCCCGTCTGGCCGAACTGATCGCTTCCCAAGGCGCGGTGCCCGGACTCCAGTTGGGTCACGCCGGGCGCAAAGCCAGCATGCGTCGGCCATGGCATGGCGACGGCGCCCTCGACGCCGCGGATCTGGCCGAGCGCGGCGAAGCGGCATGGCCGACGGTGTCGGTAAGCGACGCTCCCGCTGCCGATAAGCTGCCGACGCCCCGGATGCTCAGGCTGGACGAAATCCCGGCGCTGATCGAATCATGGCGCGCAGCGGCCAGGCGCGCTCTGGAGGCCGGCTTCCGCATCGTCGAAATCCACGCAGCGCATGGCTATCTCATCAACTCCTTTCTCTCGCCTTTAACGAACAGGCGGAGTGATGCTTATGGGGGCGACCGGACCAACCGAATGCGTCTGGCGGTCGAGATCGCCCAAGCGGTGCGATCGGTGTGGCCGGAGAGCTTGCCCTTGTTCTGCAGGATTTCCACGATCGATGCCGCCAGGGATGGATGGAATCTCGGCGATTCGGTGCAGTTGGCCATCGCGATGCGGACGGCCGGTGTCGATGTCATCGACTGTTCCTCCGGCGGGATCGGCGGTGATCTTTCGGTCATTCCCAGGGGGCCGGGTTTCCAGGTTCCCTTTGCCCAGCGGATCCGCGAGGAGGCCGGCATTGCGACCGTGGCGGTCGGCCTAATCGTCGACGCGCAACAAGCTGCAGACGTCATCGATCACGGGCGCGCCGACATCGTAGCCATCGGCCGAGAGGCGCTCTTCAACCCCAACTGGCCCCTCCACGCCGCGATGCAGCTTCAGCCCGAACGGCGGTTCGAGGACTGGCCTCCCCAATCCGGCTGGTGGCTGGGACGGCGCAGGATGCCCCGCATCCCCTTTCCCGAACCGGTTCAGAGCCCCGCCTGACCACCGCTTCCCATTCTCAGAACAGGATCAAACCCATGTCATCCGATTTTCAATATCTCGATGTCAGCGCGACCGACCAGGGAATCGCCCATGTCGTCTTCAACCGCGGACCGGCAAATGCCATCAATCGCGACATGTATATCGAGATCGCAGCGCTGTTCGGCAATATCGACCGGGCCGGGCCCGATGTGCGCGCAGTAGTTCTGAGTGCGGCAGGACCGCACTTCTGCGCCGGTAATGATCTGGATGAATTCGCGACGATGACGCCGGACAATGCCGTTGAGCGGATGTGGCGCGTTCGGGAGGCTTTCTTCGCGATCGCGGAATGCGCGGTGCCGGTGATCGGCGCGGTTCATGGGGTGGCGCTGGGCACGGGCATGGCGATCGCCGCATCGTGCGATTTCGTCGTCGCCGCCCCGGATGCACGCTTCGGATTGCCCGAACTGACGGTTGGCGTCATGGGCGGCGCCCGCCATCTTGCGCGCATCGCTCCCATGTCACTGGTCCGCAAGATGTACTTTACCGGAGAACCGATGAAGGCTGAGCAGTTCGCCGCGGCTGGCGCAGGCATCACGGTTGCGGTGACAGGCGATCCCAAAGCAGAGGCCGAGCGCCTCGCCGCCCGCGTGGCGTCGTTCAGCCCCACAGCGGTCCGTGTCAGCAAGCGGGTCCTCGACCGGATTGAATGGATGAACCTGCGCGAAGGCTATGAATTCGAACAAGCTGCCACCGAGCGGATGAGCGGGCATCCTGACTCGAAGGAGGCCCTCGAAGCCTTCCGCGAGAAGCGTGCGCCCACCTATGCGCCGCTGAGCCGCGACAGCCATTGGCACGGAGTGTAAACGCATGCCCGGTCCCCTTCAGAATATCCGGATCATCGAGTTCGGCTCGCTCGGGCCAGGCCCGTTCGCGTGCATGATGCTGGCCGACAATGGCGCGGAGGTCGTTCGCGTCATGCGCTCCACGCCGGGGGTGATGGATGGGTATATCTCGTTGGAAAAAGACGCGCTCGCCCGATCCAGGAAAGTGGTTCGGCTGGACCTGAAGAAGCCCGCCGATGTCGCCCGGGCGAGAGAGTTGGTGCGAAAAGCCGATGGCATCGTCGAGGGCTATCGGCCGGGCGTGATGGAACAGGTGGGCCTGGGCCCCGACGTTCTGCTGGCCGACAATCCCAAGCTGGTTTACGGTCGGATGACCGGCTGGGGCCAGGACGGCCCCTATGCGCAATCGGCAGGGCATGACATTAATTATATTGCCTTGAGCGGCGCCCTGCATGCAATCGGGCGCCCCGGCCAGCCGCCCGTTCCGCCCGCGAACCTGGTTGGCGATTTCGGTGGCGGCGGCATGATGATGGCCTTCGGCATGGTGAGTGCGATCCTGCATGCGCGCTCCACGGGCCAGGGACAGGTCGTCGATTGTTCGATGGTCGATGGTTCGGCCTTGTTGATGAGCCTGCTTTATTCGGCACACGCTATGGGCAAGTGGCGCGACGAATATGGCGTCAACATGGTCGACGGCGGGGCGCACTTCTACAATTGCTACGAGACGGCCGACAGCAAATATGTCGCTGTAGGCGCGATCGAGCCGCAATTCTACGATCGCCTGCGCCACCGCCTCGGCATCGCCGACGACCCCGCCTTCGACAACCCCCACGATCCCGAAAATTGGGATAGGCTGAAGATCCGCTTCGCCGAGATATTCAAGCGCAAGACGCGGGAAGAGTGGTGCGAGATCTTCGGATATGACGATTCCTGCTTCAGCCCCGTCCTGTCGATGCGCGAAGCGCCACACCATCCTCACAACGTCGATCGGGGAACATTTGTCGATGTTGGCGGAATGATCCAGCCGGCGCCCGCTCCCCGCTATTCGGTCAGCGTCAACGACCCACCAGTCCAGACGAAGGACGACCAGAACGACGGCGCCCTGCTGTTCGGCCCCTGATCCCGCACCACGACATTGCCTGCGCAGCATACCGACACACAGACGACAAGGATTCTTGCTCGCAGGATATGGTCGACCTCTTCTGTCTAGCCGCAGGCAATCCGGCCCGCCCTCTATTTTTATGACGGGCTTGTTCCAAATATGTGTGTGATCAGGTGCGGGACTGGCCGACCTAAGACATTTTCTCTCTTTGAATCAGTTGCTCGTACCGAAAGCAAAGATCCCTCCCGCTCCGCCACGGACCTCTCCACAGCGGTCCGCAAAAAGATCACTGGCCTCGACTTTTTCCTCCTGATTACTGTCGCTTAAAGGACCGGCTCGGCCTCGGCCGTCCGTACCGTCCACGCCCATCCTGCGAATCGGATGGCGCTCAGCGTGGTACGCGCGGTCGAAACGTGGTGCTTTTCAGGAGACCGGCATTGCTGACCGATGCTAAGATTCGCGCCGCCAAGCCGCGCCCGCAACCCTGTAAGCTAACCGACGCCAGCCGCCTCTATCTGCTGGTCACGCCCAGCGACGGCGAGCTGCGGCGCTGGAGCTATGCGACTGGCAACCCTGTCCGCGAAGCGCGGTCAGCGAGCAACGTCGACAGGCTCTGGCGCCGGATACACTTGAGGAAACAGCGGATCGACGAAGGGGGCGTCTGCAGGCAGGCGATCCGCCAGGCCCGGAAAGTCGGGTGATGTCGCCCAGTTTCGCGGGGCATGGCGAGCATCGTCGCCAATGAAGCGCACCGAAAAGACCCGCCGCCTTGTCGCCGACCCGGCCGCACTGTGCAGCGTCAGCATATGGAAGGCGACCGCGTCACCAGGCTGAAGCGCCCAGCCGAGAATCCGGTGTGCGGCACGATCTGCCTCGATATCGGGTAATTCCGCCAGGCTTCCGTCGGGAAACCATTTGGCCTCGTTCGCCATGAACGAACGCGGCATGAGCCAGGGCCCGAGATGCGACCCGGCGACAAACTCCAGTGCCGCTTCACGCTGGACCGGATCGACGGGAACCCAGAAGCTCACATTCTGCCGGCCCTCGATATTATAATAGGGCTGATCCTGGTGCCAGGGCGTGCGCTGCCGCGTTCCTGCTTCTTTGGTCAGCATATGATCATGATGGAGCCGGGCTGTCCGGCTGCCCATCAGCTCCGCTGCAACTTCGCCCAATCGCGACGTAAAGATGATCTCGCGATAGTGGGCATTGGTTCGCCAAGTGCAAAAATCCTCAACGAACTGTCCCGGATCGTCGCGCCGGCTGGCGATCTTCGCGTTTGAACTGGGTTGCGCGAGATTGGCGTCGATCCCCTCTCGCAAGATAGCGACCTGAGCTGGCGTGAGGAGGTTCCGGAGCACGACAGCTCCGTCGCGTGTGTATTGCTCCGATCGCTCGCTCATATACTTCTCCACCTCCGGGGCGATGCCCCGGTCCGGGTCCCGGCACATTGTCGTTGGCGTCAGCGAAGACGCCGCCTTTGCTTGCGCTTCTGGGCCGTGAAGGCCAGCCGCCGCTTCGCAAGAACCAGTCCAGTGAACGAGATGACCAACCCGCCGACGCTAAGCAGCAGCAGAATGAAATCCCAAGAGGGCCGGGTACGGAGCAGCATGCCGGCATCCCAGCTGTGCATGAAGCTGAACACCCAACGGTATAGGCGTGTCGTCGCGTCATAATGGGCGACGATCTCGCCGGTGTGCGCGTCGATATAAGCCGTCGAGCGGGCCGGATCGCTATAGGTCGCCCGGAACACCGGCAAGCGCCGGTTTTCATCCCCCCGCAAGGTATGCTGCGCGCGCGGATAATAATGATTGTCGTAGTCGGCCAGCAGTTCGAGCGTGGTGAGGCTTCCCCCCACCACGAGCTTCTCAGCCGCAGCCCGGATGGATGCCTCGGGGAGCCGCGGCTGGACGGTGACGGCGGCGCCCGACGCGGGCAGCACACGAACATCGTTCCTGGAGTTCGTGGCGATCAGATAAGGTGAGCCGCCGATCGAAACCCAGTCCAGTTGCCGTGGCACAAAGGTCGGCCCCAGCTTCGCAAGGGCTGTGGAGCCCGAAAGGGTGAAACGGTCGGCGGTCAATGCGCCGCCTTGAAAGGCCTCGCGGTCCGCCGTCGCCTTACGATCGAAGACGCCGAGCGGGTTGACCGACGCCAGCCCGCTGATGAGCCATGTGAGGGCAAAGAAGGCGAAGAGCAGCCCGCCGACATGATGCCAGCGCTGCATCGGCTGAACATAGGGCGTCTTGCGTCCGGACTTGTAGCGGCCGCGGAACTTCCACCGCGTAACACCGATCCAGACCCCGGTGATCACCAGACCGATGCCGACGAGGCAGAGCAGCGATACCGCCAGCTCCCATTTCGGATCGGCATATTCGGTCTTGAACATGTAAAGCCAGTGTAGCCACGCCCCGGCATAGGCCCAGCGGCGCTCGGCCAGCGGTGCATCGCGCACCACCTCCCCCGTGCGCGAGGAGAGGTAGAGAAGCGTGCGGGCCGGATCGTTCATCTGGATACGGTGGATCGGGCGATGCGCCGCGAACCGCATCGTATAGGTCCACTGGTCCTGATCAATCAGGCCGTCATAGGTGCCTGTAGCGCCGGGAAAAAGCCTGGCCGCGATGGCCAGGGCCTCCTCACGGTTCACAGCCGGCAACACTTCGCCGGTTCGGGCGTCAACGCGCTGGAAACTCTTGCCGAAGCCCAGCCGATAGATAGGGCGCCCCCCCACAACCAGAACCTGGATACTCGAAGGACGGCCTGAGAAGCGCCGATCGCTCAGCACGCTTTCGAGCGGGACGCAGCAATTCACGGTCGTGATGTCGCCAAGCGACGAAAGCCGTTCGGCCTGGGTGAGCTTGGGAAAGCCGACATACATCAGGATGATGCCGGTGATGAACCAAAGGGCGAACAGGATGCACAGGGCGACACCGCCCCAGCGATGAAGGGCGTAGAGCAGGCGTTGTGCGGCCGGAGACATTCCCGTCAATTCCTGACGCCGCGCGGCGCGCGACATGTTGCCGGTGGACCATCGATCATGATTACCGCGCTCCTGCTAATGCCGACGAGGCTTTCTATCTCGTGCCCTTCGACGCGGGAGGGGAAATCGATTGGCAAAGCTCGTCGACAAGAAGCTGGAGCGGCCGATCCGTAGGACCAGTTCGGCGGCCGCTCCAGCATTTTACGGTTAGAAGCCCTTGCGGACGTTCAGACCGATGGTCCGCGGCGGCGCCGAGTTGGCCAGGTTGGCGCCCGGCCAGGAGAACAGCGTGTTCCGGTTGATCGCGACCTTGTTGAAGAGGTTGTTCGCGAACAGATAGATGCCCATCTTGCTGTCCTCCAGCTCAAAGCCGATGCGGGCGTTGACAAGCGTATAGTCGCCCACCCGGCGTCGGAACGCGTTAGTGGGGCGGAATTCCGAGTAGGACGCGCTGACATAATTGGCGTCGGCGCGGGCGAACAGATCGACACCGTCAGCAACGGGCGCTGCATATTCCACGCCAAGCGAACCGCTCCAGCGGGGGATGAACGGGATGCGGTCACCCTTCCGGCCAGCCGCGGCGATGTTGGCGTTCACCTGGTCTTCCGACAGCTTCGCGTCATTGTAATTCATGGCCAACGAGAGCTGCAGACCGCGGGTCGGACGCAGGAAGGCCTCCGCTTCGAAACCGCGAATGCGGGCCGCGCCGGCGTTGGACAGGAAGCTGTAGGTATTGTCCCGCGTACGGCCACGGACGATCATGTCATCCCAATCGATTTGGTAAGCCGCAAGGTTGAGCGTCAGCTTCCGATCGAGCAGCTGAAGCTTGGCGCCCACTTCATAATTCCATAGCCGGTCCGCGTCGTAGCCGGTCAACGCATCGGGCAGGCCGATCACCGAGTTGCCACCGCCGGGCCGGTAACCCTGCGCCGCCGTGGCGTAGACGAAGATATCGGACGTGGCTTCCCACGACGCGTTGAATTTCAGGAGCGTGCCGCTTTCCGACGCGTTGACGAACTTCGGCGGCAGCGCGCCAGCGCCGATCAGTGGCAGGGGGATGTCGACGAAGCCGCCGACCCGCTTGTCATAGTCGAAGTAGCGGATGCCGGCAGTCAGCTTGAGCTGCGGCGTGACGGTATAGGTAGCCTCGCCGAACGCAGCCTTTTGCTTGAGCTCGTCCTCGACGCGCCGGCGGTAGGCGGGCGGCGTGGTCGGACGGATCACTTCGCCAGTCGCCGCATCGGCAAGAACGTCCTCATAGCGGCCGATATTGTCGCGCTTTTGATAGAAGCCGCCGATCGTCCACTGGAAAGGGCCTTCGCCGGTCGATGAAATGCGGATTTCCTGCGCCACGTCCTTCACGCGGGCAACCGCGAGCGCCGCCATCGGGAACAGGCTGTCGACATAGGCATAGAAGTCGGTCAGCTGAGCCGGCGAGCAGGGAGATCCTGCGCTGCCGTTGACCACGGTGGCACAACGGGCCGGGGTGCGGTTGGTGCGGGTAAAGCCGGTGTCGTCGAAACCGTCCTCGCTCTTCCGCTTCTGGTAGGAGGTGACCGAGGTGAGCGCCGCGCCGCCGAAATCCCAATTGAGCGTCAGGCTGTAGAGCTGCGAATTGCCGTTGTTCGGCGCCAGCACTTCCTGGGTATCTTCGTACGCCCGGCGATCGGCTTGCCAGGCAGAGGAGATCGCGTTGACGTCCTCATACATCGCCGTCGCGTCAATGGTGAAGTTCTCGGTTGGCGTGTAGCGAAGCGCGAGCCTGCCGCCTTCGATGGTGTAGTCATTCACGTTCTTCCGGCCCAGGAAGACGTTATCGACATAGCCGTCGCTGTGCCGGCGATAGAGCACCGCGCGCGCGGCGAGGAGGTCTTCGACGAGCGGGACGTTGACCATGCCGTGGACCGCATAGCCGCGACCGCCGCCAGTCATGTCGGTTATTTGCGCGTCGACCAGCCCTTCGAACTTCTGGACCGGCTTGTTTGTGATGACGCGGATCGCACCACCCATCGCACCGGCGCCATAGAGCGTACCCTGGGGCCCGCGCAGCACTTCGATGCGCTCGATGTCGAAGATCGTGAAATCGCCGGTGCGGCCGCCGGCATCGCTTGCCGTGCCCACCGAACCGGTCAACGCGGTGTCGTCGAAATAGGTGCCGACCGTCGGCTCACCGGCGGCCTGAACACCGCGAAGGCTGATCCGCCGCTGACCCGGTCCGAGGTCGATGACGCGCAGGCCCGGAGCCAGCTTGGCGTAATCGAGAACGTCCGCCACGCCGGCATTGGCCAACGTGTCGCCGGTGAGCGCAGTGATCGCCATCGGCGTGGTCTGCACCGTCGACTCGCGGCGCAGGGCGGTAACGACGATTTCGTTATTTTCGCCTGCTGCCGACGATTCGGCAACCTGCGCCTCGACCGCCGTAGACGCGAGCAGCGCGCCGAAGGCTACGCTCGCACCGAAACGGATCTTCCCAGATTTCGCGTATATTTTCATCGACCTGAACCCTCTTCTTCCCTGGTTAGCTGTCGTTACACCCTGCGGTAGGCACTGATGAGAAGGGCACTCGCTTCATCTTGTTTTCCCATTATGTATATACATGTTGGAGAGGTAGGCAATAGAATTTTCGACAGGCCCCATCTTCCGGAAGTTCCTTGCGTCGAAGTCCGCCCCCGCACAGGATAAATTCTGCGAGCGGAAGACGCCCGCTCGGCAGCTCCGTCAAGGACGCGAAGGCGCAAAGGGCGCACAAACCTTAACGTGTTTTGTTTTTTAGGCTTGCCAGGGAGGTCTCTCCGCCTATGCTGTCTATACAGGCACATACAGACCGTCGTAAAGTCGGCTGCCATTTGCGGAACCTGCGGGCGGAGAGGTTGGGGTGATCAGAGCTTGCCGCTGTCAAACCGCGTCCGAATCGTTCGGGACGGCAAACCACCGGCGCACGGATTTCGGCGAGTCGCGGAAGCTAGGCATCCGGGCGACCCCTACTGCTAGGAAAATGACATGACCGACCGCCTCTATGACATAGTCATCATCGGTGCTGGCGTTATCGGCTGCTCGACCGCGCTCGCGCTGTCGCGGAAGGGCTATCGCACGCTCAATGTGGATAGGCTGCCCGCGGCCGGCTACGGCTCCACGTCCGGCTCCGCCGCGATCATCCGCCCCTATTACTCGACCGTTGAAGGGACTTCCCTCGCCTATGAGGGACATTTCCACTGGAAGGACTGGGCCAATTTTCTCGGTCTCGAGGATGACGGGGAACTGGCCCGCTACAATCAGTGCGGGTGCCTCATCCTGATGGGCCGCGACAGTGACCGGCTCGCCTCGACCCGGCGAATTCTCGACGCTGTCGGCGTTCCCTTTCACATTCTCGGTGCGGCCGAGGTGTCGAGCCTGATGCCCGGCATCGCGCTCGATTCCTTCACTCCGCCCAAGCGCATCGACGATCCCGAGTTCGGTGTTCCCAACGGCGCCACGCTCGAAGGCGCCATCGTCTGCCCGACCGGCGGCTATATCAACGATCCGCAGCTTGCCAGCCGCAACCTTCAGCAGGCGGCGATGGCGCACGGCGCCACGTTTCGCTTCAATGTCGAAGTCTCCGAAATACGGCAGCTGGGCGGAAGGATCCTCGGCGTCACCCTGAACGGTACGGAGCGCATAGATGCGCCAGTGGTCGTCAACATTGCCGGTCCGCATTCGGGCGTGGTCAATGAAATGGCAGGCGTGCGCGAGGCGATGGCGATCCGGACACGCCCGCTGCGACAGGAAGTCGCCCATGTTCCCGCCCCCGCCGGGCTCGATTTCAGCGGCAAGGGGCACGTCATGACCGATGGCGACACGGGCGTCTATATGCGGCCCGAGATCGGCAACCACATGTTCGTCGGCACCCTGGAGCCTGCCTGCGATCCGCTGGAATGGGTCGATCCCGACGGGTTCGATCCGTCGTTCACCGACCAGTGGACGAACCTGGTCTGGCGGGCGGCGCAGCGTTTCCCGACGCTGGGCATCCCCAACAAAGCCGAGGGGATCGTCGCGCTCTATGATGTCAGCGACGACTGGATTCCGATCTACGATCGCTCGGACCTCGACGGCTATTTCATGGCGATCGGCACCAGCGGCAACCAGTTCAAAAATGCGCCCGTGGTCGGACAGATGATGGCTGAGCTAATCGCCTATTGCGGCAATGGCGGCGATCATGATCGCGAACCGCTGCAATTCCATCTGAAGCATGTCGATCGCGACATCAGCCTCGGCTTCTTCTCACGCAACCGCCCGATCCACGCTGACAGCAGCTTCTCGGTCCTGGGCTGATCCGGAGTCCCAATGATGCAACGCCACCAGCACTGGTCGTCCACATTCGGCTTTCTGCTGGCGGCGATGGGCGCGGCGATCGGATTGGGGAGCGTCTGGAAGTTTCCCTATATGGTGGGCACGGGCGGCGGCGGCGCCTTCGTGCTCATCTATCTACTGGCGGCCGCGACGATCACTGTCCCAATCCTCATCGCGGAACTGATGTTGGGCCGCCGCGGACAGGCCAGCCCCCCACGCGTCATGACCCGCGTTGCGAGTGAGGTGGGCGCAAGCCGCCATTGGGCGTGGCTCGGCATCATCACCGTGATCACCATCTATCTGATCGGAACCTATTACAGCGTAATCGGCGGCTGGATCATCGCATATGTGTTCGAAGCCGCCAGCGGCAGCTTCGCCGGCGCGACGGCAGGGGAGATTGCAGGGATCTACCGCGCACTGCTGGCTGATCCCGTCGTCGTCGCCTTCTGGCACGGCCTGTTCATGACCCTGACGATCCTGATCCTTATGGGCGGGGTGCAGCGCGGGATCGAGCGCGCTTCGCAGATCATGATGCCCGCGCTTTTCCTGATGTTGATCCTGATGGTCGGCTATGCGGCTTACGCGGGCGAGTTCGTCGCGGCGCTGCGCTTCCTCTTCGTGCCCGATTTCAGCGCGCTTAGCGCCGACATCGTATTGAGCGCGGTCAGCCTCTCCTTCTTTTCGATCGGCACCGGCATGGCGATCATGATGACCTACGGCTCCTATTTGACGCGGGACATGTCGGTGACCTCATCGGCGATCAAGATCGCGGCCTCGGTCCCCGTGGTGGCGCTGATGGTGGGCCTCGCCATCTTCCCGCTGGTTTTCGCGCACGATCTCAACCCCGCGGAAGGGCCTGGGCTGCTGTTCGTCACCCTGCCGCTGGTCTTCGGCCAGGTCACGGGCGGCCTTGTATTCGGAACGCTCTTTTTCATCCTCGCCTGTTTTGCCGCGCTCACCTCGGCAATCGCCGGGATCGAGCCCATCGTCGCCTGGAGTGAGGAACGCTTCGGGATCCGTCGCAAGATCGGCGCGCCGCTGGTCGGCTTCGTGGCCTGGCTTCTGGGCCTCGGGACGGTCTTTTCGTTCAACATATGGTCGGACGTGAAGCCGCCAGCGGGGCTGGGCAAGTACAGCGACATGACGCCCTACGGCCTGCTCGATTTCGCGACGGGGAATGTCATGATTCCGGTGGCGAACATCCTTATCTGCATTTTCATCGGGTGGATCATGCCCGCGGCGGCGGTGCGGAGCGATATCGCGCCGCGCAGCGCGACCCTGTTCAACTACTGGCGGCTGACATTGCGCTATTTCGCGCCCATCCCGCTGATTGTCATCCTGATCATGGGCCTGACCTGATCCGTGCACGAACGGCCCGGCCGGGAAAGCTCCCGCGGGCGGAGCGCGTTCAAGCTTTCGTCAAGGCGCAAAGCGACCTTCGAATTCGTGCCGCGATCCTGGGTAATGGAGCCGCGCCGCCGACGCGACGGCCTCGTTCGTCCACGTGCGACGCAGCAGCAGCAGGCAGGGCTCGTTCGCGGGCATCTGCAACAGCGCGCGGCTTTCCTCGTCCGGCATGACGGCGCGCAGGATATGCTCGGCGCGCTGTAGCGGCGCGACCTGGATCAGATATTCATGCGGCGTCGTGCGGGTGAAATCGGTCACCAGATAGTCGGGTGCGACCGATGGATTGACGAAGCGGTCCTCGAGCTGGACCGGCGCGCCATTCTCATGATGCACGATGATGGTATGAAACAGCTTAGAACGCCGCGGCAATTCGAAATCGCGAGCCAGTTCGACAGTGGCCGTCACGACCTCGCTTCTGATGACGCGCGCATGATATTCATGCCCGCGGCCGCGCACCTCATCGGCGATGTTGCGGATCTGCAGGGGGTGGGTGTGGGCCGAGCGCCCGGCTACGAAGGTTCCCACCCCGGCGATCCGTACAAGCACACCTTCGCCGGCCAGATCCGTCAGCGCGCGGTTGACGGTCATGCGGGACACGCCGAGTTCGCGCACCAGCTCATTTTCCGACGGCACGCGGCTAGACATCGGCCATTCGCCGGACGCCACATGCTTCAGCACATGCTCTTTGACCTGCCGGTACAGGGGGGCCGCCGATGTCGCCGCAAGTGCCATTCGAGATTCTCCACAATCAGCCGTGCCGAGGGCGATGCGAATGCCACCGGAGCAGACCGAGCTTGCCGGAACGACGCGAGCCTCTTAGCGCAAAGATCGACCCAGGAACAATCAGCGCGGCGCCTTCCTGGCGAACGACACGGTCCATCAGGAAGAGCAGCGCAATGGCGGCCGCCGACAGCCATTGAAGCCCTTCCGGATATTGTATAGACATGATTCACATCCACGGCTTGGAGCCGCCACTTGGATCGAGGGGATGGAATGTTGGGACAGAAGCCTGTGCTGATGGCCGTGATTATCATGGCGCTGATGACGACCGCTTGCGGCGATAGCACCCATGCAGCGGCGGGTACTGCAGCGGCCGAGGAAAACACTCAGGTGGCGAAGGTGGACCAATCGCACATGGGCCACGACAGCCATGGCGCTGCCGCTCCGGTCAACGCCGCCACGCCGGCGCAGCCAGCACCCGCAGCAACCGCGGAGCCGACCGAC
Organism: Sphingomonas sp. Y57; assembly: GCF_001015195.1. Lineage (GTDB taxonomy): Bacteria > Pseudomonadota > Alphaproteobacteria > Sphingomonadales > Sphingomonadaceae > Rhizorhabdus. The sequence goes on along the minus strand of NZ_LDES01000002.1, from coordinate 150,188 downwards.
GATCACCGAGCCGCCCCGGCCGCGGCGGCCTCGCCGAAAGGCGCAGAGAAGAAAGCGGCACCGCCGGCGGCTGTGAAGCCGGCCACCGATCCGAACTGCCCGCCGGAACATGCCGAAATGGGCCACTGCACGCCGTCGTCCGCGCCGCAATAATATCGCCGACCATGAGCGAACCAGGGAAAGGGCGGTCGCGCCGACAGGTGCTGGCGGGCCTCGCATCCGCCAGCTCGATCGTCGTGGTCGCCGGTCTCGCCGGTGGCTGCACGCCGGCGGCGGCAGAGCCCGTTGCGATGGTCGTCCATAAGGATCCGAACTGCGGCTGCTGCACAGCCTGGGCCGACCGTATGGAAGCGACGGGCCGCTTCGTCCCCAGGGTCGTCGCGGAAAGCGATATGGCGGCGCTGAAGGCGCGGCTTGGCGTCCCGTCGATCCTCGCCTCCTGCCACACGACCGAGGTGGCGGGATATGTGATCGAAGGGCACGTCCCGGCGGAGGATGTCCTGAGCCTGCTTCGCGAGCGGCCTGACGGCATCGTCGGGATCGCGGTGCCAGGCATGCCGGCAGGATCGCCTGGGATGGAGACGCCGGACCAGCGCCGTGACCGCTATGACGTCGTGAGCTTCACCGCCGCCGGCCCCTATGCGGTCTTTTCGCGGCACGGCTGAGGATCTAGCGTGCGCGTCAGGCGAGCATGATTCATTATTGTATAGACAATATAATTATGCCACCTAGGGCAGGCTGGCCGATAGCGATGAGGGCGGGCCTCGCAGAACCAGCGCCAGATACGCCGTCCAAACCCTGTTCGATCGCTGATCGAACGACGGGCCGACGGCAAAAGGATAAGGGAATGCCATGAACGATCGTCGCCGTTTCCTCGCCGGAGTCGCTGCGATGCCCGGCCTTGCCATGCTCGCCTCCCCGGAGCTGATGGCCAAGCGCCCGGCCGCTCTGCCGCCACCGGCCGATCGCGCCGGAATGGACTTCGCGCAGATGCAGCACTCCCTTGTCGCGGATTATGACGTCGACACGACCATCGTGAATTTCGACGCCGCCTATTATGGCGCGATGACCCGCACCGTGCGGGATGCCTATGTCGAGCGGATCGACTGGGTGAACCGCCATAATTCGACCTTCCTGCGCAGCGCGGTGCCGGGCGTCCCGCTAAAGGGAGAACTGGACAAGTCGCGGGCGGCCGTCGCCCGGATGATCGGCGCGGACCTTGATGAGGTCGCGCTGTGCGCTGGCGGCACCGACGCGCTCTATGCGCTGATCGCCAACTATGGAGCGCTCAGGCAGGGCGACGCCGTGATCTACTGCGACGCCGATTATGACGAGATGCAGTTCGCGATGCAGTATCTCGAAGCGAGCCGCGGCGCGAAGGTCGTCCGCTTCGCATTGCCCGAGCCGCATAGCCGCGACAATGTCCTGGCTGCCTACAGAAAAGTCCTTGAGGAAACGCCGCGCGCCAAGCTGCTGCTGCTCACCCATGTCTCCAATCGCAACGGGCTGATCCCGCCGGTGGCGGAGATCGTGGCGATGGCCAAGGCGCGGGGCGTCGACGTCATCCTCGACAGCGCGCAGGCCGTGGGTCAGATGCCCTTCGACGTGACGAAGATCGGCGCCGACTTCATCGGCTTCTCGCTGCACAAATGGCTCGGCGCGCCGCTCGGCACCGGAGGCATCTATATCCGCAAGCCGCGTCTGCCCGACATCCTGCCATGGTTCGGCAACGGACTTTACCCGGCCGACGACATCCTGTCGCGTTTGCCCACCGGCACGGTCGACTTCGCGGCCCGTCTGACCATCCCTACCGCCGTCGCCCAGCAGGAGCAGATCGGCATCGAGCGCAAATTCGCCCATCTGCGCGCGCTGCGTGATCATTGGGTATCTGCGGCATCGGAGATCGGGGGCGTGGAGATCGCGCTGCCGCCGGAACGGGACAATTATGGCGCCATCACCGGCTTTCGCCTGCGCGGGATGCGCACGCCCGAGCAGGCAAGGCAGGCGCAAGCGCTTTTCCTCGACAAATACAAGCTGCTCATCGTCGCGAAGGCAGGGCTGGAGGCGGGGCCGGTCCTGCGCGTCACGCCGGCGCTGTTCAACACGACGGCGCAACTCGATCGACTGATCGCCGCTATCAAGGCCGAACGGAAACTGTTCGCCTGATCGGCAAGCCGTTGCGGTCTGCTGAGGCGCGGGCGCTCGGGCGGCGGATGCGTCCGCCCACCCATGGGCCTTTCTAGTCGCGCGCGGCAGCCTGCGCGGCGCTGCTGGGCCCGAAGCGGGCGACGAGATCATAAGCATCGCCGAGGAACAGCTGCCGCACATAGGTGATCGGTACATTGCCGCGCCAGGTCCGCCGCTCGACCTGAAGGCAGGGCGCGCCCGGCTTGACGTGGAGATGTTTCGCCTCGTCGGGCTCGGCGCCCGCCGCCGAAATACGCGTCTCCGCCTCGGTCCAGGGAATATGTTCGAGCAGCCACGATCCGGGCGGTGCGGTTTCAAAATCGGCGTCGACAATGCCGGGGACGGCCTTGATGCTGATCCGGCGATGCTCGAGCGCCAGCGGCAGACCGTTGGCGAGGTGCAGGCCCGAAAGCTCGAGCAGCTGGCCGCCCGACGCGAGCGCAGCGTCGTCAGGGGCCACTTGGCTGCGCCGCAAGACCCGCCGTGCCAGCTCGACATAGCTGTAGTCCTGACCGCGCTCGCGCACCGTCGCGGCGAGGTCGGGAATGTCGAGGACCATGGAATGGACCTTCGGGCGCGCGACAAAGGTGCCCGCGCGCTTGCGCCGATCGATCAGGCCGGCGTTCGCAAGAGCGGTGAGCGCCTTGTTCACGGTCATCCGTGAACAGTCATAATGCTCGACCAATTCCTGTTCGATCGGCAATCGATCTCCCGGCGCCATCTCGCCAGAGAGGATGCGCCGTTCGAAATCCGAACGTATCCGTTCGTGCAGCGATTGCTTCATCCGATCAGTCTCTCCAAGGCGCGGATATAGTCGGCCACGATCTCACCCCGTCTGCGGTGCCGGCCACCGACGACGACTTTCTCCCCATATCGCCAAACACAATCGACTGCATCGGCCCCCGCAGCGAATATGTACGCATCCAGTATCGCGTCGCCGGACTTGTCCAAAAGACCTGGATGGCCAAGATCGAGACTGATGATATCGGCAGCCCCGCCGACCTCCAGCTGGAGTCCCACGCCCAACGCCTGCGCGCCGCCGCGAGCGGCATTAGCATAGAGCGCACGGCCGGTCGAGCGCCCCGGCCCGCCCGCCAACATGTTCCGCCTGCGATGGAGGAGCCGCTGGCCATATTCGAGCAGCCGCAGCTCTTCGGCACAATCGATCCGCACGTTGGAATCGCTGCCGATGCCGAACCGGCCACCCGCCGCAAGAAAGGCGGGCGCCGGGAAGATGCCGTCTCCCAGGTTCGCTTCGGTGATAGGGCACAGCCCTGCGACGGCGCCGCTCCGCGCCAGCGCAGCCGTCTCGGCCTCGGTCATGTGCGTCGCATGGACCAGGCACCAGTTCGCGCCGACATCGACATTGTCGAGCAACCACTCGACCGGCCGGCGGCCGCTCCAGGCCAGACAGTCCTCGACCTCGCGGATCTGCTCCGCAATATGGATGTGCACCGGCCGATGCTTCATCGCCGGGCCCAGCAAGCGAAACTGGTCGGGCGAAACAGCACGAAGACTGTGCGGCGCGATGCCCACGATTGCGTCGGGAAGCGCCCTGACGGCGCCTTCGGCTTCCTCAAGCAGCCGCAGATAAGCGTCGATGTCCTGGATGAATCGCCGCTGCGCCGGCTGGGGCGGCAAGCCGCCGAAACCCCCATAGGAATATAGCACCGGCAGAAGCGTCAGGCCGATTCCGGCCTCCGCAGCTGCGGCTGTGATCGCGACCGACATTTCCGCCACATCCGCAAATGGGGCGCCGTCGATATCCCGATGAAGATAATGGAATTCGCCCACGCGGGAAAAGCCGCTCTCCAGCATTTCCATATAAGCCAGCGACGCGACCGCGCGCAGATCATCGGGCGTCATGCGATCGACCGAGGCATACATGGCCTCGCGCCACGTCCAGAAGCTGTCGACGTTGCTACCGCTGCGTTCCGCGCGGCCCGCCATCTCGCGCTGGAAGGCATGGCTGTGGACATTGCTCATCGCCGGCAGGCCGCAGCCATGGCGTTCGTCACCAGCTGCAGGGAGGCAGTCCCGCTCGATGGCGGCGATCCTCCCATCGCACAGGGTCAACCGCACGCCAGCCGCCCAGCCTTCCACCATCAGGGCCTGGTCGAAGAAGAGCGTCTGGGCCGGTTCCACAATTTTAGCTTGCATCGAACGTCTCCCTGCTATTATTGTATATACATAACATAGGGTTCTGCCAAGGCGTCGAATGGCGAAATGAGGATGCACTGCGAAAAACTCTGGACTGACGCGAGGTTGCTGACCTTGGCCGGCGATGGCCTCGGCATAGTCGAAAAGGGCGTGCTGGCGGCGACCGGCGGCCGCATCCTCTATGCGGGACCGGCGAGCGAGGCGCCGACCTTCGACGCGGACCATGTCGTCCGATGCGACGGTCGCTGGATTACACCCGGCCTGATCGACTGTCACACCCACCTGGTTCATGCTGGCGATCGGGCCCACGAGTTCGAACTGCGGCTCTCCGGCGCCTCCTATGAGGAAATTGCGCGGGCGGGCGGCGGCATCGTGTCGTCTATGAAAGCCACGCGTGAGGCGGACGAGGCGACCCTCGTGACAACCGCGCTCCCCCGGCTCGACGCGCTGATGGCGGAAGGGGTCACCACGATCGAGATCAAATCGGGCTATGGCCTGACGCTCGACGACGAACTCAAGATGCTGCGCGCCGCGCGACGATTGGCGCGCGAGCGGCACATCCGGGTGTCGACGACGCTGCTCGGGGCGCACGCCCTGCCGCCTGAATATGCGAGCGACAGCGACGGCTATATCGACCTCGTCTGCGACCAGATGATCCCCCGCGCCGCGGAGCAGGGGCTGGCCGATGCTGTAGACGTCTTCTGCGAGGGCATCGGTTTCAACCTGGCGCAGGCCGCCCGCATATTCGAGGCCGCCAAGGTGGCCGGGCTCCCGGTCAAGATGCACGCCGAACAGCTTTCGAACCTTAACGGAGCGCAGCTGGCGGCGGATGCCGGCGCCCTGTCGGCCGACCATCTCGAACATCTGGATGATGCGGGCGTCGCCGCCATGGCCCGCGCCGGAACGGTCGCCACCCTGCTGCCCGGCGCTTATTATTTCATGCGCGACAATCATTTGCCGCCGATCGACGCGCTGCGCGCGGCGGGCGTCCCGATGGCGCTGGCGACGGATTGCAATCCCGGAACCTCTCCTCTCACCTCCTTGCTGCTGACGATGAACATGGGCGCGACGCTGTTCCGGCTGACCGTCGCGGAATGCCTCGCCGCCGTAACCCGCAACGCCGCCCGTGCACTCGGGCTCGAAGCCGAACTGGGGTCGCTCGACCCCGGCAAGAGCTGCGACCTGGCCATCTGGGACATCGAGCGGCCGGCGGAGCTCGTCTACCGCATGGGCTTCAACCCTCTCCACGCCCGAATCTGGAAAGGCCTATGACCGCAATGATCCTCAAGCCCGGAGCCGTCAGTCTTGCCGACTGGCGCAGCATCTACCTGGGCGCGCCCGCGCGTCTTGACCCGAGTTGCGCGCCGCAGATCGCTGCGAGCGCTGCCGCGGTCGACCGCATCATCGCGCAGCAAAAGCCGGTGTACGGGATCAACACCGGTTTCGGAAAGCTCGCCAGCGTCCGGATCGGCGATGAAGATCTGGCGGCGCTCCAACGCAACATCGTGCTCAGCCATGCTGCCGGAACCGGCGTCCCTTCGCCGGTTCCGGTCGTTCGGCTGATGATGGCTCTCAAACTCGCCAGCCTCGCCCAGGGAGCATCGGGCGTGAAGCCCGAAACAGTGGCGATGCTGGAGGCGATGCTCCTCAACGGCCTTACCCCGATCGTGCCGTCGCAGGGCTCGGTCGGCGCCAGCGGCGATCTCGCGCCGCTTGCCCATATGGCGGCGACGATGATCGGCGTCGGCGAGATCGACGTGAACGGCGAACGGCGCCCCGCCGCCGACGCGCTTGCGCAGGCGGGCCTCGCCCCACTCGCGCTAGGACCCAAAGAAGGGCTGGCGCTGCTCAACGGCACGCAATTTTCGACCGCCAATGCCCTGGTCGGACTGTTTTGCGCGGACAATCTGTTCCGCACCGCGCTCGTCACCGGCGCGCTTTCGACCGAAGCCGCGAAGGGCACCGACGCGCCGTTCGATCCGCGCATCCATCAGCTCCGCCGTCACGCGGGACAGATCGCCGTGGGCGAGGCGCTGCGCGAATTGGTGGCCGGATCGGCGATCCGTGCCTCTCATCTGGAGGCCGCGAGCGATCCGCGGGTGCAGGATCCCTATTGCCTGCGCTGCCAGCCGCAAGTGATGGGCGCAGCGCTCGATGTGCTGCGCGCCGCTGCCGCCATGCTCGAGACCGAGGCCAACGGCGTATCCGACAATCCGTTGATCTTCGCCGACACCGACGAGGCGCTCTCCGGCGGGAACTTCCATGCCGAGCCGGTAGCCTTTGCCGCCGACATGATCGCGATGGCGATCTGCGAAATTGGATCGATATCCGAACGCCGCATCGCAATGCTGGTCGATCCGGCGCTTTCTGGCCTTCCAGCGTTCCTGACCCCGCGGCCGGGCCTCAATTCGGGTTTCATGATTCCCCAGGTCACAGCCGCGGCGCTCGTCAGCGAGAACAAGCAGCGCGCCTTCCCGGCCAGCGTCGACTCGATCCCGACCTCGGCCAATCAGGAAGACCATGTCTCGATGGCGGCGCATGGGGCGCGGCGGTTGCTCGAGATGGCCGCCAATGCTGAAGCGGTCATCGGCATCGAATTGCTCGCCGCGGCGCAGGGCTGCGAGTTTCATCGTCCGCTCGCCTCCTCCCACGGGCTCGAGCAGGTCCGGGCCCGCCTGCGCGCGGCGGTGCCGGCCCTTGGGGACGACCGTCATTTCCATCCCGATATGGAGGCGGCCAATGCGCTGATCCGCTCGGGCGAAATCGCGAATGCCGCATCCGTGAAGCTGCCCGGCGCGATCGAATGAGCTGGCTGCACGTCACACAAGGGCAGGCGCCGCTCATCGTCGCTTTTCCGCATGTTGGGACCGTCCTCGCCGATGTCGGCGACCATTTCCGCTCGACGTGGTTGGCGCAGCGGGACGCCGACTGGTGGATCGATGAGCTCTACGCCTTTGCGGTCGAGCTTGGGGCGACGTCCATAGGCACGAGCATCTCGCGTAGCGTCATCGACGTCGGGCGCGACCCTTCAGGGGCATCGCTCTATCCCGGGCAGGCGACAACCGGCCTTTGTCCTCTCACAACCTTCGATGGCGAACCGCTTTATCAGGCGGCCGGGCCCGATGAGGCCGAGATCGCGCGACGACGCGAAAGCTGGTTCGCGCCCTATCATGCGCGGCTTGCCGCGGAGATCGCTCGACTGCGCGCCGACCATCCGCACGTGGTGGTGTATGATGCCCATTCGATCCGCAGCCGCATTCCCTATCTCTTCGAGGGCGAATTGCCGATCTTCAACATCGGCACGAACAACGGCGCGACCTGCGATGCCGAACTCTCCCGCGCCGTCGAGGCCGTCTGCGCAGGGAGCGGCCACACCCGTGTCGTCAATGGCCGGTTCAAAGGGGGCTGGACGACACGCCATTATGGCCGGCCGCAAGAAGGCGTCCATGCCATCCAGATGGAACTCGCCATGCGGGGCTATCTCGATGAGCCCGATGCGGTCGACGAGACCAACTGGCCGCCGGCTTTCGACGTGGCGCGCGCCGCGCCGCTCCAATCCGTTCTTTCCGACATCCTGAAGGCGTGTCTCGCCTTCGCCACGAGCTGATTCAACAAGGATCCCCGTTAATGAACCGCACCGATAATAGTCGCGTCATTCGCCCTGCCACCGGCACCGAACTGTCGGCCCGCAGCTGGCTGACCGAGGCGGCCCTAAGGATGCTGATGAACAACCTGCATCCCGATGTCGCGGAGCGGCCGGAAGAGCTTGTCGTCTATGGCGGCATCGGCCGGGCCGCGCGCGACTGGGACAGCTTCGACCGCATCGTCGAGACGCTGAAACGGCTGGAGGATGACCAGACGCTCCTCGTCCAGTCGGGCAAGCCTGTCGGCGTGTTTCGCACGCATGCCGACGCGCCGCGGGTTCTGATCGCCAATTCCAACCTCGTGCCGAAATGGGCGACCTGGGAGCATTTCAACGCGCTCGACCGCAAGGGCCTGGCGATGTACGGCCAGATGACCGCGGGATCATGGATCTATATCGGCACCCAGGGCATCGTCCAGGGCACCTACGAGACTTTCGTCGAAATGGCCCGGCAGCATTATGGCGGCGACCTTTCGGGCCGCTGGCTGCTGACCGCCGGCCTGGGCGGCATGGGCGGCGCCCAGCCGCTGGCTGCGGTAATGGCAGGAGCGTCTTGTCTCGCGATCGAATGCCAGCCGAGCCGCATCGAGATGCGCCTCCGCACCGGTTATCTCGACAGGAGCGCCGCCACGATCGACGAAGCCTTGGCGATCATCGAGCAGGCGAAGGTGGACGGCAAGCCGGTGTCGGTCGGCCTGCTCGGCAACGCGGCCGAAATCCTGCCGGAGATGGTCAGGCGCGGCATCCGCCCCGATCTGCTCACCGATCAGACTTCCGCGCATGACCCGATCAACGGCTATCTGCCGATCGACTGGACCGTGGCCGAATGGACCGAGCGCCGCGACCGCGAGCCGGAGGCCGTTGCCGTCGCCGCCAAAGCCTCGATGGCGATCCACGTCCGGGCGATGCTCGATTTCCAGGCAATGGGTGTGCCGACCACCGACTATGGCAACAATATCCGGCAGGTCGCCTTTGACGAGGGCGTCGAAAACGCCTTCGATTTCCCAGGCTTCGTGCCGGCCTATATCCGGCCGCTCTTCTGCCGCGGGATCGGTCCGTTCCGCTGGGCAGCGCTGTCGGGCGATCCCGAGGACATCTTCAAGACCGATGCCAAGGTAAAGGAACTCCTCCCCGACAATGCGCACCTCCATCGCTGGCTCGACATGGCGCGCGAGCGCATCCATTTTCAGGGCCTCCCTGCCCGCATCTGCTGGGTCGGCCTGGGCGATCGTCATCGGCTCGGCCTCGCCTTCAACGAAATGGTGGCCAAGGGCGAGTTGAAGGCGCCCGTGGTCATCGGCCGCGATCATCTCGACAGCGGATCGGTCGCCTCGCCCAACCGGGAAACCGAGGCTATGAAGGACGGTTCAGACGCGGTCTCAGACTGGCCGCTGCTCAATGCGCTGCTCAATACCGCTTCCGGGGCGACCTGGGTTTCGCTGCACCATGGCGGCGGCGTCGGCATGGGCTATTCGCAGCATTCAGGCATGGTGATCGTCGCCGACGGTACGGAGGCGGCCGCCAAGCGGCTCGAGCGCGTGTTGTGGAACGATCCGGCGACCGGCGTCATGCGCCATGCCGACGCCGGATATGAAATCGCCCTCGATTGCGCCCGCGACAAAGACCTCGATCTTCCCGGCATCATTGGATGAACGCACTTCGCGTCCTGCGTGCCGCGGACCGTACCGCGGAGCCGTGGCGCAATGGCGGCGGCCTGACCCGGCCGGTCATGACCTGCCCGGCAAGCGCGGATGCCAATGACTTTCTGTGGCGGGCCAGCGTCGCAACAATCGACGCGCCCTCCCGCTTCTCCCGCTTCGACGGCATGGATCGCCGGTTCGCCCTCATCCAGGGGCGGCTGCTGCTCTCGATCGAATCCGAAGCGCGCTGGCTGAGCGAGGACGACGCGGCGATAGCCTTTGCCGGCGAAGTCGAGGTCGCGGCTCGACCTGCCGGCGGCTCGGTCCTTGCCTTCAATCTCATCGCGCGCCGCGGCCATGCCAGCGTCGAGATGTTTCGCTCAACCGGAGAAGCCGTGGATCTCATGCGGGGCACGACGCTGGCGCTCGCCCTTGAAAGGATGACGATAGACGGACCGGCCGGTCCAGCCTTGCTCGAACCGCTCGACGCCCTGGTCTGCGACAGATCGGAACGTGATCGGCTGACCCTGCCGCCTCGAGCGATCGTCGCTCGAATCCTGACCTCGACGAATTGTCCGCAATGACGCTTGATGTTGCGCCGGGTTGGGGGTGGGCGAGGGCGATCCCTTGTCAGCCAGACCCCTGCGCACTAAACTAGAACTATGCTGCGCCGATGGTTCCTTTCGCTTGCTCTTCTGTGCGGGATGCTTGTCGCGCCCGTCACGATGGCGGCGGTGCATGGGCAGCAGTGGAAGACCGAACCCGCCGCTGCCCACTGCCAGCCAAGCAGCGATCACGAGACGGGCAAGCAGCTGCCCGCGATGGAGCTTGCATGCAAGGGCGCCTGCTCGGCGATGCAGCTTGACGCGCCAGAGCTTCCGGAGCGCGTAGCGTTGCGCCTCGCCACCGATCCCCATCCACTGGCATCGCCTCTTTCCGGCGTCCTGCTCGACCACGACACGCCGCCTCCGCGACTATCCTGATCTGGAGTCGGCTTACGCCGCAACCAAGCGGATGCCCGCAGATAGTGTATTCTGCCGGCATGGATGTGGCGACGACAAGGCCGACGCGCCGATCTGAGATCATCAGATCATGACGCGCCCCTATGGGCGAAAAAGGCGGGCCTGGGCGATGGACGGTTGTGAACCGGCTATTCTTGCCATGCCGCGCATGTCGACAAGACAGGATTTGTCATCATGAATCATCTGGTCAGGCGGCGCAGTTTGCTGCGCGCCGGAGCCCTCGGCCTGGTAGGCGCGGCTCTCCCAACGAAGTTCCCAGCCTGGGCGCAAACCGGCTCCCCGGGTCTGCGGCCCGATATGCCGCCGTTGAGCGGCGAGGATATCAGGCTGCGGATCGCCCACGACATGTTCAAGGTGGGCGGCCGCACCGGCCATGCCATCACCATGAACGGTGTGCTGCCGGCGCCGCTGATCCGTCTGCGCGAGGGGCAGAATGTCCGCATCCATGTGGAAAACACGCTCGACGAGGACACGTCGATTCACTGGCACGGGCTCATTCTGCCCTTCCACATGGACGGCGTACCGGGTGTGAGCTTCCCCGGGATCAAGCCGGGGACCACATTCACCTACGAATTCCCCATCAAACAGGCTGGCACCTACTGGTATCACTCCCATTCGGGCCTGCAGGAGCAGCTCGGCCATTATGGCCCGCTGATCTGCGATCCGGCGGGAGCCGAACCCGCCCCCTATGATCGCGAACATGTCGTCGTGCTGTCGGACTGGACCTTCCAGCATCCCCATCAGGTCATGCTGAAGGTCAAGCAGAAGGGGGGTTATTTCAACCGTCAGAAGCAGACTCTCCTGGACGGTCAGATGAGCGCCGCCGACCGGGCCGAATGGGGTGCGATGCGGATGGACCCGAGCGACATCGCCGACATCAACGGCTCGACCTACAGCTTCCTGGTCAATGGCCATGGGCCGCAGGAAAACTGGACCGGATTGTTCCGGCCGGGTGAACGGGTGAGGCTGCGCTTCATCAACGCCTCCGCGATGACGATCTTCAACATCCGCATCCCCGGCTTGCCGATGACCGTGGTCCAGGCCGACGGGCAGGATGTGCGCCCGGTGGAGACCGACGAGTTTCAGATCTCGGTCGCCGAGACCTACGATGTAATCGTGACGCCCGGCGATCAGGCTTACTCGCTCGTCGCCGAGTCCATCGACCGGTCGGGCATGGGCCGCGGCACGCTGGCCCCGCGACTGGGCATGGTCGCCCCGGTTCCGGCGCTGCGCGAGCGGCCGACGCTGTCGATGCGTGACATGGGCATGGGGGGGATGGAGACCGGCGCCGCCTGCTCGCCCGAGCATGCCGCCATGGGCCACTGCACCCCCGGCCAGCCGGCAGCGGCGATGGATCACAGCATGCGCGACAAATCGCTGGCACCCTCCAGCGTCAAGGTCGGCGTGGGGACCGACATGATCGCGCCAATGCCGGTCGACCGGACGGGAGACCGCCCGCTCGGGCTCGAAAAGGAGCCGCATCGCGTGCTCACTTATCATGATCTCGCACCGCTGGTCCCCTTTGCGGACAAGCGCCCGCCGGCGCGCAGCGTCGACATCCACCTGACCGGCAACATGGAGCGGTTCATGTGGTCGCTAGACGGCAAGAAGCTGAACGAAGGCGCCGAGCCGATCCGCTTTGAACGCAATGAGCGCGTGCGGGTCAACCTCATCAACAATTCGATGATGAACCACCCGATCCATATCCACGGGCACTTCTTCGAACTGGTGACTGGCAAGGCGCACGGTCATCCGATCAAGCACACGGTAAACGTGATGCCGGGCGGTAAGGCGAGCTTCGATCTCACCGCGGACGCCCCCGGGGACTGGGCGTTCCACTGCCACCTGCTTTACCACATGCACGCCGGCATGATGAATGTCGTGAAGGTGCGCCCGATGGACGAGGGAGACGCGGCATGATGCGCCCCCTTGCCATCGCGATCGTCGTAGCATTCGCTGCACCGGTCGCCGCCCAGACGACCGCCCCGCACAGCCCCGAGGCTGCGCCGCATGCGCATCACGCGACGCCGGCTCCAACTGCCGTCGCCGACCCAAAATGTCCGCCTGAACATGCGGCCATGGGACATTGTACGCCTGCCGCGCCGGCAGCCCCGCAGCCCGCAGCGGCGATCGATCCCAAATGCCCCCCCGAGCATGCGGCTATGGGACATTGTGCACCCGTCGCACCGGCGCCGAAGGTTCAGACGCCGGCTGCAAGTGATCCTGCCTGCCCCCCGGAGCATGCGGCGATGGGGCATTGCACGCCTGCCGCGCCCGCGGCGGGTCAAGGCGGGCATGGCGACGCAACCGCCCAGCCGCCCCGAGCCGGGCCGTCAGCCGCCGCCCTGACCGGGCCGGAACATGCCGCCGACACGGTGTGGGGCGTGGGGGTGATGGCCCCGGTAAGGCGGGCTATCTACGCGGAGCACGGCGCGTTTCGCGGCGGCAAGGTGCTGATCGACCGGCTGGAATATCGCGCGCAAAACGGGCGCGATGGCTATGCGTGGGAGGGCGAAGCCTGGTATGGCGGCGATTATGACCGTCTTTGGCTGAAAACCGAAGGCGAAGGCGGCTTTGGCGGCAAGCTGGAGTCGGCGGAAGTGCAGGCGCTGTGGAGCCACGCGCTGGACCCCTGGTTCAACCTCCAGACCGGCGTGCGTTACGACATCCGGCCGAACCCCGATCGCGTACATATTGTGCTGGGAATCCAGGGCCTTGCGCCATATTGGCTCGAGGTCGATGCTGCCGCCTTTTTGTCCGATCGGGGCGACCTGACCGCGCGGGTCGAGGCGGAATATGATCAGCGCATCACGAACCAGCTGATCCTGCAACCGCGGCTCGAGGTTGACTTCTCGGCCCAGGATATCCCGGCCATCCATGTCGGCTCCGGTCTCTCATCTGCGGGAGCGGGGCTCCGGCTCCGCTACGAAGTGGTGCCCGAATTCGCGCCCTATATCGGCGTTGAATATGAGCGCCGCTTCGGGCGCACCGCCCGCTATGCCCGGGCAGAAGGGGAACATGTCGGCGGATGGGCGCTCGTCGCCGGTGTGCGCCTCTGGTTCTAACGGGCGGAGCTGCCGCATGCGGCGGCTTTATCTGGCGATCCCCTGGCATCTATCCAGGATAGACTATGTTCTGGCAGCTTTCGCGCTGCCAGAACACCGAAGCAGCCGGGTGCACGGTCCACTCTTCTGCTTGTCGATCGGCCGGAAGGCTCATGTCATAGGGGAGTGCAAAGGCAGGCCACTCGGCCTCGCGTTCTGGGCGCGCGAGGCGAAGCGGTATATCGCCGAAATCTAGTCAACCGAGCGGAAGCGGATAAGCATGCGCGCAGGCAACTTAGACTTGCATTCCGTTTCAACCATGATAATTTTGTATATACAATACGGTCGGCAGAAATATTCTACGGCTTTTGGAACGATCAGCACCCGGCACGCTCCGAAACCGACATGGACGTGATCGCTGCAAGAAACGGGCGGCCGCACCGCGCATAGGGAGGTATCGCAACATGAAGATTTCCTCAGCTTCAGCGCTGCTTGGCAAGGCCGCCTGGTTGGCGCTGACCCTCGCTGCGGTTCCTGCCGCCGCTCAGAGCCCTGCGGGCTCCCTCGACGCGCGGGTGATCGCCAACGTCTCCGCCGTCCAGTCCGATGTCGTCAAGTGGCGCCGCGACATCCACCAGCATCCCGAACTTTCCGAGCAGGAGGTCCGCACGGCAAAGCTCGCAGCCGATCATATGCGGGCGCTCGGCATGGAAGTGCGCACCGGGATCGCCAAGACCGGGGTGGTCGGCGTGTTGCGCGGCGGCAAACCCGGCGGTGTCGTTGCACTGCGCGCCGACATGGACGCGTTGCCGGTCGAGGAGCAAACCGGCCTTCCCTTCGCCTCGAAGGTGAAGGCGATGTACGATGGCAAGGAAACGGCAGTCATGCACGCCTGCGGCCATGACGCCCATGTCGCGATGCTGATGGGCGCCGCCAAGGTTCTCGCTGACATGAAGGCCGAAATCGCAGGGACCGTGATCTTCGTCTTCCAGCCGGCGGAGGAGGGCACGCTCGGCCCGCAGGTCAGCGGCGCCGAATTGATGATGAAGGAAAAGCTGTTCGGCGCGCTGAATCCCGACGCGATCTTCGCAATCCATGTGGTGCCCGGGGATCCTGGCAAGCTCTACTGGCGCTCAGGGGGCATGTATGCAGCCTCCGATCGGATCGAGATCCGCCTGTCGGGCAAACAGACGCACGGCGCGCGGCCGTGGGACGGCACCGATATCCCGTCGATGGCTGGCGACATCGTGCGCGATTTTGCGCATATCGCGTCGCGCCAGCTCAACGTCACCCATTCGCCGACGGTGCTTACCATCGCCGCGATCAACGGCGGCAATCGCTTCAACATCATTCCGGACAGCATGACGCTGCTCGGCACGCTGCGTACCTTCGATCCCGAAATGCGCAAGCAGGCGATGGCGAAGGCGGAGGCGAGCGTCGCATCTATCTCGGCCCGCTATGGCGGCAGCGCCAAGTTCATCTGGACCGCGCCTACACCTGCAGTGATCAATGATCCCGCGCTGACCGCCGCGCTGACTGGCACGTTGCGCAAGGCGGCGGGCGCCGCCGGCGTCGACGACCAGATCGACTTTCTGACCGGCTCCGACGATTATTCCTATTTCTCCCGCGCCTATCCCTCGATCTACTATAATCTCGGCATCGGTCATCCGAAGGGCACCAACCATTCACCCTTCTTCGACGTGGTCGACGAGGGAGCGCTGGAAACCGGCGTGCGCGCGCATGTGCTGACCGCGCTCGATACCCTGCGCAAGATCCAGTCGGGCGAATTGCAGCGGCGCAGCGGCAAATGAGGCCGTCCCTCATAGCGGCGCTTTCGGGCGTCCTTGCCGCAGCAGCGGCCCAGGCCCAGCCCATATCGACGGCCGATGCCCCGCGCGCGATCGGACCCTATGTCCAGGCGGTGGCGGCGGGCGATACGCTCTATCTGTCGGGCCAACTGCCGCTCGATCCGGTCACCGGCAATCTTGTCGAAGGCGATATCGGCAAGCAGACCGAGCGCGTCCTGCTCAACCTCAAGGCGGTGCTCGCGGCGCGCGGCATGACGCTGGACGACGCGGTCATGGCGCATGTATTCCTGACCGATCTCACCGAGTTTCAGGCGATGAACGCCGTTTATGGGCGCTACTTCAAGTCTCCGCCGGCAAGGGCTACGGTCGAGGTGAAGGGGCTCGCCAAGGGCGCCCGGATCGAGATCAGCCTGATCGCCGTGCGCCGGCACTGAAAGAAGGACCAGCCAGAATGAAGCATAGCCGCTGGCCCTGGATAGCGATCGGCACGTTGGGCCTGTTCGGCATGGCGATGGTCGCGATCGATCGCGGGGAAGAAGTCAACGCGGTCTGGCTGCTCGCGGCGGGCGTCTCGGTCTATCTCATTGCCTACCGCTTTTATGGACTGTTCGTCGCGCGGCGCGTGCTGGTCGTCGATCCCCAGCGGATTACACCCGCGATCGGGCGGTGTGACGGCCTCGATTATGTGCCGACCAACCGCTACGTCCTCTTCGGACATCATTTCGCCGCGATCGCCGGCGCGGGCCCGCTCGTCGGTCCGGTGCTTGCCGCGCAGATGGGCTATCTGCCGGGCACGCTCTGGATCCTCGCGGGCGTCGTGTTCGCCGGCGCGGTGCAAGACTTCATCATCCTGTTCATCTCCTCCCGGCGCGACGGCCGTTCGTTCGGCGAGCTCGTCCGGATGGAGCTGGGCAACTTCGCCGGCATGGTCGCGCTCATCGGCACCTTCATGATCATGGTGATCATCCTCGCGGTACTCGCGCTGATCGTGGTCAAGGCGCTCGCGGACAGCCCCTGGGGCCTGTTCACCGTGGCGGCGACAGTGCCGCTGGCGCTGTTCATGGGGGCCTATACGCAGTGGATCCGTCCGGCGCGCGTGGGGGAAGCCTCGCTGATCGGGCTGGTTGGCCTGATCTTCGCGATCATCGCCGGGCAATGGGTCGCCGCCTCACCCACATGGGCCGCAGCGTTCACCCTCGACGCGACCACGCTGTGCCTCACGCTGATCGCCTATGGCGCGGTCGCATCGATATTGCCGGTGTGGCTGCTGCTCGCCCCGCGCGACTATCTCTCGACCTTTCTGAAGATCGGCGCGATCGTGGCGCTGGCGATCGGCATCGTGCTGATCCAGCCGGTGCTGCGCATGCCGGCGATTACGCCCTTCGCCGGCGGCGGAGGCCCGGTCTGGTCGGGCGGCCTCTTTCCCTTTCTGTTTATCACGATCGCCTGCGGGGCGGTCTCGGGCTTTCATGCGCTCATCTCCAGCGGCACGACCCCGAAGCTGATCGCAAGCGAGGCGGACATGCGCTTCATCGGCTATGGCGCGATGCTGATGGAAAGTTTCGTCGCGTTGATGGCGATGATCGCCGCTTCGATCCTCGATCCCGCAATCTATTTCACGATGAACAGCCCCGGCGCCTTGCTCGGCGCCACGGCGCAATCGGCGGCGGAGGCTGTCTCGGCCCTCGGCTACCCCATCTTGCCGCAGGCGATCACGGACGCCGCCACCGCGGTGGGCGAGCATAGCATCATCTCGCGCACCGGCGGTGCGCCGACGCTGGCGATGGGCATGGCCGAGATCTTCAGCCAGGCGATCGGCGGCAGCGCGATGAAGGCCTTCTGGTATCATTTCGCGATCCTCTTCGAAGCGCTGTTCATCCTGACCGCGGTTGATGCGGGCACCCGCGCGGGACGCTTCATGCTGCAGGACATTCTGGCTGCGGCGGCGCCGCGAGCCAAAGTGCATTCGATGGCCGGCGGCGTCGTCGCGACCTTGCTCTGCGTTACGTGCTGGGGCTACTTCCTCTATCAAGGGGCGACCGATCCGCTGGGCGGCGTGAACACGCTATGGCCGCTGTTCGGCATCGCCAATCAGATGCTTGCCGCCATGGCGCTGATGCTTGCCACCGTCGTGCTATTCCGGATGAAGCGCGGCAGGCTGGCGCTGGTCACCGCGCTACCGGCGACATTTTTGGTGATCTGCACCGGCTATGCCGGCTTGCTGAAGATATTCTCGACAACGCCAGCCGTCGGTTTCCTGGCGCATGCCTCGGTCTTCGCCGAAGCGCTTGCGGAACGAAGAGAGCTGGGCCCCGCCAAGTCGCTCGCCGAGATGGAACAGATTATTCTCAACGATCGGGTCGATGCGGCGATGTGCGGCCTTTTCCTGCTCGTCATGGGCATCATCCTCGTCGAGGCCGTGCGGGCATGCCGCGCCGCTCTGGCGAACCCGTCGCCCAGCGTAACCGAAGTTCTTCACGCAAAGCCGGCGACATGATTCGTATCGTCCATATACTGCGCGAAACCGCGCGCCTGATGATCGGACTGCCCGACTATGATCGCTATTGCCGGCATGTCCGGCAGACCCATCCGGATCGGGAGCCGATGACCCGGGCCGCCTTTTTCCGCGACCGGCAGCAGCGACGCTATGGGTCTGCCGGCGGCAAATGCTGTTAGGCGGCGGGCATCGAATCCCTCCCGCTCCGCCATTTCTCGCCGAAATCATGGGATAATTTTAAGAATCCGGGTCCCGCGCCCCGGGTTGCCACCCTGCTTCTCATGGGGATCGACGCGGATTCCGGCGTGCCCTGCCGCGGTCAATGGCGTCCTGATGCTCGTCATCAGCGGGACTGGATCGGGTGGCCCGTCGCCGGCTTCGTCTCCTGCCTGACGATGCGGCACCTCGATGAATCCCTTGCCTGCCCTACCGGGCGATAAGGCAAGCTGCCGACCTCACGCCGAGCGGCCGACATCGCCGCACCTGCCGATATGAGCGCAGCGCCCCGTAGAGGCCGGCCGAGCCCCCCATTCCCACGCCCGGAGCATCACAAGCGCCCCCAGGAGCTCGCGCCACGGTGGCCACGTCCCCGCCGTCTCCCTGATACCGGAGGCGGCGGGGATCCGGCCGATCAGAAGCGGTAGCTGGCCTCCAGCCTCAGCTCGCGCGGGCGATTGAGGATGCAGCGGACCTCGCCACTGCCCGTGGTCAGGGGCTGGGGCGAGGCGACGCCGCAGTCCATGTGCTTGTTGAGGTTTCGGCCGATCACGGAGAAGCTGAACGGCCCGCGATCGATGCCCACGCTCGCGTCCAGCTTGAAATAGTGCGGCTGATCAAGGATGTCGTTGACGATATACTTACTGGAGTATTTGACCCCCGTCGCCACGCGCAGCGTCATATCGTCGGACAGCGGGCGGGTATATTCGAGGCGGGCGTTGCCGGACCACTTCGGCGCCATGCTGGTGGGCGTACCCGCATAATCCTGCGCAAACGACCCGTCGGGCTGGCGGACGTCGCACGGCGCCACGCCCGGTCGAAGCCCGGGGACGCAAACACCGACATATTTCGTGTATTTTGAATCATTGTAGTTGAGGCTGCCGGACAGGACGAGACCGCTCCCGAGCACCGCCGTTCCCTGAAGCTCTATGCCCTTCGTTTCAGAAACGGCGGCATTCTGCACGATATAGGCGATAAGGACCGGGTCGAATATCGCCGCCTGCAGCCCGGTATATTTGTAATAATAGCCGACGGCGCTGAGCTTCAGCTTCCGGTCGAGGAGCCAGATCTTCGAACCGACCTCGCCGCCGCGTACCTTCTCGGGTCCGAATATCAGGCTGGCGGGATTGGTGCGGGGGGTTGCCTGGGTATTGATATTGTAGCCGCCCGAAAGATAGCCCGTCTTGTACGCTGCGTAGGCCATCACGTCCGCATTGGGCTTCCAGGTCAGGATCGCCTGCGGCGAATTGTTCTTGAACTTCAGGGGCGCGATCGTGACCAGCGCGCCGGCCGGCCCATAAGCGGCCTGGGCCGGCGCATAGGGTGCGACGGCATTTTCGATCCAGGTCGCCGACTTCTTCTCGTGGGTATAACGATTGGCGATGTCGAGCTGAAGTTGATCGGCGAGCTTGATCTGGATCTCGCCGAATACCGACCAGGTACGCCCTTGCTGTCTCGCCACCTTCTCGAAGGTGTAGGTCGCACCCTGCAGCGCCATCGGGAAGACGTTCGCGAAATTATTATTCAGATAGTTCGACTTTTGATAATAGGCGCCAACGAGAACATTGACCGGCAGGTCGAGCTTGGTCTGATACCGAAGCTCTTGCGAGAATTGACGGTTCTGGTTGACGTTATAGCCGTCGACCGCATCGATCGATCCGAGAGTCTGCTGCCCCTGGGTGGTCAGCCGGAAGCGGTTGAGTCCGGTGACGGAGGTCAGTTCGCCGAACTCCTGGCGCAGGTGCATGTTCAACGACAGCGCATAGGCACGGTTGCGTACGAAGGAATCGCCGAGCGCCGTATCCTGATTGATCGGGATCGGACCGTCGATCCGGCAGGCCGCCGATCCCGCCGAACCGAAGCGGGCGAGCGGGGCTGGCGTATTGTTGGGGCCACGGCAGTTCAGCAACACCGCGGTGTTGAACGGCCCGTTGCTCGTGAACTCGCTGAGTTGCGCCTTGAGGTTGGCGTCGAAATTGGAGGTCGGCGCCCATGACAGCGTTGCGCGCGCGAGCTTGCTGCCGTCGCCGGGCTGGTCATGGCCGTTGATGTCCTTCACCCAGCCGTCCATCTTGCTGTAATAGCCGGTCAGTCGGCCGCCCAGCGTGTTGGTGATCGGCCCCGAGATGGTCGCGTTGACATAGCGCTCGGCAGCCTCGGTCTCATACCCGACCTTCACCTGCCCGCTCAGTTCCGGCGTCGGATTGGCAGTACGGATGTTGAATGCGCCGGCGATCGTGTTCTTGCCGAAATAGACGCCTTGCGGTCCGGAAAGTATCTCGGCCGACGCTACATCGACCATGCCGCCGCTTATCCAGTTACCGTTGCCGAAATAGATGCCGTCGATGAACAGGCCGGCCTGCTGTTCGAAGCCCGCCTGCAGGCCGCCATTGCCGATGCCGCGAATGTAGATGGCATCCGTCAGGAAGTAGGATGCGATGCTCACATTCGGGATCGTCGCGGCGAGCGCCTGCATGGTGCCGATCGCCTGCCGGTCGATCTGTACCGTCGTCAGGGCGGTGACCGCAGCCGGCGTCTGCATCGCGGTCTCCTTACGGATGCGCGCCGTCACGACGATATCTTCGAGCCCGCCCGCCGCACCCGCGCCGGCGTTCGCGGCCTGTAGCGCGACGTCCGATGGCGGCTGCGCGACCGTCGACGCTGCGGGCGCCTCCCCGGTCTGGGCGAGTAGTGGTGTGGAGAAGGCCAGCAGGCTCACGGAAGCACCCAATGCGCGAAAAGCTGGTCGTATGATCACTACATCCTCCTCCAAACGGCCACTCGATCGGGACCTGTTGCGTATACTAATAACGCATATCCGTATAATTACGATCTTTTTTTCGTTCCGGCGCCAATCATCGCCATTGAAAATTAAATCCTTTATTTTCAATATGTTAATTTGAAACACCTGCGCATGGCGATCAAACCCAGCTCGCAATACGGTCGATTTGATCTTTGTTCAGGCGTTCGCTAAGGGAACATCCGTATACAAGATAGCGCCGCAAAAAACTCCGGGAGACACGATGTTCGAGGGCTTTGACCACAGGACCATCACGGTCGGCGACATCGAGGTCGCCTTCGCCATCGGCGGCTCGGGGCCTCCCCTCCTGCTACTGCATGGCTATCCGCAAAATCGCTTCATGTGGGCCAAGGTCGCCCCGCTGCTGGCCGATCGCTTCACCGTGGTCTGCGGAGACCTGCGCGGCTACGGCGATTCCTCGAAGCCGCCCAACGCGCCGGACAATTCCACCTATTCTTTCCGCGCGATGGCTGCAGACCAGGTGGGGATGATGGAGGCGCTGGGCTTCACCCGGTTCAGCGTGGCCGGTCATGACCGGGGCGGCCGCGTCGCACATCGTCTCACGCTGGACTGGGCGGACCGGGTGGACTCGCTGGCGGTGCTCGATCTCGTGCCGACCTATACGATGTACATGGACACGAACCGCAACATCGCCAAAACCTACTGGCAGTGGTATTTCCTGCCCCAGCCGGCGCCTTATCCCGAACATCTGATCGGCGCCGATCCCGATTATTATTTCGAGCATTGCCTCGGCAGTAACGGCGGCACCACATTGGATGCCTTCGATCCCGCCATGCTGGCGGAATATCGCCGCTGCTGGCGCGATCCGGCGATGATCACCGCCTCCTGCTCGGACTATCGCGCGGGATCGACGATCGACCTGGATCACGACGCCGCCGATCTCGACACCAAGGTCACCTGCCCTCTCCTCGCCCTCTGGGCCGAACATGGGATCATGACGACCCTTTTCGACATTCGGGCCGAGTGGCGGAAGCGCGCCACCGACGTTCGCGCCGCAACGGTGCCTGGCGGCCACTTCTTCCTGGATCAGCAGCCGGAAGCGACGGCACGGATCCTGGCCGACTTCTTCGCACCGTCGGCCACGCGGTGAGCGAGAGCGCCCGCGATCAGCGACTCGAGGCGGTCGAGAGCCGGCTGGCGCTGCGCGAGCTGCTCTCGCGCTATGCCTATGCGGTCGACAATCGCGATATCGATGCGCTCGCCGAGCTCTTCGCGGAAGATGCGAGCTTCGGCACCCGCAACGGCAGCTTCGCCGTCCATGGCCGCGCCGCGATCGCTGCCGAGTTTCGCGCACAGCTCGGCAACATGGGTCCAAGCTTCCACTATATTCACGATCATATCCTCGATCTCGATCCGTCGGATCCCGATCGCGCTAAGGGGGTCGCGACCGCGCACGCGGAAGTGCGGCGGCAGGACGGCCTGTGGCAGACTGCGATCCGCTACCACGACAATTACGTGCGGCAGCACGGCCGGTGGCGCTTCCAGGCACGCGAACTCGCCTTTCTCTATTATGTACGCGCGCCCGGAGACAGCTGGGGCGATCCGGATCGGCGCGTGATCGATCGACGGGGCGCCGTCCCGGCCGACTGGCCGGAGCAACTGCCAAGCTGGAAGGCCTTCCATGGCGGAGCCTGATCCCGCGATCACGGCGCCCCCGGAGCAGGAGGTGGCCGGACGGAACGGCCGCTACGCCTGGATCGTCACGATCATCCTGCTGCTCGGCTACTCGTTCGCCTTCGTCGATCGCCAGATGCTCAATCTGCTGGTCGAGCCGATCCGCCGGGACTTCCGCCTGGACGATACCAGCGTCAGTTTCCTGCTGGGCTTCGCCTTCGTCCTCGCCTTTGCCTTTGCCGCGCCGATCGCGGGCCGCTGGGCGGATCTCGGCCACCGCCGCAACATCTGCGTATTCGCGGTCGCCGTATGGAGCGCATTCACGGTGGGCTGCGGGCTGTCCGCATCCTACGGCATGCTGTTCTCGGCCCGCCTTGGCGTAGGCGCGGCGGAGGCGTTTCTGATGCCCGCAGCCTGGTCCTTGATCGCCGACTATTTTTCGCGCGACCGGCTGCCCAGGGCGATGAGCGTCTTCCTGCTCGGCCCCTATCTTGGCGGCGGCATGGCCCTCATTCTCGGCGGGACGGTCGTGCATGCGCTCGGCAATCCCTCCGGCGATGGCGGCTGGCATGGCCTCACTCCGTGGCGCGCGGCCTTCCTCGTCGCGGGATGCATCGGCCTCGTTCCGATCCTGCTGCTGTTCCTGATCCGCGAGCCCGCCCGCCAGGAGACGACGGCGGCCCCGTCCTTCCGCCTGGGCGCCGTCGTCCGTCACATGTGGCAGGCGCGCGCCTTTTATGGCGCCTTCTACGGCGGCATCTCGCTGCAGACGATCACCTTCTACGCCGTCCCCGCCTGGATGCCGACCTATCTGGTCCGCCGCTTCGGCGTGCCGCTGGGCGACATTGGCCTCGAATATGGCGTGATCGTGCTGATCATGGGATGCCTGGGGGTCCTGGCCGGCCCCTTCCTGGGCCGGTGGCTCGTCGCGCGCGGATATCGCGACCATAATATGCGCATCCCGGTCATCGCCTGCCTCGGCCTGGTGCCCGTCGCGGCGGCGCTGCCGCTGGCCGCGAGCTACCCTGCCGCGCTGGCGATCTGCGCCGTCCTCACCTTCTTCTGCAGCCTCCCGATGCCGATGGCTGCGGCGGCGCTGCAGACCGTGACACCGAACCGGATGCGCGGCGTCGCGGCATCGCTCTACATGTTCATCGTCTCGCTCGTCGGCGTCGCGCTTCCCCCGACCCTGATCGCGCTGTTGACTGATCATGTCTTCCACGATCCGGCGAAGGTCGGCTGGTCGCTGGGCATCGTCTGTTCGCTCGCCGCCCTGTTCGCCGCCCTCGTGATCGCGCGTGGCCTGCCCGCTTACCGCGCGGCGCTCGCGAAGGCCGATGCCGCCGCGCTGGCGGGAACGCCACATTGATGCGCTTTGCCGGCAAGGTGCTGTTCGCTACCGGCGCGGCATCGGGGATTGGCCAGGCCGCCGCCCGCCGCTTTGCCATGGAGGGCGGCCGCATCGCGATCGCCGACATAGACGGCGCCAGGGCAGCGGCCGCCGCCAGGGAGGTGCCCGATGCCATCGGGATCGCCTGCGACGTTGCAGACGAGGCCAGCGTCCGGTCTGCCGTCGCCGAAACGGTCGCTCGGCTCGGACCCTTTTCCTGTGTGCTGAACGCCGCCGGGCACGCGAGTTTCGGCCGATTGGGCGATCTCGCCCTGGTTGACTGGAACCGGATGCTGGCTGTTCATGCGACCGGCACCTTCCTGGTCTGCCGGGAGGCTCTGCCGATCCTGCGGCAAGCAGGGGGCGGGGCGATCGTGAACGTCGCGTCGATCGCCGCCCTGGTCGGCCGCGACGGCGTGGGCGGCTACTCTGCCGCCAAGGGCGCCATCCTCGCCCTCTCGCGGCAGCTCGCGATCGAGGTCGCCGGCGACGGGATACGCGTGAATGTGGTGGCGCCCGGTCATGTCCGCACCGCGATGACCGAGCCGCTGTTCGTGGCGCGCGGCGGCGGCGATTACGAGAAGGGCGTGGCGAGCGCGGTCCAGCACACGCCGCAGAGGCGCAGTGCCGAGCCCGAGGAGATTGCCGCGCCGATCTGCTTCCTGCTTTCGGACGAGGCGAGCTTCTTCACGGGCACATTGCTTGTGCCCGACGGCGGCGCCACCGCCCTCTAGGGCCCGCGCTTCGGCACCCTGCCATGGTCGATGACGACGGGTTCCGCGCCGAAGCCGACACCCAGGGGTTAGGGAAATACTGTCCTTGGCCTTAAGCTTGGCGCACTAGCGGCAGGCGCAGTGCTATCAGCCTGTCATAGTCGATGGCACGCGCCCTTCGCGAACTTTCGGATCCTGCTGGAGAGCTGGGCCGGAGAGGCTGGGCCGGCGCGTCGCAGGTTGCGCCGAACCTCTGCTCAGGAGGGCGTCCTCCCCAGGACCCCATAGGAAATGTCGTCGCGATCCCGCGTGACGGGATGTTGTACCCCCGCAGAGGCACCGGGAAGCGTGAGGCTGACCGCGGCTTCGTCCAGCCGCTGGCTGCGGCTCCAGTCGGTCACCGCCATCCGTCGGGCGATGGCCCAGCGACCGCCCCGTCGCTCGAAGCGATCGATGTACCGGCCGCTCCGCACCGTCTCCGTCAGTCCCTCTGCCGTGCGTGCGCGAAGATGGGCGGTGAAATAGCTTTCGACCCCCGCCACGTCCCCGTCCGGCTCGATCAGGATGTTGCCGATCAGGTGGGTGCTCAGTTCCAGGCCGCGCATGAACGGCATCACCCAGTCGACGAAGGCGTCCGCCGTGCCCTCGAAGATCGGGGGGCGGCTGTCGAACGCCTCGTCATGATAGCATGAACGCAGGAGGGCGGCATCCAGACGGTCGAGGCCCCGCGCATAGCGATAGATCACTTGTGCGATATCCTGGTGGCAGTGGGCCACGCCGCTCATCGGTCCTCTCCCGTTCGTCCTTCAGCATAGCCGGCTGCGCGCAGGTCCGCACGCCCCGCCGGCGCGACAGGACCGCGGGCGGGACCTTATGTCCTTCGCCCACGGCCCCGCCAATCATCCGCGATCCGTCAGAACCTGTAGGTCGCCTCGATCTGCACGGTGCGCGGCAGCGACGTATAGGAGCGCTGGTCCGCGAGCACGCCATTGTTGGTGCCCGTGCCGGAGCCGGTCGAGGGGGCATCGGCCGCGCCGGTTACGACGAACCGGTTCGTCAGATTCTTGCCGATCAGGCCGATCTCGAAGCGATCTCCCTTGGCGATCCAGCGCACCGACGCGTCGAACATCGCATAGCTCGGCTGCCGGGACAGCGGGCTGTTGAACGCGGAGGCGAAGTAGCCGCTGCTGTAGCGGCCGCCGGCCGTGAAGTTCAGGCTCGCACCGGAAGCCATCCGATATTCGTAGTCGATGCCGGCGGAGCCGGTCCACGTCGGCGAGTTCGTCGTCGGCTTTCCGTCGAGACGCTGACCCAGGCTGCCCCGGAACGTCGTGTTGCAGCCCTGCGCGATCGTCTCGCCGGAATAACAGGGTGCGAGGAAGCTGATATAACGCGCGCGGCTATAGTTGATCGAGCCGCGCAGACGGAGTCCGGCCAGATCGCGCGGCGAATATTCCGCCTCGAATTCGACACCCTTGGCGCGGACCGAACCCGCGTTGGTGGTGATGAAGGCAAAGGTCTGCGAGTTCTGGAAGTCGATCTGGAAGTTCGTATATTTATAGCTGTAGGCGCCGACATTCAGCCGGAGCTGGCGATCGAACAGCGTCGACTTCAGGCCGCCCTCGAAGCCCTTTGCCTTTTCCGGCGCGAAGGTCATGTCCGCCGCGCCGTTGCCGAGCACCGTATCGAGCGCGCTGTTCGAGAAGCCACCCGACTTATAGGCCGTCTTGTAATCGAAATAGGCGGTGAGATTGTCCGTCGGCCGCCACGTGATCGTCGCCTCTGGCGACCAGTTCTGGAACGTCTGATCGGCGGTCAGCAGACGCCCTTGGATGAAGCGTGCCAGCAGCGCCGGGTTGATATAGGGCTGGGTGAAGAAGCTGCTCTTCGTCTCATGGATATAGCGCACGCCGGCGGTCGCCTCGACACGCGGGACGATCTTCCAGATCGCCTGGCCGTAGGCGGACAGGGTCTCGCCATTGGTAGCCGAGTCCTTGGCGAACGCGACATAGGTATATTTCGGATCGAAAGCCGCGCTGTTCGAGATGTTGCCCGTCTGGGCATATTGCTCGAAGGTGCGCTTCGTATCCTGATAATAGCCGCCGAGCAGGACGTTGATCGGCGCGTCGAACGTCGTCAGCACGCGAAGTTCGCCCGAATAGGCACGGAAGGTGGTGCGCTCCGTCGCGTAGACGTTCGAGGGCCCATAGGATTGGTTGTCGGAGTCGACCGCAAGGCGATTGACGTTGCGGTTGAAATTGGCGACGCCGTTGATGCTCACATTCTCGCCGACATAATCGACGGTGGCGGTGGTGCTCCACGAACCATATTTGTTGTAGAGCGCGCCATTCTTCCCCGCCAGCGGGAAGCTCGCCGCCATCGCCGTCGGGAAATTGTTGTTGTTGATCACGAAATCCCGACGGCAGGGCGTTACCTTGTTCAGGAAGCTGATGCCGTTGGCGCAATTGGCGATCACGCCGTTCCATGCCGGATTGTTCGTATTGGTGATATTGCCGCTCACCTTCAGGGTCGCGGTCAGCCGGTCGAGCGGCTTCCACTGCAGCGTGCCGCGCGCGATGACGTTCTTCTCCTGCGGCGCGTGCCGATCCGCCGGAGCCGCGGTCACCGGGTTGAGAGCACCCGTCGCGACGTCCCGGATGTTATAGGATGTCGTGCCGGCATTGTTCTTGAAATAGCCGCCGAACTGCTTCGATCCATATACTGCGAGCCGCGCCCCCAGGGTTTCGGTCAAGGGTCCCGACACCACGGCCTCGGCATAAGGCTGGCGCGAGCGGAACTCATAGCCGGCCTTGACGCGGCCCGTGAGCGTATCGGTGGGGTTGGCCGTGGTAAGCGAGATCACGCCCGCCGTCGCGTTCTTGCCGTAGAACAGCGATTGCGGCCCCTTCAGTATCTCCATGTTCGAAAGATCGAACAGGCCTTCGTTGATGACGCGGCCCTGGCCATAATAGACGCCATCGACGATGACCGCGACCGACTGCTCGATGCCAAGCGACCCGGGGTTCGAGCCGATGCCGCGCAGCGTGATCTGGGCGCCCGAACCCGTCGCCGAGCGCGCGATCGTCAGCTGCGGGGTGAACTGGCTGAGCTTCTCGAGGCTGGTGATGTTCTGGTTGTCGAGCTGCTTGCCGCTGAAGGCTGTAATGGCGACCGGGACATTCTGCGACGATTCAGCGCGCTTGCGGGCGGTGACGACGATGTCCGTAAGGCCGCCCTGACCCGCCTCGGCCACGGTGTCGGCAGCGACCTCGGGTGTCGTCTGCGCCATCGCCAATGTCGACGTGGACACAGCCAGAACAGCGATGCAGCCGGCGATCTTCATCGAGCTTCCCCTCCTTATGTCGCCGCAGGGCGGCGTTTTGTTGTTCCGCCCGCTAGCATTCGTATACGGACTGTGCAAGTTATGTGTGTCGATACGACATCTTTTCTGTAAATAAATTCGACGGCCGGATTCCGGAAGCGATAAGGGATGAGGATGCTGCAGGCAGACCAACCGCAGGTTTTAGCCGGGAGCGCCGGCGGTGGCGCGACAGCCACGCCGCATCGCCGCGACAGCCGCTATGCCTGGTATGTCGCCGGGGTGCTGGCGCTGTGCCAGATGGTCTCGTTCATTGATCGCCAGCTCATCAACCTGCTCGTCACGCCGATCAAGGCGGACTTCCAGCTGAGCGACACCTCGGTCAGCCTCCTGATCGGGGTGGCCTTCGCGATCGTGCACGTGGCGCTCGCCATCCCGCTCGGCCGACTGGTCGATCGCGGCCATCAGCGGAATACGATCCTGATCTGCGGCGTGCTCTGGAGCCTGAGCTCGATGCTCGGCGGCTTCGCCCATTCCTATGAGGGCCTGTTTCTCAGCCGGGTCGGCGTCGGCGCGGCGGAGGCGGGCATCTATCCGGCCTGTGCCGCGCTGGTGGCGGCATATTTCACGCGCCGCACGCTCGCCCGCGCGATGAGCATCATGCTGCTCGGCCCCTTCATCGGTGGCGGCGTCTCGCTGATCTTCGGCGGCACCGTCATCGGCATGTTCCAGCAGATCGGCAACGTCACCTTGCCGATCGTCGGCCTGATGAAGCCATGGGAGATGACGCTCGTGATCGTCAGCGCCGCCGGCCTCCTTCCGGTGCTGCTGATCCTCACCGTCCGCGAGCCGCCTCTCGGCGCGGCTCCCGAAGGCCTCGCGGCCACCCCCACCTTCGGCGAGGCCTTCAATTATCTCCGCAAGCGGGCGAGCTTCTACGGCTTCTATTATCCGGGCATGGCGCTGCATACGATGGCGATCTACGCGGTACCTGCCTGGGCGCCGACGCTGCTGATCCGCCGCTTTGACATGCCGCTCACCTCTGTCGGCTTCCAATATGGCCTGGTGTCGCTCATCGCCGGCGTGCTCGGCATGCTGTCCGGCCCGACACTGGCCAAGTGGCTCGCCAGGCGAGGTGTGAACCACGCCAAATTCCATGGGATGTGGATGACGGCGGCGCTCTCGGCGATGCTGGTCGCACTGCTGCCGTTCGCGCCCAGCTCCCACGTGGCGCTCGCGCTGCTGTTCGCGATCACCTTCAGCTATACCATGCCCATGGCGCTGGCCTCCGCGGCATTACAGGAAGTGACGCCCGATAGGCTGCGGGGCTTCGCTGGTGCGATCAACTTCGTCGCGCTGAGCCTGGTCGGCCTTGCGATCGCACCAACCCTCGTCGGTCTCGTCACCGACCTTATCTTCCGCGATCCGCTCAAGGTCGGCTGGTCGCTCGCACTCGTGGTCGCCAGCGCCGGTGCCGTGGCGGTAATCCTGCTCCGGCGGGCGCTCCATGGCTATCGCGAATGGCTGCCCGCAGAGACGGAGGACGCATGATGAGCCAGGATGCCGGGATCGATGCGGCCGCCGGCCGAGCGCGCTTCACGACGCCGATCAACGTGTTCCGCACCCGTCAGCCAGCAGTGCCGCCCCACGCCTTCCACCAGGAGCGGGATGCGGCCCTTGCACCCGATGCCCCAACCGGTCTGATCGACCTGGATCTTTCGACGGCGCTCGGGACACCCTACCCGGCAACGTCGCCGGCAATGCTGTGCCGCTACCTGCGCCTCCGGCCCCAGGAGAGCATCGTCACCCGGCATCACTCGACTGGCACCGTCCATCACGTGCTTCGCGGCTCGGGCAGGACGATCGTGGGCGACGAGGTCCTCGAATGGCACGCAGGCGACACGATGCTGCTGCCTGGCGGCGTCGATCTTGCCCATGGCGCCGCCGCGGACACCCTGATGTTCCTCGCCGATGACGAGCCGGCATTGCGTTTCTACGGGGCCTCGCCGCCACCCGTTTCGAGGACATCGGTGCTCTATCGCAAGGCCGAGGTCGAGCGTCAGTTCGATGCCGTCTACCAGCGGGGCGCCGATGAGGACCTGACGGGCAAGGCTGTGTTTCTGACCCACGAGGCCGGGGGCGACTATGGGACGGCGACCCCATCGATGGTCGCGGTATTCAACAGCCTCGAGGCGGGTGCCGACCAGCGCGCGCACCGCCACAATGCGGCGGCGATCAGCCTGGTCCTTCAGGGCGAGGGCGTCCATTCGCTGTCCGACGGAGTGCGCGCCGACTGGCTCCCCTGGCTCGTGCTGATCACACCGCCTACCGCGCTCCATTCGATCCACAACCGCGGACCGAAGCAGATGCGCGTGCTGACCGTGCAGGATTCCGGTCTGTTCTATTATCTGCGGGCGACCGGTTTCAGCTTCGGCTGACTTCGGGCGCAGCCATCCTGAACACGGGGATCGCCCCGCCCTCCGGCAGATCGTGCCAGGCGAGGACGACGCGGCGTCCGACAGCGATCTCGCCGAGCGGCGCGTCGACCACGTTGGTAATCAGCCGGACGCCGTCCGCCGCCGGATATTCCACGATTGCCGGAACGTAGGGCAGCATGTCCTCGGTGCCGGGCACCACCGCCCGCTCGACGATCGTATAGCTATAGAGAAACGCCTCGCCTGGCGCGGCAAGCCAGTCGAGCCCCTGCAACCTGCAATGAGGACAGAAGGGTGTGGGCGGCATCCGATAGCGGTGGCAGTTGGAGCAACGGGGCAGCAGCAGCTCGTGCCGGGCGGCCGCATCCCAGAAGGGCGCGGTCCAGGCATTCACGACGATGGCGATGCCGGGCGGCGGGGCTTTGGCGATGCGGACGTCCATCTCAGTTCCTCAGCAACAGGCCGCTCACCGGCAGCACCGAAGGTCCACCGGTGACAAGCATCACCTCGGCATCGGGCACCTGGTTGACCGCGGAGCCGCGGAGTTGCGCGACCGCCTCACGAACATGGGTCATCCCCCAGACATAGCCGCAACTCAATTGTCCGCCGTCGGTGTTGACCGGCAGCGACCCGCCGTCCCGGCGGATCGCCCCCGAGGCGACGAAGGGGCCGCCTTCCCCTCGGGGACAGAAGCCATAATCCTCGATCTGCAGGATCACCTGGCTGCTGAAGTGATCGTAGATCTGGGCGCCGTCGACGTCGCCCGGGCCGATCCCCGCCTCCTCGTAGAGACGCTTGGCGACGACACCGTGCCCCGAGGACGCGAAGACCTCGTCCGGCATGTTCATCCAGTAGATCGAACGCCCCCAGTCCCGTGCACCGCCATGGGCGCAGCCAAGCACCGAGATCGGCTTCTGCCGGAGATCGCGCGCGCGTTCCGCCGTCGTGACGATCACCGCGATAGCGCCGTCGGTTTCGAGGCAGAAATCGTAGAGACAATGCGGATCCGCGATCATCGGTGCCGCGAAATATTCTTCCCGCGTGAGCGGCTTCCCGTACATCACGGCTTCCGGGTTCGTCACCGCATTGGCCCGGATCGCCAGCGCAACCTCCGCGAAATGATCGCGCGTGGTGCCATAAAGCGCCATGTGGCGGCGGGCGAGCAGCGCGAACATGTGCCCCGGCCCGACCAGCCCCGACGTTCCGAAGAAGGCGTTTTCCGGCGTCGCGGGATAGGAGGCGGTGATCGCCCCGAAACGCTGCGCAGCCTGTTGATTGCCGCCGACGCAGACGACGACGTCCGCCTGCCCCGCGACGATCGCCGCCGCCGCGAGGCCGATGCAACCCGCGGATCCGCCGCCGGTCCCGGTCAGCGTCGCCGTGAAGCGGGCCTCGGGGATGCCAAGCATCTCCATCAGCATCGGGGTGTCGAAACCGCCGGCGAAATAGGCGAACCCGTCGACGTCGGTGGGCCGCAAGCCGGCATCGTCGAGAGCGGCGAGGATCGCCTTGCCGACCAGTTCGTCCAGGGTCTGGGGCGCCGAACGGCCGCGCTTGTAGTAGGGCGTCGAGCCGACGCCGACGATCGCGGTACGATCGCGTATGGTTCGTTCCATGCCCATCATCGGCAATCGTTCGAAGGCTTCAGGTCCATCATCCGCCATCTATGGCTTTCCATTGCCCTAGTGACAAGCTCGCAATATATGTATGAACTTCCTTAGATATATGAATTGGAGAGGCGGATGGCCCTATCTTTGCAGAGGGAGATGCACCGCTCGGACCGGGGCCGGATCGTGGCGATGGACTCGGCCTATCATGTCGAGCCGGGCAACCGGGGTCGCGACATCGCGGTGAACGCCTCCTATTGCGGCGTCCTTCCCGCCCGCTTCATCGGTGCGCAGGCGCCGCGCGGAGCGATCGGCGTGGACTGTGGGGTCGGGCCTGCCGGCGCCTCCATCGCAGGCCTCTGGTATCTCGAGGCACTGAACATTCCGGCAGCGGTCGCGGATGCGATGACGGTGCGCCTCGGCGACGGCGAGGATCTCTACCACGAGGGCGTGATCAGCTTCCTCAACCGTCCGGCCCAGGATTGCGGCGTGCGTGCCGGCATGCCGGTGGCGGAAGCCGCCAAGCGGATGCTGGAGCACGACCCGCTGCAACCCGATGCCGGCGAGGTGACCAACCGCACCGTCGTCGACGACAGCGTTCCGGGCCATCTGGTCGTCTGTACGGACTCGATCGCCTTCGGCCTGCCGGAAGATGTGGACAACGTCCTCGTCACCGCAGGCCATACCGGCCGCAGCGCCGTCCCCTATTTGCTGAAGGTGCGGCCGTTCGGCTTCATCTGCTCCGATGGCGGCGGCGCGCGCGAGGGATCTGGCCGTGCCGGCCTTGAGCTCGTGGAGGCGGAAGGGCTCGCCGGGGCCACCGTCGATGCGCGATTCGCGGCAATGGGCGACGGGCTTTCGAGCTATCGGGACGGCATCATAAGCGGCGCCAACGCGCTGGCACGCGCCGCCGGGGTGGAGATCGGGATGCCGGCAAGCGAAGCGGCTCGTCTTCTGGCGCTTCGTACCGTATAACCGACGCATAGCTAACGGACTAAGGATACGATGGCGGATCTCGACAACGGACTTCGACAGGCGGAACGGGATTTCCCGGACAGCACCGCGGCGGCCGAACGGCGCCCGAAGCAGAACCGCGTCACCCATGCGAGTGCCGTGCGGATGGCGATTGAGAGCGACATCTTCACCGGCAAACTGCTGCCCGGCACCCCGATTGACGAAGACACGCTGGCCGAGCGGTTCGGGGTCTCGCGCACGCCCGTCCGTGAAGCGATGCTGCAACTGCTCCAGGGCGGCCTCATCGAGAAGCGGCCCCGGCGGCCCGCCACCGTGGCCCGCCTCGACCTGCCCCGGCTCATCCATATGTTCGAGACGGTATCGGAGCTCGAGTCCCTCTGTGCGCGCTTTGCCGCAACGCGGATCACGGCGCGTGAGAAAGAAGCGCTCATCGAGACGCACGAACGCTCGGCCGCCGTGCTCGCAAGCGGGGATGATGCGGAATATGCCCGCCTCGGCCGGCGCTTTCACGTGCTCGTCATGCAGGCCACGCACAATAATGTGCTGATCGAAACCTGCGACAAGCTCGCGCTGCACACCCTTCCCTATCGCCGCTTCCAGCTCCGCCAATATGGCCGCGCCGAAGCGAACCAGGCCGATCATAGCCGGCTGCTCGAAGCGATTCTCGCGGGAGACGGGGCCACCGCCGCCGAGGTTATGCGCCGGCACGTAACCGTGCAGGGGGACGTGCTCGCCGAATATATTTCCATGGGCGAGGCTACGGTCGACTAGGATCCGACCGCCTCTCCATCCCCCTGCTTTGCCGCCATTGCCATGATCGGACGCGTGATTTTGCGCGCGCTCCGACTTGCGCTCGCTGAATATTCGTATAATTGACTGTCATTGAAAATATACGGATGAAGCCCTAATGGCTCAACGCCATGGGCCCGCGGGGCAGGATGATGATCACCTTTCCACATTTCGAACCGCATTTTCCCAGGGATCGCTGGACCCTGCCCCACGTGCTGGAGCACCAGGCCCGGGTTCGCGCGGACAAGCCCTTCCTGAACTGGAAGGATGGCGGCCGGCCCTGGAGCTTCGCGGAAACGAACGGGATCGCCAACCGCATCGGCCACGGCTTCGCGGCCAAGGGCGTCGGCAAAGGCGGCATGGTCGGGCTGCTCCTGCCCAACTGCCCGGAGTTCATCTTCCTGTGGTTCGGCCTGGCCAAGATCGGTGCGGTCGAGGTAGTGATCAGCGACGCCTATAAGGGCAGCTTCCTGGCGCACCCGCTGAAGCTCTCCAAGGCGAGGATTGTCGTGACCACCGCCGCCCTCGCCGCGCGGCTCGTCGAGATCGAGGACGACCTGGCCGACCTCGAGTCAATATATCTGGTCCCGACGGAAGATGACGTGCCGCCCCCCGCCTTCCGTCGGATTGCGGTGGGGAAATATGAAGACCTGCTGTCGGACAACGAGGAGAATCCCGGTGTTGTCGTGACACCGCGCGATCCGGCGGCGGTGCTGATGACGTCAGGCACCACAGGCCCGTCCAAGGGCGTGCTCATGCCGCACTCCCAATTCTACTTCTTCGCCGAAGAGGATGTGCAGCTCACCCGCCTCACCGAGAACGACGTCTACATGACGGGCTTCCCGCTCTTCCACGGCAATGCGCAGTTCCTCACCGTCTATCCCAGCCTGATCGCGGGCGGCCAGGTCGCTCTCTACCCGCGTTTCAGCGCATCGGATTGGGCGGGACGCGCCCGGCGCTCGGGCGCGACGGTCACCAATCTGCTCGGGGCGACGATGTCGTTCATCCTCGCCCAGCCACCTTCGGCCGACGATCGCGCCCACAAGGTGCGGACGATCTACGCGGCCCCCCTCGCGCCGGCGCTCGGCCGCCAGTTCGTCGAGCGGTTCGGACCCATCAATTTCGTCGATGGCTTTGGCCAGACGGAGATCTCCAATGTCTTCATGACGCCCTTCGGCGCCGAGCGGCCGGACGGCGCGTCCGGCGTGCTGGTCGACCAGTTCTACGACATACGCCTTGCCGATCCCGAAACGGGCCTCGACGTGCCCGAGGGACAGACCGGCGAGTTGCTGATCCGACCCAAGGTGGAGGGTATTATCTGCAGCGAATATCTCGGCATGCCCGAGAAGACGGTGGAAACCTGGCGCGACCTCTGGTTCCATACCGGCGACGGCCTTCGTCGCGACGAGAATGGCTGGTACTTCTTCGTCGACCGGGTGAAGGACGCGCTGCGCCGTCGCGGCGAGAATATCTCGTCGTTCGAGGTCGAGGCCGGGGTCCGCTCCCATCCCGACGTGGTAGAATGCGCGGTCGTCGGCGTCCGCGCCGATGAAGCGGCAGGAGAGGACGAGGTGATGGCCTTCGTCGTGCTGAAGGACGGCGCCGCTGTCGATCCCGCCGGGATCGCGGCATGGGCCGAGAGCAAGCTGCCCGCCTTCATGGTGCCGCGCTACATCGAGTTCGTGTCGGCGCTGCCGCTGACCGCCAGTGAGAAGGTCCGCAAGAAGGAGCTGCGCGAACGGGGCGTCACTCCCGCGACCTGGGACCGCGAGGCGGCCAGAGCCGCCCGGGCGGCGAGCGCGTGACCGGGTCCCTGATCTTCGAGCGGGAGGGCGCGGTCGCGCTGGTCCAGTTGAATCGTCCCGAGGCGATGAACGCCTTCAACGACGAGATTCGCC
This sequence comes from Sphingomonas sp. Y57, assembly GCF_001015195.1. Classification (GTDB taxonomy): domain Bacteria; phylum Pseudomonadota; class Alphaproteobacteria; order Sphingomonadales; family Sphingomonadaceae; genus Rhizorhabdus. The sequence continues at coordinate 114,410 of NZ_LDES01000002.1, read as the reverse complement.
AGGCCTTCCCGAAATTGCTCGCCGAGCTCGATGCCGATCCGGAGGTGCGGGCGATCGTCATCACCGGCGCGGGCGATCGCGCCTTTTGCGCGGGCGCCGACATCAAGGAGGCCCGGACCCGCCTCTCGCCGGTGGGCGAACGCGGCAAGCTGATGCCGACGACGTGGATCGAGTCGCTCGATCGCGTCGCCAAGCCGGTAATCGCGGCCATCCATGGCATCTGCCTTGGCGGCGGGCTGGAAATCGCGATGGCCTGCGACATCCGTATCGCCGCCGCCAACGCGAAGCTGGGGCTTACCGAAACCATGCTCGGCCTGATTCCCGGAGGCGGCGGAACCCAGCGCCTGCCGCGGCTGATCGGCATGTCGCGCGCCCTCGACATGCTGCTTACCGCCGAGAAGATCGATGCCGCCGAGGCCTTCCGGATCGGGCTCGTGACGCGCCTCGCCGGAACCCGCGAGGAAATGCTCGCGGAAGCGATGCGCATCGCGACCCTGATCGCGAGCCGTCCGCCGGCGGCGATCGCCTACTGCAAGGAAGCGGCGATCGCCGCTGCCACCAACGACCTCGCGACCGGGTTGCGCATCGAGAAGAGCCTCTTCGCGCTCCTGACCGGCACCGCAGACCGGGCCGAGGCCGCCAGCGCCTTTGCCGAGAAGCGGCCGCCACGGTTCACCGGAGAATGATGGCGCCGGCGCGGACAATGATGAGGGATATGATGAAGGCAGAAGGTAAGGTCGTCGTGGTCGGTGCGGGTCTCATGGGCACCGGCATCGCGCACGGCTTCGCAGTAGCGGGCTCGCCCGTGCTGCTCGTCGACACCAACGAAGACCAGCGCCGGAAGGCAACCGGCCAGATCGCGAAGCTGCTGGACGACGGCGTCGCCCGGGGCAAGCTGGAGGCGGCGAGCGCCGCCTCCGCGAAGGCGCGCATCACGACCGCGGCCGCGATCGATCAGCAGGCGGCCGACGCCGCCCTCCTCGTCGAGACGGCGACGGAGGATCTCGCCATCAAGCACTCGATCCTCCGGGCCGCCGCAGCAGCACTGCCCGCAGACGCGCTTCTGGCGACGAATACATCGGCACTGAGCGTCAGCGAGATCGCGGCTGCGATCGATCAGCCCTCGCGCGTCATCGGCATGCACTTCTTCAATCCGGTGCCCAAGATGAAGCTGGTCGAGATCATCAAGGGCCTGGAGACCGATGCGGAATCCCTCGCGACGGCAATCGAGTGGGTGAAGCGCATCGGCAAGGACCATATCGTCGTCAACGAGGCGCCGGGCTTCACGACCAGCCGCATGTCGGCGCTGATGGGCAATCAGGCGATGTGCATGCTGGCCGAAGGCGTCGCGTCCGCCGAGGATATCGACAAGGCGATGCGCCTTGCCTTCAACCATCCGATGGGGCCCCTGGAGCTCGGTGACCTGACCGGGTGGGACACCAGGCTGCGCGTGCTGCAATATCTCCACACCGTGCTCGGCGAGGCGTTCCGGCCTTCGCCACTGATCCTCAAGATGGTGAAGGCGGGTCGTCATGGCCGCAAGGTCGGCCGGGGCGTCTATGACTATGACGAGGAGGGCGTAAGGATTCCAGGCTCCGGGCTGAAGGTGAACTGATGCGCGAGGTCGTCATCGTCGATGCGGTCCGTACGCCCATCGGTCGCTTCCGAGGCGCGCTGGCCGATGTCCGCGCCGATCATCTCGCCACCGCGCTGCTCTGGGCCCTGAACGAACGGACCGGCATCGACCCCGGGCAGGTGGACGATGTCATCTTCGGATGTGTCACGCAGGTTGGCGAGCAATGCGGCAACATCGCGCGGACCGCGCTGCTCTCGGCCGGGTGGCCGACGACGATCCCCGGGATGACCGTCGACAGGAAGTGCGGCTCGTCCGAGGCCGCGATCCACGCCGCTTATGCCTCGATCGCCGCCGGGGTGGTCGACGTGGTTGTCGCCGGTGGCGCCGAGAGCATGAGCCGCGTACCGATGGGCGGCAATCGCGACGTCCATGGCGAGCCGTTCGGGCGCCTGCTCAACGAGCGTTTCCATCTCACCTCGCAGGGTGAGGCCGCCGAGATGATCTCCGATCGCTGGGGTGTGACCCGCGAGGATCACGATGCCTTCGCGATCGAGAGCCACGCGCGGGCCGCCGCCGCCAGCGACGCGGGACGCTTCGCCGGAGAAATCGTGCCTATCGACGTCGATCGCTTCGCAGAGGCCCCCGCCGATGCGCCGCGCCCCCTGCTCGCCACCGATGAGACCATCCGTCGGGGTTCGACAATGGAGAAGCTCGCGACGCTGAAGCGCGTCTTCCGCCCCGAAAACGGGCGTGTCTCGGCCGGAAACGCTTCGCAGATATGCGACGGCGCCGCCGTGGTCCTGCTGATGGCCGCGGAGAAGGCGCGGGAACTCGGTCTCACGCCCAGGGCACGCATCGCCGCGGTTGCCGCCGTCGGCTCCGATCCGGAGCTTATGCTGACGGGCCCGATCGCCGCGACGCGCAAGGTGCTCGACCGTGCCGGGCTGTCGGTGGGCGACATCGACCTGTTCGAGGTCAACGAGGCCTTCGCCTCCGTGCCGATCGTCTACATGAAGGAGATCGGCATCCCGCACGACAAGCTCAACGTCAATGGCGGCGCGATCGCGCTTGGCCATCCGCTCGGCGCGACCGGCGCGCGTATCATGACGACGATGCTGGGCGAGCTTGAACGACGCAAGGGGCGCTACGCCCTGCAGGCGATATGCTGCGCGGGCGGCCTCGGCACTGCCACGATCATAGAACGGATGGGAGAGGTTTGATGCGCAAGATCGAGCTGGGACAATCGGGCGTTTCCAGCTCGATCCTCGGCCTTGGCTGCATGGGCATGTCGGAATTCTACGGCGAGCCCGACGACGCCCAGTCCTTAGCGACCCTGGAGCGGGCCTTCGAGCTCGGCGTGACCCACTACGACACCTCGAACCTCTACGGTCGGGGTCATAACGAGACGTTGCTCGGCCGGTTCGTGAAGGGCAGGCGGCGCGAGGTGACGATCGCCAGCAAGTTCGGCGTGGTTCGAGATCCCGACGGCCCGCCGAACAGCGCCTACGATCGCGATATCGACAATTCGCCGGCCTATATGCGGCAATGCTGCGAGGAATCGCTGCGGCGCCTGGGAGTCGACGAGATCGACCTCTATTATGTCCATCGCGCCGATCCCAGGGTGCCGATCGAGGAAACGGTGGGCGCGCTCAGCAAGCTCGTCGCCGAGGGCAAGATCCGGGCGATCGGGCTTTCGGAAATCCCCGCGGACGTGCTGCGACGCGCCCATGCCACACATCCGATTGCCGCGCTCCAGTCCGAATATTCGCTGTGGACGCGGGAGCCCGAGCTGGACGTGTTGCCGGCCTGTCGCGAACTGGGCATCACCTTCGTGGCCTACAGCCCGCTCGGGCGCGGTTTCCTGACCGGTGCGATCAAGACGGCCGATGAACTGGCCATCGACGATTTCCGGCTGACCTCGCCGCGATTCCAGGGTGGGAATTTCGACGCCAATCTCGCGCTCGTGGATCATGTTCGCGAGCTGGCCGCCGCCAAGGGCTGCACCGCCGGGCAGATCGCGATCGCGTGGCTCCTTCATCGCGGGCAAGACATCGTTCCCATCCCCGGCACCAAGCGGGTCAAATATCTCGAGGAGAATGTCGGCGCGGCGGACGTTCGCCTCTCGCCCGAAGAACTCGCCCGCATCGACGAGATCCTGCCCTTGGGCGGCGCGGCCGGCGCTCGCTACGAAGCGACGTTCAAGGGCAATCCCGAGGCGATCAAGGCATGAGCGAGACGCGCGACGCGGGCTGGTCGCTCGTCGACTGGCCCTTCTTCGAACCCCGTCATCATGCGCTGGCCGAGCGAGTCGTCGCCTGGTCGCAAGCCCAGCGACACCCCGATGCCGGCTCCGACTTCGCCGGACATTGCCGCGCGATCGTGAAGTCGCTCGGCGAGGCCGGACTGCTCGACTTCGTCGTGCCGGAAAGCGTCGACCAGTTCGACGTGCGCTCGCTCTGCGTGATCCGCGAAGGGCTGACCTACGAGGAGGCGCTCCACGACGCGATGTTCACGATGCAGGGCATCGGCACGCTCGCCATCCAGCAGCATGGCACGGCCGCGCAGAAGGAGCGCTATCTGCCCCGTTGCCGAAGCGGCGATGCGGTCGCCGCATTCGCCCTCACCGAGCCGGAGGGCGGGTCCGACGTCGCCGCGACCGCCACGGTCGCAACGCGCGACGGCGACGGCTATGTGCTCGATGGCGCGAAGACGCTGATTTCCAACGCTGGCTTTGCCGACCATTATATCGTGATCGCCCGCACCGGAGAGGCACCCGGTGCGCGGGGGCTGTCGGCCTTCATTGTCGATGCCGACACGCCCGGTCTGGAGTGCGGCCCGCCGATCGACTTCATCGCCGAACACCCGGCCGCCAGCGTCGCCTTCAACGGGTGCCGTGTCGGGGCGGAAGCCGTGATCGGCGAACCGGGCCAGGGCTTCAGGGTGGCGATGGGCGCGTTCGACATCTTCCGGCCTTCGGTCGGTGCCGCCGCAGTCGGGCTCGCGCGGCGGGCTTATGCCGAGACGCTCGATCGTGTGAGGACGCGCCAGCTCTTCGGCAAGTCGATGGGTGAATTGCAGGGCGTGCAGATGACGATCGCCGACATCGCGGCCGATCTCGATACGGCGGCATTGACCGTCGCCCGCGCGGCATGGGCGCACGATGTGCGCGGCGACCGGGGATCCTATGGTCCTTCGATGGCCAAGCTGGTCGCGGCGGAGGCGGCGGGCCGGATCGTCGACAAGGGCGTACAGCTTTGCGGCGGCATGGGCGTGACGCGCGGCAGCGTGATCGAGCGGCTCTATCGCGAGGCGCGGCCGATGCGCATCTACGAGGGCGCCTCGGAGGTCCAGAAGCTGATCGTCGCCCGCCAGGTGATCGCCGGCAAGGCCACGCCCTGACCAGGCCGCGGCGACTCCTTCAACTATACAGATGAACCCTTCATAATATGCAAAAGCGCCAAAGAGGAATCCGAGAGATGAATGACCAGGAGATTCGTTCGCACATCCTCGATGCGTGCCATGGGCTATCCGCATCGGGTCTCGGCAATGTGATCGGCGGCCATGTCAGCATGCGCGTCCCCGGCAAGGAGCTCTACTGGACGAACGTGCTGGACCTCTGCTTCGAGGAGATGGCCGAGGAAGATCTGCTCCTGATCGACTTTGACGGCAATGTGCTGGAAAGCTCACGTCCGGTCAGCCCCGGCATCGACTTCCACCAGGGAATCTACAAGCAGCGCCCCGAAATCAACGCGATCGTCCATACGCACGGCGAATGGGGTACCGCCCAGTCGGCGCTCTGCCGGCCGCTCAGGATGTACCACAATCTCTCGACCTATTTTTACAACAAGATCGCGGTGAGCCCCGACGACACGCTGGAGGCGATCGGCCCGGTTCTGAAAGACAATATCGCGGTGATGATGCCGTGGCACGGCGCGATCTGCCTGGGCCGCACCATCGGCGAGGCGACGGCGCTGATGGCGACCTACGAATATGCGGCGAAGCTCGACGTCCGCCTCTCAGGCACGGACGCGCCGGAAATGCCGGCCGAAGCCTGCGCCCGCCAGCAGGTGCTGCTGGGCAAGGCGACCTACCTGGAGCTCACCTACGATCTGATGCTTCGGCGGGCCAGGAACGGCATACGGGGCGAGGTGAAGTCCCCCCCGGCCAAGCTGGCGGGCACCGATGGTCACCGCCTGCTCGCCGGCGTGAAGGATTGAGGGTGCCCGGGCGATGCCGCCTTGCGTCCCCGGCCCCGCCGCCCAGCGGACAGGCCGGTGCGTCAGGCGGCAGATATCCCGCCGTTGATGCTCAGCGCCTGCCCCGTGATCCGGGCGCCCGCCGGGCCGGCCAGATAGACGCAGGCCTCGGCCAGATCGCCTGGTTCGGCGAGGCCGAGGCTGGCAAGCTTGGTCGCCTTGCCGAACAGCCTCGCGCTGAACGGATCGGCCATCAGCTTGTCGAACACGGGCGTGCCGGCGATCAGCGAGGGACTGAGCACGTTCACGCGCACGCCGTCGCGCTTCACCTCCATGGCCAGCGACTTCGCGAACATGGTGATCGCCGCCATGCTGGCGCCCAGGACGGTCTCGCCCGGCGTCGCGATCTTGGCCGCGTCCGAGGCCACGGTGATGATGCAGCCGGAGCGGCGCTCGCGCATCCCGGTGATAACCGCCCGGCTCATGATCAGCGGGGCCATCGTCTGCTCCACCAGAATGCCGGTTATCGCCTCGATCGGCGTTTCATGGAGCAGGCCGGGCAACGCGGCAGAGGCCGTACTGACGAGCAGAACATCTATCTTCCCGAACCTGGCCTCCGCCTCGGCCACGGCGGCGGTGGCCTGCGCCGGCAAGTTGCCGTCGGCGGCTATGAAGTGGACCCGCGCCTCGGGCGCCGCCCCCAGAACCGCCCCGATCGCGCGCGCGCCGCGTCCCGGGTCGCGCCCGACAAGGACGATATCCGCGCCGAGTTCGGCGAAACGTGTCGCCGTCGCGAGGCCGACGCCCGACGTGCCGCCGACGACCATCAAGGCCTGGCCGGAAAAGATCGCGTCGCTCATGCCGCCGCGCCGCTGGTGCGGTACCGGATCGCTCGCGGCGGCGCGACGCCAGCAGGGAGCAGGTCGGTTCGCCGCTGTCGTGAAAGCCCCATCATCCTCTCCTCCGCCTCGAATCGCGCTCTCGCCAAGTGGCGGACGCCAATTATATTGGAATCGATATAAATCGAAATGACGAGCCGTCCAGCACGGTCCTGCATCCAGGAGAAGATATGAAGCGCTCCAACACCGCAACCGAGTTCGCCCGCCGCGCGCTCAGCCACCTGAATGCCGGGACCACGGATCAGGCGCCGGACGTGATGGTGCTTCCGGTTTCGACCTATCTCGACAAGGACCGGTTCGAACGCGAGTTCGAAACGATCTTCTTCCGCCATCCGCAGGCATTGCTGCTGTCGATCGAGATCCCGAACCCCGGCGATTTCGTCGCCCGCACGGTGATGACGAAGCCCATTCTCGCGGTCCGCGGCAAGGACGGCAAGGCGCGCGTGTTCCTGAACGTCTGCCGCCATCGCGGCGCCAAGCTCTGCCAGGACGGCAAGGGGAACCAGCCCCGGTTCGTCTGCCCCTATCATAGCTGGAGCTACGACAGCGCCGGCAAGCTGGTGGGCATGAACGGCAGGAACAAGTTCGGCGACGCGGATCCGTCCGAACTTGGCCTGACAGAGTTGCCTTCGGCCGAGGCGGCGGGCGTGATCTGGACGATCCTCACCCCTGGCGAGACGCTGGACATCGACGCCTGGCTGGACGGCATGCGCGGCGAACTGGAGAAACTGGAGCTGGACGGCTGGCACATCGTCGACCAGCGGCCGCTGCCCGGCCCCGGCTGGAAGGTGACGATGGACGGCTATCTTGAAGCCTATCACCACGATTCCGTGCACGCGAATACGCTGTCGAAACACACGATCGGCAACCTGCTGGTGCATGAGGTCTACGGCCACCACCAGCTGCTGACCATGGGGCGGCGCAACCTCGACGAGCTCAACCGCAAGCCGGAAAGCGAGTGGGAGGCGGAAACCTATATCCGGCAGATCCACTGCGTCTTCCCGAATTTCCAGCTTTCCGGAATCCGGGGCGGCCACTGCCTCGTCAGTCAGATTCTGCCAGGGACGACGCCCGAGGATTCGGTGACGATCCAGACGATCCTGGCTTCGAAGAAGCCGGAGACGCCCGAGGAGATCGCCGACAGCGAGGCGTTCAGCAGGATGGCCCTGGTCGCCGTAGGCGAAGAGGATTATCCGATCGGCTTCGGCATCCAGAAGGGACTGCGATCGGGCGCAAACGATCATTTCCTGATCGGCCGCAACGAGCCGGGCATCCAGCATTACCATCGCACCGTCGCCGAGCTGGCCGGCGCCTGACACGATGCGGATCGTCATCGTCGGCGCGGGCGCGATGGGATCGCTTTATGCGGGCATGCTGGCGCGGGCGGGACGCGACGTATGGCTGCTCGGGCGATCCCCGGCCCATATTGCCGCGATCCGCTCCGACGGCCTGACCATGCGCATCCCCGGCCGGGCGGAAGCGTGGCAGGCGCCGGTCAGGGCGACGACCGATCCGTCCGAGCCGGGGGTGGCCGACATCGTCGTCTTCCTGACCAAGACCTATGACCTTGAGGAGGCGGCGCGCGGCGCCAAGCCCCTGTTCGGCCCGGAGACGATCGCGCTTCCCCTGAGCAACGGCGTCGGCACGGCGGACGCCGTCGCGGCCGCGCTCGGAACCGTACGGACGGCGTGCGGCGTCAGCGAAGTCGGCGGCGATATCGTCGCGCCGGGCGTGATGGTCATGACCGAGAATGTCGCCCTCGGCACGGGCTACACCCGCTTCGGCAAGGTCTCCGCCGACGTGCCCGCGGAGACGCTCAGGGCGTTCGCGGCCGAGCTGGAGCAAAGCGGCCTCCGTGCCGAATTGGTCGACGATATCCTCGGCGTCGTCTGGACCAAGGTCGCGATGTCGGGGACGATGTCGTCGCTCTCCGCGCTCACCCGCCTGCGTATGGGCAGGATCGCCGATGCCCCCGAAGGCTGGGAACTGATCGAAACGATGATCGGGGAGATCGACGCGGTGACGTCCGCCGCGGGCATCAGCTTCGATCGGGAGGCGACCCTCCGGCGGGCACGCGGCGTCTTCCTCTCGGTTCCCAACCACGTGCCGTCCATGGCTGCGGATCTCCGGGAGGGACGCCGCACCGAAAATCAGGCGTTGGCGGGCGCGGTCTCCCGAGAAGGCGCAAGGCTGGGCGTTCCAACGCCCATGTGTGATGCCATCCACCGCATGATCACCCTGGTCGAGGCGAACCCCGGCGCATCGATCTGGTGACGCGACCGGCTAGCCGGCCCCTACCCATCCTGGCGCCCGCCGGTCCGTCGACATCCCACCCTCCTAGATACGCTCCCGCGCATCTTCGGCCGCAATAATTATATTTTCGCTTGCTCATTGGTATAACTGGTTGCAAGCCGGTGCCCGCGCAGCCGGCCTGCGCGGATTCAACGGAAGAGCGCGGTCGCACCGCGCGGGGAGGATGTGCGGCGATGAATTTCGAGATGAGCGACGAGCAGATCGAACTGCGCGACACCGCACGCCGGTTCGCCCGCGCCGAACTACCCGCGATCGCCGCCGATCTGGAGGCGCGGAACGCCCCGCCCTCGCGCGACCTGGTGAAGCGTTATGCCGAGATGGGCTTCCTCGGCATCAACGTCGATCCCGATTATGGCGGGCTCGGCCTCGACAATCTCTCGGCGCTGATCGTGCTGGAGGAATTCGCCAAGATATCCTCGGCCGTGGCCTTCCCCATCTTCGAATCGAGCGTCGGCCCGGTGCGCGCGATCGAGAAGTTCGCGGGCGAGGAGCTGAAGCGTCGCGTCATCCCAGCGGTCTGCCGGGGCGAGGCGGTGGTCGCCGTCGCCATGTCCGAACCGGAGGCGGGCAGCGCGCTCACCGATCTTGCCACGCGGGCGCGCATCGAAGGCGACCATATCATCCTCAACGGCCAGAAGCGCTGGTGCTCGGGTGGCGGCCATGCGGACGGATATGTCGTCTATTGCCGCCTCTCGGAGGATCGCGGCGCGAAGGGCATCGGCGCCGTCTATGTCGAGAAGGGCACGCCGGGCCTGACCTTTGGTTCACCGGAGAACCTGATGGGGTTCCGCGGCGTCCCTTCCTGTGACCTGTTCTTCGACGAATGCAGCGTACCGATCGAGAATCTCGTGCTTCCCGCCGGGGGTTTCAAGAAATTGATGGAGGCGTTCGATCTCGAACGCTGCGGCAATGCGACGATGGCACTGGGCCAGGCATCGGGCGCGCTCGAGGATGTGCTCGACTATGTGCAGGAGCGGCGCCAGTTCGGTAAGCCGATCGTCGAATTCCAGGCGGTGCAGATCAAGCTCGCGGAAATGCGCATGAAGGTCGATGCCGCCAGGCTGCTGATCCATCGCGCCGCGGCCCGGTCGGGCGCCGGTGTCCCCGACCTGCTCGACGCTTCGATCGGCAAGTGCTTCTCCAACAGCATCGCGCGCGAAGTCACGGGCGACGCCGTGCAGCTCATGGGTGCCTACGGCTATTCGCGCGAATTCCCGATGGAGCGCCGCCTCCGCGACAGCTGGGGCTGGGGCATCGCCGGCGGCGCCATCGACATCCAGAAGACGAACATCGCCGCCGCCATGGTGGGCCGCCGCTTCGATCAGCGGAAATGACGGAGCCCACCCCGCCATCTGACCTATCCCGACCGGATATGACTGAGAGGACATGCCATGGCTACCATGTCGAATAGCGGGGCAACTGAGAGGGACGTGGGCTTCACCACCCGCCCCCTATCCTGGCAAACGGGCACCGAGATCCTCGGCCTCGACCTCAGCCGGAGCGACGGAATACCGGAAGCGGTGATCGCGCGCCTGTGGGCGCTTCTCTGCGAACGGGGCATCCTGCTGTTCCGTGACCAATTCATCGACCATCGGCAGCATCTCGACTTCACCCGCCGCTTCGGTCCGCTCGCGGAGACCGGATTTCTCTCGCGCTATGCGCCTGAAGGCTATCCGGACCTCTTCACCGTCACCAACATCCGCAAGGACGGCGTCAGATCGGAGACGGAGGTGGCGGCCGCGCAGTGGCACGCGGACCAGAGTTTCCTGGCCCGGCCGGCGCGGGGATCGCTGCTGCGCTGCGTGGAGGCGCCGGCCGTCGGCGGCGACACGATGTTCGCGAACATGTATCAGGCATTCGAGACCTTGTCCGAAGGCCTCCGGCGAATGCTCGAAGGCCAGCGGGCCTTCCACACGCTGTTCAGTAGCCGCGCCCGCGTGCTCAACGGCCGCAAGCCGCCGACCGAGGAGGAAATGGCGCGGCTGGGCGGCGCGATGCACCCGGTGGTGATCACCCATCCCGACACGGGCCGGAAGGCACTGTTCATATCGGATCAGGTGGTCGACCATTTCGACGGTTGGACGGTGGAGGAGAGCAAGCCGCTGCTCGACTATCTCTATGCCCATGCCTCCCAGCCCGCTTTCACTTATCGCCATGCATGGCGGCCGGGCGACATCGTCTTCTGGGACAATCGCTGCACCCAGCATTATACTCCGGTCGACTACGATCTGACGAACGTCGACGCCCCTGAAAACCGACGCCTTATGTTCCGCTCCACGCTGGCGTGAACGCATCCCGGCGAGCGAGAGGCAGCCGCTCTTCCGACGCGAGAACGTCGACGGTTCAAGGATGCGATGGATCGCCGCGCCCTGTTCGGAAGCGGCCTGTCCTAGGCTAGCCTCCGGACCGGTAGCCGCGCCCTGCCGACAGGAGGTGGCCGGCGCGTCGGGAGAGAAGCATGGCCTATTCGGTCGAGAAACTTCAGGATGGGCTAGGTTTCGGCAAGCAGGTGATCGGCCTGCGGCGTGCCGATATCGATCGCGAGTCCGTGCGGGCCGAGCTGCGCGACCACTGGATCCGGGAAGGTCTTATCGTCTTTCGCGGAAGCGCGGTGACGCCGGATTTCCAGATCGAGCTGAGCCGGGTGTTCGGCGAGCTTGAGGTCCATCCGATACGGGAGCTGCGGGCCGCCGACCATGACGAACTCATCACCCTCGTCTCCGACAAGGACCGGGAGGGGCTGTTCGAGATCGACGGGGTGGAATCGGTGGCGTTCCTGCCGTGGCATTCCGACCTGATCTTCACCGACCGGATCAACCATGGCGGCCTGCTCACCGCCAATACCATCACCTCCTGGGGCGGCCAGACCGGCTTCATCGACCAGGTCCAGGCCTATGACCTGCTGCCGGACGAACTGAAGGCGGAGATCGAGGGGCTGGAGGTCGTCTACCAGCTCTGCGTCAACCCCGGCTATTCGCGCTACGGCTCGAAGAGCAGGATTCGGACGATCCAGACCAGCGACTTCGAAAAGTCGGTGGGGCCCCGCCTGGACCGCGATTTCCCGCCGGTCGTCCACCCCGTGACGTTCGTGCAGCCGGATACGGGCCGCAAGGTGCTCAACCTGTCCCCATTCGGGGCGAAGTACATCCTCGGTCGCGACGACGAGGCTGGCCATGCGCTGCTGCAGCGCCTGGTCGACCATCTCACCGCCAGCCCGAGCTATTTCCACAGCTGGCAGCCGTCGGAGATGCTGCTGTGGGACAATTGGCGGATGGCGCATTGCGTCACCGGCGCGCCGCCGGACGAGATTCGCATCATGCAGCGCACGACGATCATGGGGGATTACGGGCTGGGTCGCCGCCTCGCCGATCGCCAGGCGGCCTGAGCGGCCCTCAGCCGTTATTCACCCCACCAGATAGCCTCCGTCGACCGCCATGACATGGCCGGTCATGTAGCTCGACGCCGGGCTGCGAGGAACAGGATCGCGCTGGCCAGCTGGATCGGCCGGGCCCAGCCGAGCAGCAGCCGGCCGGGCATCATGATCGGGCCCTTCGGGTCGAAGCCCATGCCGCCCGCGCATGCACCGGAAGGTGTCGCGAGCATTGACGGCATGCACCCGGTCCCAGGACTCGACGCTCATCTCCATGAGGTCCACCTTCGGGCGGTGGGGGGCGTTGTTGACGAGGATATCGACGTCGACCAACGCTGCATCCGGTCAAGATATTTCGGGCCGGTTCGATCCCGGCCGGATTGATCGTGGGCGGTATATCGTTGAAGCTTGCAACATCGTCCTGAAACGTGGACAGGGACTCCGCCCGCAGGCAGTGGAGGAAATATGGCGACCGCGCCGATCCGCGAGAAACATGATGGCGCATTGGCCGGCCAGATGGACGTGCGTGTCTGGCTGCGTCTGCTGAGCTGCGTCACCGTCATCGAAAAGCGCCTGCGCCGCCGCTTCGTCGCGCAATATGACACGACCCTGCCGAGGTTCGACGTGATGGCGACGCTTGAACGCTTTCCCGAAGGCGTGTCGATGGGCGAGCTGTCCCGCGCGCTGCTGGTTTCCAACGGCAACGTAACCGCACTGGTGAAGCAGCTCGAATCGGACGGCTATGTCGCAAGCCGTCCCGCGCCCGATGACCGGCGTTCGTCGATCGTCGGGCTGACGGACCTGGGCCGCCGTCATTTCGCCGAACTGGCCGCCGCGCATCGTTCCTGGATTCAGGGGATGTTCGCCGAGCTGTCGGACGACGATAATATCGAGCTTTATAAACTGCTCGCCGTCCTGAAGCACTCGATCGGCGCCGACGAAGAAAGATAGCGGCCGCTCGGCGGTCTCGCCGGCTGCCGTGGCGGAGGAAGGCGGCAGAAAGCGTAATAAAAGCCTTGACGGCATCTCATTATTATATGTTTAAAACATATGGGCGCAGACGTCCTGGGGCAACAGCGGGAAAGGCTGATTCCGTGCAGAGCTACAATGCCGCCGTCGACCTCCTCGATCGCAACCTGGCGCGCCGGGCCGACAAGATCGCCGTGATCGACGACCTCGGCCGGTACAGCTACCGCGACGTCGCGGACCGGGTCGATCGCTTCGCCGGCTATCTGGCAGGGCTCGGCATTGCGGCGGAGAGCCGGATCCTCCTCTGCCTCCAGGACTCGGTCAACTTTCCGGTAGCGGCGCTCGGTGCGATCAAGGCCGGCCTCGTTCCCGTCATGGTCAACCCGCTGCTGACGAGTGCCGATCTCGACTATATGCTGCGCGACAGCCGGGCCCGCCTGCTGGTCGCCTCGACCGGGGCATGGCCCGCGCTCGCCCCCGTTGTCGCCGGGCAGCCCCATCTCCAGACGATCCTGGTGGCCGATGGCGAGGCTCCCGCCGGGACATTGGCCTTTGCCGACGCCGTCGCGGGCGCGCAGCCTATTCCCGCAGCCGCGGAAACCCGCGCCGATGAGCCGTGCCTGTGGCAATATTCTTCCGGCACCACCGGCCGGCCCAAGGGAACCGTTCATTCCCATGCCAATGTGCAGCGGCTCATGGAGCTCTACCCGCGTCAGATCCTCGCCCTGGACGAGAATGACGTCACCTATTCCGCGGCCAAGCTGTTCTTCGGCTATGGTTTCGGCAACGGGCTGGTCTTTCCCTTCTCGGTCGGGGCCACCACCATATTGATGGCCGGCCGCCCGACCGCCGATGCCGTGTGGCGGCAACTGGTCGATCATCGGCCGACCATCTTCTTCGGCGTGCCGACGCTCTATGCCTCGCTGCTCGCCGCACCCGAAGCGCCCGAGCCCGACCGGCTGGGGCTGCGCCTTTGCACCTCCGCCGGCGAGGCGCTGCCCAGACCGATCGGCGAGCAATGGCACGCGCGCTACGGCACCGACATTCTGGACGGCATCGGCTCGACCGAGATGTTTCACATCTTCCTGTCCAACCGGCCCGGGGAGGTCGCCTATGGCACCACTGGCCGGCCGGTCGACGGCTATGACCTCCGCCTTGTCGACGAAACCGGCATGGCCGTTCCGGACGGCGAGGTCGGCGAGCTGCATGTGAAGGGGCCCACCAGCGCGCTCGGCTATTGGTGTAACCGCGAAAAGACGCAGGCGACTTTCCTGGGAGAATGGACCCGGACGGGCGACAAATTCCTGCGCAACGCCGAAGGCCGCTACGTCTATTGCGGCCGCTCCGACGACATGCTGAAGGTCAGCGGGATCTATGTGTCGCCGTTCGAGGTGGAGACGGCGCTCCTGTCGCACGAAGCCGTCCGCGAAGCTGCGGTCGTGGGCTGGTCTGACGAACAGGGCCTGATCAAACCCAAGGCATATGTGGTGCTCGGTGACGGCCAGGTCGCGTCCGACACCGTCGAGGCAGCGCTGAAGGCGCATGTGAAGCAATTGCTGGCCCCCTATAAATATCCGCGCTGGATCGAATTTCTCGAGGCCCTCCCCAAGACGGCGACCGGCAAGATCGAACGGTACAAGCTCAGGCAGCCACCGGCCGCCTGACGCGGCCCGCCCGAACATCAGGAGATTCCATGGCCGTTTCCGCGACACTGCGGGGATCGATCCTCGAAATCATGGTCGACAACCCGCCGGTGAACGCGCTCGGCCATGCAGTCCGCAAAGGCCTGCTCGACGCCCTGGAATCAGGCGCCCACCGACCCGGCGTCGAGGCGATCATCATCGCCTGCGCGGGCCGTACCTTCTTTGCCGGCGCGGACATCTCCGAGTTCGGCAAGCCGCCGCTCGACCCCCTCCTCCCCCACCTCTGCAACGCGATCGAGGCGCTCGCGGTGCCGGTAGTGGCCGCGATCCACGGCACCGCGCTGGGCGGCGGGCTCGAAGTCGCGCTGGCTTGTCATTATCGGGTCGCAGCGCCCTCCGCCCGGCTCGGCTTGCCCGAGGT
Organism: Sphingomonas sp. Y57; assembly: GCF_001015195.1. Classification (GTDB taxonomy): domain Bacteria; phylum Pseudomonadota; class Alphaproteobacteria; order Sphingomonadales; family Sphingomonadaceae; genus Rhizorhabdus. Next base: position 99,023 of record NZ_LDES01000002.1, on the reverse strand, counting down.
CAAGCTGGGCCTGATCCCCGGCGCGGGCGGCACGCAGCGCCTCCCCCGACTGGTCGGCGCAGCTGCCGCCACCGACATGATCATCTCCGGCGATCCGATCCCGGCGAGCACAGCGGCCGAACTGGGCCTCGTCGATCATATCGCCGCCGAGGGCGCGCTGATCGAGGAGGCGCATCGCTGGGCGCAGTCGATCGCCGCACGCCGCCCCCTGCCGCGAACGGGGGAGCGACCGGTCATAGGGGATGGCGCCGCGATCGACCGATACGCCCAGGCCCATGCGCGCAAACTGCGCGGCCAGCTGGCGCCGCAGGCCTGTTTCGAAGCGCTTCGCGCCGCCCTCGACCTGCCCCTGGCCGAGGGCCTCGCCACCGAGAGGCGGTTGTTCCGCCAACTTGTCGATGGCGACCAGTCCGCCGCGCTCCGCCATTATTTCTTCGCCGAACGCAAGGCCGCCCGGATCGACGGGCTGGACACTGCGATAGAACCGCTCCCTATCGAGACGGTCGGTGTCGTCGGCGCCGGCACGATGGGCGCAGGGATCGCCATGGCGTTCCTGTCGAAGGGGCTGCGGGTCGTCCTGCTCGAAACCAGCGCCGGAGCGCTCGACCGCGGCCTCGCCAATATCCGGCGGACCTTGGAAGCTGGCGTCGCCAAGGGCCGGATGACCCAGGATGCCTGCGATCAGGCGCTCGCCCGGCTGTCGACTACGCTCGACTATGCCGCGCTCGGCGCCTGCGACCTGATCATCGAGGCGGTGTTCGAACTTATGGCGGTGAAGCGCGAGGTGTTCGCCCGGATCGACGCGGTCGCGCGGCCGGGCGCGATCCTCGCCACCAATACGAGCTATCTCGACATCGACGAGATCGCCACGGCGACCGGCCGGCCCGATCATGTCGTCGGCCTCCACTTCTTCTCGCCCGCCAACATCATGAAGCTGCTCGAAGTCGTCCGCGGCGCGCGGACCTCGCCCCGCGTGCTGGCAACGGCGATGGCCCTCGCCAAGCGGATCGGCAAGATAGCGGTCGTCGCCGGGAACGGCTACGGATTCATCGGCAACCGGCTGCTCGCACGCCGTCGCAGCGAGGCGTTCGAATTGCTGCTCGAAGGCGTGGCCCCCTGGGACATCGACGAGGCCCATGTCGGCTTCGGCATGCCGATGGGCCCCTTCCGGATGTCCGATCTGGCCGGCGTCGACATCGGCTGGCACCGCGATCCCGCCCGGATCGAGACCATCCGCGACGCGCTCTGCGCGGCAGGCCGCCTCGGCCAGAAGGCTGGCAAGGGCTATTACGACTACGACGAGAAGGGGCAGCCGACGCCGTCGACCGAAGCGCTGGCGGTCATACAGGCCTTCGCCTCCAGCCAGGGAAGGGCCCGTCGGGACGTCTCGCTCAACGAGATTCTCGAGCGGACGCTCTACGCAATGGTCGACGAGGGAGCCCGTCTGCTCGCCGAAGGTATCGCGCAACGTGCGTCCGACATCGATGTCGTGTGGGTCAACGGCTATGGTTGGCCGTCCTACCTCGGCGGGCCGATGTACTGGGCGGAAAAGACGGGTCTCCCGCTTATCGCCGAACGGCTTGAGGCCCATGGGATGCCGGTCGCTCCTCTGCTCGCCGAAAAGGCTGCCCGCGGGGAGGATTTCGACGATCCGCAAGCGGCCTGATTCGAATCTATTTTATACTTGAAATAAATTCGGGGCAGGCATAGGCCTGTCCATGACGACAGATATGGAGAGCCTTGCATGAAGGTGGCATGCGTCGGCGGCGGGCCCGCCGGGCTATATTTCGCGATCTCGATGAAGCTCCGCGATCCGTCGCACGACATCACGATCTACGAACGCAACCGCGCCGGGGACACCTTCGGCTGGGGCGTCGTCTTCTCCGACCAGACCATGGAGCATCTGCAGGCCAACGATCCGCAGAGCGCCCAGACGATGATCGACGAACTGGCCCATTGGGACGACATCGAAGTCCATATCGAGGACGGCGAGCGCAAGGTCACCACACGTTCGGGTGGCCATGGCTTCATCGGTATCGGCCGCAAGCGCCTGCTCAACATCCTGCAGGACCGGGCGACCGAACTCGGCGTCCGGATCGAATATCAGGTCGAGGTCGAGCCCGACAGCGACTTCCTCGCGGGTCATGACCTGGTGATCGCGGCCGACGGCCTGAACAGCAAGCTGCGCCGCCGCTACGAAGAAAGCTTCCAGACCGACATCGACGTCAAGCGCAACAAATTCGTATGGCTGGGCACCCACCAGCGCTTCGACGCCTTCAACTTCATCTTCAAGAACACGCGCTTCGGCTGGATCTGGGCGCATGCCTACCAGTTCGACGCGAACACGGCGACCTTCATCGTCGAATGCTCGCCCGAGACCTATGAGCGCGCCGGCTTCGACACGATGAGCCAGGCGGAAAGCTGCCGGCTGTGCGAGGAGATCTTCGCGGACCATCTCGGCGGCAACGAGCTCATGACCAACGCCGCCCATATCCGCGGATCGGCCTGGATCAGCTTCCCGCGGATCATCTGCCGCCAGTGGAGCCACGAGAACATCATCCTGCTCGGCGATGCCGCGCACACGGCCCACTTCTCGATCGGGTCGGGCACCAAGCTTGCCCTGGAGGATGCGATCAAGCTCGCCGAGGTCCTCAACCGGCCGGGCGCGACGGCCGGTTCACTTACCGGCGCGCTTGCCGAATATCAGGAGGAGCGCCAGCTCGAGGTGGTCAAGCTCCAGAACGCGGCGCGCAACTCGACCGAATGGTTCGAGCATCTCGACCGCTATCTGAAGATGGATCCGATGCAGTTCACCTACACTCTGCTGACGCGCAGCCAGCGGGTGAGCCACGAGAATCTGCGGCTGCGCGATCCCGCCTGGCTCGCCGAACTTGAGAAGAACCTCGCCGAGGCGGCATTCGGGCGCCCCGTCGACACGCCGGTGCCTCCGATGTTCATGCCGTTCAGGTTGCGCGACATGGACCTGCGCAACCGCATCGTCATGTCGCCGATGGCGATGTATTCGGCGACGGACGGGGTGCCCGACGATTTCCACCTGGTCCACTACGGCGCACGCGCCCTGGGCGGCGCCGGGCTCATCGTCACCGAGATGACCTGCGTCTCCCCCGAGGCGCGGATCACGCCGGGCTGTACCGGCATCTGGAACGATGCACAGGTCGCGGGATGGCGGCGGATCACCGATTTCGTCCACCGCACCCCCGGCGCCCGGATATGCCTGCAGATCGGCCACAGCGGGTCGAAGGGATCGACCCGTGTCGCCTGGGAAGGGATCGACAAGCCGCTCGCGACGGGCAACTGGCCCGTGGTCGCGCCGTCGAACGTTGCCTATTCGCCCGAAAACCAGGTTCCGATCGCACTCGACCGTGCGGGCATGGACGTCATCCGCGACCAGTTCGTCGCCGCCACGCGCCGGGCGGGCGACGCCGGGTTCGACATGGTCGAGTTCCATTGTGGCCATGGCTATCTGATGTCGGGCTTCATCAGTCCGACGCAGAACAAGCGGGCCGACGATTATGGGGGCAGCCTCGAAAACCGGCTTCGCTACCCGCTTGAAGTGTTCCGCGCGATGCGGGCGGCATGGCCTGCGGGGAAGCCGATGTCGGTCCGCATCTCGGCACATGACTGGGTCGGGGACGGCGGTGTCACCCCCGACGAGGCGGTGGAGATCGCCCGCGCGTTCAGCGAGGCCGGGGTCGACCTGGTCGACGTATCGTCGGGGCAGGTCTCAAAGGCCGAGAAACCGGTCTATGGACGCATGTTCCAGGTGCCCTTCTCCGACCAGATCCGCAACGAGCTCGGTGTCGCGACGATGGCTGTCGGCAACATCTGGGAAATCGACCACGTCAATTCTATCATCGCCGCGGGCCGGGCCGATCTCTGCGCCATGGGTCGCCCCCATCAGATGGACCCGAACTGGACGATCCATGCGGCGGCGACCCAGCAGATCGACGACGCCTCCATCCCTGTCCAGTATAAGAGCGGTTATTTCCAGGCGAAACTGAACGCCAGCCGGGCGGCCCAGATGGCGGTCGTCAAGTGACGCCCGGCCCCGGCCATGCCCTGGTGACGGGTGGCGGCAGCGGCATCGGCCGGGCCGTGGCGCTCGGTCTGGCCGCGGCAGGCTGGCAGGTGACGGTCCTCGGCCGGAACGTGACGCGTCTCGCGGCGGTGGCCCGCGAGCATGCCGGCATCGTCGCGCTCGGCTGTGACGTCGGCGATGAGGCGGCGGTCATGTCCACCCTGGAGGAGGCGACCGGGCGATACGGCCCGCCGGGCCTGCTGGTGAACGGGGCCGGGATCGTCGAGACCGCGCCCTTCGCGAAAAGTCCGGACGTGCTGTGGGACAGGCTGTGGCGCACCAATGTGATGGGGGCGGTCCATATGAGCCGGGCCGTCCTTCCTGCCATGCGCCAATTGCCTGCGGCCCGGATCATCAACATCGCGTCGACCGCGTCGCTCAAGGGCTATGCCTATGTCAGCGCCTATACCGCGACCAAGCATGCGCTGCTGGGCATGACCCGCGCGCTGGCCCTGGAACTGGCCGGCACCGCGATCACGGTCAACGCCGTCTGCCCCGGCTATACAGACACCGACATCGTCCGCGACGCGGTCGCCAACATTGTCGCCAGAACAGGCCGCAGCGAGGCCGAGGCGCTGGCGACCTTCACAGGTACCAACCCGCAGGGCCGGCTGATCGACCCGGCCGAGGTCCTCGGAACGGTCCTGTGGCTCGCGTCCGACGCGGCGCGATCGGTAACGGGCCAGGCGATCGTCGTCGCCGGCGGCGAGATCATGTGAAGAAGGACCATGTCGATGTTTGATCCCGGCAGTTTCGCGCCGAAGCATTTCGCCTTCGCCTTCGCCGACAAGGTCGCCACCGTGACGCTGAACCGGCCCGAGCGGAAGAATCCGCTGACCTTCGATTCCTATGCCGAGCTGCGCGACATGTTCCGCGACCTCGTCTACGCGCCCGACGTGAAGGCCGTCGTCATCACGGGCGCGGGCGGCAATTTCTGCTCGGGCGGCGACGTGCACGAGATCATCGGCCCGCTGACCGAAATGGACATGCCCGGCCTGCTCGCCTTCACCCGGATGACGGGCGACCTCGTCAAGGCGATGCGCAAATGTCCGCAGCCGATCGTCGCGGCGGTCGACGGCGTGTGCGCGGGCGCAGGCGCGATCCTCGCCATGGCGTCCGACATCCGTTTCGCGACACCTGCCGCCAAGACGGCCTTCCTGTTCACCCGCGTCGGCCTCGCCGGAGCGGACATGGGGGCCTGCGCGATCCTGCCCCGGATCATCGGCCATGGCCGCGCCGCCGACCTTCTGTTCAGCGCCCGTTCCTTCTCGGCCGAAGAAGGGGAACGCTGGGGCTTCTTCAACCGGGTGGTCGATGCGGCCGCGCTCCAGGACGAGGCGGCCGGCTATGCCGCGATGCTGGCGAACGGGCCGACCTTCGCCCATGGCATGACCAAGAACCAGCTCGACATGGAATGGGCGATGCCGATCGAGACCGCGATCGAGGCCGAAGCCCAGGCGCAGGCGATCTGCATGCAGACGCGCGACTTCGAGCGCGCCTACCACGCCTTCGTCGCCAAGCAGCGGCCGACCTTCGCGGGGGACTGACATGGCCGACCAGACCTATCTCTCCTGGCCGTTCTTCGAGCAGCGGCATCGCAGCTACGCCGCCGACCTCGAAGCCTGGTGCCAGGCCCATGCCGATGCGCTTCATGCCGACGGGACCGATGTCGACACCGACTGCCGGAATCTCGTCCGGCTGCTCGGTCAGGCGGATTTCCTGCGCGCGACGGTCCCGAGCAGCCATGGCGGGCTCAACAGCCCGGTCGATGTCCGCACGCTATGCCTGTCGAGGCAGATCCTCGCCTATCATTCCGGACTCGCCGACTTCGTCTTCGCGATGCAGGGGCTGGGCGCCGGCGCGATCGGCCTGTTCGGGTCGGAGGCGATCAAGCAGGCCTATCTTCCCAAGGTCGCGGCCGGCGAAATGATCGCGGGCTTTGCCCTGTCGGAGAAAGAGGCGGGCTCGGACGTCGCGGCGATGACGACCAGCGCCCGCCGCGTCGAAGGCGGCTGGATCATCGACGGTGAGAAGACCTGGATCTCGAACGGGACGATCGCCGATCTGCTGACCGTCTTCGCCCGCAGTGGCGAGGCGCCGGGCGCGCGCGGCATCTCGGCCTTCGCCTTTCCCACGGCCACCGGGGGCTTCTCGGTGACCGAGCGGATCGACGTGATCGCGCCGCACCCGCTCGCCACCATCCGCTTCGACGAATGCTTCGTCCCCGACGATCATCTCCTCGGCGAGGCGGGCCAGGGGTTCAAGGTCGCGATGGCGACGCTCGACATGCTGCGCTCGACGGTCGGCGCGGCGGCGCTCGGCTTCGCCCGACGGGCGACCGACGAGGCGCTCGGCCGCGCCACCTCGCGACAGTTGTTCGGGGCGCCGCTGTCCGACCTGCAACTCACCCAGGCCGCCCTGGCCGACATGGCGCTGGGCAACGACACCAGCGCGCTGCTCATCTATCGCGCGGCCTGGGCCAAGGATCAGGGCCAGCCGCGCATCACCCGTGAGGCGGCCATGGCCAAGCTGCACGCGACCGATACCGCGCAGATCACCATCGACAAGGCGGTCCAGCTGTTCGGCGGCGCCGGCGTGGTGAGCGGCAACATGGTCGAGCGCCTTTATCGGGAGATCCGGGCGCTGCGCATCTACGAGGGGGCGAGCGAGGTCCAGAAAGTCGTCATCGCGCGCGCGGCGATCGCCGAGGCGCAAGGGAGGAAGGCATGAGAATCCTGCAGCCCGAGGGCTGGCCGCGTCCCAAGGGATATGCAAACGCGATCGAGGTGCGTGGGCGGACGATCTATGTCGCCGGCCTGATCGGCTGGAACGAGGAGGAAAGGTTCGTCGCCAAGGATCTTCCAGGCCAGTTCGAGCAGATATTGCGCAACCTCGTCGCGCTGCTCGCCGAAGGCGGCGCCGGTCCGGAACATGTCGTCCGGATGACCTGGTATGTGACCGACAAGCAGGCCTATCTGCGTGAATTGCGCTCGATCGGCGAAATCTATCGCTCGATCATGGGTAAGGTCTTCCCTACGATGGCGGTCGTCCAGGTGGTCGCGCTGATGGAGGACGAAGCACTGATCGAGATCGAGGCCACCGCGGTCGTTCCCGACTGACGATACAATCCGAGGATATCCCAATGAGCCAGATGAGCCGCTTCGACTGGACCGATCCGTTCAAGCTCGACGACCAGTTGACTGATGACGAGCGGATGATCCGCGACGCCGCCCATGCCTATGCGCAGGAAAAGCTGCAGCCGCGCGTGATCAAGGCCTTTGCCGACGAGCATACCGACCCGGAGATATTCCGGGAAATGGGCGCGCAGGGCCTGCTTGGCGTCACCGTCCCCGAGGAGTTCGGCGGCGCGGGCGCGTCCTATGTCGCCTATGGTTTGGTCGCGCGCGAGGTGGAGCGGGTGGATTCCGGCTATCGCTCGATGATGTCGGTGCAGTCGAGCCTCGTCATGTACCCGATCTACGCCTATGGGTCGGAGGAGCAGAAGCGCCGCTATCTTCCGAAGCTCGCCTCGGGCGAGTGGATCGGCTGCTTCGGCCTGACCGAGCCCGACGCCGGCTCCGATCCGGGCGGGATGCGCACCCGCGCCGTCAAGACGGCAGGCGGCTATCGCCTCAGCGGCAACAAGACCTGGATATCGAACGCCCCGATCGCCGACGTGTTCGTCGTCTGGGCCAAATCGGACGCCCATGACGGCCAGATCCGCGGCTTCGTCCTGGAAAAGGGCGCGAAAGGGCTGTCGGCGCCGAAGATCGAGGGCAAGCTGTCGCTGCGGGCATCGATCACCGGGATGATCAACCTCGACGACGTCGAGGTGGGGGAGGACGCGCTGCTTCCAAACGTGCAGGGCCTGAAGGGTCCGTTCGGCTGCCTCAATCGCGCCCGCTACGGGATCAGCTGGGGCGCGCTCGGCGCCGCCGAGTTCTGCTTTCACGCCGCGCGCCAATATGGCCTCGACCGCAAGCAGTTCGGCCGCCCGCTTGCCGCGACCCAGCTCTACCAGAAGAAGCTCGCCGACATGCTGTCCGATATTGCGCTCGGCCTCCAGGCGTCGCTGCGCGTGGGCCGGCTGATGGACGAGGGCCGCTTCGCACCCGAGATGGTCTCCATCGTCAAGCGCAACAATGTCGGCAAGGCGCTCGATATCGCCCGTCAGGCGCGCGACATGCACGGCGGCAACGGCATCTCCGAGGAGTATCAGGTGATCCGCCACATGATGAACCTGGAGACCGTCAACACCTATGAAGGCGCGCACGACGTCCATGCTCTGATCCTCGGCCGTGCCATCACCGACATCGCGGCCTTCTGAACTTACCCCCTCGGGACAGGAGCGGCCCTGCTTTCTGACAGAGAAGCGGGGCCGTCTTCGTGGGAAAGGCCACGCGTCGGCCTCACCAGGAGGAAAGATTGAGCTTCATCTCCCGACAGCTGGTGCGCTTCGCGCATGTCGACGCCGCGGGTATCGTCTTCTATCCGCGCTATTTTGAAATGCTCAACGCGGCGGTAGAGGACTATTTCGCGGAAATCGTCGGCGTCGATTTCGCGGCCATGCACGGCGAGCGCCGCCTCGGCGTGCCGACGGTCCGCCTGTCAACCGACTTCCTGGCGCCGAGCCGGCTCGGCGACCGTCTCGACTTCCGGCTCGACATCGAGGCGGTCGGCCGCAGTTCCGCTGAATTGTCAGTCGAGGTGCGGTGCGCCCAAGAGGTCCGCCTTCGGGGGCGCGTCACGCTGGTCTGCATGGACCTGGATGAGGGCAGGTCGCTCCCCTGGCCGGACGACATGCGGCCGGGGATAGGAGACTGACCACCTCCGTCAGTGCGTCACCGCACCCAGATGCGCCGGCCCGACCAGCCGCGCATATTTGCGCAAGGTCGGCGAGCTGACGGTAGCCTCCGGCGCGGTCCAAGCGGCGCGGCGGCAGTCCAGCTCGGCCGGATCGACGAGCAGATCGAGGATACGGTCGCGCGCGTCGATGCGGATGCGGTCGCCGTCCCGGACCAGCGCGAGCGGGCCGCCGGCCGAGGCCTCCGGCCCGACATGGCCGATGCACATGCCGCGCGTCGCCCCCGAGAAGCGGCCGTCGGTGAGCAGCGCGACCTGCTCGCCCATGCCCTGGCCGTAGATCAGCGCGGTGACGCCCAGCATCTCGCGCATGCCGGGGCCGCCCCTGGGTCCCTCGCCACGGATGACGATGACGTCGCCCGGCTGGTAATCCTGCCGGCGGACCGCGTCGACGGCCGCCTCCTCGCCGTCGAACACCCGCGCCGGCCCCTCGTGCGTCAGGCGCTTGAGCCCGGCGACCTTGAGCATCGCGCCGTCGGGGGCGAGGCTGCCGCGCAGCACGATCACCCCGCCGGTCGGCGCGATCGGCCGGTCGGCGGGGCGCACCACCTCCCCGTCCGGCGCGGGCGCCGCGGCGGCGATCTCGCCGATCGTCCGACCGGTGATGGTCGGGCAGTCGCCGTGCAGCACGCCCGCCTCCAGCATCGCGCGCAGCACGGTCGGCACGCCGCCCACCTCGTGCAGGTCGCGCGCCCAGAAACGACCGCCGGGCTTGAGATCGGCGATCAGCGGGGTGCGGTCGAAGATCGCGGCGATGTCCTCCATGGTGAAGGATATCCCCGCCTCATGCGCGATCGCCGGCAGATGGAGCGCGGCGTTGGTCGATCCACCGGTGGCGGCGACGGTGGCGGCGGCGTTCTCGAGGCTGTAACGGGTGACGAGATCGCGCGGGCGCGGGCCGCCATCGCGGATCAGCCGGCCGAGCACACGGCCCGATTCCTCGGCCAGCGCGCGGCGCTCGCTCGCCACCGCCGGCATCATCGCGCTGCGCGGCAGCGCCAGGCCCAGCGTTTCGGCGACCATCGCCATGGTGTTGGCAGTGAACTGTCCGGCGCAGGAACCGACTGTCGGCACCCCCGCCTTCTCCAGCCGCGCCAGCTCGGCCTCGTCCATCTCGCCGGCATAGACCCGGCCGACGCCTTCATAGACATCGACGATGCCGATATCGCGCCCCTGCCAGCGGCCGGGCAGCGCCGCACCGCCATAGACGAACACCGACGGGCGGTTGACCCGGATCATCCCCATCATCGTGCCGGGCAGCGTCTTGTCGCAGGCTGCGAAGCCGATCAGCCCGTCATAGCCATGGGCCTGCGTCACCGCCTCGATCGAATCAGCGATGATCTCCCGCGAGACCAGACTGAAGCGCATGCCGGCATGGTTCATCGACATGCTGTCGGCAACCGTGATCGTCGAGAATTCGAACGGCGTCACCCCCGCCGCCTGCAGCCCGGCCTTCGCCGCCTCGGCCTGCGGCGCCAGCGACATCGAGCAGGGCGTCACCGACGCGCCGGTCGAGACGATGCCTGCGAAAGGCTGGCCGATCGCGACGTCGTCATGGCCCATCGCCCGCAGGAAGGCGCGGTGCGGGGCGCGGTCAAGCCCGTCAGTGATCGTCCGCGAGGGAAGCGTCTCGCCCTTCCCGTCCTTCAACGCCATGTCATTGCTCTCCCGGAGCGGTCGGATGTCGATAGAGGCGCATCAGCCCGGGCACATCCTCACCGCCGCGGCCGGCGTCGATCAGACGGGTCCACATCGCCTCGACGCTGGCCAGCAGCGGCGTTCCCGCCGCCGCCGCCGCCGCCGCGGCGCGGATCGACCGAATGTCCTTGTACATGGTGCGCAGCTCGCTGACCGGCGGGCCCGGATCGGCCGGCGGCGCCATGCGCGGCCCGAACAGCTGCAACGGCCGCGAATCGGCGAAGCCGCCCTGGAACGCGACCGGAAGCTGGGCGAGATCGATGCCGAGCGCCTCGCCGACATGCATCGCCTCGGCGATCGCCAGCATGTTGGTGGCGACGATCAGCTGGTTGCACAGCTTCGCCGCCTGCCCCGCGCCGACGCCGCCCATCCGCGTGACCCGCGCCGAGAGCAAGGCGAGCAGCGGCCGGACCCGGTCGATCGCCGCCGCGTCGCCACCCGCCAGGATCGCCAGCGTCCCCGCCTCGGCCCCGGCCACACCGCCCGACACCGGGCAGTCGAGCCATTGCGCGTCACCGGTCTCGGCCAGGCGCCGCGCGAAGCCACGCGTCGCATCGGGCCCGATCGTCGAGAAGTCGACGACCAGCGCGCCGGGCGCCAGCGCCCGAGCGGCGCCGCCGTTACCGAATATCACCCGCTCGACCGCGTCCGCATCGGTCAGGCAGAGGCAGACCACCTCCGTGTCCGCCACCGCTTCGGCCGGGGTCGCACAGGCCCGCCCGCCCGCCGCAACCAGCGGCGCGAGCTTGTCCGCCGACCGGTTCCACAGGGCGAGGTCATGGCCGCCGTCGAGCAGCCGGGCCGCCATCGGCCGCCCCATCAGTCCGACGCCGAGAAAGGCCATGCGTTGCTTCATCGGTTTCTCCCCATCGGCCTTCAGGCCAGCTCGACCTCGAGCGGCAGGCTCGCCAGCCCGCGCAGCGTATTGTTGTAGCGGCGCTCCACCGGACCCGCGATACGCAGGCGCTTCACCCGCCGGGCGAGCGCGGTCAGCACCAGCTCCCCCTCCATCCGCGCCAGCAACTGCCCGACGCAGGCGTGGATGCCGGCGCCGAAGCCGACATGGCCGATCGTCTTGCGGCCGATGTCGTAGACGTCGGGGCGATCCCATTGGCGCGGGTCGCGATTGGCGGCGGCGAGGAACATCAGCACCTTGTCCCCTTCGTTGAGCGGGGTACCGCCCAGCGTCGTCGCGCAGGTGGCGGTGCGGAAGAAGGTCTGCACGGGCGCTTCGAAGCGGATCGCCTCCTCGAAGGCGGCCTTGGCGAGCTTGTGGTCGGCGCGCAGCTTGTCGAATTCCGACGGGAAGCGCGCCAGGCAATAGAGCGTCGCGCCGAGCGCGTTGATCGTCGTGTCGAGCCCTGCCTGGAGCAGCGCGCGGACCAGCACCGGTGCCTCCGCCTCGCTGATCTCGCCCCGGTCGACGGCGTCATGGATCATCAGGCCGAGCCCGCCCGGCGCCAGATTGCCGCGCTTTCCCTGTTCCTCGATCCAGTCAAAGCTGACCTTCTCCTTCGCGGCCTGGAACAGCTCGTTGCGCGGGCCGAAGGAGTTGAACAGCAGATCGGCATGGGGAAGCAGCTTCTCGCGCCCCTCGCGGCCCATGCCGATCGCGTCCGGAAAGACGCGGAGCGGGAAAGCCTCGGCCAGATCGGCAACGCCGTCGAAGCGCCTGCGCCGCACCACCTCCTCGACCATCGCTTCGGCCTCGGCCTCGAAACGGTCGCGCAGGCCCCTGAGCACCGGCGGCGACAGCACCCGGCTGAGCACCCCGCGTGACCGGCTGTGCTGCGGCGGATCGGCCTCGAGGATCAGGCTGGGCAGGCGGAAGCGGCCATGGCGGACGAAATCCTCCATCCCCACCCCGCGCGCCGACGAGAAGGTCTTCCAGTCGGTCAGCGCGTCGCGGACATGCTCGTACCGGGCGACCGCGCCGATATTGTAGCGCGACAGCCAGACGAATGGCCCCGCCTCGCGGAGCTGCTCGTGCACCGGATAGGGATCGGCGAAGAAATCGACCGAGAAGGGGTCGACGTCGAGGACCGGGGCGCCGGCCGGCGGATCGGAATCATAGATCGCATAGGGTGATCGTTGGGCATGGCTGGCCATGGCATCCTCCCTCTCATGACGATCACTTTGACATGTCAAAATGACTGCGTCAATGTTTGCCGGTAAGGACGGTGAATCACCCGACGAGGATAAGGCGACGCCAGGATGAAAGCCCGCACCACCCGCACGCTCGATCTCCAGAATTCGGTGGGCGTGCTGTTAAACTTCCTGTCGACCCGGCTGACCGCGAGCGGATCGGCGACTTACCGCAGGCGCTTCGGGCTCGGCATCCTGGAGTTCCGGCTGCTCGTCATGCTCGCCGCCGAACCCGACATCCCGCCTTCGCGCATCTGCGAGGTGATGGGGCTCGACGGCGGCGCGGTCAGCCGGGCGCTGCGCGGGATGGAGGCGCGCGGCCTCGTCGCCAGCCGGCCCGACCGGCGCAACCCGGCCTACAAGCGGTGGTCGCTGACCACGGAGGGCGCGCGCCTCCAGGACCAGGCTGTGCTGGTCTCGATGGAGCGCGATGCGATCCTGCTTGCCGACTTCACCGATGCGGAGAGGACCGAACTGATCGGACTGCTGCGACGGATGCTTGCGCGGGTCGACAGCCTGCGTGACCTGATCGACCGCCCCTGACCATCGCCGCCGGACGCCGGGGGGGCTCCGGTAGAGGCGGGTCGGCTGATCGGCATGAGCCGCAACCAGACCGCGCATGGGTGAAGAAGCTCGGCCTGCGTCGAGGCGCCGCCCGGAGCCGGCGCCCCCTTCGGTTCACAGGCCGGCGTGGAGCGGCTCGTCGGCGATCAGGACGCGTTCGAGATGGCGGGGGAAATCGCCGTAGTTCTTGACGGCGTAATGGACGGCGGCGCGATTGTCCCAGAAGGCGACCGATCCGGGCCGCCACGAGAAGCGGACCTGGAATTCGGGACGCTTGTACTGGCGCAGCACCTCGTCGAGCAGGTCGCGGCTGTCGGCCAGCTCGATGCCCAGGATCTGCGGCTTCTGGGTGAAGTTGACCCAGAGGATCTTCTGCCCGGTCTCACGGTGGGTGCGCACCACGGGATGGGCGACGATGGGATAATCATGCCCCGCCTCGACCAGTGCCTCGCGGAAATCGTGAGTGACATGGAGCCCTTCGAGGCGCTCCTTCACCTCGGCGGACAGGCCTTCATAAGCGAGGTTGCCGTCGACCCAGATTGTATCGCCGCCGACGTCGGGCAGGGTGACGGCGCGCAGCACAGCGCCCCAGGTCGGCACCAGCCGCCAGCTCGTGTCGCTATGATAGCCGTCGCCGGGCAGCACGTCCCGGTGGAGGCGCTTTTCATATTTGGCGGCGTCGACGGCGGCGATGCGGTGGATCGGCGACACCTTGGGATCACGGGCCGTGCTCGGATGGGTGTAGAGCGTGCCGAACTGCGCGGCGAAGGCCGCCTGGCTCTCATTGTCGAGTATCTGGTCGCGGAAGAAGACGACCTTGTGGCGCAGCACGGCGGCGCGGATCGCGTCGCGCTGGGCGGGCTCCAGCGGGCGGCTCAGGTCAACACCCTCGATTTCGGCGCCGATGGTCGGCTGAAGCGGGCGGATGCGGATCGAATCCTTTTCCGGCAGGGCGGCGGAGGCGGCAACGGACATGGCGGTTTCCTCTTCGTCAGCGGAGTATCGACTCCAGAGGAGACCGGCTTACCGTGCCAGGCCGGCCAGTTATCATGAAAATAAATCGCCGAATGATTGTAATTGTAAATAGATACCTGGCTGAAATCGATCGGCTCGCTCCGGCCCGAATCATGAGATTTGTTCAATAAAAGCTTTTCCAACTCTCATTGGCCGCCGCTTCTCGGCCACGATACTCAATCGCCGATCGAGAAGAGGATTGCATCATGCCGCAAACGCTGACCGCCCAGTTCGACGCCCTCCATGCCGAACGGCTGCGCAGCTGGGACCCCGACAAGCTCCGCAAGAACATCGACCAGCGGGCGGCACTGGTAGCGGCGTTCGATCCCGCGAGGATCGTCGCGGCCGGCGATCGGGTAGCGCCGTTCAACCTCGAGCTGTCGACGGGCGAGATCGTCACGCTCGACCGGCTGACGAGCCGCGGTCCGGTCGCGCTGGTCTTCTTCCGCTTCGCCGGCTGCCCGGCGTGCAATATCGCGCTACCCCATTATGACCGGACGCTACGCCCCTTCCTCGACGCGGCGGGCATCAGGCTGGTCGGGGTCAGCCCCCATCTTCCCGAAACGGGATTGCGCGAGATCGAGGCACGCCACGGCCTCGGCTTCCCGGTCGCTGCGGATCGGGGCAACGCCCTCGCCCGTCGCTTCGGCATCTCCTTCACGCCGCACGACGACCCGCCCGCCCCGCAGGACGATGCCAATTGGATCGGCGCGCTGACCGGAACGGGAAGCTGGGAGCTACCCCAGCCCGCGGTGATCCTGATCGACCCCGATCATGTCGTGCGGTTCGCCGACGTCAGCCCGGACTGGCTGCGCCGCACCGAGGCGGAGGCGGTGATCGCCGCGGTGCGGCAGTTGGCGCTGGCCGCCTGAAAGGGCGGCGTCCGAGCATCTATTGCTTGCGGCGGTTGGTCACCATCCGGTCGTGGAGGCGGCGGATCGTATTGCTGCCGGTCGAGACGAAGCAGGCCGGCAGGATCGCATGGATCATACAGGCGACACCCGCCGCGATCATCGAGAGGCCGAAGCCGCCGGCATGCGCCATGTGCTCGAAATAGCTTTCCCCCACCGAGGCCGGATGATCGGTCAGCAGATGTCGCACAGGGCTGTCTCCCACGATTGATATGGGAGTAGGAATATCGCTATAATGCCGGAAATGGCTTCTCAATTTGCGGCCATATTGCAGATATTCCGGGGAGATTATCCTTCCAATGCCCTACCGCGAGGAAATTTCCCTCGACCGCTTCGACCGCTCCATCCTGCGCGAACTGCAACGCGACGCGACACTCTCCAATGCCGAGCTGGCACGCCGGGTCGGCCTGTCGGCGACGCCGTGCTGGAACCGGGTCAAGCGGATGCAGGAGGCCGGCGTCGTCACCGGCACCGTCGCGCTGGTCAACCGCGAGGCGATCGGCCTGGGCGTCACCGTGTTCGTCGCGATCAAGACCAACCATCATGCCAGCGACTGGCTGACGGCTTTCGCCGACCATGTCCGCGCCATCCCGGAGGTGGCCGAATTCTACCGGATGAGTGGCGAGACCGACTATCTGCTCAAGGTCGTCGCCGCCGACATCGCCGACTATGACCGGATCTACAAGACGCTGATAGACGGCGTGACGATCAGCGACGTCAGTTCGTCCTTCGCGATGGAGCAGATCAAATACACCACCGAGGTCCCGGTTTGAAGGACTGCTTGCCGCCTCGCCGTCAGGCCGCCGTACGCGGCAGGACGACCGGCAGGTAGAGCGACAGATAGGCGCAGGTGGCACGCGCGGCCTCGCGATCGAAATCGTCGGTGATATGGCCATGCCGGATCACCGAGAGACCGAAGAACAGGTCAGCTATCTCGATCCCGCGAAAGAAGATTTCAGGTGTGTCGGCCAGCTCGGGAAGCTGGAAATGCGCGGCGATCCCGTCCTTGAGCTGGGCGCCGATCGCAAAGTCGTTCTGCCGGTCCTTCAGCTTTATCACCGCCGGACTCTTGGGGCCGATCAGCAACTGCATCGCGTCGCGATGGGAGTTGAAATAGGCGGCGCCCCGGCCGGTAAAGCGGGTGACGACCTGCCGCCAGTCGGCACAATCTTCGGTCGACAGCTGCTCCAGCCAGGCCTGAAGCTCGATCTCTATGTCGCCGGCCGCAGCCTCGAACACCTCGAGCACATGGGAAAAGAAATGATAGGCCGAGCTTTTCGGAATGCCAGCTTCCTCGGCGATGTCGGTCAGCGAAATCTCGTCGATCTCGCGTATCCGCAACAGCGTCCGGCTCGCTTCGACCAATGCGGCCCTGCGTGTCCGCCCCCGCTCCTGCGTCCGTCTGGCCAATCCGTTCACCGCTCCCCGGGGCCGTCCGCCCCTGTCGGGTTGCACTGAGTGATCGCCCAGACGGAGTCAAGTCGAATCTGGACCGAACTAAATTCGGCTATTATGGATAGGAGCCGCTTCCGCGCGGGGCCGATTCGCCTTTACAAATCGAAAAAATTCGACATAGTTTATTCGAAACAATTCGAATAAAACCCGGGAGGGAAAAGGGACCATGGAAATCGCACATCGCCCCAAGCAAGGCTGGGTGAAGCTCGCGCTGCTCGCGGGCACCATCCTCGCGCCGGCCACCGCCATGGCGCAGGACGCCGATGGCGAGATTGTCGTCACCGCTCAGAAGCGCGAGCAGAAGCTGCAGGACATCGGCCTGTCGGTGACCGCGATCGGCGGCGCCATGCTGGATTCCGTCGGCCGCCAGGACGTGACCGCCCTTGCCGCGCAGGTACCGGGTCTGCAGGTCGCCCAATACAGCCCGACGATCACCGTCTTCAACCTCCGCGGCGTGTCGCAGAACGACTTCGCCGACTCGCAGGAGGCGCCGATCGCCTTCTATAATGACGAGGTCTATGTCAGCGCGCTCGGCGCGATCAGCGGCCAGATGTTCGATCTGGAACGCGTCGAGATCCTGCGCGGGCCGCAGGGCACGCTGTTCGGCCGCAACGCCACCGGCGGCCTCGTCCAGACGATCACCAAGCGCCCGACCCGCGACCTCGAAGGCTATGCGCAGCTGACCGTCGGCAGCTACGGCCAGATCGCCACCGAGGGCGCGATCAGTGGCCCGCTCAGCGACCGCGTCCGCGCCCGCCTGTCGTCCACCAGCGACCGTCATGGCGGCTATATCGAGAACCGTATCGGACGCGACATCGGCAACGCCCGCTTCTATGGCGGCCGCCTGCAGATCGAAGCCGACGTCGGCGACAGCGGCACCCTGCTCGTCAAGCTGCAGGGCCTGCGCAACGACCATGAGACGAGCGGAGGCCTCTACAGCCATGTCGCCGCCGGCTTCGACGCCGATGGACTGGGCTTCAAGCTTGGCCCGAACGAAGATTTCTGGGGCACCTGCGGCGGCTGCGACGCATTCGGCTACAAGGAGCCCGACAAGGACCCCTTCACCGGCTCGTTCGACCGGATCGGCTTCTTCGACCGCAAATATTGGAGCGCCACGGTCCGCTACGAGCAGGATTTCGGCGGCGCCAAGCTCACCTCGATCACCGATTACCAGGATCTCCGGAAGCGCTTCGGCGAGGATTCGGACATGTCGCCGGTCCACATCTTCCACTATGACACCGCGCAGGACCTCTATCAGCTCTCGCAGGAGCTGCGCCTGTCGGGCGATACCGATCGCTTTACCTGGCTGGCCGGCCTCTACGGCCTGAAGATCCGCACCGACAACGACTATCAGATCGATGCCTCGCCGGTGCTGGGCCTGCTGGAGAATTACGGCGGACGACAGAAGACCGATTCTATCGCGCTGTTCGGGCAGGTCGAGTACAAGGCGACCGACCAGATCAGCCTGACCGTCGGCGGCCGCTACAGCTGGGACCGCAAGACCTACGACTTCGCCCATGCCGAGAATGGTGTCCAGGACTTCGTTTTCAACCGGACGACCAACCCCGGCCTCGCCAAGCAGACCTTCAAGAACTGGTCGGGCAAGGTCCAGGTCGACTATCGCCCGACCGACGACGTGCTCCTCTATGCCGGCGTCAACCGAGGCACCAAGAGCGGCGGCTTCGGCGTGCAGGCGTTCACGCCGATCGACCCGACGACGCTGCCCTACGACCAGGAAGTGCTGACCAACTACGAAGCCGGGTTCAAGCTGACCCTGCTCGACCGCAAGATCACCTTCAACGGCGCGGTCTTCCACTATGACTACAAGGACTATCAGGCGTTCACCCTGCAGGGCCTGTCGCAGATCGTCGCCAACGTTCCCGCCCGGGTGACCGGCGTGGAGACCGAACTGGTGCTTCGTCCGGTGCGCGGCCTGATGCTGTCGGGCTTCCTCACCTGGCTCGACACGAAGGTGAAGGGGATCACCCTGCCGAGTGGACGGGTCACCGACCGCGAGATGCCGCAGGCTCCGAAGTGGAGCATCGGCGGCATCGCGCGCTACGCCTTCCCGGCCGGTCCGGGCGAACTCGCGCTGCAGACCGACTGGAAATATGACGACGCGCTCTATTTCTCGACGTTCAACGCACCAATCGACCGCGAACCGTCGCGTATCGTCGGCAATGCCCGGATCTCCTGGGCGTCGGACGACGATCACTGGACGCTGGCAGCGTTCGTCAACAACCTGACTGACAAGAAATACCGAATCTACAACCTCGACCTGGGCGCGTCGTTCGGTTTCGCCAACCAGGCCTATGCGCGTCCGCGCTGGTTTGGCGGCAGCGTCGGCTATAGTTTCTGATATCTGGTTCCTGGGAGAGGATGTCGATGCGTTCCATCGCAGTCATGGGGATGTTGCTGGGGCTGGCCGCGCTGCCGGCCCCCGCCGTCGCGGCGGGTAATGCCGCGAACGGCGAGACCGTGTTCAAGCGCTGCGTCGCCTGCCACACGGTCGAGCCCGGCAAGAAGGGCGGCATGGGCCCCAACCTGGCCGGCGTCGTCGGCCGCAAGGCCGGATCGACCAGCTTCGCCTATTCACCCGCGATGAAGGCCGCCTCGGTCAGCTGGACGCCCGACAAGCTCGACGCGTTCCTGACCCGCCCCGCCGCCATGATCAAGGGATCGCGCATGGCGTTCGCGGGCCTGCCCAATGCGCAGGACCGAGCGGACGTAATCGCCTATCTTGCCACCCGGAAATAGCCCCGACAGCCGGAGGAACGACATGAAGACTCTCACCGCCCCCGCCGTCCTGCGCTTCGCCGCGCTGTGCCTCGCCACTGCGGCACCGGCCCTCGCCCAGCTCCAGCCCGAGGAGCTGAAGCAGGAAACCCTGGCCGAAGCGATGCAGCCGCACTGGGTGTGGCTGAACGACATCTCATTCGACCGGATGCTCGACGGCCGCGCCTATCTGGTCGACGCGGACAGCGGCCAGATGCTGGGCATGATCAGCAGCGGCTACGGCCACGGCGTCCTGATGCTGGCCGAGGACGGCAAGAGCTTCGCCGTGCCCTCGACCTTCCTGGCGCGTGGCACCCGCGGCGAGCGCACCGACGTCGTGACCTTCTACAAGACGTCGGACCTGACGCCGGGCGCCGAGCCGGTGATCCCGCCCAAGCGCTACAACGGCATGCCCTTCCAGTCGGTGTCGCCGGTGATGCCGGGCGGCCGCTTCGGCCTCGTCTACAACTTCACGCCCGAACAGTCGGTCACCGTGATCGACATGCAGGCGCAGAAGATGGTCGGCGAATATGCCACCTCCGGCTGCAGCCTCGTCTACCCGACCGGGCCGTCCAAATTCTTCCTGATCTGCGGCGATGGCGCGCTCCAGTCCGCAACGCTTGACGCCGAAGGCAAGGTGACGCTCGGCAAGACATCGAAGAAGCTGTTCGCGGACGACGATCCCGTGACCGAGAAGGGCGTGTGGACCGGCAGCCAGTGGCTGTTCTTCACCTATTCGGGCAAGGTCCACGTCATCGATCACAGCAAGGAGGTCCCCGCGATCGCGAAGAGCTGGTCGCTGACCACCGCGGCCGAGAAGGACTGGCGCCCCGGCGCGCTGCAGGCGGCCGCCTATCATCGCGGCACCGGCCGCCTCTATGTGCTGATGCACCAGGGCGGCCCCGACACGCACAAGGATCCGGGCACCGAGATCTGGGTCTATGACGTCGCCAAGCAGACCCGCATCGAACGCATCGCGCTCGAGACGCCGGCCCTGTCGGTGGCGGTCAGCCAGGACGACAAGCCGCTGCTCTACACCACCATGATGGGCGAGACCGACCTCAAGGTGCGTGACGCGCTGACCGGCAAGCTGATCCGCAAGATCGATGGCTTCGGCCCGACGATGACGATCATCCAGCCCGCGCCGGTGCCGGGCAAGTGATGGGGATCGACATCCTCCCCGTGCTGGTGGCGGATGTCCTGCTGGGCGGGCTGTTCCTGCTCGGCGGGCTGGCCAAGGCGAAGGATTTCGCCGGCTTCACCGGCACGCTGGCGGCCTATATGCTGGTACCGGAAGCGCTGCTCGTCCCGGCAGCGGCGGCGATCCTCGCCGTCGAACTGACGGCCGGTGCCGCGGCGATCGCCGCGATCGCGATCGGCAGCCAGGCGGCGATGGGCGTTCTCGCGGCATTGCTGCTCGTCTATGCGGCGGCGATGGCAATCAACATCGTCCGCGGCCGCACCCATATCGACTGCGGCTGCCTCGGCTTCGGCTCTAGCCGGGCGTCGCTCGGCTGGGAACTGGTGGTGCGCAACATGCTGCTCGCCGCCGTCGCGCTGGCGGCCGCCGTGCTCCCGGTCGTCCCCCGCGCGCTCGGTGCCATCGATGCCATCTCGGGGATCGGCGCGATCGTCGCGATCGCGCTCCTCTATCTCGGTTTCGGACAGGCCACGGCGGTGCGCTTGCAGGAAAAGGCGGTGCTCAAATGAATGGGATATTTCTGGCGGCGTTCGCGCTGCAATGGGTGGTGATCGTCGCCATGGGCCTGCTGATGCTCGGGCTGTTCCGCCAGGTCGGCATGCTGCACGAGCGGCTCGGCCCGGTCGGCGCGCTGACGCTGTCGGGGGGCTCCAAGGTCGGCGAGGTCGCACCCTCCTTCGACCTGCCGAGCCTGACCGGCGGCGAGGTCCGCATCGGCGGCGCGGCGGCGGACGGCCGGTCGACCCTGCTGTTCTTCGTCTCGCCGACCTGCCCGATGTGCAAGTCGATGCTGCCGGTGCTGCTGTCGATCGCACGCGAGAATGCCGATACAACCCGGCTGGTCTTCGCCAGCGACGGCGACGAGCCGGCGCAGATGAAGATGATCGTGCAGCAGAAGCTGGCCGATCACCCCTTCGTCCTTTCGACCGACCTGGGCCGCGCCCATGGCGTCGGCAAATTGCCCTATGCCGTGCTGCTCGGCCCGGACGGGACGGTCGCATCGAAGGGGCTTGTCAACAATCGCGAGCATGTCGAGAGCCTGTTCGAGGCTCAGCGCACCGGCATCGCGTCGATCCAGGAATATGCGGCGCGCCGTGACGCGCAGCGGGTAAATACGGGAGCTGCCAAATGACCAGGCTGGACAGGATCATGGAGCGGATGAGCCGCTCCACCGCACGCGGCATCTCGCGCCGGAGCTTTTTCGGGCGCGCGACCGCCTTCGGCTTCGCGGCGGCGATGCCCCTTCTCCCCGTCTCGCGCGCCAACGCGGCGCAGCAGCCGGGCGAGACGGGCGATCCGCAGTCGTGCGACTATTGGCGCTATTGCGCGATCGACGGTTTCCTCTGCTCCTGCTGCGGCGGCAGCACCTCATCCTGCCCGCCGGGCACCGAGCCGTCGCCGATCACCTGGGTCGGCACCTGCCGCAACCCGGCCGACGGCAAGGATTATGTGATCAGCTATAACGACTGCTGCGGCAAGTCGGGCTGCGGCCGCTGCATGTGCAACCGCAACGAGGGCGACAAGCCGGTCCACCAGCCGTCGGGATCGAACGACATCAACTGGTGCCTCGGCACCCAGGTCGGCATGATCTACAACTGCTCGACCGCGGTCGTGCTCGGCGCCGCCGACTGAGGATCGCCGATGCGTCCGCGTCTCCTCCTCGCCGTATCCCTGTCATGCGCCACGGTCCTCGCCGTGGCGCATGCCGGCGCGTCGGCGCCGGGGGGGGCGGCGCCGAACATGGCCAGCAACGGCCGCCAGCCCCACGTCAACTACATGACCGAATGCCAGGGCTGCCACATGCCCGACGGCCGCGGGATCGACGGGCGGGTGCCGGCGATGAAGGGGGAGCTGCACCGCTTCCTCGACGTCGACGGCGGGCGCGCCTTCCTGGTGCAAGTGCCTGGGTCCGCCAATTCGAAGCTCAGCGACGCCGATCTCTCGGCGCTGCTCAACTGGCTGATCCCGGCGATGGGTGGCCCGGCCAAGGGCGGCTTCACCCCCTATACGCCGCAGGAAGTCGCCGCCTATCGCGGCAAGCGGATGGTCGACGTCATCGGCACTCGCGCGAACCTGATCGCCCGCTTCCCCGCCGAGGGCCCCACGCTATCCCCTCAGCCCTCGACGTCGCGCACCAGCCGGTAGAGCGTCTCGCAATCGGCGCCGCAGCCGCCGGTGCCGCCGAGCCGCTGCTGGATGCGTCGGACCGTCTCCTCCGCCGCCGCGTCGGAACCGGCCGACAGCTCGAACAGGACAAGCTGCTTCGGCACCGCCACCGGATCGTGCATCAGCACCTGGTAGATGTCGTAGGGCACCGCGCTGCCCGCCAGCCCGGTGTCGACCACGCCGCGCATCGCCGCCGCCGACACGCCCGCCGAGCGATGGAGATAGAGATAGGTCGGTTTCGCCGCGCCGGCGTTGCGGGCGCCCTTGCCGGCGCGCCGGTAGTAGAGGCGCTCGGTGACCTTGATCAGCGGCGTGCCGCGGCCGACCTGGTCCATCCGCCAGCTCGCCATCAGCATCGCGATGATCGTCTTGTCGATGTCCGCCGAGCTGATCGTGTAGAGGGCGACATAAGGCTTCTCGCCCGTCACCGCATGGCCGCGCCGTGCCCGCCCGTAGCCGGGCACCTCGAGCACGTCGGGGATGTCGATATCGTTGTACCAATGGTCGAACTCGGCGCTGCGCGCCGGATCGAGGTTGCGCGACTTGACCATCATCAGCCATTCGCGCGGCTCGGCGGCGGACGCCGCCGACGCCAGCAGCAGCAGCCCGGCGGCCGCGCTGCGCAGGACCACCGGGCGCCACCTCACTTCCTGAGGTCCGCGACGAGGCGATCGATCCACTGGCGATGGAAGGCGGCTGCCTCGGGCCCCGGCTGCCACGCCTCGGCCATCTCCAGCACCGGATCGACCACCTCGGTCCGTTCTCCGCTCAGTGCCTCGAGCAGGGCATGGCCGCAGAAGGGGACATAGGCTTCGGCATAGCCGCCCTCATGGACGACCACGAGCTTGCCACCGCACAGCCGCGCCGCAGCATCGAGCATCTTCTGCGTCAGCAGGCGATAGCTCTCGCTATGCAGCAGCATGCGGGCGAGCGGATCGACGCTGTTCGCGTCGAGGCCGCTGGCGACGATGATCAGCTCGGGCCGGAAATCGTCGAGCGCCGGGATGACGATGTCGTCGAACGCCTGGACATAGGCGTCGTGCCCGGCTCCGGCCGGCAGGGGTATGTTGAGGTTGTAGCCGAGCCCCGCGCCCTCGCCGCGATCCTCCGCGCCGCTGTAGCCCGGCGGGAAGCAGCGATCCTGATGGATCGAGATGGTGAGCACGTCGGCGCGGTCATAGAAGATCGACTGGGTACCGTTGCCGTGGTGGACATCCCAGTCGACCACTGCGACGCGCGAGATGCCGTGGCGCGCCTTCGCCACCTCGATCGCGATCGGAATATTGGCGAGCAGGCAGAAGCCCATCGGCGTGTCGGCGAGACAATGGTGCCCGGCAGGGCGGCACAAGGCATAGGCGTTGTCCACCTTGCCGGTCAGCACGTCGTCGACCGCGGTGATGGCGAGGCCGCAGGACAGCATCGCTATCTCGAACCCGCCCTTGCTGAACGGCGCGAGATGGCCGAGATCGCCGCCGCCGGCGTCGCTGGTCGCCTTGAAGCGGTCGATATAGTCACGCGGATGGACGCGGCAGACGTCCTCGATGGTCGCCGGCACCGCCTCGGGCAGCGCGAGCTTGCGGGTGAGCCCCGACGCATGGGCGAGGTTGAGCAGGCGGCGCTTCGAATCGGGCGTGTCGGCGCCCGCCGTGCCGCTGGGCGGCTGCACCCAGTCGCCGACCGGCAGGAACAGTGCCTGCATGCCGGTCGCGTGCCAGAAGGTGCGTTCGTCGGTGTAGAAGCCGGTGCGGGCCATGGCTTTCTCCTTCGTCTATCCGTGAGTGGTGGAGGCGGCGAGAAGGAACGCCATCAGGCGATCCCCCCAACCACCTGGTAATCGCCGATGCTGCGCCCGCCGGGCGCGCGGTGCAGTCCGGCGAGGCCGATCTTCGTCGTCGAAGGCTGTTGCACGTCCGGGAACACCGACCTCCCCAGGCCTCAATCTGCAGTCAGCGGCGGCGGATTGGCCGCGTCGTAGACCAGCTCGCCGTCGATGAAGGTCATGCGGACCTTGGTGTCGTGGATCTGGGTGACCGGAACCTTGAACGGGTTGGTCTCGGTCACGACGATGTCGGCGTGCATGCCCGGCTCGATCGAGCCGACCAGGTCGCGATCGCCCATCGCCGCCGCCGCGTCCGACGTGAAGATGCGCAGCGCCTGCTCCAGCGTCACCCGCTCGTCGGGGGCGACCGTCTTGTCGCCGCCGCCCGGCTTCTGCCGCGTCACCATCGTCTCGATCGCGAGCCAGGGATTGACCGATGGGACCACCGACCAGTCGGAACCCGCGATGACGTTGGCGCCGGTGTCGAGCGCCTCCTTGATCGGGGTGAAGCGCTTCATCATCTCGTCGCCGACCGCGTTGCGGACGTCGACGTCGGTGATCGGCGTCGGATACCAGATATAGGGCGAGAACTCCCAGGTCATGTGCAGCGCCCGCACGCGCGGGATGTCGGCGCGGTCGACGAAGCTGTTGTGGCCGACCTCGTGCGCCGATCCGCCCCCGCCGTTGACCTTGCGGGCATGTTCGACCGCATCGAGCGCCGACCGCACCGCCGCGTCGCCGACCGCGTGGAACTTGACGTGGAGGCCCATGCGGTCGAACCGCGCGATACCGTCGTTGAGCGCGGGCTGGGGGATCATCAGGATGCCGGTCCCGTGCGGATCGGCATGATAGGGATGCAGCATCGCCGCCGTCTGGCTCTCGGTCGGCACGCCGTCCATGAACACCTTGACGCAGTCGGCCTTGAAGCGGCCGACCGTATAGTCTGCGCGGGTCCGGATCAGCCTCTCGCCATCGGCGTCGCCAGGAGACCAGACGATGCAGCCCCGCGCACGCTGCTTGATGATGCCGTCGCGCGCCAACCCGGCCAGCGTGCGGATATTGCCGGTGCGGACCGAGGCGTCGGTGAAGGAGGTGATGCCGAACGACAGCATCTGCCGGGTCGACAGCGTCATCGCCTTGCGCTTCAGGGCGTCGGACGGCTCGGGCATCGCCTTTTCGAGCAGGTCGGCCGCATTCTCACGAAACAGGCCGTTGGGTTCGCCCTTTGCATCGCGCTCGATGATCCCGCCGGCCGGGTCCTTCGTGTCGCGCGTGACGCCCGCTGCGGCGATCGCCCTGCTGTTGGCCCACAGGCTGTGGTGCGCTTCATCCGACAGCAGCACCGGGTTGTTCGGCGCGACCTTGTCGAGGAAGGCACGGTTCTGCTGGCCCTTGGCGAAGGAACCCGCCGACCAGTTGCCGCCGACGATCCAGGCGCCCGGCTCGGCCTTCGCCGCGCATTCCTTGATCCGCGCCGCGATCACCGCCGGCTTGGCGGCGTTGGGGAAGCCGCAGGCGAACTGTTCGAGCCCGGCGAACTGGGTGTGGACGTGCATGTCGTGAAGGCCCGGGAACACCGCTGCCCCCTTCAGGTCGACGACCTTCGAGCCTTCGCCGCGATAGGCCTCCGTCGCCTTGGCGTCGCCGACCGCGACGATCACGCCGTCGCGGATCGCCAGCGCCTCCGCCCAGCCGCCGGGGGTGTGGACCTGCCCGTTGAGCAGGATCGTGTCGGCGGGCTTCTCCGCCGCGAACGCACCCGTCGCGATCATCGCGAGCGCCCCGCCCGCGAGCAGCTTCGTCGTCATCCGCATCGTCGCTCCCCTCCCATCGTCACAATGTCGCCAGGCCCTCGGTCTCGGCCCTGAGCTGCCGCAGGAAGGCCTCCAGCTCGGCCTTCCTGCCGGGCATCAGCGCCTTGCCCGCCGGCGACAGCACCCGCGCCGGCACCTTGGCCAGATTGTCCTCGAGCATCTTCACCACGTCCGGCCCGTCGGGCTTTCCACCCTGCGCGTCGGCAAGCGCCATCACCCGTGCGACGCCGACCGCGCCGAGCCAGTCAAGCGCATCGGCGTCGTGCAGGTAGAGTGCCTCGGGCGTGCGGGGATCGCGGTCGAACATATGGGTGCGGATCGCGGCGCGGACCGCGTCGATCCTGCCTTCGGGAAAGCCGCTGCCCTTCAGGATGGTATCCACTATGTCGGCGGCACGATCGGCATGGTCGACGCCCGCAGCCTCCCATTTCGGGAAGGCCGCCATGTCGTGCAGCCATGCGGCCGCGAACAGCACGTCGTCGTCGAGGCGCACGCCGTCTGCGCGGGCGAGTTGCCGCGCCAGCGCATAATCGCGCGCGCTGTGGGAATAGCCCCAGGCGGGGTTGCGGAACTCGGCCGCCGCCAGCGCGCGCACCTTGGCGCGCCAGCCCGCCTCGGCGCGATGGCCGACCGTCGTCGGCCGCACCGGCACATGCTCCATCGCGCTGTACTTCAGGAAGAAGTCGGCCTGCTTGTAGCCCGGATAGAGCGCGACCATCCTCGCCATCGCCTCCTCCGGCGTCTTCGCCGCCGCCGTCACCCGCAGGAAATCGTCGATGTAGCGGACCGAGGGATCGAAGATCCGCATGTCGGCCGGGTCGCCATGGCCGGGATAGACGATCGGATTGAGCCGGGCGTAGCGCGCCTTCATCCGCAGCAGTTCGGCCCGCCAGTCGAGCAGATCCTCCCGGCTGATGTCGTCGCCCATCCAGAAATGGACGCCGTTATAGCCGAGGTCGGACAGGAACAGCGCGTTGAGGTCCGGGCTGTAGACGGTGGTGATGTGCGGCGCCTCGGCATGGGCGTGATCCGTGTCGAGCTCCAGCGTGCCGCCGCCGACCATCTCCAGGCTTGGCGACGCCAGCACCTCGATATTGCGGTCATAGTCGAAGCCGTCGGGGTGCTCCGCGGTCTTCGGCTTGAGCGCGGGATCGAGCGGCGGCTCCGCTCCCGTCTCTCCGCCCGTGTCCATATAGACGGCGTAGCGCTCGATATCGGTTTTGATATCCTGGTTCGCGACGACGATGCGCGCGTTGGGGAAGGCTTCGCGGAACACCGCCATGCCGGTGAAATGGTCGGTGTGCCCGTGGCTGATCAGGATGTGCGTCAGCGGCAGCTTCATCGCCTTGATCGCGGCGACGAGCTTGCGGGCTTCCGCAGCCTTGCGCTGCACATCCATCACCACCAGCGAGCGGCCGTTGGAGAAGATGAACGAGTTCACGGTGGCAAAGTCGCCCTTGTAGACCGTGACCGTCATCGGATGTCGCGCCGCAACGGCCGCTGGTCCGGCCGGCGGCGGCGCGGCGGGTGCCGTCGCCGCGCCGATCAGCAGGACCAGCGCACCGCTGCACAGAGCGGCGCGCGCGATCCCGCCGAAGCTCATTTGCCGGCCGCCCCCGAGCGGTCGAACACCACCGCCCCGTCGATATAGGTCTGCTGCACCTTGATGCTGTGGATCTGGGTCGGCGGGATCTTGAACGGATTCTTGTCGATGACGATGAAGTCGGCGCGCTTGCCGGCTTCGATCGACCCGAGCTCCTTGTCGAGGCCCATGCGGATCACCGCGTTGATCGTGAACATGCGGATCGCCTGCTCGACGGTGATCGCCTGGTTCGGGCCGAAGCTCTTCGCGCTGCCGCCGACATTCTGGCGGGTCACCGCTGTCTCGATGCCCAGCCAGGGATCGGGCGCCGGGATCACCGCCCAGTCGGAGCCGGCAACGACCAGCGCGCCCGAAGCGAAGCCCTCCTTGATCGGCCAGACCCGCTCGATCCGCTTGGCGCCCACTGCCATGGTGATGTCGTCGTTGATCGGCTGCGGGTCCCACAGATAGGGTGAGAATTCGAGCGCGGCGTTGAGCTGCTTGCCGCGCGGTATGTCCGCCGGATCGACAAAGGTCTCGTGGCCGACCTGATGCATCGGGCCGTCCGGACCGTTGACCTTGCGGACATAGGCGATGGCGTCGAGCGAGGCGCGCACCGCCGCGTCGCCCGCCGCGTGGAACAGCACGTTCAGGCCCTTGCGATCCCATTCGGCCATGCGCGGCTGGAAGGTCGCCGGATCGAACAGCAGCAGCCCCTTGGCCGGCGCGTTGGGCTGGCCCGCCTCATAGGGCGCCAGCATCGCGCCGGTATGGCTCTCGGTCGGCACGCCGTCGGCGAACACCTTGACGCAGGTCGGCTTGAACCGGTCGCGCGTGTAGGTGGGGATCGCCGCGATCGTCGCGTCGAGATCGGGGTTCAGATGGCCGGCATGGCTGTAGGCGATGCAGGCCTGGACATGCTGCTTGAGCTGCCCCTTGTCGTAGAGCGCGTCATAGACCTCCAGGTCGTCGCGGAAGGCCATCGCCTCGACATAGCCGGTGATGCCGTAGGACAGCAGCATGTCGAGATTCTTGCGCAGCGCCGCCTCGGTCAACTCCTTCGGCTGCGGCGGGACGTGACGGAGCACCAGATCGCGGGCCGTTTCGCGCAGGATTCCGGTGGGATTGCCCGCGGCGTCGCGCTCGATGATCCCGCCCTCGGGATTGGGGGTATCGCGCGTGATCCCGGCGATCGCCATCGCGCGGCTGTTGACCCACAGGCTGTGGCCGCTGACGTCGAACAGCAGGGCGGGCCTGCCGGGGGTGGCGGCGTCGAGCGTCGCGGCGGTGATCGGGGTGCCGGTCAGCACCGACGACTGCCATTGCCCGCCGGTCACCCAGCCGCCCTTCGGCTCCTGGCTGGCGCATTCGGTGACGGCCGCCAGGAACGGCTTCGGCGCAAGGTCCGGCGAGATACGGCAGCTGCCTTCGCCACCCTTCGCCTGCAGCACGGGATGGACGTGCATGTCGTAGAGACCCGGCAGCACGGTGCGGCTGGCCAGGTCGACCTCGCTGGCACCCGGCACGGCCTTGCGCACCTCGGCATCGCTGCCGACGGCAACGATGCGGCCGTCGCGCACCGCGAAGGCGGTCTGCCAGCCGCTCGGCGTATAGACCTGCCCATTGCTGTAGACGGTCGCGGGCGAGGCCGCATAAGCCGCAGATGCGAGGCCGGTCGCCGCGGCCGCCAGCATCATCCGCCGGATCCCCTTTCGAATTCCCGCCGATCCTGAAATCATTGTCATCTCCCTTGGTCGAAGGCCGGTACGGCCGGGCAGTGCGAACGGCGGATGTTCGATATGGAGAGCCGCTCGCGCCGCTGCCGGCACGACCTATTTCGCGTAGATCAGTTCGCCGCCGACATAGCTCTGCGTGACGGCGACCTTGTGCAGATCGGTAACGGCGATCTTGAAAGGATTGCGATCGAGGACGATGAAGTCGGCGGCCTTGCCGGCCTCTATCGTGCCATGGCTGTCGGCATAGCCGAACTGACGGGCGGCATTGATCGTGAAGATGTCGATCGCTTCCTTGAGGGTGATCGCCTCGGCCAGGCCATAGACCTCGCCGGGACGCTGACCGTCAGGTGCCCTCCGCGTCACCAGGGTCTCGATTCCGATCCATGGATTGGCCGACGGAATCACCGACCAGTCCGAGCCGGCGACGACCAGCGCCCCCGAATCGATTCCCTCCCGCACCGGCCAGACCCGCTTGATCCGCTCGGCGCCCGACGCCTTGATGATGTCGTCGTTGATCGGTGACGGGAACCAGAGATAGGGCGAGAATTCGAGGGTCGCCCTGATCGCCTTCGCGCGCTTCATATCCTCGGGCTGGATGAAGGTCAGGTGGCCGACATCATGGGTGGGGCCGTCGGGGCCGTTGGCCCGACGCGCGGCGGCGATCGCGTCAAGGGCGGTTCGCGACGCCTGATCGCCCGCGGCATGGAACTTGACGGTGATCCCCATCTTGTCGAGCCGGGTGACGAGCGGATCGAGTTCGTCGGGCTGGACGAGCAACAGGCCGCGCTTCGGCTCCCTGACCTGCCCATGCTCGTCGGGCGCATAGGGGTCGATAAGGGCCGCGGTATGGCTTTCGGTCGGAACTCCGTCTTCGAAGACCTTGACGCAATCGAGCTTGAAGCGGTCCGAGCCGTACCGCTCATGATCGGCTATGGTCCGGTCGAAGGCGGTGTTGTCTCCCCATGTGCGGCCGTAAACCAGGCAGCCGCGGACATGCGCCTTCAGCTGGTTCCGCGCCGTCAGCGTCTGATAGGCCGACAACCCCTCGGGCGTGACAACCGCATCGACGAGGGCCGTGACCCCGTAGGAGACGAGCGTGTCGATGCCGGTCTTCAGGGCCCTGACATTATCCTCCGCGCTGGGCGCCGGAATCTTCTGGCGGACGAGATGGGCCGCACTTTCCCGCAGCAGGCCATTCGGCTCACCGGAAGCATCACGCTCGATGATCCCGCCCTTGGGATCGGGCGTGTCGCGTACGATGCCCGCCGCCTTCAGCGCCAGGCTGTTGACCCAGCTGCTGTGGCCACTGATATCGGTGAGCGATACGGGATTGTCGGGTGCGATGGCGTCCAGCATCTGCCGGCTCGGCGCCGCATCGCCGAAGGAACTCGCCGCCCATTGCCCGCCGACGATCCAGTCGCCCGGCTTGGCCTTCTTCACGCAGGCCGTGACGGCGTCGAGGATCTGCTGCGGCGTCGACCCTTGCTCGAACCTGCATTGCAGGAGCGAGAGACCGGCCCCGAGCGGGTGGACATGCATGTCGTGGAGGCCGGGCATCACGGTCTTGCCGGCAAGATCGACGATGCTGGTGATGGCCGGATATCGCTTTCTGAGCGCCGGCCCGTTGCCGACGGCAGCGATGCGGTCGCCCTGGACAACGACGGCATCGGCCCATCCCGAAGGGGTATAGATTTCGCCGTTGGTCAGGATGAAATCGGCCGCCTGCACGTTACCGGGGACGATCGCCGCGGCCAGAAGGGGCACCGCCACCGCCATCCGCTGGCTTCCCTTCCGAATCCCGGCCCGGCCTGAAATCATGATCGTCTCCCCTGTCCGTGAAGGAAGGGAGCCGCGGCGGCCTCGGCCGGGCGCGGCTCCCCCTGCCTGCGTCCGCCTAGAAGCGGTAGGCTATGGTCGCGCCGAAGGTGCGCGGCCGCACGACATACGATTTGTAGATCGTCGCATTGTTGTTGTCGCGGGCGCGACGACCCTGCCAGACGGCCTGGTCGAGCAGGTTGTTGACGAACAGCGACAGGTCGATGCCGTTGATGCGGTAGCCCGCACGCATCGACAGCGCCTTGAGCGCGGGTGCGTTGGTGAGCGTCGGGTCCGAACCGCCGTTGCGCGGATCGATGCCCGGGGTCAGGCTCGACTGCCGCGAACGATAGTCGAAATCGGCGCGGATGTAGGAGTCATGGTGGTCGCGCAGCGACAGGTCATATTGGCCGTGCACCGACACCGTCCATGGCGGCGACACCACATGGTTGCCCTTGGTCACCAGCGGCACCGTGGCGAGCGGGCCGCCGAAGAAGGTGTCGAGGAACTTGGCGTTGGTGTAGCCGACCTCGGCCTGCACGCTGAAATCGTCGGTCAGACGATAGTCGAGCTGGAGGTCGAAGCCGCGGCTGCGCGCCGAACCCAGGTTGGCGGTGAACTGGAAGCCGCAGCCGCCGAGGCCGACGACCTGCTGGATGTTCTTCCAGTCGATCTGATACACGCTGCCCTGCGCGCTGAAGCGGCCGGTGCGGGTCTTGAGGCCGAGTTCATAGCTCCACACCGAGTCCGACTTGTAGGTCAGCGGCCGGCCGTTCGGATAGCCGAGCGGATCGAGGTCGCTGGCCTGGCAGGGGACGCCGACCTGCGGATTATAGCCGCCCGGGCGGAAGCCCTTCGAGGCCGAGGCGTAGACGAGCGTGCTCGGCGTGACCTGGAACTCGGCGCCGAACTTCGGCGTGAACGGCTTCTCCTTCTGACGGCCCACATCGGTCACCGCCGGGCCGACGACGGGCCCCTGCGCGAAGGAGTTGATGTTGAACTTGGTCTGGCCGTAGCGCAGGCCGACGGTCAGCGTCAGCCGGTCGACTGGCTTGAAATTGACCTGGCCGAACGCCGCGATCTGCTCGTCCTTCGAGCTGGTCGACTGGTCGTAGATCAGACGGCCGTTGACGAGCGGCGGGAAGATGCCGGCCAGGAAGGGCGCATACTGGAACAGGAACGGATCATCGACCTGCTGGATCGAGATCTGCTTGGCCTTCTGGTAGAAGCCGCCGACCTGCCAGGTGAGGGCCGCATCACGATCCGACGAGGCCAGCCGGATTTCGCCGGTCGTGATCTTCTGCGTGTTGACGAAATCGCTGAAGCCCTGCTGGTTGGGGAAGAGCGGCAGGGTGATGCCGGTGAACAGGCTCTGGTCGAACAGCGTATAGTCGGACCGGAAGGTCTGCTTGCGATCGAAATAGGAGGCGATCGCGGTCAGGTCTACCGGGCCGAACGCATATTGGACGTTGAGCGTCGGCAGGTAGAAGCGGTCGCGGCCCGATTCCGGAACGCGGTTGCCGTTGAGGAACTCGCCCTTGTCATAGTCGGAGAACTGCGCGTCCGGTACGGCCGGACTGGCGCGGACATTGTCCCAGGTCTCCGGGCTGTCGTTGGTATAGACCTTCTGATAGGCGATCGACGGCGTGATCTTCAGCTCGGGCGTGGGCTCCCAGGTGAAGGCGATCCGGCCGACATAGCTGTTCTGGTAGTTGCTGTCGTCGGCGACGACGCCCTTGTTCTCGAACCTGACCCGGTCGATCCAGCCGCCGTCGCGGCGATAATAGCCGCTGACGCGCACGCCCAGCTTGTCCTGGATCAGCGGCACGCCAATCGCAAGACCGGCCTCGTAGCTCGGCCCGCCATCCTCGGTCATCGAGAATTCGGTACGCGCATAGCCCGACGACTTGGTCGTGCTCGGCTGCGGCGAAATGAAGCGGATCGTGCCGCCCTCCGAGCCAGCGCCGAACAGCGTGCCCTGCGGACCGCGCAGCACCTCGACGCGCTCCAGGTCGAAGATCACCGGATAGGTGTTGCCGCCGCTATAGCCCAGCGCACGAATCTGGATCGGGGTGTCGTCGATATAGACGCCGGTGGTCGCGGCGCCCGCGGTCGAGTTGATGCCGCGGATCGAGATGTTGGTGGTGGTGTTGGTCGCTTCGAACACGACACCCGGAGTCTGCCGAATGACGTCGGCGAAGTCGCGGACGCCGCGGCTGTCGAGCTTCTCCTGCGAGAAGGCGCTGACGCTCAGCGGCACCTTGCTCAGCGATTCGGACTGGCGTGTCGCGGTGACGACGATGTCGCCGCTATACTGCTCTTCCTCCGCCGGCCGTTCGGCCTGGGCGAAGGCGATGGCCGGCAGCATCAGCGCTGCGACGGCGACCGACGACTTGGTCCAACCAAGATATGGATGCTTCTTCATAAAACCCCCTTCTTTCTGCCTCGATCGTCTGGCGGTGGATCTTGACGTTCGTTCCCTGCATGTCGGTGGCGCCGCTGTTGGCGGTCTGCCGGTCGCGGGCGGGGTGGCGGCCCCGCCCGGAACCTCAATGTCCGGTCACTGGTGGATGACCTGGACGGTGGTGAACTCGGCCAGGCCGAGCGTCCCGAATTCGATGCCGATGCCCGACTGCTTGACGCCGCCGAACGGCGCGTCGGGACGGACCATCGCGTGGCTGTTGATCCAGGCGCTGCCGCATTCCAGCCGGCTGGCGATCGCGACCGCCTTGTCGGCGTCGCTCGACCAGACCGATCCGCCTAGGCCGTTGGGATTGTCGTTGGCGCGGGCGACCGCATCGTCGACGTCGCTGTAGCGGATGATCGGCAGGGCCGGGCCAAACTGCTCCTCGTCGACGATCGCCATGCCTTCCTTGACGTCGGCGAGCAGCGTCACCGGATAGAAGAGGCCGTCGCCCTCGATCGGTGCGCCGCCGCACAGCACGCGGGCGCCGCTGGCCTTGGCCGCCTCGACCAGCATCTTCACACGCTCGAACTGCATCTTGTTCTGGACGGTGCCGAGCTGGCTGTCGGCGGCCATGCCGTCGCCGGTCTTCACCGCCGAGGCATAGGCAAGCAGCTTGTCGCACAGCTCGTCATAGATCGAGTCATGGACGTAGAGGCGCTTGATCGCGGCGCAGGTCTGGCCGTTATTGATGAAGGCGCCCCAGAAGATTTTCTCGATCGTGGCGTCGTCGAGCGTGACGTCGGGCAGGACGATCGCCGCATCGTTGCCGCCCAGTTCGAGCGTCAGCCGCTTGAGCGAGTCCGCGGCACTCGCCATCACATGCTTGCCGGTGCGGGTCGAACCGGTGAAGACGATCTTGTCGATGCCCGGATGAGCGGACATGGCGCGACCAATATCGTCGGCTCCGGCCACAGCGTTGAGCACGCCCGGCGGCAGCGCCTCCTGCAGCAGTTCCACCATCCGCAGCGTCGCGATCGGCGTATAGGGCGATGGCTTCAACACCACCGTGTTGCCAGCGCGCAGCGCGGGCATGATGTGCCAGATCGCGATCATCACCGGGAAGTTCCACGGGGTGATCGACCCGACCACGCCGATCGGCTTGCGGTAGAGCGCAACGCGACCCTTGTCGTCGTCCTGGATATATTCGACGGGCAGGTCGAGCCCGGCGGTGAAGCGGGTCCAGGCGGCAGCGCCGCCGACCTCCCATTGCGACCCGAGGCCGCCCATCGGCTTGCCCTGCTCGCGCGTGACCAGCTCAGCCAGTTCGGGGATATTCGCCTCGATGATGTCGGCGAGCCGGTTGACCGCGGCCTTGCGCTCGGCATCCGGGGTAGCCGCCCAGCCGGGGAAGGCTCGCCGCGCCGCCTCGACCGCGCGGTCGAGATCGGCGGGGGTGCCCGCCGGGCAGAGCGCGAAGACGCGGCCATCGGCCGGGTTGATCACGTCCAGGTGGCTGTCCGTCGGAACGGGTTTGCCGTCGATGATGAGAGGATAGGCCTGCGTCATTTCCACTGTCTTTTCCAAAGCTGAGCCCCATCGCGTGCCCGAACCATCCGGGCACGCGTCTCCCGCGGCCGAAAGCACGCCAGACGGCGGCCGGCTCATGAGAGAATTCGAAATATAACCCGTAAATCTTCGACTTAAACTTGTGCTTCTATTCGCCTTGACGGGCGCGACACGGTCTAGCGGTCAGAAACTCGTACCTATCCGGAAGGGTCCAGCTATCCGATGCGATCATTTTCCGCGTCGCCCCCGACCATCCTCTCATCTGGTATAAAATCGAATTTCTTCGACTATCTGCAAATTGGGGGGGCTTGTCAACAGGGCGAAAAGCATGGAAACGGGGCCATGATCACAACCGCGAAAAGCAGGCCGCCCGTGCGCAAGGCCACTCAGGCCAGGGGCCGCGCCCGACGGGTGGAATTGCTGGAGGCGGCCAGGGCGATGCTCGGTACGCAGAACCTGCACCAGATCGGGATGATCGCGGTGGCAGAGACTGCCGGCATTCCCGCCTCATCGGCCTATCATTTCTTCCCTGAGATCGGCGACCTGTGGAAGGAACTGGCGCGTACCCTCGCCACGGCACAGGCCGAACTCGACCATCGGCTGCCGCACAGCGAGGAATGGGAGACGGTGGTCGAACGCTCGCTCGAATCCCACCAGCGCGCGTTCAACGCCGACCGTGCGGCCCGCCAGCTCATGCTCGGCCCACACACCCCGCCCGAGATCAAGCACGCCGGCTGCAAGGAGAATTTCCGGTTCGGCACCGCGCTGTGGCAAGCGATGCGAGGACAGTTCCTGCTGCCCGGCCTGGCCGACTCGCGGGAGCTGTTCTTCAAGGCGCTGCTGATCGCCGACGTCTTTTTCTCGCTGTCGGTGGCCGAACAGGATCGGGTTAGCGACGAGGCGCTGGCCGAGGCGAAGCTGGCGACGATCGCCTATCTACGTGCCTACCTTCCGACCCGGCTCGCCCGGATCGAGGAAGGTGGCGAGGTCCCGCCGGTGCCTGCGACCGAGGCCTGGGGCGCGTTGGCGCCGGCCGAACAGGCCTGATCCATCGCCCTCCGGCCGCTCCCGCATAGAACCCCGGTCACCAACATTTCGGTCTCTCGCGGGCCACCGCCAACGGCTTCCCCTTTTCTCGGGAGTGATCAGCCCGCCGCCACGCCCGCACGTTCCAGCAGCGCCTGCGCCTGCTTCAGGTGGGGACGGTCGATCATCTTGCCGTCGAGCTTGAGCGCCCCCGCGCCGGGGTTCGCCGCGAACATCGCGATCACCGCGCGTGCATGGGCGATCTCCGCCTCGCTCGGGCTGAAGCCGGCGTTGATGATCGCCACCTGGGCCGGGTGGATCGCCATCATGCCGGTAAAGCCGTCGCGCCGTCCGCGCGCTACATAGGCCTCCAGCCCGGCGGTGTCGGCAATATTCGGATAGACCGTTTCGATCGCCGCGACGCCCGCAGCGTGCGCGCCGAACAGGGTGAGGGCACGAACCACCTCATAGGGCTGGGTATAGCTGCCATCCGGGTTGCGGGACGTTGCCGCCCCGATCGCAGCGGGGAGATCCTCGGCGCCCCAGGTCAGCCCGGCGAGATGGCTGGCGGCTTCGCCATAGCTGCCCAACCCGAACACCGCCGCTGGGGTTTCGCTGGCGATCGGCAGGATCGGCGGGCAGTCACGGCCCGCGATCTCGACCAGTTGCCAGACCGAGGCCGCGCCCTGCGCCTTGGGCAGGACCAGGCCGTCGGGGCGGACGCGGGTCACAGCAGCCAGATCGGCGCGGACATGCTCGGAGTCGAGCGGATTGATGCGCACGAAGGTTCGGGCCGTCCGGTCGCCGTCCAGCCAGTCGGCAATCGCCGCACGAGCGGCGGGCTTTTGCTCGGGCGCCACGGAATCCTCGAGATCGAGGATCAGCGCGTCGGCACCGCTTGCGGCCGCTTTGGCGAAACGCTCGGGCCTGTCGCCCGGCACGAAGAGCAGG
Source organism: Sphingomonas sp. Y57 (assembly GCF_001015195.1). Taxonomy (GTDB): domain Bacteria; phylum Pseudomonadota; class Alphaproteobacteria; order Sphingomonadales; family Sphingomonadaceae; genus Rhizorhabdus. The sequence continues at coordinate 61,416 of NZ_LDES01000002.1, read as the reverse complement.
GATCGGATCGTCATGCCGTCGCCTTGCTACGGCCCAGCCCGCTTGGCAAGCGGGATGGCCCCCGGACTTCATCGTCATGCTGGAACAAGTTCAGCATGACGCGGGTGGAGGCGTCAGCGCAGCCCGGCGTTGATCTTATCGAGCGCGGCCACCGACGGAACCAGATCCTCGTCCGATAGCGCGTTGAGCGGCTGTTTCACCGTCCCGAGCGCGTCGTGCAGGTCCTCGGCATCCGGGTCGACATAGAGCAGGCCGGTGACGATTTCCCCCGCGGCATGGGCATGCTGGAGGTAGGAGATCGCGCCGGCATGATCGGTCGGGTCATAATCCTCGGCGACCTTGCGGAGCAGCAGCACCGATCCGTCATGCTGGGTCACCTCGGTCAGCGATCCGGGCTCGTAGCTGGCGGTCACCGCCATCCGCGCCATCAGCACGTCGAGCCGGTTCACCGCCTCGTTATGCTCGCGCACCCAGTCGAAGCTCTTGGTCGATCCCTTGTGGTTGTTGAAGGCGATGCAGGGGCTGAGCACGTCGATGAACGCCGCGCCCTTGTGGGTGAGCGCCGCCTTGATCAGCGGCACGAGCTGGTCCTTGTCTCCCGAGAAGCTGCGCGCAACGAAGGTCGCGCCGAGCTGGAGCGCCAGGCCGACCATGTCGATGCCGCTATCGGAGTTGACGACGCCTTTCTTCGACTTGCTGCCCTTGTCTGCCGTCGCCGAGAACTGCCCCTTGGTGAGGCCGTAAACCCCGTTGTTCTCGACGATGTAGGTCATGTTGACACCGCGCCGCATCGCGTGGGCGAACTGGCCGAGGCCGATCGATGCGCTGTCGCCATCGCCCGACACACCCAGGTAGATCAGCGAGCGATTGGCAAGGTTGGCGCCGGTCAGCACCGATGGCATGCGGCCATGGACGGTATTGAAGCCATGGCTGGCGCCGAGGAAATAATCGGGGGTCTTCGACGAGCAGCCGATGCCCGACAGCTTGGCCAGACGGTGCGGCTCGAGATCGATCTCGAAACAGGCCTGGACGATCGCGGCGCTGATCGAGTCATGCCCGCAACCGGCGCAGAGCGTCGACACCTTGCCTTCATAGTCGCGCCGGGTGAAGCCCAGCGCGTTGTGCTTGAGCGACGGATGGTGGAATTGCGGCTTGGCGATATAGGTCATCTCACCATCTCCCCGGCGCGCGCCTTGGGCACGCCCATGCCCCTGGCCAGCTCGGCCTGGATGAAGCGCGCCGTGATCGGCGAGCCGTCATAATTGAGCACTTTCACGAGCCGGGCCGGATCGACCCCGCCCTCGTTGATCAGCAGGGTGCGCAGTTGCGCGTCGCGGTTCTGCTCGACCACGAACACCAGGTCGTGCGCGGCGATGAACTCGAAGATCTCGCCGTCGAACGGAAAGGCGCGGATGCGCAGCGCGTCGACCGCGACGCCATCCGCCTCCAGCCCCGCCAGCGCCTCGTCCATCGCCGGGCTGGTCGACCCGTAATAGATCACGCCATAGCTGGTCTTGCGCGCCGCACGCCGCACGATCGGCGGCGGGACAAGCGACTTGGCGGTCTCGAACTTGCGGAGCAGCCGCTCCATATTGTCGACATAGACCGCCCCCTCCTCGCTGTAGCGGGCATAGGGATCGCGCGATGTGCCACGGGTGAAATAGCTGCCCTTCGACGGATGCGTCGCCGGCAGGGTGCGCCACGGGATGCCGTCCCCGTCGACATCCTTGTAGCGACCGAAATCGGCCCCTGCCTCCAGCATCTCCGCCGTCATGATCTTGCCGCGGTCCAGGATGCGCTCCTCGTCCCAGCGGAAGGGCTCGATCAGCCATTCGTTCATGCCCATGTCGAGGTCGAGCATGACGAAGATCATCGTCTGCAGCCGGTCGGCGAGATCGAAGGCGAGCGCGCCGAACTCGAAGCATTCGTTCGGCCCCTCGGGCAGCAGCAGGACATGCTTGGTGTCGCCATGGCTGGCATAGGCGGCCGAGAGGATGTCCGACTGCTGGGTGCGGGTCGGCATGCCGGTCGACGGGCCGCCGCGCTGCACGTCGAAGATGACGCCCGGAATCTCGGCGAAATAGCTGAGGCCGATGAACTCCTGCATCAGCGAGACGCCGGGGCCCGAGGTGCAGGTGAAGGCGCGCGCGCCGTTCCAGCCCGCGCCGGTGACCATGCCGATCGAGGCGATCTCGTCCTCCGCCTGGACGATCGCATAGCGCGCCTCGCCGGTCTCGGGATCATGGCGGAGCTTGCGGCAATAGGCGGTGAACGCCTCGGCCAGCGAGGTCGACGGGGTGATCGGATACCAGGCGCAGACGGTGGCGCCACCATAGACAGCGCCGAGCCCCGCCGCCGTATTGCCGTCGACGAAGATGCGATCGCCCACCTTGTCGGCGCGACGCAGTTTGAGGCCGAGCGGCTTGAGATGGTCGCGGGCATGGTCGAAGCCGATCTGCAGCGCCTCGATATTGGCGGGGATCAAGGCCGGCTTGGCGGCATATTCTTCCGCCAGCAGGGCCTCCACCACCTCGCGCTCGATGCCGAGGAGGAAGGTCAGCGCGCCCAGATAGATGATGTTCTTCAGGATCTTGCGCTTCGACGGCTCGGCATAGGCGGCGTTGCACAGCGCGGTCAGCGGCAGGCCGACGACGGTGATGTCGTCGCGGAACCTCGACGACGGCATCGGCTTGGTGCTGTCGTAGAAGAGATAGCCGCCGGGCTCGATCTCGGCGACGTCGCGGTCCCAGGTCTGCGGGTTCATCGCGACCATCAGGTCGACGCCGCCGCGCCGCCCGAGCCATCCTTGTCCGCTGACCCGTATCTCATACCAGGTCGGCAGGCCCTGGATGTTCGATGGAAAGATGTTCCGCGCGCCTACCGGCACGCCCATCCGCAGGATCGCCTTGACGAACAGGCCGTTGGCGGATGCCGATCCCGATCCGTTGACGTTGGCGAATTTGACGACGAAGTCGTTGACGGCCGTGATCGGGCGGGTCATCGCGCGCACCCTCCCGCATGGCTCATTTCGACCAGCGTCTTCTGCATGTCCCAGGCTCCGGTCGGGCAGCGCTCGGCACATAGGCCGCAATGCAGGCAGACATCCTCGTCCTTCACCAGCACCCGGCCGGTCGGTAGCGTCGAGGAGACGTAGAGCGACTGATCGAGGTTCATCGCCGGCGCCTTGAGCCGGGGCCGCAGATCGGTCTCGTCGCCGTTGACCGTGAAGGTGATGCAGTCTGTCGGGCAGATGTCGGCGCAGGCGTCGCATTCGATGCACAGCGTCCGGGAGAACACGGTCTGCACGTCGCAATTGAGGCAGCGCTGCGTTTCCGCCCAGCTCCTGGGGTCGTCGAAACCCAGCTCGACCTCCGCCTTCACATCGCCCAGCGCCTGCGCCAGCGGCAGCAGGGGCACCTTCTGCCGGTCCTCGGGCGAGACGTCGTTGTCGTAGCTCCACTCGTGGATGCCCATCTTCTGCGACGAGACCTGCACGCCGGGCGGCGGCCGCAACCGCAGATCGACGCCGCGACAATGGTGGTCGATCGAGATCGCCGCCTCATGACCATGCGCGACCGCCCAGATGATGTTCTTCGGCCCGAAGGCGGCGTCGCCCCCGAAAAAAACCTTGGGATGCGTCGACTGGAAGGTCGTCTCGTCGACGACGGGCATGCCCCATTTGTCGAACTCGATGCCGATGTCGCGCTCGATCCAGGGGAAGCTGTTCTCCTGCCCGATCGCCACCAGCACATCGTCGCATTCATGATGTTCGTCGGGTTCGCCGGTCGGCTCGAGCCGGCGGCGACCCTGCTCGTCGAGCACCGGAGCGACCTTCTCGAAGACGACGCCGGTCAGCCGGCCATCCTCATGGGTGAAAGCCTTGGGCACCAGATAGTTGAGAATCGGTATGCCTTCATGCTGGGCATCCTCCTTCTCCCAGGGCGAGGCCTTCATCTCGTCATAGCCCGACCGGACGATGACCTTGACCTCGTCGCCGCCGAGGCGGCGCGAGGTGCGGCAGCAGTCCATCGCGGTGTTGCCGCCGCCCAGCACGATCACCCGCTTGCCGATCCGGTCGACATGACCGAACGAGACGTTGGCGAGCCATTCGATGCCGATATGGACGTTGGCGGCGGCTTCGGCCCGGCCGGGGATGTCGAGGTCGCGGCCGCGCGGCGCGCCGGTGCCGACGAAGATTGCGTCATAGTCCCGGCGCAGCAGCGCCGCGAGGCTGTCGACTCGCCGATTGAGTCGCATCCTCGGGCCGAGCGCGGTGATGAAGCCCATCTCCTCCTCGATCACGCTCTCCGGCAGGCGGAAGCGCGGGATCTGGCTGCGGATCATGCCGCCCGCCTTGGCGTCGGCGTCGTAGACGGTGACGTCGTAGCCGAGCGGGGCGAGGTCGCGCGCCACCGTCATCGAGGCGGGCCCGGCGCCGATGCAAGCGACCTTCTTGCCGATCCGCTTCTTCGGCGGCTGGGGCATGCGCGCGGCGACGTCGCCCTTGTTGTCGGCAGCGACCCGCTTCAACCGGCAGATCGCCACCGGCTCCTCGTCGACCCGGCCGCGCCGGCATGCCGGTTCGCACGGGCGATCGCAGGTCCGGCCGAGGATTCCCGGAAAGACGTTCGATTTCCAGTTGACCATATAGGCGTCGGCGTGACGCCCCTGCGCGATCAGGCGGATATATTCCGGGACGGGTGTGTGGGCCGGGCAGGCCCATTGGCAATCGACGACCTTATGGAAATATTCCGGCGCCTCGGTGTTGGTAGGCTCCAACGGGCTCAACTCCTCTCCACGCGCTCCTGCGCGCCGGCGGAAAGGACGCTCCCTCTGTCTTGCGGGGAGTTCGCCCTGTGGCCGCACAGGAGCAACGCCCGGTCTTAACGCGCCCGAACCGCTATCGCCAAGCCCGGATCATGAAAATTATGCGACTTCCGCGCTTTCGGCCCATGCGTCGACGATCGGCGCGGGCATCGACAGGCAGAACCATCGACAGGTGGGGGGCCGCGCTCTATCGCTGGTCGGGTGAGATACGACCGCCGGCACCATGCCGCCCGCAGCACCGACAGCTACGTCTTCCACCAGTTGATCCCCTATATCGGCAACAAGCGGAAGCTGCTGCCGCTGATCGGCCGCGCGATCGAGGCGAGCGGCATCGCGCCCGGCGACGGCTTCGTCGACCTGTTCGCGGGCAGCGGCGTGGTCGCCCGCTATGCCAAGGCGCGCGGCTTCCGGGTGATCGCCAACGACTGGGAACCCTATGCCGAGCAGATCAACCGCTGCCATGTGGGATGCAACGCCGCCCCAGCCTATCGGGGTCTGTCCTATGCGGAGGTGATCGCGCGGCTGAACGCGCTGCCGCCGGTCGAGGGCTGGGTGACCGCCCATCTCTGCCCCGACGACGACGAACGCTACGAGATCGGCCGCGACCGGCTATTCTACATGCGCAAGAACGGGATGCGGATCGACGCGATCCGCGGCGAGATCGAGCGGCTGACCGTCGAGGACGGGCTCGACGCGGCGCAGGCCGCCTGCCTGCTCGCGCCGCTGCTCTACCAATGCTGTTACACCAGCAACACGTCGGGCGTGTTCAAGGGCTTCCACGCCGGCTGGGGCGGCAGCAACGGCACCGCGCTTTACCGGATCGGCGCCGATCTGGCGCTCGAACCCGCGATCTTCCACGACAACGGCCAGCCGAACGAAGTCACCCGGATCGACGCGCAACGCTTCGGCCGGGAACATGGCCGAAGCTACGACTTCGTCTATATCGATCCGCCCTACAATCAGCACCCCTATGGATCGAACTATCACGTCCTCAACAGCGTCGCGCTGTGGGACAAGCCGGCGCTCAGCCCGAAGATCAGCGGCCGGGGGGACAAGTCGGCGATCCGGCTCGACTGGCGGACCGAGCGGCGCAGCCCCTACAACAGCGCTCGCCACGCGGCACAGGCGTTCCGCGAGCTGATCGACGAGCTGTCCGCGCGCTGGATCGCGATCAGCTACAGCACCGACGGCAATATCCCGCTGATCGAAATGGTGCGCGCCTGTCGAGAGCGGGGCGCGGTCACGCCCTTCATCCAGCCGTACAAGCGCTACCGGGTCAGCACACAGCGCTTCTCGCCAAAGCCCCTCAATGCCGAGTTCGTTCTGCTGATCGACACGGCGACGCGCGCCGATGCCCCGGCCGAGGCGATCTGCGACGCGATCCTCGCCGAGGAACGCCGCGCCCTTGGCGAGCATCGCGAATGGAATGCCTGAACCAAATCCGTCATGCCGGCGGAGGCCGGCATCTCGGCGGGCTCCTGCGATGGCCTTGCCGCGACTCTCCGGATATCCCGGCCTCCGCCGGGATGACGGATGCGAACATGTACGCGACAGTCCCCGGGTGCTAGAAGGGGGACGTGGGGGAACGGATATGCCGCACCTGCCGGATTTCGAAGCCTGGGCGATATTCGCCAGGGTCGCCGAGAAAGGGTCGTTCAGTCAGGCGGCCGAGGATCTCGGCCTCGCCAAGACGACCGTGTCCAAGGCGATAAGCCGGCTCGAGGAGAGGATGCGGACCACCCTGCTCCACCGCACCACCCGCAAGCTGTCGCTGACGGAGAGCGGCCGGCTGTCGCTCGATCGCGCGCTCAGGATCATGGCCGATGGCATCGCGATCGAAGCCGACATCCTCGAAGAAGCGGCGATTCCCCGCGGGCTGATCCGGGTCGCCTGCTCGACGGGTTTCGGCGAAACCGCGCTCGCGCCGATGCTTCCCGCCTTCATGGCCGCCTATCCTGACATCCGGCTCGACATAACCTTCACCGAACAACGGGTCGACCTCGTCGCCGAAGGCTATGACCTCGCCGTCCAGATCGGCGACAATGCAGAGGACAGCTCGCTTCGGATCAGCCGGCTGCTCACGCTGCGCCGCCGGGTGACCGCCGCGCCGTCGCTGATCGAAACCCATGGCCGGCCTCAGCATCCGTCCGATCTCGCCCACTATCCGATGCTCATCCCCACCCATGTGCCCTGGGGACGCGAGGTGGACTTCACCGGGCCGAACGGCGAGCACATCCATGTCCCCGTATCGGGTTCGTTGCACATGAACAGCACGCTGGGATTGATGCACGCGCTGCTCGGCGGGGTCGGCGCCTCGGCCGTGCCCGAATATTTCACCTGGGAAGCCACTCGTGACGGCCTGCTGATCGACCTGTTTCCGGACTGGACGATACCGTCGTCGCCGATCTGCATCATCACCCCGCCCGGCCGCGCCCGGCCGGCCAGGGTGCGCGCCCTGCTCGAATTCCTGCGCGAGCATTTCTCCTCACTGCCCTGGGCGGGCGGCGTCGAGCGGTAGCCCTTCTGCCCTGTCATCGAGGGATGGCGGGCTATACGATCCGGACAGCCACCCGCGCATCTCCGCGCATCGCCCTGGAATAAGGACAGCGGGCATGCGCCGCCGCGATGAGCTGTCCGGCGACCGCATCGTCGAGACCGGCGAGATCGACCGACAGATCGACCGCCAACGCCGCGTCCGCCCCTCCCGACAGAGAAACCTCGGCGGTGACATTGCTGTCGGGCGCGATGGCGATGGCACGGTCCGCGGCGACACGGCGCAGCGCGGAAAGGAAGCAGGCGGCATAGGCCGCCGCAAACAGCTGTTCCGGATTGGTGCCCCGGCCCACCGGATCGGCGGGATCGTCAAGGCGCACCCGGAGCCGCCCGTCGGCGCTCGCGGCACCGCCGACCCTGCCGCCAACGGCAGTGGCCCGGGCCTGGTAGAGGGAGGTTTTCGATCGCATCGATCGGCCGCCTTCAAACGGAGGGGGTACGCCGCCCGGCCAGGGGGTTCAGGGGGGAATGCCGGGCGACGCTCGTGGCCATCTAATGATCGGCGCACGAAACGATTAGCGGGGCGATGGTCACTTCACTGGTGACGGAAAGACAATAATCCTTCCCTAATTCCAATAGCGCGCAGGCCGCAGGAGCGACATCCGCATCCGTAATAATTAGCACCTAATCGCCACCTCTATTGTGCATATTTGGTGTATAATCGGCGCATCTTCCCCCGCTTATCTCCACGCAGGTCACCGATCCAGGGAAGATGCCATGCCCCGTTCGACCGCGCTCCGCCGCCCGGCGCTGATCGCCGGCCTCATCGCGACCCTCTTGGCCGGCTGTGCGGCGGTGCCGCAGGTCAGCCCGCAGGTTCAGGCCGACTCCGCGGCCTCGGTCGGGCTGGGCGGCGCCGCGCCCCTGGCTCCGGCCGGCGAGTGGTGGCGCGGCTTCGGCGACCCCCAGCTTGACCGGATCATGGCCGAGGCGCTGGCCGGCAACCCTTCGCTGGACGCAGCGATGGCGCGGCTGGCACGGGCACAGGCGGGGATCGCCGCGAACAAGGCAGGGCTGCTGCCGCAGGTCGGCGTCGACGCCTCGGCGGTTCGGCAGCGACTCAGCGAGAAATATATCATCCCGCCGCCTTATGGCGGCACGAACCGCTGGATCGGCGACGCGCAGGCGAAGCTCGACTGGTCGCTCGACCTCGCCGGCCGGCAGAAGGCGCTGGTGGCACAGGCGGGCGCCTCGGCCGACGCCGCCGCGCTCGATCTGGAGGCAGCGCGCGTAACCTTGTCGGGCGCCGTCGCCCAGACCTATGTCGACCTCGCCCGCGCCACCGAGCAGGCGCGCATCGCCCGGCGCTTCGTCGCCTCGCGCGAGGAGCAACTCAAGCTCGCCGGGACCCGCAAGCGCACCGATCTGGGCAGCGATTTCGACCTGCGCGCCGCCGAGACGCTCCTCGCCGAAGCGCGGCAGGCCGAAATCCGGGCCGAAGGCGCCCGACAGCTCATGGTCCACGCGCTCGCCGCGCTCGCCGGCCGCGGCGCCGACTATCATGCCACGATCGCCGACCCGACGATCCGGCTCGAAGCCGCGCTGCCGGTGCCGGACGCGCTGCCCGCCGACCTGCTCGGCCGCCGCCCCGACATCCTCGCCGGGCGTGCCCGGATCGAGGCGGCCGAGGCGGGCCGCAAGGTTGCCCGCGCCGATTTTTATCCCGACATCGACCTGAAGGGCTTCATCGGCCTGCAGGCGATCGGCCTCGGCGCGCTGTTTACCGGCGGTGCCGCGACTTATGGCGCCGGTCCGGCGCTCCACCTGCCGATCTTCGAGGGCGGTCGGCTAAAGGCCAATTACAAGGGTGCGGTCGCCGGAATCGACGAGGCGGTCGCCAGCTACAACGATGGCGTCATCGGCGCGGTCCGCGAGGCCGCCGACGCGCTTTCGGCGATCGCCACCAACGCCGCCGACGCCGCCGAACAGCATAAGGTCGTCGCCGGCCTGACCGAAACCGTCCGGCTCGACGAGGTGCGGCTGCGCACCGGCCTTGGTGCGCGGCTCGACGTGCTCGACGCCGGCGATCGGCTGCTCGCCGCCAATCAGCGCGAGGTCGATCTCGCCGCCGATGGCGCCGCCGCCCGCATCCGCCTGCTCGTCGCGCTCGGCGGAAGCTTCGATCCGAACGTACGACAGAATCTCGCATCGGCCGCAGGCGCCGGCGCCGCAGGGAGATAAGCCATGAACGCCCACACCCAGATCCAGCAGGACGAACCCGCAGAACGGCAGCAGGCGCTCCGCACTCGCAAGCGCGGTTTCCTCATGCTCGGCGCGGCGGTGCTGATCGCCGGCGCGGCCTATGGCGGCTATGAGCTGCTCGGGCCGAGCAGCGAGACGACCGACGACGCCTATGTCGCGGGCGACGTCGTGGCGATCACCGCGCGCGAGCCGGGCACGGTGCTGGCGATCAACGCCGACAACACCGAAAGCGTGAAGCGGGGCCAGACACTGATCGAGTTCGATCCCGCCACCGCCGACGCGCAAATGGCCTCGGCCGAGGCGAACCTCGCCCGGGCTGTCCGCTCGGTACGCTCCGACTTCTCGAAGGTCGACGAGACCGGCGCCGAGATACTCCAGGCCGAAGCCGAGCTGGCCCGCGCCAGCAACGACCTGGCCCGCCGCCGCGCCGCCGCGGCCGAGGGGGCGGTATCGGGCGAGGAGGTGGCGCACGCCGCCGACAGCGTCCGCACCGCCGCCGCCGCGCTCACCCTCGCCCGCAGCCGGCAGGCGCAGGCGCGCTCGACGGTCGAGGGCACCCGGGTCGAAACCAATCCCGACGTGCTCGCCGCCGTCGCCGCGGTCCGCCGCGCCGCGATCGTGCAGGGACATATGCATCTGGCCGCGCCGCTGGACGGCGTCGTCGCGCAGCGCACCGTCCAGCTTGGGCAGCAGGTCAATCCCGGCACCCCGCTGATGGCAGTGGTACCGCTCGACCGACTGTGGATCGACGCCAATTTCCGCGAGACCCAACTTGCCGAGCTGCGGGTCGGCCAGCCGGTCGAGGTCGAGACCGACATCTATGGCGGCTCGGTCACCTATCATGGCAAGGTGCTGGGGCTCGGCGCGGGCAGCGGCAACGCCTTCGCGTTGCTGCCGCCGCAGAATGCCAGCGGCAACTGGATCAAGATCGTCCAGCGCGTGCCCGTGCGTATCGCGCTCGACCAGAAGGAACTGCGCGCCAATCCGCTCCGGATCGGCGTATCGGCCAAGGTCACCGTCGACACCAGCGACCATCGGGGCGTGCCGGTCGCGCGTGTCGCCGCTCCGCCGGTGCCGCGCCAGATGAGCCAGGACGGCGGCCCCCGGGTCGAGGCCAGGATTGCGTCGATCATCGCCGCCAACAGCGGCCGGGCGTCGTTCCGGTGAGCGCCCCGGCAGCGGCGGAGTCGGCGCCGCTGCGCGGCGTCGCGCTGGGCGCGGCGGCAATAGCGCTCGCGCTGGGCACTTTCATGCAAGTGCTCGACACAACGATCGCCAACGTCTCGCTGACCACCATCGCCGGCAATCTCGGCGTCAGTTCCGACACCTCGACCTGGGTTATCACGGCCTTCGCGGTCGCCAACGGCGTGACCGTCCCGCTGACCGGCTGGTTGATGCGCCGCTTCGGCGTGGTGCGCACCTTCGTCGTCTCGGTGATCCTGTTCACCATCGCCTCCTTGCTGTGCGGCATCGCCTGGAGCCTGCCGTCGCTGATCCTGTTCCGTATCGTGCAGGGCGCGGTATCGGGGCCGATGATCCCGGGCAGCCAGGCGCTGCTGATCTCGATCTTTCCGCCCGAACGGCGATCGACCGCGCTCGGCATCTGGTCGATGACGACACTGGTCGGTCCGGTCGCGGGCCCGATCCTGGGCGGCTACATCTCCGACAACTACCATTGGGGCTGGATCTTCCTGATCAATGTGCCGGTCGGCCTGGCCTCGGCGTTCATCTCCTGGCGCTTCATGAAGAGTCGCGAGACCCCGACCGCGAAGCTGCCGGTCGATGCTGTCGGCCTCGGCCTGCTCGCCTTCTGGGTCGGCTGCCTCCAGGTCTTCCTCGACCTGGGCAAGAACGAGGACTGGTTCCACTCGCCGTTCATCACGACGATGGCGCTGCTCGCGGCGATCGGCTTCATCGCCTGGCTGATCTGGGAACTGACCGAGGAACGGCCGGCGGTCGACCTGTCGCTGTTCGCCAATCGCAACTTCGCGCTCGGCACGGTGGCGCTGACGCTCGGCTATGCGGTGTTCTTCGGCAACACGCTGCTGCTGCCGCTCTGGCTCCAGCAGCAGCTCGGCTACACCGCGACCTGGGCCGGCCTCGTTTCGGCGCCGAGCGGCATCGTCTCGGTGATCGCCACCCCGTTCGTCGCCCGCCTGTCGGGCAGGGTCGACGCCCGCTGGCTGGCAGGCTTCGCCTTCGTCGCCTTCGCCATCTCCTACCTGATGCGCAGCGGCTACACGACGCAGACCGACTATTGGCACTTCATGCTGCCGATGCTCGTGCAGGGACTGGGGATGAGCACCTTCTTCGTGGCGATGCTCAGCATTTCGCTCGACGGCGTGTCCGCCGATCGGACGCCGTCCGCGACGGGCCTGTCCAACTTCGCCCGCATCACCGGCGGCAGCTTCGCCGCCTCGCTGGTGACGACGATGTGGGACCGGCGCGAAGCACTGCACCAGAGCCGGCTCGCCGACGCCAGCTCACCCTTCGACCCGGTATTCCGCCACGCCACCGACGCGCTCGGCCAGCTCGGCCTGACCGCGCAGCAGGGCTATGGCCTGCTGACCCGCGAGATGGTGGGCCAGGCCTATCTGTTGTCGTCGAACGACATTTTCCGGGTGAGCGCCTGGGCGATGATGGCGATGATCGCGATCGTCTGGATGGTGCGGCGGCCCGCGCCCCTCACCGGTCCGGTGGCGGCGGACTGAACGGCGACGGGAGAAGCGTCGCCAGCGCCGCACGCGCCGCCGCTATCCCGGTGTCGAGCGCGCCGTGCGCGGTCGAGAAGTCACTCGCCGAACAGGCTTCCCCCGCGAAGAAGATGCGATCGTCGACCGGGGCAGCCAGCGCCGCACGCCGGTCCGCCATGCCCGGCATCGCGTGGCTGTAGCTGCCCTCGATCCAGCGCGTCGCGGCCCAGGCCGATCCGCCGAGCGGAGTCAGGCGATCGCGGATGTCGTTGCCGAGCAGCGCCGCCAGTTCCTCGATCGCGAAGGCGGCGGCCCCCGCCTGGCCGATTCGCTCTATCATCGCCGCCGCGCGGCCGCCAAAGAAGCCCTCGACCAGTGGAAGGCCCATCGGCTGGAGCTGGTAGCTGCCGGTTTCCGCGCTGTGCGGGTTGCCGATCAGATGCACATCGCAGGGGACCTCGCCGGGCCGGTCGACGGCGAGGAAGACCTTGTCGGCGAGGCCGAGCGGCAGCGCCGCCGCCGCCTCGCGCCGGTCGTCAAGCGCCGGCCGGAAGGCGAGCGCGCCCGAGGCAAGCACCGAAGTCGGCACGGTGACAATCACCCGCGCGGCGCGGATCGTGCCGGCGTCGGTTTCCAGCCGGATGACCGGTCCGCCATGGTCGATCGTCGTCACGGGGCAGCCGAGCCGCACCGCTATCCCCTCGGGCAGGGCCGCACCGATCAGCGCGCCATAGCCTTCGCGCACCCGCCAGTTGGCCTCGCTCGCCGCCGCATCATAGGCAAGATAGTCGCGCACCGAGACCTGGGCGAGATCGGTGCCGTTGATATAGGCGGACAGCGCCTCGGCATAGGCGTTCCACGGGGAGCCGGGGAGCAGCGCGTCGGCGGCACGGTCCGACGCGGGCGGGTCGGCGCGCAGCCGCGCGACGAAAGCGTCGAACGCCGCACCTGCCTCCCTCTGGTCTTCGGCCGGAAAACCAAGATCGCGATATTGCCGGTCCCAGCCGGGATCGGACCGGTCGATCGTGAAGCCCAATCCTTCCCCGATCGCGGCCCAGCCGTTGCGCTCGGCCGAATGAAGATAGCCGCAGCCGAGGTCGACCGCCCAGTCGCCGAAGCGGATGCTGTGCGCCCGCCCGCCGATCCGGTCGAGCGCATCGACCAGCAGCAGCTTCAGCCCGCGTCCCGCCAGGGTCCGCGCGGCGCCGATGCCGGCGGCCCCCGCCCCGACGATGACGACGTCATGATCCGCATCGCTGTCCATGCCTGCTCAACGCACGAACGCGGTTCTGTTCAGTCGATCACCGGCAGCAGGATCGCGCTGGCGCTGGCCCCGCCGGTCAGGATGCTCTGGGTCGCCTTCCGATAATCGCCGGGCTTTGCGTCGAAGATGTTCGCGACATAGCTTTGCGGGTTGCGATCGTAGAGCGGGAACCAGCTCGACTGGACCTGCACCATGATGCGGTGGCCGGGCATGAAGCTGTGGTTCACGGTCGGCAGTTCGAACCGGTAATTTTCCGCCTTGCCGGGCTGCAGCGCGCGTGGCTTGTCGAAGCCGTCGACATAGCGGCCGCGGAAGATCTCCATGCCGATGCCGAGCTGATAGCCGGCCAGCCTGGGCTCGGCGCTCATCTCGTCGGGATAGACGTCGATCAGCTTGACCACCCAGTCGCTATCGGTGCCGCTGGTCGCCGCGAACAGGTCGACCATGGGCCGGCCGAGGATGTGGACCGGGGCGGCGAGCGGTTCGGTGACGTAGGTCAGCACGTCGGGTCGCCCGTCGGCGAAGCGCTGGTCGGCAACCAGCCAGGGCTTCCAGACGTCGGCGCTGTCCCAGTCGATCGGACGCGGCAGGAAGGGCACCGGCTTGGCGGGGTCGGAGACATAGTCGTCCTTGCCGGCCGCGTCCGCCCTGTTCCAGTCGAGCGTCGCCCCGGCCTGGAAGTAGAGCGGCTTCAGCCTGGCGTCGAAGATCGCCGCGGTCGCCTGCCAGCGGTTGCGCCCGCTGTCATAGGTCAGCACCGGCGCGATCGAGACGCGCGGCCCGCCGCTCTTGAGATACTGGTCGAGGAATGGCTTCATCACGTCGCGGCGAAACTGCAGCGCGGTGTCGCCGGTGAAACGCAGCGGGCCGAGCGACGAACCGTCATAGTTGACCCCGCTGTGCCGCCAGGGCCCGACGACGAGGTGAAGCCGCCCGTCCTTGTCCTTCGGCTTCAGCGCGCGATAGACCGCCGGCGCGCCATAGCTGTCCTCCTGGTCCCACTGGCCGACGACCAGCATCATCGGCACGGTGAAGGGCCGCGCGGCGAGCAGCCTGTCGACCGCCTGCTCGCGCCAATAATCGTCATAGGCGGGATGCTCGGCCATCTTGCGCGCGACCGGGAAGACGTCGAGCCCGTAGGCGCGGGCATAGTCGCCGGCCGACCCCGCCTTCAGCCACAGCGCGTAGCGGTCACCTGTGCCTGACGCGACAGGATCGCCGTCGTCCTTCGACGCCATCTGGCCGGTCAGATAATCATAGCTGTTCTGGCGAAAGGCGCCGTTGTGGAACCAGTCGTCGCCCATCCAGCCGTCGACCATCGGGCTCATCGGCACCACTGCGCGCAGCGCCGGATGCGGATCGATCGTCGCCATCAGCGTGGTAAAGCCGGGATAGGAGGAGCCCGTCATGCCGACCCGCCCGTTGCTTTCGGGCAGGTTCTTCACCAGCCAGTCGATCGTGTCCCAGGCGTCGGTCGCATGGTCGACTCTCGTCTGGTTGAGCGGCCCGCGCAGCGGCCGGTTCATCACATAGTCGCCTTCGGACCCGTTGCGCCCGCGCACGTCCTGGTAGACGCGGATATAGCCGTCGTCGACGAACTCGGCATCGGCGATCGGCAATATCTCCTCGATCTTCTGGCTCGGATTGCGGCTGGTCGTCTTGGCGGCGTTATAGGGGGTGCGGGTCAGCAGGATCGGCGCGTTGTTGGTGCCCTTGCGCATGACGATCACGGTGAACAGCTTCTTGCCGTCGCGCATCGGGATCATCACCTCGCGCCGGACATAGTCGGCCTGCGGCGTCACCGCGTCGAACGCCTTGACGGGAATGTCGGGCGTCATCGGCGGGGTCTGGGCGACCGCGACGGCGGCAAATGCGACAAGCGCCACCGCGCCGAGAATATGTCGCTTGGTCATGGAAGCACTCCGAAGGGGATATGATACGACGCTATCTCGATCGTCATCCCGGCGAAAGCCGGGATCTCCCTGCCCTCCTCCAGCCGACGGGACAGAAGGGAGAGAGATCCCGGCTTTCGCCAGGATGACGATAAGGAAGATAAAATTGTTCCGCCCGCATGGCGGAGGCGCTACAGGCCGGGCGCATGATCCTCGTCATCGACAATTATGACAGCTTCACCTGGAACCTGGTCCATTATCTGATGGAACTGGGCGCCGAGGTCGAGGTCGTCCGCAACGACGCGATCGGCGTCGGCCAGGCGATGTCGAGCGGGGCGGAGGCGTTCCTGATCTCCCCCGGTCCCTGCACTCCGAACGAGGCGGGCATCTCGCTCGAGCTGGTCGGCGCCTGCGCCGCGGCGGGGCGGCCGCTGCTCGGCGTCTGCCTGGGCCATCAGTCGATCGGCCAGTATTTCGGCGGCCGGGTGATCCGCGCGCCCGAGCTGATGCACGGCAAGACCAGTCCGATCCTCCACGACGGCACCGGCCTGTTCGAGGGCCTGCCCTCCCCGTTCACCGCCACCCGCTACCATTCGCTGGTCGTGCCGGAAGAGGACATGCCGGCCGAGCTGGTGATCAATGCGCGCACCCCCGACGGACAGGTGATGGGCGTGCGCCACGCGACGCTTCCGATCCACGGCGTCCAGTTCCATCCCGAGAGCATCGCCACCGAACATGGTCACGCGATGCTCGCCAACTTCATGCGCGGCGCCGGCATCGCGGTGAAGGAGCGCGCCTGACCTTGGCCCGGACGCCCCTGCCCGATCCCCGCGTCCCGCTCGACCAGCACGACGCCCATGAGGTGTTCGCGGCGATCCTCGACGGCGCCCATGACGAGGAGAGCCTGGTCGCCTTCCTTGACGGCATGAGCGCGCGCGACGAGACCAGCGCCGAGATCGCCGGAGCGGCCGCGGCGATGCGCGAGCGGATGATCCCGGTGACGGCGCCGGCCGAGGCGATCGACGTCTGCGGTACCGGCGGCGACGGAGCGCACAGCCTCAACGTGTCGACCGCGGTGGCGATCGTCGTGGCCGCGGCAGGGGTACCGGTCGCCAAGCATGGCAACCGCGCGGCCTCGTCCAAGGCGGGGGCGGCCGACACGCTGGAGGCTCTCGGCCTCGATCTCGATCGCGCTTCCGATCGCGCCGAGGCGAGCCTGAACGAGATCGGCATCTGCTTCCTGTTCGCGCAGAAGCACCATCCAGCGCTCAAGCCGCTCGGCCCGGTCCGCAAGCGGATCGGCCGGCGGACGATCTTCAACCTGACCGGGCCGATCTGCAACCCGGCCGGGGTCCGCCGCCAGCTCATCGGCGTCGCCCGGCCCGACTATCTGTCGACCTATGCCGGCGCGCTAGACCGGCTCGGCTGCGACGCGGCGATGATGGTTTCGGGCGACGAGCCGCTCGACGAGCTGTCGATCGGCGGGCCAAGCAGCATTATCCGGCTGGGCGCAATCGGCAGCGGACTCGAACGGTTCGAGCCTGAGGCGGCGGGCCTGCCGCGCCATCCGCTCGACGCGATCCGCGGCGGCGACGCCACCTATAACGGCGCAGCCCTCGGCCGCCTGCTCGACGGTGAGGCCGGCGCCTATCGCGACGCGGTGCTGCTCAACGCCGCCGCCGCGCTGATCGTCGCCGGCCGCGTCGCCGGCTGGGCCGACGGCATCATCGTCGCCGCCGACGCGATCGACGACGGATGCGCACGGGCGCTGCTTGCCCGCTGGATCGGCTTCTAGGGCCCCCGGATTCGATCGAGCCCCCTCGATCATCCCACCACCTCGTCATTCCGGCACGAGCGGGCCCCACGGCCACGGACGGTCTCGGCCTCCTGTGGCCGCCCTGTGTCCCGCAGATTATTTTATTACAAATCATTCTCACTAGTTATGCTCAGGAGCCCGGCTGGCGAAGACGGCTGAGATTTCCACGTCCCTCAGCCGCAGGCGCCGCAGGGCCCGGCTCAGCCGGCCCTACCCCATCCTCCAGCAGAAGTGATTGCAAACCGCGCCTGCGGTGCGGCGCACAGCATGACCGCGCACCGTTCTGTAAATGAGAATCATTCTTAGAATAAATTTGCGATTCGTTTTCAATAGCGATAGTCGCCCTGACACGTAACGACAGGGAAGGACCGCAATGATCAACAGTGATAGGACGGGAGGCAGCTTTCTGGCGCTGGCCTGCATCGGTTTCATCGCAAGCGCGCCGGCTTCGGCGCAGACCGCGGACAATGCACCGGACGGCGAAAAGCGGCTCGGCGGCATGGCCGTCAGCGCAACCGCGATCGACGAAGCATCGCCGAAGGTCGAGCGGCCTGAATCGCCCAAATATACCCGGCCGCTGCTCGACACGCCGCAGACCATCACCGTCATCAACAAGGCGACGATTCAGCAGCAGAACCTGTTGACGCTGCGCGACGTGCTCAGCACCGTGCCTGGCATCACCTTCGGCGCCGGCGAAGGCGGTTTCGGCTATGGCGACCGCATCATCCTGCGCGGCCAGGACGCCAAGAACGACGTCACCGTCGACGGGGTCCGCTCGGGCGCGTTCCTCAACCGCAACGAGGTCTACAATATCGAGCAGGTCGAGGTGACCAACGGCGCCAATTCGGTGATGAACGGCGGCGGCTCGGTCGCGGGCACGATCAACCTGGTGACCAAGCGCCCGCTGGCCGACGACCATACCGTGCTGAGTGCGGGTATCGGCACCGACAATTATTATCGCGCGACCGTCGACACCAACCAGCGGCTCAACGACCTGATCGCGGTGCGCATCAACGCGGTCTATCACGAGAACGACGTGCCCGGCCGCGATGTCGAGGACTACAAGCGCTGGGGCATCGCGCCGGCCATCACCATCGGCATCGACGGGCCGACCAGCCTGACCCTCCAGGCCGAGCATCTCGACGACAAGGCGATGCCGCAATATGGGTTGCGCTATTATGCCAATAATGGCGGCTTCCTCGACGATTTCGACCGCAGCGGCTATTATGGCTTCGCCAATCTCGACCAGCAGAACAGCAAGACCAACGCACTGCAGGCGATCTTCAGCCACGCGTTCAGCGACAAGGTGAGCATCCGCAACCTCACCCGCTACGAGAAGATCCGTCAGAACACGATCACCAGCCAGCCGAACGGCACCTTCTGCCTGGCATCGACCGGGCTGCAGCCGCTGGACATCAACGGCGTCGCGGCCGCCTGCCCGGCCACCGTGCCCGCGGGCTATTACCTCCCCACCGGCGGCCGCGGCGTGCAGCGCTTCATCACCAATGAGACCCACTATAGCCAGACCGACCTTAGCGCCCGGTTCGACACCGGCGGCATCGAGCATTCGCTGGTGGTCGGCGTCTCGGCGCTGTGGGAGGATTATTATCAGAGGCAAGGCACGCTGCCGCGCAACGCCGACGGCTCGACCCCGGCGTTCCCGCTGGTCAGCATTTCCAACCCCGAGGCCGTGGTCCAGGGCCCGGCGGGCTTCGCCTATGGCAACAACACCTATAACGGCCCGATCAACTTCATCCTGACAAGCCGCAACTTCGGCACGCAGCGGAGCTATGCCGCCTATCTGTTCGACACGGTGAAGTTCGCCGACTGGTTCGAGATCAACGGCGGCATACGCTATGAGGACGTCAAGGGATCGAACCGGACGCTCAGCTACGTCACCACGGCGGGGGCCGCCAATCTCGGCGACCTCAACACCGCGACCGGACCGTTCAACTTCAGCGACAAGCTCTTCTCCTACCGCGTCGGGGCGGTGGTGAAGCCGACGCCGAACACCAGCCTCTACATCGCCTATGGCAATTCGAAGCTGCCGTCCAAGGCCTCGGTCGACGGCGCCTGCTCCGCCGCCAATTGCCGGTTGAAGCCAGAGACGACCGAGAATTACGAGATCGGCGCCAAGGCGGACCTGTTCGACGCCCGGCTGCTGCTGACCGCCGCGATCTTCCGCAACGAACGCAACTCGATCAAGGTGAACTCGAACGATCCGACCCTGCCCGACCAGACCCTCGACGGCGGCCAGCGGGTGGAGGGCCTGTCGCTCGGTGCGTCGGGCAACGTCACCGCCAACTGGACGATCTCGGCCAATTACATGTACCTGAAGTCGAAGATCCTGCAGGGCGTGTCGAACTTCTGCCTCGCCAATCCCGGGGCGACGGGCTGCGGCAACAGCGCCGCCTTCCCCGATCCGACGCGCGGCTATTCGCTGACCAACACGCCGAAGCATTCGGGCAGCCTGTTCACCACCTACCGCTTCGGCTTCGGGCTCGAGCTCGGCTACGGCCTGACCCACCAGGGCAGCTTCCTGCTCAACCAGCCGACGCTCGCGCAGCTCGCCGCCGGCAATTATGTCGGCTACCGGGTGCCGAGCTACACGATCCACCGCTTAATGGCGGCCTATCCGATCACGCCACAGTTCAAGGCCCAGGTGAACGTCCAGAACTTCACCAACGAGAAATATGTGACGACGGTGCGCAATGCCGTGGGCGGCAGCTGGGCGCAGCCCGCGCCGACCCGCTCGGCAGTGTTCAGCCTGAACTACCAGTTCTGATGTTGGGGGCCCGGCTTCTCCGGCCGGGCCCTTTCTTCCTCATTACGATGCTGATCCCGCCCTACAGGACGTGGGCGCCGACCGGCATGACGGGCGTGAATATGCTGCCCACTGCGCCAACGATTGCGCCGACCACGACGAACAGGATGATCGCGGCGATCACGGTGACGATCGTATAGGCGAGCGCCTTCTCCTTCGGCGCCTTCATCAGCACCGGCAGCCCCAGATAGAGCAGGTAGAAGCCGTAGAGGCTGAGCAGCGCAGCGATCAGCGCGAGCTGCGGAAGGATCGTAAGGATACCGGCCACCCATCCGGCGGTGTTCGAATAGGCCGCGACCTTGAACGCCTGCACCGGACTGCGCGTGCCGCCGAAGCTCGAGGCCAGCGCGTCGATGATCATGCCGAGCACATAGATGCTGATCAGCGACAGGGCGTAGCTGACGATTGCCGACGACAACGCCGTGACGATCGGCACGCGGAAGGCGACCCCCAGCACCGAATAGCCGAACAGCGAGCTGCCGATGAAGGTGCAGATCGCCGGGATCGCCGCGAGGACGAGCACATAATTCTTGTAGATATCGCCGATCGTCGACGGCTCGCCGTCGATGACGGGCCATTCGGTCTTCGGCGTAACCAGGATATTCTTGGCCCGTTCGACGAGGCCTGTGCGCGTGGAAGCCATCGACAACCTTCCTTTCAAGGTGCCGCCCGCCCCATGGTCATGATTGGGCAGCTTTGCCGGCCGCTGCAAGCTAATTCGTTACGGCTGGCATCCCTAGCCGGGCCATGCGCCCACGCCGGACCGCCCTTGCCAGCGATCCGCGACGGCCGCACACTCCACCCGCCTTTCACGCAGGGGGATAGCCATGAGCCTGTCGATCGATCGACGTACGATGCTTGCCGCCGGTGGCGCCACGCTGGCACTTGCCGGCAGCGCCCCGGCCTCCGCCGCGCGAGCTCCCGCCGCCCCCAAAGCGCGGGTCGAACCTGTCATCGATGATTATTATGGGACCAAGGTCACCGACGATTATCGCTGGATGGAAAATCCCAAGGATGCCGACTGGTTGCCTTATCTGCGCGGCCAGAACGCGCATACCCGCGCCCTGCTGGATGCGTTGCCGGGACGGGCGGCACTGGCGAGGCGCATCACCGCACTGTCTGGTGACGCGGCGCTGACCAGCAAGGTCGCACCGGCCGGCGACCTGATCTTCTACGAGCAGCGCCCGGCCGGTGCCGACAATTACAAGCTGCTGGTGCGCGGCGCCGACGGGGCGGTACGGGTACTGATCGACCCGACCACGATGAAACTGGGCGACGCCCATATGTCGCTCGACTGGTGGGAGCCAAGCTTCGACGGCAGTCATCTCGTCTATGGCTTGTCCGCTTCCGGTTCCGAGGCCTCGACCCTCCACGTCATGAAGGTCGCGGACGGCACGGTCCTGCCGGAGCAGATCGAGAACACGGATTATGGCGTCACCGGCTGGCTACCCGATGGTAGCGGCTTCTTTTACATCGCCTTCGTCAACCAGCGCGGCACGCCGCAATTCTACCTGAACGGTGAATGCCGGCTCCACCGGCTGGGTACCGATCCGAAGACCGACCCCGTGATCCTACGCCGTAGCCTCCATGCGGACATTCCGATGGAGGAGCTGCAGATTCCCTACGTCCTGACCAGTGAGAATTCGGAGATCGCGATCATCGGGGTCGGCGATGTCCGGCCCGAAGCCGCGCTGTGGTCGGTCCGACTGGCCGATCTCCTGGCCGGCAAGCCCGGCTTCGTCAGGATCGCCGGATTCGACGACATCGTCACTTCGGCCGCTATGAGCGGCGACGACCTCTACTTGCTGTCCAACCGTGACGCGATCCGCGGCCGGGTGCTCCTGACCTCTGCCGCAAAGCCCGACCTCGCCGCGGCACGCGAGGTTATGCCGCAGGGCGAGACCGTGATCGAAAAGCTCGACGCAGCACGCGACGGCGTTTTCGTCAGGATCATGGACGGCGGTCTCCAGCGGCTGGTCCGGCTGACCGACGGCACGGCGACCGCCATCACGCTCCCCTTCGACGGCTCGATCAGCGGCGTCTTCACCAGCACCAGCCGCGACGGTGCCTATCTCAACCTCGCCGGATGGCTCCAGCCGAGCGGTATCTGGCAGGTGGACGCCGCCGGAAAGGCGGTTGACACCGGGATCACTCCGCGCCCGCCGATCGACACCCGCCCCTATGAGGCGCGGCGCGGCTTCGCGACCGCGAAGGACGGGGTGAAAATCCCCTATACTGTCCTGTCCCGACGGGGCCTGCCGGCAAACGGCGCCAATCCCACCCTCGTTACCGGCTACGGCGCCTATCAATTCGCGCTGACCCCGCGCTTTTCGGCCGGGTTGCTTGCCTTTCTCGATGCCGGAGGAGCCTATTGCTACGCTAATGTCAGGGGCGGCGGCGAATATGGGCGGGAATGGCACAAGGCGGGCCAGAAAGAGACCAAGCCCAACAGCTGGCGTGATCTCATCTCGGTTTGCGAGACGCTGATCGCCGACGGCGTGACCAGCCCGAAGCAGCTCGCGATCACCGGCACATCGGCGGGCGGCATCACCGTTGGCCGGGCGATGACCGAGCGCCCCGACCTGTTTGCGGCCGTCATCTCGAATGTCGGCTGGTCCAACCCGATCCGCTACACCGCCGAGCAGAACGTCTCCGACATCGACGAATGGGGCCCCATGGTCGACGCCAGGAGCTTTCGTATCATGTATGACATGGACAGCTATCAGGCGGTGAAAAACGCTACGCCCTATCCTGCCGTCCTGTGCGTCACCGGCGCCACCGATCCACGCGTCGCCCCCTGGCATGTCGCCAAATTCGCCGCCCGGTTACAGGCCGCGACAAGCAGCGACAATCCCGTGCTGCTGCGTGTCGATTTCGATGCCGGCCATGGCGTCGGATCGACCCGCACGCAGGGCGACGCGCTGGCAGCCGACATGTACAGCTTCGTGCTCTGGCGGACGGGCGCCAAGGGCTTTCAACCGGTCTGAGCGATCATGGCCGCGACGAAGGCCGCCCTTTCCGCCACCGGCGTCAGCGGCAGCGCGACCAGCTCGTAACCGCAATCAATATAGGCGCGCTCCATCGCCCGCGTCGTCACCGATGCTTCCTCGAGCGACTGCCTGCGCTCGGCGTCCTGCGCGAAGATGGCGGGCCAGTGCGGGGCGATGAAGACCCGACGATTGTAGCGGTAGAGTTCGGCCGCGCGGCGGAGGTGATCGGGCACCGGCAGGCCGCACAGCGCGCGATAGCCGATTACGTCGGGGATGCCGCGATCGAGGATCACGGGGCCGGCCATCGCGCGCGCCTCACGGTGCGATCGCAGCTCCCAGCCCAGCATCAGGTCGGCGAACGCCGCCCGATCGGCCCAGGGCAGCGCGTCGCCTCCGATGGCGACCTGGTCCCGGATGATCGCCCGCCCTGCCTCCGGCATCGTCGCATGGCCCGCCGCCGCGAGCGCCGCGACCAGGCTGGTCTTGCCCGATCCGGGGCCGCCGGTGATGACGAACAGATGGTCTGTGGTCATGGGCTCTCCCGTTTACCTAAGCTGCGCCTGCCGCTATGCCGCCGGGCGATGAGCAACAAGCTGACCGAAATCTGCGACGCCAAGCGCGATCATGTCGCCCGCCGCAAGGCGGAGACCTCCTTCGCCGATCTGACCGCGCGGGCGAAGGCTGCCGACGCCCCACGCGGCTTCCGCGCCGCGCTCGACCGCAAGGTGGCCGAAGGCGGTTACGGCCTGATCGCGGAGATCAAGAAGGCGTCGCCGTCAAAGGGTCTGATCCGGCCCGATTTCGATCCGCCCGCCCATGCCCGCGCCTATGAAGCTGCGGGGGCGGCCTGCCTGTCCGTACTCACCGACATGCCCTATTTCCAGGGCCATGACGACTATCTCGTGCAGGCGCGCGCCGCCTGTGCGCTGCCGGCGCTGCGCAAGGACTTCATCGTCGATCCGTGGCAGGTGACGGAGGCGCGCGCGCTGGGCGCCGACGCGATCCTGATCATCGTCGCCGCACTCGACGACGGACAGATGGCCGAGATCGAGGCCGCTGCGATCGACCATGACATGGATGCGCTGGTCGAGGTCCACGACATCGGCGAACTGGAGCGCGCGGTAGAGCTGCGCTCGCGGCTGATCGGCGTCAACAACCGCGACCTGCGCGACTTCACCGTCGATTTCGCGCGCACCTATGAACTGGTCGGCCGCGCGCCCGCGGGCTGCACCTTCGTCGCCGAAAGCGGGCTCGGCTCCAAGGCCGACCTCGACGCGATGGCCGACCATGGCGTGCGCTGCTTCCTTGTCGGCGAATCGCTGATGCGCCAGGACGACGTCGCGGCGGCGACCCGCAAGCTGCTGACCGGGGCATGAGCCCGAAGCTCACCCATATCGACGCCGAGGGTGCCGCCCGCATGGTCGACGTGTCGGCCAAGGCGGAGACCAGGCGCGAGGCGGTGGCCGAAGGGCGCATCCTGATCGACGCTGTGGCGCTCGATGCGATCCGCACGGGATCGGTCAAGAAGGGCGACGTGCTCGCCGTCGCGCGCGTCGCCGGGATCATGGCGGCGAAGAAGACCGCCGATCTGATCCCGCTCTGCCATCCATTGCCGATCTCGGGCGTCACCCTCGACCTCGCGATCGAGGCCGATGGCATCCGCGCCACCGCGACCGTCGTCACCACCTACACCACCGGCATCGAGATGGAGGCGCTGACCGCCGTCACCGCCGCGCTGCTGACCGTCTACGACATGGCCAAGGCGCTCGACCGGGGGATGCGGATCGAGGGTGTCCGCCTGCTGTCCAAGACCGGCGGCAAGTCAGGCGAATGGAAGGCCGGGGACGCCTGATGGCGCTGGTCCCGGTCGCCGAGGCGCAGGCGCGGATGCTCGCGCTCAAGGCTCCGCTGGCGATCGAGACCGTGCCGCTGTCCGACGCCGCCGGGCGCTTCGCCGCCGCCGACATCCGCGCCCGCCGCACCCAGCCGGCCACAGACCTGTCGGCGATGGACGGCTATGCGATCCGCTTCGCCGAACGGCCGGGCCCCTGGACCGTGGTCGGCGAGAGCGCGGCCGGCGGCGGCCTCGGCCGCGCGATGGCGCCGGGCGAG
Organism: Sphingomonas sp. Y57; assembly: GCF_001015195.1. Lineage (GTDB taxonomy): Bacteria > Pseudomonadota > Alphaproteobacteria > Sphingomonadales > Sphingomonadaceae > Rhizorhabdus. The sequence continues at coordinate 36,243 of NZ_LDES01000002.1, read as the reverse complement.
GCGGCGCGGATCTTCACCGGCGCGCCCGTACCCGACGGCGCCGACGTCATCCTCGTCCAGGAGGAGGCTGCGCGCGATGGCGACCGGCTGACCATGGCGGGCGAAGGACCGCCGCGCGTCGGCGCGCATATCCGCCGGCGGGGCGGCGACTTCGCCGAGGGCGGCCTGCTGATCCCCGAGGGCGCGCCGATCGGCGCGGCGGCGATCGCGTTGGCGGCGAGCGGTGGGCATGGCGCGATCGCCGTCCGCCGCAGGCCCCGCGTAGCGCTGCTGTCGACGGGCAACGAGCTGGTTGCGCCGGGCGAACCCACTGCCGGTGCGCTGTTGCCCGCCTCCAACGGCCCGATGCTGGCTTCGCTGCTGCGGAACGACGCCTGCATCGTGCGTGACCATGGCATCGTCCGCGATGATCTGGATGCGATCGGCGCGGCCTTTATCGCGATGGCCGATGACGCAGACATCATCGTCACGACCGGCGGCGCATCGGTCGGAGATCATGATCTGGTGCTCCCCGCGCTCGAGAGGGCTGGTGCGCGGATCGATTTCTGGAAGGTGCGGATGAAACCCGGCAAGCCAGTGATGATCGGCACGCTCGGCGACGCGATCGTGCTGGGCCTGCCCGGCAATCCGGTGTCGGCCTTCGTCACCGCGACCCTGTTTCTCAAGCCGCTGATCGCACATCTGCTCGGCGCGACGACGCCGGTGCGGGAACCGTTCATCGCACGGCTCGGCTCGCCACTCCCCGCGACGCGGGACCGGGCCGAATATTTCCGCGGCCGCTGGGCCGAGGGGCGCGCGGTGCCGCTGTCGGGACAGGACAGCGCCGGCCTGTCGGCGCTGGTCGAGGCGGCCCTGCTGATCGTCCGTCCTCCCGATGCCCCGGCCCTGGACGAAGGTGCCGAAGTGCCCGTTTTACCGATCGCTTGACAGATTCCGGCCGGTTGCCTAAATGTTCTCCGTCCGTTCCCGACGAGGGCATTTGCCATGCTGACCCGCAAGCAACATGAACTGCTGTGCTTCATCAACGACCGCCTGTTGCAGACCGGCGTGTCCCCCTCGTTCGAGGAGATGAAGGAGGCGCTCGACCTCAAGTCGAAGTCGGGCGTGCACCGGCTGATCAGCGCACTCGAGGAACGCAATTTCATCCGCCGACTCCCCAATCGCGCCCGTGCGCTCGAGGTGCTGCGCATGCCCGAGACGGCGACCGCCAAGGCGCCCTCGGCATCGTCCGGGAAGAGCAAGGCCGCCCCGATCGTCCCACAGGCCGCGAACGAGAATGTGCTGGAGATTCCCCTGCACGGCCGCATCGCCGCCGGCCTGCCGATCGAGGCGCTGGAGGGACAGAGCAGCCTGTCGGTACCTGCCGCCCTGCTTGGCCCGGGTGAGCATTATGCGCTTGAGGTTTCCGGGGATTCGATGGTCGAGGCGGGTATTCTCGACGGCGACTATGCCCTGATCCGCCGCGCCGAGACAGCGCGCGACGGCGAGATCGTCGTCGCCCTGATCGCCGATGCCGAAGCGACGCTCAAATATTTTCGCCGCGAGGGCGCTATGATCCGGCTCGACCCGGCCAACCGCGCCTATGACCCGCAGCGCTACAAGCCCGACCAGGTCCGCATCCAGGGCAAGCTCGCCGGCCTGCTGCGGCGCTACTGATCTTGTCCCCCGCATTCCTGTTTTCGCGGGAACGCGGGGGAGATGGAACGGCCGAGAAGGGCAGATCCCGTCACGCCTACTTCCGCTCCAGTGTCAGATAGACGCTGTCGCACCATTCGTCCCCGATCAGCCAGGTCCGCTCCGCGAAACCGCTCTTCACGAATCCCAGTCGCTCGAGCAGCCGCAGCGATCCGGCGTTCCGCGGATCGACGTCCGCCTCGATCCGCGCCAGCCCATGCACGGCGAAGGCCCGTTCGATCAATGGCGTCAGCGCCTCCTGCGCCAGACCCTGCCCCCAATGATCGGGCCGCGGGATGAAGCCGATCTCCGGGAAGCGGTAGAAGCCGGCCTTGCCGATCACCTGCCCGTCGCGTTCGATCACGAAATCCTCGCCCTCGTTGGCCGGGATAGCGATCATGTCGGCGACCCAGGTGCGGGTCTCCGAGATCGTCGCATGAGGAAGACTGGACCAATAGCGCATCGACCGCCGGTCGCTCAGCACCGCATGAAGATCATCCGCATCATCGCTGCGCGCAGGGCGCAGCAGCAGTCGTGGCGTCCGAATTTCCACCATAGCGCGGTTCACATCCGAAAGGTCGACCAGGGGTGGCGGCCGACCGCCGCCGCCACGCTGTCGACCGTGCCGCGGTCGAGATCGATGGCGAGCCCGCCGGTCCGCGCCAGCAGCGGGCGATCGATCTTGAGCCAGCGCGGCGTGCAACCGCGCGGCAGGCGGCGTTCACTGATGGCGATGTCGGCGGCGGCACAGGCTTGCGACAGCCCGGTCCAGTCGAGCCGATAGGGACTGCGTGTCGCGAGGATGCGCCAGCCGCGCCCGCCGCGCCGGATATCGGCAAGACAGAGATCGACCGAGCAGCGCGCCTGCATCAGCGCATCGATCGGGAGCGCTTCGGTGTCGACGCCCGCGGCCTCGCCCAGCACGCCGCGGATATAGTCCCCCGCGCGGTCACGGAGCAAGGCAACCCGGCCGTCGCCGAGCACGAAGGCGACATGGCGGCCGTCACCCGTCACCAGAAGGTCGGGCGTCGGCGACAGCGCCGCCCATAGCGCGCCCGCCGTGAAGGGCAGCAGCCCCCAGCGCCGCGCCCGCGTCCGCCACAGCGCGATCCACAGGCCACCCGCCACCGTCAGTGCGAAGGCGCCCCACGCCATGGTCGGCAGCATCGCGACGGCGCCGGGCGCCGCCGCGACGGTCCGCGCGATCCACAGCAGCAATGTGAGTGCCTGCGACACCAGCCACCAGGCCGGCGCACCAATTCCGGCAATGTCGAGCAGCAGCGCCAGCGCCTCCAACGGCATGATCACGAAGGTGGTGAGCGGGATCGCGACCATGTTGGCAAGCGCGCCGTAGAAGCCTGACTTGTGGAAATGGAACAGGGCGATCGGCGCGAGCGCCATCTCGATCACGAGGCCGGACAGCAGCAGCACCGCGAGCGATCGCCCGCACCGCGCCACCATGCCCTCGTCGCGCCGCGCCGCGAAGGCAGCGACACGCGGATGATCGAGCATCGCGACCAGCGCGGTCACGGCGGCGAAGCTGAGCTGGAAACTCGGCCCCGCCAGCGCCTCGGGCCAGAACAGCAGCACCACCAGCGCCCCGGTGGCGACCAGCCGCAAGGTGAGCGCCTCCCGCCCCATCGCGATCCCGGCCAGCACCAGCAGCGCCGCGACGCAGGAACGGATCGTCGGCACCTGCGCGCCCGACAATAATGTATAGGCGATACCTGACAGCGCCCCGGCGCCGGCCGCTATCAGCAGCAGTGGGGCGCGCAGCGCCAGGGCCGGACTGAGCGCAAGGAGGCGCAGGGTGAGCAGCAGGACGCCGCCGACCACCGCCGAGACGTGCAGCCCCGACACGGACAGCAGGTGGGCGAGCCCCGATCGACGGAGCGCTTCGGCATCCTCCTCGGCAATCGCGCCCTGGTCGCCGGTCGCCAGCGAAGCGGCGATGCCCCCGGCGCTCGCCCCCGTCACCCGCGCCTCGATATGCTCCGACAGGCGCGTGCGGCGATCGGCGAGCCAGTCAAGGGGGCCGCGCCCGTCGCCGGCCGGAACGATCCGCGGCGGATCGAGCGCCTTGCCGGTCGCGCCGATCCCCTGGAACCAGGCGGCGCGGGCAAAATCATAAGCGCCCGGCACGGCCGGCGGCGCGGGCGGCATCAACCGGGCGCGCACCCGGATGCGTCCGCCCGCGGCAATGGGGCCCGCGAGGTCCGCCTGGTCGACGTTGAGCCGGATGCGGTGCGGCAGGAGCAGACCGGCATCGGGCGCGATCGTCAGTCGGGTGAGTTCGCGCGCGGGCATCCGCTCGACCGCCTCGATCCGGCCCGCGACCTCGGTCACCATCGGCCGGTCGATGCGCGGGGCGGCCACCCAGTCGGCCCGCATCCAGACCAGCAGCAAGCCGGCGATCGCCGCCAGCGCGCCGACAAGCAGCATCCGTCCAACCCGGCGACCGGCACCGATCGCGATACCGCACAGCGCGATTCCCGCGAGAAGCGCCAATGCCGCGAACCAGGCATTCCGACCCGGCAGCACGAGCCACAGCGCGATGCCGCCGCCCAGCGCGACCGGCAGCCACAACGCCACCTGATCCCGCTCCGCTTCCAGCCAGGCTTCGAGTCGCGCGACAAGGCGATGGCCGGACGCGGGGCGGACGACGACCCGGATCGACGGCACCGCCCGGAAAAGCCCGGCTTTCAGCACGGCGGCAGGCGCAGGGGCCGATTCATCTCGCCTCGCCCGTCCGCCGGTTTGACCCGGCGGGAAAATGCTTTACGGGGCGCATCGACATCGCAGGCCATCGGGTCCGATCTTGGAGAAAGCGCGCGTGGGCGCAAGCATGGAAAAGCAGACCGTCGTCACCCGTTTTGCCCCGTCGCCGACGGGCTTCCTGCACATCGGCGGCGCTCGCACCGCCCTGTTCAACTGGCTGTTCGCCCGCCACCATGGCGGGAAGTTCCTTCTCCGCATCGAAGATACCGACCGCGCGCGCTCGACCCAGGAGGCGATCGACGCGATCCTCGACGGGATGCGCTGGCTCGACCTGAGCTGGGATGGCGAGGTCGTGTACCAGTTCGCCCGTGCCGAGCGCCATGCCGAGGTCGCCCACGAGTTGCTCGCCAGGGGTCATGCCTATCGCTGCTATGCGACCCCGGAAGAGCTGGCCGAACAGCGCGAGCAGCAACGCGCCGCCAAGCAGCCGCTGCGCTATGACGGCCGCTGGCGCGACCGCGATCCGTCCGAGGCGCCCGAGGGTGCCCCCTTCGTCATCCGCCTCAAGGCGCCCCGCGAAGGCGAGGTGACCATCGACGATCAGGTCCAGGGCCCTGTCACCGTCCAGAATGCCGAGCTGGACGACATGATCCTGCTTCGTTCGGACGGCACGCCGACCTATATGCTCGCGGTCGTGGTGGACGATAACGACATGGGCGTCACCCATGTGATCCGCGGCGACGACCATCTCAATAATGCCTTCCGCCAGATCGCGCTGATCCGTGCGATGGGGTGGGAGGAGCCGGTCTATGCTCATATCCCGCTGATCCATGGCGCCGACGGAGCGAAGCTTTCGAAGCGGCACGGCGCGCTGGGCGTCGATGCCTATCGCGACGAACTGGGCTTCCTGCCCGAGGCGGTGAACAATTATCTGCTGCGGCTGGGATGGGGCCATGGCGACGACGAGATCATCAGCCGCGAACAGGCGGTGGAATGGTTCGATCTGGCCGGCGTCGGCCGCTCGCCGTCGCGCTTCGATTTCAAGAAGCTGGAAAATCTCAACGGCCATTATATGCGCGAAGCCGCCGATGCCCGGCTGGCCGATCTGATCACGCCCGGAGTCGCGGCACGAGCGGGCCGGGATTTCGATTCGGCCGACCGGGACCTTCTGCTTCGCAGCATCCCCTTCCTGAAGGTAAGGGCCAAGGATATCAATGAGTTGATGGACGGTGCGGGCTTTCTGTTTCGCACCCGCCCGCTCGATATGGACGAGAAGGCCGCATCGCTGCTAGACGAGCCGGGCAAGGCATTGCTGGCGCAGGCTCGCGAGGCGCTTGCCGCCACGGACGACTGGTCGGCGTCCGCCCTGGAGGCGGGAGTCCGGTCGGTGGCGGAACGCGGGGGGATCGGCCTCGGCAAGGTGGCGCAGCCGCTTCGCGCGGCGCTCACCGGCCGCACCACATCCCCCGGCATCTTCGATGTTCTGGTTCTTCTCGGTCGCGAGGAGAGCCTGGGGCGGCTCGACGATCAGTTGGGGTGATCGGGCAGGACTGAAATAACCGGGATTGCCGCGTCGCGGCAAAGGGGCGAACGACAGGAGATTGAACATGGCGGATACTGTGAAACTGGAGATCGGCGGCAAAGCGTCCGAATATCCGGTCCTGTCGGGCACGGTCGGCCCAGACGTCATCGACATCCGCAAGCTCTACGGCGCGACCGGCGCCTTCACCTATGATCCGGGCTTCACCTCCACCGCGTCGTGCCAGTCGGCGCTGACCTATATCGACGGCGACCAGGGCGTCCTGCTCCACCGCGGCTATCCGATCGACCAGCTCGCCGAGCAGTCGAGCTTCATGGAAGTCTCCTACCTGCTGCTCAACGGCGAGTTGCCGAGCAAGAAGGAACTGGACGACTTCACCTACACGATCAGTCGCCACACCATGCTGCACGAGCAGCTGGCCACCTTCTATCGCGGCTTCCGCCGCGACGCGCATCCGATGGCGATCATGTGCGGCGTGGTCGGCGCGCTGTCCGCCTTCTACCACGACTCGACCGACATCAACGATCCGAAGCAGCGGATGATCGCCAGCCACCGGCTGATCGCCAAGATGCCGACGATCGCGGCGATGGCGTACAAATACTCGGTGGGCCAGCCCTTCCTCTATCCGAAGAACGACCTCAGCTACACCGCCAACTTCCTGCGCATGACGTTCGGCGTGCCCGCCGAGGAGTATGAGCCCGATCCCGTCATCGTCTCGGCGATGGACAAGATCTTCATCCTCCATGCCGACCATGAGCAGAACGCCTCGACCTCGACCGTGCGCCTCGCCGGCTCGTCGGGCGCCAACCCCTTCGCCTGCATCGCGGCGGGCATCGCCTGCCTGTGGGGACCGGCGCATGGCGGCGCGAACGAAGCCGCGCTCAACATGCTGCGCGAGATCGGCACGCCGGATCGCATCCCGGAATATATCGCCCGTGCCAAGAACAAGGACGATCCCTTCCGCCTGATGGGCTTCGGCCATCGCGTGTACAAGAATTTCGACCCGCGCGCGAAGGTGCTGGGCAAGGCCGCGACCGAGGTGCTCGACAAGCTCGGCATCAACGACCCGGTCCTCGACACCGCCCGCGAGCTCGAGCAGATCGCCCTGAAGGACCAGTATTTCATCGACAAGAAGCTCTACCCGAACGTCGACTTCTATTCGGGCGTGATCCTGTCGGCGATCGGCTTCCCCACCACCATGTTCACCGTTCTCTTCGCGCTGGCCCGCACCGTCGGGTGGGTTGCGCAGTGGAACGAGATGATCTCGGATCCCGAGCAGAAGATCGGCCGTCCGCGCCAGCTCTACAACGGCCCGGCGCAGCGCGATTACGTTCCGGTCAGCCAGCGGTAATTGTGATCTGAGCGAAAAGGACGAGGCCGGGGCGAAAGCTCCGGCCTTTTTCCTTGTCCGCTCTCTCGTCGCCCCGGCGGAGGCCGGGGTCTCAGGAGAGAGAAGAAGAGGTAGAGGCAGGAACCGCCCGAGATTCAGGCCTCCGCCGGGATGACGAAGTCGTGGAGGGACTGGGCTCCTCCTCCCCCGCCGGCAGCGTGAAGACGAACCGCGCGCCCTGCCCCGGCGCGCTGTCGACGCCGAGGTCGCCGCCCATCGCGCGCGCCAGCCGCCGGGAGATATAAAGACCGAGTCCGCTGCCGGTCCCATCGCGCAGGCCAAGCCTCTCGAACCGCTCGAAGATGCGCTCCTGGTCATCGCCGCCGATACCCTCGCCGGCGTCGCCGACGATCACCGCCACGATGTCGCCTTCCCGCTCGCAGCCTATCCAGATGCTGCCGCCGGGCGGCGAGTGACGGATCGCGTTGCTCAGCAGGTTGATCAGCACCTGCAGGACGCGGCGGACATCGCCCAACGCGATCACCGGCTGGCCGGACGGACTGTCGATCGTCACCCCCACGCCCGCCGCGCGCACGCCGAGCAGCGCAGCGGCGCGCTGCGCGGTCTCCATCAGGTCGACCCGGTCCGCCTCGGGATGGAAATCGGCGCGCTCGATGGTCTGCAGGTCGATCAGATCGTCGACCAGGGCCAGCAAGTGGCGTCCGGCACCGGCGATGTCCTCGGCATAGCTCGCATAGTCGCGCCGCACCGGGCCGTCACCGCGCGCCGAAATGCTGTCGGCATGGGCGATGATGCGATCGAGCGGCCCCCGCATCGCCTGCCCGAGCTGATTGCCGAACGCCTCGTCGAGCGGAGCCGGATCCGGCAGGCGACGCGCACGATCGCCATGCACGGGCCGACGGCTGACGAGCAGCTGGTAGCCGGTGAATCCCTCCCTCTCGCCGATCAGCGGCATGCCCGCGATCCGCACGGCGATGCCGGCTCCGAGACGGAACACGGCCTCCTCATCCTCGAACCGCGCTGCGGCCACCGCTGCGGCAGCTATGCTCGACACCCCATCCGCCACCTCGCTCAACGCGAACAGCGCCTCGATCGGCTGGCCGACCGCAGCGGGCAGATTGGACGGTGCATGGGTAACGCGCAGCGTCGCGTCGGTCTCGACGATCCAGTCGGCGGTCGCCCGGCTGAAGTCGCGCCAGCGCAGCGCCTCCAGCGCGGGCGGAGGCTGGGTCGCCGGCGTCTCCTGCCAGCCCGTGATGAGCAGTTCGGTGCCGCCGCTGTCGGGGCGGACGCGGACCCATAGCTCGATGTCGTGATCGCCCTGCGCCGCGATCACCCGACGTGACAGGGCGATGCCGAGCCGTCGCGCCAGCCGTGCGACCGACGAGAGCTGCGGCACCGCAAGCATCCCGCCCGGCACGCCGCCGGCGCGCTGGTGCAACCGGAACAGCGGCGGATCGGCCTCGACCAGCCGGCCTCGTTCGTCGACCCGGCCGACCACCGGGCGCAGGCCATGAGGGGCGTTCATCGCCGCCGGCCGCCTTCGCCAATCTCGATCACGGCGCGACGATAATTGGGATCGAGCCGCCAGATCAGCACCGCCTCGGCCGCCTCGCGCCGGTCGAGCGTGTTGAATGCTTCGGCGCGGGCGACGATTGCCTCCTCGTCGGCGCCCTCGGCAGATCCGATTCGCCACAGCATCGTCACCGCAGCATCACGCCCGCAGTCGATCGCGCGGAGCACCGTGCCGAGCATCATTCCCGACGGATCGGTGATCATCGACCAGACACCCGCCGAATCGATCCCCGCCCGCCGCGCGACCGACGCGGTGAACAGCGCCAGCCAGCCCTCCTCCAGCGCGTCGACGAGCAGCGCGTCGTCGATCAGCCCAGCTCCGTCGAGAAGCTCGGCGAGCGTATCGGCGCGGCCCTCCAGCGTGTCGGCATCGTCGTGATCGGCGAGCAGCGCGCGCACCGCGGCGGCGAGCAACAGGTCGGCCTGGCTGTCGGGCAGACCGTGGTGGCGGATCAGATAGTGGCGCAGCGCCGCCGCCACGGCCCAGAGCAGCTTGCGATGTGGCCCAGGCGGCAGATCGGTCCGCGCCAGCGCCGGATCCCCGAACGGATCGTAGCGACGACTTTCGGCGACCAGCAGCGCCATCGTCGCCTCGGCGATCCCCTCGTCGCCGAAGTCGAGCAGTCGCTGCGCCAGATCGGCGACATGATAGGGCGAGTCGCGGCCCAGCATCAGCGCGAGACGATGCTCGTCGACCCGCCGCAGCATCGCCGCGACCAGATCCGGCTCCCGCAGCAACCGGGTCCGTTCCAGCAGAGGCTGCGCGATCGGCATCGTCGCCGAGCCAAGTGCGGCGAGCAGTTCCGGACGCGGCTCGTCCGCCAGCGACTCGATCAGGCGGATGCGCAGTTCATCCTCGATCGCGCCGATCAGCGCGCGCATCAGCTGCGCGATCTGGGCACGATGCTGGTCCGAAAGGTCGGGGCCGTCGGGGCGGAACAGGTCGCCCGCCGCTCGGCCGACCCGGCTTTCGACGCTATCGAGGGCGCGCGCGGCATCGGTGAGCCAGCGCGACGATGCGGGCCTCCCCATCTCCTGCCGTTCGTCCTCCAGCCCCATCATGCTTCGTGCATAGCGAAATGTCGTTAAATCGAAGCTAAACCCTCACATGTCACACATACGCGCGCCCTTCCACGCCGTCGCGAATCTTTCGACGAAGGACAGGACGGCATAGGCCGCGAGCGCGGCGAGCATCCAGCGCCAGCCGCCAAGCACGGCGACCGCGGGCGCCAGCCAGACCAGCGCGTCGGTGCTCGCCAGCCATCGCGGCGCGGGCGACGTCCGGATCGCCGCGATGATCGTCTCGAGCGCACCCGCGCCGATGAGCGCGACAGGCGGTAGCGCGGCGACCAGCCACCAGCCCCAGCCGCCCTCGGCGGCGAGCAGCCGGGCGAGCAGCAGCAGCGCCGCCAGCGCCCCGGCATGGCGGGCCAGAGCGGCGAGCCCGGTGGGTTCGGCCACGCCGCCCCAGATCCGCGCCATGCGCCGCGCCGCGGAGGCCGTCGCCGCCGCGATCGGCAGCAGAAGTGCCGCCCCCCAGAACAGCTTGAAGCCGGCGAGTAGCGCCGCAAACCAGGCGATCCCCACGGCCACCCCGGCGACCAGTCGCTGGTCGATCTGCCGCGCGATCAAGGGGCCGATCAACGGCCCGGCGACGAGCCGGTGGAGATAGCGCTCGACCCAATTGCCCTCGCCGGGATCCGCGCGACGCATCAGACCAGCCTCGATCGCCCCGATCGCGCCTGGGCCGATCGCCAGCACCGGCGGCGGCAACGGCCGCTCGCCGCTGGGATCCAGCGCTGGGATTCGCGCGGCATCGTCCTGCACCAGCCGACGCAAAAGGGTCGAGCTCAGGTCCCAGTCTCCGAGCATTCGGGCGGTCGCCTCGAGCATCGCCTTGTCGAGCAACGCATAGCCGGCCCAGCGCTCGGTCGCATCGATACGTTCGAACGCGGCATGGTCCTGTTCGTCGGGCACCGCGAGCAGCGCGGCCCCCTCCTCACCGGTCAGGGCGTCGACCGCGCCCTGTGCCGCGACCGCGCCGTCGGCGACCAGCAATATCCTCTCGGAAGGGTGGAAACGGTCGATCGCGTCGCCGATGCTGCGCGCGATCTCGATCCGGGCACCCTGTCGCCGGAGCCGGTCGACCGCCTGGGCGAGCACCGCCGGGACCCGTTCGACCAGCACGACAATGTGCGCCGCGCCCGCCGCGATCGCCAGGCCGGCCTGATGCTCGATCAGGGTGCGGCCGGCAAGCGGCAGGGTGGCGCGGAGCCCGTCGCCAATATCTGTCTGGTCCTGCGCGGCGATCAGCGCGGCGAGCGGCAAAGTTCGGTCCCCCTCGGCAAGGCGACGGGGATAGAGTCAGTCGGGCGATTCTGCAAAGCGGAATGGCGGCGGCCGGAAGCGGCTCCGTCAGCGGCAGGCAGCGAGCGCGTCGGCGACCGCGTCGAGCAGCAGCGGATCAGGCCCGGTGTCAGCGGCGCGCGCGGCGACCGCCATCAGCTCGGTCATCCCGAAACTGGCGGCCAGACCCTGCAGCTTGAGCGCCTCGTCGCGCCACGACGCGACACCAACGGCCTGCGACAGCGCGGCCACATGCCGCGTCGCCGAGGCGAGGAACAGCGCACGCAGCTCCGCGACGGCGGCGGCATCTTCGCCGACCGCTTCGGCCAGCATTCGATCCAGGGATCCGGGAAGGATGCTCATCCTCGCAAGAGACGACGAGAAGGGTAAAGATTCGGTTAGTCGAGGCTATCCCTCGAGTCGCGATTCCTGTAGACGGGATGGGCATGGGGAAGGCACCGCATCCGCTGGATCGCTGGCGGGCCGCGAACGCGGCCGAAGCCGATGCCGTTCGCGCCGCCGCCGCGACCGAAACGCCCACCGAAGAGACATCCTCGGGAGACAGCGGCGACGCGGGCGAGCTGCTGCTCGGCGAAGCGCACGACGGGGCGGACGACAGCCTGCCCCCGCTGCCCGCACGGCGCGGCGGCGACATCGCGATCGGAGCCCTGCTGGGGCTGATCGGCGCGGGCTGGATCGGCTTTCTGGTCGGCGGCGTGGTGCCGACCTCTCCCGACCTGCCCGCCATCGCCAACAGTATCGCGCTGGCCTGCGGGCCGCTCGCGCTGCTCGGCATCCTCTACATCCTGCTCCAGCGCGGCGCGCGGCGCGAAGCCGTCCGCTTCGGCGCAACCGCCCTGTCGATGCGGCTGGAGGCTCGCCGGCTCGAGGATGCGGTCGCCCGGATTACCGCGGCGCTGGACGAGCGAAGGGACGCGCTCAGCGGCCACACCGCCAGCCTGCTCGATGAAGGGCAGCGCGCGGCAGAGAAGTTGCAGCAGATCAGCATGGACATGCGCGACGAGACCGATCTGCTCGCGCGCCAGACCGAGCTTCTCCACAACGCGGCCGGGGTCGCCCGCTCGGACATGAGCGGACTGATGCTCGATCTGCCCCGTTCGCTCGACATGGTCAGGGAAGTGTCCGGTCTGATCGGATCGATCGGCGGTTCGGCACGCGACCATGCCCAGGGCCTCTCCGACGCACTGAGCGCGATCATCGCGCGCAGTCATGAGGCGGACGAGATGATCGGCGCCGCGTCGGGCCGGCTCGCTACCCAGATCGGCCGGATCGAGACCCGTACCGAGCGCACCACAAGGACGATCGACGAAACCGCCTCCGCACTGGGCCACACGATCGACGCGACACTCGACAAGGCGGCGATGGCGATCGAGCAGACCCGCACCGGCCTCGATGCACAGCGCGCCGCGATGGCGGCGATGATCGACCATGGCCGCGCGGCCCTCGACGAGGCCGGCACCGCCGCCGCCGCCTCGATCGCGCAGCGGCTGACCGACATGGGTGCTATGTCCCAGACGCTGTCGCAGCAACTCGCCCAGCAGGATGAGGACGCCCGCCGCCTGTTCGCCAATCTCGAACACGCGCTGGGCGCGATCGAGAGCCGTTTCGAAGCACTCGGCGCGACCGGAACCGAGCAGACTGCCGACCTCGCCGAGCTGATCGTCACTCTGAGCGAACATGCCGACGGCCTCGGCCAGGCGGTCACCAACAGCCTGGCCGGCGCACGCACCCTGACAGACCGCGCCAATGCGCTGCGCATCGCCTTCGACGCAATCATCGGTAATGTCGAACGCGACCTGCCGCAGCTGATGAGCAAGGTCGAGAGCGAAGCCGCGCGCGGCGACGCGACGATGCGCGCGGTCACCGCCCAGGCCGAGCAGTTGAGCCAGACCGTCGAGCGCGCGACCGACCGGCTCGGCTCGGCCGACACGATGATCGACCGGCAGCGCGAGGCAATCGCGGGGCTGGGCGACCTCGCGGCCCGCCGCATGGCCGGTATCGCAGCCGAGGGCGATGCGCTGCTCGAGCGGCAGCGGGCGTTGTCCGACGCCTTCGCGGAGGAAGCCAATGCCCGGCTGGAAGCGCTGCGCGACCATTCGAACGAACTCGGCCGGCTGATCGGCGAGAGCGAAGCGAACATACGGTCGCTGTCCGAGCTGTCGGGTGGGCGGCTGATCGACGCTATCCTCAAGGTGCGCGAGACCGCGTCGGAAGCGGCGCGCGGCGCCCGCGAGGCGCTCGAGGCGATCATTCCCGACGCCAGCGAGAAGCTTGCCCGCAGCGGCGCCGAGGCGATCGAGCGCGCCTTCGGCGACCAGATCACCCAGCGCATCCACCTGATCTCCGACACTGCCGAAGCCGCGGTCACCGCCGCCAACCTGGCGAGCGAGCGGCTGCTGACGCAAATGCTGTCGATCACCGAAGCCGCCGCCTCGATGGAGAAGCGCGTTGCCGACGCAGAAACGCGCCAGGAAAGCGTCGCGCAGGAAACGGTGAGCCGCGAGGTCGCGATCCTGATCGAGCACCTCAACTCGGCGGCGATCGACGTCACAAAGCTTCTGTCGCACGATGTGCCCGACGGCGCCTGGAAGGCCTATCTCCACGGCGACCATGGTGCCTTCACGCGCGCCGCCGTTCGCCTGCTCCGGCGCGACGAGGCGGCCGGTATCGCCCGGCTCTACGATAGTGATGCCGACTTCCGCGAGCATGTGAACCGCTACATCCATGATTTCGAGGCCCTGCTGCGGCGTGTGCTCGAAAGCCGCGACGGCAGCGCGCTGGCGATGACGGCGCTGTCGTCCGATATGGGCAAACTCTATGTCGCGCTCGCCCAGGCGATCGAACGCCTGCTGATCTGACCCGTCTACGCCCTGCAGGTGGTGAGGGGCAACGGGGACGGAGAATGAGATTGAACCCCCGGCCAAGCTGCGCCAAAAACCCGGCCATGGCGGGCGACATCAAACTCCACGACAGCTGGCGCGATCCTCTGGCGGGGGAATTCACCGCCCCCTATATGGCGGCGCTGCGCGAATTCCTGATGGCAGAACGGGCGACCGGGAAGCGCATCTTCCCGGTCGCCAGCGACTGGTTCCGCGCCCTCGACCTCACTCCGCTCGACAAGGTCCGCGTCGTGATTCTGGGGCAGGATCCCTATCACGGCGTCGGCCAGGCGCACGGCCTGTGCTTCAGCGTCCGGCCCGGAGTCGCGCCGCCGCCCAGCCTGGTCAACATCTACAAGGAACTCCACAGCGATCTGGGTATCGAGCGGCCGGGGCACGGCTTCCTCGAACATTGGGCGCGGCAGGGTGTTCTGCTGCTCAATTCGGTGTTGACGGTCGAGATGGGGCTGGCCGCGTCGCACCGCGATCGGGGTTGGGAGAAATTCACGGACGCGATCATCCGCCTGGTCAACGCCAGGCCCGAACCCGTCGTCTTCATGCTGTGGGGCAGCTATGCTCAGAAGAAGGCGGCCTTCGTCGATTCCACCGACCGGGGTGGCCATCACCTCGTCCTGAAGGCCCCCCACCCGTCACCGCTGTCGGCGCATAGCGGCTTTTTCGGTTGCAGGCATTTCTCCAAGGCCAACGCCTTCCTCGCCCACCACGGCATGGCCCCGATCGACTGGGCGCTGCCGCCGGTCGAGGCAGCGGCCTTAGCCTGATCCGGTGAATGGCGTTGACGCCGGGCTGATCGCGGCGTGGCTCGCCGCGCGATCGATGGTCCGGGACCTGCCGGCGCCGGTGCCCGATCACGGCGGATGGCGGGTCGACACCGGCCAGCCGGCCGAGATACGCCGCCATGTCTTCGCCGCCGCCTGCCCCGGCCTGATCGAGCTCGGAGCAACCGTTACCGAGCCTCTGGTCTTGCTCAAGCTCGCTGCGCCCCACGCCGAACTGGCGGCATTGCTGCCGCCGCGCTGGCGGCTGGAACCGCTTGCCCATGTCATGACGTTCATCGGCAACTTCGGCGACGGTAGCAAACTCGCCCTGCCCGAGGGCTATCGGTTGTCCGTGGAGCGCGACGGCGACCGCGCCCTCGCCCGGATTGCGGCTCCGGGCGGCACGATCGCCGCAAGCGGTCATGCCGCCGAACGCGACGGCGCCTTCATCTATGATCGGATCGCGACCGAAGCGGCGCACCGCCGCCGCGGGCTCGGCCGCGCGCTGATGCTCGCGCTCCAGCGCACCCGCCGTTCGCCGGGCGCCCGCCAGGTACTGACCGCCACCGCCGATGGACGGGCGCTCTACGCCTCGCTCGGCTGGACCGTGCATTGCCCCTGGAGCACAGCGGCGATCTCCTGCTCGACACCCTCGTAACGAGCGGAGCGATCGGCCATGACCAGCGTTCCCCTTCTCCTACCGGAGGAGAGGCGCCATGAGCGGACGAACGCTGGCCGAACTGGCCGAGACGATGCGCGATATCGATTTCACCCTGTTGTCGACCCGCACCGCCGGCGGCGCGATCGCCGCGCGGCCGATGAGCAACAATCGCGAGGTCGATTATGACGGCGACAGCTATTATTTCGCGATGGAGGATACGCTGCTGGTCGCCGATATCCGCAACGATCCGATGGTCGGCCTGGGCTTCCAGGGACGGAGCGGACTGCTTGGCCGGCGCCCCTTCTTCGTCGCGGTGGAGGGCCGCGCGGAGATCATCCGCAACAGCGACCGCTTCGCCGAGCATTGGAGCAAGGATCTCGACGCCTGGTTTCCGCAGGGAATCGCGACGCCGGGGCTGGCGATGATCCGCATCCAGGCCCAGCGTATTCATTATTGGGACGGAGAGGAGGAGGGCGAAATCGTCGTGCCCACGAGCGCTGCGGCCTGAGCAGGCGCGCTTGTCTGCAAGCCCGTTTCACGCCGCCCGATCGAGCAGCGGCCCCATCGCGACGATATCCCCGGCGCTGAAGATCATCCGGCCCGGCGTCGCGCCCTCGACCGCGTGGAAGAAGAAGGGCGTCCCGAAGCTGCCGCCCTCGACGAGCTGCCCGGCCATGTCGGCCGCGACCGCCATGACGAGGTCGGCCTGAGCACCGCTGTCGGACGGCACCGTCGCCGTCAGCCTGTGATCCATATAGGTCCGGTATTCGGCGAGCGTCGTCTGCGGCCGGTAGAGATAGTTGAGCTCACGATAGGGTTCGCCCGGCCAGGGATAGATGACGTAGCGCATCTCCAGCCGGCGGAAGCCCTGCGGGAACTGCTGATGAACGACTTGGCAGACGGCGCAGTCCTTGTTGGTGAACATATAGCAGACGCCGTCCGACGCCGCCTCGCGCGCCGGTTCGCGGATGCTGGGCAGCATGGCGAGCTGATCCCAGAAGGGCGCCAGCTCCTTCTGGAAGCCGGCCTGCCCCGCAATGCCCGGCGTCCCCGCCGCGGCGCGCCCCGCGAGCAATAGTCCCGGCACGGCGGCCAGCAGGCTGCGCCTGTTCAGCATGTATGGTCCCCCGACCTGAAGCAATCCGACGGATGTAGCGCGTGGCCTGCCGGGTGGCCAGCGTCCCGTACCCACTTCCCATAGCCCCCGGCGGAGGCCGGGGTCTCAGCGGAGAGGAGAAGAGCGAGTCGCAGAAGCCGCCCGAGACCCCGGCCTCCGCCGGGGTGACCGACCGAAAAGTGCGCCGTCCTACCCCTCCAGCGTCCAGCGGCCGAGTTCGACATGCTCGGTCAGCCCGACCAGGCTGTGGATCAACACGAAATCGTACGCGCGCCAACTGATCGGCAGGATCGGGCGGCGTTGCCCCTCGGCCTGTCCATAAGCGAGGGTGACGTGCGGTTCGAAGCGAAAGCCGCGATTGGGCCAGATGCCGGCGTCAGCGATTGCGAGCTGGAGCTTTTGCTGGAAAGCCTTGAGGACGAGCATCGGCTCGCCCGGCTTGAGGCAGGTGGCATGGCCGTTGCCGACCACCTCGGCGAGCACCACCCGGAGCGCGGGCCCATTCACCTTCGCCGCCGCGCCGCGCAGCGCGTCGACGATCCCCTGGGTCGGCGTCATCGGCAGGTCGAGCGACCAGAGCGTCAGGTGCAACCGGTGATCGAACACATGGCTCTTGGCCACCCCGATCCCGCCGCGCACATCCGCTATCTCGGCAATTGCCTCCGCGCTGGGCTTCAGCGCGAAGAAGAGACGGTGGAGAATGATCTCGTCGCTATCGTCGAAGGACCGCAGAAGACTCATGATGTTTCTCCTTTGTTCTTATCGTATATAGGAAAATCTGTTAGAACAAAAGAGGAACTTTAGCGTTGGAGCAGGCCAAAGAACGGTGCCATCTTCTTCGGCCTGCTCATGGAATGCCGCGATTGGCCTCGCCGCTTGCGCGTGCGATCCTCCGGAGAAGTCCGATGGAGATTTTCCGCCGTGTCCGCCACCCTCGACGTCGCGAACGCGGCAGCCGACTTCTGCAAGGCGTTGGTACCGTGCCATATCCGGCGCAGCGGATCATAGGGCTCGGCACCGAAGTTGCCATGCACGCGGCGATGTGTCGCCTCCGGCAGGATCTTGAAGAATGCAGGGTTGTTACGCCACAATCCTCGAGCGCGAGAATCCGCCTTGGGGATCGGACCCAGCCCCTTCATGGGGATAGTGTGGTGGACCGCATATCCCGGGGGGACCTCGGCGATCCTCCGGATTCGAGCCCTCTGGGTCGCGGCCGACGCCAGCAAAGGAACCTTGGCCGTTTTTTTGATCGCTCGGATGAGTTTCAGGACCTTGGTCGCGGGCCCGATCGGAGAAAGGTCGGCGGCAAGCATCGCGCCGTTGAAGGCGGCACTGGCATAATCGCCCTCCCTCAGATCCGACACCATGTCGGACGCCGGCCCGACGACGGGCACATAGGGAACCACCTCGCGAGCGGCATCGAGCGCATATTGCGCGTAATCTTCGTAGGTCCAGTCATCGGCTGGCGCGGGGGCACGCGGCAGCGGCTGCCGGGATGGCATGTTCATATCGGCGCTCCGTCAGGAAAAGGCATGATCCCGGGGCAGGCGCACGCATCCTGCGTCGCCAGGGCTGGGATCTCGCTGTTGAAAGAAAACAGGCCGGATGGTGCCGGACTTGTCCACTCGGGAGCGGGTGACCAGACGCCGATATCTACGGTGCCTGGATCCTTGCACGAAACATGTTACATGTCAAGAACAAAATAGGAACATTTGTCGGCGGCGTCACCGCATCGTCTTTACATCCAACTGATCCGATCCGGATTGACGATCCATTGCATGGCTATGTAGCGGCGCTCGGCAATCTCCGCCGCGTTGAGATTCTCCTCGGAGGGATTTCGGGCGCACTTTTCCTCCGCCTCTCGCAGGAGGTTGCGATAGCGCTCGGCCATTGCCGCGATATCCCGTGCGGGTTTCAGCTCTGCCGCCAGGAAACGGTCTATGCTCATATCGCCGGCGGGCGGCACGATCTCGACGACCGTCGATAGGTCGGGCTCTTCGCCGGCAGGCGACATATCCACCAGACCCAGCGCCCACAGCAGCGCGATCAGCCGCTCGAGCTCCCATCCAGCCGCAGTTCGTTGCTGCTCCGTCACCCTACGAGTAGCGAAGAACTCAGCCTCTTCCGGCGACATCGTGCCAAGAAGATTCTGCTCGCCGAGCCACTCGACGATCTTCGACCTGTCGACACCGAGCGCCAGCCGAACGACGGCGAACAGAAGCAGAGCCCTGCTTGCAACCTCGGACGCCGGGCGGATCGGGATACCGCGGTCGCCGGAAAGTATCCGACACCCCTGCCCCCGTACCGTGATCTCGAAACAGGCTTTGCTGAGTTCCGCCATGGTCGTCGCCGCCCGGATGGCGACCAACGCCTCGTCCCCTTCCTCGAAGATCGCCCGCGCCTCGGCTTCGACACGCCCTCGCGTGACGGCGAAGTCCTCGCGTTCGATCTCCCGCAATTCTATCTCCGAAGCGGCCTGCTGGCCGGCCCGGCCGAACCGCCACCAAATCTTCCTTGGCGGTTCGCCCGGAACCAGGCCCGAGACGACCCAGCGTCGTTCGGCGCTGTCGACGATCTCCAGCCCCAGATGACGATCATGGCGCGCCAGCCAACCCGTCTTACGGAACACCAGTTCCCTTTCCTCGAACGGCATCACATCTCCGTCCTGCGGGAAACCGAGAACGGGCAGCGTCAAATCCGCCCGCGTCATGAACACCCCCGTCATATCGCCCTCCCCCGAATCGGAACGCAACGGGAACGCTATCAACAGGCCACTGAATTGCAACCGAAGACAGGTCGGGAATGGCATGCACCTCGCGTAGCAGGAGATCACTCCGCCACCGGGCACAAGGCCAGACAATCGTCCGGTGGTCAGTCACACAGTCCAGACGCCTGCATGTTCGTTTTGTCCAGGATCGTGGCAATATCCGGTGAACGCCACACGGCCTCCTCATCGTCGCAGTCCTCCAATTCCCACTCCGCGAGCAGGCGGGACTTGACCTCGTCCAAACTGATCGGATCCATTTCCTCGAGTTCGAGGTCGAACGTTACGGAGAGGGTGCTCCACTGCCACCGGCGTTTTTTTCGGCAAAGCCTCCTTGAGCAGCAGCGACCGGACGATCCACCGTCGCTGACGATTGTCGAACAGCTCCATCCCAATCAGCGTTTCGTCGCGAACATATTCCGGGTCGCAGCTGAGGAGGTACCCGAGGTCACCAAAACACAGCGCTCCGGCAGCCTTCGTAAACCCGACGAGCGGAAACGCCAGATCCGTCTCGGAAGCCTTGACCGTCGCTATCTCGGCGCCCGTTGGTTCCCGGGCTGGACCGGGGGCCCTTTTACTACTTTCTCGAGGCGCGCCGTCGCTTCGTCCCGGAGCGGGCGGAAGCTCTTCGAGCATATATTCCACACGCCAGTCACGCGGGCTGAAAAGAAGCATGTTCAGAATATGCCAGCGCTCCGGTCTGTCGATTTTCCGGATTGATCGGACGACCCATCGACGGCCTGAGTCCTCGATGATCTCCATGCCTAGGAACTTGCCGGCCTTCAATTGACTCGGAGCAACGCGCGTCAGATCGCTTAATCTTCGACAGTTCCAGCGCTCACCGTCGGCAGTGATGGTAAGGAGCGGCAATTCGAATTCTATATCGCTGGATTTGACGAGTGCCATGTCGAGCCCCCCTAAGAACACAAAGGGAACATGCGCGACAATGCCGCAACGCGCAAGCCGAATCCGTCCATAGGCACGTCAGGATTGCCCGACGATCAGAGCGGTGCGGACAAATGCCCTCGACCCGCCTGCGGCTCGTCCCCTAACCGGTTATGGAGAGGGGACGAGTTCGGCAAGCTCACTCCGCCGCCGGCAGATAGATTTCCCCGCCCTTCTCGCGGAACACGTCGCTCATCGCGCGCATGCCCGCCTCGGCATCGCCGGCCGCGATGAACTGGTCGGCCGGGGCGTTCTTCGTCGCCGCGAAGTCGCGGACCTCCTGGGTGATCTTCATCGAGCAGAATTTCGGCCCGCACATCGAGCAGAAATGCGCGGTCTTGGCACCTTCGGCCGGCAGCGTCTGGTCGTGATACTGCTCGGCCGTGTCGGGATCGAGCGACAGGTTGAACTGGTCGCGCCAGCGGAACTCGAAGCGGGCGCGGCTCAGCGCGTCGTCGCGCAGCTTGGCGGCCGGGTGGCCCTTCGCCAGGTCGGCGGCATGGGCCGCCAGCTTGTAGGTGACGACGCCGACCTTCACGTCGTCGCGGTCGGGCAGGCCCAGATGCTCCTTCGGCGTGACGTAGCAGAGCATCGCCGTGCCGAACCAGCCGATCATCGCCGCGCCGATCGCCGAGGTGATGTGATCGTAGCCCGGCGCGATATCGGTGGTCAGCGGCCCGAGCGTGTAGAAGGGCGCCTCCCCACAGGCTTCGAGCTGCTTGTCCATGTTCGCCTTGATCTTGTGCATCGGCACATGGCCGGGGCCCTCGATCATCACCTGCACGTCGTGCTTCCAGGCGATCTGGGTCAGCTCGCCCAGCGTCTTCAGTTCGCTGAACTGCGCCTCGTCATTGGCGTCGGCGATCGATCCGGGGCGCAGGCCGTCGCCCAGCGAGAAGGCGACGTCATAGGCCTTCATGATCTCGCAGATCTCCTCGAACCGCTCGTAGAGGAAGCTCTCGCGATGGTGCGCCAGGCACCATTTCGCCATGATCGATCCGCCGCGGCTGACGATGCCGGTGACGCGCTTCGCCGTCATCGGGATGAAGGGCAGGCGGACGCCGGCGTGGATGGTGAAATAGTCGACGCCCTGCTCGGCCTGCTCGATCAGCGTGTCACGGAAGATCTCCCAGGTCAGGTCCTCGGCGATGCCGCCGACCTTCTCCAGCGCCTGGTAGATCGGCACCGTGCCGATCGGAACCGGGCTGTTGCGCAGGATCCATTCGCGGGTGTCGTGGATATTGCGTCCGGTCGACAGGTCCATCACCGTGTCGGCGCCCCAGCGGATCGACCACACCATCTTGTCGACCTCGGTCGCGACGTCGGAGGCGACCGCCGAATTGCCGATATTGGCGTTGATCTTCACCAGGAAGTTCCGACCGATTGCCATCGGCTCCGATTCGGGGTGGTTGATGTTGCTGGGGATGATCGCGCGGCCGCGCGCCACCTCGTCGCGAACAAATTCGGGGGTAACGAAATCGGGGATCGCCGCTCCGAAATCTTCGCCATCGCGCAACAGCTTCTCCTTGAGCGCGGCGCGGCCGACATTCTCGCGGATCGCGACATATTCCATCTCGGGCGTGATGATGCCGCGGCGGGCATAGTGCATCTGCGTGACGTTGCCGCCCGCCTTCGCACGCAGCGGGCGCTGTACAACATTCGGGAAGGGCGTGACGCCGCCCGAACGGTCCGGCCCTTTCAGGCCATTGTCCTCGGGCTTGACCGCGCGGCCCTCATAGCCCTCGACATCGCCGCGCCCGACGATCCAGTCGCGGCGCAGCGCCGGCAGGCCGGCCATGATGTCGATATGGGCGTTGGGGTCGGTATAGGGGCCGGAACAGTCATAGACGCGGACCGGCGGTTCGCCCGACGACGGCTCGAGCGCGATCTCGCGCATCGCGACGCGGACGCCTTGAGGCCCCTCGACATGGATCTTGCGCGATCCCCGGATCGGACCGGTGGTCACCTTCATCTCGGTGCGCGCGGGAATGTCTGCCATGTCGTCTCTCCATGCGAGGCTCGACGACATCGGGAGGAGAGAGACCGCTCGCGGCATTCCCTCCCTACGCCGGTGCGAGCCGGATCAGGTTCAGCGGGTCGTGGGCATCGCAGCACCACCTCTCAGCCTTCGGCTCCCCGGGGATGTCAAATATGGTAACGAAAGATCGGCCTGAGCGAAAGAGGCGTCTGCAAGGCTGGCATCGCCCGGCGGCTGCTCTATAGGCTGGACGCCATGAGCGGC
The DNA here is from genome assembly GCF_001015195.1 of Sphingomonas sp. Y57. Classification (GTDB taxonomy): domain Bacteria; phylum Pseudomonadota; class Alphaproteobacteria; order Sphingomonadales; family Sphingomonadaceae; genus Rhizorhabdus. Next base: position 13,631 of record NZ_LDES01000002.1, on the reverse strand, counting down.
GTCATGTGCGATCTCGCCATCATCGGCGGCGGCCTCTCCGGGGGGTTGATCGCCCTCGCGGCGCGCCGGGCGCGACCCGATCGCCGAGTCCTGCTGATCGAGGCGGCTCCGTCCTTGGGCGGCGCGCACCTCTGGTCCTTCCTGGACAGCGACCTGGCGGCGGAGGACAGGCCACTGCTCGAACCGCTGGTCAACTATGGCTGGCGCGAATTCGCGGTGGTCTTCCCGCTCTACAAGCGGGCGCTGCCCTTCCCCTTCTACAGCATCCGCTCCGACCGTTTCGACGCGGCGCTGCGGGAGGCGATGCCGGCCGAGAGCATCCTGACCGGGCGGCGCGCGCTGGGCGTGGCCCCCGACGGGGTGGTGCTGGAGGACGGGACATTGATCGGGGCGGGCGGGGTGATCGACGCGCGCGGGCCGGGCGACCTGTCGCTGCTCGACCTGCATTACCGCAAGTTCGTCGGCTATGAACTGACCCTCGACGGGCCGCACAGCGTGCGCCGCGCGACGCTGATCGACGCCGCCGCCGATCCGGCGGAGGGTTTCCAATATATGGCGATGCTGCCGATCGAGAACGACCGGCTGTTCATCGAGGACGTCCGCTATGAAAGCTGGCCAGAGATGGACATGGCCGACCATGGCAACCGCATCGTCAATCATGCGGCTCGCTTCGGCTGGCGCATCCGCAGTTCGGCGCGGGGCCAGGCGGGCATCCTGCCGATCGCGCTGGGCGGCGATTTCTCCGACTATTGGCGATCGGGCGGCGAGGGCGTCGCCAAGGCAGGCCTGCGCGCCGGGCTGTTCCATCCGGTCACCGGCAATTCGCTGGGCGATGCGGCACGGGTCGCGCGGATGGTGGCCGCGGCCGACGACTGGTCGGGCACGGCGCTCCACGCGATGCTGCACGATCATGCCGCAGGCGCATGGGCGAAGCGTGACTATTATCGCCGCTTCGCCGCGCGGATGCTGCGCGATACCCCGCCGGCAGAAGGCTACAGGATGCTGGAAAGCCTCTATGCGATGGATGCCGACCTGATCGCCCGCTTCCACGGGATGCGCCTGGGGTTCGCCGACCGCATGGCGCTCAGCCTCGGAGAGGGCCCAATGCCGATCGGTGCGTTGTTCGGGCGATGAAGCCGATCCGCGCCCTTTGCGTCTTCTGCGGATCGAGCCCCGGTTTCGATCCCGTCCATGGCGCCGCGGCCCGCGCGCTCGGCGCGGCTCTTGTGCAGGCCGGGATCGATCTCGTCTATGGCGGCGGCCGGGTCGGCCTGATGGGCATGGTCGCCGACTCGGTGCTCGGCGCGGGCGGGCGGGTGACAGGTGTGATACCAAAGGCGCTCGCCGACCTGGAGGTGGCGCATCTTGGGCTGACCGAGTTGCACGTCGTTGGGTCGATGCACGAGCGCAAGGCGATGATGGCGGACCGCTCGGACGGCTTCATCGCGCTGTCCGGCGGGATCGGCACGTTCGAGGAATTGTTCGAGATCTGGACCTGGGGCCAGCTCGGCGATCACGCAAAGCCGGTCGCGCTGCTCAACGTCGCCGGCTTCTATGACAAGCTGTCGGGCTTCCTCGACGACGTCGTGGCAGGCGGCTTCCTGCGCCCGGCACATCGCGCGATGCTGATGGTCGACGACGATCCCGCCACGCTGGTGCGCCGGATGCGCGACCACCGCCCTCCGATCGTCGAGAAATGGATCGACCGCGCGGAGCGTTAAGGCACCAGAAGTTCAGCGTCGCCCGGCAAAGGCCGGAGTCCAAGTCTCTCTTCATTCGAGATGGCACCGCAGGAGAAGACGGACATGGCCCCCAGCCTGCGCTGGCATGACGGCATGGATGAAAGGCTGCTCCCACTCATTCATTGCGCGTCAAGGCGCATCGGGGCACAAGCCCGCCGATCTCGTTCCAGGAGCGCCATGAGATGCCTCGCCCGTCCCGCCTGATCCTGCTGCCGCTCCTCGCCGCCGTCGCCGGCTGCGCCACCGTCTCGCCCGAGGCGCGGGTGCGCAGCAAGCTGATCGAGGCGGGCATTCGTCCGCCGGTCGCCGGCTGCATGGCGGAGCGGATGGTCGACCGCCTGTCGCTGCCGCAGCTCAAGCGGCTCCAGTCGCTGGGCGGCCTCGGCCACCACGACGTGCGTGGCATGAGCGTGGACGAACTGGTCCATCGCCTGCGCGCGTTGCAGGATCCGGAGATCGTGTCGGTCGTGCTCAAGGCGGGAATCGGCTGCTCGATCGCGAGCTGATTGCGGCCGCGAACGATACTCTATCGCCGCGCGGCCCCTGATTTGCCGTTGTTGGGGTTTTCAAGGCCGCGCTTTCATGCTTAAGCGCCTGCCGATCCGATCGGCTTTCCAAGGGACGCTCACGCATGAACATCCATGAATATCAGGCCAAGGAACTGCTGGCGAAGTTCGGCGTCGCGGTCCCCGCGGGCCACGCCGCGCTGACCGTCGACGAGGCGGTCGAGGCCGCCAAGAAGCTTCCCGGGCCGATTTACGTGGTCAAGGCGCAAATCCATGCCGGCGGCCGCGGCAAGGGCAAGTTCAAGGAATTGCCGGCCGACGCGAAGGGCGGCGTCCGCCTGTCCAAGTCGGTCGACGAGGTCAAGGCCAATGCGCAGGAGATGCTGGGCAACACCCTCGTCACCGTGCAGACCGGCGAGGCCGGCAAGCAGGTCAACCGCCTCTACGTAACCGATGGCGCCGACATCAAATCCGAATATTATCTGTCGATGCTGGTCGACCGGAAGACCGGCCGCATCGCCATGATCGTGTCGACCGAAGGCGGCATGGACATCGAGCAGGTCGCTCACGACACGCCCGAGAAGATCCGCACCATCGTGATCGACCCGGCCGAGGGCTTCATGCCGCACCACGGCCGCGCCGTCGCCTTCGCGCTGAAGCTCAAGGGCGATCTCAACAAGCAGGCGGTCAAGCTCGCCGAGCAGCTCTACAACGCCTTCATCGCCACCGACATGTCGATGCTCGAGGTCAACCCGCTGGTCGAGACCACGGACGGAAAGCTGCTCGTCCTCGACGCCAAGGTCAGCTTCGATTCGAACGCGCTCTATCGCCACCCCGACATCCTCGCGCTGCGCGACGAGACCGAGGAGGACCCGGCCGAGATCGAGGCGTCTCAATATGATCTCGCCTATATCAAGCTGGACGGCGACATCGGCTGCATGGTCAACGGCGCCGGCCTCGCCATGGCGACGATGGACATCATCAAGCTCAACGGCATGTTCCCGGCGAACTTCCTCGACGTCGGCGGTGGCGCCACGAAGGAGAAGGTGACCGCGGCGTTCAAGATCATCCTGAGCGATCCGGCGGTGAAGGGCATCCTCGTCAACATCTTCGGCGGAATCATGCGCTGCGACATCATCGCCGAGGGCATCATTGCCGCAGCCAAGGAAGTGAATCTCTCGGTTCCGCTGGTCGTCCGCCTCGAGGGCACCAACGTCCAGCAGGGCAAGGATCTGCTCGCCGGGTCCGGCCTGCCGATCGTCGCCGCGGACGATCTGGGCGACGCCGCCCGCAAGATCGTCGCCGAGGTAAAGAAGGCAGCCTGATCACCCGTTGCGGCCGGCAAGATCACAAGCGTGTTTTTGCAAAATTGTAATTCGCAATTTCGCAATTTCGCATTTGATTTGGCCGGCCGGAGCGGCAATGGCGATCGGGCATTGGCCGTTTCCCTGACCGGATCGGCCGCTCGTGGATATGGATACGGCCTCCCCAGGGCAGGTGCCAAGGCCAAGGAGTGAAGCTATGAAGATCCTCGTGCCCGTGAAACGGGTGATCGATTACAACGTCAAGCCGCGCGTGAAGATGGACGGTTCGGGCGTCGATCTCGCCAACGTCAAGATGTCGATGAACCCGTTCGACGAGATCGCGGTCGAAGAAGCGATCCGGCTGAAGGAAAAGGGCGTCGCGACCGAGATCGTCGCCGTCTCGATCGGCGAAGCCAAGGCCCAGGAAACGCTGCGCACTGCGCTGGCGATGGGCGCCGACCGTGCGATCCTGATCGTCAGCGAGACCGAGGTCGAGCCGCTCGGCGTCGCGAAGCTGCTCGCCAAGGTCGTCGAGGAGGAGGCCCCGGGGCTCGTCATCCTCGGCAAGCAGGCGATCGACGATGATTCGAACCAGACCGGCCAGATGCTGGCGGCCCTCACAGGCCGGCCGCAGGGCACCTTCGCCTCGAAGGTCGAGGTCGAGGGCGATATGGTCAAGGTGACCCGCGAGGTCGATGGCGGCCTCGAGACGGTCAGCCTCAAGGCCCCGGCCATCATCACCACCGACCTGCGCCTCAACGAGCCGCGCTACGCCTCGCTGCCCAACATCATGAAGGCGAAGTCGAAGCCGCTCGCGCAGAAGACCCCGGCCGATTACGGCGTGGACGTCACCCCGCGCCTCAAGACCCTCAAGGTGTCCGAGCCGCCGAAGCGGCAGGCCGGCATCAAGGTCGCCGACGTCGATGAACTGGCGGCCAAGCTCAAGGCTCTGGGAGTTGCGGCATGAAGACGCTGGTTTGGGTTGAGCATGAGGCCGGCGCCGTCAAGGACGCCACCCTCGCGGCGGTCACCGCCGCCTCGAAGCTGGGCGAAGTCCACCTGCTGGTCGCAGGCGAGGGAGTCGGCGGCGTCGCCGAAGCCGCCGCGAAGATCGCGGGCGTCGGCAAGGTCCATGTCGCCGATGGCGCTGCCTATGGCCATGCGCTGCCGGAGAATGTCGCGCCGCTGGTCGTCGAGCTGATGGGTAGCCACGACGCCTTCGTCGCGCCGGCCACCGCCAACGGCAAGAACATCGCGCCGCGTGTCGCAGCCCTGCTCGACGTGATGCAGGTCTCCGAGATCCTCTCGGTCGAGAGCGACGACACCTTCACCCGCCCGACCTATGCCGGCAACGCGATCGCGACCGTGCAGTCGTCGGACGCGAAGAAGGTGATCACCGTGCGCGCTACCGCCTTCGAGAAGGCGGCGCGCGAGGGCGGCTCGGGCGCGGTCGAGGCCGTGTCGGGCGCGGGCGACGCCGGCCTGTCGAGCTTCGTCGGTGCCGAGATCAGCAAGTCCGAGCGTCCCGAGCTGACCTCGGCCAAGGTGATCGTCTCGGGCGGCCGCGCGCTGCAGAACAGCGAGAACTTCCACTCGATCATCGAGCCGCTCGCCGACAAGCTCGGTGCGGCGGTCGGCGCCAGCCGTGCGGCGGTCGACGCGGGCTATGTCCCGAACGACTATCAGGTCGGCCAGACTGGCAAGATCGTGGCCCCGGAAGTCTATGTCGCGGTCGGCATCTCCGGTGCGATCCAGCATCTCGCCGGCATGAAGGACTCGAAGACGATCATCGCGATCAACAAGGACGAGGAAGCCCCGATCTTCCAGGTGGCGGACATCGGCCTGGTCGGCGATCTGTTCAAGGTCGTGCCCGAGCTGACCTCCAAGCTCTGATCCGATCGAACGGAACAAGAAGGGCGGGCGCCGCGAGGCGCCCGCCCTTTTCTTTTGGTGCGGCGCCCCTCAGATGGTCGCCGGCCACAGCCGCGCGATCGTGCGCACCGAGGCCTCGGCCGCCGCACGGTCGGGAACCTCGTTATCTTCGTTGAAACCGAAACGGTCATCTGGTCCCATGTCCTGCACGACGATGCCGTCGCGGCGGCCGACGACGCTGACATTGTCGTAGAACAGGCCGTAATCGACCCCGGCCTGGGGCAGCAGCCAGGCGATCTGGCCGCGCACCGGCACCACGCTTTCGTCGCGGAACAGGGCGCGCGCGCCATAGCCGGTGCAATTGATGATCACCTTCTCGCGCAGCCGGCCAAGGTCGGAAGGCTCGTGGAATTCGGCGGTCTCGATACGCCCGCCCGCCATCAGGAAATCGCTGGTGAGCAGATGGGCGAGCCCCGCGACGTTGAACGTCATCTGGGTGTTGCGCAGCGCATAGGCGGTGGCGAAGGGATGGGCACCAGGGCCGAAGATCTGCGACCGCGGTGAGATGTCGGCAATCAGATCGCCATAATGGGCGAAGCCCGCCACCTCCGTCGCGCGACCTGCCGCCCGCATCGCGTCGGGCGATAGGTCCGACAGGGTATAGCGATCGCTCCACAGCACCGGATCGCCGGGCAGGCCGACATAGCTCTGCCAGGCGGCATGGCTGGCATGGGCCATGCGGCTCCACAGCGCGGCGAAGCCGGCGCCTGCCGCATCCGCCATCGCCACGCGGGAATCCGGCGTCCAGCTCCCGGTCGCGCGGGCGGAGCGCACGTCGGGAAAACGGTCCTTTGCATAGATCACGACCTTCGCCCCGGCACGCTGCGCCGTGATTGCGGCGGTGAGGCCGAGCGCACCGGCACCGATCACCGCGATCTCCCGGGGGCTGTCCGCCATCGCCTGGGAAACGGCGATCTGGGCCGACCCCCAGCTCAACGACCAGCCGCTGCCGCCATGGCCGTAATTATGGACGACCCGCTTGCGGCCGAGCTCCTCCGCCTCGATCCGGGGCCCCACCGCGCGGAAGGGGCGCAGGCATACCGTGATGCGGAAGATGCGGTCGGGACTGGCGCGAATGGGCGTAACAGGCGGGATCGGATCAAACAGCGGCTGCGCAGCCTGCGCCATCAGCCGGCCTGATCCGATCAGCCCGGCTGCACCGAGCCCGACAGCGCTCCGCAGGAGGAAATGACGTCTGTCCATGGCGTAGCCGATCACGAAGCTGGTTGAAGGACGCCCTCTTTCACGAATCGAGCATAGTCGCGCGGTCCCGGCAAGACCTCCCGGAACAAATATCCCTGTTCCGGGTTCGTAAGGACAGCAGCGATCTCAAGCACAAACCGGGGAGGCCCCCATGCTGATTCACATCATTATCGTTCTGATTATTGTCGGCGTCCTGCTGTGGTTGATCAACAACTACATCCCCATGGACGGCAAGATCAAAAGCATCCTCAATGTGGTCGTGGTGATCGTGGTGATCCTGTGGCTACTCCAGGCCCTGGGCCTGCTCAGCGGCGTCGGTCTCTGACCTCTATTCCCCGGGCGCTCTCTCCGGTCCCCCCTTTCCCGGAGAGAGCCTCGGGGGATGCCGCTGTCGACGCCGGCATGACGTGACCCGTTAATCGGCCGCGGCCTTCAGGTCCTTCACGAACAGCGCGAATTCCTTCTCCACCTGGTCGCGGTCAGGCATGCGGAGCAGGAAACTGGGGTGGATCGTCGCCCGTGCCGCCATGCCATCGGGAAGCGTCAGGGCGTGGCCACGCTGCGAGCTTAGCGTCATCGCCTTGCCCATGAGGGAATGGATCGCGGTGGTTCCCAGCATCACGATCCGCCTCGGGGCTATGATCGCCCGTTCCTGGTCGATCCACCAGCGGCAGGCCCTGATCTCCCCGGCATTGGGCTTGGAATGGATGCGCCGCTTGCCGCGCGGCTCAAACTTGAAATGCTTGACCGCATTGGTGACGTAGATGCGTGAACGGTCGAGTCCGGCCTCGCCCAATGCGCGGTCGAGCATCTGCCCCGCAGGTCCCACGAACGGCTTGCCCGCGAGATCCTCATGGTCGCCCGGCTGCTCGCCCACGATCATGATGTCGGCGTCGACCGGCCCCTCGCCGAACACCGTCTGCGTGGCACATCGATGGAGACTGCAACGCGTGCAATGCGCAGCCTCCTCACGCAGCGCTTCCCAGGCCCTGCCTGCGTTGCTGCCCGGCACGATCCTCTCCACCATCCGCGTCTCGCGAGCCTGTGCGCCCGCCACCAACTGAGGGATCAACGCGGTTTCGGGCATATTGGCCCAATATTTTCGGGGCATCTCCTTCAGCATCGTGCCGACCTTCAACCGGGCGGGGTTGAAGATCGAGGCATAATAGCCCTTCCACAACGCCTCGATCGGGTCACCCGTCGGCGCGTCGGCACGGACCGCCCCCGGGCCCTCGCGCAGGGTTTCGCCGTCCCAATGGATCGACAGGCCGGGGGTCAGGATAGACCAGCCCATCGTCGCGAAGCGGCGCTGGAAGAAGCCCGCATTGGCCCGGACGATATGGTGATCGGGCTCGAACCAGGCGACGTAGGCGCCATCGAGCTCGCGAAAGCGGACGAAGGCGCGCATCTTGTGGACGTCGCGGCGCACATCCCCGGCGAGGCGATCGAGCCGCCGCCGCAGCGGATCGGCCTGGTCGTTGATGAGAGCCGGTTCGTCGCGCAACCGGCAAAGCATCGCGTAGAGCAGCGCGAAGCGTTCGGGATCGCGATGAAGGGCAACATCCCCGGCCAGATCGAGGAAGCGCCTCGGCACGGCAAAGGCAGGCCGCGCCGGCGGCGGCAGCGGATCGCGTGCATCATCGAACAGGTCGCCGCCTTCACCCTCCACCGTCCAGAGAAGCGCTTCGGGCGCGATATCGGCCAGCGCCGCCGCCCGCGCGGCATCACGCCAGCCTTCGAAATCGTCCGCTCGGGAAAGAATCACGCGGTGCATCAGCGGCCTGCCGTCATCCGAACAGTTCGAGCTGCCCCGTCACCCGAGCCTTCAGGTCGACCCGGTCTACCAGCGTCGTAGGTCGCCAGTCGCTGGTCACGATGAACGGGCGGAGCTTGGCGATGGAGCGCGACAGCCGCCCGACATCAGCCAGCGACAGCCGCCGCCAGCGGCGCGAGGCGAGGATTGCGTCGACGGCCTTCACGCCCAGGCCGGGCACCCGCAGCAGCAGCTCGCGCGGGGCATGGTTGACATCGACCGGGAAATGCTCGCGCGCCTTCAAGGCCCAGGCGAGCTTGGGATCGATGTCGAGCGGCAGCATCCCCTGCTCGTCGGTCGCGTCGGCCACCTCGGCGGGGCGGTAGCCGTAGAAGCGCATCATCCAGTCGGACTGGTAGAGCCGATGCTCGCGCAACAGCGGCGGGCGACGGAGCGGCAGGATCGCCGAAGCGTCCGGGATCGGGCTGAATGCCGAATAATAGACGCGGCGCAGGCCAAAACGGTCATAGAGCCCGCTGGCCGTCGCCATGATCGCGCGGTCATTGGCGGCATCGGCGCCGACGATCATCTGAGTCGACTGGCCCGCAGGCGCGAAGCGCGGCGCCGATCGGTAGCGACGCCGCGCGTCCGCCCCCTCGTCGATCGCGTCCCGCATTCCCGCCATTGCACCGCGAATCGTCTCGTCCGACTTTTCGGGAGCAAGCCTTCGGAGCCCGGCGGCTGTCGGCAGCTCGATATTGATGGAGATGCGGTCGGCATGGCGCCCCGCCGCCGCGATCAGTGCGGGATCGGCGTCGGGGATCGTCTTGAGATGGATATAGCCGCGAAACTGATGATCCTCGCGCAGAGCACGCGCGACCTCGACGATCTGCTCCATCGTATAATCCGACGAGCGGATGATGCCCGAGGAGAGGAACAGGCCTTCGATATAATTGCGCCGGTAGAAGGCCAGCGTCAGGTCGACCACCTCACGGGCGGTGAACCGCGCTCGGCGAACATTGGAGCTCTTTCGGTTGATGCAATAATGGCAGTCGAAGATGCAGCTGTTGGTCAGCAGTATCTTGAGCAACGAGATGCACCGGCCATCCGGGGCATAGGCATGGCAGATGCCCATTCCCTCGGTCGATCCGATTCCCGCCGAGGCCCCGGCTGAATCGCGCTTCGCCGTCCCCGACGACGCGCAGGAGGCATCATATTTGGCCGCGTCGGCCAGAATCTCGAGCTTCTCGCGGACGTCGAGCTGGGCCATTCGTTCTTTATATGTTCTCGCTTTCAGCCTGTCCAGCCGAAAGGAAAGCCTCCCGGCGCATCGCAGGGGCGGGCAGCGCCCGGCCCCCTCCCTTGCGGGAGGGGGGGAAGCGTCAGTGGGTGGCCTGAACGGCGGCGCCCGGCGCCATGCCGGTCGGCAGCAGCGGCCGTTCGCCATCGCCGACGATCGCGAACGCCGACCAATAGTAGGGATGCGAGGTATTGGCATCGTCCATCAGGCCGAGCTGCGCCTGCCGCATCGCCGTTGCCATCGGCGTGCCCGGCGGCGCTGTGAACAGCCCGCTGATCAGCCGCTTGGTCGCATTGAAATCATCCGGCACCGGCCAGTGGCTGGCGATGACCGTGCGGGCGCCGGCGCCGACGAATGCGCGTACAAGGCCATCGAGCGCGAAGTTGCCGCCGGTGGTGATGCCCGCCTCACGGGTCGCCGACACGGTGGCCATGCCCGCCGTGTCGCAGGCCGACAGGATCACGACATCGGCGTCGAGCTTCAGGTCGAATATCTCCTTGAACGACAGGAGCCCATCCGAGGTACCGCCCCCGAAGCTGGTCAGCAATGCCGGGCGCGCAGGGCATTCCGGGCGCGGCGCGGTCACGAGACCATGGGTCGCGAAGTGGATGATGCGATATTCGTTGAGATCGCCCATCCCCATGATCGTCGAGTCGGAGAAGGCGGCGTCGGTGATCAGCCGCGACTTGTCCGCCCCCACGATCCCGCTCGCCAGATAGAGCTCGGACGCCGAGATCGGGTTGTTCCAGTTGCCGAGCGGCCAGGCACAGGGATCGGCCATCGCCGGCGGCGGGACGAACAGCGGGTTGAGCGCCGGCCGGGCGTTCTCGCCAAGGCCCAGATAAGCCTTGATCGCCTTCGAGCTGGCTACGTCGCGCCCGTCGACGAAGGAGCGCGGGCTCACCACAGTCGAGATGTCGCGGTCGCGGCCCAACCAGTTGACCCCGCGGAAGTCGAAGTCGTCGGCGTTGGGCTTCTTCAACCGCGCCAGGTAGGCATCGATGCCCGCCTGATCGACCGGCAACAGGTTCGCCGGAAGCTGGAGCAGCGGACCGTCGGGCTCGAACACCAGGTTCGTAACCTTGTGCATCTCCGCATCGACCGGCCCCATCAGCGTGAGATACAGCTTGCGGGCGAGGACGACGTCGAACGGATAGGTCGCGACCTGCCCGTTCTCGATCTTCACGACCGAATCGCGGATCTGCGCGACCACGTCGGCAAGTTGCTTGGCCGTCATGTCGAGCTTCCAGGCTCGCGCGACGCCCTGGGCGACGAACATCGCATAGACGTCCTCGCCGACCAGCGTGACCTTATAATAGCCGTCGCCGGGCCGAAGCGCCTTCTGCAGTTCCTCGACCGACATCGTCTGCGGCGAGAGGACCCGGTAGCGCGGGAATTGGGCCAGCTTCGCCTGCAGCGCGGTCTGATCGCGAGAATAGCGGGCGAGGCGGGCCTGGGCCTCGGCCAGGGCAGGCCGCTCGGCGGGATTCGGCGTGGCCGTCATCCGCGCGATCTCGCCGGTTGCGCGGGCGATGTAGCGCGACAGCGTCACCGACTGCCGGAACAGGCTGGCAGCCTCGTCGTCACCGCCCGACAGTTCGCGGGCGAGCAGCGCCTGGGTCTGGGCGATACCCGGACGGAGCATGACCTGGCTTGCGCCGAACATCCGCGCCACCGCGGTCGGATCTGTCGCCGCACGCTCCGCCAGCAGGCGGAAATAGGGCCGCAGCAGGGTTCGGATCGATGCCATTGCGCCCGGCAGGTTCTCCGCCTCGGACACGACCTCGCCATACATTGTGGCCGCCCGGTCGGTCTGGCCGTGGCGGCTGAGGAAGCCGGCGAAGCGCGCCTTGGCGCCCAGCGACACAGCCGAGTTCGGGTGCTGGATCTGGACGACCTGGAGCGCGTCGGCATAGAGCCGCTCGGCCTCGCCGATATTGCCCTCGGCCTCCGCGATCAGGCCCAGTTCGGACTGTATGCTCGAGCGCAGCCAGCCGGTGCTGTTCATCCGGCCTTCGCGGATCGCCTGCATCGCGTTGATCGCCTCGGCGAAGGCGGCCTTGGCCTTCGGGTAATTCCCGTCGATACGATGGGCGACACCGCGCAGCTGGAGAGCCTGCGCGTCGAGAATCTGCGCCTTCTCAAACGGCTGCAGCTGACCGTCAAGCGCGCCGAGCCGCCTTAGCGCGGCGCCCTCCCGGTTGAGGTCGGCGGCGATTTCGTCGCTGATCTCGCCCCGGCTCAGCTTGGCGTCCGCGACGGTGCTGCTCTCGATCTCCACCACCGGCTTGTTCAGCTCGGCGATCGCCTGCTGCACCTTGCTCTGGTTGAGATAATGCAGCGCATAGGAATTGCGCAGGATCCGCCCGACCACCGGATCGGCGAGCGCCGAGGGAGTCGCAGCGCGCGCGAACAGCGCGTCGGCGGCCGAGAAATTGCGCTGGTTCGATTCCTGCAGCGCCTGGTTGGCCAGATATTCGGGCAGATGCGAATCCGTGCCGGTGCCCGATGCATCGCGCTCGGCCAGCGCCTCGAAGAACTCGGCCGCCTCGGCGTAGGAGCCCTCGTTGTTGCGGGCATAGGCCTCGCTCAGCGCGCTGTCGCTGTCGAGCGCGCCCGCCTGGACGCGGGCGAAGGCGGCGGGATCGCCGGCCGAGGTCGTCGCAACCTGCACCTCGCCCTTGACGATCGCATCGGCGACGATCGTGCGGAGCCCGAGCTGGAGCGCGCTGTCATAGCCGCCGAGGCCGTCCGCGACATACACCGTCCGCCCCCGGGCATAGACATAGACCTTATGGGCCAGCTGGTTCGCGTCGACACAGTCCCGGACCTGGACGTTGCCCAGCCCCTCGACCGCGACACTGGTCGCCGCCTGGCAGGTCACCGGCGATTCGCTCTGTGCGATCACCCGGGCGACCGCGTCGTCGCCCCCCTTGCGCAGTGCAAACAGCCGGCCGACCGGCGCGGCCGCATCGCGGCACACGATGCGATAGCCGCGGTCGAACATCGTCGCCAGCACCGGGCTCGCCGACCGGATCTGCGCGGTGCAGAGCACGCCACTCGATCCGATTCGGAAGCTGTTGCGCAGCGAAAGGCTGGACGGGCCGGCTGCGGGCGCCGTTGCGGGAAGCCCAAGCGCCGCTGCCGCGAGCAGGCCGAGTCCCATGGAGAGTCGGTTGATCCGCATCACTGCTGCTTCCCTCCATTCGGGGATCGGTCATCGTCACGCGCGGGCGGCGCGCTGCCAGGCGCCTGGTTCCCGCCGCCCGAGGACTGGCCGGCGCCCCCGGTATCACCCGACGCCGCGTTGCCGCCGTCGTCGAAGATCTGATTGCCGATGCTGCCAAAGGCCGGGGTGTTATCGCCGCCGCCCGGGGTCATGCCGGGCGCGCCGACCGGCATGGCGCCGGGGGATGCGCCCCCTGCCGGCGACGGCCCTTCGCCGCCGCCACCACCCGTCTCGGTCAGGCCGTCGGCTCCCGGCCACAGGCTGCTGTTGCCCGAGCTGAGCACAGGCGTGTCGATCTGCGTCGCATCCGACCCGATGTTGCCCGTGTCGATCAGCAGGTTCGGACCGCCGACGCTGCCGCCGCCCGAGGTCGAGCCACCGGCATCATCGCTACCGTCGCCCCCTTCGTCGTCGCCACCCGCCGAACCGCCGGTATCGCCCGACGCGCCGGTCGAATCCGAGCCGGGTGCTGCCGCTCCGGTGGAATCGGTGCTCCTGATGCTGCCGCCGGCGACACGCGTGCCGTTCAGCGAGGATTGTATGCTCGAGGCGATGTTCGTCGTCTCCCTCGTCACGCCCTCATTCACCGACGGATCCTCGATGACCGGCGGCGGCGGCGGTGGCGGAGACACCGGCGGCGGCGGCGGCGGCGATACCGGCGG
>NZ_LDES01000019.1 GCF_001015195.1 Sphingomonas sp. Y57 | reverse complement strand
CTATGCGGCCCGGACGACCGGGTTGTTCGCCGGCCTGATCGCCTTCCTGATCCTGCCCTTCTTGCCCATCGTGGTGCGAACCGACTACTCGCCCGAGACGATGCGCGTGACCGCCTATGTCGGTGCCGCGCTGATGCTGCTTTGTCTGGCCGTCACGGTCTGGAGCCCCCGGGGCGCCGTCGCTTCCCATGGCGCAGGAGCGTCGCTTTCGACCATCGCGGCCAGCATCGCGCGAAACCCCGCTCTGGTGCGCTTTCTCGCCGCACATTTTATCGGCGGGATCGGCTTCGGCATGTGGTTCGCGCTGATCTTCATCCACCTCGACAGCTATCTCGGGCTCGGCTCGCAGGTTCCTCTCATCCTGCTGCTGTGCAATGTCGCGGCCGCCCTGCTCATTCCCTTCTGGCTGCGGCTCATCGCGCGCACGAGCAAGACGGCGGTATGGGCCGCGTGCGTCGCGCTGTATATTGCGAGCCTCGCCATCGTGCCGGCGGCAGCGCCGGGTGGCAGCTGGCTGCTCGCGCTGGCGCTCACGGCGCTCGCCTATGCGGCGTTCGGTGGGCAGGCGATGGCGTCGGCGGCGGTGCTGGCAGACATCGCCGATTATGGCGAATGGAAGTTCCGCCAGAGCTGCAGCGGATTCTACTTCGCGCTGATTGGGTTGAGCTACAAGATCACCACCGGGCTCGGCGCGGGGCTGGCGCTGCTCATCGCCGCCAACATGGGATTTGACCCTGCCGCCAAGGAGCATTCGGTGGAAGCGGTCCGGGGTTTGCTGATCGGCTTCGCGGCTGTTCCGGCCGTCCTTACGCTGATCTCGATCCCGTTGATACTGGGGCTTCCGATTACCCCTCATCGCCACGCGATCATCAGGCGCCGGCTGGACCGAGCCGCGGCGACGCGCACGGCGCCGTCCATATAAATCCGGAGCGATGTGATGCGTGTGAATGTGGGCGATATATCGCTGTTCGTGGACGTCGTCGGCTCGCAGCTGGCAATCGAGGGCGGGCGGGTGAGATCGCGGCCGACGGTGATCCTGCTGCATGGGGGGCCGGCCTGGGACCATCTCGCGCTGCGGCCCGCGCTGGAACCGCTCGCCGACGTGGCCCAACTCGTCTTCTACGACCATCGCGGTCTCGGGCGCAGCGGCCGGGGCGACCCCGCGCGCTGGACGCTCCGGCAGTGGGCGGCCGATCTCCACCGGCTGATCGGGATACTGGGCGTGGAGAGGCCCATCATCCTGGGGCAATCCTTTGGCGGCTTCGTCGCGCAGCGTTTTGCGATCGATTACGCCGATAGCTATGCCGGCCTGATCCTTCTCGCCACCGCCGCCCGGTTTGACCTCGGACCGGTAGTCGCTACGTTCGAGCGGCTTGGCGGCGTAGAACTGGCAAGGCTCGCCAAGTCATTCTTCACCGCCGCGGGCGCCGCCGACCGCGACCGGTTCCTCGTCGAAGGGTTGCCGCATTATACGGTTACCCGAAGTGGGATCGGCGCGCTCTCCCCATTCGAGCCCCATGTGCTTGACCATTTTTTCCGGACCGAAGGAGAAGCGCACAGCCTGGACTTCCGGTCTGCGCTGTCCAGCCTTTCAGCCCCCACGCTGATCGTCGGGGGAGATCGCGACCCGGTCATCCTGCCCGACGCAGTGCGCGAGCTTGGCGACAGCTTTTCACCGGGCGTGGCGGCGACCCACATCCTCGAAGAATGTGGTCATGGCCCTGCGCGGGACAGGCCGGCCGAGGCGCTCGCGTTGATCCGTGATTTCATCGCGAATGTGGTCGGCGGCGAGGAATGCCGCTGATGGTCGGTGCGGACCAGGCTCCTTCCGATGCGACGCTCGACTGGGTCCGCCGGTTGATCGGATTCGATACGACATCGCGGCGTTCGAACCGCGCGCTTATCGACGCTGCGGCCGAGTATCTCGGCGCGCAGGGTTGTGACATGACGCTCACGACGAGCGATGATGGCGCCAAGGCAAATCTCTTCGCGACGCTGGTGCCTTCTTCGGGCCAACGCACCGGCGGTCTCGTTCTTTCCGGCCACACCGACGTGGTGCCGGTTGAGGGCCAGGCCTGGACCAGCGCGCCCTTCACCGCGGTCTTGCGGGATCGCCGGCTCTACGGGCGGGGATCCTGCGACATGAAAGGGTTTCTCGGCGTGGCCCTCGCCTTGGTCCCGGCTTTCCGGGGAATGGCGCTGAAGGAGCCGGTCCATTTCGCCCTGTCTTTCGACGAGGAGGTGGGGTGTATCGGCGCACCGCTCATGATCGCGGACCTGGCGGCGCGCGCCGTGCGGCCCAGGGCCTGTATCGTCGGCGAGCCGACACTGATGCAACCCGTGATAGGGCACAAGGCGATCCGCCTGTTTCGCTGCCGGGTCCAGGGACGGCCGGCGCACGCCTCGCTGCCCCAGGAAGGGGCAAACGCGATAGAATATGCCGCCCGCATCATCGTTTTCATCCGGGGTCTGGCGGATTCGCTTGGGTCGAAGCCCCGCGGCCATGATTTCCATCCCCCCTATACGACCATGTCGATCGGGCAGGTTTCCGGCGGGACGGCCGCCAACATCGTGGCGGAACATTGCGAATTCGTTTTCGAACATCGATCGCTCCCTGATGAGGATGACGACCGCATCGAACAAGCGATCCGCTCCTTCGTATCGCGCGAAATCCTGCCCGAAATGCGGACCGCTTATCCGCTGGCCGATGTAACCCTGGAACAGCTTGCGACGGTTCCGGCTTTCGCAGGCGATGCGCTTGAGCCCTTCACCCGCCTCGTGGAAGAGCTGACCGGGGCTTCGGCCGGCTATGTTTCCTATTGCTCCGAGGCGGGGCAGTTCCGCGAGATCGGCATCCCGACGGTGATCTGTGGGCCCGGATCGATCGAGCAGGCGCACCGTGCTGACGAATGGATAGCGCTCGGCCAACTCGCCGCGTGCGAGCGCTTCCTCATCGATGCGGTCGATCGCGTCTGCGGTAACGCCTACCATGGCTAATGCCTTGCTCGAACCACGGTCCGACTATTTCGGCTTGCCGGATTTTTCGGCGATCGAGGCCGGGGATTTCTGGCCTGCGTTTGAGGAGGCGATGGCGGAGGAGCGATCGGAGATCGACGCCATCATCGGTCAGGCCGCACCCCCCAGCTTCGGGAACACCATAGCCGCGCTCGATCGGTCGGGTGAAAAGCTGCGCAGGGTCACCAGAATATTCGACCTTCTAAGGAAGACGAGGGTCAATGATGCATTGGAGCAGGCCGCCGCGCGGATATTGCCGGCCCTGGCGCGGCATCGGACGTCGATCGCCGCCGATCCGACGCTGTTCGATCGAATTGACCGGCTGATCCGGTCCCCGGCGCGATCGGAACTCGAGGCCGACCAGCAGCGCCTGATCG